>NZ_CP097463.1:0-1200000 GCF_027247405.1 Jatrophihabitans cynanchi | reverse complement strand
ATCGAACCTGCGAACCCCGCGCCGAAGGGCACCTTGACGCCCTGCCGCACCTCCTCCTCCAGCCCGCGAGCGGCACGGGCGGTGACGTAGCTCGATCCGTCATCGATCAGTAGGACGGCAGCGGTGTCGGCATCGAGGATCAGCCGCACCCGGTCGAGCAGTTCGTCGAGAAGATCGTCCATGTCCAACCGGGACAGGGCAGAGTCGGTCAGGGCCGTCAACGCTTCCAACCGCTCGGCTGCCTGCTGGTCCGACACACTTTGATCGTAACCAGATTGCCGGGCTCGGTCGGTCGAGCGGCGCCGTTGCGCGGTCGCTGCACGGATCGGACGAATTCGTTCAGCGGCGCAGGAGCCGCTCGGGATCTCGCGCGATCAGCGCCTCCAGGTGTGCGAGCATCGCCACCGGCGTGCGCGACTCGAACTCTGCCGCGACCAGTGCGCTCGCCAGCGCGCAGGCCATCGACGTCCCGCCGAACGCCTTGTTCGCGACCTCGATCAGCCCCGCGGAGCGATCGGCTCCGGATGGAGCCAGGCACCACGGTCCGTAGTCCTTGCCGTGCCGTGACTGTGGCGACGGCGCGCCGTCGGCGTTCGCGCCGGCCACCGCCAGCACGTACTCCGAACCCGCCGGGTAACCCATCGGCGAACCGGTTACACCGGCCGTGATGTTCCCCGCGGCTGCGACGAGCACGCAGTCGGACATCAGGTCGGACAGCACGGTGTCGACCGCATAGCGGAAGTCGATCAGCTCCTGTTCGGTCAGCGCCTCGTCGAGGTAGGTCCAGCTCAGATTGGCGACGACCGGGCGTCCGCCCGCACGCTTGACGACGGCGCGGACCTGCTTGTTCAGCCAGAACTCGACGTCGACCGGGCGCGGCGACCACACCAGCTCGGCTCCTGGGGCGCCTTGCCCGATCAGCGCGGCGACCGCGGTGCCGTGGAACCGGTTCGGGTCGCGGAACGGCCGGAACGGCTTCCTGATGCGCGTGCGTTCGGGATCGACCCGGTGCACGTGCAGGCCGGGAACCAGTTCTCGGCGCACGTCGCTGTCGATCACGGCCACCACGACCCCGGCACCGGAGTCCGGCTCGGGGGCCAGGTTCATCTGCGCGAAGGCGCCTGCAAGGACCTGGCTCGACACCTGCGCCGTCTCGTAGCGGACGCCGGGCAACCGGGTGGTGCGGATGTCGCCGAACGAGTCATCGCCGTACTCGCGCCAACTGAGGCTGATGGTCTCCATGACGGCACGCTCGGCCCCCTCGAGGCAGCGGACCTCCCAGATCTGCAGCCGTTCTGCCTCGGCGATCTGGACCGGCCGGCGCCGCTGGTAGCCGAACAGCCGGACCAGGAAGTCCGAACCGTCTCCACGGCACAGCACGAGCACCGCACCGCGGACGATTCGCCTGTCCCGGCGGGAGAACATGCTGCGCGCGGCCGCCGTCAGGTGCACGAGCCGCCGACGCCGCATCCAGTCGCGGGGCGGCTCCGGCGCGGGGTTGGACAGCGTGCCGCCGCCGTCGACCGTCGAGGTCACGCGTCACCGCCGGACGGCGCCGCCGGGTCGGTGCCCGCGCCGAGCCGGTCCAGGGCAGCGACCAGCGGCGCGATCGTGAGCGTGCCGCCTGCCGCAGCGATGATCGCGGTGAACCAGTCGAGGCCGCTTCCCCAGTCCTTGCCGACGTAGAGGCTGGTCAGGCCGGCGACGAGGACGACCAGTGTCGCCACGCCGACCGCGAGCAGGTCGCTGATCAGCACGGCGCGCCCGGCCACCAACCGGCCGGCGTCCGCCGCGACCTCCTTCAGCCGCGCGGGAATCGACTGCCACCACATCGCCGTGACACCACCGCTCTGCGACGCGGCGAGCGTGCGGGTGTGCGCGTCGACGGGCGGTACGACGGCGAGCCGGTCGAAGATCAGCGTCGCGTCGTGGACGCGGTCCTCGAATCCGTCGGTGAGCAGCGCACGGGCGTCTACGGTGCGGGCGATCTCCTGCTCGGCACCGGTCAGGCGCAGTTCGGCGTCCGCGTAGTTCTGCCGCCAGGCGCGCAGCACGGCCGCGGCCAGCGCGGGGTCGTCGGACGACGCGGGTGGAGTCGCGCCGGCCAGTTGCTGCAGCATCACCGTTACCCGGCGGGCGGTCTCGGCAACGGTGAGAATCGCCTCGGCCTCGTCCAGGACGGCCGCCAATCCGTCGACGCCCGCCCGCTGCGCCGCCGGTGTCTGCGCCGAGTCGCTCGGCGCGAGCATGCCCTTGCCCGGATCGCCGGCGATGTCGGCTGCCCGCGCGGCGAGCTTGCTCATCGGCGTGCCCGCCGGCACGGTCAGCGCACCGAGGGCGTCGAGCTTGGCCGCGGCGCCCGCGTCCCAGGCGGCGATCTTCGCCTCGGCATCCGCGCGCTCCGTCTCGACGTCGGCCGTCAGCTTCGCGGCCGCCGGTGTCGGCACGAACAGGCACCGCAGCCACCGCACCGCGCCACGCTGCCAGCTCGGATAGACCTGCGTGTCGGCGCAACGCGTTGCCAGCTCCGTCCGGGTCGTCGCCACCTCGGCGCCGGCGCGTTTGTGCCACTTCGTGTCCGGCGGGTGCGTCGGGTCGGGCAGCTCGCGGATGCGCCTGCGCAGCGACCACAGCGCACGCCGTCCCGCGATCGAACGCAGCAGCAGCGCCAGCACGATGCCGATGGCGAGCGCGATCACCGCCTGCCACCACGGGGCCCGAACGGTGAGTTCCAGGCTGGTGTCGGCGTCGCCGATCTTCAGCGAGCCCGAGTACACGCCGACCGGCGCACCGTCGATGCCCTTCGCGCGCAGCGTCACCAGCCCGGCGGTACAGGTGCCGGTCACGGTGAGCTGGTCGTCGTCGCCGCTTACGACGACCGCCGACGATTCCGCGGGAGTGCCGCACGATTGGCCGGCGGCGAGCGGGATCGTGCCGATGCGACCGTCGCTTCCGGTGTCCGAGACGGTGCGCTTCCAGCTGGTCACCGCCGGCTTGCCGGTCGCGGCCGTCGCGACGTGGAGCGCGCGCCGGATCGTCAGGTCGTCCTGGACGTCGGACACGACGAGGTACGCGTCGCCCTTGGTACCGGTCGGCTTCACGAACACGGTGAGCGATCCGGAGACCGGGACCTCGGCGGCGACCGGAGTGGTACCGATCGTCCGGGTGTCCAGCGTTGCCGACACTGCGAGCGTCGGCGTCCTCGCCGGCGATGAGGTCGTCGCCTGTAGTGAGATGAAGACGTGATGCAGGGTCGTCGTCGCGTTGAGGACGAGCACCGGTTGCGGGTCGTCGCCGGGCGCCAGCGTGATCGCCGCCGCGTCGTCGAAGGAGAGCGCAGCAACAGCGGCACCGTTCGGCTGCGCCGCGGCAGGCCCGGCGCAGAGGAAGAGGGCGACGGCCGTAAGTGCGCCGAACCTACCCAACCTGCGACGCATCGCGGCCCCCAACGCCAACGTCATAGCCCGGCTGTGTGCGCCAGGCTAGCGGACCGACGTGGCGGGCGGAACTACCGCTCGGCCTCGGCAACCGGGCGGACCAGCAGGCTGGTCGCCGCGAGCAGTTTGAGCACGGCGACCGCGAGTGCGGCACCGACGCTGGCGGTCTTCAGCCCGGCGCTCTGCGCCGCGATCCCGATGCCGACGACCGGCACCGAGATGCCGATGTAGAGCACGGCGAACAGCGCGGACGTGACGCCGGCGCGACGCTCGGCCGACACCGCGGTGCTCACGGCGGCGATCCCGGCGCGAAAGCCCAGGCCCTGGCCGAACCCCGCGACGACGCCGCCCACGATCAGCAGCGCCAGCGGCTCGCGCCACAGCGCGGCCGCGATAAGCGTCGCGCCGAGCGTCAGCGTGGCCGCCCCCGCCGGCAGGCCGACGCGAGTGGTGAACAGCGGCAGCGCGAGCTGGCCCGCCGTCGACGCCGCGAACACCACGAAGACGACCACGCCCACGACAGCGAGATTGTGCTGGTGCAGCAACTGACTCAACGCCGCGGGGCTGACGGCTGTGAACGTGCCGAGCACGACGAAGCCGGCGAACCCGGTCAGCGCCGCCTGCCCGAAGACCGCGCGCACCTGCCGCGGCACCGCCAGCGGCGGGCGGCGCGACCGCGAGGTCTCGGTCACGGTCTCCGGGGCGAGCAACACGCCGATGAACGCCGGAACGAGCAACATGAGATCGACGACGAACGTCACCCGCAACGGCGCACCGACGTACTCGGCGAGCACCCCGGCGAGCAGCGGGCCGACGCCGAGCCCGCCCATGTTGACCAGGGTCGCGACCAGACTTCCGAGCGCCCGGTCGCGATCGGGGACGAGGTCGACGAGCGTCGCTGTCGCGGTGCCGGTGAACAGCCCGGCGGCAAGCCCGGACAGCACCCGACCGACGAACAGCATCGGCAGGTCCGCCGCGGTGAGGAACACGACCGCGCTGAGCAGTGCGGCCGCAAGACCGGGCAGCAGCACGCGCCGCCTGCCGACCGCGTCCGACACGTTGCCGAACGCGACCAGCGCGGCGAGCACGCCGACGGCGTAGGCCGCGTACACCAGGGTCACCGTCAGCTCGGAGAACCCGAACGCGCCGCGGTACAGCGGGTACAGCGGGGTCGGCAGGGTCGTGCTCAACATGGTCACGCCGAACGCGTAGGCCACCGCGACGAAGCCGGCCTTGCGGGACAGCGCCATTCACGCGAATTTACGCGGGGCGCCCGCGAGTTCAGCGCGAGGTGATCACGCCGACGGCAGCCTGGTACGGGCAGCTGGGGTCCTCGGCCAACGGGTCGCCCGTCGCGGCATAGGCGCGGGAGCGGGATCCGCCGCACACGTCGCGGAATTCGCAGCGCCCGCACTTGCCGCCGAGCGCGTCGGGGTCGCGAAGGGCGCGCAGCAACGGCGCGTCGCGGTAGATGTCGGCAAACGGCGCCGTACGGACCGAACCCACCGTCACCGGCAGGAATCCGCTCGGGTAGACCTCGCCGCGATGGTCGATGAACGCGAACCCGCGGCCGGAGTTGACATCGATCGGCGGGCGCCGCGGCCTGGTCGAGACCTGCCCGGCGAGCAGGTCGGACGTGGCGTCGCGCAGCCGGGCGCCGAGCTCGCCGCAGGGCGGCCTCGGCTGCTGCGTGCGCTGGATCGCGATGCGCCGGTAGTGTGGCGCCTCGGTCGCCTTCACCGCGACGAGTTCGGAAACGTCGTAGAGCCAGTGCAAGACGTCCTCCTCCTCGACGGCCGACAGCGGACGCAGCCGGCTGCCGCGCCCGGTCGGCACCAGGAAGAACACGCTCCACAATCCGGCCCCGGCGCTCAGCACCCGGCGCAGGATCGCCGGCAGTTCGGCGACGTTGTTCGCGGTCACCGTGGTGTTGAGCTGCAGCCGCAACCCGAGACTGCGGACGGTGGCGATGGCGTCCTGGGTCGCGTCGAACACGCCGGGAACCTGGCGGAACGCGTCGTGACTTCGTGCGGTTGCGCCGTCCAGCGACAGCGACACGGCCTTGATCCCCGCGTCCCGCAACTCGACCAGGGCGTCGCGGGTCAGCCGCGGGGTGACCGAGGGGGAGAACGCGACGCTGAGCCCGAGGCCGGTGCCGTAGGCGACCAGTTCGGTCAGGTCGGCACGCTCGAGTGGGTCACCGCCTGTGAGCACGACCAGCGGGTGCGGCGGCGGGAACGCGGCGAGGTCGGCCAACTGGTTCTTGCCCTCGGCAGTGCTGAGCTCCAGCGGGTCGCGGTGCCGGATCGCGTCGGCCCGGCAGTGCACGCATGCCAACTGGCAGGCGCGGGTGACCTCCCAGATCACGATGAACGGCTGAGCCCCTGGATCGTGCCGCAGGCGCCGGACAGCCGAACGCGTCCGCCGCGGTAGCGCCGGCTCGGCCATACGTGACCCCTCTGATCTGCGGATGCGGAAACCTAGGTCACGGTAGGTAACCGGCGATCGCACGCGTAGGGGCCAAGGTCCCGATCCGGCCGGGGCGAGCAGGCGGACATCACCTCGGCGCCGGGGCGAAGCGCGCGACCTCCAGCCCCCACGCGGGCCAGGCCGAGCGTCTCGGCGCACCAGCGAGCGCTGCGCGCCACGTCGCAGACGCCGATCTCTACCTGGTTGACCGCACCGAGCTCGAGTTCCGGGGCCGCCCGATCCGGTCGCGGCTCAGATCGATGACCTGGTCGACCTGATCCAGCCCCTCGAGCCGGTGCGTGATCAGCACGACGGTCCGGTCGGCCGCGGCTGCCAGGATGTCCTCGAGCAGGGCCTGCGCCGCGGCGGTGTCGAGCGCGGCGGTGGGCTCGTCGAGCACCAGCACCGGCTGGTCGGCCAGGAACGCGCGAGCCAGCGCGATGCGCGCCCGCTCGCCGCCGGACACCGCGGCCGCGCCGTCGCCGAGCCGGGTGGCCAGCCCGTGCGGCAGCGCGTCCAGCCAGTCACCGAGTCGGGCCCGTCGTAACGCCGCCTCGACCGCCGCGTCGTCCGCATCCGGACGGGCCAGCCGGACGTTCTCGGCGAGGGTGGTCGCGAACAGGTACGGCGCATCGTCGACCAGCCCGACCACGGCGCGGACATCGTCGGGATCGAGGGTGCGCACGTCCTGGCCGTTCACGGTGTACTGCCCGCCCGCTGGGTCGAGGAAACGCAGCAGCACCGCGGCGAGCGTCGACTTCCCGCAGCCGGACCGCCCCACCACCGCGACCCTGCGCCGGGGCGGTAGGTCCAGATCGATCGGCTGCAACGCGACAGGCCCGCCGTCGGACCAGCGTGCGCTGACCTGGGTCAGGCGCAGGTGCACCGGCCCCGCGGGCAGCGGCCGCGGGTCGTGACAGGGCGCCACCGCCGGCCGAGCGGACAGCAGGCGGCGCAGTCGGCGCCGCGCCGCCGCGACCCGCACCGCAACCGTCGCGGCCTCCGGCAGCGGGGCAAGGACCTCGGCCAGTGCGAGTGGCAGGAGGACCAGCGCTGCAGCGGTGGGGGCGTTGATCCGGTGCGCGGCCAGCGCGGGGATGCACACCAGCGCCGTCCCGGTCACGGTGAGCACGACAGCGGCGCTCGCCAGCCCGGCACCGAGCCCGTTCGCCCATGCGGCGCGCGCCTTCGCCGCCGTCACCTGCCGGTCGCGCGATTGCAGAGCGGCCACGGCTCGAGGCGCGGCACCGGCGGCGATCAGCTCGTCGGCGGCGCCGAGCACGTCGAGCACCTCGGTGGACAGCCGGGCGCGCTCGACAGCGAAGCGCCGTTCGGCGTCGCGGGCATGGCGGTAGCTCAGCGCGGGCCCCAGCACCGCCGAGACGAACAGGCCGCCGGCCAGCACCGCGCCGGCCGCGGGAAGGACGGCGAGCTGGAACCCGATCGTGCCCGCGCACACCAACAGCGCCACGATCGCCGGGGCGATCACGCGCAGCAGTCGGTCCAGTTCGGCGTCGACGTCGTCCACGACCGCGCCGAGCGCGTCGCCCCTGCGCCGTGACCCCAGCCGCGCCGGTGTGAGCGGTACGAGCGCGTCGTACACGTTCGCCCGCACGCGGGCCAGCACCGCGAAGGCGGCGCGGTGCGCGGTCAGCCGCTCCGCGTAACGCAGCGCCGGCCGGGCGATGCCGAACAGCCGCACGCCGACGACCGCGACCGTAACCGCGAGCACGGCGGGGTGCTGCGACGCCCTGGTGATCAGCCATGCCGCGGTTCCGGACAGCGCCGCGCCGGACGCGAGCGCGAGCGTGCCCAGTGCGAGCGACGCCGCGTACCGCCCGCCGATCACGCGGCGCTCCCGACGGGGCACCGGCCGGACGCGGGCGTCTCCGCGGCGCCTGCAGGTTCGAGTTCGATGCGGACGTCGGCCGCGGCCGCGGTGCCCGCACGATGCGTCACCATCAGCACCGTCGCGTTCCGGCGTAGCCGGTGCATTACCTCGACGATGGCCTGCTCGGTCGCCGCATCCAACCGAGCCGACGGCTCGTCCAGCAGCACCACGGGACGCTCCGAGACCAGCACCCTGGCCAGCGCGAGCCGTGCGCGCTCGCCGGCGGACAGCCCGGCGGCCGACTCCCCGTCTTCGGCGTCGGCGGACGGCCCGGCGAGCACGGTGTCCAAGCCGTCCGGCAGCCGGGCGATGACCTGGCCCAGTCCGACCTGCTCGAGTGCCCCGTGCAGTTGCTCCTCGGTTGCGTCCGGCCGCATCAGGCGCAGCGAGTCGCCCAGCGTTCCGGCCGGGATCGCCGGGTGTTGCGGTAGCCACGCGAGTTGTGAACGCAGCCGGTCGGGGTCGAACTCGGCCAGGTCGACGCCACCGACCGTGATCGCCCCCGACTCGATCGGCGCGAACCCCAGCATTGCCGCGAGCACGGTGGACTTGCCGCATCCGGACGGGCCGGTGAGCGCGTGCAGGGTGCGCGGCCGCAGCGTCAGGGTGAGCGGACCGAGCGCCGCTGTGGCGCGATCGGGATAGCGGACCACCAGGTCGCGCACCTCGATGACGGCGGTCCGCAGGTCGGGGACGTCGGTGCGGGTCCCGCGCGACGGCAGCGGCGTCTCCAGTACCGCGGCGACCTGCGACATCGCGGCGAGGCCCTCGGCGGACGCGTGGAACTCGGCACCGACCCGGCGCAGCGGCCAGTAGGCCTCGGGCGCCAGCAGCAGCACGACCAGCGCGGCGCGGAAGTCGATCGCCGAGTCGATCAGTCGCAGCCCGACCGACACGGCGATCAACGCGACGGAGATGGTGGCGACCAGTTCCAGCACCGCCGAGGAGGCGAACGCCAGCCGCAGCGTGGCCATGCTCGCCTCGGCGTGCTTGCGGGTGACCTCCCGGATCCGCTCGGACTGCGACCGGGCGCGCCGGTAGGCCACCAGCGTGGGCAGGCCCGCTGTGACGTCGGCGAAGTGGCCGGCCAGGGTGGCCATACTGCGCCACTGCCGCTCACTGCGGCGCTGGGTCGCCCAGCCGACGAGCGCACCGAACACCGGGATCAGCGGCAACGTCAATACGATGATCACCGCTGACCACCCGTCCTGGTAGGCGATCACCGCGATGGACAGCGGTGGGACGATCGCGGCGAGCGCGAGCGTCGGGAGGTACCGCGCGACGTACGGCTCCAGCGCGCTGACGCCGCGCGTGAGCAGCGCGGTGAGTTCGCCGCGCCGCGCCCCGGACAGCCAGGCCGGCCCGAGGTCCAGGCAGTGCTGCAGCAACCGGCTGCGCAACTGCTCGGTGACACGCAGCCCCGCCTTCTGCGCCAGCACGTCGGTGAGCCAGGTGAGGCAACCGCGTGCCAGCCCGATCCCGGCAAGCGCGACGAGCGGGACGGCGACGGTGTGCAGCGTGACGCCGTGGCGGACCGGTTCGACGATCACGTCGGCGAGCGCGTACGCCTGCGCGATCACCAGGACCGCCTGCCCCACGCCGAGTGCCACCACCGCCGCCAGCGGGGCACATGCTCGCGTGGCGTAGCGCACCAGACGGGGGTCGAGCGGCTTCATCGCACGGCGGGGGAGTGGGCAGGAGCCGCGGGCGGCCCGGACGCAGGTGCGGCCGGAATGTGCTGGGTGCCGATCCGCCGTCGGAACACCCAGTACGACCAGCCCTGGTAGAGCAGGACGAGCGGGGTGAACGCCACCGCGACGATCGTCATGATCTTCAACGTGTACGCGCTGGACGCCGCGTTCGTGACCGTCAGCGACCACGCGTCGTTCAGCCGCGAGGGCAGCACGTCCGGGTACAGACCCGTGAACAGCGCGGCGACGGCCGCTCCGATCGTCACGAAGGTGCCGAGGAACGCCCAGCCGTCGCGACCGAGCCGGGACGCCACCAGCCCGGCCACCAACGCGCCAGCGGCGATCACGGACAGCACCGCCGAGCCGGGGCTGCCGCGTAGCGCGAAGCTCCAGGCCAGGAAGGCCACCGCCACCACGGCGGCAGCCAGGCCGACCTGGTCGGAGAGCCGGCGGGCCCGCACCTGGATGTCGCCCGTCGTCTTCAGGGCCAGGAACATCGCGCCGTGCGTCAGGAACAGCAACAGCGTGGTGAGCCCACCGAGCAACGCATAGGGGTTGAGCAGATCCAGCACCGAGCCCTGCAGCACCTGGTCCGGGCCAAGCCGCACGCCGCGCACGATGTTGCCGAACGCCACGCCCCACAACAGCGCGGGGATCAGCGAGCCGGTGATGATCACCGCGTCCCAGCGCGCCTTCCAGCGCGGCGAATCGCGCTTGGCGCGATACTCGAACGCCAGCCCGCGCACGATGAGCGCCAGCACGATCACCAGCAGCGGCAGGAAGAAGCCGGAGAACATCGCCGCGTACCACTCGGGGAACGCGGCGAACGTCGCGCCACCGGCGACCAGCAGCCACACCTCGTTGCCGTCCCACAGCGGGCCGATCGTGTTGACGACCACGCGCCGTTCGGTCTCGGTGCGGCCGAGGACCGGCAGCAGCATGCCGACGCCGAAGTCGAAACCCTCCAAGGTGAAGTAGCCGATCCACAGCAGCGCGATCAGGCAGAACCAGACGATGCCCAGGTCCATGGCGAATCTCCCGTGTCAGTAGGCGAAGGTGAGCGGGCGGTCGGCGTCCTCGCCCGCGCTGCCGGAGGCGGCCAGGTCGCGCAGCGACAGGTCCGCCGGTTCGGCGTACGGGTCGGCGCCGGCCCGGATGTACTTGGCCAGCAGGCCGAACTCGACGACGGCGAGTACCGCGTAGAGGACGGTGAGCGCGAGTAGCGAGGTCAGCGCGGCGCCGGGGCTGACGCCGGGTGAGACCCCGTCCCTGGTGCTCAGCACGCCGAACACGGCCCACGGCTGGCGCCCCATCTCGGTGAACAGCCAGCCGAAGCTGTTCGCGGCCACCGGCAGCACCGGGATCACCAAGGCCGAGGCGAACAATAGCCGGGACCGAGGCTGCCGCCCGCGCCGCGTCGCCCACAGCGTCGCGGCCGCGACGAGCATCGCCAGCACGCCGAGGCCGATCATCAGCCGGAACGACCAGTAGGTCGCGGGCACGACCGGCAGGTAGCTGCCCGGACCGTACCGCTCGACGTAGGCGGCCTGGATCTGGTTGATCCCGTCGACCTTGCCGTTGAAGCTGCCGGTCGCGAGGAAGGAGAGCAGCTTCGGCAGCCGCAGTGACCAGATCTCGTGCTTGCCGTCCAGCGAGCCGATCGTGAACAGCGAGAACGACGCACCCGAGCGGGTGTTGTACAGCGCCTCGGCCGCGGCCATCTTCATCGGCTGCTGCTCGGTCATGATCTTGCCCTGCAGGTCGCCGGTGATCGCCACCAACGCGCCGGAAACCAGGCTGACCCAGGCGCCGACCCGGGCGGCGTTGCGGTACATCACGCGGTCGACGTCGGGTGTCTTGGCGCGCATCAGCTGCCACAGCCCGATGCCGAGCACGAACGCACCGCCGGTCAGGAAGCAGGCGCTGATCGTGTGCGGGAAGGTGACCAGTTGGGTGGAGTTGAACAGCACCGCACCGATGTCCTTCAGCTCGGCCCGGTGCGTCTTCGGGTTGAGCGCGTAACCGACCGGATGCTGCATCCACGAGTTCGCGGCCAGGATGAAGTACGCGCTCAGCAGGGTGCCGACGTGCACGATCCAGATGCAGGCGAGGTGGATGCGCCTCGGCAGCCGGTCCCAGCCGAAGATCCACAGGCCCAGGAAGGTCGACTCCAGGAAGAAGGCGAGCAGGCCCTCCATCGCCAGCGGCGCGCCGAACACGTCGCCCACGAAGCGTGAGTACTCGCTCCAGTTCATGCCGAACTGGAACTCCTGGACGATCCCGGTCGCGACGCCGATCGCGAAGTTGATCAGGAACAGCTTGCCGAAGAACTTGGTCAGTCGCAGGTAACTCTCCGTGCCGGTGCGCAGCCACGCGGTCTGGTAGCAGGCGACGATCGCGGACAGGCCGATCGTGATGGGCACGAACAGGAAGTGGTAGATCGTGATGATCCCGAACTGCCACCGGGAGATGTCGAGGGTGTTCACGTCGTGCGCTGCCTTCCAGCCGACCGATCTACTACGCTCTGTAGCAGAGATTACTACGACGGTACGTAGTACGAACCGCGTAGTACGACGTGCTGTCATTCACGCGATAGTCTGGAGCCATGCCGACCAGATCGCGTCCACAGCTCGGTGAGCTCGAGCGAGCGGTGATGGACGTCCTCTGGGCACACGGCGAGGAGGGTCCGTGCACCGTCCGCGAGGTGTACAGCGAGCTGTCCGCCGCACGGGACATCGCCTACACGACCGTGATGACGGTGTTGGATCGCCTAGCCAAGAAGGGCATCGTCGTCCAGCACCGCGACGGGCGGGCTTATCGGTACGCACCAAGCGAGCCGCGCGCGACCATGATCGCCGGGCTGATGATGGACGTGCTCGAGGACACCGACGCCGACGTGCGGCGCACCGCATTGCTCCGCTTCGCCGAGGGCGTCAGCGCCGAGGAGGCCGCCGCGCTGCAGGCGGTGCTGGCCCAGGTCGTGGCCTCCGATCCGGGGCGTCCCACGCGGCGCGGCAGGCGCAGGGCCTCCGCCCGACCATGACGCCGTTGGTGCTCGGCGTGCTGGCCGTGCTGCTGGCCGGCCCGGTGCCCGCGGCGCTGAGCAGGATCGGAGCCCTGCTGCGCGCTCCTCGCGCGGCGATCACCCTGTGGCAGGCCGTGGCGCTGGCTGCCGTTCTCGCCGGGCTGGGAGCCGGGCTCGCGGTCGCGTCACAAGTGCTGCTCGACAAACGCCTCGCGTTGCCGGGGGACCTGGCGCGCGGCTTCGCACTGCTGGTGACCGCGGTGGTGCTCGGCCGGCTGCTGGTGACCGCGCACCGGGTCGGGCTGCGCACCCGCCAGTTGCGGCGCCGGCACCGCGAACTCGTCGACCTGCTCGCCGACGACGACGCCGCCGGCGTGCGGGTCGTGCCGCACGAGACCCCCACCGCGTACTGCCTGCCCGGGTTCCACCGATCGCGCATCGTGCTCAGTGATTCGACCTTGCACTCGCTCGGCGCGAGCGAACTCGACGCGGTGCTCGCCCATGAGCGGGCGCACCTGCGGGCACGCCACGACCTCGTCCTCGAGGCGTTCACCGTGCTCAACGAGGCGTTCCCGCGCGTGGTCCACAGCCGGGTCGCGCTCGACCGGGTCCGCCTGCTGATCGAGATCCTCGCCGACGATGCCGCCGTGCGCCGCTGCGGACGGCGTGCGCTGGCGCAGGCGCTGGTGCGGCTGGCAGGCGGCAGCAGGCCGGCCGCCGCACTCGGCATCGGCGGCGGCGACGTGCTGTGGCGCGTGCACCGGCTGGCCGAACCCGCCCGCCCGGCCCCCATCGTGGCGGCCGCCGCCTACCTGGCCGCGTTGGGCGTGGTCTGCCTGCCGACCGCGCTGGTCGCGGTGCCGTGGCTGACCGAGGTCGTCCCGCGGTTACTCGGCTGACAGCGGGCCGAGCAGGCGTTCCGGATCGCAGTCGAGGCGCAGCGCCGCCAATACGCCGGCCAGTTGCCGCTGCTCGTATCTGAACCTGTAGCCACCTGCCCCGCCCGGATCAGCCCGGATGCCAACGCGACGAGCCCGCTTCTCGACAGCAGCATTCCGGCGGGGTCCCGTTCCCGCGGCGTGGGGCTACGGAAATTCAGGACGAACACGGCGGGGCCGGCCAACCCTGATGCCGCGACCGGAGCATTAATCAGGAAGACCGAGCCCCACCAGAAATGATCGAGCAGAAAGCCGGCCAGTACCGGGCCGGCAGCCATTCCGACACCGACCGAAGTCGAGAAGATGCCGATCGCGGCAGTTCGGGCGTGGCCGGTAAAGGTCCATATGAGGATGGCCAACATCGCGGGGGTGATCAGCGCGCTGCCCACCCCATCGCGGCCCGCCCGCCGGAGAACACGGTCCGGTGACCCAGGTGATCGGCCAAGGCACCTGCAGTGAACATCAAGGTGGCGAAGGCCAGCGTGTACGAGCCGGTCGCCCATTGCAGTTGGCCGGGCCCGGCTGGCGTCGCGGTCGTAAAACCCCTGCAGATGTGGTGGGCGAGAATGTGAGCGACCGGACGATGAACACAGTTCGCAAGCCTGCCAATCTTTGAGATTCTCGACCAAGACCGTCGTGCGTGCCGGGCCGATATGCCTTCCGCCGCGATTTGCGCAACGGCAAATTGTGTGCCCTAACGCGCATTTGCATAATGACAGGCTCTATGGCTCGTGGCAGCTATGGAAAGGTCGGAGGCGCCGGGTGGATCCCGTCGCGGACGCACCGGGTTACGGTTTCGGCCTACTGCACAGGGTTCGCGTGGCTAATGTGTGCACTCTGCCGTTGCCCGAACCGGCCCGCGCGCCACAGGCTCGGGAGTTGAGCGGCATCCCACGTGCCGCCGCGCTGTCAGGGAGCCTGCGTGGCCTATCAGCTCCGGAAGGCACCGCGAGCCCCGGTCGCGAGTGTCGCGCTCGCCCCTGCCCCGACCGCCGAGCGCGCCCGGCCCGCGGGGCCGCTCGTGCTTCCTGCGTTGCTGGGCGCAACGATCATCGGGACGCTGAGCAACAACATCCTGAACGTCCCGCTGCGCAACGTGACCGACTCCTTCCATGCCTCGGTATCGGCCGGGGTTCTGGTGGTGAGCAGCTTCGTGCTCGTCCTGGCCGCCGGGATGGCGCTGACCGGCTGGGTCGGCGATCGGTTCGGTCGCAACCGAACGCTCACCGCGGCCCTGATCCTGATGGTCGCGGCCCAGGTCGGCGCGGCGCTCGCCCCGTCGCTGGGAGTTCTCGTCGCCACCCGCGCCGTGCAGGGCCTGGCCTGCTCGGCGATCCCGCCCCAGGTCATGGGGATGCTCGCCGACATCTTCCCGGCTCGGCAGCGCGCCCGGATGATGGGGGCGTGGGCGGCGGCGAACGGCGCCGGTCAGGCGGTGGGGCCGCCGCTCGGCGGCCTGCTCACCGGCCTCTGGGGCTGGCGCTCGATCTTCTGGTTACTTGCCCCGCTGACCGTGCTCGTCATCGGCTTCACCCGCAGCCTGCCCCGATCCGACAGTCCGCGCCCGGCCCCCTTGCACTGGCAGGGCGCAGCACTGTTGACCATCGGGGCGACCCTGGTGATGACGGCGGCGACCGCGGTACCCCAGCGAGCCGTGCCCGGCTGGGTCGACGGCGCACTCGGGTTGGCGGGCGTGAGCTGTATCGCCGGCTTCGTCGTGACGTCCCGACGAACTGCGCACCCGCTCGTCCCGTTGCCTCTGCTGACCGAGATCCGGTTCGTGCGCAGCGCGATCGCCACCTTGACGCAGATGTTCGCGCTGATGACATTCCTGGTCGCGGTCCCGCTGTACATCACCGGCACGCTCGGGCGCTCGGCCGGCATAACCGGGCTGCTGTTCTTCGTGCTGCCGGCGGCGATGGCCGTCCTGGCGCCGGTGGTCGGTGCGCTGAGCGATCGGGTAGGTCCGCGACTGGTGCTGCGCTGTGGCCTCGTAGTCCTCATCGCCTCCTGCCTCGCCATGGGCATCTTCACCGAGCAGCAGGCGCGCAGCCTGCCACTGCTGTGCGTGCTGCTCTTCGCGCTGGGCACCGGCGTCGCGCTCGTACAAACGCCGGCTGCGACGGGGGCCACCCGATCGCCGGCGGGCAGGCAGGGCAGCGCGCTCGGCCTGTTCAACATGATGCGCTTCGGCGGCTCCGCGTTCGGCGCAGCCTGGGTGGCGGTGCTCTATCCGCGCGGGGCGATGCTGCTGCTGTTCGGTGGTGCGGCGCTCCTGGTACTCCTGGCGCTGGTAGTGAGCATTGTGGGCCCCGATCCCGAGCCCGTCGCGACGCCTTCCTAGCCAGGCTGACTCGCGACAGCTCGCGGTCTCAGCCGTCCGGCGGACGACTTTCGGGGTCCGCAGGGCGAGTGACGCCATGAGAGCAATCCGGATGTTCCGGACGGGGACAGTGCACATAAACGTCGACGCAGGTTGTGCACTTGCTTCATTTACATTCCCCCGTGCCGCGGCGATTCTTGGCCCCAAGCTTGAGCCATTCGCCGGCCTGTGCCCGCACGGACGCTGACCTGGGCCAGCGGCGCGGCCGGCGCGGATGCGTGAGGAAATGGAGACAGGATGCGCAAGCGAATCACGGTGACGCTCGGCCTTCCGATCGTGGTTGCGATCGGTCTGTCCGCGTGCAGTTCGAGCAAAGGTGCCGACCAGAGTTCGAACAACGGCAAGGCGACACAGGGTGCGTCAGTCACCCTGACGATCAACGGGGAGCCGACGACGCTCGACCCGCAGGCGCGAGACGACGGCAACCTGCGCGACGTCGATGACAACATCTACGAGACGCTGCTGACCCGCTCGCCCGACGGCACCAAGCTGGAGCCCTTGCTGGCAAGCGCGATGCCGAACCGGATCGACCCGACCACCTGGCAGTTCCAGCTTCGCCAGGACGTCAAGTTCACCGACGGCGAGCCGTTCGACGCCGCCAGCGCCGCATACAGCATCAATCGCATCATCGCGCCGAAGTTCAACTCCGAGTTGCTGGGCAGCATCAGCACCATCACCGGTGCCAAGGCGGCAGGGCAGTACACCCTCGATGTCACCACGAAGGCGCCCGACCCGATCCTGCCCTCGCGCATGTACTTCATCTCGATGATGGCCCCGAATGCGAAGGACCCGGCCAAGACCCCGGTGGGCACCGGACCCTACGTGCTGAAGACGTGGGCGAATGGTGATCACATCACGCTGACGGCGAACCCCGACTACTGGGGCTCCAAGCCGAGCATCACGACCGCCACCTTCAACTACCCGCAGGAGTCGGGTACCCGGCTTGCCCAACTACTGTCGGGGAAGACCGATCTGGTGACGAACCTGCTGCCCACCGACGCCAAGTCGGCGCCGCAGTTGCTGGTCGCGCCCGGTGACAACCACGCCACGCTCATCCTGAACGCGGAGAGCGGGGTCACCGCCGATGTGCGGGTTCGCCAGGCCTTGAACTACGCGGTGAACACGCCGGAGCTGGCGACGAGCCTGTTCGACGGCCACGCCACCCCGGATGCCTGCCAGGTCATGGACAAGAGCTGGTTCGGCTACAACCCCGATCTGAAGCCGTTCGAGTACAACAAGGACAAGGCCAAGGAGTTGCTGCAGCAGGCGGGCGCCGTGGGCAAGACGATCAACATCGTCGGTGACGCATCCGGGCGGTGGCTCGCTGACCGCGACTTCGTCCAGGCGATCGCGCAGGCCTGGCGGTCCGTCGGCCTGAAGGTCAACGTCCAGTTGCTCCAGTTCAACCAGTACCTGGACAAGCTGTTCAACCAGCCGGCGCGGCCGGACGCGGTCATGGTCTACACCGACAACTCGTTGTTCGACGCCGACCGGACGATCTCCACGTACTACGAGCACGGTGGCTCGGGTGCATCGAACAACGACTCGCAGATCAGCCAGCTGGCCGACGCAGCTCGCAGCGACCTGGACACCACCAGCCGGCTGCAGGACTACAACAAGATCCTGCAGGCCGGTTGCGACCAGGCTCTGTTCTACTTCGGCTTGCACGTCGAGGACCTTTACGGCGCGTCCAAGCGGCTGCACTGGACGCCGCGGGCGGATAGTCAGATCTACCTCAACCAGATGTCAGTCAGCTGAACCCGGCAGGTTGAGCAGAGAGGACGCCTCGGCGCATGGGCAGGTACCTAGTCCAGAGGATCGGTCAGGGTCTGATCGTCATCATCGGCGTGGTCACGGTGGTGTTCGTCGTCACCAGGGTTGTCGGCGATCCGGCGAAGGTCATGCTGCCGCTGACATCAACGGCTGCCCAGCGCAAGGCGTTCGATCACCAGCTCGGCTTGGACAAGCCGTTGATCGTGCAGTACTTCGACTTCTGGAAGGGCATCCTGCACGGCAACTTCGGCGAGTCCTACGTACGCAAGCAGCCGGCGCTGCACGTGGCGCTGGACTACCTGCCGGCCACGCTGGAACTGGTGTTCGTCGGGATGGCGATCGCGTTCGTCCTCGCGGTCACGATCGGTGTGATCGCGGCGCTGCGTCCCGGTCGCCTGCTCGACCGGGCGGTGACGTTCGTCAGCCTGATCGGGCTGTCCGTGCCGCAGTTCTGGCTCGGCCTGTTGCTGATCATCTTGTTCGGGGTGAAGCTGGGCTGGTTCCCGGTGTCCGGCCGTGACGGGGCGACCGCGATCGTGCTACCGGCCATCACGCTTGCCGCGCCCACTACCGGCCGAACCGCGATGGTGGTGCGCTCGTCGATGATCGACGAGCTGAACAAGCAGTACGTGCTCACCGCCGAGGCGAAGGGATTGAGCGCGTGGCGCCGGATCGGCGTCCACACGCTGCGCAACGCCCTCGCCCCGGCGGTGACCCTGTTCGGCTGGGATCTGGTCCGGGCCCTTGCTGGGTTCGACGTCGTCGTCGAGGTGGTGTTCGGCTGGACCGGGATCGGTCACCTCGCCTACGACTCGATCCTCGGTCAGGACTTCACCGAACTGCAGGCGATCGTCATCCTGGTCGCGATCCTGGTCGTGATCATCAACATCTGTATGGACATGGTCTACCGGCTCATCGACCCGCGAGTGAAGGTAGGTGCGTAGCCGATGAGTGCGACGATGATCGCTCCTCAGGTGCCGGCCCCGAGCGAGCCGGCGAAGCGGCGCTCGCTCGCGGCCATGGCTCGCTCCGGGCTGCGTGAGCTCTGGTCGGACAAGGCCGGATTCGTCGGCCTGCTACTTGTCGCGATCTTCGTTCTGGTCGCCTTGTTCGCGCCGTTGCTGGCCCCGCACGACCCGTCCGCACAGGTGCTCGGCGATCGGCTCTCGCCTCCGTTCTGGGAGCACGGCGGCTCGATGCGCAACATCCTCGGTACGGATCAGCTCGGCCGGGACATCTTCTCGAGGATCATGTACGGCTCGCGGGTCTCGCTGCTCGTCGGGGTGTCGGTGGTGCTCATCGCGGGGGCCGTCGGGACGACGGTCGGAGTCATCTCGGGCTACTTCGGCGGCCGGATCGACGGCTTCATCATGCGAGTCGTCGACACCCAGGGTGCCTTCCCCGGACTGCTGCTCGCCCTGCTCATCCTCGCGGCAGTAGGGCCGAGCGTGCACACCGTGATCATCGTGCTCTGCCTCGACGGCTGGCTGATGTACGCGCGCGTCGCACGCGGCACCGTGCTGTCTCTACGGGAGATGCCCTACGTGGAGGCGGCGGAACTGGTCGGCTGCCGCTCCCTGCGGGTGATGGTGCGCCACGTCGCCCCGAACATGACCTCGCCGATCCTGACGGTGGCGGTCCTGGAGTTCGCGCGCATCATCCTGGCCGAGGCGGTGCTGTCGTTCCTGGGGCTCGGCGTGCAGCCGCCACAGATGTCGTGGGGCCTGGAGATCGCCGAGGGACAGGACTACGTCTACAGCGCCTGGTGGCTGGTGACCTTCCCGGGCATCGCCATCGCGGTGACGGTGCTCGGTGTCAACATGTTCGCCAGTTGGCTGCGCGTCGCCGCCGATCCCCAGGAGCGGGAGAAGCGGTTCGCCGCCACGGCCGGCGCACTCGGAGGAGGCTCGATATGAGCGGACCGGCGGTCGTGGCCGACCCACGCGCGCGCTCGGCGGCGGACACCCGCGAGCCGCTGCTGGAGATCGACCGACTGCAAATCGACTTCGTGCTCCGCCACGGCGTGGTGCATGCGGTACGCGACGTGTCGTTGAGCATCTACCCGGGTGAATCGGTTGCGCTGGTCGGCGAGTCGGGCTCGGGCAAGAGCGTGACCGCACTCGCGGCGATGGGGCTGCTGAAGTTGCCCGGCAAGATCCGCGGCGGTGACATCCGGTGGAAGGGCGCGAGCCTGCTCGGGGACTCGGGTGCGGAGTCCCTGCGCAGGGTGCGGGGCAAGGACCTGGCGATCGTGTTCCAAGACCCGATGACCTCGCTCAACCCGCTGTTCACCGTCGGGACGCAACTGACCGAAGTGCTGCGCCGCCACCTGAACATGACCAAGGGGCAGGCCAAGGAGCGGGCCGCCGAGCTGCTCGACCTGGTCGGCATCTCCTCACCGCGCGAGCGGCTGCGGCAGTACCCGCACGAGTTCTCCGGCGGCATGAGGCAGCGGGCGCTCATCGCGATGGCGCTCGCCTGCGAGCCGGAACTGCTCATCGCCGATGAGCCCACTACCGCCCTGGACGTGACGATCCAGGCCCAGATCCTGGAGTTGGTGGCCGAGATCCGCGATCGCCTGGGGCTGGCGGTGCTGATGATCACCCACGACCTGGGGGTCGTGGCCGGCCTGTGCCAGCGGGTGGCCGTGATGTACGCCGGCAAGATCGTCGAAGAGGGGCCCATCGACGAGATGTTCGCCGACCCCAGGCATCCGTACACACGTGGCCTGCTCGCCTCGACGCCGCGGCTGGACTCCGTCGCGCACCGGCTGACCGGGATCGCCGGCAGCCCGCCGAGAATGGACGCGCCGCCGCCCGGCTGCGCGTTCGCAGCACGCTGCTCGCAGCAGATCGACCGGTGCCTCACCGAGCCGCCCGCACTGCTGCTGGACGCCGAGACCGGAAGGAGGCTGGCTTGTTGGCACAGCGAGTAGAGGCCATCGCGGGGGAGGCCGAGTCGCAGATCGCTGGCGACCGTGCGGACGCTGACGTGCTGCTGTCCGTCGACGGGCTGTCCGTCGACTACCCGCTCGGCCACTCCGGCTTCTGGGGTCGGCAGGCACGGTTGGCCCACGCGGTCACCGACGTCAGCTTCCAGATCCGGCGCGGCGAGACACTCGGCCTGGTGGGCGAGACCGGCTCCGGCAAGACGACGACCGGGCGGGCGATCCTCGGCAAGGCGCCGATCACGGCAGGGCGGATCACCTTCGCGGGCCGCGACATCACGCATCTGTCGTCCCGGGACCGCCGCGTCGTGCGGCGCAACCTGCAACTGGTCTTCCAGGACCCGTACGCCAGCTTGAACCCGCGGATGAAGGTCGGCGAGATCGTGGCCGAGCCGCTGCTGGTGCACGGCCTGGTGAAGCGCCCAGCCGAGGCCGTCGAGCAGGTGGCGGAGATGCTCACTCTGGTGGGCCTTCCTGCCGACGCGGCTGACCGCTACCCGCACGCGTTCAGCGGCGGCCAGCGGCAACGGATCGGGATCGCGCGAGCACTCGCGCTGCGTCCGGAGCTGGTGATCTGCGACGAGCCGGTCTCGGCCCTGGACGTCTCGGTGCAGGCGCAGGTGGTCAACCTGCTCCAGGACCTGCAGGCTCAGCTCGGGCTGTCGTACCTGTTCATCGCCCACGACCTCTCGGTCGTGCGGCACATCTCGCACCGGGTCGGCATCATGTACGCGGGCCGGCTGGTCGAGATGGCCGACCGCACCGAGATCTACGAGCACCCCGCGCATCCGTACACGCGGGCACTGCTGTCGGCGATCCCGGTGCCCGACCCGCCGGCCCAGCGAGAGCGCCGCCGCATCGTGATCAAGGGTGAGCTGCCGAACCCGACACAGCCGCCGCCCGGATGCCGCTTCCACACCCGCTGCCCGGTGGCGGTGGAGCGCTGCCATGAGCTGGTGCCGCGCGCCGAGCAGCTCACGCCCGGTCACTGGTCGGCGTGCCTTCGCGCCGAAGAACTCGCCGCGAAGGACGCGCAACCGGCCGACACCTCGGGCGCGTGAGCCGACTGCGGGTCTGTGTGGTCGGGGCCGGCCGGATGGGGCGGGCGCTGGCCACGCGCCTGGGCGGCGAGCATGAGGTGGTGCTCGTCTCGAGGCGTCCGGGCCGGGTGACCGACGGTGCGGGCCGCGTTCTGCAGGTCGGTTCGGACCCCGCGGCAGCGTCCGGTTGCGCGATCGTGCTGCTCGCGGTTCCGGCTCCCGAGGTAGCCGCCGCGGCCGCCTGGATTGCTCCGCATGTCGACCGCGCAGCGCTGGTCGTCAACCTGGCCACCGAGTTGCCGACGGCGAACATCGCCGTCCCCGGGCTGCGCCTGGTGGGATGCAAGATCATCGGTCAGAGCGCGCAGATCGAGCAGGGCAGCCCCGCCGCACTGATCGCCGGCGCCATGAGCGGCACCGAGCGGGCTCAGCTCGCCAGCGCGCTCGGCCGGGTCGGGGTCGTGATCGACGGGTCCGAGCAGCTCGCCATGCGCGTCAATGACCTGGTGGCCCGCCGGATGATCGCCGCCCAGCTCGACCTCGTCGCTGCTCTTGACGAGCTGGGGCTGCCGCCGCAGGCGCGGGAAGCGGCACTCGGCAACCTGGCCGTCGGCATCTGGGGGGCGGTGGCCTCCGGCAACACCGGCCCGTTCCTCACCCGGATCGTCGAGGAACTCCGGACGCCCGCGCGCAGCGGTACTCAGCGCAGCCGCGAGGAGTGAGGATCACGCCGGGTGCAGGTCGCGGTCGACCGCGGTGGTGGTCTCGGCCAGAATGTCCAGCTTGTGGGCGAGCCACACGGTGAACTGGTGTTCGGCCTGGCGTAGGTCCAGTTGCAGCACCCGGGATGCGCGCTCCAGCTTGTACAGCATCGTGTTGCGGTGGATGTGTAACGTCCGTGCGGCCGCATTGAGGTTGCCGCCCGCGTCGATGTAGGTCATCACCGCCTGCTCCAGATCGGCGCCCGCGTGCCGCTGGGCGCGCAGCGGACCGAGGATGTCGGCCGTGAACGCCTTGGCCTGCGGGTTGCTGGCCAGTTCGGACAAGATCGCGTACACGCGGAGCTCCTGGAACCCGCACGACTCGCTCATCCCCAGCTTGTGGTGCAGGCCGAGCGCCAGTCGTGCTTCGCGGTAGCTGTCCATGACGTGATCGGCACCGCGAACCGTCCGCCCGTAGCCGACGGCCACCGGATGCCGGATACGCCGCGCCAGCTCCTGTTCCAGCGTGTGCGCGTACTGGGCCAGCGCCTTGGCTGCGGCGTCGGGGGAGTCGCTGCCCGGACGGCTGTCGACCTGACGGATGACGGCCAGGACGTTGCCCACCACCGTGGCCAGGGTCCGGTTGCCCGGGTCCGGCGCCAGCCGGGCCGCATCGCGGGCCAGCTGGAACAGCGCGTTGAGCGACTCCGTCCCGTCAGCGGCACTCAGGTGGCCGGCGACGACAACGCCGAATGTCCCGTTGATCGGCACGTCGTAATGGGCCGAACGTGCCTCGAGATCGTGCTGGGTGGCGAACCGGCCGTGCAGCAAGGCGTGGACGAAGTCGCCGCGAGCACGCTCTTCGGCCTCCTCGACACTGCGCATCCGCAGCAGCTCGGTGCCCACGATCATGGCGGCCTGGTCGACGATGACCCGGTGCTGCGCGATGTCCTTCGGGTGCGGGTCGTCACCGGGTTCGATCACCATCACCCAGCCGTCGTGCCGGCCGGCCAGCAGGATCGCGTTGACCACGCCCGTGCTCGGCGCCGACTCGATCTGCAGCGCGCAGACACGCGGAGTCGCGCTCACCTCGTCGTTCTCGGGCGTCGTCGGATTCGTTTCCCGAAACGCCGCCGCAACCGCAGCCGGCTCGAGGGTGCGATCGCGCGCCTGCTCGAAGGCGAGCACCCGGAACTGCGGGTCCAAGATGGCGGCAGCGCATCCGGACAGCCTGCTCATCTGGTGGCACAGCGCGTCCAGGCCCGCGCCCCGGTAGAGCAGTTCGGCGAGCACGCGGTGCACGGTGATCCCGTAACGCAGCGAATGCGTCTCGCGCGCCAGGACCAGGCTGGCGACGAGGTGGTTGACATCGCGGTAACTGATCCGATCCGCGACAGCAAGCACCGGTACCGGGCCGTCCAGGGTCGTCTGCGCGGCACCCGCGGCGACGACGGCGACCGCGCGGCGGCGGGCGAGCGTGCGCAGCTCAGCCTCGTCCACCTGCCCCGCCGCGGCGTAGACGAGCACGTCCGTGAGCGCGTCGTTGCTGGCCAGCGCCTGCTCCCACGGCAGGCACCACGCGATCACCCGGCCGGCGAATTCGGCGTCGCTGAGCGCGCTCGCCGCTGACCGCATCATCCGCTCCTGCAGCAGGGCCGCGACCGTCAGCTGTTCGTCGTCGGCCTGCGCGCTGCCGCCCCCGCCCTGGGTGTCCAGCACTCCCGACGCGGGCGTTGATAGCGCTGTCATGAGATCGGCTCCTTGGACAGGGTGCACACATATTGCCTGATTGCCATTGCATGGTGGCTCTTGCTCGCGGCCGGGCCGAACGGCAAACCTGGAGTCCGTACACGGCACGTAGCTGATGGGAGTAGCTGATGCACAAGGTCTACCGGATAACCCTCGACGATGCGCTGCCAATGCTGGCCGCGGCCCGGGCCAAAGCCGAGGAGATCGGGGTGAAGCAGACCATTTGCGTCTGCGACGACGGTGGCAATGTGCTCGGACTGCACCGCCTCCCGGGCGCACGCCTCACCGGAGTGGAGATCTCGATGGCGAAGGCGTTCACCGCGGCCGGTCACGAGCGCGCGACCCACAAGTTCACCGAGCCCCCGAACGGGCCCGCGCTCCCCGGCAACGAGGCATTCGGCATCAACATGATCTATCCCGGCAAGTTCGCGATCTTCGTCGGCGGCTTCCCGATCGAGCACGATGGGCAGATCGTGGGCGCCGTGGGCGTCAGCGGCGGTAACGGCGCACAGGACAAGGCCGTCGGAGCGGCGGCTCTCGAGGCGTTCGCCAAGCATGTCGCCGAGCAGGGCGGCGCGTGATCGGCGGTTGTCGATCACTGTCCGGGCCCGCGCACGGCGGCGACGAGTTCGACCTCGAGCGGGGCGCCCGAGGGCAGGCTGGCCACGCCGATCGCCGAACGGGCAGCCGCACCCCGCTCACCCAACACGGCATGTAGCCGTTCGGATGCGCCGTCGGCGACCGAGGTGTGCGCCGTGAAGCCGGCCGCCGCCGCGATGTAGACGCTCAACCGCACGCAGCGCTCGATGTTCTCCAGGCCGCCGACTGCGTCGACGATCGCGGACAGTGCGTTGGCCGCCGCCAGCCCGGCGAGCTCACGAGCACGCTCGAGCGACACCTCGGCGCCGACGAGTCCACGCCGGACGAGTTCACCGTCCACCCGCGGCGTCATGCCGGCGCTGTAGGCCATTCCGGCGTGCACGACCACAGGCACGTACCGGCCCCGCGGTGCCGGAGCGGTGGGCAGCGCGTCGCGGGCGCCACCGTCGGGGACCACTGCGTCAGACACCGAGGGCCACCCCGTCCTGCCGTGGGTCCGCGCCGCCGGCGAGGTAGCCGAGCCGGTGATCGAGCGAGATGACCAACGCCCCGCCACCGGCGTCCCACGGCCCGAGCGCGCGTACCCGGTGCCCGGCTTCGGCCAGGCCCTGCAGCACCGGCGCCCCGAGCCGCGACTCGCAGCGCAGTTCGTCCGGCTCGCCGACGACGTTCGCGTCGCTGCCGGGATAGATGGTGAAGCGGGGAGCGTTCACGGCCTGCTGCGGGTCCAGGCCGTGGTCGACCAGGTGCGAGAGCAGTTGCATGTTCCACTGCACCTGGCCGTCACCGCCCGGGGTGTTGCCGGCGTGCACGAGCCGGCCGCTCGCATCGGTCGCTACCCAGGCGTTGAGCGTGTGCAGTGGCCGGCGACGGGGGCGAACCTCGTTGGGGTGCCCCGGGATCAGGTAGGCGCCGCGGCCGAGCCGGTTGTTCAACGCGATCCCGGTGCCCGGCACCGTCCGGTGCGCGCCGAACGTCAACGCCAGGGACTGGATGAAGCTGACCGCGCGACCGTCCGCATCGACGACCACGGTGGAGGTCGTGTCCCCGTCGCGGCCGACGCCGCTTGCGGTCAGGTCGACGTCCAGCAGACCGGCCCGCGCGGCGCTGATCGCAGCCGGTTCGAGCAGTTCGCGCCACCGGTCGGTGTCCCCGCCGCAGCGCGCGTACCGGTCCCGGAACGCATGGCGGGCCGCGCCGGCCAGGACGCCGACGGCCTCGACACCCGGCCAGGACGGCTCGGTCAGCCGCCCGTCACAGATCGCGGCCTGCTGCAGCAGCATCCAGCCCGGACTCGGCGGCAGCGTCGCGTGCACGGTGAGCGGGCCGTAACGGTGCGAGATCGCCGGGCCGCGCAGCACGGTGCCCGAGGCGGACCACTCCTCGCCGCTGAACGGCGCACCCGCGCGCACCAGTTCGGACACCGCGCGCTCGGCCAACTCGCCGCGGTAGAGGCCGGCGGGATCGTCGGCGAGCAGGCGAATCGTGCGCGCCAGCTGCGGGTAGGTCAGTCGCTCGCCGACGCGGGGTGCCCGGCCCGCCGGCAGGAACATCGCGGCCAGACCCTCGTCCGCGCGCAGTTCCGCCTCGTGTTCGAGGATGTCGCCTCGGGTCTTGGCCGAGCAGGGCACCCCGTGTGCCGCCAGCGCGAGGGCCGGGGCCCAGAGCTCGGCGAGCGAGCGCGTGGCGCCCGCGGCGTGCAGGTCCGCGATGGCCGCGATCGTCCCCGCTCCGGCGACGGCGAGCGGGCCGGACAGCGGAATCGTGCTCAGTCCCCGGGCGCGGTAGAAGTCCGGTACGCCGCCGTCTGGCCCGAACCCGCTGGCCCCGATCGACCAGACCCGCCCGTCCGGCTCGCGCAGGACCGCGAACGCGTCGCCACCTACGCCGCACTGGCCGGGCAGCGTCAGCCAGCACACGGCGGCCATCGCCAGGGTCGCGTCGATCGCGTTGCCGCCCTGGCGCAGCACGGCCAGCCCGGCCGAACTGACAGCGGGATGGTTGGCGACCACCATCGCCTCGCTCGACAGCGAAGCGGCGCGCGGCGGATCGGCGGGTTCGCTCATGCCTAGCTGGACGCGGCCCGGCGCCGCGCCTCTTCCAGTTCGCGCTTGCGGGCCGCACCCTCGAGGGCGTCCTGCTCGGTGACCCGAACGAACAGCTTGCCCTCGACCTCGGCCACCGGGTAGGTCGCGATCGGTTTGGTGGCAGGCGGATAGATCGCCTCGCCGGTGTCCAGGTCGAAGATGCTGCCGTGACAGGAACAGCCGATGCCGTCCTCGACCACCTTGCCTGCCGAGAGGAGACAGGCCATGTGCGTGCAGGTGTTGGACACCGCGTACGCCGTGCCGTGGTTGCGGGCCAGGCACAGCTCGAGCCCGCGCGGGTAGAAGCGCCGCACGTAGCCATCGGGCAGTTGCCCGGAGCGAGCCACGTACACGTACTCCGGCTCGAGTCCGAACTCGCTCGGCTGCGGATCCGTCTCCGGTGCGCTCACGCGGAGAGGTAGACGGTCTTGTCGACGGTGTAGAAGTGCATCATCGTGTCCCCTGCCTGTTCCTTGAACGTCTGCGTACTGGAGTTCTTGATGCCGCCGAACGGAGCGTTCATCGCCACCCCGGTCGTCGGCAGGTTCACCTTCACCACGCCGCTGTCCACGCGCCGCGAGAAGTCGATCGCCCGGCCGATATCGCTGGTCACGATTCCGGCCGACAGGCCGTACTCGGTGTTGTTCGCGACCGCGACGGCCTCGTCGTACGAGCCGACCCGCAGCACGGCGAGCACCGGCCCGAACGTCTCCTGCTGGGCCAGGGCGGAGTCCGGCGCGACATCGGTCAGCACGACCGGACGCATGAAGTGGCCGTGCTCGCACCCGGTCGGCAGCGGTTCGTCGCCTGCCCGCAGCGTGGCTCCGTCCGCGATCGCCGCGCCGACGTGCTCGGCCACCTTGGCCAGCTGGGCGGACGAGGCCAGCGGGCCCATCTCGACTCCGTCGACGAGGCCGTTGCCCACCCGGCGCGCGCGGGCCGCCGCCACCAGCCGCTCGACCAGCGCATCGTGCACGGCGTCCTCGACCACCACCCGGCTGGTGCCGGTGCACGCCTGCCCGCTGAGGCCGAACGCGCCTCGAATGATCAGTGCGGCGGCCCGATCGAGGTCGGCATCGGCCAGGACCACCATGGGGTTCTTGCCCCCCATCTCCAGCTGGCAACGCTGGCGGGGAGTGGTGGCGCGATGGATCGCCAGGCCGACCGCCGACGAGCCGGTGAAGGTGATCGCGCTCACCCGCGGGTCGCTCACCAGCGCCGAACCCGCCGCGGCGCCACCATGGACCAGCGCGATCGCCCCGGCGGGCAACCCCGCCTCGAGCAGGGCCCGGACGAGCGCCTCGGCGGTGCTCGGCGTCAGTTCGCTGGGCTTGAACACGACCCCGTTGCCGGCCGCGAGGGCCGGGGCCAGCTTCCGGGACGGGATGTTGAGCGGGAAGTTCCACGGCGTGATCGCCGCGACCACGCCGACCGGCGCGCGGGTGGTCAACACCATCGAGCCGTCGCCGGTCGGGAACGTCTGGCCGGTCAGCCGCAACGCCTCGCTGGCGTAGAAGCGCAGGTTCAGCGGGGTACGGCGCGTCTCGTTGAGCGCCTCGGCGAGGGTCTTGCCCTCCTCCTGCACCAGCTCGCGGGCCAGTTCGTCGGCCCGGCCGGCGAGAATGTCGGCGGCCCGGTTGAGGACGTCCGCGCGGGCCTCCGGCGCCCGCTCGGCCCACTCCTGGTACCCGGCGGCGACCGCGGTGACGGCGGCGCGGACCTCCTCCGCATCCGAATCGGCGGCCACGGCCACCACCTC
Source organism: Jatrophihabitans cynanchi (assembly GCF_027247405.1). NCBI lineage: Bacteria > Bacillati > Actinomycetota > Actinomycetes > Jatrophihabitantales > Jatrophihabitantaceae > Jatrophihabitans > Jatrophihabitans cynanchi. Next base: position 1,171,510 of record NZ_CP097463.1, on the reverse strand, counting down.
GCGGATGTCGGCCGGGTTGTGCCGCTCACGCCCGCGCCCATCCGCTGCGTCGGACCACTCGCCGCCGAGGTAGTTCCGCCGCCGGGTCCCCGTCATCGCGGCTACCACGCCTGCTCCGTCTCGAGCAGGTCGGCCAGGTCGACGTCCTCGTCCTTGAGCCGGTGCGCCGCGACGTGGACCCGCCCCGAGATCAGCTCTTTCGCGATCGCGATGTCGGCGCCGCGATCCACGGCGAACGCGGCCCGAACCCGGCTTTCGCGAAGGTAGAAGGCGCAGAAGTCCAACTCGTCCACCGAACCGCGGATCACGAGTTCGTCCCAGCCGCGGGCGTGGCCGGTGTGCTGGATGTTCAGCTCGTACTGGTCCGACCAGAACCAGTGCGGGTCGTCGAAGATCGTGGCGTTGCCGAGCATGTTGTTCGCCGCGGCCGCGCCGTGCTTGGTCGCGTTGTCGAAGTGCTCGACCCGGATCAGCTCGTCGAACAACGGGTGGTAGTGATTGGCGACGTCCCCTGCCGCGAAGATGTTCGGCACGTTCGTCCGGCAGTACTCGTCGACGAGGATGCCGTTGTCGACGGTGACGCCGGACCGTTGCGCGACCTCGATGTTCGGTGTGATGCCGACACCGACGACCACCAGATCGCCTTCGAGGCGCGCCCGGCCGGTCTTCACGATGACGGCGTCCTCGTGCTCGACCACCGACTCCACCGGCTCGCCCAGCCGAACAGTGACGCCGTTGCTGCGGTGAATCGTCGCGCAGACGGCGCCCAGCTCGCGGCCGAGTATCCGTTGCAGCGGCGCGTCCAGCGTGTCGATCACGGTGACCTCGGCACCCTTGCAGTGCGCGGTCGCCGCGACCTCCGAACCGATGAAGCCCGCGCCGATGACGATCAGCCGGACCCCGGGTCCGATGAGCCTGCGCAGGGTGTTCGCGTCGTCGAGGGTGCGCAGGTAGTGCACCCGCTCGCCGCGCACACCCGGCAGCTTGCGGGCGGCACCACCGGTCGCGACGAGCACCTTGTCGGCGCGGACCTGGGTTCCGTCGGCCAGGTCGACGGCCCATTCGGCAGGCCGGATGCGAACCGCCCGCTGCCCCAGGCGCAGGTGCACGTCGTTCGCGGCGCACCACTGCTCGTCCAGCAGGAACAGCTCGTCGTCCGAGCCGTCCGGCCCGGCGGCCAGGTACTCCTTGGTCAGCGGAGGACGCTGGTAGGGCGGATGCGGCTCCGCTCCGATCAGCTCGATGCGCCCGTCGAAACCGCGCCGCCGCAGCGTTCGCGCGGCCACGGCGGCGGTCTGACCCGCGCCGATGATCGCGTACGTCGTCATGGAGTCACCGTGCCGGCGACCACCGCGCGGCGGGCCGCGGTCTCAGTGCCCGACCGCGGTTGCGTCGCGACATACACGGTTCCGTCCTCGATCCGCACGTCGTAGGAGGGCTGATATCTGTCCTGCGTCGCCTCATAGCCGGTCGCCGGGTCGAACTCCCACTGATGACCGGGGCAGACGATACAGCCGTTGAGCAGTACACCCTTGCTGAGCGATCGCTGTTTGTGGATGCAGGTGTCGGCCAGGGCGAAGACGTCGGCACCGATCAGGAACAGCGCGACCGGCTCACCGTTCACCTCGACCTGCTTCTTCTTGCGACGGGCCAGTTCGGACAGTTCGGTCACAGCGAGCCAGTCAGCCACAGGGTGCTCCTCAACACAGAGATGCCGGATCCCGGCGGTTCGTCGGACGGGTTCGATCCACAGCAGCCGGCCCGCCCGACGCCCGCGTGTGGATCCTCAGGCGGCGACCATGTCGGGCGCGACGTAGGTGTCGTAGAGCGATCGCGTGTAGGAGTACCGCATCTCGGCTCCCCAGCGCACGAACTGCAGGCAGCGCTGCTGCAGTTCGACGGTGTCGGCGTTCTCGAGCACGATCTGGAAGCCGCGCTCGCCGTGCACCACATCGGAGGTGATGTGCAGGTCGAAGAACTCGATCTCGTCCTCGGTGAAGCCGTAGACCTCGCGCAGCGGAATGATCTGCTTCTTGTAGATGCTCGGCACCTGCGACTCCAGGCCGACCACCATCGCCGCCGTGGCGACCGTGAAGTGCTCCCGCATCGACGTGGCGTAGCACCACGCCTGCAGGCCGCGTGTGACGGCGTTGGCATTGTTCGGGTCCATCACCCGCTCGCGCGTGGTGCCGCAGGCCTCGGCGAACCGGACGAGCAGGTCGGTGTGCCGGATGTCGGCGAGCTCCTCCTCGTACATGTTCTGCAGCAGGAAGTCCTTCGCCTCGGTGTACTGGTCCGGGGTGTTGCCGTAGATGTAGCCGAGGTAGTCCGCGAACGGGCCGACGTACTGGTAGTGATTCTCGGCCCACCGCGCGAAATGGTGCCGCTGCAGCTTGCCCTCGGCCCACGCCAAGCTGAACGAGGCGTTCTTCGCCTCGCGGCCCTTGATGGCATCCTCGAGCGCACTGCGGAACTCGTCCTTCGAGAGCAGCTCGGTCATCGTGATCGCTTTCCTCCTGTGAGAAGACCCGTGAACAGTTCTGGTCGTCGGCTGGTCATCGGCCCGGGGACGGTCGCCTGACGGCGCCCCGGGCGTGCTTCACGCTAAGCACGCCGGTAACCCCGAGCCACGGACAAGACGCACATCGAACGGCGCGAATAGTTGTGCATACAGCACGGGGTCAACGCCAGCACCGCGTTGCCATAGTGAGCGACATGCTTTTCGCGCGCAGGGACCGTGATCCGGCGGGCGCCGCGGACCGGGGGATCGCGCTGCGGCACGCCCTGGTCGTCGTCCTGACCCTGAACGCCGGGGCGACGGACGCGATCGGGTTCCTGGCGCTCGGCGGTGCCTTCACCAGCGTCATGACCGGCAACCTGGTGCTGTTCGGCATCTCGGCCGCCGAGGGCGATGCGTCGTTGGCTCGACACATCCTCACCGCCGTGCTCTGCTACATCGCCGGCTGCGTCCTCGGCGGCCGGCTGGCGGGGACTCCGGCCGGTGACCAACCGGTCTGGCCGCGGGCGGTCACCGTGGCGCTGAGCGTGGAGTTCGTCATCTTCGCCGCCTACGCGACCGGGTGGTGGCTGGCCGGCTCGGCCCCGACCGGGAGCGTGCAGCTCGGACTGCTCGCCGTCAACGCGCTCGCCCTCGGCGTGCAGAGCAGCAGCGTTCAGCGCTTCGGTGTCAGCGGGCTGTCCACGACGTACATGACCGGCACGCTGACCACCATGATCGTCCGGCTGACGTCCGGTCACCGATTGCGGGACGTCGCCGACAGCCTGCAGATCCTGGGTTCGCTCGTGGTCGGCGCCGTGGTCGCCGCCGCGCTGGCCGACCACGCCCCGGTACTGGCCCCGCTGATCCAGCTGGTCAGCGTCGGCGTTGTGCTGCTCGGCTCGGTCGTGGTCATGCGGCTCGGGTCGTCCACGACGGCTGGGCGTGCGGACCCGGCCGCCGGGCCGCGAGCCCGCGGCCGGACCGCGGACCGCGGGGCGGCCGAGGCGACGTCACCCGGCACCTGAGGCTCCGATCGCCGCTTCTCGAGCGCGTTCGCGTGGACCGCGCTCAGGCGCTGGCCTGCACGCCGCGCAGCAACTGCCGGCTGAGCAGGGCCTCCGGGTGCGGCCGGCTGTACAGGTACCCCTGCGCCGTCTCGCAGCCGTAGTCGGCGAGCAACCGCGCCTGCTCCTCGGTCTCGACGCCCTCGGCGACGACCGCGATGCCGAGGGCGCGCCCGATCTCGAGAACCGCCCGCACCACGGCTTCGCAGCTGGGGTCGGACCCGAGACCGCTCACGAACTTCAGATCTATCTTGAGCATGTCCACGGGGAGCTCGGTGATGCGCGCCAGGCTGCTGTAGCCGGTGCCGATGTCGTCGATCGCGATGCGCACGCCCCTGTCGCGCAGCCGATTCAGGTCCGAGCGCAGCGAATCCGCGATCAGCGGCATGTGCGTCTCGGTGAGCTCCAGGACGAGCCGGTCCGGCGGCAGCTGGTGCCGCTCGAGCGCACGGCGCACGTCGGTGATCAGCTGGCCGGATTCGAGCTGGCGGCCCGAGACGTTGACGTGCACGTCCGGCGCGCGGTCGCCGAGCCGGCGCATCCAGGTTGCGGCCATCCGGCACGACTCGTCCAGCACCCGGCGTCCGATCGGCACCATCAGCGGGCTCGCCTCGGCGACGTCCAGGAAGTCGCCCGGCGTCAGGATCCCGCGGCGCGGGTGGTTCCAGCGCAGCAACGTCTCGACACCGACGACCGACCCGTCGCTCAGGTCGACGACCGGTTGCCCGTACATCAGCAGGTCGTTGCCCGCCAGCGCCGTCTCCAGTTCCGGACGCAGCCGGGTGTCCCGCGCGGCGCGGGCCCGTTCGCCCGCGTCCGCGACCCCGATGCGGTCCTTGCCGGCCCGCTTCGCCGTGTACATGGCGGTGTCGGCCTCGTGCAGGAACGCGTCGGCGGTGGTTGCACGCCCGTGTCCCACCAGGGCGAGCCCGATGCTCGCGCTGATCGTGAACATGCCGGCCTGCAACTGGAACGGCGAGCGCAACGCGGCGAGCGAGCGCGCGGCGACCACCTCGAGATCGGTGTGATCGTGAATGTCGGTGCAGATGATCGCGAACTCGTCCCCGCCCAGCCGGCCGACGGTGTCGCCCTGGCGCACCGCGTCCTGCAGCCGCACCGCCGCTTGCACCAGCAGCTCGTCGCCGGCCACGTGACCGGCGCTGTCGTTGACCTGCTTGAAGCCGTCGAGGTCCAGGTACAGCAGGCCGACCTGGCGTCCCGACCGGCCGGCGCCGGCGAGCGCGTGCTCGAGCCGGTCTATCAGCAGTGCCCGGTTGGGCAGCCCGGTGAGCGAGTCGTGCAGCGCGAGGTGCTTGAGCCGCTCCTCGGCCTCCTTGCGTGCCGTGATGTCCTCGACGAGCGAGATGCCGTACGGCGTGCTGCCGTCGGTGGGGTGCACGACCGCGCACGAGAGCATGCCCCACACCATGGTGCCGTTGGCGTGCCGGTACTGCTTCTCGCGTCGCATCTGCGGCAGCTCGTCGCCCGCCTGCGCCGCCAGCACTGCGTCGATGTTCACGGCGTCGTCGGGATGGGAGATCGCGAAGACGTCGCCGGCGAGGATCTCCGACTCGTCACGGCCGAGGTAGTCGCACATCGCGGCGTTGACCTTCAGGATCCGTCCGCGGTTCTCGGGCGCGAGGCTCGTCAGGTACATGCCGACCGAGGCTGCGTCGAAGGCCAGCCGGAAGCGCTGCTCGCTCTCGCGCAGCTGCGCCTCGGCCTTGCGCTGCGCGGTCACGTCGCTGATCACGCCGAGGAAGCCGGACAGTTCGCCATCGTTGTCGCGCATCTCGCTGATCGTGAGCAGGCAGGACAGCCGCCGGCCGTCGCGCGTGCAGTACGTCCACGGCACGGTGCGGCTCTTGGAGCGCTGCACCCCCGCGAGCAGGGCAAGCACCGGCCGCTGCGGGTCGACGCCGTACTCCTGGACCCGCGCGGTCAGCTCGTCCGGCTCGTGGATGAGCGTGGCGCTCTTGCCGATCATCTCCTCCGCCCGGTAGCCGAACATCTTCTCGGCGCCGGCGTTGAACACGGTGACCAGCCCGTCGAGGTCGGTCCCGACGATCGCCTGCTCTCGCACCGCGCTGAGCACGCTGCGGTACAGGTCTCGCGCGGCCGCCAGCTCGCGCTCGGCGAGGCGGGCGTCGGTGACGTCCTGCGACGTGCCGCGCAGCCGAGTGAGTTTGCCGGCTGAGTCGAACTCGGCGCGCCCACGGGCGTGCACGTAACGCAGCTCGCCGTCGCTGCGCATCATCCGGACGTCGAGGCCGTACGGTTCGCCGGTGTCCGATGCGGTCCGGATCGCGGTCCGCAGCGCGGGCCGATCGTCCTCGTGCACCAGATGCATGAAGTTCGCCGTGCTGGGCGCGTGCCCGCCGGCCGCCTCGCCGTCGGCGGGCTCCAGGCCCAGCAGCCGGTACATCTGCCGTGACCACATGACCTCGTCGTCGCCGACGGCCCATGTCCAGGAACCGAGCTGGGCGAGGCGCTCGGCCTCGCTCAACAGGTTCTCGCGGTCGATGATCGCGGCCATCGCACTGTCGTGCGCCTGCGCGCTGAGCACCATCACGAGCGTGGCGACCGATAGCGAGGCGAGCAGCGCCTGGATGGACCACTGGCGATGGGCGATGTCGCCGAAGACGGCGAACGAGCCATGGCCGGCGAGTGCGATCGGCGTGGTCACGAGCCCGATCACGACGACGCCCAGCATCGCGCGCAGCGGGCCGAGCCGCGCCGCGCCCCAGAGCACGGGCAGGAACAGCAGGAACGGCCAGATCCCCATACCGGGGACTGCGCAGCTGGCCGCGGTGATGAGCATCGTCGCGGCCAGCTGCGCAACCCACTCGACGTTGCGGCGGCGATCACGCAGTTCGGTCCAGGCGAGGTGGCCGAGCGGCAGCAGGAGCAGCGGGGTCATCATGACCAGGCCCAACCCGTTGCTGAGCATGTAGCCTCGCGTCGCCGGCAGCCACGGTGTGCCGTCGATCGCGCAGCGCACGGCGACGCTCGCGCCGACGCCGCCCATCGCGGCCCCGATCGCGACGAGCAGCCGCACCCCGTCACCGATGCTCGACAGCAGTACCGAGCGGCGGCCACGGCCGGTCAGGACCGCGGCGGCGACGGCGCAGCACAGGATGTCGGCGAAGACGAAGCCGACGGTGGCGCTCAGCGACAGCCCGGACCACAGGTTGCTCACCGTGTTGCCCGCGGTGATCGCGACGAGCAACACCGGCCAGCGACGGCGCGGCGAACGCGCCAGCACCGCGACGGCGATGCCGGCGGCCGGCCACCACGCCTCGGTCGCCGTTCCCGGATGCGAGAGCAGGCGCAGGGCAACTTGGCCCATCAGCGCGACGGCAGCAGCGAGCTCGAGGGGTGCCAACCATGGCACCCAGCGGACGGCCAGCCTGCTGTGCACCTGCCTGTCCCGTCTTCTCGCCCCGACGCGTCAGCAGACAATCGGCTGCTCGTGGCCGAAGCTGAGGCCGTGGTGCCGGGAGCGCGTGCTGCTCCCGGAGGGCGGGTGTGGTCGGCCACGCGTCCGGCCGTCACCGGTCGTCAGCCGGCGCGATCGAGCCGCTGCCGGACATCGAGGCGGGCCAGGTCGGCGGCTGCCCGCCCGGCGCCCCAGCCCGCGGCGTTCGACGCGCTCACGCCGCGGGCGCGGACCTGCGGGACCAGTGCGGCCAGTGCGGCGTCGACGGCCTGCGTGCGCTGCGCCAGCACTGGCACGAGCGCGGGGGTGCTGGTCGGTGTGCGCGCCTGCGGCCGGTGCGGTCACCAGCGCAGCGACCGCGGCCCCGGCAGCGAGTGCGGTCACGGCCGTCCGAGTCTTCGACATCCGCATGATTGACGCCCCTTCCGGCGAGCGGCGCCGCGCTGCTCGCAGGCGCCGTCGACCACGGTCACGGGCCGGCGGCCGGGTCGGTTCACGGGCGCTTGTCCGGACCGGCACGTACCATCCCCGCATGACGCTGAGCCAGGCGCCCACGAGCGATGAACTGGAACTGCACCGGCGGGAGCTGACCGGGTACTGCTACCGGATGCTCGGCTCGGCGTACGACGCCGAGGACGCCGTGCAGGAGACGATGATCCGCTCCTGGGAGGCGAGTGGACGCTTCGAGGGCCGCTCGAGCGTGCGCTCGTGGCTCTACCGGATCGCCACGAACGTCTGCCTGGACATGCTGCGCGGCCGCAAGCGCCGCGCGGCGCCGGTCGAACTCGGTCCGGCCTGCCCGCCGGTCGAGGAGTCACTGGCGGGGGTGCTGCCGGAGGGGTCGTGGGTCTCGCCGATCGCCGACGAGCGGGTGCTACCGCCGGAGTCGGACCCGGCGGAACTGTTCGAGCGGCGCGAGAGCATCCGGCTCGCCTTCGTCGCGGCGCTGCAGCACCTGCCGCCACGCCAACGCGCCACGCTGATCCTGTGCGAGGTGCTGCGCTGGCAGGCGAGCGAGGTCGCCGCCCTGCTCGACACGAGCGTCGCCGCGGTGAACAGCGCGCTGCAGCGGGCGCGGGCGACCCTCGCGGACGTCCAGGCCGGCCAGCCGGAGTTGGACCGCGACCAGTCCGACCTGCTCGCGCGCTACGTCGACGCGTTCGAGCGCTACGACATCGACGCGTTCATCGAGTTGCTGCACGAGGACGCGATCCAGTCGATGCCTCCGTTCGCGATGTGGCTGCGCGGCGCCGCGGACATCGGCGCCTGGATGCGCGGGGTCGGTGCCGGGTGCGAGGGATCGCGGCTCATCACCACGTCCGCCAACGGGTCCCCGGCGGCAGCCCAGTACCGCATCGACCCGCAGGGCGGGTTCAGGCCGTGGGGTCTGCACGTGCTCGACGTCTCCGACGGCCGGATCTGCGAGATCCACACCTTCCTGGACGACGGCCGGCAGTTCGCGCAGTTCGGCCTGCCCACGCACCTGCCCGGCTGACGTCAGCCGCCGGCCATGGCGCCGATCACCAGGTACGGTTCACGTCCCTCGGCGACCGCCGCGGGCAGCGGTGTGTCCGGCGACTCGTGCGACAGGTCCTCCTCGCACGCGAAGAACCGGACGAACGGGCGGCGCAGCCCGGTCCGCGGGTCACGGATCGTGCCGCGCAGCGCCGGGTACTGCTGCTCGATCGCGTCGAGCACCGCCCGCTGGGTCGCCGCCGCGTCCACGGCGATCTCGCGTTCGCAGTGGGCGAGTTGACGCAGGTGCGCCGGCAGCAGAACCCGGATCATGGCAGCGTCTGCACCTCGACCGAGAGCACGGCCGGCAGGTCGCGCACGATCGGCGCCCAGTGTTCGCCGGAGTCCGCCGACGCGTACACCTGGCCGCCGGTCGTGCCGAAGTAGATGCCGCAGGAGTCCAGCGAGTCGACCGCCATCGCATCGCGCAGCACGTTCACGTAGCAGTTCTCCTGCGGCAGCCCGGCGGTGAGCGGTTCCCACTCGTTGCCGCCGCTGCGGCTGCGGTACACCCGAAGCTTGCCGTCCGGCACGAAGTGGTGCGAGTCGCTGGTGATCGGGACGACGTACACGGTGTCCGGCTCGTGCGCGTGCACCGCGATCGGGAAGCCGAAGTCGGTCGGCAGGTCGCCGCTGATCTCGGTCCAGCTGTCCGCGCCGTCGTCACTGCGCATGACGTCCCAGTGCTTCTGCATGAACAGGGTCCGCGGCCGGGACGGGTGCATCGCCAGGTTGTGCACGCAGTGGCCGACCTGCGCCGCGGGGGAGGGGATGCCGTCGGAGAGCAGGCCGGCGTTGACCGGCTGCCAGGACTTGCCGCCGTCCTCGGTGCGGAACACGCCGGCCGCCGAGATCGCGACGTAGATGCGGTCCTCGTCGGCCGGGTCGACGATGATCGTGTGCAGGCACATGCCGCCGGCACCGGGTTGCCACTGCGGGCCGGACCCGTGTTCGCGCAGGCCCTCCAGTTCGGTCCAGGACGTCCCGCCGTCCACGGTCTTGAACAGCGCCGCGTCCTGGACGCCCGCGTAGACGGTGTCCGGATCGGTCGCGGACGGCTCCAGGTGCCAGACCCGGGTGAACTCCCACGGCCGCAGCGTCCCGTCGTACCACTGATGGTTGCCCGGCACGCCCGCGTACGTGAAGTCGTTGCCGACCGTGTTCCAGCTGGCGCCGCCGTCGTCGGATCGTTGGATGACCTGCCCGAACCAGCCGCCGGACGGGGCCGCGTAGACCCGGTCGGGATCGGCCGGCGAACCGGCGACGTGGTACACCTCCCAACCCGGGAAGTGCGGGCCACTCACGTCCCACGCCTGTCGCTTCTCGTCCGACGTCAGCACGAACGCTCCCTTGCGGGTGCCGACCAGGACGCGTACTCCACTCATACGCCACCTCCTTCAGGTTCAGACGCGCGGGCGGCCCGAAACTCATCGCTCGCCCCAGATCCTGACCCGCGGCGGCGGTCCGGGCAAGCGCCGGTGCTCAGGCGGTACGGCCCAGCGGGCCGGCGTCCAGCGGGCGGTGCCCGAGCTCGCATCCGCGGTCGAGCAGCCCCGGGAGCTGGTCGGCGGGCACCGGCCGGCTGAACAGGTAGCCCTGCGCGTAGCCGGGCCCCATCGCCGCCAGCTCCCGGCGCTGCTCGCTCGTCTCGACGCCCTCGGCGATCCACTCGAGGCCCAGATCGGACGCCAGCCTGACGACGGCGCGCACGATCGTCGAATCGCCGCTGTCGGAGGTCATCCCGCTGACGAACGAGCGATCCACCTTCAGGTGCGAGACGGGGAAGCGCCGCAGGTAGGTCAGTGACGAGTACCCGGTGCCGAAGTCGTCCAGCCCGATCACCACGCCGAGTTCGCTGAGCCGGACCAGTTGCTCCAGCGTCGCGTCGTCGGCCTCGAGCAGCGCGGACTCGGTGAGCTCCAGGGTCAGGGCCTCGGTGGGCAGGCCGGTGTCGCCCAGGGCGTGCAGCACGGTGTCGGCGAGGTCGGCCCGGCTGGCCTGCTGCGCGGCCAGGTTCACCGCGACGGTCAGCGGGCGACCGGTCCGGTGCCGCAGTGCCGCGATGGTGCGGCAGCTCTCCTGCAGCACCCAGGTGCCTATCGGCACGATGAGCCCGCTCTGTTCGGCGACCGCGATGAACCGGTCCGCCGTCACGATGCGGCCCGTCTCGTCGCGCAACCGGACGAGGGCCTCGAAGCCGACCACGTGGTCGTCGGCGAGGTCGACTATCGGCTGGAAGTACACCGCGAGGCGCTGCTCGTCGAGGGCGTTGCGGAGCGCGGCCTCGGTGCGCTGGTACTCGACGGTCTGCTCGTGCAGGTGCTCGTCGTACACGGCGTGCCGGTCCTTGCCGAGCCGTTTCGCCTGGTACATAGCGGTGTCCGCGCGCTGCAACAGCTCCTGCGGCGATTCGGCGTGGACCTGGCCGCCGGAGATGCCGATGCTCGCGGTCACCTGCGCGGCTCCCGACTTGGTCGTGATCGGCACCGTAAGCGAGCTCTCGATCCGGTCGGCGACCCGCCGGGCCGTCGCGTAGACCTCGCCGCCGTCCGGGTGCCCGGTGGTGCGGCAGAGGACCACGAACTCGTCGCCGCCGAAGCGTGCGACGAGGTCGGACGGGCGCACCGCCGCACGCAGCCGCGCGGCGACCTCGACCAGCACCTCGTCACCGACATCGTGCCCGCGCGTGTCGTTGATCAGCTTGAACCCGTCCAGGTCGATGAACAGGACGGCGCAGCTGGAGTCCGCCGCACCCATCGCCGCGAGTTCGCGGGCGAGGAACGTGCGGTTGGCCAGCCCGGTGAGCCCGTCGCGTTCGGCCTGCTGGCGCAGCGCCGCCTCCGCGGTACGCCGCGCGGTGATGTCCTCGATCTGAGCCAGCAGCACCCGCGAGCCCTCCGAGCCGTCCATCCAGACCAGGGTCACCTGTGCGATGACGGTCGCCCCGGACGAGTGCAGCAGCCGTAGCTCGCGGCAGTGCCGCCCGTCGGTAGCGGCGGCGGCTGCCGCCCCCGCCGCGTCGATGAGTCCGGCGTCGTCGGGGTGCACGATGTCGCGCGCCGCGGCGCCGACGAGCTGCTCGCGGGTGCGGCCGAGCAGCTGGCACAGTGCCTCGTTGACGTCGCGGTAGGTGCCCTCGTCGCCGACGGTGAGCCCCATCGCCAGCGGCGAGGAGTCGAACACCGAGCGGAACCGGGCCTCGCTCTGGCGCAACCGCCGCGCCGCGGCATCGCGCTCGATCACCCGGGCACACTCTCCGCCGACGAGTGCCAGCAGGTCGGGGTGCCACGCTTCGTCGCTGTCGCCCACGGCGAACAGGAGCGCCAGCCGGCCACGCGGGTCGTCGCCGCCGAGCGGCACCACGACGAGCGGGCGCGGTCCGTCGGCCAGCAGGGCCGGCTCCTCACCGCGCGGCGCGGCGAGAGCGGCCGCCGCGGCGCTCAGACCGGCCCCATCGGTCTCGTGCCGGCAGCTCGGCCGGCCGGCGCCGCGGCTGGGCCACTGCACGAGCGCGCCGCCGGTCCAGCCGAAGTGGGCGCAGACCGTCTCGATCAGGTGCGGGACGAGCTCGTCGAGCGTTCCGGACTCGTTCGCCGCGGTGGCGATGGAATGCAGCAGGCGAAGCCGATCGGCGGCCTCGAGCGCCCCGTCGTGTGCCCGTTGCAGCTCGACGCGGGCACGTTCCTCGTCGGTGATGTCCACGACCATCGTCACCCACCAGCGCGGCGCGCCGTCGGCGCCGGGCAGCAGCGCACTGGTGACCCGGATCGGCACCCAGTGCCCGTCGCGGTGCTGCAGGGCGCGTACCACGCTGACCCGCACCAGCCGGCCGGCCAGCAGCGCCTCGGCCTCCTCGCGCAGCGTCTGGTGGAACTGCGGGGGGACGAAGTCGGTGATCGGGCGCCCGATCATCTCCTGCACCGTGTAGCCGGCCATGGCGGCCATCGGCTCGTTCACCGACTCGATCAGCCGGTCCATGCCGACGAAGACCTGGCCCATCGGTGCGTGCTCGAAGACGCCGCGGAACCGCGTCTCGGACTCGAACCGCGCTTCGCGGCCGGCGCGGCGCTCGTCCTGCAATTCGGTCGTGTCGATCGACAGCCCGCCGATCGCGAACGCAACGCCGTCCGGGTCGATCAGCGGGAACTTGTGCGAGACGAACTGCCGCACGGACCCGGTCGCGTCGAGCGCCGTCTCGGTGGTGATGTACGCGCGCTCGCCGCGGAGCACGAGACGATCGGTCGCGAGGTGGGCCTCGCCGATCTCGGCACCGAAGAGATCCGACGAGGTGCGCCCGACGATCTCGGACACCGGCCGGCCGACGAGCTGCTCGAAGCCGTGGTTGGCCAGCAGCATCCGTCCGGACAGGTCGCGGACGTACATGACGCCGCCGGCGCAGGTGAGCAGGCCTTGCAGGTAGGCGAGCATGGCGTCGGCGCCGGTGCCCGCCTCGACGAACGGCAGCAGCCCGGGATGCGACTGTGCGAGATCGGGTTCGGGCGGCACAGGGCCGTAAGGGAACACCTGCGTTGCCTCCGTAGCGCCGTCGTGGACCTCCGACAGGTCCAATCGGCACGAGGGGGACAAAACTGAGCGCGCACTGCGCGGTACGGGTCTTGACAGCGGTGGCCGGTCGCCTCCAAGATATTTGGAAACGATTGCAAGAACGTTTCCAAAGTCCGTGTGGCCCCGGCGAGAGGATCAGCGCGTGCAGCCGCCGCAGCACCCGACCCTCGTCGAGGTGGCAGCTGCCGCCGGGGTGTCGGTGGCCTCGGCCTCGCGCGCGTTGTCCGGTGCGTCGGCCAGCCCGAAGATGGTCGAGGCGGTGCGGCGCGCGGCCGCCGAACTCGGCTACGTGCCGGACGCGTCGGCCCGGTCGCTCAAGGTGCGCCGCACCGAGCAGCTCGCGTTCGCGGTCGCCGACCTGGGCAACCCGGTGTACGTGGCGATGATGCGCGCGATCGAGGGCGTGGTCCGGGCGGCCGGCTACCGGCTCGTCGTCTCGGCCACAGGTGCCGACCCGCAGATGGAGGTCGAGGTGATCCGCGGCATCAACCGCGGCTATGCCGACGGCCTGATCGTCAGCCCGATCCGGATCACCGACGAGGTGGTCACCGAGATCCGGCGCGCGCGGGTGCCGGTGGTCGTGATCGGCACGCTGCCGGCGAGCACCGGCATCGACAACGTCCGTACCAACTCCGCGCGCGGTGTCGGGCTCGCGGTCGCGCACCTGGTCGACGGCGGCCGCCGCTCGATCGCGTTCGTGAACGGGCCGCAGGACACCGTTCCCGGCGCCGCCCGCGCCAAGGGCTTCGGCAAGGCGATGCAGGCCGCCGGGCTGGCTGTCGCCGACGGCCAGACGGTCGGCGCGACGGACTTCACCCATGACGCCGGTGACAAGGCGACGACCGACCTGCTCGCGCGCTACCGGCCCGACGCGCTGATCTGCGCGAACGACCTGCTCGCGATCGGCGCGCTGCGCGCGTTGCGCGCCGCCGGCCTGCGCGTGCCCGACGACGTCGCGGTGGTGGGCATCGACAACACCGAGCTGGCCGAGCTGGCGACGCCCGCCCTGACCAGCGTCTCGCTCGGCTCGGAGGAGCGCGGCCGGATCGCCGCCGCGATGCTGCTGGACCGGCTCGGCGAACGGGGCCGGCCGCCCCAGCGTGCGTCCGTGTCGCCGCGGCTCGTCGTGCGCGCATCCAGCGACCCGGTCGCGCCACCTGCGTCGTCGCCGCGGAAGCGCAAGCAGCCGTGACCACCGTCGAAGCGCCGTCGACAGCGGCGCAGCCGACCACCGCGCCGCGCCGCAGACGGCGCGGCAGGGGTGATCGCGACGCCTGGCTGCTGGTGCTGCCCGCGCTGCTGCCCGTTCTGGCCCTGAGCGTCGTGCCACTCGCCCGCGGCGTCTACCTGGGGTTCACCGACTCGCGCGCGGGATTGGGCATCCCCACCCACTTCGTCGGCTTCGACAACTTCACCCGGCTGTTGCACAACAGCCTGTTCCTCGAGTCGTTCCGCATCGGCCTGGTCTGGGCGGTGTCGGTGACGGTGATCCAGTTCGTGCTCGGGCTGGGCCTGGCCCTGCTGCTCAACGAGGACCTGCACCTGCGCTGGCTGGCCCGCACGCTCGCGCTCGTCCCGTGGGCGATGCCGCCGGTGATCGTCGCGATCATGTGGCGACTGTTGCTGAGCCCCACCGTCGGCCCGATCGACGAGACGCTGAACAAGCTGAAGTTGAGCCAGACGCACATCAACTGGCTGGGTGACTTCAACACCGCGCTGCCCGCGGTGATCGTGGTCGGCGTCTGGGTGGGCATGCCGCAGACGACGATCACGCTGCTGGCCGGGCTGCAGGGCATCCCGGCAGAACTGCACGAGGCCGCGATGGTCGACGGTGCCACCACCTGGCACCGGTTCGTGCACATCACCCTGCCGCACCTGCGACCGGTGATCTTCGCCATCACCTCGCTCGACTTCATCTGGAACTTCAACTCCTTCGGCCTCGTCTACGTGCTGACCGCAGGCGGACCGGGCGGCAAGACGATGCTGCCGATGCTGTTCGCCTACAACGAGGCTTTCCGGTACGGGCAGTTCGGCCGCGCTGCCGCGATGGGCGACGTGATGGTGGTGCTCGTCGTGCTCTTCCTCGGCCTTTACCTGCGGGCCGGCCTGCGTCGGGACGCCACGTGAAGGGCGCCCGGCGAGGGGTAGTGCGCAGGCGACCGGCCACCAAGGCGGCGCAATACGTGGCGCTCGCCGCCTACCTGATCTTCCTCGGCTTCCCGCTGCTGTGGCTGCTGTCGATCTCGCTCAAGACGCCGCGCGAGCTCGCCTCGATCGCGCCCAGCCTGATCCCGCACCACTTCCAGTGGAGCAACTACCACGACGCGCTCGAGGCGCAGGGGCTGTTGCGTTCGGCGCTCAACAGCACGATCGTCGCGGTCGGCGCCACGCTGCTCACGATCGCCGTGTCGCTGCCGGCGGCGTACGCGCTCGGGCGGTTCAAGACCCGGCTGCGTGGCATCGCCACCGGCTGGATCCTGGTCAGCCAGCTGTTCCCGGTCGTGCTCATCGTCATCCCGCTGTTCATGATCCTGCGCTCGCTGCACCTGCTCAACTCGCTGCTCGGGCTGACCCTGGTGTACCTGGTGTGGACGCTGCCGTTCGCGCTGTGGATGCTGCGTGGATACGTCGCCGGTCTGCCGGTCGACCTGGAGGAGGCTGCCGCCGTCGACGGCGCCGGCCGCTTGCGGGTGCTCGTGAGCATCGTGTTGCCGCTGCTGCGTCCGGGCATCGTCGCGACCGCGATGTTCGCCTTCATCTCCTCGTGGAACGAGTTCTTCTTCGCCCTCGTGCTGCTGCGTGGCAGCACCCGCACCCTTCCCTTGACGCTCGCCCGGTTCGTCGGCTCCGAGGGCCAGGTCAGCCTCGGGCCACTGGCGGCCGGGTCGGTCCTGGCCACGATCCCGAGCCTGCTCGTGTTCGCGCTCATCCAACGGCGGCTCACCTCCGGGCTGCTCGCCGGCGCCGTCAAGGGATGACCAGCCCAACCCACTAGAGGAATCCGCACCGAAGGAGCTCAGATGAGAACGAGAAGGACCGCCGCGCTCGCGGTGGTTGCGGCCACCGCGGCGGCGCTGATGAGCGCCTGCAGCTCCAGCGGGGGCGGCGGCAGCAACAACGACAAGGTGACGCTCCGCTTCCAGAGCCTCGCCTTCCAGAAGCCGACCGTCGCCGCTGTGGCGAAGATCGTCGAGACGTGGAACAAGGACCACCCGAACATCCAGGTCAAGCTCGACCAAGGCAGCTGGGACTCCGTGCACGACCAGCTGGTCACCCAGTTCGAGGGCGGCACGGCACCGGACATCATCCACGACGACGCCGCCGACATCGCCGGCTTCATCCAGCAGGGCTACCTCGCCGACCTGAGCGACAAGCTGTCGAGCGAGGTGAAGAAGTCGGTGCCGAAGGGTGTCTGGGACACGGTGAGCAACGACGGCAAGATCTACGCCGCACCGACCCTGCTGCAGAGCTACGTCGTGTTCGCGAACACCGACCTGCTCAAGGCCGACAAAATCACCGTCCCGTCCGGTGACACGCTCAGCTGGGACGACCTGCAGTCGATCGCCAAGCAGGCCACGACCGGCGGGGCGCACGGCCTCGGCTGGGGGCTGAAGTCGCCCACCGCGACCATGATGACGCTGGGCCTGAACTTCGACGGAACGTACTTCAGCGGCAGCGGCCAGGACGTGAAGATCAACGTCGGCGACAACGAGAACCAGGTGCCGCAACGCATTCACGCGATGGCCTACGACGACAAGTCGATCGACCCGACGTCGCTGACGCAGTCCGGCACCGATGTGCTTCCGACGTTCTACGCCGGCAAGGTCGCCATGGTGGTGGGCGGCAACTACGTCGCCCAGCAGATCAGCGAGCAGGCCCCGAAGAACTTCCACTGGGCCGTCCTGCCGCCGCTGTCCGGAACGTCGGCCAACCAGGCCGCCGACCCGCAGGTGCTCGCGGTGTCGCAGGCGAGCAAGCACGCCAAGCAGGCGGCGCAGTTCATCGACTACTTCATGTCGGCGGACAACCTCGCGTCGGTCGCCCAGGGCGACTGGCTGATCCCGACGACCGATGCCGCGCGCCAGGCGGTGCAGAAGGCGACCGGCGGCGCCAGCGGCTGGACGCAGACCCTGGCGGGGGCGCAGTACATGGTGTCGGCCCCGTTCCAGAGCGCGACGAACTACCCGCGCTGGAAGGACCAGATCGCCACACCGGCGTTCCAGCAGTACCTGGCCGACAAGATCAGCCTGGATGGCCTCGACAAGAAGTTGTCCGACGGCTGGACTCAGGTCAACCAGTAGCCGCTCGGCGGGGCGGCCCGGCGATCCCCGGGCCGCCCCGGCCGGCGAGATGATGGAGAGCAGACGTGAGTCTCCTGCAGGACAAGGCAGTCGGCGCGATGGCCGGAGCCGCCGTCGGTGATGCACTCGGTGGTGCCACCGAGGGCTGGACGCCCGAGCAGATCCGCGAACGGCACGGCGGCTGGGTGACCGGCATCGTCGGCCCGTTCTACGCGAACTGGCAGGACGCCCGGCCGATCGCGCCGTACCACAAGGGCGACGGGCACGTCACCGACGACACCCTGATGACCCGGGCGCTGGTGGACGTGTACGCCGCGCGGCGCAGCCACCTGGACGCGTACGCCATCGCGTCCGACCTGGTGCCGTTGCTGATCCAGGACAAGCGCTGGGTGCCGGAACTGGAGGCCGAGTCGCTGCTGCTCAGCCGGATCTTCCTGGCCGAGAAGTGGCTGGTCGCGCGGCTGCACTACGGGCACGTCGACCCGCGCGAGGCGGGTGTCGGCAACATCGTGAACTGCGGCGCCGCGATGTACATGACGCCGGTCGGCGTGGTGAACGCGGCGGACCCCGCCGGCGCGTACGCCGAGGCGATCGACATCGCCGGCGCGCACCAGTCCAGCTACGGGCGCGAGGCGGCCGGCGTGTTCGCCGCGGCGGTCGCGGCGGCGATGGCACCGGACGCCACCGCGGAGTCGGCCGTGAGTGCCGCGCTCGAGCACGCCCACGACGGCACGCGCGAGGCCATCGAGGCGGTGTGCACGGTGGCGCGCACCCAGCCCGACTGGCGGGCCGCGATCCCGCAACTGCGCGCGGCGGTCGCGCCGTACGACACGGTCGGCCCCGACTACCGCGCGCCGGGCATGGACGCGCGCCGCCCGAGCCGGACCAAGGCGATCGAGGAGTTGCCCGTCGCGCTCGGCTTCGTGCTGCTGGCCGGCGGCAGCTATCCGGACGCGGTGCTCGGCGCGGTCAACTACGGCCGGGACGCGGACTCGATCGCCACCATGGCCGGCGCGGTGTGCGGCGCGCTCGGCGGGCTGGCCACCGTGCCGGCCCAGTGGCGCACGGACGTCGCGACCGCGAGCCGCATCGACATCGAAGAGCCCGGCCGGGTGCTCGCCGCGCTCGCGGTCGAGCTGCACCAGCAGGATGCGCGCCGGGCCGCCGAGCGTGCCGCTGCGCTGGACAAGCTGACGGACGCCGGCTGAGCGGACCGATGAGACTCACCTGGAGCCGCCCGGAGGACCTGCTCCCGCACGCTCTCGTGCAGGCTGCTGCCGAGGGCGTCGGGGTCGAGGACGTCGCGCAGCGCTGGACCGCCGCCGGTGGCCCGCTCGAGCCAGAGGTGAGCGGCGCGTCCGAGGACGCCGCGCTGGCCGCGCTGCGTCCGCTCGCCGCCGAGCTGCTCGACGAGATCGACCGCCGCACCGCACCCGCCCCGGACATTCCGAGTTCCGCGAGCGATGACCGGACAGCCGGCGGGAGAGTGGACTTCCAGCGCGTCCTCGGCGGCTGGCTCGGGCGCGCCGCCGGATGCCTGCTCGGCAAGCCGGTGGAGAAGATCCCGCGCGAAGGATCCGCGCCATCGCCGAGGCCACCGGGAACTGGCCGGTGCGTGGCTACTTCACCGAAGTCGGCCTGCCCGCCGGGATCGCGGAGCAGTGGCCGTGGAACCGTCGCAGCCGGCCCACCAGCCTCGTCGAGAACATCGCCGGCATGCCCGAGGACGACGACCTCAACTTCGCCATGCTCGCGCTCGCGCTGCTCGAGCGGCACGGCACCGCGTTGCGCACCGAGGACGTCGCGCAGGCCTGGCTCACCGAACTGCCCGCCGGGCGGGTGTTCACCGCCGAGCGGGCCGCGTACCGCAACCTGCTCGACGGGGTCGAACCGGAGCGGGCCGCCCTGGTGCGCAACCCGTTCCGCGAGTGGATCGGCGCGCTGATCCGTGCCGACGTCCACGGCTGGGCACACCCGGGCGACCCGGCCGCGGCCGCGCGCAGCGTGTACCCGGACGCCTGGCTGAGCCACCGCCGCAACGGGCTGTACGGCGCGCTGTGGGCCGCGGCGACGAGTGCCTCCGCGGTCGTCGCCGACAACGTCGATGCCGTGCTCGAGGCCGGACTGTCCGTCATCCCGGCCGACTGTGCGCTCGCCGCGGCGGTGCGGCGCGGTCAGGCCCTCGGGCGCTCGGGCCGGCCGCTGGACGACGCGCTCGACGACCTGCACGCCGCGTACGGGGGCCTGCACTGGGTGCACGCCGTGAACAACGCGGCGCTCATCGCGTACGCGCTGTCCGCCAGCGGCGGCCAGTTCGTCGAAGCCGTCGGCATCGCCGTGATGGGCGGCTGGGACACCGACTCCGCGGGCGCGACGACCGGCGCGATCTGCGGCGCGCTCGCCGGCGCGTCGGCGCTGCCGCAGCAGTTCGTCGGCCCGCTGGAGAACCGGATCGCGAGCACGCTGCCCGGCTTCGACGGCATCGCCATCGACGAACTCGCCCGCCGTACCGCCGCGCTCGCCGACCGGCTGCGGGACACCCGATGACCCGGATCGCCGTACTCGGCAGCGCCAACATGGATCTGGTGGTACGCGTGCTGCGTGCCCCGAAGCCCGGTGAGACGGTCACCGGCAGGTCGTTCAGCACGGTGCCCGGCGGCAAGGGCGCCAACCAGGCGCTCGCCGCGGCCCGGGCCGGCGGCACGGTGAGCTTCCTCGGCGCCGTGGGCGACGACGCGTACGGCGTGCGGCTCCGCACGCTGCTCGCCGACGAGGGCATCGACGTGTCCGGGCTGGTCCGAGTACCCGGGCCGAGCGGCACCGCGCACATCCTGGTCGAGGACGGCGGTGAGAACTCCATCGTCGTCGTGCCGGGCGCGAACGGCACGGTGCGTTCGCTCACCGACGCCCATCGCGAGCGCATCGCCGCGGCGGACGTGCTGCTGCTGCAACTGGAACTGCCGGTGGAGGCGATCGCCCAGGCGGCGTCCTTCGCGCGGGGTGCCGGCGTGCGCACGGTGCTCACACCGGCACCCGTCACCGCACTGCCGGACAGCCTGCTCGCCGACGTCGACCTGCTCGTCCCCAACCAGCACGAGGCCGCCGCACTGACCGGGTTGACCGACGTCGAGGCCGCCGGGCGAGCGCTGCAGCGGTACGGCTGCGACGTCGTGATCACCCTCGGCGCCGACGGCTGCCGCTGCTTCGGCGCGGGTGACTCGTTCGCGGCGCCCGCGTTCCCCGTCCCCGTCGTCGACACCACCGCGGCGGGCGACACGTTCGTGGGTGCGCTCGCCGCGGCCGGCACGAGCGATGTGCGCGCCGGTGTGCGCCGCGCGGCCGCCGCCGCAGCGCTGAGCGTGGGGCGTACCGGCGCGTCCGCCGCCATCCCGTACCGCACCGAGATCGACCAGTTCCTGAAGGATCATCCGTGAGCCCATTCCTGAACCCGTACGTGCCGCGCGCGCTCGACCTGTTCACCGAGGTGCCGCTGGAGCCCGGCGCTGACCTGTCCGTGCTCGACGACGCGAAGATCCTTGCGCCACCGAGCGATCCCGCGCAATGGCCGCGCTGGCGGGAACAGCTGAAGCGGTGGCGCGACGGCGCGCGGCAGCGGCTGGCCTACGACGGAACGCGCTACGACACCGAGCGCGGCGACTGCTTCGTGATGGACGTCGCGTGGCTGTGGGACGAACTGCTGTACGACCACGACGCCGGCAAGTTCACCGTCGACAAGTACCTCGAGCACGCCGAGCGCGAGTTCGGTGGCTTCGACGGCGTGCTGCTCTGGCACGCCTACCCGATCGAGGGTGTCGACGACCGCGACCAGTACGCCTACTACCGCGACGTACCCGAACTCCCCATGCTCGTACGGCAACTGCAGGACCGCGCCGTGCGCGTGTATGTCGTCATCTACCCGTGGGAGTCCAGCGAGCCGGCCGACGTGCGCGCGCTCGTCGAGTGGACCGGCGCCGACGGCGCGTTCTTCGACAGCGTCAAGGAGGGCGCGGCCGAGGTTCGCAAGGAACTGGACGAGCTGCGGCCGGGCATCAGCATGGAGGCCGAATCGCGGCTGCCGGCCAACCGGCTCGCCGACCACACGATGTCGTGGGCGCAGTGGTACGCCGACTCGACCGTCCCGGGAGTGATGCGGGCCAAGTGGTTCGAGCGAAGGCACATACCGCACCACGTGCGCCGGTGGAACCGCAGCCATCTGGAGGAGCTGCAGTCGGCGTGGCTCAACGGCGCCGGAATTCTCGTCTGGGAAAGCGTGTTCGGCGTCTGGGTCGGGTGGAACGCGCGCGACCGATCGGTGCTGCGCGCGATGCGGCGGGTGCATCGCGAGTACGCGCCCTGGCTACGCACCGAGACCTGGACGCCGCTCGCGGATCACCCCGGTGGCGACTGTCCGGTGTACGCCTCGCGATGGGAGCATGACGGAATCGCCTTGTGGACGCTGGTGAATCGCAGCGCCGAGGACTACAGCGGGCCACTGCTGCGGGTGCGGGGTGCCGCGATGTTCACCGAGCTCACGTCCGGCATCGAACTGGTCGTCAGCGGCGAGGGCGGTGCGCGCGTCGTGAGTGGCGACCTGCCCGCCGGCGGGATCGCGGCCGTGCTCGCCACCACGGCTGCCGATCGACCTGAGCCTGGCCGTACGCCGCACGACCCGGACGCATCGTTCCCCGCCCGCATCGCCGAGCGCATCGTGCACCTGGCGCCGCCGGTGCCCGAACCGCCTGCCGGGACAGCAGTCGTTGCGGGCGGGCGGTACGAGCTCACCGTGCACCACCGCGCGCGCGAGACCGGGCTGTACGGCGAGACACCGTTCGTCGAGGAGTGGAAGCCGCTGCCGCCGCGGCTGCACCACACCGGCACGCTGCTGCGCACCGCGCGCCTGCAACGCTTCGCGATCGAGCGGCACGAGGTGAGCAACGCGCAGTACGCACGGTTCCTCACCGAGACCGGCTACCGGCCGCGGCGCGCGGAGCGGTTCCTCGCCGGTTGGGTCGACGGTCGGCCCGCGCCCGGCACCGGCGACGCGCCGGTCAGCTACGTCGACCTCACCGATGCGCGTGCCTACGCCGCCTGGGCCGGGATGCGCCTGCCCACCGAGGACGAGTGGCAGGTGGCCGCGGCCGCCGGCGTGATCGAGCGTGCGCGGCCGCTGGTGTGGAACCTGACCGAGAGCGAGCACACCGACGGCCGCACCCGGTTCTGCATCCTCAAAGGCGGCGCCGACTACGTCAACACCGCGTCCGACTGGTACTTCGAGGGTGGCCCGAAGCCCCCGGACGTATCGGCGAAGTACCTGGTCGCCGGCGCGCTGGTGTTCCGCTCGCCGTCGATCGGGTTCCGCTGCGCCGTGCCGGTGGACGAGCGATGAGCGCGCCGTTGCGCGGCATCCGTGTCCTGGAGACGGCCACGCTGTTCGCCGGCCCGCTCGCCGCGACGCACCTGGGCGACTTCGGTGCCGACGTGCTCAAGATCGAGCACCCCACCAAGCCGGACGCCGCGCGCGGCCACGGGGCCAGCAAGGACGGCGTCGGGCTGTGGTGGAAGACGATCGGACGCAACAAGCGGATGGCCACGCTCGACCTGTCGCAACCGGAGGGGCAGGACGTGCTGCTCGAGCTTGCCGAGCGTGCCGACGTGCTGATCGAGAACTTCCGTCCCGGCACGCTGGAACGCTGGAACCTCGCCACCGATCGGTTGCTCGCGTGCAACCCCGGCCTCGTCCTGGCGCGGGTGACCGCGTTCGGGCAGTTCGGTCCCTATTCGGCGCGTCCCGGCTTCGGGTCACTGGCCGAGGCGATGAGCGGGTTCGCCGCGGTCACCGGTCAGCCGGACGGGCCGCCCACGCTGCCCCCGTTCGGGCTGGCCGACGGCATCACTGCGCTGGCCACCGCGTTCGCGATCATGACGGCGTTGCGCGAACGCGACCGTACCGGGCGCGGTCAGGTGATCGACATGGCGATCATCGAGCCGATGCTGTCGATGCTCGGCGGCCAGGTCACCGTGTACGACCAGCTCGGAACCGTCGCGCCGCGCCTGGGCAACCGGTCGGCGAACAACGCGCCGCGCAACACCTATCGCAGCCGTGACGGGGCATGGCTGGCGGTCTCGACTAGTTCGCAGAACATCGCCGAACGGGTGATGCGCCTGGTCGGGCGCGACGAGGTGATCGGCGAGCCATGGTTCGCCACCGGTGGCGGCCGCGCGGCGCACGCCGACGAGCTGGACGCCGCGGTAGGTGGCTGGATCGCCGAGCGCGACGCGTCCGACGTGCTGGCCGCGTTCGAGCGGGCGCAGGCGGCCATCGCGCCTGTGTACGACGCGAGCGGCATCGTGACCGACCCGCAGTTCGCCGCGCTAGGGACGATCTCGACCGTTTCGGACGCGGACCTCGGCCCGGTCAAGATGCAGAACGTGCTGTTCCGCCTGTCCGAGACGCCGGGCCGGATCCGCTGGACGGGGCGGGCTCACGGTGCGGACACCGACGCGGTACTCGCCGAACTCGGCCGCACCGCGGAGGAGATCGACAAACTCCGCGCCGCGCAGGTGATCTGACGTGCTGCCGGTGACCTGGCTGTACGTGCCCGCCGACCGGCCGGACCGGTACGCCAAGGCGGTCGCGTCCGGCGCCGACGTGGTGATCCTCGATCTCGAGGACGCCGTCGTCCCGGCGCACAAGACCGAGGCGCGCGCGACCGCAGTGCGCTGGCTGGGTACGGCGGCGCCCGGCAGCGTCGAGGTACGCGTCAACGCGCTGGACACGCCGTGGGCGCAGGACGATCTGCGTGCGCTGAGCGACGTTCCGGCGCTGCGCGCGGTCCGGTTGCCGAAGGTGCAGTCGGTGGCAGACGTCGCCGCCGCAGTGGCGTTGCTCGGCGCGGTGCGGTGCGGGCTGCACTGCCTGATCGAGTCGGCCCGCGGTGTCGAGGCCGCCTACGAGATCGCGTCGTCACCGCGGGTGACGGCGATCGGGCTCGGCGAGGCGGACCTGGCCGCCGACCTCGGCGTCAGCGACGCGGCGGGATTGGCCTGGTGCCGTTCGCGGGTCGTCGTCGCTGCCCGGGCGGCCGGCCTGCCGGCGCCCGTCTTGTCGGTCTATCCGAACGTGACCGACCTGACCGGGCTGCGTGCCGGCTCGCTCGCCGGGCGTCGGCTGGGCTTCCTCGGGCGCGCCGCGATCCATCCGCGCCAGGTTCCCGTGATCGCCGAGGTGTTCCGGCCGTCCGAGGCTGACGTCGCCGACGCGCGCGCGGTGATCGAGGCCTTCGCACGAGAGCCCGACGCAGGCGTGATCGCGCTCGAGGACGGCCGCATGATCGACCCGGCGCTGATCCGGCAGGCACGCTCGGTGATCGACCGCGCCGCACCCTGAGCTCGGTCGGCGAGGTGGCGGTGCTGAGTCGCCCCGGTCGCTCTGGGGTTGCGGAGCGGGCGGCGAGCTTGGCGCTGGGCCGGGTTGCTGTGCGTCGCGTGCGCAAACCGAGCCAGCCTCAGCGGCTCTCTGTCGGTTGCCGTTGCTGGGTTTGCCTCGGCTGGCCGCTACGCGTTGACGAGCGCGGCGACGGGGGACTCGCTGTTGGTCGCGTTGCGCCGCCGGGCTGGCTCTCGCTCTGGTTGCGCCGCGTCGAATTGCGCGGCGACGAGGAGCTGGGTGCTCGGCCGGGTTTGCGCCGCTGGGTCGCGGTCCGGTCGTGGTTGCGCTCCGTCAAAGACGCGGCTCGACCCACTGTGGGTCGAGCTTGTGATGCTGGGTCGCTGCTGGTCTCGGTTGCTGTCCGTCGAAGAGCGCGGCGACGGGGACCCGCTCTCGGTCGGCTTCCGCTGCCGGGTCGCCTTCCGCTGTGGTTCTGTCGGGATCAGCCGATAAAATAAGGCGAAAGTCCATCCTCAAGTGTTGACAAGTCAAGCCGGTGCTGTAGAATCAGACGCATGGGCGAATCCGACCAGATCATGGTCGACGGGATCACCGTCGACCTGGTCGACCCCACCCAATGCACCCCACTACCCACCGCGTCGGACGTGCTGCACCGGCCCGACCAGGCCGCCGGCGCGGCGAGCGTGCTGCACCCGTCCGGTGCGGTCCTGACCGCGATGGAGTCGCTGCTGCCGGGCCGGCTCTCGGACACCGGCCTGATCGACGCCCTCACCGCCTGTGACCGGCTCCGTGCGCTGGTGGATGCCAAACAGAGCGAACTGCTCGCCGAACTCGCCCACCGCGACCGTGACGGTGAGCAGTTCCTGCGCGAGGAGGCGGCGCTCGCGCTGCACCTGCCGCCGGCCACCACCCAGGACCGCCTCCAGTGCGCCAGCGAACTGAGCGGGCGGTTGTGGGACACGCTCGACCTGCTGCGCTCGGGGCACCTGTCCGCGGTGCACGCCCGCATCCTGGCCACCGCCACCGTCGACCTACCCGATCCGGCGGCCGCGAAAGTCCAGGCACAGGTCCTGAAGCGGGCACCCGGACAGACACCCGGTGAGTTCCGCGCCGCCGTCCGCCGCGCAATCGCCAAACACCACGCCAAGACCCAGAACGAGAAACACCGCGCTGCGGCCGCGCAACGGCACGTGCGCAAAGAGCAGGTCGAGGACGGGATGGGCTGGCTCACCCTGTTCGCGCCCGCCGACGGCATCGAAACCGTATGGACCGCCGTCAACGCCTGGGGCACGAAGACCAGCCGGCAAGACCAGCGCACCGCCGACCCCGAACCGGCCCGGGATCGACAGCAGCCTGATCACCCACCGCTACCAGCCCACCACCACGATCACCCGACACGTCATCACCCGCGACCAACACTGCATCATGCCCGGCTGCCGCCGCCGCGCCCACAACTGCGAACTCGATCACCGCCGGCCCTGGCCTGACGGCCCCACCAGCGTGACCAACCTCGAACCCCTCTGCAAAAGGCACCACGACCTCAAACACCACGCCGGCTGGACCCTCACCCGCACCCCCGACGGCACCTACCACTGGACCTCGGCAACCCGACACCACTACCACTACCGACCACCCGAACTACCCATACCCCAACCCGAACCCGAACCACCGAAGCAGACCGGACCCGACCCCAACGACCAACCACCACCGTTCTGATCTGACAGAGCGGGCGGTGAGCGGCTGACTACTCGATGCCGTAGCTGTTGATCTTCTCGGGGTGGATGCGGATGAATGCCTCGCCGAAGCCCGGCCCGAGCGCCGATCCGCCTGTCACGATCGGTTCGGCACGCCCGCGGATCTCCAGCATGCGTGGCGTCCACGGATCGGTCGAGACCAGGTCGTCGATGACGATGGCTGCCCATCCGTTGGCCTGCACGTCGCGGAACTTCTTCGTCGTGCCCACATGGTGGCCGCCCACATCGACCGTGCCGAGCTCGGGGTTGTACCGGTACGACGTCGGCACCACATGCGGCTTGTGATCGGCGCCGGCCGTGGCGATCCGGCCCAGGCGTTGACTTGCGAGGTACGCGATCTGTGGTTCGGTCAGTTCGGTCATGTCAGAGGCAACGCCGCGACCATGCTTGGGTAGTCCTTCGACGAAGCTTCAGAGGTACCGCGCACAGCCGGCGTTCGCCAAGGCATCGGCGCGCTCATTGCCGATATCACCGGTGTGCCCGCGCACCCAGCGCCAGTCGACACGGTGCCGCGCGGCCGCCTCGTCCAGCCGCTGCCAGAGATCGGCGTTCTTCACCGGCTTCTTGTCGGACGTGACCCAGCCACGGCGCTTCCAGTTGTGGATCCACTTGGTGATGCCGTCGCGCACGTACACGCTGTCGGTGAACAGGGTGACTTCGCACGGGCGGGTCAGCGCGTTGAGCGCCTCGATCACCGCAGTGAGTTCCATCCGGTTGTTGGTGGTCAACGGCTCCCCGCCGTACAACTCCTTCTCGTGCGTGCCGCTGCGCAGCCACACGCCCCACCCACCCGGTCCGGGATTGCCCTTGCACGCGCCGTCGGTGTAGATGACGACAGGTTCGGTGCTCACGCGCCAAGGACGCGATGCGTGGGCGACAGGTCCTCGGTCAGCCCGGTCCACGCCACGATCTCGTGCCACACCAGCTCGTCCTCGTCGACCCAGATCAGCTCGCCGGTGGCACTGACGGCCGGACGGACGCGATCCTCTTCGCGCACGTACTCGGCGGCCTCGAACACGACGTCCTCCTCGGCGGCGGCCAGCTCGGCCTGCTCGTCCGCGAACTCTACGTCGTCGTTCAGGCCGTCGTTCAGGTCGTCGTACTCCTCATCCACACGGCGCTGGTAAGCGAGCAGCATCATCGCCACGAGGCACAGGCAGGACAGCGCGCACACCCCGATGGCGATGCCCATTCCACTGCCCCGATCAGTCGCTCTGACGACCCCCGAAGGTAGCGGTTTCGCGCCCTCCGGCAGCGGCGACACGCGATAGTGGCATGGCGCCGGCAACATTCTGCTGCTCGACTCCCACGAGTAGTACCTCTAGGCGTGGCGGTCGCGCAGCGGGCTCAGCCGGCGAGCAGGCCGTCGATCGCCCGGCGCAGATGGGTGCGCGCCGCGTGGTTCGCCCGCCCCATACCGTCGCGCGCCGCCTCCTGCTGCGCGGTGGCGAGCACGAGCGCGCCGATCAGTTCGGCGATCACGGTGCGGTCGGCGGGCCGCCGGATACCCGCGTCGCGCAGCGCCGCGTCCAGCGGTGCCTGCAGTTGCCGGTGCGAGTCGGCGAGTTCGGCGCGCGCGGCGTCGTCCAGCTCGGGCACGACGGACGACAGGTTCGCGATCAGCGCGTGCTCCGGCGTCTTGGCATAGTCGAGCCGCGCGACCGCCCAGCGCCAGATGCGCTCGCGCGCCGGCTCCGGCCCGGACAGCAACTCGCGCGAGCGCTGCACCTCGGCCGGCAGCTCGCGCGCGAACCAGCGCAACAGGATGTGCGCCTTGTCCGGGAAGTAGCGGTACAGCGAATTGCGTGCCAGCCCGACCGCCGCGGCGATGTCGCCCAGGCTCACCGCGTCGAAGCCACGCTCGGTGAACAACGTGATCGCTGCGTCGAAGACGGCGGCTTCTTGCCGGGCCACGTGTTCGGCCACGCTGCCGGCCTTGATCTTGGGCATGGTCTCACGATGATAGGGCGAGTTCCTGAACGGTCCCGCCGCGCAGCGCGAGGTGCCGGTCTGCGTGCCGCCTGGGCGCGTCGTCGTGCGTGACGATCACCGTGGCGAGCTGATGCTTGCGGGTCTGCACGGCGAGCATCGTCGCGACCTCTTCGGCGAGCGCCGGATCGAGCGATGCCGTCGGTTCGTCGGCCAGCAACACCTGCGGCCGGCCCATCAGCGCCCGCGCGATGCCGACCCGCTGCCGCTCACCACCGGACAGCTGAGCCGGCAGGGCGCCCGCGCGCGTGGTGAGTCCGAGTTCGGCGAGCAGGTCATCGGCGCGCGCCCGGGTCGCCGCCCGGGGCGCCCCGGCGATGTGACCGACGAGCTCGAGCTGCTCGCGCGCGGTCAACGTGGGCACCAGGTTCGCGGACTGGTAAATCAGCCCGATCCGCTCGGCCCGCAAGGCGGTTCGCTTGCGTTCGGACAGCCGCGCGGTGGACGTCCCAGCGATGAGCACGTCCCCGTCCGCCGGCCGGCGCAGCAGTCCGGCCAGCGCGAGCAGCGTCGACTTGCCCGACCCGGACGCCCCGGTCACGACCACCACCTCGCCCGGCGCGACGTCGAGGTCCACGTGATCGAGCAGCACGCGTACGCCCGCGCCGTCCGGGTAGGCGGCGTACACACCGCGCAGTGACAGGGCACTCA
Source organism: Jatrophihabitans cynanchi (assembly GCF_027247405.1). Classification (NCBI taxonomy): domain Bacteria; kingdom Bacillati; phylum Actinomycetota; class Actinomycetes; order Jatrophihabitantales; family Jatrophihabitantaceae; genus Jatrophihabitans; species Jatrophihabitans cynanchi. The sequence continues at coordinate 1,142,341 of NZ_CP097463.1, read as the reverse complement.
TTGCGACACTCCCAATGCGACGGCCGGTTCGACCCGGGTGATGCGGCGGAACGCGGCGAGGCTGCCGAGGATCCCGGTGAGCACGATCAGTCCGGCCGTGGTCAGGACGCTGCCCGGCGCGAGGGCAACCGGTACCGTGCCGCCGTCGAGCAGCGCCACGATCGCGGCGCCCGCGCCCGCGCCGACCGCGGTCGCGGCGAGCACTACCAGCGCCATCTGGGCGATCCCGTCGCGCAGCACGTACCAACTCGACGCGCCCATCGCCTTGAGCAGACCGATCTGCTTGGTGCGCTGGACCGCGAGCACGGTGAAGAACGCGCCGACGATCAGGGCCGAGATCGCCAGCAGGAAGGCGCGGATCAGCGTCATCGTCTGCGTCTCGGCGGTGAAGCCGGGCGAGCCGTCGTAGGCCTGCTGCTTGGTCTTGGTCTCGGTACCGGCGGCCTTGTCGACAGCTGCCACGTCGGTGCCGGACGGGATGTCCAGCGCGACTGCCGAGAAGCGCCCGACCCCGCCGCTGCCGTACGCGATCGACTGCCACGTCGCGAGCGAGGTGTAGGCGATGTCGACGTGCCCGTACGAGCCGGCGAAGGTGAAGCCCAGTACCGGCAGCGCGACGTCCGAGCCGCCGAGCCGGTAGCGCTGCCCGACCGTGACGCCCTTGGCGCGCAGTTCGTCGGCGAGCACCAGGCCCGGTCGACCGGCGAGTGCGGCGCGCGCGTCGGGTCGCTGTACCAGGAAGCTGTCGGACTGCACGCCGAACAGGGCCAGGTCGATGCTCGGTCCGCCGCCGTCGGGCGCGGCGTTCACGAACGACACGCCGATCGGCGACGCCTTCACGCCCGGTTGCCGCTGCCACTGCTGCAGCGCCGGGTCCTTGAGCGTCGAGCGGCTGAACACCGCCTGCGCCCCAGGCTGGAACGCGAGGTGGTCGAACGGCAGCGCCCGCAACCCGGAGGTGCCCTGCTGCACCAGGCCGTCGGCGAGGCCGGCGAGGACGGTGGCGAGAACTGCGACGAGCGCCACCACCAGCCCGACCAGGCTGAAGCGCCGCCAGGCGCGTCGAAGATCGCGCAGCGCCAAGAACATGTACCGCCTCCGATTTATCGACGTCCTGTCGTTATGTTACGAACAGTGCGTCGGTAACGTTCCGGGGCGGCCCGGAGTGTGACTCAGGTGACCCGCGGCAGGGCGGTCTCAGCCGCGATGTCGCGGCGAGTACTTGCCGTGCTTCTCGGCGGGTCTGTCGTGCCCGGGCGGCGCCTCGGTCGTCGCCGGGGTGGTCGGCGCCTGTGGCTCCTGGGGCGCGTTCGGGTCGTCCTGGGGCAGCGGGTCCTCGGGACGGTCCTCGCCCGAACCCGGCATCAGATCGGTCATGCCGATCGCATACCCGCTACGCCGCTTCCCCCATCCAGTAACCGGATCTCAGCCCGGATTTTCGGCACTGGGTGGGGGAGGCGGCGCGAGCGAGGTCAGCTCTCGCCGATGGCGAACACGTGCATCCCGTTGCGGCCGCTGCCGACCTGATAGCCCACGCTCGGCAGGGTGAGCGAGGCGGCGGTCTTGCCGGCGTCGAGCGGGATGTTCACCTCGAACACGTTCACCGGCAGGGCCTGCGAGGTGCCGTCCGTCGAGTTCCGGTACGCGGTCGCCACAGCGAGCACCTCGGGCGGCGTCGCCGACCCCGCCCAGTCGGTGAAGGTGACCGGCGCCGACGTGCTCGTCCCGTCGGTGTAGGTGACGGTCGCGGTGCCGGACGAGTCACCGTTCGTCGACGTGCCGAGCAGCCCGAGCGTGCTCGCACCGGGGTGCGCCGGCAGCAGGATCGTCTGTCCGGCCGCGAGCATGTTGTCCGCGGTGCACGGCTGCACGTCCGGCCAGGTGAAGCCGACGCCACCGGCGGTCACCGCCCCGCCCGGGTGCACCCCGGCGTCGGCCAGCGCGTCGGCGGACAGGCTGAACCCGACACCGTCCAGGTTCGCGCAGGTCTCGTCGGCGTCGGCGCTGATGCCGACATTGTCGTAGTAGTCGGCCGGATCGGACGTCGGCGTGATCTGCTCGACCGCGCTGTCGGAGACCTGGCCGGCGTCGTTCACCACGGTCACCGCGGCGGGCGTGCCGGGCCACACCCGCCACGCGCCACCCGGCCCGGAAGGCGTCGGCACGGTGAACGTGATCGCGGTGTCCGACCACGACGTCACGGAGAGCGAGGCGCCGTTGTCGGGCGCGCCCCAGTTCGTGCCGCGATCGCTGAACGCCACGTAGCCGTTGCCCCGTGCCGCGCCGAAACCCGAACCGCTGATCGTCACCGTGTCACCCGCACCGGCCGTTGCCGGCGTCACCTTGGTGATCACCGGTCCGGACGAGGCCGACGTCGACGTCCCGATCGCGAAGACGTGCAACTGTCCGCGCGTCGTGCCGGACGGCAGCGTCAGCGACGTCAGGGTCTTGGCCGGGTCGGCGGGCAGCGACGTCGCGAAGATGTCGGTGTCCACCGAGTCCCGCCCGCCGCTGCACCCCGCGCAGTTGCGGTACGTGGTGCGCGCGGCGACCAGGTTGCCGTACGACGGATGGGCACTGCCGCCGTTCAGCGTCCAGTCGCTGAGGCCGAGCCAGTACCGGTCGGTGCTGCCGTCGGCGTAGGTGAGTGTCGCGATGCCCTGGCTCGGACCGTTCGACGCCGCACCCAGAACGCCGACCTGCGCGGTTCCGGACGGCGCGTCGAGCGTGATCGCCTGCCCGGCCGCGATCGCGTTGTCCGGGTAGCCCGGCGCGGGCAGCGGCCAGCCGTAGCTGATACCGCCCGCGGTCACCGGCTGCCCGGCGGTGAGCCCGGCCGCCGCCAGCGCCTGCGCCGAGTAGCTGCGGCCGCCGCCGTCGAAGTTGCCCGCAGCCACGGCCGTGTCGTCGGAGATGCCGCGGTTGTCGAACGCGGCGAGCAGGCTGCCCGGCTGGGCGACGAGCACGGTCAGCGTCACCTCGGGCAGCACCGCGTCACCGTCGGACAGTGCGATCGGGACCGAGTAGAACGTCTGGGCCGCCGACGCATCCGCATGCACGGTCAGGGTCATCGTCCCGCTGCCGGCCGGCGGCACCCGCAACGTTCCGGACGTGGGCGAGACCGTGAGCGAGTCCGGCGCCGTCACCGAGGCGATCACCTGCTGCGGTCGGGTCGTCGCGTTCTGCGCGCCGAGGGTCACCGTGGCCGTCCCGCCGGGCGCCACCGTCACCTGCGGGTCGGACAGGTAGCCGACGACCGGCTCGGTGCCTGCGCCGTAGGACGGCGGCGCGTCCTGCGGCGCGGTGCCCCACGTCGAGGGTGTCGTTCCGAGCTTCCAGTCGAGCTGGGCGCCGCGTGCCAGCGTCGAGTACGAGACGTACAGCTTCTGGTACGGACTCCCGTTGAGCTTCAGGTTCTGCACGTAGTACGTATCGGCCGACGCGGCCGGGGCGTTGATCGTGATCGTCCTGCCGTGCGGCGGCGTGATCTGGGCGTGCGGGAAGCCGGGGGAGTTGAAGACCAGGTTGTCCGAGCCGGAGTTCTCCGGGTACATGCCGAGCATCTCCCACACGAACGCCGAGCTGTTGGCGCCGAGGTCGTCGTTGTTGTCCAGGCTCGGCCCCGGCGGGTACATCGTGTTGCGGATGTTCGCGACCGCCTGCTGCGTACCGGCCGGGTCGCCCGCGTAGTTCAGCGCGTACTGCTCGCCGAAGCCGAACTCGTTGGTCAGCTGCGCGTACATGCCGAAGCCGTTCGGCTTGGACAGGTACTTGCGCAGCATCGGCGCGACCTTCGCCTTGCCACCGAGCAGGTTGAACAGCGCGGCGTAGTTGTTCGGCGTGTTCCACAGGTACTCGTAGGCGTCCCCTTCGACGTACCGGTCAGTGGTCGTGCCGGTGACGCCGGGAATGAACGAACCGTCGGCGTTGCGCGGTGTCAACAGCCCGTTGCCGGGGTTGAAGACGTTCTGCCAGTTGTTCGCGCGCTCCTGCAGCATCGCGGCGTTCTGGTGATCGCCCAGTGCGGAGGCGAACATCGCCAGCGCCAGGTCGTTGCTGTCGTACTCCTCCAACGTCGACACCTGGCCGTGCGCGTTGCAGCAACCGTAGCGGCCGTCCTCGGGCAGGTAGCCGTACTTCTGCTCCAGGGCCTCACCCGGGCGCACGTCGTTGACGGTCGTCGCCTGCTTGAGCATGTCGGCCAGCGCCTGGGAGGTGTTGAAGTTGTGCGCGCCGAACGCGTAGTAGTCAGCGATGATCGACTGCGCCGGATCGCCCACCATCACATAGTTGTTCAGGTTCAAGTAGCCCCACTGCTGCAGGATCTGGTCCTGCTCGTAGTAGTTCACCAGCGACTGCGCCTGATCACCGGCGGCCTCCGGGTCGAGCATCGCCTGCAACTGCGAGAGCGAGTGGTAGATGTCCCAGCCGGAGAACGTCCCGTACTGATCGTGCTGCCCGCCGCTGACCGTGTGCACCGCCATGTCCGCGCCCATGTACTGGCCGTTCACGTCGCTGCTGATGTTCGGCTGCATGAAGTCCTTGTAGAGCGCGCTGTAGAACTCCTGCGTCTGCGCGTAGCTGCCGCCCGCGATCTGGATCTCGCCGAGCAAACGGTTCCACTCGTTCTGGGCTGCGGTCTTGACGGCGCCGAAATCCCAGCCCGGGTTCTCGGTCTGCACGTCCAGCTGCGCGTTCGCATCGCTGACGTAGGAGGTGGCGACCTTCGCCTGCACGGTCTGTGCGGCCGTGGTGTCGAAAGTCAGGAACACGGCGGACGGGTCGCCGTTCTGCGTCAGGATCTGCGAGGCGGTGAACGGGTGGTCGAAGACCAGGTCGAAGTGGACGGTGTACTCCTGCTTCTGGCCGTCGTTGACCTGCTCGCCGCAGAAGTGGCCGCTGGTGTCCGAGCCGACGATCTCGTGGTCGTTGACGACGCGCGCGGTCTCGCCCCAGTCGCCGTTCTGGCTGTCCATCAGCTTGACCAGGACGTCGGCCTGGGTGGTGGCCGGGAAGGTGAACCGACCCATCGCCGTGTGCGCGGTCGCGGTGAACTCGCTCGTGATCGTGTCCGGCTGGTTGCTGTGCGCGGAGTAGTAGCCGGCCTGCGCGATCTCGCCGTCATTGCTGAAGGCGGTGGTCACGTCGTTCGGGTCGCCGGACGGCAGCGCGCCGGTCATCGGCAGGATCGGCACGTCACCCGCTGCGCCGCAGCCGGGGCCGCTGACATGCGTGAGCGAGTAGCCGGTGAGGGAGGTGTCGCCGAAGCTGTAGCCGCCGCCGGCGCTGCGGTTGGGCATCGTGTCCGGGCTCCACTGCGTCATCCCGAACGGGACGTCCGCACCGGGGAAGGTGTTGCCGCCGCCGGTCGTCCAGGTGCGGGTGTCGACGAGGGCGGCCAGGTCGGTGACCGGCTGGGCCAGCGTCGTGGTGTTCTTCGCGCCGGACGGCATCTTCGCGCGCGGCACGGCCTGCGGGCAGTCGACCGGACGCCCGTCGGTGCCGCGCGTGCACACCGCCGGGTGGTGCGCTCGGCTGCCCGGCGCGGTCCGCGCCTGTGGCTGCGGAGCGGGCCCGGACGGGGCGGGCGCACCCGGACTGGCGGTGCTGCTGCCGGACGGGCTCGGGGCCGGACCGGCCGCGGCCGGTGTTGCCGCGAGCAACCCGCCAACGAGCAGGGCGGCGGAGAGCGCCGCCACCAGGGCGGGCCGGCGAGTGTTGAGGGTGCTGTGTCGAACCGTCACGGGACTGCCTCCTGAGGCGCGCATCAGCGGGGGGTCTGACAACGATGTCAAGAGTTGCTCTGCAGGCTTACCACCGACGCGTGAATAGCGTCAAGAGTCCGGTTCGCGCCTTGCATTTGTCACTAAACGTGGAGAAGATGCGCCGGCACGGCACGGGCCGAGACTGCGCGGCTGCCGTGGCGGGGGACGCGGGAAGGTTAGCGTTGTCAGATGGTTGCTCGGACGAATCGCCCAACGCTGCGGCAGGTCGCGGCGCTGTCCGGTGTGAGCGTCAAGACGGCCTCGCGTGCACTCAACGCCGAGCCGTACGTGTCCGCGGCGACGGCCGCGAAGGTGCGTGCCGCGGCCGAACAGCTGGGCTTTCGCCGCAACGCGATAGCGCGCGATCTTCGGGCCGGAGCACGCTCGACGCTGGTCGGGTTGATCATCGGGGACCTGGCGAACCCGTTCTACTCGCGGCTCGCCCGTGGGGCCGAGCGGCGGCTGCGCAGTAGCGGTCTGCCGCTGATCACCGCGAGCAGCGAGGAGGATCCGCAGCTCGAGCAGCGGCTGATCGCCGAGATGCTCGAACGGCGGGTGAGCGCGCTGCTGGTGGTCTCCAGCGCGGCCGAGCACGCCTACCTCGATGCCGAGCGCCGGCTCGGGCTGCCCGTCGTGTTCCTCGATCGCGCGCCGCAGGACATCGTCGCCGACACCATCGTGATCGACAACGAGCGCGGGGTGCGCCAGGGCGTGGATCACCTGGTGAGGCAAGGGCATCGGCGGATCGGCCTGGTCGGTGACCTCGGCCGGCTGTCGACGCACCGCGAGCGGGTTGCCGCGTTCGGCGCGGCGCTGACCGCGGCCGGCGCCGGCGACTGGCAACGGTATGTGCGGGCCGACTCGCATGACGTCCCCGCGGCTGAGCGTGCAGTGCGCGAGCTGCTCGCGCTCACCCCGGCGCCCACCGCGTTGATCACGACCAACAACCGGATCACCACCGGCGCGTTGCGCGTGCTCCGCGAACTGGCGGCGCCGCCGGCGCTGGTGGGGTTCGACGACTTCGACCTGGCCGACCTGCTCGGCGTCAGCGTGATCGCGCACGACCCCGAGCGGATGGGCGAGCTGGGCGCCGAGCTCATCGTCACCCGGCTCGCCGGCGACGACGGGCCGGCGCGGCGCGTCCTGCTGCCGACCCGGCTCGTCCCGCGCGGCTCCGGCGAACGCCGACCTGCGCATTTGGACGAAACCGTCTAGATCTGTCGAAGTATTGACATTAGCGGCAGGGCGCCGCGAGGGTGTGTGCCGTGATCATGCCGCTTGCCAGCCAGCACCCCGGACGGGCGAACGGTAGGACCAGCAGCGCGATCCGCTCGGCCAACCGCGCGGCCATCGTGGATGTGCTGCGCCGGAACGGGCGAGCGACCCGGGCAGAGCTGTGCACGCTCACCGGCCTGTCCCGGTCCACCGTCTCGGCGCTGGTCGGCGAGCTCGCCGCGCGCGGCCTGCTCGTCGAGCGTCCCAGCGCCTTGGCGCGATCGGGTGGGCGCCCGCCGACGGTTCTCACGCTCGACCGGTCCGGCGGACTCGGGATCGGCATCGACATCGGGGTGCGCCACCTGGCCGTCGCGGTGGGCGACCTGTCCCGCACCGTCCACGCGGAGCGCTGGTGGTCCGAGCCCGCCGGGCACAGCGCGCCGGAGGGAATCGCGACCGTGCTCACCTCGGTGGCCACTGCGCTGCGCGAGGCGAACGCCGAACGCGAGCGGCTCATCGGCGCCGCCGTCAGCATCGCCGCCCCGATCTACGCGGCGGACCAGACGATTGCCGAGCCCGCGGTGCTCCCGGGCTGGACGGGTGCGCAACTGGCGGAGGCGCTTGCCGCGGAACTGGCCATCCCTGTCGCGATCGACAACGACGCCGCCCTGGGAGCGCTCGGCGAGACGATCTGGGGAGCACACGCCGGCGCCCGAAGCCTCGCGTACATCAAGCTGGCGAGCCGGGTCGGCGTCGGTCTGGTCCTGGACGGTGCCGTGTATCGCGGACATGCCGGTCTGGCCGGTGAGTTGGGGCATCTCACCGTGGATCCGGACGGCCCCGTGTGCTGGTGCGGCAGCAGGGGATGCCTGGAGCTCTACGCCGGCGGTGGCGCGATCCTGCGCGGCCTGAGCGGCTACGACGACGACCGCGGCGGTCTCGAGGCGATGATCGACGCCGCGCTGGGCGGTGACGCGGAGGTGATCGCCGCGGTGCGGGCCGCCGCGCGTCACCTCGGTCGCGGTGTGGCCGCACTGGTGAACCTGGTCGACCCGCAGCACGTCGTCGTCGGCGGTGAACTGTCCCGGCTCGCGCCCCTCCTGCTCGACCCGATGCGCGACGAGCTCGCCCGCTACTCGTTCGTCGCGCGCAGCGGCGAGGTCGCGGTCAGCAGCTCGTCACTCGGCCGTCGTGCGTCGCTGCTCGGTGCGCTCGCCCTCGTGTTGACCCAGCCGTCGCGGTTCGGCGACGGCACCGCTTTCCACGCAGAAGGAGTGAGATGAGACGACGACGCAGCAGGTCATTGCTCGCGGTCGCGACGGCGGTCACCTGCGCCGCCGCTGTGGTTGCGACAACCCCCCGGGCCGGCGCGACGCCGGCGCACAACCGCGCCGATCGGCACGCGGTGCGCTCGGGTGACGCCCGTTTCGAGGTGCTCTCGCCGACGCTGATCCGCATGGAGTACGCCGGCGACGGGAACTTCACCGACGCCGGGACCTTCAACGCCGTCGGGCGCGACGACTTCCGGCCCACGCACTTCACGAGCCGGGTACGAGACGGCTGGCTCACGATCGACACCGGACGGATGGACCTGCGCTACAAGGTCGGCTCCGGCGAGTTCACGGCCGACAACGTCTCCCTGAAGCTCCGCACCGGCGACCAGGATGTCACGGCGCACCCGGCGTTCCCGTCGGCTCCGCACTGCGCTCTCGGCAGCCTGTGCGAGGGCGAGCAGGCTGCGCTCACGGGCGGCGTGAGCGTCGCCTCCGATCACTCCGGGTTCACCGGAACCGGCTTCGCGGCCGGCTTCACGTCCGTCGGCGCGGCACTCACCTACCGGCTCGACGTGCCGGCGGCCGGCGAGTACACCCTGCGGCTGCGGTACGCGAACGCCCGCGGCGGCGACGGCCAGGACACCACCCGCACCCTGAGTGAATCGATCGACGGCGGTACAGCCGGCACGATCACGCTGCCCCCGACGCCGAGCTGGGACGACTGGGCGATCGCCACCGTCCCGTCGATCTCGCTGGCGGCCGGCACGCACACCCTCGTCGTCTCCCGCGCCGCGAACGACTCGGGCAACGTCAACATCGACAGCCTCGCGGTGACGCCGCCGGGCGCGGACTACCCGGCGCCCGCCACCACCACGACGCCGTGCGCATACGGCACGGTGTGCGAGGCGGAGGGCGGCGCGCTCACCGGCGGCGCGCACCTGGCCAGCGACCACAACGGCTACTCCGGTGCCGGATTCGCCGCCGGCCTCGAACGGGTCGGTGCCACCGACACGACCACCGTCACCGGGGTTCCCGCCGACGGCACGTATCAACTGCAGCTGCGCTATGCCAACGCCAACACCACTCCGCCGCGCACTGCTTCTGTCACCGTGGACGGGGGCACCGCGACCAGCGTCGCCCTCCCGCCGACCGCCGACTGGGACACGTGGTCGACCGTGACTACCCCGGTGACCCTGTCGAAGGGTCAGGACACGGTGGCGATCGGCTGCCCCACGGCGGACAGCTGCCATGTCAATCTCGACACGGTGGCGATCACCCCGCTGCAGTCGCCGATCCTGCTCGCTCACGCTCCGTTGGGCGGTTACCGGCGCGGTCTGGACGGCGTGAACGGCAGCGCGGTCACGACGCCCGGCCTGCTGTACCGGGACGGCTGGTACCTGCTCGACGACACGCAATCTGCCTTGTGGGACGGCAAGACCGTGACGCCACGGCCGAGCCATGACGGTGCGGCGTACCAGGACGGCTACCTGTTCGGGTATGGGCAGGACTACAAGCAGGGGCTCGCCGACCTGGCGACCCTCACCGGCCCGTCCGAGCTGCTGCCGCGATGGGCCTACGGCGTGTGGTTCTCCGAGTACTACGACTACACGGCCGCGGACTACGAGAACACGATCCTGCCCAAGTTCCGCTCAGAAGGCGTGCCGGTCGACGTGCTGGTGACCGATACCGACTTCAAGTCGCCGAGCACGTGGGACGGCTGGGAGATGGATGCGGCGAAGTTCCCCGATCCGAAGGCCTTCTTCGACTGGGCGGCATCGATGGGCCTGCACAACACGCTGAACATCCACCCGAGCATCGGGCCGGACGACCCGCAGCTCCCTCAGGCGCAGGCCACCGCGAACGGCAAGCTCGCCACGAGCGGCTCGAACTACGTCTTCGACTGGGGCGATCCCGACCAGCTCAAGGCGTATCTGGACCTGCACCAGACGATGGAGCAGGCGGGGGCCGACTTCTGGTGGCTGGACTGGTGCTGCGACAACTCGTACTCCTCGCTCCCGGATGTCACTCCGGACGCGTGGATCAACCAGCAGTACGCCGACGACACCGCCAAGAACATCGGCCGTGGCTTCGCGTTCTCCCGTGCGTTCGGATCGCTGCAGGCCGGTGGGTACAGCGGCCAGGCCGGCGTACCCACCGGCCCGTGGGCCGACAAGCGCACCACCGCGCACTTCACCGGCGACACCACCTCGAACTGGCAGACCCTTGCCTTCGAGGTCGGCTACACACCCGGTGAATCCGGGTCGACGGGGCTGTCGGCGGTGAGTCACGACATCGGCGGTTTCAACAACGACGGCACGCAGGCTAAGGGCGCCGACCCGGGCAGCACCAAGGAGGCCGATGACCTCTACGCGCGCTGGGTGCAGTTCGGCGCGTTCCAGCCGATCCTGCGGCTGCACGGCAACCACAGCGATCGGCTGCCCTGGCAGTACGGCGACGCAGCGCGCACGTCCGCCGAGAAGTTCCTGAACCTGCGGGAGAACCTGGTGCCGTACACCTACTCGCTGGCCAAGCAGGCCAACGACACCGGCATCCCCGCAGTGCGGGCGACCTACCTGGAGTATCCGGACCAGGAGGCTGCGTACCAGCACGCCGACTCCGAGTACTTCTACGGTCCGGACGTGCTGGTCGCACCGGTCACCACGCCCGGGACGAGCGCCACGACAACGGTCTGGTTCCCGGCCGGCAGCGACTGGACGGACTACTTCACCGGCAAGACGTACCGCGGCGGGACGACGCAACAGGTGCGCACCGACCTCGACACGATGCCGGTGTTCCTCAAGGCGGGAGGCATCGTGCCCACGCGTACGGACGATGTCACCAACGACGTCCAGAACCCGTTGACGAAGGTGACGCTGACCGTGGCCGGCGGCGCCGACGGGCACTACTCGCTGTACGAGGACGACGGGTCGACCACTGACCCGGCGCGGTCGGCGACCACGTCCGTGGACTACCGCGAGCGCGGCGGCGACCATCAGCTGCGGATCGCCCCGGCGCGGGGGAGGTTCGCGGGCCAGGTCACGCAGCGGCAGTGGACGGTGCAGTTCGGCAACGCCGACTCGCCGCACCGCGTGTCGGTGGACGGCCGGTCGGCGCAGTGGCGGTACGACGCGGCGACCCGCACGCTGACGGTGGACGTGCCGACCCGATCGGTACACCGCGGCGCCGTGGTCGACTATCGCTGAGAGCGAGGGCGGTGGCCTCCCGGGCGCCCCGGGAGGCCACCGCTGCCCGGTCAGGGGCGTAGGTACCGGTCGAACCAGTCCAGGATCGCCTCGAACCGCGCCACCCGGTGCTGCGGCAAGCCGCTGCGCGACAGCTCGTGCCCCTCGCCGGGGAACAGGAGGAGTTCCACGGTCGCGTCGCGCGAACGCAACGCGACGTACAGCCGCTGCGCCTGCTCGAGCGGGCAACGCCAGTCCTGCTCGGAGTGGATGATCAGTAGCGGCGTGGTGATCGCGTCGGCGTACGTCAGCGGGCTCTGCCGCCGCTGTGCCTCGACGTCGGGGCCGTACAGGTCGCGCGCGAAGTTCCAGCCGATGTCGCTCGAACCGGTGAACGAGTCGATCGCGTTCACGGCCCGCTCGCTGACCGCGGCGCCGAACCGGTCCCCGTGGCCGATCAGCCAGCTCGTCATGAATCCGCCGTGCGAGCCGCCGAGCACGCCGACCCGCGATGCGTCCAGCTCCGGCCGCTCCAGCGCCGCGTCCAGCAGGGCGTACAGGTCGACCGCCGAACGCTCGCCGACGTCGCCCAGGATCGCCGCGCCGTGCGCCTGGCCGTACCCGGACGAGCCGCGCGGATTGCCGTACACGACGGCGTATCCGGCACCCGCGTACACCTGTGCCTCGTCGAAGAGCGTCCAGCCGTACTGGGCGTACGGGCCGCCGTGGACCATGAGCAGCACCGGATGCGGACCGGGCCCGTCGGGCAAGGCGAGGAAGCCGTGCACCGGGTAGCCGTCGGGCGCCGCCGTGTTCACCTCGCTCAGCGCGACCGTCGACACCGCTGCCCCCAGTTCGGCAGCGAAGGCGGTCAGGGGTGCCGGCTCGCCGCCGGAGCGCAGCGCCGCGAGCTCGCCCGGTGTGCCGGCGTCGGTGTACGTGACGACCGTGCGGCCCTGTGCGCTGGCCACCCCGGTGAGCTGGCGGGGGCCGGCCGAGAGCACCTGCGGTCCGGTCCCGTCGAGCGGGACGGCGAGCAGGTCGACCGCGCCACGGTTCGCGGCCAGCACGAGCACCCGGTCGCCGTCGAGCACCAGCCGCTCGGACACCACCTGGATCGTCTCGGCCTCGGTCAGCCGGTTCGGCCGCGCCGGCCCGTCCGTGCCGATGGCGAACAGGCCGTCGTTGCGGGCGACCCACCTGTCCCTGCCGGGTCCGTGATCGCAGCCGATCGCCAGTATTCGCGCGCCGTCGGGCGTGAACGCCGGGGCGGAGAGCGCGAGCGTTCCGTCGGTCAGCTGCCGGGTCCCGCTGCCGTCGGCGCGGATCACGAACACGTCGCGGATCTCGTCGTGCTCGCGCTCCTGGTGCCGGGCCGAGGTGAACGCGAGCCACTGCCCGTCCGGGCTCCAGGTGACGTCGCTGTCGTCGTGGTCGCCCTCGGTGAGCTGTACCGGTTCGCCCGAGCCGTCCAGGCCGAGCACGAAGACGTGCTCGCGCCGGTCCGCGAGGAACCCGACGTTGTCGCGCCGGTACTGCAGCCCGGTGATCCGCCGCGGCGCCTCCTGCTCCGGGCTGACCTTCTCGTCGGTGCCGTACCGGCCGCTCTCGGGGACGCGGGCGCAGAAGGCGATCGAGCGCGAGTCCGGTGACCAGGCGGCGGCGCCCGCCCCGCCCGGCAGGTCGGTGATCCGGCGCGGTTCGCCGCCGTCGAGCGGGAGCACGTGCAGCTGCGGTTTGCCGCCCGGCTCGGTGCGCAGGAACGCCAGTCGGGTGCCGTCCGGGGAGAAGCGCGGCGCGGAGTCGCGTGGTCCGTTCGTGAGCGGGCGTGGTGGCGCGCCGGCGTCGACCGGAGCGATCCAGATCTGGCCGCGGTACTCGTTCGCCGCGACGTCCGCTCGGCTGGTGGCGAAGGCGGCGGTGCGCCCGTCGGGTGAGAGGGCTGGTGGGCTCAGGGTGATCAGCTGCGCGATGTCGGTCGGTTTCACCCACTCACCCTAGGCGGCGGGCGCGGCGCGTCCAGGCTGCCGGGCGTGCTGCGCGTGGCCTACGACCTCCCTTCTGCAACCACTTGGTTGACAATACGGCGACGGCTGGTTAGCGTTGTTGGCAACCAACTGGTTGTGAAAGGTGGCGACCGTGTCCGACCGACTGTCCCTGGTGTTCGCCGCCCTGGCCGACCCGATCCGGCGCGACATCGTGGCGCGGCTGTCGACCGGCGACGCGACCGTGGGCCAGCTGGCCGAACCGCACCAGGTATCCACGCAGGCGATCTCCAAGCACCTCAAAGTGCTCGAGAATGCCGGCCTGGTCAGCAGCGCGCGTGACGCTCAGCGTCGTCCGCGGCACCTGCAGGCCGAGGTGTTCGACCTGATGACCGCGTGGATCGAGAGGTACCGGGCCCAGGCCGAGGAGCGGTTCAGCCGCCTCGACGAGGTGCTCGCCGAACTGGAGGACCGTCCCAGCGCACAAGACCGTCCCCGAGCACAAGACCGTCCCCGAGCACAAGGAGCAGCGTCATGAACGGCACGAGTACCCGGCAGACCACCATCACGGCGGATCCGAACCTGCCGACGATCCGGATCGAGCGCGAGTTCGACGCCCCCGTCGAGCGGGTCTTCCGCGCCTGGACCGACCCCGAGCTGTTCGCCCGCTGGATCGGCCCCCGCGACCGGCGCACGAGCATCGCCGAGTGGGACGCCCGCACCGGCGGCCACTGGCGGTACTCGGTCACTGATGCCGACGGTGGCCAGGTCGCCTCGTTCTACGGTTCGTTCCACGAGGTGCGTCCCGACGAGCGGCTCGTGCAGACGTTCACGTACGAGGGCTACCCCGACGGCGTCTCGCTGGAGACCGCGACGTTCACCGATCTGGGCGACGGACGCACGTCGGTGAGCTGCCTGTCGGTCGTCGAGTCGATGCAGTTGCGGGACTCGATCCTGTCCAGCGGGATGGACACCGGCGTGATCGAGGGCTACGAGAAGCTGGACGCATTGCTCAGGTGAGCGGCCGGGTGGCGCCGAAGTAGCCGGACGAGACGCGGCCCAGCGGGGTGATGCGCACGATGTCGCCGCTCTGCGGTGCCTGCACCACGTTGCCGTTGCCGACGTACACCGCGACGTGATGGATGCCGGTGACCGAGTGGTTGCTGCTCCAGAACACCAGGTCCCCCGGACGTAGCGCGCGTACCGCGGGGTGCAGCCGGCCGGCCTGGGTGTACTGGGTCGCGGCGAAGTGCGCCATCGACAGGTACGGCGCCCAGCCGAAGATCGCCAGCCCGGAACAGTCGAAGCCGACGACCTTGCAGTCCTGCGCCGCGTCCCCGCCTGCGCAGCTGCCGCGGGTCGGGCCGTGGCTGCTGCCGCCGGCCCAGGCGTACGGCGTCCCGATCCACTGGATCGCGCGGTTCGCCGCGGTCTGCCCTACGGCCGGCGTCCACCGGCCGTGGCTCGGCGCAGGGCGCTGGTGCTGCACCAGCCGGGCCAGCCGGCGGTAACTGGAGTCGAGGGCGGCGGCGCGCCGCCCGTCCGAGACCGCCCACCCGCCCAGGAAGGACGAGAGCGCCGCATCGGCCTGCGCCTGGGTCAGCTTCGCGGCCCGCAGGTCGTGCTGCAGCCCGGCCAGTTCGGTGCGCGCGCGTTGCAGGGCGGCGTTCGCACGCTGCCGGATCGTGGCCAGCGCGCGGGTCTGCGCCGCCATCTGCGCGAGCGCCTGGCGGTGCCGGCTCTCGGCCACGTTGCGCGCGGCGAGCGCGCCGTTCAGCTGTGCGGCGACCTGCGACTGGAAGCGGGTGATCATCTCGCGATCGGCGCCCGCCTGGATCACCGCGCCCGGATCCGGTGCGGTGAACAGGCTCGCGGCGGAGGTGGCGCCGACCGAGTTGCCGGCCTCACCGCCGGATTCGTAGTACGAGACGACGACCGCGACCAGGTCGCTGCGCGCCTGATCGTAAGCGTGTTGTGCCGCCGCGGCGGCCGTGGCCGCCTCGGCCTCCGCGGCTGTCGCGCGCTGCTGGGCGGCGAGTTGGGCCAGGTAGTCGTTCTCGGCGCCCGATGCCGCTGCCGAGAGCCGGGCGAGCGAGCGGGACGTCGCCGCGATCCGCTTGCGCAGGGACGCGACCGAGTGATCAGCCACCTGCTTGGCACGGTGGGCCGTGGCGCCCGTGGCGCCCGTGGCGCCCGCGACCCCCGTGGCGCCGGTGGCGGGCGTCGCCGGTGTCGCGTGCGCCTCGGCGGGGGCGAGCGTGAGGCAGCCGAGCACGGCGGCGAGCACGGTCAGCAGCAGCGGCAGCCGGCGCACCGGGCGGGCAAGGGTGTGACTGGTCACGGCGTCCTCAGAGATCGGCTGGCCCCTCGGGTCCTGGGCGAAGGGCCGACCCCGAAACCATCGGCGCCCGGCTTCGTGACCTGAGCGTTACCTCGGGCTGCCGGAGGTGACGTGGATCGCGAGCGCAGTCGCCGCGTGCTGACGGTCGAAGGCGATCAGTTGTCGCCGCCGTGCCGCTCGAACCCGTCGTAGTGGTGGCTGGTCAACGCGGTGGCCGACGGCAGCACGGCGGTGGCGAGCCCCACGCCCGCGACCAGCGCGAGCGCCACGGCGAGGGCGCGCCACCTGCGCCTGCGCGCTGCCGGTGAGAGCCGTGGGTCGCGCAGTTCGCGCCAGGTGGTGCTGCCGGCGCCGATGAGGTGGCCGAGCACGTGCCCGGTGGTGACCGCGAACCACACGACGAAGCTGGCCTGGTGCAGCGTGAGCATCGGCTCGCGATGCGCGGGGCCGGTGTAGACCAGCGCGATCCCGGTGCCGAGCACGGCCACGCTGGACAGGACGACCAGCGGTCCGAGCATGCGCAGGATCGGGTGCGGCGGCCCTTTGCGGACGTACGGCGCGGCCCCGGTGTAGTAGCGAAGGAACCGGTAGCCGGTGCTGGCGCACTTGAGCAGCACCGGCCCGACGAGCAGCAGCCCGAGGTAGATGTGCAGGGTGATCAGCCCCTCCACATCGAGCACGGTGACGCCTTCCACCGCCAGCAACCCCAGCAGCACCATGCCGTTGACGGCGGTGAGCCGGCTGTTGCCCTCGACGCCGCCGGCCTGGTCGGTGGCGCCGGCAGTGCGCGAGACGGTCGCTCTCATCCGTCCACCCGCAGCTGTCCGGACACGACCCGCACTGCTATCGGTTGCAGCGGCGCCGGTGGCGGCCCCTGCAGCACGGCGCCGGTGCGCGCGTTGTAGACCCCGCCGTGGCAGGGGCAGACGAACTGCATGCCGGACGAGTCGAACTGGACCGGGCAGCCGGCGTGCGTGCAGGTGGCGTTGAACGCGACGAACGTCTCTCCCGAGGGGTGCACCATCCAGGCCGGGCTGCCGGTGGCCGGGTCGGTGAACGCGCGGGCCTGGCCTACCGGCACCTCGTCGGTGGTGCCGACGACGGTGCCCGCGGTCGATCTGCCGCTGGACGGGCGAGCAGGGCGATGCGCCTGCGGGCGGGCGGGCGGGGACGTCGTCCCGGGCCCGAGCGCCGCAGGCGCGTGGGCGGTGCCGTGCTCGGCGCGGCCGATCGCGGCGGTCACCCCACCGAGCGCCAGCGCACCGCCCGTGGCGAGCGCGGCCGCCGCGCCCGCGCGGATCGCGGTGCGCCGGTCGACGCCGGCGAGGGCAGCAGGCCTGCGGTTCCCTGGCCGCGGGGCCTGCGCCACCGTCGGCTCGCGTAGCCAGTGGTCGATGGTGAGCACACCCTGGGAGCCGAAACCGAGCATCGTGAGCCACGCGAAGGCGAACACGATGTCCGAGCCGTAGTAGTACGGCGTGGTGCTCCACGAGACGGTCAGGAAGAACGTCAGGGACAGCAGCGCACCGCCGAGCGCGGCGATGCGCTGGAAGAGCCCGAGCAGGGTGCCCAGGCCGACCGCGAGCTCGCCGAACGCGATCAGCAACCCGACCGCCGTCGGGGCGTGGGCGGACAGCCCGACCAGCCGGCCGATCGGGCTGGTGTGCGCGAACACCCGCATCTGCGCGGCCACCGAGGCGGGGCTGTGCGGGTCGAGGTAATCGGGGTTCGCGAGCTTCTGCAGCCCGGCGAAGCTGAACGTGACCCCGAGGAACAGCCGCAGTGGCAGCAGCAGCCAGCCCGGCTCGCGGTGCCGCCGCCCCCACGCCGCCGTGGCCTCGAACCATGAGCGTGATCGCGTGTTCTGCACGTGATGATCGTTCGCGACAGGTGACTAAGAACCGGTTCAGCTCTCACCGTCGCGCCAGCCGTGGACCTACGGTGATGCAGTGACCGTCGCCGATACCCGCAACGCCGTCCTGGCGGGCCTGTCGGTGCTGATCGTCGAGGACGACGCAGCGATCGGCGGCCAGCTCGTCAAGGGCCTGACCCGGGTGGGCGCCCGGGCCAGTCTGGTGCGCGACGGGACCAGCGCGCTGCGCTGCGCGCCCGCCGAACTGGTGCTGCTCGATCTGGGCCTGCCCGATCTGGACGGTGTGGAACTGTGTGGCCGGCTGCGGCAACGAAGTGCGGCACCGCTCATCGTGGTGACGGCGCGGGGCGCCGAGGCCGACCGCGTGGCCGCGCTGGACGCCGGTGCCGACGATTACATCGTCAAGCCGTTCGGGTTTCAGGAGTTGCTCGCGCGGATGCGGGCCGTGCTGCGCCGCGCCCGGTCGGACTCGGGCGTGATCGTGCACGGCCCGCTCCGGATCGACCTGCCCGCGCGCCGGGTGTGGGTCGATGAGGAACCGATCAACCTCACCGGCAAGGAGTTCGACATCCTCGCCTGCCTGGCGCTCGAACCGGGTCGTGCCGTCAGCCGCGAGGAGATCTTCGATCGGGTCTGGGACGAGCACTGGTACGGCCCACGCAAGGTGCTGGACGTGCACGTCGCCGCGCTCCGCCGCAAGCTCGGGGCGCTCGAGCTGATCGAGACCGTGTACGGGCGCGGCTTCCGCCTCGGCCGGCCGGCACACCAGCAGGCATGACGCGCCGCATCCTGGCCAGCTTCCTTGCCGTCCTGGTCGCCGTCATCACGGCGATCACCCTCCCGCTCGGGCTGATCGTGACCGGCCAGCAGCGTCGGGACTTCGTGGACTCGGCCCGGACCGCGGCGCGAGGCGTCGCCGGGCTCGCTGAGGAACAGCTCGACGATCGCGCTTCGATCGCGGCCCTGCCCGGGCTGCTGTCCAGAGCCGTGCGCGATGCGGACGCCGTTGTGGTTCTGGACAGGGCCGGCACCGTCGTCGCGACGGCCGGCCGTCCGCTTCCGGCCGCGGTCGTGCCTGCCGTGCGGGACGGGCAACCCGTACCTGCGCAGGACGGCGAGGTCGTGGTGACGGCGCGGGTGGGTGACGGCCGCGCGTCGGTGGGCACGATCATCCTCGCCCGTAACTCCGCGAGCCTGCACGACCGGGCTCGCGCCCTGTGGCTGGCGTTGGGCGCTGCAGCGTTGCTTGCCCTCGTGGTCGGTGCCGCGGTGGGTTGGTCACTGGGGCGATGGATCGCTCGGCCACTGCGCAGCCTGCACGCTGCGGCTCGGAGCATCGGTGCCGGCCAGTCACACGCCCGCGCCGACGAGGGGTCCGGGCCGGCCGACGTCCGCGAGGTCGCGCACGCCTTCAACGAGATGGCGGACCGGGTCGGCGCGCTGCTGCAGAACCAGCGCGGGATGACGGCCGAAGTCTCGCACCAGTTGCGGACCCCACTGTCGGCGCTGCGGCTCCGGCTCGAACTGCTGGCCGAGGACGTGACCGGCGACGCCCGCGTCGAGGCGACGGCGATGCTCACCGAGGTCGATCGGCTGGCCCGCCTCGTCGACGGCCTGCTCGCGATCGCCCGGGCCGAGGCGACGGAGTACGCGCCGGTCAGCACCGACCTCGTGACGAGTGTGAGCGAGCGGCTGCGGGCATGGGAACCGGTGGCTGCCGAGCGCGATGTCAGCTTGGACCTGCACGCCGCCGAGTCCGGCGTGCTCGCCGCGCTCACGCCCGGCCACCTCGAGCAGGTGCTGGACAACCTGCTCGCGAACGCCCTCGACGCCGTCCCGTTCGGCGGCCGGGTCACGGTGACGGTCGCCCGCGTGGGTCCGCGTCCGATGCTGCGTGTCGATGACACCGGTCCGGGAATGAGCGCGGCCCAGCGCGCCCGCGCGTTCGATGCCTACGCGACCGATCGCGGCGGGCGGGGCGGCACCGGTCTGGGACTGGCGATCGTGGGCCGCCTCGTCGCCACCGACCACGGCAGCGCCTGCCTGCTGCAAGGCCCCGAGGGCGGCACCCGGGCCGAGATCGTGATGCAGCCCGGCTGACCACCGGACCCCGCCGAGCCCGACGCAGGTTGTGAGCAATGTCCGCAATCGTGGCCGATGTGTGTGAAGCGTGCCCGATCGGGAACCCTCAGTGCACCGGATTGTCGGAGCGAGGAGGAATCACGTCATGGTCAGCAGCACCGTCACCACGCAGCGGCTCAAGTCCGCCGGCGCACGCGGTGGAGTGCAGGTGGCAACGTACGCGAATCGGATGGTGCACGCCTCCGCTGCGCACCGCACCGAGTTGCTGTTCCTGGCCGTGACGTTGGGGTTTGCCCTGGTTGTCGGGGTGCTCGGGGTGCTCGCCCTGCCGACGTTCTGAATTCGATGATCTCCGGACCGGTTTGTCCATTCCCCGATACGCGGGCTCGTGCCACGATGGCTGTCCGTGACGGGCGTGTTGGGTGCGGTGCAGTACAGCTGCGCCGACTGCGGGCGGGACGCGAGCCTGCGCCCGCCGAGCGTGCCCTGCCTCTGCGGCAGCACGGCCCGGCTGCGCGCGGACCCTGAGGATTCGTACCGGCTCGTGAGCGACCGCGTGTTGCCGTGGTTCGACCCGTTCAAGGACTGGACGGTCAAGTACCTGCAGTTCACCTGGAACGTGCAGCAACTGCGGCACGTGTACAGCGTCGACGACGGCGGTACCGCCGAGGGCCTGCGCAAGACCGCGCTGATGACCTTCACCTCCTGTGCCGAGCTGGCCGACTGGCTGGTGGCCGGCCCGGAACCGGTGTCCGTCACGCCCGGGGCCCTCGCCCGGCTCTTCGCCATCGAACCGCTGAGCGTAGCCCGGGCCCTGGAGCCGGCAGGCGGGGGCGTTGCGCGGCTGGTCCCGGTCGCGTTCTCCCGACCGCCGCACGCCTGGGTCGACTACCGCCGGCCGGACGCCAAGCCGGTCCGCTACGACGCGCTCGATCTCGCCGAGCGCTGCCTGGACGCCTGGCACCGGTTCCTGCACGGGTGCGGCGTCGCGGTGCCCAGCTGGGAGCGATGACGCGCCCCCAGGCCGACGTCAGCGGACGCCACGGGGGCGGAACTGGATGCTGATCCGGGGCCCGACCGCGCGGCTGGTCTTCGGGATCGCGTGTTCCCAGGTGCGCTGGCAACTGCCGCCCATCACGATCAGGTCGCCGTGCCCCAACTCGTGGCGGCGCGCCGGGCCGCCCCCGCGCGGTCGCAGCAGCAGGGCTCGCGGGTCGCCCACCGAGACGATCGCGACCATGGTGTCCTCGGTGGAGCCACGCCCGATCCGGTCGCCGTGCCAGGCGACGCTGTCGCGCCCGTCCCGATACAGGCACAGCCCGACGGTGGCGAACGGCTCGCCGAGCTCGCGGCGGTAGTGGCGATCGAGCGCCTGTCTGGCCGCGACCAGCGCGGGATCGGGCAGGTCGTCGCCCTCGTCGTAGAAGCACAGCAGCCGCGGGACGTCGACGACCCGCTCGTACATCTGCCGCCGTTCGGCGCGCCACGGGACCGTGCGCGCGAGGGTCTCGAACAGGGCGTCCGCCCCGCTCAGCCAGCCCGGCAGGACGTCGATCCAGGCGCCGCCGCGCAGGTGCTCGCGGCGGACCCGGTCGTCGAGCTCGCCCGGTGCGGGTCGTCCGGTGTCGAACAGCGAGGCCTGCAGCGCTGCGGTCACGTCCTCGAGCGTATCAAACGAGCGTGCGAATTACGGCCTCATCGGTAGGCTCGTGCGCATGAGCGATCTGCTGGATCTACCGGTCACCACCTTGCAGGGCAAGGCCACCACGTTCGGGGACCTGACGGGCGGGCGCGCCGCACTGGTCGTCAATGTGGCGAGCAAATGCGGGCTGACACCGCAGTACAGCAAGCTGGAGGCACTGCACGCCGAGCTCGCCGGTCGCGGCTTCACCGTGCTGGGCTTCCCGTGCAACCAGTTCGGCGGTCAGGAGCCGGGCACGCCCGAGGAGATCGAGCAGTTCTGCTCGGCGACCTACGGGGTCACGTTCCCGATGACGGCCAAGATCGACGTCAACGGCGCCGACCGCGACCCGGTGTACGCCGCGCTGACCGCGGTGCCGGACGCCGACGGCGAGGCCGGCGACATCCAGTGGAACTTCGAGAAGTTCCTGGTCGCGCCGGACGGCCGCGTGGTGGGCCGGTTCCGGCCGCGCACCGAGCCGGACGCCCCCGAGGTGCGCGCCGCGATCGAGTCCGTCCTCTAGCTTCCGCGCTCCCGGCGTCCGCGCTCCCGGCGTCCGCTCTCTCGGCTTCCGCGCTCCCGGCGTCCGCGCTCCCGGCGTCCGCGCTCCCGGCGTCCGCGCTCCAACTCAGCGCCGCGCCCGCTTCCCCCACCGTCTGACGATCGCTGCCCGCCTTCCCCCATCAGGTTACGAAAACGGGCGCCCGGATCTCGTCACTCGGTGGGGGGAGCGGGGCAGGTTTGGTCTGAGCGTGGGGGAAGCGGTCCGGGACGGGTCGGGGAAGCTGCCGCGACGGCGTGGGGGGAGCGGGGCAGGTTTGGTCTGAGCGTGGGGGAAGCGGCCCCGGGACGGCGACGGGCGACGGGCGACGGGAGCGATCCGGGGACGGGCGGCGGAAGCGATCCGGCGCGCAGGCGGGCGCTAGCCTGCTTGCGTGCTGGAGGACCCGATCGACCGGCTGATCGCTGCGGCGCTGGTGCGCGACGGGCGCAGCACGTTGAAGAACCTGGCCGCGGCAACCGGCCTGTCGGTCTCGGCGGTCCAGGCGCGGGTGCGCCGGCTCGAGACGGACGGCACGATCGCCGGGTACACCGCGCGCGTCGACCCGGAGGCCCTGGGGTTGCCGCTGGCGGCGTTCATCGCGATCAGTCCGCTAGATCCCGAGCACGACTACGACATCCCCGAGCGACTCACCGGGCTCAGCGCGATCGAGGCGTGCCATTCGGTGGCCGGCGAGGACAGCTTCGTCCTTTACGTGCGGGTCGCGACGCCGGGTGCGCTCGAAGGCCTGATCCGCGAGATCCGCCGCCGCGCGAACGTGTCCACCAGGACCACGGTGGTGCTGCAGACATTCTTCGAGGCTCGTCCACATCCGATCGCTGACGGTAAAAGTTCCGGCGGAAGCGGCTAGATCGCAGGAACTATTCCGGTAGACTCGCGGCATGACGACGTCGACTCCGGCCGCGCTGCGCGCCCTCAGCCCCGCCCAGGTCCACGAGACCATTGCCGCCCACATGCTCGTCGACGGCTTCGAGCTGGTGCTCGACCTGGACAAGTCGCACGGCGCCGAACTGGTCGACGCGCGCGACGGCAGCCGCTACCTCGACCTGTTCACCTTCTTCGCCTCGTCCGCGTTGGGCATGAACCACCCCGCGCTCGCCGACGACAGCGAGTTCCTCGCCGAGCTCGGCCGGGTCGCCGTCAACAAGCCGTCCAACTCCGACATCTACACCGTGCCGATGGCGCGCTTCGTGGACACCTTCGCGCGCGTGCTGGGCGACCCGGCGCTGCCGCACCTGTTCTTCATCGACGGCGGCGCGCTCGCGGTCGAGAACGCCCTCAAGATCGCGTTCGACTGGAAGTCGCGGTGGAACGAGGCGCACGGCATCGACGCCGACCTGGGCACCAAGGTGCTGCACCTGCAGAAGGCGTTCCACGGCCGCACCGGCTACACGATGAGCCTGACCAACACCGACCCGAACAAGGTCGCGCGCTTCCCCAAGTTCGACTGGCCGCGCATCCCGTCGCCGTCGATCAACGGCAACGCCGACGTCGCGGCCTCCGAGCGGGAGACCCTCGCCGCAGCGCGCGCCGCGTTCGAGCAGCACCCGCACGACATCGCCTGCTTCATCGCCGAGCCGATCCAGGGCGAGGGCGGCGACAACCACTTCCGCCCGCAGTTCCTGCAGGCGATGCAGGCGCTGTGCCGCGAGTTCGACGCGCTGTTCATCATGGACGAGGTGCAGACCGGCGTCGGCATGACCGGCACCGCATGGGCCTACCAGCAGCTGGGCGTGCAGCCGGACGTCGTCGCCTTCGGCAAGAAGGCGCAGGTCTGCGGCGTGATGGCCGGCGGCCGCGTCGACGAGGTTGCGGACAACGTGTTCGCGGTGTCCTCGCGGATCAACTCCACCTGGGGTGGCAACCTCACCGACATGGTCCGCGCCCGCCGCATCCTGGAGGTCATCGAAGCTGACGGCCTGATCGCCCGCGCCGCCGAACTCGGCAGCTACCTGCTCGACGGCTTGACGGCGCTCGCCGCGAGGCATCCGATCGTCACCGAGGTGCGCGGACGCGGGCTGATGTGCGCCTTCACGCTGCCCACGGCCGAACTGCGCAACGAGGTGATCCGCCGGCTGCGCGAGGACGAGCACGTGCTGGTGCTCGGCTGCGGCGAGGCGGCACTGCGCTTCCGCCCGGCGCTGACGATCTCGACGGACGAGCTGGACCAGGGGCTGGCGGCACTCGACCGCGTGCTCGGCGCGCTCGCCTGATCATGCGCAACTGGGCGACCTGGGAGCTGCGCTCGGCGTTCGCGGCGCGGATGGCCGAGCTGTACGGACGTGAGGTGCCCGCGTACACCACGTTGGTCGAGGTGGCGTCGGCGGTCAACGCCGAGGTCGCCGCGCGTGAGGGCGCCGCAGCGCAGCGACTGGGCTCGCTGCACCGGGTCACCGCCGAGCGGCACGGCGCGATCCGGGTCGGCACGCCCACCGAGCTGGCACAGGTCGCGCGCGTCTTCGCGGCATTCGGCATGTATCCGGTCGGCTTCTACGACCTGCGCGAGGCGGCCCGGGCGGCCGTCCCCGTGATCAGCACCGCGTTCCGCCCGGTGAGTGCCGACGAGCTGGCGCGCAACCCGTTCCGCATGTTCACCTCGATGTTGGTGACCGACGATCGGCGGTTCTTCCCGGCCGACCTGCAGCGCCGCCTGGATGCGTTCCTGGCCCGGCGGGTGCTGTTCAGCCCTGAGCTGATCACCCTTGCCGACAAGGCGATCGCCGACGGCGGGCTCGCCGGGGAGGACGCGGAGGCGTTCCTCAAGCTGGCTACCGCGGCGTTCGAACTCTCGCCCGAGCCGGTCGACCGCGCCTGGTACGCCGAACTCGAGGCGGTGTCCGCGGTCGCGGCGGACATCGGCGGCGTGACGTCCACCCACATCAACCACCTGACGCCGCGAGTGCTGGACATCGACGAGCTGTACCGGCGGATGGAGGGGCGTGGCGTCACGATGATCGACACCATCCAAGGCCCACCGCGCTGGGACGGGCCGGACGTGCTGCTGCGCCAGACGTCCTTCCGTGCGCTTGCCGAGGAACGGCTGTTCCGCGGCGTGGACGGGACGATCGCACCCGGATCGCTCCGGGTCCGCTTCGGCGAGGTAGAGGCGCGCGGCATCGCGCTCACCGAGGCCGGGCGTGACCGGTACGACGCCATGCTCGCCGAGGTCGACCGGCGGCTCGCGACTGACGGCGGCACGCGTGCCGAGGTGGCCGCCTCGGTGTGGCGCGAGCGACTGCCGGCCACCGAACTCGGTCTGCTGCGCGAAGGCCTCGGCTTTTTCACGTTCGCGGCGACCGGGGCACCGGCGCCGGGTGCCGACCTGGCCGACCTGGCCGACCTGGTCGAGTCCGGCTCGCTCACCGCGACGCCGATCGTCTACGAGGACTTCCTGCCGCGTTCGGCGGCCGGCATCTTCCAGTCGAACCTCACCGACGACGGCAGCCGTGACGATGCGCTCGCCGCGGCTCGCCGGGACGCCGGCTGGCTCTCGGACGTGATCGGGCGCCAGGTGGCTGACCCGATCGCGCTGTACGCCGCGCAGCAGCAGGCGTCGCTGGACGCGGCCACCGCGGGCGCGCGCTGAATCAGCCGAGCACGTTCAGGATGTGCCGGACGGCGCCGGCGATCGCATCACGCGCCGGCGCCAGGAACTTGCGTGGATCCACCAGCGCCGGGTCGGCGTCGAGGCTCCGCCGGATGGCCGCCGTCATCGCCTGGCCGAGCGCGGTCCCGACGTTGACCTTCGCGATGCCCGCGCGAACCGCGGCACGCAGCGCCTCGTCCGGAACGCCGGACGAGCCGTGCAGCACCAGCGGGACGTCGAGCCGCTCACGCAGCCGGGCGATCAGTTCGACGTCCAGCGTGGCGGTCTGCGCGGTCATCGCGTGCGAGCTGCCCACCGCGACGGCGAGCGCATCGACGCCGGTGGCGCGGACGTAGCCGACGGCCTCGTCCGGATCGGTGCGCACGCCGGGGGAGTGCGCACTGCGTGGCGCATCCGGTTTGCCGCCGACATAACCCAGTTCGGCCTCGAGCCAGAGCCCGGCAGCGTGCGCCCGCTCGGCCGCTGCCTTGGTGCGCCGGACGTTCTCGCCGTACGCGAGTGCGCCCGCATCGAACATCAGCGAGCTGAAGCCGCACGATTCGGCTTGTCCGGCAAGCGCATCGTCGGTGACGTGGTCCAGGTGCAGGGCCACCGGCGTGCTCGACTCGCGCGCCAACACCCCGCATGCCGCGGCGATCGGCCCGGCTGCGCCGCGGTGGAAGCGGACCGCGTTCTCGCTGAGCTGCAAGATCACCGCAACGTCGGCGTCCTCGGCCGCCTGCACGATCGCCTCGGCGTGCTCGAGCGTCACCACGTTGAACGCCCCGGCCGCGGCGCCGCGTTCGGCAGCCGCGCGAACCAGGTCGCCGGTGCGGGCGACGGTCATGGCTGTCCCTGCAGCGCGCGCACGGTGACTGCCGCGCGCTGCCGGGCGTACTCGGCCGGGTCGAGCCGTCCGGCGAACGGGTGCAGCACGGCGGCAGCCGACAGCGCGACCGACTCGGCGAGCAGTTCGGGCACGGCGTGCCCCGCCGCGAGGCCGCGCGCGAGGCCGGCCACCAGCGCGTCCCCCGCCCCGGTCGGGTTGCCGGTCAGGGCCGCGCCCGGCCGCGCGTGACACGCGCCGTCCGGCCCGGCCAGCACGGCACCGTCGGCGCCGAGCGAGGCGACCACGACCGTCCCTGCGTACCGGGTGGCCAGAGTGCGGGCAGCGAGCACCGGATCGGGTTGTTCCGGCGCGACCTGGGCGAGCTCGGCGGCGTTCGGCTTGACCAGTGTCGCGCCCGCGTCCAGCGCCTGCAGCAGCGCCGGTCCGCTCGTGTCCACGATGATCGGCCGGCCGGCTGCGCGCGCCAGCGCGATCACAGTGGCGAGCGCGTCCGGTGGCGCGCCCTCGGGCATCGACCCGCTGACCACCACGACCTCTGCCGCGGGGATCAGCGCCTCGGCACGGGCGAGCAGTGCCGGCCAGTCGCGTGTTACAGCCGGTTCGAGCAGGACGGACGCCTGGCCGCCGGAGTCGACGACTGCGATCGTGGTGCGGGTCGGTGCCGGGTCCGGGACCAGGTCCGCCGGGACGCCCGTGGCGCGCAGCAGTTCGGCGAACTCCGCGCCTGCCGGCCCGCCTACCGGGGCGAGCACGTGGCCGTCCGCCCCGACGGCATGCAGAACGCACGCCACGTTCACCGCCTTGCCGCCCGCGCGCCGCGTCAGCGAGCGCACCCGGGTGGATTCCCCGACGTGCAGCGCGTCGACGTGGTACGTCACGTCTATCGCCGGGCTCGGGCACAGGCACAGGATCACGGTGCTGAGCTCACCTGGGAGATCACCTCGGGCAGCACGACCGACCGGGCTAGGTGCCGTGGCCGGTCGGGATCCAGGCCCTGTTCCTCGGCCCGCCGTACGGCGAGCAGTTGCGCGCGGATCAGGTCGGCTACCGGGTCGAGACGGTCGTCGACGAACGCGGCGCCGGTCGCGGCGACGTCGGCGGCCAGTCCGGTCACCGGCTCACCGAACACCCAGACCGTGCGACCGGGCTGGGCGACGGAGATCGGGCCGTGGCGGTACTCCATCTGCGGGTAGGACTCGGTCCACAGCTGGGCGGCCTCGCGCATCTTCAGGCCGGCCTCGCGCGCGATGCCGTACGCCCAGCCCTGGCCGAGGAAGGTGAACTGCGAGCCGGCGCCGATCGCCGATGGCACCGCGTGGTCCCCGGCCAGCACCGCGGCGGCCTGGCCGAGCACGGCCTCCAGCGGTTCGCCGAGCGAGCCGCGCAGCAGCATCAGCGCGGTGGTGGCGAACACGGTCTGCACGACCGACCGCTCGTCGGCGAAGTCCAGGACGATCCGCTGGTCCGCGGCTCGACCGATCGGTGCGTCGGGCACCGCGGTCAGCGCCAGCACCGGAACCTGCGTCGCGTCGATCGCGCGCAGCACCTCGGTGGTGGTGCCGGAGCGGGAGATCGCCACCACCCGGTCGTAGCCACGCCCGGCGGGGAATTGACTAGCGGCGAAGCTGTCGGTCTCGCCCGCCCCGCACTGTTCGCGCAGGTGCGCGTACGACTCGGCCATGAACCACGACGTCCCGCACCCGATCACCGCGACCCGCTCGCCGCGCTGGGGCAGCACGGCGCCTACCGTGCCGAGTTGATCGAGCGCGCGGGCCCAGACGCGGGGCTGGCTCTGGATCTCGCGGGCGACGTGGGTGCGCGCGGGGCGATCGTCAGTCATGGTTCCTTCCGGCAGCGCCGTGCGGCACGAGGTCGGGGTTGGCGTCACCGACCACGAGCGCTCGGGCCGTCGTTGCAGGCATGCCGGTCATCCTGCCAGCGCACTGCGCGATCTGTCCAGAATCAAGCAGGTATCGTGATCGGTCTTGCTCGATTCAAGGTCCAGGTGCCAGCCTGCCCCCCAGGCGACCCACGCCTGGCGACCGGGACCGAGTCCGGCTACGGAACCTCCGGCTGCGGGATCTGGACCACGTGCACGCGCGGGCCGAGCCGCTCCAGCTCGGCGACGGCCTTCGGGTCGGCGTGCTCGTCGGTGACGATGTCCGATGCCGCCGAGATGTCGCAGATCTTGGCGAACCCGCGCCTGCCCAGCTTGCTCGAGTCGGCGACGACGATGACGCGCCCGGCAGCACGCACCAGCGCGCGGTTGGTATGGGCCTCGACCTCGTGGTGCGTGGTGAACCCGGCCGCGGCGCTCAGCCCGTCCACGCCGATGATCGCGAGGTCCAGGTTCAGGTTCGACAGCACGAGTTCGGCCAGCGGGCCGACCAGCTCGTAGGACTCCGGCCGCGCGCTGCCCCCGCACACCACCAACTCTATGTTCGAGCGGACCGCGAGCTCGGAGGCGATGTTGAGCGCGTTGGTCACCACGCGCAGACGCGGTCGCGTCGCGAGGGCGCGCGCCACCTCGGTGTTCGTCGTACCGCCGTTCAGCCCGACGGACGTGACGTCAGCGGGCAGCAAGGACGCGGTGCATCGCGCGATCGCGCGTTTGGCCTCGTTGTGCTGCCCGCCCCGGTACCGCATCGGCAGCTCGTAGAGCACGCCCCCGGACGCGACGGCCCCGCCGTGGGTACGGGTGAGCAGCTTCTGCTGCTCGAGCAGGTGCAGGTCACGGCGTACCGACGCCTCGGAGACGGCGAGTTGCCCGGCCAGCTCGCCCACACCGACCGAGCCGTGCTGGTTGAGCTGCTCCAGGATCAGGCCGAGGCGATCCTCTTGACGCATGGCTGCACGATACGCGCAACGTCGCGTTCGCTTCGAGCAAACGGCGCGCCGCTCGAGTGAACCCCGAACCGGGCAAGAACGCCGCTGATCTGGCTGATCGGAATCCAGCTTCGGCTGAGTGCCGGACGGTACGGTGTGGCTGTGACTCGTATCAGCACCGCGGCCGTGATCACCCGGCAGCGCAACGCCGGCGACGCCGACACCTGACCCGATGATCCTTCCGGACGCGACCGGGCAGCGGATCGCGTCCGACGCCTCGGCGGAGGCGGGCGGCCTCGATCCCGCGCTGCTCGGCGAGTTCGTGCCCGACCTGGCTCGCGCGGTCACCGACGGCTCCGGGCACCGCGGCATGCTGCAGCGCTGCCGTGCGCGAGGACGGGACGCGGCGCGTCAGGGAGTCGCCCTCCGTGCCCTGGTCGAGGTGTATCTCGCCGCGGCGCGCCGGCTGTGGCGGCAGTTGCCGGCCGTGGCCGAGGAGGCCGACGCGCCCGCGATCGCCGCGGCCGGCGAGCTGATGCTGCAGGCGATCGACGAAGCGATGGCTGCGCTCGCCGCCGGGTACCAGCAGGCGCGCCAGTCCCTGGTGCGTGAACAGGCGTCGGCGCGCCGCGAGTTCGTCGACGACCTGCTGTCCGGGCGTGCCGACGTGGGTGCGCTGGTGCAGCGTGCCGCCGGCTTCGGGCTGGACCTTGCCGGCTCGCACGCCGTGGTCGTCGTGCGGGCCGAGCGCGAGATCACCGACGCCGCCCCGATCGTGCCGCTGGTCGAGCGTGCCGTTGCGGCCGGGCCGGGCGACGCGTTCGTCGCGACCAAGGAGGGCAGGCTGATCGCGGTGTTCGCCGCGCCGGATGACGACGCGACCCGAGCCGCCGCAGCCCGGATCGCCGGCGTGCTGCAGCCGACCGGCGATCGCGTCGACCTGCGCCGGCGGACGGACATCGGCGCGTGGCGCCTCGGCGTGGGGCGCGCCCGGCCGGGTGCGGCCGGCGTGCTCACGTCGTACGACGAGGCGCGCGACGCGCTGGACCTGTCCGGGCGGGCCGGCCTGGACGAGCCGATCGTGCACGCGCAGGACCTGCTCGCCTACCAGGTGCTGCTGCGCGATCGCGCCGCTATCGCCGACCTGATCACCAGCCTGCTCGGCCCGCTGACCCAGGCACGCGGCGGTGCGCAGCCGCTGCTCGACACGCTCGCCGCCTACTTCGCCGCGGGAAGCAACACCGCGCAGGCCTCGCGTGAGCTGCACCTGTCGGTGCGCGCGGTGACCTACCGGCTGGACCGGGTCCGGGCGCTCACCGGCGCGAACCCGGCGTCGCCGCGGGATGCGTTCGCGCTGCACGCCGCGGTGCTCGGCGCCCGGCTGCTCGGCTGGCCCGCACAGCCGCTCTGATTGCCTGCTTCCGGCAAACAGGAGCGGAAAGCACGGCCGAAAGTCGACTCAAGCTGGCGCGATTGTGGCAGGAAGACTGAGCGGCATGACCACCGTCCCCCTCTGGGCCTGGCTCGCGCTCGGCGCGGTCATCGCCGTCATGCTGCTCATCGACCTGTTCGCCCACCGCCGCACCCACGTGATCGGCTTCCGCGAGGCGGCCACCTGGAGCGCCGTCTGGGTCGGCGTGTCGCTGATCTTCGCGCTCGTCGTCGGCTTCACGCTCGGCGCCGGCCCTGCGGTCGACTTCACCACGGCATGGCTGCTGGAGAAGAGCCTGTCCGTCGACAACCTGTTCGTCTTCGCGCTGATCTTCGGCTACTTCCAGGTGCCGCGGCAGTACCAGCACCGGGTGCTGTTCTTCGGCGTGCTGGGCGCGCTGGTGTTCCGCGGCGTCTTCCTGGCAGCCGGAGTTGCCGTGGTCAGTCGCTTCGCCGCCGTGCTGTTCGTCTTCGGTGCGATCCTGGTGTGGAGCGCGATCAAGCTGCTGCGCGACGAGGACGACACGGTCGATCCCGGCAAGAGCCTGGCGGTACGCCTGCTGCGCAAGGTGGTCCCGGTGTCGGAGGAGTACCACGGCGCCCGGTTCGTGGTGCGCGAGGCGGGCCGCCGCGTCGCCACGCCGCTGCTCGCCGTGGTGGTGGCGATCGAGGCCGCCGACCTGGTGTTCGCGGTCGACAGCGTCCCGGCGGTGCTCGCGGTGAGCGACAACGCGTTCATCGTCTACTCCAGCAACGCCTTCGCGATCCTCGGCCTGCGCGCCCTCTACTTCCTGCTGAGCGGTCTGCTGGAGCGCTTCGAGCACCTGGGCAAGGCGCTGGCGTTCATCCTGGCGTTCATCGGGGTGAAGCTGTTCCTGCAGGCGGCGCACAAGACGATCAGCGAGTCGGTGCCGGAGATCCCGTCCCTGCTCAGCCTTGGCGTGATCGTGTCGGCGCTGACCATCGCGGTGGTCGCCGGGCTCCGTCAGCCCACCGAGCTCCCTCAGCCCATCAAGGAGAGTGCCGCGGACTCGATGTCCGACTCGGACAGCAGCACCAAGGTGGCGGCGTCGCCCAGCGGGACGTAGCTGTCGGTGCTCGCCACGCGGGCGATCCGGCCGGCGAAACCGTGCTCGACGAGAGCGGTGATCACGCCCTCGCCGACACCGCCCGCGTGGCGCGTCTCGTCCGCGACCAGCACCCGGCCGGTCGCGGACGCTTCGCGCAGCAGGTCCTCGACCGGCAGCGGGCTGATCCAGCGCAGGTCCAGCACCCGGGCGAAGATGCCTTGTGCGGCAAGGCGTTCGGCAACGCGCAGCGACATGCGCACCCCGTTGCCGAACGTCGCGATCGTCAGGTCCGCACCGGCGCCGTGCACGCGGGCCGAACCGATCGCCGCCTGCGTGTCGAGCGAGTAGTCGGCCAGCCAGCCACGGTCGCCGGCCGAGTGCAGGTCGCGCTCGTGGTACAGCGCGATCGGCTCCAGGAACACGCTCACCTGGCCGTGCAGGCTCGCCGCGGCCAGACACGACCGCAGCATCGGTGCGGCGTCCTCGGGTCGCGACGGCACCGCGACCACGAGCCCGGGTACGTCGCGCAGCACCGCCACCGCGTCGTCGTTGTGGAAGTGTCCGCCGAAGCCCTTCTGGTAGCCCAGCCCGGCGATACGCACCACCATCGGGTTCGTGTAGCTGCCGGCGGAGAAGAAGCGCAGGCTGGCGGCCTCGCCGCGCAGCTGGTCCTCGGCGTTGTGCAGGTAGGCCAGGTACTGGATCTCGGGGATGGGCAGCAGACCGGTGACGCCGAGGCCTAGCCCGAGCCCGAGGATCGCCTGCTCGTCCAGCAGCGTGTCGAACGCGCGTGGGGCGCCGAAGCGCTGCTGCAGCCCGCGGGTGAGGCCGTAGACGCCGCCCTTGCGGCCGACGTCCTCGCCGAACACCACGGCCTGGGGCCGGGCGGCCAGCGCGTCGGTGAGGGCGGCGTTGATGTTCTGGGCGAGAGTCATTGGGCCGGCCCGCTCGGGCAGTTTGCCGCCGAACGCGGCCAGCCGTGCCTCGGAATCGGCGCGCCTGCCGGCGTCGGCGGCGATCGCGGCGTCGTCGCGCGGAGCCAGCGGCGCGATGATCGCCGGCGCGGAACGCAGCGTGGGTGCCGGGGCGACCTCATCGGCGAGCTTGGCCACGATGCGCCCGATCTCGTCGTAGCGGGCGGCCGGCTCGGAACCACCGATTCTTGCGGCTAGGGCGAGCAGCGGGTCGCGTTCGCGGTCGGCGGCAAGGGCGGACGGGGCGCGATAGCCCGACTCGACATCGGTCCCCGCGTGCCCGAGATAGCGGACGGTGCGCAGGTGCAGCAGCGCGGGACGCCGGGTGCGCCGCACCGCCTCGACGGTCTCGGCGAGCGTCGCCGTCAGGCCGTCCGGGTCGTCGCCGGACGCGGTCACGTAGCCGATGCCAGGACGGTGCGCGGCCTCGGCCACCCAACCGTGCGGGCTGGGCACCGAGATGCCCAGGCCGTTGTCTTCGCACACGAACAGCAGGGCCAGCGGCAACCCCTGTGCCACGCAGTACCCGGCGGTGTTCAGTGCCCCTACCGCGGTGGAGTGGTTCAGGCTCGCGTCGCCGAAGCTGCACACCGTCACGGCGTCGTGCGGCCACGCCGAGTCGAGGCCGAGCCGCTTCGCGCGCCCTAGGGCGAACGCGACGCCGACCGCGCGCGGCAGGTGCGAGGCGATCGTGGACGTCTGCGGGATCACCGACAGGCTCGCGTCCCCGAACACCTTGTGCCGGCCGCCTGATGCCGGATCGGACGTAGCGGCGACCATGCCGAGCAGCACCGCCCGCAGACCGTCCTCCAGCGAGCGGCCGGCCTGCATCGCGCGCTGCAGGAAGAAGCCGCCGGAGCGGTAGTGCAGCAGCGCCGGGTCGTCCACGCGCAGCGCCTCGGCGACCAGCGCGTTCGACTCGTGCCCGGCGGACCCGATCGTGTAGAAGCCGACGCCGCGCTCGCGCAGCCGGCGGGCCTGCAGGTCCAGCTGCCGGCTGCCGGCCATCGCGTCGAAGAGCCGCAGCAGCCGCGGCTCGGCTGCACCCGGGCTGTCCGGCAGTGCGGCGAGCCGGGGCCGGACGTACTCGTCGAGCTGCTCATGCGGGGCTGCGGCGCCGTTGCCGCCGGGGACGGTCACGTGCCGATCCTGCCCCACCCGTCCCGTCCTCCTCTCGTTGAGTGGCGGGTTTCGCGTTGAGTGGCGGGCTACAGGTCGCCACTCAACCGAGAAGTCGCCACTCAACGGGGACGTGAGGCACGGAACATCGGAGGGTTATATAAGTGAGTTATACACTTGCCGGGTGGACGATCAGCTGCGCGCCGTGGCGGAGGGTATCGAGCATCTGACGATGTGGGTCCGCCGCAGGGCACCCCAGCAGGTCAGCACCAGCACCGTCACCACGTTGGACAGCCTGCTCGCCCGCGGCCCGATGCGCATCTCCGACCTGGCCGAGCGCGAGGCGATTTCGCAGCCGGGCATGACCACCCTGGTGAACCGGCTCGAGGCTGCCGGTTACGCCGAGCGCATCGCCGACCCCACCGACGGGCGAGCCACGCTGGTCCGGATCACCGACCTCGGGCGTGACGTGCTGGCCGAGCGCCACGACGCGCGGGCCCAGGCGCTGCTCGCCGAGGTGAAACGTCTCGATCCCGACGACCGCGCCCTGCTCGTCGCCGCCCTGCCCGCCGTCCGACGACTTGTCAACAACCCGATCCGATCCGAGGTAACCAGTTCATGAGTTCGCACGGCGTTGCCGTCAGCCCGTTCAAGCAGCCCCGCGCGGTGTGGGCCGTCGCGTTCGCCTGCGTGGTGTCCTTCATGGGCATCGGCCTGGTCGACCCGATCCTGGCCTCGCTGCGCGACAAGCTGCACGCGACGCCGGCCCAGGTCGAGTTGCTGTTCACCAGCTACCTCGTGGTCACCGCGGTCGCCATGCTGGTAACCGGATGGGTGTCCAGCCGCATCGGGGCCAAGCGCACCCTGATCACCGGTCTCGCGCTCATCGTCGTGTTCGCCGCGCTCGCCGGTGCCTCGGGCGGCATCGACGGGATCGTGGGCTTCCGCGCCGGCTGGGGGCTGGGCAATGCCCTGTTCATCGCGACCTCCCTCGCGGTGATCGTCGGCTCGGCGTCCGGCGGGTTCGCCGGAGCGATCGTCTTGTACGAGACGGCGCTGGGCATCGGCATCGCGGCCGGCCCGCTGCTGGGCGGAGTGCTGGGCAACGTCAGCTGGCGCGCGCCCTTCTTCGGGGTCTCCGTGCTGATGGGCATCGCGCTGATCGCGACCGTGTTCCTGCTGCCCAAGACGCCGACGCCCGAGCGCAAGGAGAGCATCACCGAACCGATCAAGGCGCTTCGGCACCGCGCGCTCGCGACCACGAGCGTGGTCGGGCTGCTCTACAACTGGGGCTTCTTCACGCTGCTCGGTTACTCGCCGTTCCTGATGGGCATCTCCAGCCCGATCAAGCTGGGCCTGGTGTTCTGCGCCTGGGGCGTGCTGGTGGCGATCTTCGCCGTGTTCGGCGCGCCGTGGCTCAAGGCCCGGTTCGGCACCGCCACGACGCTGTACGGCAACTTCGTGCTGATGGCCGCCGACCTGGCCGTGATCGGCATCTGGCCGGACAACCCCACGACGGTGATCGTCGCGGTGATCGTGGCCGGCATCTTCATCGGCGTGAACAACACCCTGGTGACCACCGCAGTCATGAGCATCGCGCCGGTCGAGCGTCCGGTGGCGTCGGCGACCTACGGCTTCGTCCGCTTCATCGGCGGCGGGCTCGCCCCGTTCGTCGCCGGGAAGCTGGTCGAGCACTTCAATGCGCACGTGCCGTTCGTGCTCGGCGCCGGGACGGTGCTGGTGGCCGCGATCGTGCTTTCCAGCGTGCACCGCGCGCTGGCCGCAGCCGACCGTGGCGAGATCGCGCAGCCGGAACGGACCGAACTCGACCGCGTCGAGCATGCGGAGGAACTGCAGGTGGCCGCCGGCATCGGCGGCGAGAGCTAGCTCGGCTCCGGGTCAGGCGGGCTGCAGCCGGCGCGCCACCCGGGCGCGGAGTTCGCCGATCAGCGCCACGTCGGCGGCCGTCTCGGGGATGTAGACCACCATGCGCAGGTCGACAGTGCGGGCCAGCGGGAAGCCGGTGGCCCGCACCCGCACCGTCCCCAGGCCGAAGCACTGGAACGCTTTGGTGACCGGCATGCCGGGCTCGGCGATCGGGTGCTCGGCCCACAGCCGGGCGAACTCGGAGTTCGCGGCGCACAGCGTGTCGATGAGCTCGACCCACTCCGGTTCGCCGACGTGGTTGGCGTAGTTGGCGCGCAGCGTCGCGATCATCGCGGTGCAGACGTCGAGGTCGGTGACGGGTGCCGGTTGGGGGCCGGCGTACATCTGCCAGAGCGCGTTGCGCCGGATGCCGGTGGCCTCGACGAGGTACGGGAACAGCGCCGCGTAGGCCTCGTTGCAGGCCAGCAGGTCGTACTTGCCGTTGTAGACGCACGCCGGTGACGGGTCGAGCGCGTCGAGCACCGCGAACACTTCCGAAGGCACGTTCTCGTTGGACGGCGGTGACGGGACGCCGGGCACCTCGGCGAGCCGGTACAGGTGCCAGCGTTCGCTGCCGCCGAGGCGCAGCACCCGCGCGATCGCGTCGAGGACCTGCACGCTGGCGTTGATCGGACGGCCCTGCTCGAGCCAGGTGTACCACGTGACGCCCACGCCGGCGAGCTGCGCGACCTCTTCGCGGCGCAGGCCGGGCGTGCGCCGGCGGACGCCCGGTGCGAGGCCCACATCCGCCGGGGTGACCCGGTCGCGGCGCGAGCGGAGGAACGAGGCCAGTTCCTCGCGCCGCGCCTTGCTGTACGTGCCTGCCATCACGCTCATCATTACAGCCTGCGCCACCGACATCGGCCCAAACGGGTGCTGTGGGTACCAGGATCACCGGGCACTCACCACCGGTGTCGCCGCGGCCGGAGCCTGAGTTGCATGACCGCTGTTCTCGATCGTCCCGCCGACTCCTCCGCCCGGGCCCGGCCGGGTCCTCTCCTGGCCGTGCTGCTGCTCGGGCAGTTCATGGCGATCCTCGACGTCGCGATCGTGAACGTCGCCGCGCCGACCCTGCGTTCGGACCTGCACGCGTCCGGTGCGGGGCTGCAACTTTCGATCGCCGGGTACACGATCAGCTATGCCGTCCTGCTCATCACCGGTGCCCGGCTGGGCGACCGGTTCGGCCACGGTCGCGCCTTCCGGGCCGGCCTGATCGCCTTCACGGCCGCGTCGCTGCTGTGCGGGCTGGCGCCCACGACCGGAGCGCTGATCGCGTTCCGGCTGGTGCAGGGCGTCGGTGCGGCGCTGATGATGCCGCAGGTGATGAGCCTGATCCAGCGCAACTTCGCCGGGCCGGCGCGCGCGCGGGCACTGTCGCTGTACTCGGCCGTGATCGCCTGCGGCTCGGTCATCGGCCAGGTGCTCGGCGGCGTGCTGGTCAGCGCCGACCTGTTCGGGACGAGCTGGCGGCCGGTGTTCCTCGTCAACGTCCCGATCGGGATCGTGCTGCTGGTGCTGGCCGGCCGGTTGCTGCCGGCCGACCGGGGCGAGCGTGCCCGGCAGCTCGACCCGGCCGGTGTGCTGACCTTGTCGGTGGCTGTTCTGCTGCTCGTCGTGCCGCTGGTGCTCGGTCACGAGGAGAACTGGCCGGTGTGGGGATGGGTATCGCTCGGTGCCAGCGCGTTCGCGTTCGCCGGGTTCGTCGTGATCGAGCGGCGGCTCGCCGCTCGCGGCGGTGCGCCGCTGGTGTCCGGCCGGGTGCTGCGCGCCCCAGGCCTGGTGGTTGGCGCGGCCGCGCTGTTCGTGGCCATGATCAATTACGGGGGCTACCTGTTCGCGATGGCGCTGCATCTGCAGTCCGGGCTGGGGGAGAGCCCCGCGCACGCCGGGCTGGTGTTCGCGCCGGTCGCGGTGGGCTTCGCTGCCACCGGGTTGACCTGGCGGTTGCTGCCGCCGCGGCTGCACGGGCCGATGATCCCGTTCGGGATGGCGGTGGCGGCGCTCGGCTACCTCGCGCTGGCGCCGGTACTTCGCGGCGGCAGCAGTGGCGGTGCCGAGTTCGAGGTCGTGCTGCTGATCATCGGTCTGGCGCTGGGTCTGGCGTTCAGCCCGATCATCGCGGTGGCCCTGACCCACGTGCCGCTCGCCGACGCCGCGGACGCCAGCGGCGTGCTGGTGACGGTGTTCCAGTTGGGCCAGGTCGTCGGCGTGGCGACGCTCGGCACGACCTACCTGACGCTCGTGCATGCCCCGGGCCCGCGGGCATCCGGCCATGCCATGGCCGTGACGCTGGTGGTCTTGGCGATCTCGGCGGTCGCGGCGGCCGCGTTCGCGGTGGCGCTGGTGCGCCCGCGCCGGACGCAGCCGATGGCCGCCCTCGGCTGATCATGGCCACCCGGTCGCCCGAAGGCATGTTCTGCCCGGATTCGCTTGTTATTCTCGGACGCGAACTGCCTGGGAGGACGAAGGGAAGACCGTGGCGCTGCGGCGCAAGGACAAGGCGACCGGCAACGACATGTTTCCCGGCTTCGTCGAGACCTTCGAGATCGGCGTAGGCAGCCTCGCCACCGTCTACCGGGCCCGGGAGATCGACACCGGACGGCTCGTCGCCCTCAAACTGCTCAATGTGCGCGACGCCTCGGCGCGCGCGATCGAGTCGTTCGAGCGCGAATCGGTCGCGCTGGGGTCGCTGAGCTCGCACCCGAACATCGTCACGCTGTTCCGCACGTTCCGGACGGCGGACGGACGGCCGGTGCTGGTGCTCGAACTGTGCTCGGGCGCGATCGCCGACCGGTTGCACGGCGGGGTCGGGCTGCCGGTGCAGGACGCCGTCTCCATCGGAATCAAGATCGCCGGCGCGCTGGAGACGGCGCACCGCGGCGGGATCTTGCACCGGGACGTCAAGCCGCAGAACATCCTGGTGACCGAGTTCGGCGAGCCCGCACTCGCCGACTTCGGCGTGGCGATGCTGCAGTCCTCGACGCAGACGACCGCGGGCCTGTTCGACTTCACCACACTGCATGCCGCGCCGGAGTTGCTCGAGGGCGGTGGCACGTCCGCGGCGACGGACGTGTACGAGCTGGCATCGTCGCTGTACCAGCTGATCGCGGGGCAGTCGGCGTTCCGGGCGTACGACGGCGAGTCGCCTGCCTCGGTGATCTTGCGGATCCTGCGCGATCCGGTGCGGCCGCTGATGGGCACCGGGGTGCCGATGCAGCTCTCGGACCTGCTGATCCGGGCGATGAGCAAGGACAAGGACCACCGGCCGCCGACCGCGTCGGAGTTCGCCGGCGAGCTGGCCAACGTCGAGGTCAGCCAGGGCTGGCCGCGCACGCAGTTCCTGATCCGCGGGCCGGCGAGCACCGCTTCCGGCTGGGTGCCGGACATCATGCGGATGCCCGACGTGATCGCCCACGACACGGCCCCCGCGGCCAATCGCGCTCCGGGTCCGGCGCCGGTGGCCGCTGCGCCGCCGATGCCGGCGCGGGCTGTGCCGCCTGGGCCTGCTGGGCCGGCCGGTCAACCGGTGCCGGTCGCGCCTCCGGCGGGCTGGCAACCCGCCCCGCAACCCTCGATCCCTGCTGCTGCCACGCCGCCACCGGTCGGGCCGCCACCGGTCGGGCCACCACCGGTCGGGCCACCACCGGTTGCGACGACGCCGTTCGCGGCGACGCCGGTCGCGGCGACGCAGCCAGGGATCGCCGGCCAACAGCCACCCGGGCCGGCGATGCCCCCGGCGCAGACAGGACCGATCCCACCAGCGGGTTTTCCGCCGCCTGGCGAATTCCCGCCGCCGACGGGCTTGCCGATCGGCAGCTTCCCGCCGCCGAGCGGGCCACCGGTCATTCCACTGCCGCCGGCCGCTTTGCCCGCGGACGCGCCGAGCCCGGTGC
The DNA here is from genome assembly GCF_027247405.1 of Jatrophihabitans cynanchi. NCBI lineage: Bacteria > Bacillati > Actinomycetota > Actinomycetes > Jatrophihabitantales > Jatrophihabitantaceae > Jatrophihabitans > Jatrophihabitans cynanchi. The sequence continues at coordinate 1,102,706 of NZ_CP097463.1, read as the reverse complement.
GGGGCGCGGATCGTCTGCCGATGCCGAACGCTCAGGCTCCCGCTGACTCTGTGTCGCCTCCGGTTGTACAGCCGCCAGAACCGCCACAGCCAGAACCGCCACAGCCAGAACCGGCAGTCGTCGTGCCCGAAGCGGTGGCGCCGGTGTGGTCTGAGCCTGTCGCGCATGAGTCTGCCGCGCTGCAAGCGCATGCCGAGGTTGCGGCTCACCGGCCGGCGCCCGAAGCGCTACCGAAGCAGGTCGCACCCGAACCGGTCGCACCCGAAGCGGTCGCACCCGAACCCGCGGCACCTGAACCCGCCGCAGTGGAGCCGGAGCGTCCCTGGCGGGTACCGATCGACATCGACGACGACACCGCGCTCGGTTTCGAGATGCCGCGCCCGGCCGCGCGTCCCGCCGATCCTGGGCCGGTCGTGGACTGGACGCCGAGCGTGCCCGCGGCGGCCGAACCGGCGCCACAGGTGCAGGCACCAAGCGAGGCGCCGCCGCTCGAGCCCGAGCCGGCATTCGAGCCCGAGCCGATGTTCGAGCCGGTTCAGACGCGGCACGCACCTGCGCTGGCGACGTCGTGGTGGTCGCCTGTGGCACCGCCGGGCGACGATGGCCAGCCCGCCGAGCAGTTCCCGATCCCGCCGAGCGATTCGCGCGCAGCAGCAGGGGGCGCGCCGACAGCGGGTGCGCAGGGTGTGCCGACGTGGGCGGTGCGTTCGCCGAATCCGCAGTTCGTCGCTTCGGCGCCGCAGTTCGTCGGGGACATCTCGATCGATCCCAACTACTTGCGCCCCCGGCTGACCGTCCGGGCCGGCTTGTCGTCGTTGACGGTCGACGAGCAGCACCTCACGATGCGCTCGATGCTGCATCGCGAACGGTTGCCGTGGAGCCAGGTCACGTCGTTCGAACCGCACTTCCCGGACGGGAACACCGGTCCGACCGCCAAGGGGGTCCTCGTGGCGCTGACTCCGGCTGGAGCGATCGAACTCCCAGCTACCCGCAGGCAAGGTGGCGAGTTGCGGCATGTACATGCCCTGCTCGATGCCTATCGCGTACGTGCGCAGCAGTTCGCGAACGGCTGAGCAACCGGGGTATTCCTGATCGGCGGCGGAATGTCGGCCAAGATCAGTAGGGCGGTGGTTGGTCGTTGGGGTCGGGTCCGGTCTGCTTCGGTGGTTCGGGTTGGGGTATGGGTAGTTCGGGTGGTCGGTAGTGGTAGTGGTGTCGGGTTGCCGAGGTCCAGTGGTAGGTGCCGTCGGGGGTGCGGGTGAGGGTCCAGCGGGCGTGGTGTTTGAGGTCGTGGTGCCTTTTGCAGAGGGGTTCGAGGTTGGTCGCGCTGGTGGGGCCGTCGGGCCAGGGTGTGCGGTGATCCAGTTGGCAGGTGTGGGCTCTGCGTCGGCAGCCGGGCATGACGCAGTGTTGGTCGCGGGTGATGACGTGCCGGGTGATGGTGGTGGTGGGTTGGTAGCGGTGGGTGATCAGGCTGCTGTCGATCCCGGGCCGGTTCGGGGTGCCGGGTGCGTGCGGGCAGGTTTGGTCGAGGAGGTGTCCGGTCTGGTCGACGGGCCAGTAGTGGCGCTGGGCGCCGGGTTGGGTGGCGAGGCGCCGGGCGATGTCGGCGGGGACGGGTTCGCCGTTGAGGTAGCCGGGTTGGTTGTCGGTCCCGGCCAGGGTGCTGGCGGCGAGGGTGACGTTCACGCTCGGGCGTAGTCCGTGTTCGGCGGGTAGGCCGGGCAGGGCCAGGGCGGCGCCCTCCCTAATGAGATCAGCGGGGCTTCGATGGGAGGCTCAGCTGTAGCAGCGGCCGGCAGGTCAGCACTCCCCGTCCCGGGCCCCCTTCGGAGGCCTACTGACAGATCGTGCGCCTGCCGGTACGCCGGTGACTGAACTGCTGATGGGATGTCGTGCCCGCTTCGGCGTGAGCACTTGATCATTAGGTTGCAGATGTCTCCGGGTGCTGTGAACATGTCGGGCTATCTGGAGGAGTTGTTTGCAGGGTGCTGTTCATCGGAGACGACTGGGCTGAAGACCACCACGACATCGAGCTCGAGGACGAGGCCGGCCGCCGACTGGTTCGGGCTCGGTTGCCTGAGGGGGTGGAGGGCATTACGAGGCTGCATGCGCTGGTGGCCGAGCAGGCCCCGGCGGCCTGGGCAGAACTTCCGTCGGAGCAGGTGGCCGGGCAGGTGGTGGTCGGGATCGAGACCGACCGTGGCCCGTGGGTGACGGCGTTGCGGGCAGCCGGCTATGTGGTGTACGCGATCAACCCGATGTCGGCGGCGCGTTACCGCGACCGGTACTCGACCTCTGGGGCGAAGAGCGACGCCGGTGATGCGCATGTGCTCGCCGAGATCGTCCGCCTGGACCGTGATCACCACCGTCCGATCGCCGGGGACAGCGATCTGGTCGACGCGATCAAACTGCTGGCGCGAGCCCACCAGACTGCAATCTGGGAACGGACCCGTCAGGTGCTGCGGCTGCGTTCCACCCTGCTGCAGTACTTTCCCGCCGCAGTGCAGGCGTTTGAGGACTTGTCGGCACCGGACGCGCTGTCGTTGTTGGCGCGGGCCGCGGACCCGAGCCTGTCAAGTCTTCTGTGTAAGTGGTCAAGATCGTTGGGTTAGAGGCCGGCGGGGAGCCGGCCGGGGTAGGCCAGGTCGAGGGCGTTGATGGCGGCGCGCCAGCCGGTGGTGGTGGCGCCTTCGATCAGGCGGGGCGGGGCGGTGCGCTTGTTCGCCGGCTTGCCTTTGTCCTTCTCTCGCAGAGCGGCGCGCTTGTCTTCGATGTCGAGGATGGCCAGCCAGATGAGCTTGATGATGGCGTCGTCATTGGGGAACTGGCCACGGTTCTTGATGATCTTGCGGAGCTGGTAGTTCAACGACTCGATCGAGTTGGTGGTGTAGATGACCTTGCGAACCTCCAGTGGGAAGGCCAGGAACGGCACGAACCGGTCCCAGGCTCGTTCCCACGCTGCGACGGTGGCGCCGTACTTCTTGCCGAGTTCGGAGTCGGCGAACGTGGTGAGCTCGTCGAAGGCGGCGTCGGCGTTGACCGCGGTGTAGATCGGCTTGAGCGCCGCAGCGACGGCCTTGCGGTCGTTGTAGGACACGTAACGCAGCGAGGCGCGAATCAGGTGGACCACGCAGGTCTGCACCACTGTCTGCGGCCAGGTCGACTCGACCGCCTCTGGCAGCCCGACCAGGCCGTCGCAGCAGGCGATCAGCACGTCGCGCACTCCGCGGTTGCGCAGCTCGCCGAGCACCTGGTTCCAGAACCGAGCGCCTTCTTGCTGCTGAACCCACAAGCCCAGCACGTGCTTCACGCCGTCGGTATCGACGCCGATCACCACGTGACAGGCCTTGTTGCGCACTACGTTCTGGTCGCGGACCTTCACCACCAGGGCGTCGATGAAGATCACCGGATAGACCGCGTCCAGGGGACGGGTCTGCCAGGCCTTGACCTCTTCGAGGACCTCGTCGGTGATCTTGGAGATCGTGTCATGGGACAGCTCGGTGCCATAGACCCGCTGCAGGTGGTGGCCGATGTCGCGCACCGTCATCCCACCGGCATAGAGGCTGATGATCATGTCCGACAGGCCGCCGAGGCGGCGGGTCCCCTTCGGTACCAGCCGGGGCGTGAAGCTGCCGACCCGATCCCGCGGCGTGTCCAGATCGACCGGCCCGACCTCGGTCAACAACGTCTTCGGCGTCGACCCGTTACGGGAGTTGCCAGACCCGGCCCCGGCCGGGTCACCACGCTCGTAGCCCAAGTGATCGGTGAGCTCGGCCTCGAGTCCACGCTCGAGCACCGCCTTGATCATCTCCGGCAGGAACCCGCCGTCGCCGGTCAACGCGACACCGTCGTCACCGACCTTCGACATCAGATCGTCCAGCCAGCCCTGCCCGGCCATCTCGGCCACCAGCTTGCGCGCCGCCACCCGCGCCGGTGGCACCGGCTCGTCCTTGCGGCTGCGCTTGGCCATGTCCTCCAGTGTCGCCGACACCAGCTGATCGGCCACCGCCGACGGCACCTCGTTCACCGCAGCGGCCCGGCCGCCCGGCATCATCGTGATCGTCATGATCGTGTTCTCCGATCTGTGCGACAGCTCCCGCAGGAGCCTCCCGCACGGGGTTAGCTCAACCCCTCACACAGACCATCTGACACGCCCGCGGACCCCGATCGGGCAGCGAGGCTGACCCGGGGCCAGCTGCTGGCGGTGCTGCGGACAGCACGTCGCCACCACGCCGAAGCCAAGACAGAGGCACTGCAGGCGGTGCTGCGGGCACCGGCGTTGCGTCAACCAGCCACGACGCAAGGAGCCTACGCGGTTGTGGTGTCCGGGCAGGTCGGCATCATCACCGCCCTCAACGAGCAGATCACGCAGCTCGGGCAGGTGGTGGATGAGCATTTTGGGCGGCACCCGGCGGCTGATATCTACCTCAGCCAGCCGGGTCTCGGGGTAGTACTGGCCGCCCGCACCCTGGGCGAGTTCGGCGATGACACCGGACGGTTCGCCAGCGCACGCGCACGCAAGAACTACTCCGGGCAAAGCCCGATCACCCGAGCCTCCGGCAAGAAGAGCATCGTGCTCGCCCGCTACGCCACCAACCGGCGACTCGGTTCCGCGCTGCACCAGCAAGCGTTCTCCGCGCTGAACGGGTCACCGGGCGCGCGGGCCTACTACGACGCGATCCGGGGCCGCGGAATCGGCCACCACGCCGCGCTCCGCCAACTCGCAAACCGGCTCGTCGGCATCCTGCATGGCTGCCTGAAGACCGGCACCCTCTACGACGAAAACACCGCCTGGCAGCACCACCAAACCGATACTGGCGTCGCCGCCGCTTGACAAATTTCAGCATGGGATGTCTGTCAGGCTGTGTTGAGACACCCCGGAGCCCCGGGCCACCGGTGAGGGCACGACAGGAGATCGTCTCGTGAGTAGCAACATTCCGGCCCTTCCTGGTGGTGCTGATCATCCGGCGGCTGGTCCGGCAGAAGCGGCGGTTGATCCGGCGGCGCGTCCGTTCCGGCGTTCGTTCACCGCGGAGTATCGGGCGCGGGTGGTGGCCGAGTACGAGGCGGCGCCGCACGGGCTGAAGGCCGCGGTGCTGCGCCGTGAGGGCCTGTACCAGTCGCACGTGCAGAAGTGGATGGTGGCCCGAGACGCGTTGGCCAGCGGGGCGTCAGCGCCGCGGCGGGCGCACCGGGTGACCGGCTCGGGTGGCAAGGATGATCCGGGCCGGCTGCGGGCGGAGAACCAGCGGTTGGCCCGTGAGTTGGCCAAGTCGCAGGCGGTGGTGGAGATCATGGGAAAACTGCAAGGGCTCTTGGAGACCGTCTCCGAGAGCACGGGCACGACGAGCTCGTCGAGGAGGCGATGAACACCGCGTTCGCCGAACTCCGTAGCGCCGAGGTATCGATCAAGAAGGCGTGCGTGCTTGTCGGCCGGTCCCGCGCGACGCACTACCGGCACGCCCGCGGACCGGTTCATGGCCCGCGGCCGGCGCGGGCGGTGCCGGACAACGGTCAGGCCCTGACGGTGGCTGAGCGGGCGGCGGTGCTCACGCTGATCAACAGCCCGGTCTACGCGGACCTGTCGATCGGGCAGATCTGGGCGCGGGAACTGGACGAGGGCCGCTACCTGTGCTCGGCCTCGAGCATGTACCGGATCGCACGCGAGGCTGGGCAGAGCCGTGAACGCCGACGGCAGGCCACCCACCCGGCCAAAGTGAAACCCGAACTGCTCGCCGACGGCCCGTCGCAGGTGTGGACCTGGGACATCACCAAGCTGCGCGGACCGGCCAAGGGGATCTGGTTCCAGCTGTACGTGCTGATCGACATCTTCTCCCGGTTCAACCCGTCCTGGATCGTCAGCCCGGTCGAGGATTCCCTGCTGGCTAAGGACTTCATCGCCGAGGCGATCTACCGCAACGGCGCCGTCCCGCATACCGTGCACGCCGACCGCGGCACCTCGATGACCTCCAAACCCGTCTCGGCGCTGCTGACCGACCTGGGCGTCACCCGCTCCCACTCCCGACCCCGCGTGTCCAATGACAACCCGTTCTCCGAGGCGCAGTTCAAGACCCTGAAGTACCTGCCCGAGTTCCCGTCCTCGTTCACCTCGCTCGCGCACGCCCGACAGTTCTGCGCCGGCTTCTTCCACGAGTACAACTACATTCATCGGCATTCCGGCATCGCCTGGCATACACCCGCGTCGGTGCACTTCGGCACCGCCGACGCGATCGATCAACAGCGGCAGAACACGCTGACTGCGGCCTACCACGCCCACCCCGACCGGTTCGGCCGCCGACCACACCCGCCGGTCATGCCGATCCAGTTCTGGATCAACCAGCCCGACCTTCAACCCCAAATCAACTGACCACAACTGTCTCATTTGACTTGACAGATAGCGGCGGTGCAGATCTCGACGAGGGCGTCGGCGCGGCGTTGGTCGGCGGCGCGCTGGTCCTCGCGGCTGGTCTTCGTGCCCCAGGCGTTGACGGCGGTCCATACGGTTTCGATGCCGTCGGCCGGGGCGAACAGGGTCAACCAGCCCATCCCGTCCTCGACCTGCTCGCGCCGCACGTGCCGTTGCGCAGCCGCCTGTCGGTGTTTCTCGTTCTGGCTCTTCGCGTCGTGTTTGGCGACCGCGCGGCGCACGGCGGCGCGGAACTCACCGGGTGTCTGACCCGGAGCCCGGCGCAGCACCTGGGCCTGCACTTTCGCGGCCACCGGATCGGGCAGGTCGCTACATGCGGTGGCCAGGATGCGGGCGTGCACCGCGGACAGGTACCCCGAGCGCAGCAGTTCGAACGTGTCCCACAACCGCCCGCTCAGTTCGCTGGCGCACTGGAGGCGGTCCTGGGTGGTGGCCGGCGCCAGGTGCAGCGCGAGCGCCGCCTCCTCGCGCAGGAACTGCTCACCGCCGGGGTCGCGGTGGGCGAGTTCGGCGAGCAGTTCGCTCTGTTTGGCATCGACCAGCGCCCGCAGCCGGTCACAGGCCTGCAGGGCGTCGATCAGGCCGGTGTCCGAGAGCCGGCCCGGCAGCAGCGACTCGACCGCGGTCAACACCGCACCGGACGGGTGCAGCACGCTCGCCGCGCCGGCGGCCTGGTCGGGCCGGTGCAGCACGTCCGAGCTGGTGGGTAGTGGGGTGCATTGGGCGGGGTCGACCAGGTCGACGGTGATCCCGTCAACCATGATCTGATCGGACTCGCCCATGCGTCTGATTCTACAGCATGTGCCTGCCTTGTCAACCCTTGACGATGGACTTTCGCCTTATTTTATCGGCTGATCCCGACAGAACGAGCACGACGTCCGGACCGGATGCACACCACCGGCGGAAGGCGACCCAGCGACGCAACCCGACCGAGCGCCCAGCTCCGCGTCGGTGCGCACTTCGACGCGGCGCAACCCGAGCAAGAGGCGACCCGGCAGCGGCAACCGGCCGAGCACCCAGCTCCGCGTCGGTGCACACTTCGACGCAGGCGAACCCGAGCGTGAGGCGACCAGCAGCGCAGGCTGACCGAGCAGCGCAGGCTGACCGAGCATCCGGCTCCCCGTCGCAGCGCTCTTGGGACGTAAAGCAACCGAGGCGCGGGCAGAGACCGAGCAGCGCAACCGACCGAGCAACCAACTCCCCGTCGCTGAGCGCGTCGACGCAGGGCTCGTCACGGCAGAGCTGCAAGCGGCGAAAGGCGATCCGACCGAGCCCAACCGTGACCGGCGCAGATTCAGTGACCGCGCCGCCGGAACCAGCGAGCCTTACGCGGCGCGGCATGCCGTCCCGCGGACTCGGTTGCCCAGGACCGTGGTCCTTCGATCACCTCGACGTGCGGATTGCGGTGATAGCGCAGCCACGCCGTGAACCGTCCGCGGAGCCCGAGTTGGCGGTTCACCTGCCGCCGTAGGGCCTTCTCGGCCTGCCAGGCTGCGTCTGCGTCCCGCGGTCCGACGAGCAGCGCGGTGCTGTAGGCGGCAGAGTTGGCGGTCTGCCCGATGTAGCTGACTTGCGAGCCGGGGTCGGCGCCGAACTGTGCACCGGCGAGCCCGGCGATCTCCGCGCTCGTCAGGTTGGTCAGATCCGGCAGTCCGGCCTCGGTGAGCACGTCGATCGATTCGCGCCACGCCCCGACGACTCGCGCGCGCGGATCAGGGTCGCGCTGCCGCCGTCGGCGGCGCAGCCCCTTGCGCAGCAACAGCAGGACGAGCACCGCCAGCACCAGGACTCCGAACGTGATGAGCAGTGCGACGACCAGCGCCTTGTGCGACGCGCCGGGGCCCGCGGGCACGTCGCTCTTCGGGGCGATCGCGTGGCCGCCGTTGCTCTTGGTGATCAGCACGTTCTGCGTCGGCGAACTGGTCGGCGTGGGCGACGGGCTCGCGGCCGCGCTGCTGGACGCCCGGGCGTTGGACACCGAGCTGGGCGCGGCGTCCAGCACCACCCAGCCCTTACCGACGATCGGTATCTCCACCCAGGTCCACGCCTGCTTGGTGGTCACCTCGTACCGTCCGTGACGCAGCGTGCCGCCGTCCACATCGCTCACGCGGAACCCGGTGACCAGCCGCGCCGGCACGCCGAGCTGGCGCGCCAACAGTGCCACGAGCGTCGCGTACTGCTCGGCGGTGCCGGTGCGCGCCCCCAGCACGATCGAGGCGAGCACGTCGGACAGGCCGGTCGTGCCCTGCCGCGGTCCGAACGACTCGACCGGCGCCGCCGGCGTCGTCGGGGTTGCCGCGGGAGTGGTCGGCTTTGCCGGAGTCCTGGCCGGCGTCGTCTTCGGGGGTGTGTTCTTCGCGGGCGGTCGCGTCGTGGGCTTGAACTGCGGCTGGACCAGACGGTGCTCGCTCGTGCCCGTCGGGGGAGCCGGCGAGCTGGCAGCAGTCGACGTGGTGCCGTACAGCGAGTAGCGCGTCTGCAGGTCCTTCTGCAGCGCCTGAAGGAACGGGATCGCCGGACTGGACGGCACACCGGTCTCGTCGCTGAACGCCTGGATCGCGTCGGCCAGGTACGGCCGCTGCCCGGGCAGCAGCGCGGTGTTCTGGGCGCCGGTCGAGGTGTCCGCCACCGCGGCCTTGCCGAGCTTGTCGAACGTCGTGGTGCTGACCCGCGACTCGACCTGATAGTGCTCGCCCTGGGCAAGGCGCCCGGCGGGGACGATCATGCCGCTCGCCGGGTCGATGTTGACCGACGCGCCGGTGACCTTCTGCGGCCGGTAGAGGTACGGCATCCACGCGGTACCGGCGAGCGGCCCCTTCGCGATCGTGATCGCCTGCGTGGTGGTCGCACCGGCCAGCCGCAAGGAGGTGTCGGTGTCGTCCGGCAGCACGCCACCGGACGGGCGGAAGGTGCGATCGAACGACCAGCCCTCGCCGTCGTAGCTGTCGACGTTGGCGATGCCGAAGTACCCGGGCGCGTCACGGCTGGTCTGCACCGTGAACACCGGCACTCCCGGCGCCTTGTCGTCGGCCGGCCGCAGCGAGGCGATGAACGCCACCGGGGTGAGCGGCTTGGAGTCGTCGACGGACGGCACCCGCTGCGGCGTGGTCGTGGTCCGGGTGAACGCCGAGGACTGCGCGACGAGCGAGGCCACCAGCGCGACGACGACCGTGGTCGCGGCGCCGACGACCAGCCCGCGCATTGGCAGAATGCCGTCGGCCTGCGTCGACTCGGACGTCTCGTCCTGACGCACCCAGGTCTGCGCGACGCGCATCAGCAGCAACGTCCCGAGCAGCAAGCCCGCGATGACCAGTTCGTTCTGCCGCGAGACCGGCGCACCGGACTCGGCGGCGCGCACGGTGGCGGCGTAGGCCAGGCCATAGCCCAGCAGCAGCGCCGGGTAGGGCAACACGGTGAACCAGCGCCGGGTGAAGCACTCGCCGGCGATGGCGCCCGCCAGCCAGGCGAGCGCGACGGGCGCCACCAGCAGTGATCGCGGGCTCACCAGCGGCAGTGCGAAGGTGAGGATCTGCGACGGACCGCGGAACAGACCGTCGATCAGGTCGGAGAACGCAAGCGGGTCGTGCAGCGCGGCGAGCAGCGTGTAGACGACGAAGGCGGCGACGTCGATCAGCAGCGAGGCCCACACCCGGCGCACGCCGAAGCGCACGGTGACCGCCGGCACGAGCGGACTGATGACGGCCGCGCCGTACAGCGGCACGGCCACCACGTCGGATGGGAAGGAGCGCAGCCACGGGGTGGCGGCCAGGACGCCCGCGACCAGTGTCAGCGGGAGCAACGCCATCGGTATCGCGCGCCGCACGATCGGCGTGCTCATCCGGGGCCCCCGCGAAAGTGCGGAGTGCTAGTGGGGGTCCCCCCGCCAATGAAGGCATAGCCGGCGGGGGAGGAGCAGTTTCGTGGGGTGGTCATACCTGTACCTGCAGGTTCCACGCGGCACAGGCCTCGTCGGCGTCGGCGGCAACGATGATCCGCACGCCGGGGAAGTGCGGTGGACCGGGCCGGTCCGGGTCTATCGACACGACGACCAGCCGGTCGAATCGCCTGCGCAGTGCGGTCACGTAAGGCAGATCGGCCTGTTCGAGGACGCCGGTGACCATGATGAACGACGTCCCGCCGCGGGCCCGGCGCAATGCGATCAGCTGGGTCTGCAGTGAACCGTCCGGGTCGGCCTCGACGCCGGTCAGGTGGTCGATCAGCGGTGTCACCTCGCGCAGCCGCGGCCCGCCGATCACCGTTCCGTTGGTCAGCCGCAGTTCCACCGGAGCCTTGTTCGCTGCACCGGACACCACGACCGAGGCTGCGACGTCGACTGCCTCCTCGAACGCCTCGGCGGTGTACCGGCCCGGACGCTGGTCGAACAGCAGCACGGTGTACGGCTGAGAGGTGTCGACGTTGTGCTTGACCACCAACGTCCCGGTGCGCGCGGACGAACGCCAGTGCACCAGCCGCAGGTCATCGCCCACCACGTAGTCGCGCAACCGGTGGAAGGTGATGTTGCCCTGCGGCGAGGTGTCCGACGACGGGCCCTCGAGGTGACGCGTCTGCCCGGTCGGCAGCGTGCGGAAGCCCAGCACGCGCGGGTACACCCAGATACGCTCGACCTCGCCGTGCTTGCGCGTGGCGCGGAACATCTCGAACGAGTCGCGCCGGGTGACCTCGACCGGCCCGACGTCGAAGACTCCGCGGTGCCGTGTGGGCAGCCGGTAGGTTCGCATGCCCCGTTCACCGCGCCGCATCTTCGGGATGATCGTGCGCACCGAGGTGTCGCCGAACGGCTGGTTCGCGACCGTGACGCCGATCGTGCGGCGGCCCCGGTTCGCGAACGTCAGCACCGCGATCGCCGGCGAACCCTTGGGGACGCGCGGCGGCTGGATGGCGCGATCGATCGCCAGCCGTGACGGACGCAGGATGTTTACCAGGCCGATCCCGACGAGCACGAGCAGGCCGATCCCGAGCAGGTCGAAGGCCGTCCAGCCCAGCACCAGGCCCAGCACCAGCGCAGCGATGCCACCGAGCAGCGCCGCCACACCCATTCGCGTCATCGTCGGTCGCGTCCCGCGTGGCTCAGACGTTCGCCGCGCGCGGGACCGGCACCGACTGCAGCGCGCGCGCCACCAACTCGGCGCCGGTGCGGCCCTGAAGTTCCGCTTCCGGCTGCAGGATGACGCGGTGCGACAACACCACGGGCGCCATCTGCTTGACGTCCTCGGGGACGACGAACGAGCGGCCGGCCGCCGCTGCCGCCGCCCGAGCGGCCCGCAGCAGGGACAGGCTGCCGCGCGGCGAGACGCCCAGGCGCAGCTCGGACATGGTGCGGGTCGCCGTCGCCACCGCGACGATGTAGTTCTCCAGAACCGGCGCGACCTCCACCTGCTTGACCGCGCCGATCATGCCGGCGATGTCCTGCGCGCTGAGCACCGGTGACAGGTGATCGACGGTGGGGCCCATCTTCTGGGTGCGCAGCACGGCCGCCTCCGCCTCGGCGGTCGGGTAGCCCACCGTCAGCTTCATCAGGAACCGGTCCAGTTGCGCCTCGGGAAGGATGTAGGTGCCCTCCATGTCGATCGGGTTCTGGGTCGCGACCACCATGAACGGCCGGGGCATCTGGTGCACGACGCCGTCGATGCTGATCGTCGCCTCTTCCATCACCTCCAGCAGCGCCGACTGGGTCTTCGGCGAGGCACGGTTGATCTCGTCGGCGAGGACGATGCTGGCGAACACCGGGCCGGGCTTGAAGTCGAACTCGTGCGTCGCCTGGTTGTAGATCGACACGCCGGTGACGTCCGACGGCAGCAGGTCCGGGGTGAACTGGATGCGGTTCCACGTCACCGACAACGAGGACGCGAGCGCGCGGGCCAGCGACGTCTTGCCGGTGCCGGGCACGTCCTCCAGCAGCAGGTGACCTTCGGCGAGCAGGCAGATCACCGAGTTGCGGATCACCTCCGGCTTGCCCTGGATGACGTAGCCGATGTTCGTGCACAGGCGATCGACCTCGTGTGCGACGCGAGAGATCGGATCAGCGGGGCCGGTCATAGTGCTCCTGGTTGTCGTGACTGAACGATCGGGCTAGGGGGTCGGGGCGCCGGTGAGGGCGAAGTCGTCGGGGGTCTTGTAGTCGCCGGTGGTCTTGTAGTTGGGGTCGTCGAAGTGGATCGCGACGGTATAGGTGGACGGAGTGCCTGGATCGGGGCCGGTCAACGGCGGGCAACCCGTCGCGGCGGTAAGGTCCACTGCGAGTGACGATGTGTTGTACAGGACGTGCCAATCGGTTGAACTCGCGCAGGTCACGCCCGGTGAACCCGAGGAAGTCACCGTCACGGTCCAGTTCAGCTGGCTGATCGTCGACGTGTCGTAGCTGCCTTCATAGTCGAGCTTGATGCTGGATCCGTCCCAGACCGCGTCGCCGAACTTGATCTGGGCCGGGTCCACCGGGGCCGGTGCCGTGCTCTTGTCCACGGGTACGGAATAGGCCGGCGACGGAGACTGGCGGAAGTACGTGAAATCGACGGTGACCTGCCAGCTCGCCGAGCGCGAATAGCAGCTGTAGGGCAGGATGATCGTGACCGGAGCCGCGGCCGCGTTGCCGTTCGAGGAGTCACCGCAGTTTGTCCACGTCGCGCCGTTGTCGTCCGAGCGCTGCACCTGAAGTACCCACGAGCCCGAGAACTGACCGATCCGGCTGTTGCCACCCTGGTAGGACACCGCTACCCGCGGCTGGCCGAGAATGCCCGTGTCGACGAAGTTAGCCTTGAACTGGTCGGCTGTGGTGTCCAGGTCCGGCACCGGGATGGTGAAGCTGGGCGAGGCGTCCGAACCGGACGGGTTGCCGCCGAAGTAGGCGGGCGAGCGTTTGGTCGAGGCGTTCTCGGCCAACTGCACGGTGACCTTGCAGTCGTCGTAGTACTGCGACCGGTCGATGCCGTCGAAGGTCAATTTCGAGCCGGGATTCGCCGGATCGAAGTTGGTCGCTTCAAGGTCGAGGCTGCTGTTGCCGCACACCAGCCGCGAGTTCACCAGGTCGAAGGTCTCGCCCCGGGCGTCCGAACTGGCCAGCCCGTTGATGCTCACGCTGAGCGTGCCCCGGTTCGCGTTGGTCTTCGCGAACGATGCCGTGGCGCTGATCGCCGGCCAGTTGGCGACCGCGGCCTGCACGTCCACCGGGTTCAGCGACACCGAGGCGGTCGGATGGCGCGGCGGGCTGACGACGACCCTGACCTGGTACGACTGGCCGGGCAGGATGCCGTCGAGCAGGACGCTGGTGTCCGCGGTCGGCCCCTTGGTCGTGACGACGGAGCCGCCGGAGAGCAGCTGGTAGGTGAACTGGCCGCCGACACCGCCGATCGCCACGTTCTCGTCACCGGTGAACGACAGGCTGACCTTCGTGCTGGTCGTGCCGGACACCGACGTCTGTGGCGGCGTGCTCGCGGCGACCTGGATCTTGCTGGGATCGGGCGCGCGCCAGCTGTACTGGCAGGAGGACGCCTTGGACGTGGTACCGGTGGTGCCCTTCTCGCCGACACCGGCCACCTGGAAGCTCAGCCCGCGCCCGAGCAGGTCATCGCGCCCCTTGTAGACCATCGTGAAGCTGTGCTGGGTCGGGTCGCCGATCAAGTGGGCGTTGGCCGGCGCGCTGACCAGGCCCGCGCCGCCGTCGCACAACTGCGGGATCACGGTCCAGTTGACCGCGGGCACGCAACCGTTCTGGATGCCGCCGCACGAGTCCCAGGTGACCGTCCAGTTGCCCAGGGTGTCCGGCGCTGCGTGCACGCCGGTCGGCGCCGCCGGACCTTCGATGCTGGTGCGTACCAGCAGCGGCTGCGACGGAGTGTGCTTGCCGTTGATATAGGCGTCGACCACGATCCGGTAGTCGGTGTCCGGGAACAACCCGGTCACGTTCACGCTGTCGGTGCCCTGGATCGTCTGGGTAGCCGGCGCCTGCGGGGCCTTCTCGTTGCCGACCACCTGCACCGAGACCGTGTACGTCGACGGCTCGCAGTCCTGCCGGTCCAGCAGCGGATAGTTCCACCGGATCTGCACCGAGCGGGCGCCTCGATCCAGCAGCTCTACAGTCGGGATGTGCGGGATCTGCGTCGTGGTCTTGCAGTCGATCTTGTCGGTGACCTGCTGGTTCTGCTGCGGCTTGGACGTCGGCGGCGCACTCGTCGGACCGGGCGGCGGCCGGTGCAGGTCGCTCAGCGCGGCGGCGCCGTTCGGGCTGAGGCTGAACGCCGTGCGCTTGTCGATGACGAACGGCTTGTGGCTGCCGTCGGTGAACACCGTCACCGCTTCCAGCTTCGAGCGGGAGTTGAAGATCACCCGCGAGCCGCTTCCGTAGACGGTCGCGGTGCTGAAGTCGCTCGTCTCGCCGGTGAGGATCGGGTACGTGTTCACCGCCGGCACGCGCGCCGGCTCGCCCTGACGCGGCAACTGCCACAGCGCGCCGTCGCCGAGGTCCAGCGTGTACAGCAGCCCGTTGCTCTGCGAGGGAACGGCCAGCTTGGCCGCGGTGCCGAGGGCGGGCAACTGCGTCACGCCGGCCGTGCCGCCGCCCGTCGTACCGGTGCGCACCAGGCTCCAGCCGGCGCTGCCGTGGTACAGGAACGCGAAGCTGCCGCGCTGGTTGGTCACCGGCAGGATCTGGTCCACGGCGGCAGGCATGCGGACCGACAGCGCGTGTGACGTGCCGTCCGGCGAGAACACCTGGACCGCGTCCTTGCTCGCGACCGCGACGGCGTCCCCGCCGGTGCCGTCGCCCTTCACGGTCGCGACGCCGAGCGCGGCGACCCCGTTCACCGTGCCGTGGTCGTGGCTGGACAGCGCGACGCCCGCGTTGCTGCCGGCGGGCACGCGCAGCTCGCGCACGGTGCGCGAGTCACCCGAGCCCACGAGCAGCCACAGGGCGCCGTTCGCGCTGCCGGCCGTCGTCTTGACGCTGCTGGCCGGGTCGTTCATCTGGGCGGACGCGCGGGGCTGGGTCTTGCCGCCGCCGACCGCGGCACCGACGGTGGACTGGCTGACCAGGTACACCGACGTCCCGGACGCGCCGGTCCGCACGATGTACGCCGAATCGCCGGCCGCGATGCCGGTCGCGGTCGTCACGTCGGTCGTTGCCGGCAGCGGCACGCCGCCACCTTCGGCCTTGAGCACGTAGCCACTGTTGTCGACCATGTTGAACTCGCCGGTGACGTTGTCGAGCATCAGCGTGCCCGAGGCGAGCGGCACGACGTCCAGATCACCGGACTCCTTGGCCGAGACCTGCGTGTACGCGCTCTGCAGCCGGACGCTGGGCTTGCCGCTGGCCAGGTCCACCGCGACCGGGGCGGTGTTGTCGTTCAGGTAGACCGACCCGTAGTACAGGTCGAAGGAGCGAGCCTTGCTGGGCTTGACCGCGAACGAGGCGGTGACGATCGCGCCGGCTACGGCGAGCAGTGCGACGACGAGGACGACGGCCTGCTGACGACTAGGCCGGCCAGCGCGGATCGGGCCCGCCGCGGGGCGGAAGGAAGCGCCGCGTGGTCCCGCCACTCACACCCTCCGTGACCCGGCCGGGGCCCCTCGGCACCGGCAGCTGACTTGCCCGTGTCCTCACATCGGACATACATCGCAACACAGCGTATCGGAAGTCCGAATGGCGAGGCCGCTCATCCGTGACCGCTCCCGGTGCGTCCGGCAGCCGGGGCGATGACTATCCTTCGGAGAGCGTCGGCCGGCTCTCCCGGACCGGCGTTCGAGTTTGTAGACCCCGACCGGGAGGCACTCGTTGACCACGACCGTTGAGCCCACGGCGGCCGCTTCGGCACCGCTCGAGCCCACCACGATCGTCGCCCGTTCCTTCCCGGTGCACGAGCGGCCCAAGGGGTCGATGCTGGGGCAGTTGCTGCGCACCACCGACCACAAGCTCATCGGCCGGATGTACATGGTCACCGCGCTGGTGTTCTTCGCCGTCGGCGGCATCCTGGCCCTGCTGATGCGCACCGAGCTGGCCCGCCCGGGCATGCAGTACCTGACGCCCGAGCAGTTCAACCAGCTGTTCACCATGCACGGCACGGTGATGCTGCTGTTCTTCGCCACGCCGATGGTGTTCGCGTTCGCCAACCTGGTGCTGCCGCTGCAGATCGGCTCGCCCGACGTCGCCTTCCCGCGGCTGAACGCCTTCTCCTACTGGCTGTACCTGTTCGGCGCGCTCACCGCGATGTCCGGCTTCCTCACCCCGGGCGGCGCGGCCGACGCCGGCTGGACGATGTACACGCCGCTGTCCAACGGGGTGAACTCGCCGGGCGTCGGCACCGACCTGTGGATCATCGGCCTCGGCATCGGCGGCCTCGGCACCATCCTCGGCGCCGTCAACATGATCACCACGGTGGTCTGCCTGCGTGCCCCCGGAATGACGATGTTCCGGATGCCGATCTTCACCTGGAACATCCTGGTCACCAGCCTGCTGGTGCTGCTCGCCTTCCCGATCCTCACCGCGGCACTGCTGGTGCTGTACGTCGACCGGAAGATGGGCGCGCAGGTCTTCGACGCCAACAACGGCGGCGCGATGCTGTGGCAGCACCTGTTCTGGTTCTTCGGCCACCCCGAGGTCTACATCATCGCGCTGCCGTTCTTCGGCATCATCACCGAGGTCATCCCGGTGTTCAGCCGCAAGCCGCTGTTCGGCTACAAGGGCCTGGTCATCGCGACGATGTCCATCGCGGCGCTGTCGATGACCGTCTGGGCGCACCACATGTTCACCACCGGTGCCGTCCTGCTCCCGTTCTTCAGCGTGATGACGTTCCTGATCGCCGTGCCCACCGGGATGAAGTTCTTCACCTGGATCGGCACGATGTGGCGCGGCTCGGTCACCTTCGAGACGCCGATGATCTTCGCGGTCGGGTTCCTCGTGACGTTCCTGTTCGGCGGGCTCACCGGCGTGCTGCTGGCCAGCCCGCCGCTGGACTTCCAGGTGTCGGACACCTACTTCGTGGTCGCGCACTTCCACTACGTGCTGTTCGGGACGATCGTGTTCGCGGTGTACTCCGGCTTCTACTTCTGGTTCCCCAAGTTCACCGGCCGGTTCCTGGACGAGAAGCTGGGCAAGGTGCACTTCTGGCTGACGTTCATCGGCTTCCACATGACGTTCCTCGTGCAGCACTGGCTGGGCGCCGAGGGCATGCCGCGCCGCTACGCCGACTACCTGCCGACGGACGGCTTCACCGCACTGAACACGTTCTCGACGATCGGCTCGTTCGTCCTGGGCGCGTCGATGATCCCGTTCGTGTGGAACGTCTACCACTCCTACCGGTACGGCGAGATCACCACCGCGGACGACCCGTGGGGGCACAGCAACTCGCTGGAGTGGGCGACGTCCTCACCGCCGCCGCGGCACAACTTCACCTCGATCCCGCGGATCCGCTCCGAGCGGCCGGCGTTCGAGTACCACTACCCGCACCTGCTCGCCCGGCTCGAGGCAGAGGCCCACTCGGGCAGCCGCGCGCACCGTGAGGTGACCGCCATGAGCAGCCGCGACCCGCAGGACGGCGCACACCTGTAACGGGCGTGATGCCGACCGCGGTGCTCGCGACGGTGACCGGTCGCGACCGGCCCGGCGTGACTGCGGCGTTCTTCGCTGCGCTTGCCGCGCACGACGTCGACGTGCGCGACGTCGAGCAGGTGGTGATCCGCGACCGCATGGTGCTGGCGGTGCTGCTCGAGTTGCAGGGCGAGGTGTCGGCGCTGCGCAGTTCGGTCGTCTCGGCCGCCCACGCGCTCGGGATGGAGTGCGAGGTCGCCGCCGCCCAGGACAGCCGGGCGGCCCGCCGTTCGGCCGGGCGCGCACGCAGCCACGTGATCGTGCTCGGTCACCCGTTGCGGCCCGGCGCGCTCAGCAGCGTCACCCAGCGGATCGCCGACCTCGGCGGCAACATCGAGTCGATCACTCAGCTGTCGACCGAGCCGGTGTCGGCTGTCGAGTTGCTGGTGAGCACCGGCGACGAGGCGGAGCTGCGGGCGGCGCTGGTGCAGGCGGCGGAGGACACCGGCGTCGACATCGCGGTGGAGCCGGCCGGGCTGCGGCGCCGGGCCAAGCGGCTGGTGGTGCTGGACGTCGACTCCACCCTCATCCAGGACGAGGGGATCGACGTGCTCGCCACGCGGGCCGGTGTCGGCGAGCAGGTGGCGCACGTGACGGCGCGCGCGATGGCCGGCGAGTTGGACTTCACCGAGTCGCTCGTGCGCCGCGTCGAGTTGCTGGCCGGACTGCCCGTCAGCGACGTGTACGCGGCGCGGGACACGCTGCGCCTGACGCCGGGGGCGCGCACCTTCGTGCACACGCTGCGGCGGTTGGGTTTCCACGTCGGCGTGGTGAGTGGCGGATTCACCGTGTTCACCGACCGGTTCGTCGCTGAGCTGGAGCTCGATTTCGCGGCCGCGAACGAACTGGAGGTGGCCGACGGGCGGTTGACCGGGCGGCTGGTGGGCGAGGTCGTCGACCGGGCCGGCAAGGCGAAGGCGCTGACGCGCTTCGCCGAGCAGTTCGGCGTTCCGCTGAGTCAGACCGTCGCGGTCGGCGACGGCGCGAACGACATCGACATGCTGGACGCCGCCGGGCTGGGCATCGCCTTCAACGCCAAGGCGGCGCTGCGGGCCGCCGCCGACACCTCGGTCAACGTGCCGTATCTCGACAGCGTGCTGTTCGTCCTGGGGATCAGCCGCGATGAGATCGTCGAGGCCGGCGGGTAGTCCCCTGTCCGCGACCGTTCCCGTTCCTTGACGGGCACGGCATCAGGGTTCAGCCGGCCGCGTCTGCTGGACGAGCACCGCTCGGGCACGTTCGAGCAGGGCGACCAGCGACGCGCGCTCGGCCGGGCTGAACGCCTCGGCGAGCTGGCGTTCGAGCACCGCCACTTCCTGGTAGGCGCGCTGGAACACGGTCTCGCCCTCGGAAGTGGCGGTGGCAACCTGCACCTTGGCGTGCAGCGGCGACTGCCGGCGCCGGATGAGCCCCTTGTCCTGCATCCCCGACAGGACGCTGGAGATGCTTTGCTGTCTGACCCCGCAGGTACGTGCCAGTTGCGCGGCCGACATGCCGCCTTCGCGCGAGAGCGCCAAGAGCACCAAGTACTGCGTCATCGCCAGCCCATAGCGGCGCAGCACGGCCTCGTGATGCGCAGTAAGCGCCTGCTCGGCGCTGCGAATCTCGCTGCACAGGTCTGAGATCGAAGCAGTCTCGGACATATTCGCTTTCTGTGTTGACTCAGGTACCTGAGATAACTTACCTTGCTGTCTCAGATTACTGAGACAACATCGGAGGCTGCAACCATGAGAGCTGTAGTTCTGGATGGTGATGACCAATTGATCGTCACCGACGTCGACGAGCCGTCGCCGCGGGCGAAGGAGGTCGCGATCCGCGTCGACTATGCGGGCATCCAGTGGGGTGACCTGCTCACCCGGCAGGGCCACTTTCCGTTGCCCCGCCCGTTCTTCCCAGGCTACGAGGCCGCCGGCGAGATCATCGCGGTGGGCGACGAGGTGGACGACCATCGGATCGGGCAGCGGGTCGCGGCCCTCACCCGGGCGGGCGCGTTCGCCGAGATCGCCTTGGCCGACGCGACCCTGACGTTCGATGTCGGTGACACCGATGTGCGCGTCGCTGCCGGTTTCGGCTGGGTAACGCCCACCGCATATGCGCTAATCAACGAGGTCGGACGGGTGCAGACCGGCGAGCGCGTTCTCGTTCACGCCGCCGCCGGCGGCGTGGGCGCCCTCGCGGCGCAATATGCTGCCCGTGCCGGAGCCGGCCGGGTGGTCGGTGTCGTCGTCGATGAGGCCCAGCGGGCGTACGCGTCGCAGTTCCCCTACGACCTGATCATCCTGGCCGACTCGTTTCCGGCCGCGCTGGACAGCGAGGCTTTCGACGTCATCCTCGACCCCATCGGCGGCACCGTCCGGCTGCTCAACATCGAACGATTGGCACCGCATGGCCGCCTGGTGGCTTACGGCAACATCGCAACGCTCGCCCCGGTCGAGGTCGACGTCAACGCCCTTCTCATGCAAGGGAAGTCGCTCTTGACGTACAACAGCAACCTGCTCAGCCACTCCGACCCCGAGCGCCTGGCGGCCAGCGCCCGAGCGGCTCTCGAGACTGTGACCTCCGGGGACATTCGCATCGACATCACCGCGGAGTTTGCGCTCCACGAACTGGATGCGGCACTGGCGCGTCTCGCCGCCGGCGGCACGCACGGCAAGAGCATCCTCCGGCTGGCCTGAGCCGGGCGACGGGTGCGACGCCCAGGCCGTCGGGAACGACTGTCGACGCGGGGCGTCGCCGCGCTGTCAGGCCCGGCGCGGGCCGATGACGGCGCCGATGCCCATGACCACGAAGCCGGCCACCGTGAGCCAGAACCCGGTACCCGCGTGCTTGAGGTAGTCGCCGTACGTGGTGGTGTCGCCAGCGAGGGTGCCGCTGCTCAGCTTGATGGAAGCGAAGGTCAGTGCGGCTCCGCCCAGCCCCAGCACGAACCCGATCCCGCGCAGTGCGCCGGACAGCGGGTTCGGCACGTTCGCCAGCAGTGCCACGGCCAGCACGATGATCAGCGAGACCCAGGCCAGCCAGCCGAAGAAGGCCACCGCGAGCCCGTTCGCCGCGCCCGCGCTGTCGAGCGCCTCCACTGCCCGGTGGGTGTCCGAGAAGTGTGATCTGCCGCCGTCGTCGAACCAGTTCACCGCGAGGAACGCGATGAGAGCAAGCACCGTGCCGAGCACTGCGATGAGCCCGCCGATGACGCCGAATCGATCGTTGGGACCCGGGTCGAGCTTGGCGAAGCGGGTGGTCATCGGACCCATCTGCGGGTCGTACGGCGGCTGCGTCATGGCAGGGAGGCTATCGGGTGGTGCTGACCTGACCCAGCCCCGGTGACCGGTCAGGCACGCACGATCGGGGTGCCGACGAGCCTGACCCCGGCGTCGGCGAGTTCGGCCTGCGCGCGCTGCACCGTCTCGGCGGCCACTCCCGCGGTGAGGTCGAGCCGGACCGTGGTGGCGAAACCGGACCGCGCGGCGTCCAGCGCGGTGGCCCGCACGCAGTGGTCGGTGGCGATGCCGACCACCTCGACCGCGTCCACATCGCGGGCGCGCAGCCAGTCCGCGAGCGACGTGCCGTCCGAACTGCCCTCGAACCCGGAGTAGGCGGCCGCGTACTCGCCCTTGTCGAAGATCGCCTCGATCTGCGAGGTGTCCAGGGCCGGGTGCAGTTCGGCGCCTGCAGTGCCCACCACGCAGTGCGCCGGCCAGCTCCGGACGTAGTCGGGTGCCTCGGCGAAGTGGGCGCCGGGATCGACGTGGTGGTCCCGGGTGGCGACCGCGTGGTCGTAGCCGCCCTCGCCGAGGCGGGCGCTGATCGCGACGGCAACGTCGGTGCCGCCGGCCACGGCCAGCGAACCGCCTTCGCAGAAGTCGTTCTGCACGTCCACCACGATCACCGCGCTCGCCATCACACCACGCTAGGTGATCAGGGGACCAGGCGGGTCGGGATGGCCGGCTCGCCACGGCTCAGCTTGAGGCCGTCCCAGGGCAGCGTCACCGTGGCGGCGCGCAGGTGCTCGCGCGAGTCGGCCAGCGTCGGCAGGTCAGCGACCGGCTCACCGCCGCGCAGCAGCGGCCGCTGGATCAGCCGCTCGCCCTCGCCGGGCTCGGCGGCCGGCCCGCTGATCACGATCTCCTCGATCGCCGTCCCGGTCGGCTTGTGCGCGCGCCGCGCGGTCTTGCGGCCACCCACGCTGGCCTTGTGCTCCGAGCGCTTGGCCACCGGGCGCCCGTCGACCTCGACCAGCTTGTAGACCAGGTTCGCCGTCGGGGCGCCGGACCCGGTGACCACGGCGGTGCCCGCGCCGTAGGCGTCCACCGGGGCAGCCGCGAGCGCGGCCATGGCGAACTCGTCCAGGTCGCCGCTCACCACGATCTTGGTGGACCGCGCACCGAGCGCGTCGAGCTGCTCGCGGGCGTGCCGGGCAGTGACGCCCAGGTCGCCGGAGTCGATGCGGATCGCGCCGAGCTGCGTCCCGGCTACCTCGACGGCGAGTTCGATGCCGCGCGCGATGTCGTAGGTGTCCACCAGCAGCGTGGTGTTCGCGCCGAGCGTGGCCACCTGCGAGGCGAACGCCGCGCGCTCGTCGTCGTGCAGCAGGGTGAACGCGTGCGCCGCCGTTCCGGTCGTCGGCACCCCGTACAGCCGGCTCGCGCGCAGGTTGGACGTCGCCTCGAAGCCGGCCAGGTAGGCGGCCCGCGCTGCCGCCACGGCCGCCTGCTCGTGGGTGCGCCGCGAACCCATCTCGATGATCGGCCGGCCCGCCGCGGCGGTGACCATGCGGGCCGCGGCTGAGGCGACCGCGCTGTCGTGGTTGAGGATCGAGAGCACCAGCGTCTCGAGCACCACCGCGTCGGCGAAGCTGCCGGACAACGTCAGGATCGGCGAGTACGGGAAGTACAGCTCGCCCTCGGGGTACCCGTCGATGTTGCCGGTGAACCGGTAGCTCGCGAGGTAGTCCAGGCCGGCCTCGTCCAGTACCCGCGCGGCGCGCAGGAACTCCAGCGTCTGCTCGTCGAAGCGGAACCGGGCTATCTCCTCGACCAGCCGACCGATCCCGGCGACGACCCCGTAGCGGCGACCCTCCGGCAGCCGCCGCGCGAACACCTCGAACAGGCACGGCCGGTGCGCGGTGCCGTCGCGCAGCGCGGAGTCGAGCATTGTCAGCTCGTAGCGGTCGGTCAGCAGCGCGCTGCTCGTCGCGGGTGCACACGTCACGCGCCCATCCTGCCGGACGTGACACCATGGGCGTCATGGCAGGAACGCTCACGCCGCAGCGGGAGGCGCGGGAGCAGTCGGTCGCCGAGACCGTCGCCGACCCAGACCGGCCATGGATCACGATCGTCTGGAACGATCCGATCAACTTGATGTCCTACGTCACGCACGTGTTCATGACCGTGTTCGGCTATCCCAAGGCGAAGGCGGAGAAGTTGATGCTCGACGTGCACCAGAAGGGCAGGGCGGTGGTGTCCAGCGGCACCCGCGAGCGGATGGAGCTGGACGTGTCCACCCTGCACGGGTACGGCCTCTGGGCGACGCTGGAACAGCAGTGAAGGTCTCGCGCGGCGACGGCGGCATCCGCGTGCGGCTCGGCGCTCCCGAGGCGGACACGCTGGCCTCGCTCGTCGCCGACCTCGTCTCGGCGCTGCACCCGGACGGCCTGGACACCAGCGACCCGGTGTACCGCCGGCTCTACCCCGACGGGTACCAGGACAACCCGGAGGCAGCGGATGCGTTCCGTTCGCTGACCGAGCAGTCGCTGCGGGAGGAGCGGCTGGGTCGCGCCGAGCAGTGCCTGGCCGAGCTGGCCGCTGCGGGCTCCGGGCGCGGCAAGCTGGACGTCACGCTCGACCAGGCCGCCGCCGAGCGCTGGCTGCGGGTGCTCAACGACATGCGGCTGGCGATCGGGACCCGGATCGGGATCACCGAGGACGACGACTTCGACTTCCGGCCGGACGGCCCGGACGCGATGCCCCGAGCGATCTACGCATATCTGACCGGCGTGCAGGACGCGCTGGTCCGCGCCCAGCTGCCCTGAGCACCGCCGGTATCGTGGACGGCGTGCTGCGGATCGAGCGAGCGACCCACGACGCGATCGTGGCGCATGCCCGCCGGGACCACCCGGACGAGGCGTGCGGTGTCGTGGCCGGCCCGGAGGGCAGTGACCGCCCGGTCCGGTTCATCCCGATGCTCAACGCCGCCCGCTCGCCCACGTTCTACGAGTTCGACTCCGCCGACCTGCTGCAGCTGTACAAGGAGCTGGAGGCGAACGACGAGGAGCCGGTGGTCATCTACCACTCGCACACCGCCACCGAGGCGTACCCGTCACGCACCGACATCGCCTACGCGCAGGAGCCGAACGCGCACTACGTGCTGGTGTCCACGCGGTCCGAGGACGAGACGGAGTTCCGCTCGTTCCGCATCCTCGACGGCGAGGTCACCGAGGAACCGGTCGAGGTGGTCGAGCCCGATGCGTGAGATCGCGATCGAGCGGGCACTGCTCGGGCACCGCGCCGCCGACGTCCGCTACGACTGTCACTGACCCCGTCCGCCCGCCGTGAGTTCGGCCACCCGGACCGCTGGTGGGACGATTCAGGCACCAGCATGCGTTCACCTACCGAGCATTCCCTTCGACAGGAGCAGCAGCAGCATGGCCATCGAGGTCAAGATCCCGACCATCCTCCGCACGTACACCAAGGGCGAGAAGGCCGTATCGGCCACTGGTGACACCCTTTCCGCGCTGATCGACGACCTGGACGCCAGCTACCCGGGCCTCAAGGGACGGCTGATCACCGAGGACGGCGGCCTGCACCGGTTCGTGAACGTGTACGTCAACGACGAGGACGTCCGCTTCACCGGTTCGCTGGACACCGCGCTCAAGGACGGCGATGCCGTCACGGTGCTGCCGGCGGTCGCGGGCGGCTGACGGCGACTGCGACACGACACACGCGATGGCCCGCTACGACTCGCTGCTCGACGCGCTGGGGAACACCCCGCTCGTCGGGTTGCCGCACCTCTCGCCCGCCTGGGAGGGTGCGGCACCGGTGCGCCTGTGGGCCAAGCTCGAGGACCGCAACCCGACCGGCTCGATCAAGGACCGCGCCGCCCTGGCGATGATCCGCGCGGCCGAGGCGGACGGGCGGCTCACGCCCGGCTGCACGATCCTGGAGCCGACGTCGGGCAACACCGGGATCTCGCTGGCGATGGCGGCAAAGCTGCACGGCTACGGGCTGGTCTGCGTGATGCCGGAGAACACCTCGATCGAGCGGCGGCAACTGCTGGAGATGTTCGGCGCGCGGATCATCTTCTCGCCGGCGGCAGGCGGTTCGAACCAGGCCGTCGCCACGGCGAAGCAGCTCGCCGAGCAGTACCCCGACTGGGTGATGCTCTACCAGTACGGCAACCCGGCCAACGCGCAGGCGCACTACGAGGGCACCGGCCCGGAGCTGCTGCGCGACCTGCCGACCCTCACGCACTTCGTCGCGGGCCTGGGCACCACGGGCACGCTGATGGGCACCGGGCGGTACCTGCGCGAGAAGGTGCCGGACGTGCAGATCATCGCCGCCGAGCCGCGTTACGGCGAGCTCGTCTACGGCCTGCGGAACATCGACGAGGGTTTCGTGCCCGAGCTCTACGACGATTCGGTGCTGACCTCGCGCTTCTCGGTGACCTCGTACGACGCGCTGCGCCGCACCCGCGACCTTATCGAGCATGAGGGCATCTTCGCCGGCATCTCCACCGGCGCGATCCTGCACGCCGCGCTGTCGATCGCCGATCGCGTGCACGCGCGCGGGGAGCGGGCCGACGTCGCCTTCGTCGTCGCGGACGGCGGCTGGAAGTACCTCTCGACCGGCGCCTACTCCGGGTCGCTGCAGGAAGCCGCCGAGCGGCTCGAAGGCCAGCTCTGGGCCTAGTTCATCCGCGCGCGGGCTCTTCGCGTACGCGCCCATCGCGTTAGGCTGCGCCGGTGAGCCAGTCGCTGCGCGAGCGCTTCCACGACGCGTGGGAACGCAACGCACCCGAGCGCCGTGCCGGCACCGAGCCGGCCTTCGACCCCACCAGCTGGGGCGGCGCGATCATCATCATGATCGGCTTCGGCGCGGTGCTGTGGATCGTCACGGCGATCAACGCGGCGAACGACTACTCGCTGAACCGGTTCGGCCTGCGGCCCCGCGAGGTCGACGGGCTCTGGGGGATCGTGACCCAGCCGTTCCTGCACGCAAGCTACGGCCACCTGCTCTCCAACACCGTGCCGGTCGTGCTGATCGGCTGGGCGCTGTTGCTGTCCGGCGTGCGTACCTGGCTGATCGTGACCGCGGTGGTGATCGTGCTCGGCGGCGCGGCCACCTGGCTGGTGGCGCCGGCCGGGCTGATCGTCGGCGCGAGCGGCATGGTGTTCGGCTGGCTCGGCTACCTGCTGGCCCGCGCCTACTTCTCCCGGAAGGTGCGCTGGATCGTCACTGCCGTCCTGCTGCTGATCTTCTTCGGGACGTTCCTGGGCAACCTGCTGCCGACCTACTCGCAGGTGTCCTGGCAGTCGCACGTGTGCGGCTTCGTGGCCGGCGTCGCCGTGGCGGCCGTCTTGCATCCGCGCCGGGCGCGCCGGGTGTGAGAGCGTTTCCGCAGCGCCCGTATCCTGACGCGGTGAGTTTTCCGGACGTCAATGCGCCGATCGGCATGATGGATTCCGGCGTCGGCGGCCTCACGGTCGCCCGCGCCGTCCTGGACCAGTTGCCGAACGAGCAGCTGCACTACGTCGGCGACACCGCGCACAGCCCGTACGGCCCCAAGCCCCTGGCCGAGCTGCGCAGCCTCGCGCTCGGGATCATGGACGAGCTGGTCGACAGCGGTGTGAAGGCGCTGGTCATCGCGTGCAACTCGGCGAGCTCCGCGTGCCTGCGTGACGCGCGTGAGCGCTACGAGGTGCCAGTGGTCGAAGTGATCCTGCCGGCGGTGCGGCGCGCGGTCGCAGCCACGCGCAACGGCAAGGTGGGCGTCATCGGCACGGTTGCCACCGTCACCAGTGGAGCCTACGAAGACGCGTTCGCGGCAGCGTCCGGCGTCGAGATCGTCAGCGCCGCCTGCCCGCAGTTCGCCGAGTTCGTCGAGCGGGGGGTGACCAGCGGGCGGCAGTTGCTCGGGCTGGCGGAGGCGTACCTGGCGCCGCTCAACGCGGCCGGCGTGGACACCCTGGTGCTGGGCTGCACGCACTACCCGTTGCTCACCGGCCTGCTGTCGGTGGTCATGGGCGATGAGGTGACGCTCGTGTCCAGCGCCGAGGAGACGGCCAAGGACGTCTACCGGGTGCTGACGCGCACCGGGCTGCTGCGTCCGGACGACGCGCCGCCGCCTCGTCACGTGTTCCGCGCGACGGGCCCGTCGGAGGCGTTCGAGAGACTGAGCCACCGCTTCCTCGGCCCCGAGGTGACGGCCCTGCGCCCGGCCTACGGAGGCCATTCATGAAGCTGACGGTCCTTGGCTGTTCGGGCAGCGTGCCCGGACCCGACTCGCCGGCGTCCGGGTACCTGCTGCAGGCCGACGGGTACACGCTGCTGATCGACCTCGGGCACGGCGCGTTCGGCGCGCTGCAGCGCTACGTCGACCCGACCGCCGTCGACGCCATCATCATCAGCCACCTGCACGCCGACCACTGCATCGACCTGACCGCCTACGTCGTCGCGCTGCGCTACGGCGCCGGCTCCCGGTTCCGGCTGGCCGGGCCCGAGGGCCGGATCCCGCTGATCGGCCCGGCCGGAACGCGCGATCGCCTCGAGGCCGCGTACGACCCGTTGGCCCGCAAGCTCGCGCTGCGGGAGCTGTTCGGGTTCTCCACACCGAGCGATGGCGAGCTGGGGCCGTTCACGGTGTCGTACGCGGGCATGAACCATCCGACGCCGACGAACGCGGTCCGGATCGCGCACGCGGGCCGGTCGCTGGTGTACTCCGCCGACACCGGCGAGAGTGAAGCGCTGGTCTCGCTCGCCAAGGGCACCGACGTGCTGCTGTGCGAGGCCTCCTTCGGCCCGGACGACGAGTACGTGCCCGACCTGCACCTGACCGGACGGCAGGCCGGCGAGCACGCGGACCGCGCCGGGGTGGAGCGGCTGATCCTCACCCACGTGCCGCCGTGGGTGTCGCCGCAGCTGCAGGCGACCGAGGCGGCCGTCGCCTTCGGCGGCCCGATCGAGCTGGCCCGTGCCGGTGCCGAGTTCGTGATCTGAGGCTCGTCAGCGGCCGACCGGCGGCGCCTCGGCGCGGATCTCGGCGAGCAGCCGGATCATCAGGGCGGCCGACGGCTCGTCCGGCTTGCGCTGCCCGCCGGCGGGACGGAAGAAGTGCACGGCGATGCGGGTCCCACCCGGTCGCCAGACCGGCCCGGCCGTCCCGGTCACCCGCGCGCACACGATGACCGTGTCCGGGACGGCTCGGACCAGGCGGCCGGCGCCGCTGCGGGCCTTGAGGACCTTGCCGCGTGATCGGGTGCCCTCGGGAAAGACGCCGATGCAGCCGCCGTCGCGCAACACCTGCTCGGCGGCGGCCATCGCGGCCATGTTGTTGCGGCCCCGCTCGATGGGGATCTGGCCCATGTTGTCCAGGACCTTCGCGACCAGCGGGTTCTTCCAGAGCTCGGCCTTGGCGAGCGCGCGCACCTGGCGCCGATGGCGGGCCGCGTACGCGATCGTGACCGGGTCCCAGTTGCTGTCGTGGTTGGCGACGAGCAACGTCGGACCGTGGGTGGGCAGGTCCTCGGTGCCGGTCACCCGGATGCGGGACCACAGCATGAACGGCGTGGTGGCGCCGACCACGAGCCGGTAACCGATGGGCAGCGGCGCGGGTGTCGCAGACATGGGGCCATCATCGCGCACCGCGCGCTCAGCCGGGCAGGAAGCTGAGCCGCACCTGCCGCTCGGCGTTGTCGACGTTGGTGTCGACGAGGCAGACGGACTGCCAGGTGCCGAGCTGCAACCGGCCGCCCAGCACCGGAACGGTGATCGACGGCGCGAGGAACGCCGGCAGCACGTGATCGCGGCCGTGACCGGCCGAGCCGTGGCTGTGCCGCCACCGGTCCTCGCGGGGCAGCAGCGTGTCGATCGCGTCGAGCAGGTCGGCGTCGCTGCCCGCACCGGTCTCCAGGATCGCGACGCCCGCGGTCGCATGCGGCACGAACACGCTCAGCAAGCCGTCCGACTCGCTGCTCACGAAGCGGGTGCACGCACCGGTGAGGTCGTGCACTGTGGGGCGTCCGCCGGTCCGTACCGCGATCGTTTCGCTGCGCATCGGCCCATCCTGCCGCGACGTCCGGCCGCACGCCCCTCGCCCCGGGTGCGACCGCCGCGTGCAAGAGTGAACGCGTGCAAGTGGGGATCCTCGGGCCGCTGGAGGTACGGCGTGACGACGGGGCGCCGGTGGATGTGGCCGGCGCCCGGCTGCGTGCTCTGGTAACCCGGCTGGCCCTGGACGCCGGACGCCCGGTCACTGTAGCCGCGCTCGTGGACGCGGTGTGGGGCGACGCTCCGCCTACCGACGAGGCCAATGCGCTGCAGACGCTTGTGTCCCGGTTGCGCCGCACCCTCGGCGACGCCACGGCCGTCGGGCAGTCCCCGGCCGGCTACCGGCTGGCCGTCGACCCGGGCGATGTCGACGCGCGACGTTTCGAACGGCTGACCGCGGAGGGAGCCGCCGCGCTGCACGCCAACGACGCCGATCGCGCCGCCGAGTTGCTGTGCAGCGCTCTCGCGTTGTGGCGCGGCCCGGCCCTGATCGACGGCGGTGCGGCCGTGGCGGCCGATGCGACCCGGCTGCACGACCTGCGCCTTGCCGCGGTGCTCGACCGACTGGATGCCGACCTGGCCCTCGGGCGCGCCGCAGCGGCGGTCACCGAGCTCGACGCGCTGGCGGCGGACTACCCGCTGCACGAAAGGCTGGCCGGCCAGTTGATGCGCGCCCTGGCCGCGACCGGCCGGCAGGCGGAGGCACTCACCAGCTACGAGCGGCTGCGGTCGCGGTTGGCCGACGAGCTCGGTGTCGATCCGGCGCCGGAGTTGCAGGCGATCCACCTGGCGGTGCTGCGCGGCGAACTGGGCAGCGCCGCGCAGCCGAAGCTGCCGGAATCGCCGACGAGGCGCACCAACCTCAGGGCCCAGCTGACCAGCTTCGTCGGTCGCGACGACGAGGTGGCCCGCATCGGCAAGTCGCTGGAGCAGAGCCGGCTGGTGACCCTGGTCGGACCCGGGGGCGCCGGCAAGACCCGGCTGGCCGCCGAGGCTGCGACTCAGATCCTGGACACCGCGCCGGACGGGATCTGGTTCGTCGAGCTGGCCTCGGTCACCGACGCCGCCGACGTGCCCCAGGTGATCCTCGGCTCGCTCGGGCTGCGCGAGGTCGTGCTGCTGGAGCAGCGCAGCCGCCCCTCGGCACGCGACGCGATCGGGCGGGTGCTGGACGCGCTGGCCGACAAGCAGACCGTGCTCGTGCTGGACAACTGCGAGCACCTGATCGACGCAACGGCCCGGCTCACCGACCAGCTGCTCGCCGAGTCGCCCGGGCTGCGGATACTGACCACCAGCCGCGAACCGCTCGGCATCTTCGGCGAGACGTTGCTCGTGGTGCCGCCGCTCGGCCTGCCGCAGCCCGATGTCACCGCGAGCCAGGCGCTGGCGTTCCCCGCGGTGCGGCTGTTCGCCGACCGGGTCGCGGCGGCGCGCCCGGACTTCGCCCTCGACGACGAATCGGTCGCCGTCGTCGCCGAGATCGTGCGCCGGCTGGACGGGCTGCCGCTGGCCATCGAGCTTGCCGCCGCGCGGCTGCGGACCATGCCGTTGCTCGAGGTGGCCGAGCGACTCTCCGACCGCTTCCGGCTGCTTACCGGCGGCAGCCGCACCGCGATGCCGCGGCACCGCACGCTGCGTGCTGTCGTCGAGTGGAGCTGGGACCTGCTCACGGCCGGCGAACGGGTGCTCGTCGAGCGGCTCGCGGTGTTCCCCTCCGGCGCCACGCTGCGCAGTGCCACGGCCGTGTGCGCCGACGACGTGGTGCCCGCCGACGACGTGATCGACCTGCTCGCCTCGCTGGTGGACAAGTCGCTGCTGCAGGTGAACCGGAGCGGCCGCTACCGGATGCTGGAGACGATCCGCGAGTACGGCATCGAGCGGCTCGCCGAACGGGACGAGCTAGCCCCGATACGAAGCAGGCACGCCGACTTCTTCGCGGACCTGGTGCGCGAGGCGGACCAGCGGCTGCGTACCGCTGACCAGCTCCCGTGGATCGAGCGCCTGAACGAGGAACGCGACAACGTGCTGGCCGCGTTGCGCTACCTCGGTGATGAGGGCCGGGCCGACGCGGCGCTCGAGCTGGCCGCCGGCGTCGGCTGGTTCTGGATGCTCACCGGTGCCCATTCGGAGGCCGCGATCTGGCTGCGCTTCGCACTGTCGGTGGAGGGCGTCGCCGAGGTGGAGGCGCACAAGCGGCTGATGATCGAGACCATGCTGGCGGTCAACTCCGCAAACGGCCCGCAGGTGATGGACGCCGAGACCCTCGAGGCCGGCATGGCCCGGCTGATCGACCTCAACGAGCGATTGGAAGCGGTCGACCCGCGTGCCGCGCCGCTGCTCGCGCTGCTGCGGTCGGTGATCGCGCTGTTCAGCGGTGACGAGGCGTTGATGCAGCGGCGGATCCAGGACGCGATCGGTTCGGGGGACGAGTGGGTGGCCGCGTCGGCGGTGATGTTCCGCGCGAACATCGCCGAGAACGATGGTGACGTCGCGTCGATGCGGGTGGACACCGAGCGCGCGCTGGACACCTTCGTCCGCCTCGGTGACCGCTGGGGGATGGCGTCGTGCCTGCAGACGCTCGGTCTGATCGAGACGAACGAGGGGGATCTGGCCGCGGCCCTGGCTCACTTCCAGGACGCGCTGCGTTACGTGGCCGAACTGGGTGCCAGCGACGACGAGGCGTGGCTCAACATGCGGCTGGCCGACGTATACGTGCGGCTCGACGACCTCGCGGCCGCGCGCACCTGTGCCGAGCGTGCCGCCGAGCTGAGTTCGGCCGGCGGGTCGATGCGCGAGGCGATCTTCGGGCGGGTGCTGATGGCCGAGATCGCCCGCCGCACCGGCGACTTCGACGCGGCGCGCACGCTGCGCGAGGAGGCGCTGGAGCGGCTGCGCACGATGCCGCGCGGACATCCGATGCAGGGGCACGGACTGGCAATGACGCTGGCGATCGTGGCCAAGCACGAGTTGATCGACGGCGACGTCGAGCTGGCGCGGGAGCGGCTGATCGAGGCGTACGAGACCGCGCTCGGCACCCGCGACATGCCCATCGTGGCCGCCGTCGGCGTGGTCGGGGCGCAGTTGGCGGCCCATGACGGCGACGACGTGCGCGCCGCGCGGTGCCTGGGCGCCGCCGCCCGGCTGCGCGGCGCGGACGACCCCACCGGACCGGACATCGCCGAGCTCACCCCGCTGCTGCGCGATCGCCTCGGCGACGCCGGGTTCGAGCGGGCCTACGCGGCCGGCAAGGGCCTCGGGCGCGAGGACGCGCTCGAGGCCCTGACGCCACGCTGATCAGGTGCGGCGCCGGTAGGCGCGCATCGCCAGCGGCACGAACACCACCAGCAGCCCGGCCATCCACAGCAGCGTCCAGCCGACGTGCCCGGCCACCGGGCCGCCGACCGTCATGCCACGCACCGCGCCCACCAGGTGTGAGATCGGGTTGACCTTGACGAACGCCTGCATCCAGCCCGGCATCGTCGAGGTACTGACGAACACGTTGCTGCCGAAGGAAAGCGGCAGGATGAGCAGGAACATCACGCCCTGCACGGAGCCGGGGGTGCGCGCCTTCATCCCGACCCACACCGAGATCCAGCAGAAGCACAGCGCGAACGCGATGGCCAGTGCGACGGCGGCGACGACCGCGAGAGGATTCGTCGTGATCCGGAAGCCCATCACGTAGCCGAAGCCGAGGAAGATCACGCACACCAGCAGGTAGCGGAAGAAGTCGGCGAGCACCGCCCCGACCAGCGGTGCCGACCGTGCGATCGGCAGCGAGCGGAACCGGTCGAACACGCCCTTCTCGATGTCGGCGTTCATGTTCTGGCCCAGCGCGACCGACCCGAGCGCGATGCCCTGGCCGAGCAGGCCGGGCAGCAGGTACTGCAGGTAGTCGTGCCGCGAGCCCCCGCTGATCGCGCCGCCGAAGACGTACACGAACAGCAGCAGGAAGATGATCGGCTGCACGGTGACGTCGATCAGCTGCTCCGGTGTGCGCGCCGTCTTGATCAGGTTGCGCTTGGCGAGCACCAGCGCGTGCCGCAGCGTGCGGAACTGCGGTGCGGCGGCGTCCGTCTCGGCGGCGGCGGCCGGCGGAGCGGGCCTGGAGTACTTGTTCATGGTCGTCGCACTCATGCCGGGCCCCCGTGGGAGTGCGGAGCGTTCCGTGTCGAGCAGTGTCGTGTGGTGTTCATGCAGCTGGCTCCTGATCGTCTTCGGTGCGGGCGCCGGTGAGGGTGAAGAACACCTCGTCCAGGCTGGGCAGGTGCAGCGAGAACTCGGTGACCCGGATCCCCGCCTCGTGCAGCCGGGTGAGGGCGGCCGGCAACAGCTCGTCGTCGTCGACGGTGACGGTCAGCGAGTGCCGTCCCTCCGGTTCGGGGGTGTTGCCGGTGAGCTCGGCCAGGATCTGGCCGAGCGGCTCGTAGTGCGCGGGGTCCACCGGGCGGGCGGTGAGCCGCTGCCCGCCGACCACCCGCTTGAGTCCGTCCGGCGTGTCGTGGGCGATCACCCGGCCGTGGTCGATCACGGTGATGTCGTCCGCGAGCGCGTCGGCCTCGTCCAGGTACTGGGTGGTGAGCAGCACCGTCGACCCGTCGTTGACCAGGCTGCGGACCACCCCCCACATGTCCTCGCGCTTGGCCGGGTCGAGTCCGGTGGTCGGCTCGTCCAGGAAGATCACCGGCGGCCGCCCGACCAGCGACGCGGCCAGGTCCAGCCGCCGCCGCATGCCGCCGGAGTAGGTCTTGGCGATCCGGCTGGCTGCGCCGGTGAGGTCGAACCACTCGAGCAACTCGGTGGCGCGGCGCCGGGCGGCGGTGGTCGACAGGTCGAGCAGCTGCCCGATCATCACCAGGTTCTGCATGCCGGTCAGGTCCTCGTCGACGGAGGCGTACTGGCCGGTCAGCCCGATGTTCTGGCGCACCTTGAGCGGCTCGCGCAGCACGTCGTAGCCGGCCACCCGCGCGGTACCGGAGTCCGGGCGCAGCAGCGTGGCGAGGATCCGGACGGCTGTCGTCTTGCCGGCTCCGTTCGGGCCGAGGACGCCCAGGACGGTTCCCTCGGCCGCGGACAGGTCGATGCCGGCCAGCGCCTGGGTATCACCGAATCGCTTGGTGAGTCCTTCTGCTTCGAATGCGTTCGTCATGGCTGCGACAGTGCCCGGTGGCCCTGGTAGCGGGCGCACGTGCGGCTGACACGCGCTGACACGGCCGGACAACGCGTGCCAGCCGGTGCGTGCTGCTGGTTCGCGTCGCACCCGGGCGCTAGGTTGCCGGCAACTGCAGGGAGGCGAGCCGATGCAGGTGGACGAGGTCATCGAGCTGCGGGTGCACGGCGTCTCCGGCACGCCTCCGGAGGAGTTGCTCGACCGGCCCCTGGTCGAGCGGGTGGCCGGCAACGCGGTCGCGGGCTTCTACCGGCCGCGGCTGGCGGCCGAACGGACCGACAGCTGGCCCGCCGGCGATCCGCAGCCGACGGTGCGCGGCCCGCAGTTGGAGGGGTACGTCTGGGGCGGGCTGACCTCGGGAGCGCCGTCGCGTGCGTTCTGGCTGCTGCTGCTGCCGTTCACGCTGATCAACGTGGCGCCCCGGATGCGTCCGGCCGACCCGAGCGGCCCGATGACGGCCGGCGCGCGCAACCGGCTCTGGCTGCTCTGGTTCACCTGCCGGCTGCTGGCGCTGACGCTGACCGCCGTGCTGGTCACCGCGTTCGCCGGGATCGGCGTGGATCTGGTCGGCTGGCAGTGCGGCGGCGGGTCGCGCGGGCGCTGCGCTCAGGCATCCCCGGGGTGGATCTTCGACCACATCACGGCCTGGTCGACCGCGCACCGGCTGGCGATCGGCGTGCTGCTGCCGCTGTTCGCGGTGCT
Organism: Jatrophihabitans cynanchi; assembly: GCF_027247405.1. Classification (NCBI taxonomy): domain Bacteria; kingdom Bacillati; phylum Actinomycetota; class Actinomycetes; order Jatrophihabitantales; family Jatrophihabitantaceae; genus Jatrophihabitans; species Jatrophihabitans cynanchi. The sequence continues at coordinate 1,067,550 of NZ_CP097463.1, read as the reverse complement.
GGTGCTGTGGTGGATCAGCAAGCGCACGGTCACTCGCTATGAATGCACGCCGTCGCCGCTGGTCGACCTGACGACGCCGCACCCGGCGTGGGACCGGCTCGATCCGCCGGAGGCGTCCGAGGTCGGGCTGGGCTCGCGCTGGATGTGGGAGAACGACCACCCGGTACGGCGGCTGCGCGCGCTGCACGTGCAGGTTGCGCTCGCCACGACGCTGTGGTTCGTCTCGGCGCCGCTGGCCACGCCGCTGCGCTGGGCCGACGGTGTCGTGGCGGCCGTCATCGCCGGCTGTGCGGTGGCCGCGATCTGCGTCCCGTCGTTCACCGGGCACCGCGCCGACCTGCGCTGGCAGCGCGCGAGTTACGTGACCTGGGGTGTGCTGTTCGCGACGTACGCGGCAACGCTGGCCTGGCTGGTGTTCGTGCCGGACGCGGTGGACGGGCGGTACGCCAGCGCTGCCGCCCTGCCCAAGTTCGGCGACACCCTGCTGGTGCTGCTCTTCGTGGAGTTGGTGTTGCTGCTGGTGCTCGCGGTCACAGTGGCGGGGGCGAAGGCGAGTGCCGGCCGGCGTGTCGTCGTGGGTGAACCGGGCCCGCGCCCGGGTGTCGGCGGCTACGGCACCGCGGTGCTGGCGCTGATGGCGGTTTTCCTCGCCTCGGTCTTCACCGCCGGCGTCTACCTGTACGCGGCGACGTGGCTGCGCACCGGCTCGCTCAAGCCCGGGTTCGGTGAGGTGTCTCGCGTCTCGCGCGCGTTCACGGTGCCCGAGCCGATCCTGGACGCCGCCTTGACGTTCGCGGTGTCGGTCGGCGTGTTCCTCGCGGCGGTGCTGGCCGCGGTGGTCGCCATCGCCGTCGCGCTGCACCGGCTGAAGCCGACGTCCGCGCTGCTCGTGCCGGACTCGTTCACCACCGACTACCCGGGCCGGCCGAACTCCGGCCGCGGGCGGGCGGTCCTGCGCGCGTTCTGGTTCGGTCGGGTGGTCGACGTCGCGGGCACGGTGATCGGCGTCCTGATGCTCGCCGGCGCGGTGTTCAGCTACGCCGTCGCGGGCGTCCTGTTCGCCGAGCATGCCTTTGGTGCCGGAGCTGCGGCCCGCTGGCTGCTGGACACCCGGCACAGCGCGGGGATCGGCGCGTTCTTCACGCCGTCCTCGCTGCAGGGCACCGGCGCCTACCTCGTGGTCATCTCGCTGCTGCTGCTGGTCGGGCTCGGCGCGACCGCGTTCCGCCTGGGCCCGACCCGCCGTTCCCTCGGCATCTTGTGGGACCTCGCCTCGTTCTGGCCGCGCCAGGCGCACCCGCTGGCCGCTCCGTGTTACGCCGAGCGCACGGTGCCCGAGCTGGTGTACCGGATGCGCTGGCACACCGGCAACGGCACCGGCGTCGTACTCGCCGCGCACAGCCAGGGCACGGTGCTCGGCGCGGCCGCCGTGCTGCAACTGCGCACCGGCGACGCGTTCGAGCCGGAGGATCCGGTACTGCCTCGGGTCGGGCTGCTGACCTTCGGCTGCGTGCTGCGCCGCCTGTACGGGCGGTACTTCCCGGCCTACTTCGGGCCGCGGACGCTGCGCGACCTGCGGACCTCGCTGCGTCGTGGCCCGGACGATCAGCGGTGGCGCAATCTGTGGCGCTACAGCGACTACCTGGGTGGCCCGGTGCTGTCCGGGCCGCCGCCGGCGGTCGCGCCGGCGTGGGAGCCGGGTGCGGCCGAACCCGTGGGACCGGGCGGGCTGACGCTGGACCTGCACCTGATCGACCCGCCGTACGACATCGCGCCCGGCGACACCGTGCACCCTGCCGCGCTGCGGCACTCGTCGTTCTGGGCCGTGCCACAGTTCCAGCGTGCTGTGGTGCGGGTGGCCGGGCTGATCGATTCGCCCGGCCGGCGGAAGGCGTCGGACGTGGTCCCGACCGGCGCAGACAGGCCGCCCGTTTAGGCTCGTGGGCATGTCACGCCCAGACGGCCGCGCGGCCGACCAGCTCCGTCCGATAACGATCACACGCAACTGGCAGGCGTACGCCGAGGGTTCGGCGCTGGTCGAGTTCGGCGAGACGAAGGTGCTCTGCGCGGCCTCGGTCCAGCAGGGGGTGCCGCGCTGGCGCAAGGGCAGCGGGCTGGGCTGGGTCACCGCCGAGTACGCGATGCTGCCGCGCGCCACCCTCACCCGCAACGACCGCGAGTCGGTCAAGGGCCGGATCGGTGGTCGCACCCACGAGATCTCGCGGCTGATCGGCCGCTCGTTGCGTGCCGCGATCGACCTGTCGGCGCTCGGCGAGAACTCGATCGCGATCGACTGCGACGTGCTCCAGGCCGACGGCGGCACCCGCACCGCGGCGATCACCGGCGCTTACGTCGCGCTCGCCGACGCGGTGTCCTGGCTGCGTGCGAAGGGTGCGCTGGCGCGTCCCGAGCCGCTGGTCAACTCGATCAGTGCGGTGTCGGTCGGCGTCATCGACGGCGAGCCGCGGCTGGATCTGATGTACACCGAGGACGTGCGTGCCGAGACCGATATGAACGTGGTCGTGACCGGAACGGGGGAGTTCGTCGAGGTGCAGGGCACCGCCGAGGGCACCCCGTTCCGCCGCGATGAGTTGGACGCGCTGCTCGACCTCGCTGTTGCCGGTTGTGCCGACCTGGCGAAGTTCCAGCATGAGGCGCTCGCTTCGTGACTCGGGTACTGCTTGCCAGCCGGAACGCGAAGAAGCTCGCCGAACTGCGCCGGATCTTGGCACCGTCGCTGCCCGAGGTCGAGGTGCTCGGGCTGGACGACGTCCCGCCGTACGACGAGGTCCCGGAGACCGGCGCCACGTTCGCCGACAATGCGCTGCTCAAGGCGCGTGAGGGGTTCGCGCACACGGGGTTAGCCACGGTCGCTGACGATTCGGGGCTGGCTGTCGAGGCGCTCAACGGCATGCCGGGCGTGCTCTCGGCGCGCTGGTCCGGGCGGCACGGTGACGATCTGGCCAACCTGGAACTCGTCCTGGCCCAGTTGGCGGACACTCCGGACTGTCGGCTCGGCGCAGCCTTCGTCTGCGCGGTCGCGTTCGTCGATGCGCACGGCGAGGTGGTGGTGGACGGTCGGATGGACGGTCGCCTGGTGCGTACTCCGCGCGGGCAGAACGGCTTCGGCTACGACCCGATCTTCGTACCTGCGGGGCTGGAGTTGACCAGCGCCGAGTTGGATTCGGACCGCAAGGATCAGATCAGCCATCGTGGCAACGCGCTGCGCGCGCTGGTGCCGCACCTGCTCGATCGTCTGCCGTAGCAGCGCTGTATCGCAATCGATCTCGCTACCGGACCGGTCGAGATCGATGACGAAGATCCGGTTGCCGCCTGGCGACTGCGCCGACGGCAAGGTATTCCAGTGCTGACAGCACTTTTCTGCATGTTTCTCGGCCAATACCGGACAAACCGCGTTGGCAGGTACGCACCGGACGCCCGGGCTTGACCGAGCCGGGCGCACGCTCGTACCGAGCAGAGCAAGCCGAACCGAACTCGGCATTCACTCGCGCCAGCAACAGCGAGTGCAAACCGCGGCGGAACGCGACGCGGCAGCGCGACCCGACGCGGGTCGCCGCGCCGGCCGTGGCGTTGGCAGCGACCTACCTGGAGCCGCACCGGGACGCACGGCGAGGCCGTGCGCATGCGCACGGCCTCGCCGGCTCCCCCTTGGCCGAGTGCTCCTCTCGAGGTCGGTCTGCGCCTGTCCTGGTGCCGCAGGCCGACCTCGAGTCCCTCCCAGCTCTCGTCAGGCGGATACTTCGCTGAGTGGCTCGGCGGCTGCCTCGGTTCGGGGCCGCACTCCGTCCAGCAGCGCGGACAGCTCCAGCCAGCCTTCGAACGGCTGAAGAACGCCGTCGTCGGTGGCCAGGGCGCCCCGAATGCCGTCGTCGGTGGGCTCGAGTTCGAGAACGATCCGCCGTCCCTCCCGGGTACCGCTCATGGCCCAGAATCTTGCCGGGTGCACGCGCCTGGCACGCTAGGGCTGCACCCGAGGATTTGCGGCTTCAGTGAACATCTGCCGCGCCGATAGTTCGTTGCACGAAGTGTCGCGTTCCCGATGGTTTACGAAGGACGGTGATCGTGTTCCCTGCGGCCGGCTCGGACGCACCCCCGGTGGGGCGCGATCAGGAGCTGGCCCGGCTGCACGTGCTGGTCGAGTCGGTGGCGGCGGGCGACGGCAGCGCGCTGCTGATCGAGGGTGCCGCCGGGATGGGAAAGTCCGCCTTGGTGCGCGCTGCGGCCAGGACTGGCGAGCGCTCCGGATTGCACGTGCTGAGCGCCCGGGCGATCGCGACCGAGCGGGACTTCCCGTACGGCGTGGCCATCGCGCTGTTCGAGCGTGCCCTGGCCCCGGCCGGGTCGAGCGAGCGGGCAGCGCAGTTCGCCGGCGCCGCCGAGCTGGTGTCGCCGCTGTTCCGTGGGCTGCCGGTGGCCGACGGTGAGCGTTCGACGTTCGCCATGCTGCACGGCCTGTTCTGGCTGGCTGTGAATCTCGCGCAGAGCCGGCCGCTGCTCCTGTGCGTCGACGACCTGCACGCCGCGGACGAGGGCTCGCTGGGCTTCCTGGCGCACCTGACCGCGCGGCTGGACGAGCTGCCGATCGGGCTGGTGGCTGCGACACGGCCGCCGGCAGGGGAGGAGCACGACCCGGCGCTGGCGACCGTGCGCGCAGAGCTCGGCCGAAACCGGCTGACGCTGTCTGCGCTGCCGCCCGCCGCGGTCGCCGAGATCGTGCGGGCCAGGATGTCGGACGCCGACGACGAACTCGTTGCCGTCTGCGCTGACGTCACCAAGGGCAACCCGTACTACATCCACGAGATGCTGCGCGCGCTGGCCGATGACGCCCCCGTCCCGTCCGCCGACCTCGGCCAGCGGCTGCGGGACGTGGGATTCGCGACGATCAGCCGGGCGGCGCTGTTCCGGCTGGGACGGCTCGGTTCCAGCGCGATCGCCCTGGCGCGCGCGCTCGCGGTACTCGGGGACGGCAGCCAGCTGCGTCTCGTCGCCGCCCTCGCCGAGGTGCGACCGGACGTCGCGGCGCGGACCGCGGACGTGCTCGTCGCCGAGGAGATCGTGATGGCCGGGCGCGCACTGGAGTTCGTGCATCCGCTCATCGGCCAGTCGATCGAGCAGGAGCTGGCGCCCCAGCAGCGCGGTCGGCTGCACCTGCGCGCGGCCCGGCTGCTGTCCAGCGAGGGCGCTGCCGCATCGCTGGTGGCCGCGCACCTGGTGCGAGCACCCGCAGCAGCCGACCCGTGGGTCGTCGAGGTGTTGCGGGCCTCCGCCGAGCATGCCCGCCGCGGCGGGCTGCCCGCCGTCGCGGTGCGGGAGTTGAGCCGAGCGCTGGAGGAGCCTCCCCAGGCCGAGCAGCGCCCGCTCGTGCTTGCCGAGTTGGGTGCTGCCGAACTCGCAGCCGGCGCGCCGGGCGCCGTCGAGCACCTGACCCAGGCGACCGAGCTGCACAGCGGCGCGGAGCGGGTGGCGCTGCAGCGCACGCTGGCCCGTGCGCTGGCCGCGCAGGGCAACCGCCTCGGCGCGGCGAAGGTGCTGGAAGCGGCGCTGGACGAGGTGGCGTTGAGCGCCCCCGCGCTCGAGGACGAGGTGATCAGCGACTACCTGGTGAACTCGATGTTCGACCCCGGGTCGCGCCAGCGCGCCGTCCGGCGGACCGCCCGGCTGCAGCGCTCGGTACCGGGCGGCCGGACGGCAGCGGAGCGGTCGCTGCTCGCCGCGATGGCGTTGCGGTCGGCGCAGGACGCCGAGGGCGCGCGCCGGTCGGCCGCGCTGGCCAGGCGCGCCTGGCACGACGGGGATCTGCTGGACGACCAGGGCGTCGACGGCACCGGCTGGTTGATGGTGGTCTGGGCCTACCAGCTGTGCGACGAACTGCAGGCGGCAGCGCACGTGGCGTCCACGGTCCTGCAGCGTGCCCGCGAGAGCAGCTCGATCGACGCGTTCGCGTCGGCAAGCTACACGCGCGGGCGCACCGAATTCGACCTCGGCCGCCTCAACGAGGCGCAAGCCGACATCGAGCAGACCATCGCGGCGGGCGAATCCGGATGGGCGCGGTTCCAGGAAACGGCGTACGCCCTGTGCGCGATCATCCAGGTCGAGCGCGGCGAACTGGAGAATGCGGCGACGAGCATCGATGCCGTGTACCGCCCGGACATGGTCGGCGGCATGGAGCGCGCCTGGCTCGCGTTCGCGCGCGGGCGCCTGGAGCTGGCCCGCAACCGCCCGTCCGATGCGCTGTTGCAGTTCCTGCGCGCCGGCAACTGGCTGAGCGACGAGCTCGCCGTCGAGCACAGTGCGCTGCCGTGGCGCGACTTCGCGGGCCGTGCGGCGTTCGCGATCGGCGAGCCGGACCGGGCGCGCAAGCTCGCCGAGCCGCTTGCCGCGCTCGGGGAGCGGGCCGGGTTGCCGGTGATCCGCGCGCGCGGGCTGCGGGTGCTCGGCTTGCTCGAGCCGGGTGACGTCGGGATCGCGATGCTCCGCGAGGCGTCGGCGTTGTTCGGATCGGCCGGAGCGGCGCTGGATCAGGCCGAAGTGCTGATCGACATCGGCGCGCGGCTACGGCGCGGCGGTGACCGCGCGGCCGCCCGGCCACCGCTGGCGACTGCGCTCGATCGGGCCGCGGCGCTCGGGGCGGTCCGACTTGCCGAGCTCGCCAGGCAGGAGCTTGCCGCGGCGGGCGCGCGACCGCGGACCGAACGGCGCAGCGGGCCCGATGCGCTGACGCCCAGCGAGCGCCGGGTCGCGCGCCTGGCCGCTGAGGGGCTGTCGAACCCGCAGATCGCGCAGGCCCTGTTCGTGACGCCGAAGACCGTCGAGTACCACCTACGGCACGCCTATCAGAAGCTCGGCATCACCGGCCGGGGCGGGCTGTCCGCGGCGTTGGCCGAGGGATGACCGCCGCCGCCTGGACCGCGTAGGTTTGCTCGCATGGCGGACTTGGAACCGGTCGACGAGTCATGGTCGTCGGCGCTGGCGATCGTGGCGCATCCCGACGACCTGGAGTACGGCACCGCGGCGGCGATCGCCCGCTGGACGGCGCAGGGCAAACGGGTCGTGTACGCGCTGGCAACGAGCGGTGAGGCGGGCATCGACGGCCTGGCGCCGGAGGACGCCGGTCCACTGCGCGAGCAGGAGCAGCGCGCCTCGGCCGCGATCGTCGGTGTCGACGTCGTGGAGTTCATGGGACATCAGGACGGCATGCTGGAGTACGGCCTCGCGTTGCGGCGAGACGTCGCGCGCGCCGTGCGCCGACACCGTCCCGACGTGGTCATCACCGGGAACTACCACGACTCGTGGGGACCGGGCATGCTCAACCAGGCGGACCACATCGCGCTGGGACGTGCCGTGGTCGACGGCGTGCGCGATGCGGCGAACCGGTGGGTGTTCCGCGAGCTCCTCGACGAGGGGCTGGAGCCGTGGCACGTGGCGCAGGTGCTGGTGGCCGGATCGCCGGCCGGCAATGTCGCGGTTGACGTCACCGACCACTTCGACGCCGGCGTCGCCTCGCTCGAAGCGCATGCGCAGTACCTGGCCGGGTTGGGCGATCACCCGATGGCCGAGCCGCGCGAGTTCCTCGAGTCATTCGCGCGGCAGACCGGTGCCGCGCTGGGCTGCACGTTCGCGGTCGGCTTCGAAGCGTTCGCGTTCTGAGACGTCGCGGCGCTGTCTGCTCACGCCGTCGCGGCGTACCGTCGAGCCATGTCGGACACCGTGTACTGGCGGGGTGTCAACCATCTCGCTCTCGTGACTGCGGACATGGACGCGACCGTGCGGTTCTGGCACGGCGTCCTCGGCGCGCGGCTGGTCGCCACGATCGGCACGCCGGCGTTCAAGCACTACTTCTTCGACATCGGCGAGGGCAACACGGTCGCCTTCTTCGAGTACACCGACCAGCATCTGGACGAGTACGCCAAGCCGGCCGGGGTCCCGTACGACAAGGCCTCCCAGTTCGACCACCTGTCGCTCAACCTGCCGGACGAGGAGGCGTTGCTGCGGCTGCGCGAACGGCTCAAGAGCCACGACTGCGAGGTCACCGACGTGGTCGATCACGGCTTCATCCGCTCGATCTACTTCAGCGACCCGACCGGCATCGCGCTCGAGGCCTCCTGGTGGGTGCTGGATGCGACCGGGCGACCGGTCGACTACCGCGACGAGCGGCTGTTTGCCGACGCCGAGCCGGTTGCCGCCGTCCGGGAACTGCGCGAGGCGGGCCGGCTCGCCCGTACCGTGTCGACCAAGCTGGTCGACGGGATCATCGAGGACACCTACCGCACCGGCGTCTGACATCGCCGGCGCACGCAGCGGTCGGGAACGACGAAAGCCCCCGAGACTCGGGGGCCTTCATCGTGTGCGCCATCAGGGACTCGAACCCCGAACCCGCTGATTAAGAGTCAGATCGGTGCAGCCGAACACGATCAACGGCTGGAGCAGTTCGGATGGCTGCGAGCAGGTCGTCGGTCAGTGCGGCGCAGGCCGCAGCAACCACGGCGGGATCGCCGAGGTCACCTTCCTCTCGTCCGGCCATGACCGCACCGATGCTCTCGGCGGGGGCGAAAAGGGACGACAAGTAGGTCAACGCGTCGCGCGTGACAGGGCCGGCCAACTCGTCGGCGACCAACCGAGTAAGGCTGGCGGCCAGAACGTCGGTCTCGATCGCGACGAGCAGTCGGTACACGTCGTAGGCGTCCTTGTCTACGAGGCGTTCGGGATTCCTGTCCGACCGTTCACCGAGCTTGTGCAGCTTTGCCACGAGTAGTGCGGCCGGACCGGCCACTCTCGCTTCGACCACGCGGTCGTCGCGCGGATCTAGTGCACGGATCGTCGTTACCGCCTTGTCCACCACGGCGGCTTCGAGGCCAACGGCGCGGCGCATCGCCCGCTTGTCGTGCGGTGGGGCTTCGACACTGCGACTGCCCTTGCCGGCGATGGCTTCCGGCACCATGAGGTCGATCGGGACGCCGTCCGCGCTCAACCACGAACCGGGTTGGCCCTTAGCGGGGTCGAGGTGGAAGCCACCATCACGCATGGCTTCTTCAATGAGCGGGCTGTCACTGAGGGAGCGCAGGTCGATCCCGAGGTCACTGTCCTTCGTCGCCTCGGGAACGGCAACAGGTGCGCCTCCGGTGTGCAGGTAGATCGCCTGCGAACCGATGACGACAATCGCGTCTCGGTGTGGACCGAGGGCGATCAAGGCATCGAGCAGTACCGACCTCGCGCGGATGAGCAGATTCTCACCGTCGCCAGGCCGACTCATTTTTCTCCATCCAGTCGAGTAGCGCGCGCGCCTGCTCGGCGCCACGGCCGGGCGCAGTCAGCAGGTCGACCACTGCCTGACTCGGCGCGACGATCGTGACGCCGTCTAGTTCTTGCGTGCGCTCGAAGACGGCATCCGCCCTGGCGCTGGTGATCAACACGTTGGCCCCCGCGTCGACGGCTCGCAGGTTGAGCGCGTCCACGATGTCTTGAACCCGCTCGGCATAGATCATTGCGTTCTTCGCCGGGGCGTACGCCTCCCACTTCGGCGTTGCCAGCGAGGCGGTCACCGCGTAGCGGCCGGTCGTCTTGGTGCTCTTGAGCTTCGCGAGGCGTTGCATCAGATCGGGGAGCCCACGAGGGGCCAGGAAGGTTGCCGCGGCGCCGGACTTGGCGAAGCCGAAGTCTTGGGACCACCGCTCCAGGAGTGCCCGCCATTGCACCTCTTGCACGCGACCGTCGGCGGATCGCGTGAGGAAGCCTTGTTCCTCGATGAACTCAACAGCGCGATAGGTATTGCCGCTCGGTGTGCCGGCGAGCTTCATCAGTTGCGGGACGGTGTAAGGCGGTTCGTAGTCTGCGAGCGCCCGCACGATCCGCGCTGCGGACGGGCCGGTGAGATTGCCTCTCGGGCGTCCTGGCCCGCGCCACGGGTCTTTCTGTGCGCCGACATCACGCAGGAAGAGCGCGGGCTCGTCGAGTGAGATGCGGACGTTACCGGTGGCGTCGGCGTAGGGGACGTTTCGCTCGGCTAACCAGGCCCGCAATGGCGGTGCGAGGTAACGGGCGACGACAAGTGGTCTCGGCAATGTTGAGTTCGAGCTGGGGGCAGTATCGGCGATCGCGAGATTGATGCCGGCGACGAGCGGGTCGAGGTCTTTCGTGACCAGGCTGCGGCGCACCTCGGCGTAGAGCCTGCCCTGCTGATTGCGTGGCCCGGTGAGGATGACGACTGCGTCGCCGCGGAACCGTCCCGGAGTGATCGCGCGCTGGGTGCGGGCGTCCCAGGCCGTCGGTAGGCGCTTGTTCAGCTCGCCGAGCGCTATACACAAGATCTCGGCTTCGCTTGTCAGGGCTGCGGCGGTGGTCACACCGGGTTTCCTCCGTTCGGCTCCGCTCTTCCGGAAACCCTACGCTTCCGTTTGCGACGGAATCAAGGGATTTCCGGAAGTAAGTCAGTTCCGCATGCAGCGGAACCTGGCAATAAATGGAAATCGCCGCGACGCCGCTACCGCGACGAATTGCTGCCTGTCGACGGGATCATCGAGGACACCTACCGCACCGGCGTGTGAACCTGCGGGGTGCGTGGGCCCGGAAGCCCGATCGTCCGAGTTCGTGGTGGGTGCGCCATCAGGGACTCGAACCCCGAACCCGCTGATTAAGAGTCAGCTGCTCTGCCAATTGAGCTAATGGCGCGTCACGCGACACCGGCCCACCGAGGCGGGCCGAGCACCGACTTTAGCACGCTGGCGCGCGCCGTCCGGACACAGTTGCGGTCGCGGCAGCGGCCCGCCCGCGGTCGCCGCCTCCGGGGGCTGGTGTTGGATGGGCTCATGGAATTTCGTCACCTGGGCAACTCAGGAATGCAGATCTCGGAGATCACCTATGGCAACTGGTTGACGCACGGATCGCAGGTCGAGAACGACGTCGCGACCCAGTGCGTGCGTGCCGCCCTGGACGCCGGCATCACCACCTTCGACACGGCGGACGTCTACGCGAACGGCCGGGCCGAGGAGGTGCTCGGCGCCGCCCTCAAGGGCGAGCGGCGCGAATCGCTCGAGGTGTTCACCAAGGTCTACTGGCCGGTCGGTCCCGATCCCAAGGGCAAGAACGACACCGGGCTGTCCCGCAAGCACATCCTCGAGGGGATCAACGGGTCGCTGCGTCGGCTGCAGATGGACTACGTCGATCTGTACCAGGCGCACCGGTACGACTCGTTCACTCCGCTCGAGGAGACGATGCAGGCGTTCGCCGACGTCGTCCGCGCGGGCAAGGCGCTATATATCGGGGTCAGCGAGTGGAGGGCGGAGCAGATCCGAGCCGCGCACGGCCTCGCCCAGCAGCTCGGCATCTCGCTGGTGTCCAGCCAACCGCAGTACTCCATGCTGTGGAGGGTGATCGAGGGCGAGGTCGTCCCGGCCTGCGAGGAGCTGGGCCTCGGGCAGATCGTCTGGTCGCCGATCGCGCAGGGCGTGCTGACCGGCAAGTACCAGCCGGGACAGGCCCCGCCGGCCGGCTCGCGGGCCACGGACGAGAAGGGCGGCGCGAACATGATCAAGCGCTGGATGGACGACGACGTCCTCACCCGCGTCCAGGGCCTCGCGCCGATCGCCGGTGATCTCGGGCTGACCATGGCGCAGCTCGCCGTCGCCTGGGTACTGCAGAACCGCAACGTCTCCGCCGCACTGGTCGGGGCGTCGCGCCCGGAGCAGGTCGCCGAGAACGTCAAGGCGGCCGGCGTCACGATCCCGGACGACGCGATGCGGCGTATCGACGAGGTTCTGGGCGACGTCGTCACGTCCGATCCGTCGATCGTCGCGAAGTCGGTGCCCGCGCAGCGCGTGATCTGAGCCGGACGCTGTTGTCGTCGCGGAATCAGCATCGGGGCCAGGCAGTTGCAGCAAACATGAGCATCGGCGCGGGCACCACAGAATCGTCGGCCGGACGGGTCGTATTCGCGTTCCCCAACCCGGTGAACGAGAAGGCGGCCCGCGTGGTTGCGGGCGGCGTCGTGGCCCTGGCCGTGTTCACCCTGGTGTTGAGTCTGACGTCCGACGACGGGTGGCTGTGGTTGACCGTCGTCCTCGCGCTCGGCTTCCTGGCCCGCGTGCTCACCGGTCCGACGCTGAGCCCGCTCGGGCAGCTGGCGACGCGGGTGATCGCGCCGCGGCTCGGCGAGCCGAAGCTCGTCGCCGGGCCACCGAAGCGGTTCGCGCAGGCGATCGGCCTCGTGGTGACCGGAGCGGCGGCCGTGGCTACCGCCTTCGGCGGCTACGGACTGGCGCAACTCCTGCTCGGCGTGATCATCGTGGCCGCGACCCTGGAGTCGGTGTTCGCGCTCTGCCTCGGCTGCGTGGTCTTCGGCGTGCTGATGCGGGCCGGACTCGTCCCGGAGGAGACCTGCGAAGCCTGCGCGAACCTGGCGTTGCCGCGCGGGTGACCGCCGTGCTCGTGCTTGGGGTGAGTGACGGGGCTCGAACCCGCGACGGGCTCTGCACCGCAACCAGGTGCTCGTGCTTGGGGTGAGTGACGGGGCTCGAACCCGCGACATCCTGGACCACAACCAGGTGCTCTACCAGCTGAGCTACACCCACCATGTCGGCCCGCGGGGGCCGAGCCGGATCAGTCTACCTGGCCGCCGGTAGTGCCTAATACCGCCTGCGCGGCCGCCTTGGCCTCGTCCAGGGTCGGGCCGGGCGGCGGCACGAACAGCGTGCGCCGGTAGTACTGCAGCTCCTGGATGCTCTCGGTGATGTCGGCGAGAGCCCGGTGGGCCAGTCCCTTGTCCGGCTGGGACTGGTAGACGCGCGGGTACCAGCGTTTGGCGAGCTCCTTGACCGAGCTGACGTCGATCATCCGGTAGTGCAGGTGCTCGTCCAGCGCGGGCATGTCGCGGTTGAGGAAGCCGCGGTCGGTCGCGATCGAGTTGCCGCACAGCGGCGCCACCCGCGCTTCCGGCACGTGCTGCTTGACGTAGTCCAGCACCCGTTTCTCGGCCTCGCCCAGGGTGATCGTCGAGGCCCGGACCGCGTCGGTGAGCCCGGATGTGGCGTGCATGTCCCGGACGAACGGCACCATCGTGTCCAGGACGTCGTCGGCGACGTGGATGACGAGGTCCAGCCCCGCGTCGAGCGTGTTCAGCTCGGCGTCGGTGACCAGCACGGCGACCTCGATGAGTGCGTCGCGCGCGAGGTCCAGCCCGGTCATTTCACAGTCGATCCACACCAGCGGGTTAGTCACGGGGACTGAGGCTATACGGCGGAGTTACCGTGGGAGTTTGCCCCGTCCGGACGGAGACTCCCATGGCTCGCGAACGGCTCAGCCAGCAGGACATCGAGACGGCGCTGGCCGGCCTGAACCCGGGCTGGCAGGGCGGCCCGGAGAAGCTGACCCGCTCGATCGAGTTCGCCGACTTCCCTACCGCCGTCGAGTTCGTGAACCGGATCGCACCGCGGTGTGAGGAGATCGACCATCACCCCGACCTCGCGCTGCGCTGGCGCTGGGTCGACATCGAGCTGTCGACGCACAGCTCCGGCGGCGTCACCGACCTGGACACGGCGCTGGCGGGGATCGTCGACGAGGTCGCCGGCGGCCTGCCGCTGGCCACGCAATAGCGCCGCGTCTGGGATCCCGGACGCCGCCCGGCGAGTCGTGCTGGCCCGCTGCGCCCGCACGGTGTGCGATGGAGCGGTGAACCAGGGCACCTTCGACCGGCTGTGGGGCGAGCTCGAGCCGATCGGCCGCGACGGCGCGTCCGGCGGGTACCGGCGCTTCGCACTGACCGCCGAGGACGCCGCGCTGCGGGAGTGGTTCGCCGCCGCGGCCGCGGCGCGCGGGCTGGACCTGGTGCTCGACCGGGCCGGCAACCAGTGGGCCTGGTGGGGCGATCCGGACCTGCAGCCGGGTGTGGCGATCGGCTCGCACCTGGACTCGGTGCCGGACGGTGGTGCGTTCGACGGCCCGCTCGGCGTGATCTCCGCCTTCGCCGCGCTGGATGCCTTGCGTGCCAAGGGATTCACGCCGGACCGGCCGATCGGGGTGGTCAACTTCGGCGACGAGGAGGGGGCCCGCTTCGGGGTCGCCTGCGCGGGCTCGCGCGTCATCACCGGAGCGCTGAGCCCCGAGCGAGCCCTTGGGCTGGCCGATGCCGACGGCGTCACGATGGACGAGGCGCTGCAGCGGGCCGGCCGGGTAACCGAGGAGCTCGGCCGGGACGAGGACGCCCTGCGCCGGGTCGGCGCGTTCGTGGAGTTGCACGTCGAGCAGGGGCGCGGCCTCGTCGACCTCGGCCGCCCGGTTGCGGTGGGGTCCGGCATCCGGCCGCACGGGCGCTGGCGCATCGAGCTACCCGGCCGTGCCGATCACGCCGGCACGACGCGCCTCGCCGACCGCGACGACCCGATGCTCGCGCTCGCCGCGGTGATCGTGCAGGCGCGGCACGCCGCCGAGCGGCACGGCGCCGTCGCCACCTGCGGCAAGGTGCGGGTGCAGCCGAACGGCGTGAACGCGATCCCGTCCCTGGTCACCGCCTGGCTCGACGCACGCGGAAGCCGGCGCGACGCGGTCGCCCAGGTGGTCGCCGAGGTCCGGGCCGTGGTCGAGGCGCAAGGCGGCTCGCTCTCCGAGGAGTCCTGGACGGAGGCGACCGGCTTCGACGTGCCGCTCACGCACCGGTTGGCCGCACTGCTCGACAACGCGCCCGTGCTGGACACCGGTGCGGGCCACGACGCCGGCGTCCTCGCCACGGCCGGCGTCCCGACGGCGATGCTGTTCGTGCGCAACCCGACCGGGGTTTCGCACTCGCCGGCGGAGTTCGCCGAACGCGACGACTGCCTCGCCGGCGTCGCCGCGCTGACCGACGTCGTCGCCGAGCTGGCGCGATGAAGTACCACGCCGCGCACGCGCTGCTGCCGAGCGGATACGCGCGCGACGTGCTGTTCGACGTCGACGGGGCGACGTTCGCCGCGGTCGTCCCGGACTCGGCGGCCGGCGATGCGCGACCGCTGCCCGGTTTGGTGCTGCCCGGCTTCGCCAACGCGCACAGTCACGCGTTCCACCGGGCGCTGCGCGGCCGGACCCACGACGGTGGCGGCACGTTCTGGACGTGGCGCGAGCGCATGTACGCGATTGCCGGGCGCCTCGACCCGGACAGCTACCTCGCGCTCGCCCGGGCCACGTACGCCGAGATGGCGCTGGCCGGGGTGAGCACGGTCGGCGAGTTCCATTACCTGCACCACGCGCCGGCCGGGACGCGGTATGCCGACCCGAACGCGATGGCCGAGGCGCTGCGCGCGGCCGCGGCCGACGCGGGTGTGCGGATCACACTGCTGGACACCTGTTACCTCAGCGGCGGACTGACCGCCGACGGGCATCGTCCGCTCGACCACGTCCAGACCCGGTTCGCCGATCGCGATGTCGACGACTGGGCCGAGCGCGCGGGACGGCTGCGCGAGTCATCACGCCTGCGGGTCGGGGCTGCGATCCACTCGGTGCGCGCGGTACCCCGCGCGGCCCTGGCGACCGTACGAGCGGTCGCGGGGGATCGCCCGTTGCACGCGCACGTGTCCGAACAGCCCGCCGAGAACGAGGCGTGCGAGGCGTTCTACGGCTGTACCCCGACCGAGCTGCTCGCCGACGAAGGCGTGCTCGGGCCGATGATGACCGCGGTGCACGCGACCCACCTGTCCGAGCAGGACATCGCGCTGCTCGGCCGCGCGAGTGTGCACGCGTGCTTCTGCCCGACCACCGAACGGGACCTTGCCGACGGGATCGGACCGGCACGCGAGCTGCTCGACGCGGGTGCGCGGCTCTCACTCGGCAGCGACCAGCACGCGGTGATCGACCTGCTCGAGGAGGCCCGCGCGCTGGAGATGCACGAGCGGCTGGCCACGCTGCGTCGCGGGCGGCTGCGACCGGCCGAGCTGATGAGCGCGCTCACCGCGCACGCCTCGCTCGGTTGGCCGGACGCCGGCCGGCTGGAGCCCGGCGCGCGCGCTGACCTGGTCGCGGTTCGGCTGGACTCGGTCCGGACCGCGGGGGCCCTGCCGGAGCAGGCGATCCTCGCAGCCACCGCGAGCGACGTCGACACCGTGCTCGTCGACGGCGAGGTCGTCGTCAGCGGTGGTCGACACCGGCTGGGCGATGTAGGCGCGTTGCTGGGCAGCGCGATCGAGCCGTTGTGGGGGCAGTCGTGACCCCGCGCGCGACGCTGATCACCGGCATCGGCGAGCTCGTCACCAACGACCCGGCCGTGGGCGACGGATCAGCGCTGGGTGTGCTGTCCGGTGCTGCGATCGTCGCCGCCGAGGGCCGGATCGCCTGGCTGGGTGCGGCCGCGGACGCGCCGGCGGCCGACGAGCGCACCGACCTGGCCGGGCGCGCGGTCATCCCCGGGTTCGTCGACTCGCATGCCCATCTCGTGTTCGCTGGTGATCGCGCCGCCGAGTTCGCCGCGCGGATGAGCGGAACTCCTTATGACGGCGGGGGGATCGCGACCACCGTCGCGGCCACGCGGGCGGCATCCGACGGCGAGCTTCGCACGCTGCTGACCGCTCGCGTCGCTGAGCTGCGTGCCCAGGGCACCACCACCGTCGAGATCAAGAGCGGTTACGGGCTGTCGGTGCAGGACGAGGTGCGCGCGCTCCGGCTGGCCGGCGAGGTGACCGCCGAGACCACCTTCCTCGGCGCGCACGTGGTGCCGGCCGGGGTGGACCGCGACGCGTACCTGCACCTGGTCACCGGCGAGATGCTGACCGCCTGCGCGCCGCTCGCGCGGTGGATCGACGTGTTCTGCGAGCCGGCCAGCCCGCATGCGTTCGACGGTGACGAGGCGCGTGCCGTGCTCACCGCGGGGGCCGCGGCCGGGCTCGGGCTGCGGGTGCACGGCAACCAGCTGTCCGCCGGCCCGGGCGTCCGGCTGGCCGTCGAGCTGGGTGCGGGCAGCGTGGACCACTGCACCTACCTGACCGGCTCCGACGTCGACGCGCTCGCCGCGGGCGACACCGTCGCGACACTGCTGCCCGGGGTCGAGTTCTCGACGCGCTCGCCCTACCCGGACGCCAGGCGACTGCTCGATGCGGGCGTGACCGTGGCCCTCGCCACCGACTGCAACCCGGGCACCTGCTACTCGTCCTCGATGCCGTTCGTGATCGCGCTCGGCGTGCGAGAACTGCGGATGACGCCGGCCGAGGCGTTGTGGGCGGCCACTGCAGGCGGGGCCGCCGCGCTGCGCCGGGCCGACGTCGGCGTGCTGCGGGTGGGCGCGAGGGCTGACCTCGCCGTGCTCGACGCGCCGTCGTACCTGCACCTGGCGTACCGGCCCGGCGTCCCGATCGCCCGCGCGCTGACCGTGTGATCGCCGCATTCACCACCCTGGCCCGTGGTGGATGCGGGATTCATCGGGTGAGGCGGGGCGGCCCGGCCGGCAGCCCGTCGCCGCCGGCCCAGAGCAGCAGGCCCGGGACGTCGATGCCGTATGGCGCGCCGTCGCGGTAGGGCTCGAGGTTCGCCGCACCGCGCCGCAGCAGCGCGGTCGCGCCGGCCGGGTTACCGCGCGCAACGTGCGTCAGCCCGACCGCGAGCTGAGCCAGCCCGCGCCACAGGTCTCGCTCCGCCGCGGGAGCCGCCTTCCACGCGTCCTCGAGGACCTCGTGCGCGTGGAAGGGGTGCTGCTCGTCGAACAGCCGTTGCGCCTCGCGCAAGGTCTGTTGCGGCGTACGAACGACGCCCTCGGGCTGGCGCTCGACTCCGCGCGCACCGCGCGCGAGTGGCCGGCCGAGCCCGTCACGCGGTCGCGCGCTCCGGGCCCGGCCGGCGGCATCGCGATCGCGCTCGCCGGCCATGCACCCGATTCTGCCCGGACGCGAATGCTGCGGCCCGGTCAGTTCCGTGTCCGCGGCTTCGGCATCCGGCACGCCGGCATGCGATCGAGGGGTCAGGACCCCGCAATCGCATGACGGTTCCGGTCGGCTCGCGTCAGGGTTCGATCAGGGTGATGCCGTCGACCTCGGCAGTGCCCAGTGCTGCGAGTTCGGCGGCCGCGTCGGTGAGTCCGATGCGGCGCCGGATCAGCCGACCGGGCTCGAGTTCGCCGGATTCGATCCGCGCGAGCATGGCCGGGTAGTCGTGCGCGGCCATCCCGTGACTGCCCAGTAGTTCCAGTTCGCGCGCCACCGTGAGCGCGATGACGTCCGCGGGCACGTCGGTGGCGGCGCCCATCAACCCGGCCTGGACGTGCCGGCCGCCCGTGCGCAGGGAGCCGATCGAGTTGACCAGCGAGCCGACGCCGCCGATCGCGTCGAGCGAGACGGCAGCGCCGCCGCCGGTGATCTCGCGGACGGCGGCCGGGACGTCGAGCGAACCCGGGTCGAGCACCGCCGCGGCGCCCAAGGCGGTGGCCCGCTCGCGCGCCGCCGGCGCGGGATCGATCGCCACCACGCGCGCGCCGCCCGCGATCGCGATCATCACCGCGGACAGGCCGAGCCCGCCGCAGCCGTGCACAGCGAACCAGTCGCCGGATCGCACCCGTCCGCGTGCGACGACGGCTCGATAGGCGGTCGCGAACCGGCAACCAAGACTGGCTGCGACGTCGAGACCGAGCCCGTCCGGAAGCGGTACCGCGTTGACATCGGCGACATCGATCACGACGTACTCGGCGAACGAGCCCCAGTGGGTGAAGCCCGGCTGCTGCTGGTGATCGCAGACCTGGTGCTGCCCTCGCCGGCAGCTGGCGCAGTTGCCGCAGGCACACACGAACGGCGCGGTGACGCGCTCGCCGATGTGCCGGCTCCTTACCTCCGCGCCGACCTCGATGATCTCGCCGGCGAACTCGTGCCCCGGGACGTGCGGCAGGACGACGTCCGGATCGTGCCCCGTCCAGGCATGCCAGTCGCTCCTGCACAGGCCGGTTGCGGCGACCCGGACGACGGCGCCGTCGGGCGGGCAGACGGGATCGGGAACCTCGTGTACCTGCGGCAGTTCACCGAACCGCTCGAACAGAACTGCGCGCACCGCTGCATCGTAAGCACCTCGAGGACGGTGCCCGGTGTGTGAGGATCGGGCGTGCCGTCCAACAGCCGCGCCGCAAGCCCGTGCGATCCGGCTGGCGACGCGGCGTTTCGCGCGCGCGTGCTCGCCGTGCACGGGCCGGGTGCCCGCACCTGGCTGGACGAACTGGCGGGCATCGTGGATCGGTGGCGGCGACACTGGGCGCTCGGGCCGCCGCGGCCGTATCCGCACAGCTATCACTGGGTGGCCGCCGTCGATCGTGCCGACGGCACGCCGTGCGTGCTCAAGCTCGCCCCGCCCGGTGCCCGCGAACCGGTGGTCGAAGCGCGCTGGTTGACCCGCGTCGGCGGCCGGGGTGCGGTTCGCCTTCTGGATTGCGCGCCCGGCGAGGGCGCCCTGCTGCTCGAACGGATCGAGCCCGGCAGTTCGCTGGCGGCGCTGGTGCCCGAACAGGACGAGCGGGCCTGCGAGGTGCTGGCCGCGGTCGCCGCTGCGATCCGGCGGCCGGCCGACCCCGCCGACGCGCTGCCCGCGCTCGCCGATCGCGTCGGCGAACTGAGCACCTACCGTCAGGTCCGCGGCCACGACGTGCTGCCCGCGGGGATGGTGGCCGCGGCCGAACGGACCGCGGTGGACCTGCTGCGCACCGCGCCCGCCGACGTGCTGCTGCACGCTGACCTGCACCACGAGAACGTCCTCTGGGATCGCGACCGCGGCTGGCTGGCGATCGACCCGCACGGCCTGGTCGGCGATCCGGCGTACGAACTCGCGACGCTGCTGTACAACCCGCTGTCACTGGGTCCGGACGCGGCTGACCTGGCGCAAGGCCGTTGTGCGCACCTGGCGAGGGCCAGCGGGATCGAACAGGAGCGGATTCGTGCGTGGGGCTTCGTGCAGGCGGTGCTCTCGGCGGTGTGGTCGCTCGACGAGGATCCGGTCCCGGACGCGAACGTGCTCGCCGTGGCCGCGCGGCTGCGGGTGCGCTGATGTGCCGCGTTCGGCGCTGGCGTTGTCCGAGGTGCAGTTGCTCGGCCGGGCCGGCGGGCCAACCTGGGTCAGCCGCCCGCCGGCCGTTCGGCGACGACGCGCGTGATGCGCCGATCGGGAACCAGCCACAGCAGCGGAGCCGTGACGAAGCAGATCATCGCCACGACGATCGCGCCGGGCGCCGCGACGTGGCCGAGCACGCCGCACACGCCGATGCCCAGCACGTAGAGCAGAAGCGACGCCTTGGCCTTGGTGTCCCGCCCGACCGCCCGCCGCAGCGCCGAATCCGGACCCTGGAACCGGATGATCACCCGCTGCAGCACCACGTAGGCCAGCCCGGCGGCCAGCAGGTTCACCCCGTAGCTCGTCACCGGCGTCCTCGCGAATCCCGTCGTGTCCACCCACGCGGTCGTGAACGGCAGCAGCGACAACCAGAACAGCAGGTGCAGGTTCGCCCATAGGGTCGCGCCGGTGACCTGCTCGGTCACCTGGAACATGTGGTGATGGTTGTTCCAGTAGATCCCGATGAAGACGAAGCTGATCAGGTAGGTCAGCAGGCCGCTGCCGGTGCTGTGCCGCAGCGCGGCCAGATCGTCACCGGTGGGCACCCTGAGTTCGAGCACCATGATCGTGATGACGATGGCCAGGACGCCGTCGCTGAACGCTTCCAGCCGCGTGGTCGGCATGAGCTTGCTGCCTCCGCGTCGCTACGCCGGGTTGGCGGCTAGCCAGTCGGCAAAGCTGATCGCGCCCAGGTGCGCGCCCGGCCCGGGCGTGATCGACGAGTCGTCGAGTTCGGTGCCGAAGTAGCGGGCGTGCGGGTCGCTCACAACCGTCCGGGGGTCGTTGTCGGCACTCAGCACGCCGCGCATCAGGTCGGCGAAGGCGATGGGTTCCGGTCCTGCGATCTCGATGATGCCGTTGACCGGGTCGGACACCGCGACCTCGGTGACCGCGGCAGCTACGTCGACTGCGGCGATCGGCTGCAGGTTCGCGGCGGGAACGCGCACGGTGTCGCCGTCGGTGGCCGAGTCGGCGATGGCGCGCATGAACTCGAAGAACTGCGTCGAGCGGACGATCGTGTACGGCTGGCCGGCCGATTCGATCACCTGCTCCTGAGCGACCTTCGCCCGCATGTAGCCGCTGTCCGGCACGCGATCGGCACCCACGATCGTGAGCGCGACGTGGTGCCCCACTCCGGCGTTCACCTCGGCCTTGAGCAGGTTGCGTCCGGACGTCTGGAAGAACTCGAGCACCGCGGCGTCCTCGAACGAGGGCGAGTTGGCCAGGTCGACCACCACCTGCGCGCCGGAAAGTACCTCGTCCAGGCCCTCGCCGGTGATCGTGTTGACCCCGGTGTTGGGTGAAGCCGCCACCGCCTGGTGGCCGCGTGCCGTCAGGTTCTGCACGACCTTGCTGCCGATCAGCCCGGTACCGCCGATGACCACGATCTGCATGTCTGCCGCCTTTCGAGTCGGAGCCGCCGGGCGCACCGCTTGCGTCGGCGTCCCTTCACTGTGGCTCGATGCGGCGGGATTCGGCTCCGTCGGTTGCCCTGGTCGGGTGCCCTGGTCAGAGACCCGGAGACCTACTGGGTGTGTCCCTATTGCCGCTGCGCCGCTTGTCGTCACGGTGAGCGGCATGGCGTATCCGAATGACCTGACCGATGAGCAGTGGGCGTTGCTGGAGCGGTGGCGTGGAGTTGGCTCA
The DNA here is from genome assembly GCF_027247405.1 of Jatrophihabitans cynanchi. Lineage (NCBI taxonomy): Bacteria > Bacillati > Actinomycetota > Actinomycetes > Jatrophihabitantales > Jatrophihabitantaceae > Jatrophihabitans > Jatrophihabitans cynanchi. The sequence goes on along the minus strand of NZ_CP097463.1, from coordinate 1,045,857 downwards.
CGGCCGGCTTGGCCGCAGCCGCAGGCTCGCGTAGTCCTTCGAGAACACGACGGCCTCAGCGACCGGTTGGCTCCAGGTCGCCTGCATCGCCACGACCCTGCGGCACCTGAGCCAGAACCGGGCGCGGCTGGTCACGGCGCGTCGAGCCGCGTAGCGGGTCGCGACCCCTTCGCGGCGCGCTCGGAACGCGGCATGTCGGACGCTGGCGCGCCGACAGCGGCATGGTCGGACGCTTGCGCGCCGACAGGGCATTTGATTTCGGCAGCAAGGTGAGATGGATGGGCGCAAAGCCATGCCGATCCCTGCTCCGTCGGCCCTGCTGACGAACGATGACGCTCGTCGGTCAGAACGGCGACATCCGGTCGAGAACATTCTCGGCGATGCCCACGATGTCCTTCACCCTTGGGATGTCGTCCTCGGCGTCCTCGGCCGTGAGCTCGGGAGCATCCGACGGCGGGTACTCCGCGTCGCGGCGGTGGCGGCGCATACGGTCGAACGGGCGCAGTTGCCGACCCATCGGCGGGTCGAGTTGTGCGCGGATAGGATGAAGCCGACCATTTCGCCGAGCGGCTCCTGCCAAAGCGGGGTCGTCGCCACGATGGATTGACGAACCTCTGCGGCAAGGGCCGCCGGTGTACCGGCTCGACTTCGATCGTTCCCGTCTCCATGTCATAGGACTCCTAGATGGGTTCATCGAGGATGGCGAGCGCCCCGTCACCCGAAGTGTGCAGCTTGCGCGTGCCCAGGCCCACAATCGTCAGCCACACATGGACTGGATACGGGATGCGCGCGCTCTTGCGCCCGCGATACCAGGACGCGACGGCACCTTCCAGGACTCCGGCGAGATCGCCAGGCACAGTAATCACCATCGAATAGCGCCTTTCACGGGCCATCCGACCATCGGCTACTTGTTCGCGCGGTTCGGCAGGCTCAGCGCCAGCGGCCGAATAGGGACAGACCAGTTAGAGGCCCGAGGAGCGCTGACGAGCCGTCCCAGGGGATGCCGTCACCAGGTGGCGCAGCTCCTTGCGCGAGGCCACGTCGAGCTTGGGAAAGACCTTGCGCAGGTGATATTCGACGGTGCGCGGGCTGATGAACAGCTGCGCCCCGATCTCCGGGTTGGTCAGCCCCTCGGCCGCCAACCGGGCGATCTGGGCCTCCTGCGGCGTGAGCAGGCCGAAGGCGTCCGCGCTGCGCCTGCGGGCGGTCTCTCCGGTGGCGAGCAGTTCGCGGCGGGCACGCTCGGCGAACGCGTCGGCGCCGAAGCTCTCGAACAACTCGTGCGCGCTGCCCAACTGTTTGCGGGCGTCGACACGGCGGTTCTCGCGGCGCAGCCACTCGCCGTACACGAGCCTGGCCCGCGCCAGATGCAGCGCGACGTTGCCGCGAGCCAGCCGCGTCACGGCCTGCTCGTAGTACTCCTCCGCCTCCGGGCCGCCGGCCAGCAACGCGCGCGACCGGGCCTCCAGCCCGAGGGCCCAGTCGGTGTTGCTGGCCCGGGTACGTTCGGCCAGCCGGGCCAGGCTCTCACGCGCCAGGTGCGGCTGTCCGCAGCGCGCCGCAGCCTCGATGTGTTCGACCAGTGCCAGGCCGTACAGGCCGAGACCCTCATGGGCGCAGGCGCGGGTGGCCGCGGTGAGTGCCTCGTCGTACCGGGCCTGGCCGTTGAACAGCACCGCGCGGGCACAACCGGTCATGCTCAACGCCAGTCGCTGCCCCCGGGCGAGCGCGTGCTGGTCGGCCGCGTCGAGTCCGGCAAGCGCGGTTGCCTCCTGGCCCCGGTAGGCGGCGAGCATCGGCGTCGTGTAGACGAGCGGGGCCGTCCCGGTCATCGCGCTGATGGCAGCGGCTTCCTCCATCAACGCCGACGCGTCGGCGAACTCCCCGGCGTGCAAGTGCAGGCCCGCGCGGAAGTTCGCCGCGATCGGCAAGATGCCGAGCGCACCGCTCTCGCGCGCCAGCCGAAGCCCGCGGGCGGCGAGTTCGCCGGACAGCCGGTCGTCCCAGAGGTCGAAGGCGATCCGGCACGCCAGCCACAACCAACGGTTGACCTCGGCCGCGTTCTCGTCGGCCCGGCGAAAGCTCTCCAGCGCGATCCGCAACGCCGGCGTGGCCGCGCGGAACCCGTCGATGAATGCGGTGGCCAGACCGCGCACCAGGTCATCGATCGGGTCGTCCCGCCGCGGGGGCGCCGGCGTGGCCAGAGCTGCCGCGGCCACGTCTTGCACCTCGTTGTCGTCGCCGGGGTTGCCCGCGTAGATCGCCGCTGCGAACGCTTCGAGACGGGTCTCGCGGGCCAGTTCGGTGCTGAATCCGGCCAGACCCTTGGCGGCGTCGAGCAGCAACGGCAGTGCGTCGCTTCCGCGGCTCAGTGAGAAGGCGATCTGCGCGCGAAGCCATCGCGACCGCGCACGCTGGTAGTCATCGAGCGGGCACAGTTCGGCCATCGCGAGCAGGACGGATGCCGCCTCGGGGGCGGCCGTCTCGAGCTTGGCCTGGGCGCCCGCGAGCGCGCGCTCGCCCCTGCGTGCCGGATCCGGGGTCAACTCGGCCGCGCGCTGCAGGAACGCTGCGGCCGCGGCGGCGCCGCCGCGGCGTTTCGCCCGCTCCGCCGACCTCTCCAACTCGGCGGCCACCGTCTCCTCGAGCCCCAGGCTCGCGTGCGCCCGGTGCCAGGCACGCCGATCGGGATCGGCGTCCGCGTCGGTGGCCTCGGCGAGGGCCTGGTGCACCTGGCGGCGATGGAGCGGGGTGGCGGCGCGGTAGGCGGCTGAGCGCACCAGCGGATGGCGGAACCGCACGCGGACACCGAACTCGACCAGCCCGTCCTCCTCCGCCCGCGTGGCTGCGCCCGGTCCGATGCCGAGTCGCTCGGCCGCGCGCCACAGCAGCGTGACATCGCCGAGCGGTTCGGCTGCAGCCAACAGGATGAGTTGCCGCGAGTCCGGCGGCAGCGATTCGACGCGGGCTGCGAATGCCTGCTCGATGCGCCCGGCCAGCGAACCCGCGCCGGGCAGCCCGAACCCGCCGGCAAGGTCCGCCGGCGTCATTCCCCTGGGCAGTTCGAGCAGCGCCAGCGGGTTGCCACGGGTCTCTGCCACGATCCGGTCCCTGACCTGCTCGTCCAGTCGGCCGGGGATCCCGGACGCCAGCAGCAGCCGGGCCTCGGCGTCCGGCAGCCCCTCGACGATCAGCTCGGGCAGCCCGGCCAGCTCCTTCACGTCGGCCGGCTCCCGGACCGCGAACACCATCGCGATCGGCTCCGCATAGACGCGCCGCGCCACGAATGCCAGGGCCTGTGCCGAGGATCGGTCGAGCCATTGCGCGTCGTCGATCAGGCACACGAGCGGCTGCGTCTCGGCCGCGTCGGACAGCAGGCTCAACGAGGCGACCGCGACCGCGAAGGGTTCCGGCGTGGTGTCCTGCTCGTACCCGAAGGCGGTCCGCAGCACCGCGCGCTGTGGCCGCGGCAACTCGGTGACCCGGTCGATCATCGCCGCGCACAGTTGATGCAGGCCGGCGTAGGCGAGCTCCATCTCGGACTGCACGCCGGCCACCCGCACGACGCGGCATCCGGCCGCCCGCTCCGCGACATAGTCGAGCAGGGCGCTCTTGCCCACTCCGGCCTCGCCACGAAGCACCTGCACCGAACTCTGCCCCGCACGGATGTGCTGCAACTGGGCGTCCAGTGCTTCGCATTCGCCGCGGCGACCGCGCAGCAACGGGCTCCAGCGCGAGCGGGCCGGGGCCGCGCGCAGGACCGGGAACGACTCACTGCTCATCGTCCACCTCCGCGCCACCGCGTACGGCCCTGTCCGCCAGGGGCGTCGTGACCAGGGAACCAACGCGGGAGTTGCCCGGATGAGAAACGCGGCCTGACGGGGCAGCGTGGTGCTGACAGTACCGAACCGGTGCGGCACGTCGCCGCGACCGACCCGACGAGACGAAGGTGGGTCAGATGCCCGAGGAGCACGTCATGCGAGAGCTCGAGCTACAGATCACGCAGGAGCTGACGCTCGCCGTGTCCAGCCGGCCCGAGGAGCCGCTGGACGACGCCGACGCCGGTTGGCGGGACCCGACCGCGAGTGAGGCCTACGCGGCCAGGCTGGTCTCGCTGCGCGGAGCCGTCGAGGCGATCGAGGAAGTTGTGCCCCCGGCAGGGATCGAACCTGCGACCAATCGCTTAGAAGGCGACTGCTCTATCCGCTGAGCTACGGGGGCGGGATAGGGCGAAATTGTTCCAGAAACTCGCACGCGCCGTCCGCGCGACCGCGACCGTGGCCGCGCATCGCGGTACGACTGCCCCCGCCAACGGCGTTGTCAACGAGCGACTCGAGGCTTACTTCAGGCGTACAAGTCGCTCGTCGGGACTACGAAGTCCTATTCGTCGATCGGCAAGCTACTGGCAACGACCGCCGCCGGGCTGAAGGTGAGCCTGTCCCGGAGGTCGGACGCCCGCACGGAGTTGAAGGAATGCGCAGCCGCGATAGTGCACAACGTCAACATTGCGGAAGCGCTCGTCCGCTCGTCCAGGCGTCCAGGCGTCCGGGCGTCCAGCGGCCCCGGGTTCGAGCGGAAGCTACCGGGCGACGAGGTCATCTTCGACATGCTGTGGGACTGCGCGCGCGACGGTTACAACGCGGCGTAGCGGTCCTGGCGCCGTGCGCGTGTCGTTGGCTTGGCGCCGGTACCGCCAACCTCCGACACCGGCAGTCGGTCGTCCACATCGGCGCGGTTTTCCACAGCAGGCCCGATTCCGGCTCGTGCCGTCTGCCGGGTCCGCTTCAGTGGTCTCGTGCCCAGCGGGGGCGCTGGAACGCGAGTGAGGAGCGGACGAATGAACGACACGCAGATGACCGTGATCGGCAACGTGTGCGACGACCCGACGATGCGGCTGACGAAGTCCGGTCACGCGGTCACGAACTTCCGGGTGGCGTCCACGCCGCGCCGGTTCGACCGCGAGAAGGCCGAGTGGGTGGACAGCCCGACGCTGTTCGTCAACGTCACCTGCTGGCGCGCGCTGGCCGAGAACGTCAAGGACTCGATCCATCGCGGGCAGCCCGTGGTGGTCAGCGGGCGGTACTACTGCCGGCCGTATGAGGTGAACGAGTCCAAGCGGATCGGCTACGAGCTCGAGGCGACGGCGGTCGGCCACGACCTGAGTCGCGGCAAGTCCGAGTTCGTCAAGCGCGGCCGGCCCGGGGGCTTCCTGGACGTGGCGGCGGACGAGAGCGGCCTGCCGGTCGACGACAGCCGGCACTGGCTCGACCTGGACGACGGCGCGGTGCCGAACGACGCGGACCGCCCGGGTGACGGCACCGCCGTCCCGGACGAGGCGGCCGCCGCGCACGCCTCCGGCCTTGCCTCGGTCGGCTGATCGGGGCGAGCGGTCCGACGGCACGGCCGGGGGCGGTGGCCGCCGGCGTTCGACAGGGCTGGGACACTGGACGGTGTGCCGCACGCGCGGCGGCACACCCCTCCCGCACTGACGAAGCAAGGACGGAACGTGGCCCAGTTCATCTACACCATGTACAAGGTGCGCAAGTCGCACGGCGACAAGGTGATCCTCGACGACGTCACGCTGTCGTTCCTGCCCGGCGCGAAGATCGGCGTGGTGGGTCCGAACGGCGCCGGCAAGTCGAGCGTGCTGAAGATCATGGCCGGACTGGATCAGGCCTCCAACGGCGACGCGACCCTGGCGCCCGGTGCCACGGTCGGACTGCTGCAGCAGGAGCCGCCGCTGGACGAGACCAAGACGGTGCGGGAGAACGTCGAGCTGGCGGTCGCCGAGCTGCGCGGCTGGCTGGCCCGGTTCGAGGAGGTCTCGGCCGCGATGGGTGAGCCGGACGCCGACTTCGACGCGCTGCTGACCGAGCAGGGCGACCTGATGGAGAAGATCGAGCACGCCGAGGGCTGGGAACTGGACAGCCGCATCGAGCAGGCGATGGATGCGCTGCGCTGCCCACCCGGCGACGAACCGGTCACCCACCTGTCCGGTGGCGAGCGGCGGCGCGTGGCGCTGTGCAAGCTGCTGCTCGAACAGCCCGACCTGCTGCTGCTCGACGAGCCGACCAACCACCTGGACGCCGAGAGTGTGCAGTGGCTCGAGCAGCACCTGGCCAAGTACCCCGGAACGATCCTGGCCGTCACCCACGACCGGTACTTCCTGGACAACGTGGCCGAGTGGATCCTCGAACTGGACCGCGGCCGCGCCTATCCGTACGAGGGCAACTACTCGACCTACCTGGAGAAGAAGGCCGAGCGGCTGACCGTCCAGGGCAAGAAGGATCAGAAGCTGGAGAAGCGGCTGCGCGAGGAACTCGACTGGGTCCGGCAGAACGCCAAGGGCAGGCAGGCCAAGAGCAAGGCCCGCCTGCAGCGATATGAAGAGATGGCGGCCGAGGCCGAGAAGACCCGCAAGCTGGACTTCGAGGAGATCCAGATTCCGCCGGGTCCGCGGCTGGGCAACGTGGTGGTCCAGGCCAAGGACCTGACGAAGGGCTTCGACGGCGAGACGCTGATCGAGAACCTGTCCTTCTCGCTGCCGCGTGGCGGCATCGTCGGGGTCATCGGGCCGAACGGTGTCGGCAAGACCACGCTGTTCAAGATGATCGTCGGCCAGGAGAAGCCGGACGCCGGGGAGCTTCGGATCGGCGAGACGGTCAAGCTCAGCTACGTCGACCAGAGCCGTGGCGGCATCGACCCGAACAAGAACGTGTGGCAGGTCGTGTCCGACGGACTGGACCACATCAACGTCGGCCAGGTCGAGATGCCCTCCCGCGCCTATGTGTCGGCCTTCGGCTTCAAGGGCCCGGACCAGCAGAAGCCGGCCGGGGTCCTCTCCGGCGGCGAGCGCAACCGACTGAACCTTGCACTCACCCTCAAAGAGGGCGGCAACGTGCTGCTGCTCGACGAACCGACCAACGACCTGGACGTGGAGACGCTCGGCTCGCTGGAGAACGCGCTGCTGAACTTCCCCGGCTGCGCCGTGATCACGAGCCACGACCGCTGGTTCCTCGACCGCACCGCCACCCACATCCTGGCCTGGGAGGGGGACGAGCAGAATCCGGCCAAGTGGTTCTGGTTCGAGGGCAACTTCGACTCCTACGAGAAGAACAAGATCGAGCGGCTCGGTGCCGACGCTGCGCGCCCGCACGCGGTCACGCACCGCAAGCTCACCCGCGACTGAGCGGCAGCCGGTCCCACGCGCCGCGAATCGTCGCGGCGGTCGTGACACGATGTGTGCCGTGGCGAGGTTCAAGCACGCGGTGCACATGCGCTGGTCGGACATGGACGCGTACCGGCACATCAACAACTCGGCGTACCTCGCCTACCTCGAGCAGGCCCGCGTCGCGATGTTCTTCGACCGGAACGAGGGCTTCAACAGCGGCACCGTGATCGCCCGGCACGAGATCGACTACCTGCGCCCGGTCGTCTACCACCCCGACCCGCTGCAGCTCGAGCTGTGGATCGACACCGTGCGCGGCGCCTCGTTCACGGTGCACTACGAGGTGTTCGACACCGGACGGCTCGCCGCTCGCGCCGCCACCAGCTGCGTCACCTTCGACTTCGGGATCGACCGTCCGCGCCGGCTCACCGCCGAGGAACGCGACCTGCTGGCCGGCTTCGCCGACACCGCCGGGTGATCGACACCAGCCCCGGGCTGCGCGACGCGCTGGCCGAACTGGTCCCCCTGCTGCGCCGCGCCGCCGACCTGGACCCCGCCTGCCTGGCCAGACTGCGTCACGGCGATGCGACCACCACGCTGTACGTCCGGCTCCCGTTCGACGTGCTGGTGTCCCGGACGTTGCGCACCGCACCCGCCGAGGCGCTCGACCTGACCGTCCACGCCGCCGAACTGCTGCGCTGGGCCGAGCAGGCGAGCACCCCACCGGCGCCGCGCGACGCCGAGTGGCGGGCGGGCCTGCCACCGCGGGCCGGCTGGCGCCGGGTCGACGGGGTGCCGGATCACGTCGTGCGCGACCTGGTGCGCAGCGGCGCGCTCGCGTTGCGGGAGGCGGCCGAGCGCGAGGGCGTGCCGGCTGCGCGGGGACGGCTGCCTCGTGCCGCGCTCGCTGACGCGCTGCTCGACGCGGTCGTCCTCACCGTCACCGCGGACGGCGCGCCCGAGCGGGCCGCGATCACCCTGCGCACGCTCGGCGCGCTCACCCGGATGGGCTTCCTGGGGCGCGGCTCGCACGCGAACGTCGACCGCGCCGGCCGGTGGACCCGCGTCTCGGGCAGGTACGGCTCGGTCTACGCCGAGGAACGCGGCGGGCTCACCGTCCTGCGCTGACGCACGATCAGGGCAGCCGCAACCAGACGGCGGTGTTGCCCGGAACGACGCCTCCGGTGAGCGGGCCGGACGACAGCAGCACCGCTCCGGCCGGGAGCGCGATCGGCTCGGCGCCGGCGTTCAGCACGACTCCGATCCCGCCGCGGCGAAACGCCAGCGCGCCCACCGGGGCACCGGACCACTCGAACTCACGCCCCAGCAGGTCGGGCAGCTCACGCCGCAGCCGCAACGCCGCCCGGTACAGGTGCAGCGTCGAATCCGGGTCGGCGTCCTGCGCGGCCACCGTGCGCCCGGCCCAGTTCGCCGGCATCGGCAGCCAGCTCGACGGCGCGCTGGTGAAGCCGAACGGCGGCTCGCTGCCGGACCACGGGATCGGTACCCGCTCGCCGTCGCGTCCGCGATCGGTGTGCCCGCTGCGCTCCCAGGTCGGGTCCTGCAGGGCCTCGTCCGGCAGGTCGACGTTCTCCAGCCCCAGCTCGTCGCCGTTGTAGATGTACGCCGCGCCCGGCAACGACAGCTGGACGAGAGCGGCGGCCCGGGCTCGCGCCACACCGAGGTCGCCGCCCCCGTAACGGGTCGCTGCCCGGTCCACGTCGTGGTTGTCCAGCACCCAGGTGCACGGAGCGCCGACGCCGGACATCGCCTGCAGCGAGGCGTCGATCGCCTTGCCGAACGTGTCGGCGCCCCAGCGGGCCTCGACCAGTTCGAAGTTGAACGTGAGGTTGAGCTCGTCCGCGCGGACGTACCGGGCGAGCCGGTCCGAGTCGGGCACCCAGGCCTCGCCGACGGCCATCCGGTCGCCGGGGTAGGAGTCGAGCACCCGCCGGAACCCCCGGTGGTACTCGTGCACGCCGTCGCGGTCCCAGCGGATGTCCATCAGCGACGGCATGGTGGCGCCCTCCTCGCGCGAGGGCACGACGGACAGGTCCATGTCCGGCAGCCCGTCCGGCTTGGCCATGCCGTGCGCGACGTCGATCCGGAAGCCGTCGACGCCCCGGTCCAGCCAGAACCGCAGGATCCGCCCGAACTCGGCCGGCACCTCGGGGTTGCGCCAGTCCAGGTCGGGCTGCTCGGGAGCGAACAGGTGCAGGTACCACTGCCCTCCGCCGGGACCCCCGTACCCGCCCCGCTCGCGATGCCAGGCCGGGCCGCCGAACACGGACGGCCAGTTGTTCGGGGGCAGCGAGCCGTCCGGGCCGCGCCCGTCCCGGAAGATGAACCGGGCCCGCTCCGGTGATCCCGGCGGGCTGGCCAGTGCGGCCTGGAACCACGGGTGCTGGTCGGAGAAGTGGTTCGGGACGATGTCGACGGTGACCTTGATGCCCTGCACGTGTGCCTCGGCCAGCATCGCGTCGAAGTCGGCGAGCGTGCCGAAGCGTGGGTCGACGTCGCAGGGGTCGGCCACGTCGTAGCCGCCGTCGGCCATCGGCGAGCGGTAGAACGGCGAGAGCCAGATGGCGTCCACGCCGAGCTCACGCAGGTGGCCCATCCGCTCGCGGAGCCCGATCAGGTCGCCCGTCCCGTCGCCGTTGCCGTCGGCGAAGCTGCGCGGATAGACCTGGTAGAAGACGGCCGAGGCCCACCAGGGCTGGCCGTAAGCGCTTTTGGACACGCCGCCATTGTGCCCGATGCCGCGCGCTGGTCGCACCTACGCGTCGCGGACGTTGCGCAGCGAGTCGGCCGCGCCGACGAGGTAGTCCCAGAGCGTCTGCTCGTACGCCGCCGGCAGCTGCAGGCCGTCCAGCGCGGCCCGCATGTGGTGCAGCCAGCGGTCGCGCTGCGCGCTGTCGATCGCGAACGGGACGTGCCGCATCCGCAGCCTCGGGTGGCCGCGCCGCTCGCTGTAGGTGGTCGGGCCGCCCCAGTACTGGATGAGGAACAGGGTCAGCCGCTCGGTGGCCGGGCCGAGGTCCTCCTCGGGGTACAGCGCCCGCAGTTCGGGGTCCTCGGCGACGCCCGCGTAGAACGCGCCGACCAGTCTGCGGAACGTCGCCTCGCCGCCGACCGCCGCGTAGAAGGTGTCGGCTCGGGTGTACGTCGGGTCCGGGTCGGGCGTCGAGGTCACTCGCTCATTGTTCTCTATCGCGTTGACGGTGCCGGTCCTACGGTCTACCAATGACGCAAACCGCGACCTTCGACGTGATCGTGCTCGGCCTGGGCCCTGGTGGCGAGGAGCTGGCCGGGCAGCTGGCCACCGCGGGCTGGTCGGTACTCGGCGTGGACCCGGCGCTGGTGGGCGGCGAGTGCCCGTACTTCGGCTGCATCCCGTCCAAGATGATCCTGCGTGGCGCCGAGGTGCTGGCCGAGGCGCGTCGCGTCGACGCGCTCGCCGGGCATGCCGAGGTGGCGCCGGACTTCACGCCGGTCGCGGACCGGATCCGCGACGAGGCGACCGACGACTGGGACGACCGGGTCGCGGTCGAGCGGCTCGAGGGCAAGGGGGCGACGTTCGTGCGCGGCGCCGGCCGGCTCTCCGGGCGCGACGAGCAGGGCCGGTTCGTCGTCGCCGCGGGGGAGCGGACGTTCACCGGACGCCGCGTGGTGGTCGCGACCGGCACCGCGCCGGCGATCCCGCCGATCGACGGGCTGGCCGAACTGCGCGCGAGCTCGGACGGCACCGACGCTCTGGTGTGGACGAACCGCGAGGTGGTGAAGGCCCGGACGGCGCCGTCCTCGCTCGTGGTGCTCGGCGGCGGCGCGATCGGTTGCGAGCTGGCGCAGGGCTTCGCCCGGTTCGGCAGCCGGGTGACCGTCGTGGAGGCCGCGCCGCGGATCCTCGGCCCGGAAGAGCCGGAGGCCTCGGTCACGATCGCCGAGGTGTTCGCGCGGGAGGGCATCGAGGTGCGTCAGGGCGTCGGGGTCCGCCGGGTGTCCGCGGGCGGCGACGGGGTCGAGTTGACGCTGGCCGACGGCTCGACGGTCACCGGGGCGAAGCTGCTGGTCTCGGCGGGCCGGCGGCCGAACCTGGCCGAGCTCGGCCTGGACACGATCGGCCTGGACACCGTCGGCCTGGACGGGTCGGCGCGCTCGCTCGAGGTCGATGAGCACCTGCAGGTGCAGCACGACGGGGCGCCGGTCGCGGACGTGTACGCCCTCGGCGACATCACCGGTCGCGGTGCGTTCACCCATGTGGCGGTGTGGCAGGCGCGGGTGCTGCTCGCGCACCTGCTCGGGCAGCCGTCGCAGTTCGGCGGTTACCACGGGCTGGCCTGGGTCACCTTCACCGATCCGGAGGTCGGCCGGGTCGGGCTCAGCGAGCAGCAGGCCCGTGAGCGCGGCCTGAACGTGCGCGTCGGCTCCGAGCCGATGCCGGCCAACAGCCGCGGCTGGATCCACGGGCCGGGCAACGACGGGTTCGTCAAGCTGGTCGCCGACGCCGACCGCGGCGTCCTGGTCGGTGCGACCGTGGTCGCCCCGAACGGCGGCGAGATCCTGGGGCTGCTCACGGTCGCCGTGCACGCCGAAGTGCCGGTGCACACGCTGGCGACCATGCACTACGCGTTCCCGACGATGCATCGCGCGGTGCTCGACGCGGTGCGTGCGCTCGGCTGACGAGTGCTCCGCTGACGAGTGCTCGGCTGACGAGTGCTCAGCCGGACGGCGGCGAGGGAGCGTCGTCCAGATGCGCGTCGATCGACAGCCGGTCCAGCCGCTCGCGGATCCGCCGGCGCAGCTCGCGCGCCGTGCGCCACTGTTCGAGCGGGCGCACCTTGGCGACGAGGCGGATCACCGTCTCGGTGCGGGTCAACTGCTCGACGCCCTGCACCTCCGGCTCGCCGAGGAACACCGGCGCCCAGGCCTCGTCCGCCCGCATCGCCTGCGCCACCTCGAGCATCGCGGCCGAGGCCCGGTCGATGTCCTCGCTCGCGTCGATCGGGACGTCCAGCACGACCTGCGCGAACCCCTGGCTCTTGTTGCCGACCCGGACCACCTCGCCGTTGCGGACGTACCAGACCGTGCCGTTGATGTCGCGCAGCCGCGTGGTGCGCAGCCCGACGGCCTCGACGGTGCCGGTCGCCTTCTCGAAGTCGATGACGTCGCCGACGCCGTACTGGTCCTCCAGCATCATGAACATGCCGGACAGGAAGTCCTTGACGATCGTCTGGGCGCCGAAGCCGAGCGCGACCCCGACGATCGACGTGCCGGCGATGAACGGCGCCAGGTTGACGCTGAGCTCGCTCAGGATCGTCAGCACCGCGATCACCAAGATCACGAACGAGGTCACCGACCTGAGGACCGAGCCGATCGTCGCTGCACGCTGGTTGCGGCGCTCGGACATCAGCCCGGAGCCGAGCAGCGACAGGTTCTCGGCGCGCTCGCGGAACGGGCGCAGGATGCGCGGCACGTCGCCGGCGCGTACCGGCCGAACCATCCTGCCGATCGCGCGGTGCAGCACGGCACGCAGCACCAGCGCCACCACGATGATGACCAGGATCCGCACCGGGATCTCGATCACCCACCGGCTGTGGTCGCGCACGTAGCGGGGGAGTTCGGCCAGCTGCTGCGGGGTCGTCGCACTCACGGCGGTAACCCTGCCACGGCACAAGGAGCGTGCGCGAAAGCCGGTTGTCCGGTTCACTGGTACCGGTCGGAGGTGAGTCAGCCGGTGTCGGGTGCATTGGTCCTCAACGCGACGTATGAACCGCTGTGCGTCGTGCCGCTTCGCCGCGCCGTCGTGCTCGTGCTCGCCGAGAAGGCGATCGTGGTCGAGGCGGGCACCGAGGTGATGCACTCGGCCCGTACCGCCATCCGCGTTCCGAGCGTGGTCCGGCTCTCGCGTTACGTGCGGGTCCCCTACCGCCGCGAGGTGCCGTTGACCCGCCGCGGCGTGCTCGATCGCGACGGGCACCTGTGCGCGTACTGCGGCGCCCGTGCCGACACCGTCGACCACGTCCGGCCGCGCTCGCGCGGCGGCCTGCACGTCTGGACGAACGTGGTGGCCGCGTGCGCCCGCTGCAACCATCGCAAGGGTGACCGGCTGCTCTCCGAGCTCGGCTGGCACCTGGAACTGCCCCCCGCACAGCCACCGCCGACGGTGGCTGTCGTCATGGGGTGGGCCAAGCGCGACCCGGCCTGGCAGCCCTACCTGGGCGCGTCTCCGGTGCCGCGCGAGGCGCTGGCCTCGCCGGCCTGACCCGGTAACGGGATACCGTCGCCGCCATGACGCACCTGCACGAACTGAGCGCGCTGGAGGCGGCCGCGGCCGTCCGCCGCCGCGAGGTCAGCCCGGTCGAACTCGTCGAGCACGCGCTCGAGCGGATCGCCCGCCTGGACGGGCAGGTCGGCGCGTTCGTCACCGTCACCGCCGACACCGCCCGCACGCAGGCCGCGGCCGCCGAGCAGGCCGTGCTCGCGACCGGCGACCCGGCAACCTTGCCGCCGCTGCTCGGCGTCCCGATCGCGATCAAGGACCTCAACGCGACGGCGGGCGTGCCCACCAAGCTCGGCTCGGCGCTGTTCGCCGACTGGGTGCCGGACTACGACGACACCGTGGTGAGCCTGCTGGCCGCTGCCGGGACGATCAGCCTGGGCAAGACGACCACCCCGGAGTTCGGGCTGCCCTGTTACACGGCGACCGACCTCGGGCCGCCGGCCCGCACCCCGTGGGACCCGGCTCGCTCGGCCGGCGGGTCGAGCGGCGGAGCGGGCGCCGCGGTGGCCAGCGGGTTCGTCCCGTTCGCGCAGGGCAGCGACGGCGGGGGCTCGATCCGGATCCCGGCGAGCGCGTGCGGGCTGGTCGGGCTGAAGACCTCGCGCGGGCGGGTGAGCAAGGGCCCGCTCGACCTGGACTCGACCCGGCTCGGCGTGTACGGCCCGCTGGCCCGGACGGTGCGCGACGCCGCCGCGTTCCTGGACACGGTCGCCGGCCCGCGTCCGGGCGATCCCGACCCGCTGCCGCCGCTGCCCGAGGACGAGACGTTCCTCGGCTGGTGCGAGCGCGAGCCCGGACGGTTGCGCATCGGCCGGTTCCTGGACTCGCCGATGGCTACCGAGGTCGACCCGCAGGTGCGGGCGGCGTGGGAGCGCGCGTCGGCCCTGCTCACCGAGCTGGGGCACGAGGTCGTCGAGGTCACCGCGCCGCTGCCGCCGGAGGCCGTCCAGTACTTCGAGGTGCTGTGGACGGTGTCGACGGCGAGCATCCCGCTCGATCCGGCCGGCGAGCCGCGGCTGCGCCCGCTCACCCGATACCTGCGCGAGCGGGGCCGTGCCGTGGACGGGGCGCGCTTCGCCGCGGCGCTCGCGCAGCTGACCGTGCTGTCCCGGCAGGCGCTCGTGTCGACCGCGCACCTGGATGCCGTGCTCACGCCGACCCTGGCGATGCTGCCCCAGCCGGTCGAGTGGTTCACCGGCGATGGCGACGATCCGGCCGGCGACTTCGAACGGCAGAAGCGGTTCACGCCGTACACCGCGATGTACAACGTGACCGGCCAGCCGTCGATCTCGCTGCCGCTGTACGAGTCGGCCGAGAGCTTGCCGATCGGGATCATGCTGACCGGACGTCCGGCCGGCGAGCCGACGCTGCTGTCGCTCGCCGCGCAGCTGGAGCGGGCGCTGCCGTGGGCCGGGCGCCATCCGCCGATCTGGACATGACGGTGGTGCTGAGGCCGCTCATAGGCTGATGAGCTAAGTTTGCGGGCGTGACGATCGTCGAGACAGTGCTGGTGTTCGTGGGCATTCCCGCGGGCATCGTCGCCCTGGTGGTGTTCGGGGTGTACGGCAAGTCCATGCTGCGCCAGCCGAACCGCTACCGTCCCGGCCGCCCCTGGAACTACGCGCCGTCCTGGTACGTGCCGCACCCGGAGGCCATCGCGCAGCACGCCGAGCACGCCGAGGTGACCAGCGGTGCGACCACCGCGGTGGGGGGTGCCAGCGGTGAGTGGTGAACTCGCGACGACGTCCCGCACGACGCTGCAGTACGGCCCGCAGCCGGCCCGCGCCGATCAGGCGTTCACGGCCGGCCAGCTGACCCGGCTCGACGAGGCGCTGACGCTGTCCAGCCGCGAGACCGGGCTGGCGTTCTCGGTCTACATCGGCGCGCTGAGCGCTCCGACCCGCGCCCACGCCGAGGCGTTGTTCGAGAAGCTCAGCGGTTCGTCGGTACTGCTCGCCGTCTCGCCCGGGCAGCGCAGCCTGCACATCGTGACCGGCCCGGAGTCGGCCAAGCGGCTGCCGAACCGGGCGTGTGCGCTGGCCGCGCTGGCGATGCGCGCCTCGTTCACCAACGGCGACCTGGTCGGTGGCATCATCACCGGGCTGCGGATGCTCGCGGACTCCGCCGGCACGTCCTGAGCCGGTCCGCGCGGGTGCACACCACAGTGGTGCCTGGCGCACTGCTGTGCCTGAACCTCAGCCGTACAGCACGCAACGGCCGGGGTTGAGCAGGTCCCACAGCACGCACTTCTGGGCCGGAGCGGGTGACGGTGTCGGGCTGGCCGTGGGAGCCGGCGCGCTGGACGTCCCGCCCGGAGCCGGGGTGCTGGACGTCCCGCCGGGAGCCGGCGTGCTGGACGAGCCACCCGGCGCGCTGGACGTCCCGCGGGGCCGCGGCATGCTCGAAGCCGATCCGGTGCCCGCGGTGCCCGCGGTGCCTGCCGAGCCCGAGCCGGCCGAGCCGTGCCTGGTGGTGTGCTTCGCGCCGGCGGACCCGCCCACCGCGGTCGGTGCGCCCGGGTTCGCGGCGGGCAGGCTGCCGGGCCGGACCGGTGCCAGCGCCCCGGTCACGTTCCCGTGCGGGATCCCGCTCACCGGCACACCCCGCCGGTACGCGTCGGCGAGGCCGAGCACCTCGGCCAGGTAGGCGCTCGAGTGGTTGTAGGTCAGCACCGCGCGCACCTGGCCGTCGTGCGCGCGCAGGTTCCCGCCGGCCGCGCACAGGTAGCGCGCCGCCGTCAGGGCCGCGTCGTTGATGTTGAACGGGTCCGCGACGCCGTCGCCGGTCGCGTCCACGCCGTAGGAGGCCCAGGTCTGCGGGATGAACTGCATCGGCCCGACCGCACGGTCGTAGACCGGGTCGCCGTCCAGTCGGCCGCCGTCGGTGTCGCGTACGACCTCGGTGCCGTGGCCGTTGAGCGGGATGCCGATGATCTTCGGGACGGACGTGCCGTTCGCGAGAAGCGTGGCGCCGGCGAAGCGGCCGTGATCGGACTCCACCCGGCCGATGCCGGCCAGCAGCCACCAGCCGATGCCGCAGCCGGGCTCGGCGTGGTCCATCCGCGCCGCCGCCACCCGGTACGCGTTCAGCGCGACGCCGGGGATGCCGTTCGCCGCCAGCCCGCTGACGGCGGCCGGTGCCGGGCGCGCCGGCGCGGGGGTGGACGCGGGGGATCGGGGCGGTGCCGGCGGCGTGACGGGCGCGGCGGCAGCCGGATCCGGGCCGGTCAGCGCGAGCAGGCTACCCAGGTCGACGTGCGGCGCCGGTGCGGTGGGCCGGTGCTGGCGCGGCTGGGCGCCGGCCAACGGGGTGGTCAGGCAGGCGAGCACGAACACGATCGCGCCGAGTGCGATCGAACCGATCGCGGCGCGGTTGCGCAGCGCCGGGTGCCGGCGCAGCGCCGCGGCCAGGCCGGGGGCCCGCACCGGCTCGTCGAGCACCGCCGGGTCGCTCGCGGCGAACGGATCCGGACGGCGGTGGGACGGCGTGGGCATGCGGCGCTCCGGAGCGTGGGGGCTGTCCCCCGGACCAACGATCCGTCCCGTCGTGGGTGACGCGTTGGCCGGGCAACCCCGGGCTGCCGCCGACCGGCCGGCGCCGACCGGCCGGGGTCAGCCGGCGGCCGCGTCCGTCTGCCTGGCCCGCACCGCCCGCGCCACGTCGGCCCGGCCCTCGCCGACCAGGCGCCGCAGCGCGCTCGGGAGTTCCTCGCGCGCGAGGAACTCGTCGGCCGCGGCGAGGGTGTCCGCCGAGATCGTCGAGCTCCAGACGGGGAACAGCCCGATCACCACGTTCTGCGCCAACTCGCTGGTGCGCCGCTCCCACACCTCGCTGACCTCGGCGAAGTACCGCTCGACGTACGGCGTCAGCAGCGCGCCGTGCAGCGGGTGCGCGAACCCGGCGATGACGGCCTCCTGCATCGCGTTCGGCAGCGCGTCGTCCGCGACGGCCAGCCGCCACGCTTCCGCCTTGGCCTCCGCGGTGGGCTGCAAGGCGCGGGCGGTCGCGGCGTAGCGCTGCCCGGCAGCGGACGGGTCGCGGTCCAGTTCGGCGCTGATCGCGTCGGCGTCGATGGCGCCGCGGGCGGACAGCGACTGCACGATCGCCCAGCGCAGCTCGTCGTCGACGGCCAGCCCGCCGACCGGCCCGGAACCGTCCAGCAGGCCGCGCAGGAACGCGATGTGCTCCTCGCTGCGGGCGGCACCGAGAAGCGCGTGCGTCCAAGCGAGCTGGTGGTCCGAGCCGGCCGGGGCACGAAGCAGCGCGCCGTGGGCGAGGTCGGCCAGCGCCGCGTACCCCTTCGGTGCCCACTGCGGATCGGCGTAGACGTCCAGCGCGCGCAGCGCTTGGCGGGTCAGCGACTGCATGACGCCGATGTCGCTCTCGCTCTCGGCACCGGCCAGCACGAGGTCGAGGTAGTCGCGGGTGGCCAGCTCGCCGTCACGCGTCATGTCCCACGCGGCGCTCCAGCACAGGGCGCGCGGCAGCGACTCGGTCAGCTTCGCGATGCCCGCGTCGTCGCGCAGCGTGGCCAGGCTGCGCTCGTCGAGACGCAGCTTGCAGTAGGTCAGGTCGTCGTCGTTCACGAGCAGCAGCGCCGGCTGCGCCGTGCCGATCAGCTCCGGGACGGCGGTGCGTTCCCCGGTCACGTCCAGCTCGATGCGCTGGGTGCGGACCAGCCTGCCCGAGCGCTCCTCGTACAGCCCGACCGCGAGGCGGTGCGGGCGCAGCGTGTTGCTGGTGGCGACCTCGTCCGGTGCCTGCTGAACGATCTCGAAGCCGGTGTAGTTGCCGGCCTCGTCCAGGGTGAACTCCGGGCGCAGCGTGTTGATGCCCGCCGTCTCCAGCCACAGCTTCGACCAGTCGCCCAGGTTCCGGCCGGAGGAGTTCTCCAGCGCGCGCAGCAGGTCGGCCAGCGTGGTGTTGCCGTACGCGTGTTCGGTGAAGTACTCGCGCAGTCCGGCCAGGAACGCCTCGACGCCGACGTACGCGCCGAGTTGCTTGAGCACGGACGCGCCCTTGGCGTAGGTGATCCCGTCGAAGTTCACCTCGGCGGTCTGCACGTCCGGCGCGTCCGTCGCGATCGGGTGTGTCGAAGGGAGTTGGTCCTGCCGGTACGCCCAGGTCTTCTCGGCGTTCGCGAAGGTCGTCCAGGCGTGCGTCCAGCGGGTCGCGCTGGTCTGGCACAGGATCGAGGCGTAGGTGGCGAACGACTCGTTCAGCCACAGGTCGTCCCACCAGCGCATCGTGACCAGGTCGCCGAACCACATGTGCGCCATCTCGTGCAGCAGCGTCTCGCCACGCCGCTCGTAGCGGGCGTCGGTGACCTTGCTGCGGAACACGTAGTCCTCGCGGAAGGTGACGCAGCCGGCGTTCTCCATCGCGCCCGCGTTGAACTCCGGCACGAACAGCTGGTCGTACTTGTCGAAGGGGTACCGCACGCCGAAGTTCTCGTGGTACCAGTCGAAACCCTGCGCCGTCACGGTGAACAGCTCGTCGCTGTCGAGATGCTCGGCCAGCGTGCGGCGGCACCACAGGCCCAGGTCGATCCCGTCGTGCGTGGAGCGGGCCACGTGGTACGGCCCGGCGACCAACGCGGTGATGTACGGGCTGATCCGCGCGGTGGTGGCGAAGTGGATCCGCTTGCCCGCCGATAGCTGCTCCACCTGCTGCTCGCGGCCGTTGGACGCGACCTGCCAGTGGTCCGGCACGATCGCCCGGACCGTGAACGTCGCCTTCAGGTCCGGCTGGTCGAAGCAGGCGTACATCCGCTTGGCGTCGGCCGTCTCGAACTGCGAGTACAGGTAGGTCTCGCCGTCCAGCGGGTCGACGAACCGGTGCAGCCCCTCGCCGGTGTTCGTGTAGAGCAGGTCGGCGTCGACCACCAGCACGTTCTCGGCGGCCAGCCCGGTGAGCACGATGCCCTTCTCGGGCGCGTAGCCGGAGGTGTCGACGTCCTCGCCGTTGAGCGTGACGCTGTGGAACGCGTCGGCGATCACGTCGACGAACGTGCCCTCGCCGGGACGCGTCGCGGTGAAGGTGATCGTGCTCGTCGACCGGAACGTGCGGTCGCCCGGCTTGCCCCCCTGGTCCGTCAGATCCAGCTCGAGGTCGTAGGAGTGCACGTGCAGCAGTTCGGCACGGGCGCGCGCGTCATCGCGGGTCAGGTTCGGTACGGCCACAGCGCAGTCACTCCTCGTGGGGGCGGTCCTGGGTACGTCGGCGGCCGGATCATCGGCGCACGGCTACGTACAGTCTTCCACGCGCCCCCGGGCGCCTGTGTTCGATGCGCCGTCCGCTCAGGCCGGTCGGGCCGGCGGCTCGGGCGCATGGCGCAGCCCGGCCGCCATGGCGGTCCCGTTGACCGTGAGCTGCACGTCGACGGCGACGTGCAGCGTCCGGTCCGCGCCCAGCTCCAGGCCGTGGGCGAACGGCAGCGCGAACGCCCAGCCCGGCCCGGCGGTGACCGGGCCCGGGACAGGCGGTGGCGCCGTCCACGTCCCAGCCGGCTGGTACCAGCCGCGCCACAGGGTGGCCGTGAGCGCGAGGGTTCCCAGGTCCACGCCGACGGGATCGGTGCCCCGATGCACCAGGCGCGCGGCCTGCCCGTCCGCGGACACCTCGAGCGCGATCGCGGCTACCGGGGCGCGCAGCCCGTCGTCCGCCAGCCGGCGTAGCCGGCCGACCAGGTCCCGCCAGGGTGGATCCACGTCGGCGTCCGCGCTCAGATCGGCGCGGCGGACCCCGGCGCTGATCGTCTCCGCGGCTGCATCCGGCACCAGGGGCACCGACAGGTCGCCGGCCCGCTGGACCGCCTCGGCGGCCTCGGCCAGCGCGTCGCGCTCTGCCTCGGCGAGCCGGCCGGAGAAGAATCCGGCCGCGACCGCGCCCACCGCGCGCCACAGGCTGAAGGTTCCGTCGTCGTCGACGCCGAGCGACTCGGAGTCGCGCGGCACGGCTGGGCCGCCCTGCCGGAACCATGCCGCGATCATCAGCGGTTCACCACGGCCCAGGCGCCGCCGCGGATGCGCGCGATGTGGTCGCAGAACTCCTGCACGTGCCGGGCCTGCGCGCCGCCGTGATCGTGGTCGGTCACCCGGCCGCGGCGCGGCCGGGATCGCCCGGGGACGTCCCGGTCGGCGCGACCGGCGCGATGGCCGGCAACGTCACGGCGGGCAGCGCGGCGTAGGCCTCGAGCACCTGCTGAGTGTAGGCCCCGCTGCGCAGCCCGACGCCGGTGCTCACGGCGGCCACGTTCGCGGCGCTGAGCGTGATCATCTGGGTCTGGATGTGCTGCGCCATCTGCGCCGCCGTCACGCCGGCCGGACCGGCCGCATCGCCCACCGTCGGTTCGTGACCGGTCACCGTGCGGTAGTCGCCGGAGTGCAGCTGGTACTCGTCGGACAGCCCGATCAGGTGTCCGAACTCGTGCGGGACGGTGTCCGCGGCGTGCGTGTCGCCGAGGAACCAGGTGCCGGCGTTCGCCCGGCCGGTGCCGGTCTTCACCAGGACGTCGTGGGCGTCCGGCCCGCTGCCGGAGACCAGGTGGAAGTCGATGTTCACCTTCTCGTTCGCGGCGTTCTGCGCGGCGAACCGGTTCCACTTGGCCTGCACGAAGCCGGTCCACGCCCCGCTCGGTGGCTGGCCGGTGAAGTTGACCCGCGCGGTCACGTTCATGACGTTGCCGGTGCTGCCGGCCGGGTCGAGGGACCACGAGTACCGCGAGGCGCTGGTGCCGGTCATCTGGTACTGGTGCCCGCCCACGATTTCCGTCCACTCGCGCTGCTCGAACCCGGACGTCGCCTCCGGCGCGGCCGCGTCCAGAGCGGTCCAGCATGCCGCGTTCAACGGCCCGACGGTCAAGCCGTGCGTGCTCTGGAACGTGGTGAGCAACGCCGTGTCGGCGGCCGTCCAGGTGCTGTCCTCGGCCAGCGGCGTGGCCGGCGTCGGCTGGGTCAGGTTCCAGATGTTCAGCTTCTGCTGAGCCTCGCGGACGGCCGGCCCGGACGCGACGTTCGGGGCCGGCCCCACGACCGGGTGCAGCGACGTTCCCGGCACCTGGGTGCCGAGCGGGTGCGCGCCGCGGGGGTTGGCGACGGCGTTCTCGATCCCCGCGGCGTCGTGACCGCCACCGGGAACCGCCGCGTCCAGGGCCACCCGGCTCGCGGGGTCGAGGATGCCGGTCGGCGTGATGCCGTGCGTCAACTGGAAGGTGAGCACCACCAGGGCCGTCGTCCGGTCGTAGACACCGTCGATCGCCAGCACCGCGATGCCGAGGCCGGCCGCGTTCAGCTTCTGCTGTGCGGCTGCGACGTCCGCTCCGGTCGAGCCCGGCCGCAAGGTGGCCAGGCCCGGTGGCGCAGGCGGCGGTGGGGGAGGCGGCGGGGTGGTGCCGCCCGAGTCCAGGGCACCCCACGTGATCGGACCGGCGACGCCGTCGGCGGCCAGCGCGTGGCCGCCCTGGAACGCGACGACGGCCGCACGCGTCCTGGGGCCGAAGATGCCGTCGACGACGAGGGGTTCGGCGCCGGGCAGCGCCGCGTTCAGCTTGGTCTGCAACTCCTCGACGTCCGCCCCGGTCGAGCCGGCCCGTACGGTGCGGTGCGCGGTCGCGGTGCCGCCGCCCTGGCGCTGCAGGCGGGCCACCGCCCGGTTGCCGGCGAGGCGCTGCAGGTCCGCCAGGTGAGCGGGCACGAGCGCGGGGCCGGGCTGCGCCGCGGTGACGTGCGGAGTCGCCGGGCGATCGGGCCGCGCTCGCGGGCCGGCACGATCGGGCTCGACCCACGAACTGCGCGCCATGCGGGGATGCTGCCACCCGGCGCCCAGCCCGGAACACCTCGCGCGGCACGGGCGATCGCGCGGATCGCGCTGCCCGATCGGGCGAGATAGCGTGCTGGTATGCAGGTTGGCGACGTGGTGCCCGACTTCGAACTGCCCGGCCAGGACGGCCGGCCGCGACGGCTGTCGACGCTGCTGGCCGACGGGCCCGTCGTGCTGTTCTTCTATCCGGCGGCGATGACCGCGGGCTGCACGCGCGAGGCCTGCCACTTCCGTGACCTCGCTGCCGAGTTCGCCGCGGCCGGGGTACAGCGCGTGGGTATCAGCCGGGACCCGGTCGCCAAGCAGAAGCAGTTCGCCGACAAGCACTCCTTCGACTACCCGCTGCTGTCGGACGAGGACGGCTCGGTCGCCGCGCTGTTCGGCGTGCAGCGCGGCGGGTTCGCGCAGCGGCTCGGCGCGCCGGTGAAGCGCTGGACGTTCGCGATCGATCGCGACCGCCGGGTGGCCGCGGCGATCCACAGCGAGGTGAACATGAACACGCACGCGGACCGGGCCCTCGCCGCCCTGTCGTGACCCGGTCCGGGTACGCTAGTTGATGTGACATCTACCGCAGAGCGCCCCGTTGTCGATTTCTGGTTCGACCCGCTTTGTCCGTTCGCCTGGGTCACCTCCCGCTGGATCCTCGAGGTGGAGCAGCAGCGGGACATCGCCTTGCAGTTCCATGTGATGTCCCTGTCGGTGCTGAACGAGGATCGCGAGGGGCTGTCCGAGCAGTACCGCGAACTGCTGGACCGCGGCTGGGGGCCGGTCCGGGTGTGCATCGCCGCCGAGCAGCAGCACGGGTCCGAGGTGCTGCGGCCGCTGTACACCGCTCTCGGCCGGCGCCGGCACGACGAGGGGCGCGACTTCGACCGGGCCCTGATCGAGGAGGCGTTGACGGAGGCCGGGCTGCCCGCCTCGCTCGCCGATGCCGCTGACTCCACCGACTACGACGAGCAGTTGCGCAAGTCGCACCACGCGGGCATGGACCCGGTCGGCTTCGAGGTCGGAACGCCGACCATCCACGTCGACGGCGTCGCCTTCTTCGGCCCGGTGCTGACCCGGATTCCGCGCGGCGAGGACGCCCTCCGGGTCTGGGACGGCGCCCGCCTGCTGGCCGGCTATCCGTACTTCTTCGAGCTCAAGCGCACCCGCACCGAGTCGCCCCGCTTCGACTGACGCCCCGCGTCAGAACGCGGGCGTGGCGTTGCGCAGGTCGAGCGCGACCGAGTCCTCGAGCCGGGCCGGTCGCAGCCCGAAGGTTTGCTCGGCGGCGGTCGAGTCCAGGACGAACGGGCCGCGGAACTGGTACTGGGTCTCGCGCAGCTCGCGTAGCTGCGCGTTGAACAGGCCCGCGGCCCACAGTGCCGCGTAGGGCAGCGAGCGGATCTTCGCGGCCGCGTCCAGCTGGGCGGCGGCGATGGCCGTCAACTCGCGCAGTGAGCACGGCGCCGCGCTGGGTACATGCCACGCCCGGCCCCACGCCCGCTCGTCGGTGGCGGCCACGACCAGCAGCCTCGCGACGTCCTCGACGTTCGTCCAGGTGTGCGGCGCATCCGGGTCGGCCGGCACGTACGCCGTCCGCCCCTTGCGCAGCGCCGGCGCGATGATCGTGCTCAGCCAGGAGTTGCCACCGAGGTAGTCGCTGCCGCGCACCTCGAAGGCACGGATCCGGCCCGCTTCCTGCAGCGCCAGCGCGTCCCGCCACATTCCGGCGCGGATGCGCCCCTTGGTGCCGGTTGCGGCCAGCGGCAGGTCCTCGGTCATCGGCCGGTCGACCGGCCCGTAGCCGTAGAGGTTCCCGGTGATCGCGAGCACCGCACCGCTGCGCTCTGCCGCGCTGAGCAGCGCGTTGGCGACCGGTGGCCAGTCGGTGACCCAGCGGTGGTACTGCGGGTTCACGCAGTTGTAGAGCGCGACCGCTCCGTCGGCAAGTTCGCTCAGCCGTTGCGCGTCGCCCGCGTCGGCAGCAACGCGCTCGGTGCCGTCCGGGCCCGAACCGCTGCGGGTGACCACCCGGACCTGCTCGCCCCGGGACAGGAGTTCGCGAGCGACGGCGGAGCCGACCGGCCCTGCGCCGACCACGACGTGGAGTGCCATGAGATTCCTCTTTCCGTGTTGGAGAGCACCGCTCTCAGAACAGAGCATTGCTCACGGCATCTGCTCTTGTCAAGAGCAGTGCTCTCGAACGAGTGCGGTGCTCCGAGATTCGTGGCACACTCGCACCATGAGCCAGCCGAGACGACAGTCCGCCCGTGCCCGGGTGCGCGCGGAGATGACCGACGACATCAAGCAGGCCGCGCGGGCCCGGCTGGCGGCGGAGGGTCCGAACCTCTCGCTCCGAGCCGTTGCCCGCGACATCGGCGTCGTGTCGTCCGCGGTGTACCGCTACTTCGCCAGCCGTGACGAGCTGCTCACCGCGTTGATCATCGACGCCTACGACGACCTCGGCGAGGCGACCGAGTCGGCCGAGGCCGCGGTGGCCCGCCGCGACCTGCGGGGGCGTTGGCTGGCCGCCGGCCGCGCGATCCGCGACTGGGCGAGCGCCAACCCGCACGAGTACGCGCTGTTGTACGGCAGCCCGGTGCCCGGCTATGCGGCACCGCAGGACACCGTCGGACCGGCCAGCCGCCCGGTGCTCGTGCTGACCGCGATCCTGCGCGACGGGGTGGCCCGTGACGTGATCGCGGTGCCGCCGGACCGGCTGCCGCGCGCGGTGCGGGCCGACCTGACCGGCGTCGTCGCGCTGCCGGGCTTCCAGGACGTCCCGGCCGCCGTCATGGGACGCGGGATGACCGCGTGGGCCCAGCTGTTCGGCGCGCTGAGCTTCGAGCTGTTCGGCCGGCTGACCGGGGCGGTCCATGACTACGACGCCTACTTCGAGTACCAGCTGGCCCAGATGGCCGACTACCTGGGCCTGGGCCGATGAGGCTGTTCCACATCCTGCAGCGGCCGGCCTGGACGGCGGCCCGGGCCGCGGGCACGTACCGGCCGCCCTCGCTTGCGGCCGAGGGCTTCGTCCACTTCTCCTTCGCCGAGCAGGTTGCCGGCACCGCGAACGCCCGCTTTCGCGACGTGCCGGACCTGGTCGTCGTCGAGTTCGACTCCGCGCGGATCGGTGCCGACGTCGTGGTCGAGGACAGCTACGGCGGCGGCGTCGCGTTCCCGCACGTGTACGCGCCCATCCCGGTCGCCGCGGCGGTGGCGGTGCACGAACTGCGGCGCCACGAGCCCGGCGGCTACAGCTTCAACCCTGGCCCCGCAGGCGACGCTGCATCGCCGGATCGTTGACCCACCACGGGACGTCAGTCAGCTCGGCAGCCTCGCCAGGGGCCACCGGATCGAGCGCCTCGCGTGCGGCGCGCTCGGCCTCGAGAACCGCATCGACAGCGGCCGCGTCGCGCGCGTCCGCCTGCAGCCAGCGCCGGAACATCAGCAGCAGGAAGGGCAGGTCGATCAGCTCGGCGACGATCCACAACACCGCGCCGGCCGTCTGCTGGTCGCGCAGATGGCTGCGTGACCACGGATGCATCACCCGGTGCTGGAAGTACGGCGACACCAGGGAATGGTGCAGCCGCAGGACGATCCCGGGGATCGCGTCCAGCACGAGTTCGACCGAGCCGAGTGCGAGTGTGAGCGCGACGGCGAGGGTGCTCGCGCCCTCGTCGATCCCGACCAGCGGCAACAGCATCAGCCCGCCGACCACGAGCAGTGCCGGTGCGAGCAGCCACTGGATCACCGGAAGCGTCACCGCCCAGCCCGGTAGCGGGCCGAAGAACAGCCCCGCCGAAAGCACCGGTACGAGCGCGGGCCCGACGAGCGGGTTAGCCAGGAACCGGGCCAACCGGGTGCGCAGGAAGCGCCCGACCCAGCCGCTGCGCCCGGACACGGTCAGCGCGAGCTGCACCGGCTGGCCGGCCAGCAGCACACCGGGGATCAGCAGCCACAGGGCGAGCACCTGCGTCGTCCACACCCAGTACATCGAGTCGACGTAGGCCTGCAAGAACCCGCAACACGTCCAGACGAGCATCGCCAGGCCGAGGCCGTACGCGAGGTGCCGCCGCACGGGCCAGCGCACGCCGCCGCGCCGGGCGCGAGCGACGGCGAACAGGTACCAGCCGGCCAGTGCCGCCGCGGACGCGATGGCAACGGGCTGCCATGCCCATTGGCTCAACAGGGCCGACCCGCTGGGGGCGGGCAGCGCGGTGCTCACCCGCCCATCCTCGCACCGGCGGAACACCTGCGAGAATCGCCCCCATGCGCGTCTTCCTCGGTAGCGACCACGCCGGTTTCGAACTCAAGGCGACGCTCGTCGAGCACCTGCGCGCCGCCGGGCACGAGCCGGTCGACTGCGGCGCGCACACCTTCGACGCGCAGGACGACTACCCGCCGCCGTGCATCGCCGCCGCAGCGCGCACGGTCGCCGAGCCCGGCTCGCTGGGAATCGTGATCGGCGGTTCCGGCAACGGCGAGCAGATCGCCGCCAACAAGGTCGCCGGGGTGCGCGCGGCGCTGGTGTGGAGCGAGGACACCGCCCGCCTGGCGCGCGAGCACAACGACGCCAACGTGATCAGCATCGGCGCGCGCAACCACCCCGAGGCCGACGCGCTGCGCTTCGTCGACCTGTTCCTCGGCACGCCGTTCTCGCAGGATCCGCGGCACGTGCGGCGCATCGCGATGCTCGCCGAGTACGAGGCGACCGGCACGATCGCCGGGCACGAGACGGTCTGACTCGGCCGATCGCTTACGGCGGCGGCTTCCAGTTGCGCCGCACCAGCACCACGTCGCGCTCGGCCTCGGCGAGGTCCTGCTCGCTCGGCCGGTTCACGTCCCGACCGCGCAACGCGCCGCTGACCCCGAGCTGCGACGGACCCGCCCCGACCAGGCCGCGCAGCCCGCGGTCCGCCGACTCGCCGCGCGCCTTGGGGCGCGGTTTGGAACGCTGCGACGCGGACTGCGGCTGGGGCTGCGGCTCGGCCGCGCGCGGCTCGGCCGGGCACTGCTCGGCTGATCTGGACTGCTGGGTGGACGTGGACTGCTGGGCTGGCGTGGACTGCTCGGCCGGGGGCGCCGTCGTCCCACGCCGCCGGCGGCGCCTGGTCGCGGACGGTTCGGGCTCGGCCATTCCCTGATCATGCCCGCTCGCCCTTCACGGCGACATCATCTCGACTGGCAGCGCGGCGCGGACCACGTCAAGGTGTTCGGCAGCACCTGAAACCTGTTCCACTTCGCGAGGAGTTGCCGTGCCGCGTCCGCGCCCGTCCGCCCGCATCGTCGCCGCCCTCGGCACCGTGCTCGTCGCCGCCGCCGGGCTACTCGTCCCCGCCGGTCTCGGCGCGGCACCGGCCGGAGCCGGTGGCGTGGACACGTCCTACCGCGCTCACGACTACGCCGACGGTAACGCGATGAGCATCCTGCCGCCGGGCGAGAACGGCCTGGTGAACGCGGTCGATGCCGCGCGCTTCGAGCTGCTCAAGCAACGTCCGGCGCACAGCCAGGACCAGCTCGGCAAGTACGCGAACCTGCTCTACGGCTACCCGTCACTGACCGACGCGACGCTCGGTGACTACTTCGAGGACGAGTCGTTCGGCGTGCGGCCGTCCGACGTGACGCGCACGGAGACGCCCGGGCCGGGCGTCACGATCTACCGCGACCGACTCGACGTGCCGCACGTGTACGGCCAGACCGACTCAGCGCTGGCCTTCGGCGCCGGCTACGCGCAGGCCGAGGACCGCCTGTTCCTCATGGACGTGCTGCGGCACTACGGCGAAGGGACGCTCGCGGCCTTCCTGGGCGGCTCGTGCGAGTTCGAGCAGATGGACCACGACCAGCTGCTGCTCGCGCCGTACACCAAGGCGCAGGCCATCGCGCAGGTCGACGCGCTGCCCGCCGAATACGGCGCCCAGGGCGAACTGGCCCGCACCATGATCTACCGCTACGTCGACGGGGTGAACCACTGGATCGACAAGGCCGCGCTCAACGTCAACCTGCTGCCGGCCGACTACGCGGCGGCCGTGCCGCAGCTGCTGCCGCAGAAGTGGACCGTCGCCGATGTCGTGGCGATCGCCGGTTTGATAGGCGGCATCTTCGGACGCGGTGGCGGGGCCGAACTGCGTAACGCCGGGCTGTTGCAGTACCTGCAGGGAAAGCTCGGCACGCGCGATGGTGAGCGCGCCTTCCGCGACTTCCGGACGGCGAACGACCCGCTCGCGCCCACGACCGTCGTCGACCGCTCGTTCCCGTACGAGACGCCCGGCACCATCGATGCGGCCAAGACTGCGTTGCCGGACGACGCGCGTGCCCCGCTCACCGGGACGCCGACCGCGACCGATCCGAACTGCAACCTGGCCAAGCCGAACCTCACCGCGCTGTCGATCATCGGCGCCCTGCAGAACCTGCCCAAGCACATGAGCAACGCGCTGGTCGTCAACGGCGACCGGACGGCGGACGGGCACCCGGTCGCGGTCTTCGGCCCGCAGGTCAGCTACTTCGCCCCGCAGATCCTGAGCCAGCTCGACCTGCACTCGCCCGACTACGACGCCGAGGGCGCGTCGTTCCCCGGCACCGGACTCGTCGAGCTCGGCCGGGGGCAGGACTTCGCCTGGTCGGCGACGTCGGCGGGCAGCGACCTGATCGACCAGCGGCTGGAGCGGATCTGCGATCCCGCAGGTGGTCCCGCCCCCGCCCGAGGCACGTACTACGAGATCGACGGCGCCTGCAAGCCGATGGTGCACGAGCGGTTCAGCGAGACGGTGCTGCCCAAACCGAGCGGGATCGGTGCGCCGGCCGTGATCACGCACGACATCTACCTGACCGATCACGGCGTGGTGCAGGGCTGGACGACGGCGGGCGGCAAGCCGGTCGCGGTGGTCAACCAGCGGTCCACCTACGGGCACGACGTCGACTCGGTGGTGGGGTTCCTCGGCTTCGGCCAGCCGGCCGTCACCCATGACGTGACGTCGTGGATGCACAGCGCCGCGAAGATCGCGTACACCTTCAACTGGTTCTACGTCGATGACCGCGACACCGGCTACTTCGTCAGCGGGCGGGACCCGATCCGCGCGCCCGGCGTCGATCCGGACCTGCCCACCTGGGGCACCGGCAACGCCGAGTGGCAGGGCTGGCTGGCCGAGGACGCCCATGTGCACGAGGTCAATCCGGCACAGGGCTTCTTCGTCAGCTGGAACAACAAGCCGGCGCCCGGTTTCGCCGCCGCCGACGACCAGTACGGCTATGGCCAGGTGTTCCGCTCCGTCCTGCTGGTGAACCAGCTGAAGGCAAAGCTCTCGGCCCGTCCCGGCGGCCTGCATCGCGCCGACGTCGTGCAGGCGATGGAGACCGCTGCGTCGCAGGACCTCGACGGCGCCACCGTGTTGCCGCTGTTGCTGCGCTACCTGCAGGGGCGGGACGAACCGGCCGGCGTGCACACGATGCTGACCACCCTCGCCGGCTGGATCGGGGACGGGTCGCACCGGCGCAAGGCGAATGCGGGCCAGGCCCAGTACGCGGCCGCGGCCGCGGTCGCGATCGCCGACGAGCTGATCCCGAACCTGATCCGCGCGCTGTACGACCCGATCCTGGCCGCGGGTGGCGTGAGCACGGACGGGCCCACGCCGACCGGCTACGCGGCGCTACCGATGCAGTTCGTGAACACGCCCAACTCGAACGGGGCGCACCAGGGCAGCGCGTACGACGGCGGCTACGAGAGCTACCTGGTGGCCACGTTGCAGCAGCTGCTCGGCGCGCACCCGGCCGACGGGTTCGGCCCGGAACTCACCGCCCGCGAGTGCGGCGGCGGCCCGGCCGGCTGCTCGGCCGCGATCGACCGGGCGCTGCGCGCGACGTACGACGCGCTGGTGAGTGCGAACGGTGGCGCCGACGTCGGTGCCTGGAACGCGTCGTCGGCATCCGCGGCGGCGGGGCAGAGCATGCCCGAGTTCGACGCCATCGCGTTCCGGGCGATGGGCATCATCGGGCAGCCGACGATCGACTGGCAGAACCGGCCCACCTTCCAGCAGGTGGTGCAGTTCGAGCGGCACCGCCCGCGCTAGCTCAGCGCGAGCACTTCGGTCAGGGTGCGGGCCGCCTGCCCGCCTTCGCCGAGCGCGATCTCGAGCGCACGCGGGACGTCGAGGTTCTCGCGCAGCGCGGCAAGCACCGCGCCGGGCTCGCCGCCGGGGCGCGCCGCAGCGGCGTACAGCCGCTCGAGCGTGCCCGCCGCGTGCTCCAGTGCGTCCGGTGTGTACGCCCAGGGCTGCGCCCACGGCCGGTTCAGGCACAGCAGCCGGATCGCCGCGGGGGAGTGGCTGCGCAGCAGGTCGTCGACGAGCACCAGGTTGCCTGTGGACTTGGCCATCTTCTGCTCGCCGACCAGCACCGTGCCGGCGCGCAACCACGCCCGCGCGAAGGGCGCCACCCCGGTCGCCGCCTCGGCCAGCGCGCTCTCGCAGGCATGGTGCGGGAAGGCCAGGTCGGCGCCGCCGCAGTGCAGGTCGACCGACGGGCCGAACAGCGCGAGCACCATCGCGGCGCACTCCGCGTGCCAGCCCGGCCGCCCGTCGCCCCACGGGCTCGGCCAGCTGACATCGTCCGGGCCGCTGGTGGCGTGCCAGACGGCCACGTCCAGCGGGTGCTCCTTGGCCGGGTCGTCCGGCTCGTCGTGGTACTCCGCGGCGAGCACGCGGGCACGGTCCTCGTCGATGCCGGCCCGCGCGGCGGTTCCCGACGTCCGCGCGTACACCGATCCCGCGGCCACGTACGCCTGCTCGCGGTCCAGCAGCGCGGCGGCGAGCTGGATCACGTGCCCGACCGCCTGCGCCGCGGTCGGGGAGTGATCCGGCACGCGCACCCGCAGCGCGGCCATGGTTCCCTCGAACGAGGCGCGTTGCAGCGTGGCGAGCATGGAGTGCGGCTCGCCCCGCCGGTGCGCCTCGGCGAACAGCACCTCGTCGACATCGGTCACGTTGCGGGCGACCGTGACGGTGTGCCCGTTGCGCCGCAGCACTCGCTCGGCGGCGTCCGCCCAGACGAAGGTCGCGGCATGGCCGAGGTGGGTGACGTCGTACGGGGTGATCCCGCAGACGTACATGCGCACCCGGCCGACCATCGGCAGCGGGGCGCCGGCGAGGTGCAGGGCCGTCGGCGGGTCGGTGAGGCGCGACATGTTCACCCTGCGCATCCTGCCAGCCACGGTGGTGACGGTTGGAGCGGGCGACGGGAATCGAACCCGCACAATCAGTTTGGAAGACTGAGACTCTGCCATTGAGCTACGCCCGCAGCTGCGCGCCCCGGACGCACCGGTGCATGCAGGGACCAGATTACCGGCTCCGGCCGCAGCGCTGCGAACCGCGCCCGTAGACTGGTGCGCGTTCAGCGCCCGGGGTGTGGCGCAGCTTGGTAGCGCACTCGCTTTGGGAGCGAGGGGCCGTGGGTTCGAATCCCGCCACCCCGACCGGTAGAAACGGGTATCCCGCCGCGCTCAGCCGGCTGCGGGCTTGCTGAAGCGGACCCGCCAGACCGCCGGTCCCTGTTCGAGCGGCTGCCAGCTGACGGCGCCGGGGCGTTCGGCATCGAGCATGTAGCACAGCCCGATCGGATCGTGGTCGGCCACGAGCACGAAACTGCTGCCGGCGCGCAGCTCGTCGACGGCCGCGTTCGTCAGGTTCACGCAGCTGTCCGAGCCGGGCAGCCGGGTGTCGACGACCTGTTCCGACGGCGCGGGCATCACATCATCCCGAGCTGCAGCTTGGCAGCGTCCGAGATTCGCTCGATGCCCCACGGCGGATCCCAGACCAGCTCGACCTGGACGTCGCCGACACCGGCCACCGACCGTGCCGCGACCTCGGCGTCCTGCTTGAGGATGTCGCCCATGCCGCAGCCCGGGGCAGTCATGGACATGTCGATCTCGATCCGGTGCGTGCCGTCCGGCAACCGTTGCGCGTCGCAGCGGTAGATCAGCCCCAGGTCCACGACATTGATAGGGATCTCGGGGTCGAACACGTTCCTGAGGGCCGCGACGACGTTGTCGAGTTCGAACGGCTGGGCCGGATCACCGGCGGCAGCGCCCGGGCTGGGAGAGGCCGCGAGGCCCATCGCCGCCGAGTCCGCCGGGTTCAGCCGGACCAGATAGCCGTGCGCGGTCTGCACGGTGACGCTGTCGCCCAGCGTCTGGGTCACCAGAACCAACTCGCCCCGCGACAACTCGAACGGCTGCCCGCCCGGGATCATCGTGGCGATACAGTCGCGGTCTAGCCGGAACGTCTGCTGGGTCGCGGTCATCGCTGCTACTCCGTCCTGATTTCGTGTGTGCTGTCGGTAAGGGCACCGCTGTCGGTGAGGGCACCGCTGTCGGTAAGGGCACCGCGCAGCGTCTGCCAGGCGAGCGAGGCGCACTTGACCCGGGTGGGGTACTCGCGGACGCCGGACAGGGCGATCAGCTTGCCGACGTCGGGCTCGCCCTCGCCGGGGCCGGGGTCGGCGGTCAGCATGGTGTGCACGTGCCCGAACAGTTCGAGCGCCTTCTCGCGGGTGAGACCCTTGGCGGCAACGGTCATCAGGGAGGCCGACGCGGTGGAGATGGCGCACCCGGACCCCTCGAAGGCGATGTCGGTGATCGTGTCGCCGGAGATGGTGAGAAAGAGCGTGAGCTGGTCGCCGCACAGCGGATTGTGCGCCTGCAGCACGCAGGTGGCGTCCTCGAGCTTGCCGAAGTTCCGCGGCCGCTTCGCGTTCTCGACGATCACGTCCTGGTAGATGCTGCCCGTGTCGAGGCTCATTGCTTGCTCCGTCCGTCCAGCAGCGCCCGCACATGCTCGCGCACGGGTGCGAGGGCGACCCGGTCGAGCATCTCCTGGATGAACGCCCGCACCAGCAGCCGGCGGGCCGATGCCCGGTCGATGCCGCGCGAGCGCAGGTAGAGCACGGCCTGCTCGTCGAGCTGGCCGACCGCCGCGCCGTGGGTGCACTTGACGTCGTCGGCGTAGATCTCCAGCCGGGGCCGGGTGTCCGCCTCGGCGCGGTCGCTGAGCAGCAGATTCTTGTTCGTCTGATGGGCGTCGGTCTCGTCGGCGCCCTGCCGGACCATGATGTGCCCGTTGAAGATCGCCCGGCTGTGACCGGCAAGCGCGCCCTTGTACAGCTGGCGGCTGGCACACCCCGCCGTGGCGTGGTCGACGAAGACGGTGTTGTCGTGGACCTGCTCGCCGGTGGGCAGGTACAGCCCGTCGAGGCTCGCGGTCGCGCCCTCGCCGCCGAGCAGCACGCGCACCTCCTGGCGGGCGATCGCGGCACCGAGCATCGTCGAGTGCGAACTGAAGCTGCTCTTGCCTTCCTGCCGCACGTCCAGCAGGGCGAGGTGGTGCGCGGTGAGCGGCTCGTCCTGGATCTTGTAGTGCTCGAGCACTGCGCCGCGACCGAGGCGCACGTCGGTCACCGCGTTCGTGCAGTGCAGATCACCGTCGAACCCGACGTGCGTCTCGACGATCCGCGCCTGGCTGTCCGCCCCGAGCAGGAACACCGAGCGCGGGCAGCTCAGCAGCGCAGCCCCCTGCGTGTCACTGACGAAGACCAGGTGCAGCGGCGCGGGCAGCCGGACCCCCTCCGACAGCCGGACGAACACCCCGTCGGGCGTGAGTGCCTGATTGATCGCGGCGAACGCGTGCCACTGCCCATCGGCCGCGAGCACGGGTTCGAGCAGCGCGCGATGTTCCTGCAGTGCGTCCGCCAGGTCGGTGACGATCGCGCCCCGTGGCAATCCGCCGAGGTCGGACAGGTCGGCCCGGAAGTGGCCGTTGACCAGCACCAGCCTCGGCCCGCCGAGTTCGGGGGCCCGGCCGGCGACGGTTGTCGCGTCGACCCATGCGGTATCGGCCGTGGTTGCCGGTTCGTACGCCGAACCGAGGATCGGCTCGAGCGCGGTGTAGCGCCAGTCCTCGTGCTTGCGGGTCGGGAAGCCGTGCTCGCCCACCCAGCTCAGCGCCGCGCGGCGCAGCGGGGCGAGCCATTCAGGGCCGGGCACCTCGACCGGTGCCAACCGGGCCAGGACACCCGCGGACGCGGTCGCGGTCGCGGCGGTGCGACGGCTGACGCCGCGGCTCATGCCGGCACCGGGGCGTAGCCGCGCTCCTCGAGCTCGGCGGCCAGCTCCTTCGGGCCCGAGCGCGTGATCCGGCCTGCAGTGAGCACGTGCACCCGGTCCGGGACGATGTAGTCCAGCAGCTGGCGGTGATGGGTCACCACCAGGATCGAGCGCTCGGGCGTGCGCAGCGCGTTGACCCCGCCCGCGACGATGCGCAGCGCGTCGATGTCCAGGCCCGAGTCGGTCTCGTCCAGGATCGCCAGTCGCGGCTCGAGGATCGCCATCTGCAAGATCTCGTTGCGCTTCTTCTCACCCCCGGAGAACCCCTCGTTCACCGACCGGGTCATGAAGGTCTGGTCCATCTCGACGAGCTTCATCCGCTCCTGCGCGAGGGCGAGGAAGTCCGTGCCGTCCAGCTCCTCCTCGCCGCGGGCGCGGCGGATCGCGTTGAGGGCGGTCCGCATGAAGTACATGTTCCCGACGCCGGGGATCTCGATCGGGTGTTGGAAGGCGAGGAAGATGCCCGCGGCCGCGCGTTCCTCCGGCGACATCGCCAGCAGATCCTGGTCGTCGAACCGGACGCTGCCGCTGATGTCGTAGCCGTCGCGGCCGATGAGCACGCTCGCCAGCGTGCTCTTGCCGGCGCCGTTCGGGCCCATGATCGCGTGTACCTCGCCGGCCCCGATGTGCAGGTCCAGTCCGCGCAGGATCTGCTTCCCCTCGACGGCGGCGTGCAGGTTCTCGATGGTCAGCATCAGCCGACAGCTCCTTCCAGGCTGACGTTCAGCAGCGCTTGCGCCTCGACGGCGAACTCCATGGGCAGCATCCGGAACACCTCGCGGCAGAAGCCGTTCACGATCATCGACACGGCTTCCTCCTCGGCGATCCCGCGTTGGCGGCAGTACAACAGCTGTTCGGCTCCGATCTTCGACGTCGACGCCTCGTGCTCGACCTGGCCGGTCGGGTTCTTCACCTCGATGTACGGGAAGGTGTGCGCCCCGCACTCCTTGCCGATCAGCAGCGAGTCGCACTGGGTGAAGTTGCGCGCCCCGGTGGCCGAGTGCCGCATCTCGACGAGCCCGCGGTAGGTGTTCTCTCCCTTACCGGCGGAGATTGCCTTCGACACGATGGTGCTGCGGGTGTTCTTGCCGAGGTGCACCATCTTGCTGCCGGTGTCGGCCTGCTGGTGCCGCGACGTGAGCGCGACCGAGTAGAACTCGCCGACGGAGTTGTCACCCTTGAGGACGACGCCGGGGTACTTCCAGGTGATCGCCGAGCCGGTCTCGACCTGGGTCCAGGAGATCTTCGAGTTGACGCCCGCGGCCTTGCCCCGCTTGGTGACGAAGTTGTAGACCCCGCCGTTGCCCTCGGCGTCCCCCGGGTACCAGTTCTGCACGGTGGAGTACTTGATCTGCGCGTTGTCCAGGGCGATCAGCTCGACGACCGCGGCGTGCAGCTGGTTGTTGTCGCGCGCCGGAGCGGTGCAGCCCTCCAGGTAGCTGACGTACGCGCCCTCCTCGGCGACGATCAGCGTGCGCTCGAACTGGCCGGTGTCGGCGGCGTTGATGCGGAAGTAGGTCGACAGCTCCATCGGGCTGCGGACGCCCTTGGGGATGTAGCAGAACGAGCCGTCGGTGAACACCGCCGAGTTCAAGGTGGCGAAGAAGTTGTCCTGGTACGGCACCACCGTGCCGAGATAGCGCCGGACGAGCTCGGGGTGGGTACGCACCGCCTCGGAGAAGGAGCAGAAGATGATGCCGATGTCGGCCAGCTTCTTCTGCATCGTGGTCGCCACCGAGACCGAGTCGACGACCGCATCGACGGCGACGCCGGACAGGCGCTCCTGCTCGGCCAGCGAGATGCCCAGCTTGTCGAACATCTCCCGCAGCTCGGGGTCGACCTCGTCCATGCTGTTGACCTTGGGCTTCGGCTTGGGCGCGGAGTAGTAGATGATGTCCTGGTAGTCGACCGGCCCGTAGTTCACGTGCTGCCAGGTCGGTTCGTCCATGGTCACCCAGTGCCGGTAGGCCCGAAGACGCCACTCCAGCAGCCAATCCGGCTCCTGCTTCTTGGCCGAGATCAGCGCGATGATGTCCTCGTTCAGGCCCCGCGGTGCTTCGTCGGACTCGAGATCGGTGACGAAGCCGAACTTGTACTCCCGGTTCGCCAGGTCATGGACGTCGTCAACAGTGCCACTAGTCACGCCTGCCATGTTTTCACTATTGCACTGGTGAAAACAAGCCGGGCCGGCGGGAGTTGCGTCACCGGCGATCCGCGCCGCCGGTGATCTAGGGTGCGCGGAGTGAGCCGATCGACGCGGCAGGCCGGGCACACCGCCGCGAACGCCGTCGTGATGGGGTACCTGCTCGCGGCCGCCGTGCGCGTCGTGGTGCACAGCCCGGGTGCGGCGCCGGACTGGCTGCTCGTGCACCTGCTGCTTCTCGGCGCGCTGACGAACGCGATCGTCACGTGGAGCAGTCACTTCGCGATCGCCTTGCTGCAGCAACCGCAGCTGCCCGCCGCAGTGCCGATCGTGCGGCTCCTCGTGCTCAACGCGGCGGTCGTCGGCGTCCTGGTCGCGGTCAGCGAGGGCTCGCGCGCGGGCACGATCGGCAGCGCGGCGTTGCTCACCCTTGTCGTGCTGGCACAGCTCGCAGCGCTCGTGCGGATCGGGCACGCGGGACGGGCGAGGCGCTTCGCCCCCACCGTGCGCTTCTACTGGTTCGCCGCCGCCGCCCTGCTCCTCGGCGTCTCCGCCGGAGTGACGATGGCCGTCGGCGACCTGCCCGCCGCGTGGTACGAGCGCGTGTACCTGACCCACGTTCACCTCAACCTGTTCGGCTGGATCACCCTGACCGTCCTGGGCACCCTGTTCACCTTGTGGCCGACCGCGCTGCGCACCCGCATGGTGACCGGCCTGGAACGCGCCGCGACCGCCTGCCTGCTGTGCTGTGCCGGCGGGCTCGCGCTGGCCGTCGCCGGCCTGCTCAGCTGGACGCGACCGCTCGCGACCGTCGGGTTGCTGCTCTACTGCGCGGGCGTGCTCGTATTCCTCGACCCGTTCGTGCGAACCGCGCGGCGCCGCGCGCCGCACGGCGCGGCCACCGTACTGCTCGCGGCCGGCACCGGCTGGCTGCTCGCCGGGCTGGGGTACGACGTGGTGGCGCTGTTCCGCGCCGCGGACCCGTACGCGCTGGCCGCGGACGTCGGCGACCTGGCGCCGTGGCTGCTCACCGGCTTCGCGGTCCAGATCCTCATCGGGGCCCTCAGCGTGCTGGTGCCGGTGGTGCTCGGCGGCTCTCCGAGCGTCAACCGGCGCACCGCCGCGGCGCTGAACCGGCTCGGCCCGGCCACGGCGGCGCTTCTGAACGCCGGCGTGCTGCTGCTCGCGCTGCCGGACTCGGCCCTCTCACGCGCCGCCTGGCCGCTCGTCGCGGCTGCCATCGTGCTGTTCGCGGCCTCGGTCGCCGCCGCCGTCGTGGCCCGCGCCGGGGCACGTCCGGCCGGGTGATCGCCCGTCCCGCAGCTGTGGGCAACCGGAGCGGGTCGCAGCGGATACCGGACCTATAGACTCGACGGACCGGGCGCACGCGTTCCTGGCGTACAGGGGTGTCGTTTTGCAACCGCCACCGACCGAGCCCACCACACCAATCACCGGACATTCGCAAGGAGCACCTGCACTGTGAAGAGCACCGTCGAGAACCTGAGCCCGACTCGTGTCCGGCTCGCCGTCCAGGTGCCCTTCGACGAGCTGAAGCCCAGCCTCGATGCGGCCTACAAGAAGATCGGCGGCTCGGTCCGCGTTCCGGGGTTCCGTCCCGGCAAGGTGCCCACCCGCGTCATCGACCAGCGGGTCGGCAGGGGAACGGTGCTCGAGGAGGCCGTGAACAGCGCGCTGCCCGGCCTGTACAGCGGCGCGCTGCGCGAGCACGAGGTGCAGCCGGTCGGCCAGCCCGAGATCGAGGTGACCGACCTGTCCGACGGCGACTCGCTCGCCTTCACGGTCGAGGTCGATGTGCGCCCGGAGATCACCCTGCCCGAGCTCGACGGGCTGGCCGTGACGGTCGACGACGTCACGGTGTCCGATGAGGACGTGCAGGAGCAACTGGACGCCCTGCGCGAGCGCTTCGGCACGCTCACCGGAGTCGATCGTCCGGTGCAGACCGGCGACTACGTCTCGATCGACCTGACCGCCTCCGTCGACGGCGAACCGATCGAGGCCGGCTCGACGAAGGGCATGTCGTACGAGGTCGGCTCCGGCAACCTGCTCGACGGCCTGGACGACGCGCTGGTCGGAAAGTCCGCGGGCGAGAGCACCACGTTCACCGCCGAACTGCAGCAGGGCGACAAGGCGGGCACCGAGGCGCAGATCGAGGCGACCGTCAACTCGGTCAAGCACAAGGAGCTGCCCGAGGTCGACGACGAGTTCGCCCAGCTGGCCAGCGAGTTCGACACCGTCGAGGAGCTGCGCGAGGACCTGCGCACCCGGATCGGCCGCGCCAAGTCCTTCGAGCAGGGTGCGCAGGCCCGGGACCGGCTGATGGAAAAGCTGATCGCCGAGGTCGAGTTCCCGGTGCCCGAGTCCGCGCTGCAGTCCGAGGTCGACGCGCGCGAGCACGAGGTCATCCACGGCCTGGGCCACGACGACGCGCTGTTCGAGCGCTACCTGTCGCTGCAGGGCAAGACCCGCGAGGAGTTCACCGCCGAACTGCGCGAGAACGCCGAGGAGTCGGTGCGCGTCCAGTTCCTGCTGGACGCGGTGGCCGACAAGACCGAGGTGCAGGTGGGCGATGCCGAGCTCACCGAGTACCTGGTCCGCCAGGCCGCGCGCTACAACATGGCGCCGCAGGAGTTCGCGAACCAGATCGTGCAGGCCGGCAACCTGCCTGCCCTGGTGTCCGACGTGCGGCGCAACAAGGCGCTCGCCGCGATCCTGGAGTCGGCGGTCGTGACGGACGCCTCCGGCAACCCGGTCGACCTGGCCGCGCTCACGTCCGGCTCGTACGACGAGCTCGCCGACCTCGCGGAGGACGACCGGGACGAGGAGTACGACGAGGAGTACGAGGAGTACGGCGACGAGGGCGACGACGACTCGGAGTGAGCATCAAGCCCTGAGCGAACGCGGGCCGGTTCGGGGACTCAACCCGCGATGCCCTTCGTTAGGGTCGATAACGCCACCACACGAGGAAGAAGGTCCGCTGAAGTGAGCCGCTTCGATCCAGAACCGCTGCACGGGACACAGATGCGCAGCCCCGGTGCCGGCATGACGCTGAACGACTCGGTGTACGACCGGCTGCTGCGGGAACGGATCATCTTCCTGGGCCAGCCGGTCGACGACAACATCGCTAACCAGATCTGCGCGCAGCTGCTGCTGCTCTCGGCGGAGGACAGCGGCCGCGACATCGCGCTGTACATCAACTCCCCGGGCGGCTCGGTCACCGCGGGCATGGCGATCTTCGACACCATGCAGTTCATCGACTGCGACGTCGCGACCTACGCGCTGGGGCTGGCCGCCTCGATGGGGCAGTTCCTGCTGTCGGCGGGTACCCGCGGCAAGCG
Source organism: Jatrophihabitans cynanchi (assembly GCF_027247405.1). Classification (NCBI taxonomy): domain Bacteria; kingdom Bacillati; phylum Actinomycetota; class Actinomycetes; order Jatrophihabitantales; family Jatrophihabitantaceae; genus Jatrophihabitans; species Jatrophihabitans cynanchi. The sequence continues at coordinate 1,005,954 of NZ_CP097463.1, read as the reverse complement.
CTACGCCCTGCCGCACGCGCGGATCCTGATGCACCAGCCGTCCGCGGGCATCGGCGGCACCGCCTCCGACATCGCCATCCAGGCCGAGCAGTTCAAGCTCACCAAGGTCGAGATGGCCGCGCTGATCGCCGAGCACACCGGGCAGAGCGTCGAGCAGATCCGCGCCGACTCCGAGCGCGACCGCTGGTTCACCGCCCAGCAGGCCCTCGAGTACGGCTTCGTCGACCACCTGCTGACCTCGGTCACGCAGATCCCCAACGGTTCCGGCCCGGCTCCGGCCTGAAAGGCAACACCATGAGCGAGCTCTTCCACCCGTCCGGGCTGCAGCTGCCCCGGTCCGCGAGCAACGGCCCGGGCGCCCAGTCGCGCTACGTGCTTCCGTCCTTCGTCGAGCGGACGAACTACGGCATCAAGGAATCGAACCCCTACAACAAGCTGTTCGAGGAGCGCATCATCTTCCTCGGCGCGCCGATCGACGACGTCGTCGCGAACGACGTGATCGCCCAGCTGATCGTGCTCGAGTCCAACGACCCCGACCGCGACATCCTGATCTACATCAACTCCCCGGGCGGCTCGTTCACCGCGCTCACGGCGATCTACGACACGCTGCAGTTCGTCCGTCCGGAGATCCAGACCTACTGCATGGGCCAGGCGGCCTCGGCCGCGGCCGTGCTGCTGGCCGCCGGCACCAAGGGCAAGCGGTTCGCGCTGCAGAACTCGCGGGTGCTGATCCACCAGCCGTCCGGCGAGGGCCAGGGTCAGGTCACCGACCTGGAGATCCAGGCCAACGAGATCCTGCGGATGCGCGGGCTGCTCGAGTCGATCCTGGCCAAGCACTCCGGCCAGACGGAGGAGAAGGTGCGCGCCGACATCGAGCGCGACACCATCCTCACCGCGCAGCAGGCCAAGGAGTACGGCATCGTCGACGAGGTCATCAACACCCGCAAGATCGAGGCGTGATCGATCCGTTATCGGGCCGGGCGGCACGCCGGGCCCGATAACGGGGGACTTCACGAACAAATGCGGGTAGCGTTTGCGATCTGGACGGCTGCCAGAGAAGTCAACTGCGCCCATAGAGGGGAACGAGTCGCCCGTGGCACGTGTCGGCGAGACCGGTGATCTGCTCAAGTGTTCTTTCTGCGGGAAGAGCCAGAAGCAGGTCAAGAAGCTGATCGCGGGACCCGGTGTCTACATCTGCGATGAGTGCATCGACCTGTGCAACGAGATCATCGAGGAGGAGCTCGCCGAGACCAGCGAGTTCAGTTTCGACGAGCTGCCCAAACCGAGTGAGATCTACGAATTCCTGAACGGGTACGTCGTCGGGCAGGATCACACCAAGAAGACCCTCGCCGTCGCCGTGTACAACCACTACAAGCGGGTTCAGGCCGGTAACGACACCAAACCGCGCAACGCGGACAGTCAGGTCGAGCTGGCCAAGTCGAACATCCTGCTGCTCGGGCCCACCGGGTCGGGCAAGACCCTGTTGGCCCAGACCCTGGCGCGGATGCTCAACGTCCCGTTCGCGATCGCCGACGCCACGGCGCTCACCGAGGCCGGGTACGTCGGCGAGGACGTCGAGAACATCCTGCTCAAGCTGATCCAGGCGGCCGACTACGACGTCAAGCGCGCCGAGACCGGCATCATCTACATCGACGAGGTCGACAAGATCGCCCGCAAGTCCGAGAACCCGTCGATCACGCGTGACGTGTCCGGTGAGGGCGTGCAGCAGGCGTTGCTGAAGATCCTGGAGGGGACGTCCGCCTCGGTGCCACCGCAGGGCGGTCGCAAGCACCCGCACCAGGAGTTCATCCAGATCGACACCACGAACGTGCTGTTCATCGTGGGTGGCGCGTTCGCCGGGCTGGACACGATCATCGAGTCGCGGATCGGCAAGAAGGGCCTGGGCTTCGGCGCGGAGCTGATCACCAAGCTGGAGAAGGAGCAGCGCGACGTCTTCGGCGAGGTCATGCCGGAGGACCTGATCAAGTTCGGGCTGATCCCCGAGTTCATCGGCCGGCTGCCCGTGATCACCTCGGTGCGGCCGCTGGATCGGGACGCCCTGGTGCAGATCCTCACCGAGCCCAAGAACGCGCTGGTGCGCCAGTACGCGAAGCTGTTCGAGCTGGACAATGTCGAGCTGGAGTTCGACACGTCCGCGCTGGAGGCGATCGCCGACCAGGCGGTGCTGCGTGGTACCGGCGCGCGCGGGCTGCGCGCGATCATGGAGGAGGTGCTCCTCTCGGTGATGTACGAGGTGCCCTCCCGTGAGGACGTGGCCCGGGTCGTCATCACCCGCGAGACGGTGCTCGATCACGTCTACCCGACGCTCGTTCCGCGCGAGCCCCCGAAGCGCCAGCCGCGCGAGAAGTCTGCCTAGCCCGTTGGCCCCGTAGCAGGGTCCGCTGCGGCGTGTCGCCCTGCTGGGCGGCCAACTGTTGTCCACAGCCGGGCGTGAGCCGCTGCGTTCTGCCGTGGCATCGGCCAGCCTTGGCGAATGCGCGAATCGATCGATCACCTGCTCCGGACCGGTGGCGGCGTCGCGGCCCGCGAGCAGTGCTTGCAGGTCGTGAGCCGGTGCGCCTTCGATGACGAGGTCCGCCGTGGCCACCTGGTCGCGATCTTCCCGCGGGCCTATGCACGGCCCTGGGACGTCGATCAGGTGGACGTCCGGCGGCGCGCGGCGCTGGTCAGTGTCGGTGGTGAGGCGGCCCTCAGCCACCTGACCGGGCTCGGCATGTGGGAGCTTCCTGCGCCCGCGCCCGCGCCGCTGCACGTGACGGCGTACAACCCGCGCCATCCGCGCGGCGTGCCCGGCGAGCTGGTCGTCCATCGCACGCTGCTGCCCCTGGACGCTCGCACGATCGATGGCCTGGCGGTCGTGCGGCCCGAGGTGGCAGCCGTCATGAGCTGGCCGCTGCTCTGCGGTTCGGACCAGCGCGCCCCGCTGCTCGAGGGCAACCGCCGCCGGCTGCTCTCACCGGCACGCGCAGCCGCCCTGGCGGAGAAGATGGTCTATCTCAAGGGGATCAAGCAGCTGCGTGAACTGCTCGGCCTGCTGCTGGCGGGGTGCGAGAGCGAGCTCGAGCTGTGGGGTTACACGGACGTCTTCAACGTTCCCGGGCTGGACGATGCGCAGCGGCAGACCGTGCTCCGGGTGGGGAACCGCAACTACCGCATCGACGTGGGGTATGAGGCAGAGAAGCTCGCCGTCGAGTTGGATGGCCGCGCCTATCACGCCAGTCCGCAACAGTGGGAACGTGATATTGCCCGAGACCTGGCCCTCGCGACGATCGGGTGGCAGACGGTGCGCCTCTCCCACCACCGGCTGACCCATGACGTTGAGGGATGCCGCCGCGATGTGCTGGCCGTCCGCGCCGCGCGCCGACTGTTGGCCTCGTAGCAGGGTCGGCAGCGGCGAGTCGCCCTGCTACGGGGCCAACGCGGAGTAGTCGAGGCCGATCTGGCGGCGCACCTCGTCCAGCGTTCCCATGATCGCCAGCGTCTCCTCCAGCGGCAGCAGCGGCGACTCGGTCAGCCCGGCCTGCAGGCAGCGACCCACCTCGGCGGCCTCGTGGCGCAACCCGTGGCCCTCGTGCGGGACGTCGTAGCGCTCCAGCACGGTGCCGTCGCGGGACACGACGCGGAACGTGGTCGGCGTGTAGAACCAGCCGTCGATCTCCAGCCGGGCCTCGGTGCCGTAGATCGCCGCCGGGTTGGCGGACGCGGCCGCGAGCGAGGTGGTCAGGATCGCCTGGGCGCCACTGCCGTACTGCAGGATCATCGACGTGGTGGCGTCCACCCCGGTGAAGGCGGCCCGGCTGACGGCGGTGATCTTCGCCGGCGTCCCCAGCACGAAGTGTGCGAACGAGACCGGGTAGATGCCCAGGTCGAGCAGCGCGCCGCCGCCGAGCGAGGGGGCGAACAGGCGGAACTGCGGGTCGTTCGCGAACCACTGCCCGTGCTCGGCCGTCAGGTACACGATCTCGCCCAGGGTGCCGGCGGCCAGGATCTCGCGGATCCGGGCGATGTGCGGCAAGAACCTGGTCCACATCGCCTCGACGAGCAGGGTTCCGGCGGCCCGTGCCGCGTCGACCATCTCCCGTGCCTCGGCCGCGTCCATCGCGAACGGCTTCTCGACGAGCACCGCCTTCCCCGCGGCGATCGCCATCAGGGCCGCGTCGTGGTGGCCGGGGTGCGGCGTCGAGACGTAGACCGCGTCGACGTCGGGGTCCTCGACCAGCGCCTGGTACGAGCCGTGCCGGTGCGGGATCGCGAACTCCTCGCCGAATGCCTCTGCCGTGGCCTGGGTCCGCGAACCGACCGCGACGAGCTCGGCGTCGGGCAGCAGCGCGAGGTCGCGGGCGAACGCGTGGGCGATGCCACCGGTGGCCAGGATTCCCCAACGAGTGCTCATGCAAGCGATTCTGCCCGTACCCGGACGGGCGCCGCCGACCGGATCAGTCGCTGACCGAACAGCACCGGCGCGAGCAGGCCGAGGCCGCCGCCGAGCGCGAAGATCTCCCGCGGGGTGAGGCTCATGCCGAGCACGCCGCCCAGCGCGTAGGCGGTGATCTGCGCCGCCGAGGCGACCCCGCTCAGCGCCGCGGCGACCCGGCCGCGGACCTCGGCGGCCGCGCGCCCCATCATCAGCGACCCCAGCGCGACGTTCAGGACGCCGTTCGCGGCGCCGATGAGGGCGGACAACGGGATCAGGACGTACACGTTCGGTACGAGCGCGGTGCCGAGCAGCCCGGCGGCGAGCACGAGCGTCGAGCCCACGAACGCGCGGGCCAGTGCGCCGTCGCCACGCAGTCGCCCGGCGAACAGGGAGGCCACCAGCATGCCGACGGCCAGGGCCGCTCCGGAGATGCCGTACCAGGTGGCGCTGGCGTGCAACGTGCCGCGGACGAGGAAGACGTCCACGACGTTGACCATCGAGCCCAGCCCGGCGAAGACCGCGAGCAGCAGCAGCAGGGTCCGCAGCAGCGGGTCGGCGCGCAGCAGGCGCAGCCCGCCGCGTTCCGGGGTCCGGACACCTCCGGCCGTGCCGTGGCGCGTCGAGACCAGCAGCGCGGCAACGGTGATCGCCAGGAAGGTGGCGGCGTCGACCAGCAGCGGGATCCGCGCGCCGAACTGGGCGAACAGCAGCCCGGCGAGCGCGGGGGAGGCGATGGACGCCATGGTCCCGCCGGCCTGGCTCAGCCCCATCGCGCGGGGCAGCCGCTCGGTGCCGACGATGCCCGGCAGCAGCGCCTGCCAGGTCGCGCCGTTCACCGCCTGGCCGCAGCCGAGCGCGGCGACCAGCAGCAGGATCGACGGGGTCGACGTCTGGAACGCGAGCACCGCGCACAGGGCGGCCTGCACAAGGCTGCTGCTCACGAGCAACAGCCGGCTGTCGTGCCCGTCGACCAGCCGCCCGACCAGCGGGGCCAGTACGACGAGGGGAACCAGGGCGGCCACGAGCAGCGCCGCCACCGCCCCGGTGCCGGCTCCCTGCGCCTGCAGCCGCAGGGTCAGCGCCAGCGCCGCTACCTCGTCACCGAGCAGGGAAACGCTCTTGGCCACGACCACGAGCCACAGGTCCCGCCGAACAGATGTGAAGGACATATTGCGAAAATATTGCTTCACATCTGCACCTGTCAAGTCGCCTGGCGATACGGTCTAGCGGTGACCCCGCGCAGCCGCAAGAAGCCGCAGCCGGTCGTGCTGGACGACGCTCGCTCGATCAAGGCGCTCACGCATCCGGCCCGGCTGGCCGTGATCGACGAGCTGTACTCCGGCCGGGAACTCACCGCGACCGAGTGCGCCGAGATCGTCGGCCTCAGCCCGAGCGCGATGAGCTATCACCTGCGCGCGCTGGAGAGGTTCGGCATCGTGACCCGGGCCGAAGCGGGCCAGGACGGTCGCGAGCGCCCCTGGCGGGCGGCGGGGAACTCGGTGACGGTCACGGCCGCGGCCGCGGGGTCACGCATCGCGCACGCCGCCAGCGCCGCGCTGGCCACCTCGGTGCTGCGGCGGCTGGGCGACCGGTTCGGCGCCTGGCTCGACCGCAGTGCCGAGGAGAGCGAGCCGTGGCAGGAGGCGTCGGGCATCAGCAGCGCGACGCTGTGGCTCACGCTCGAGGAGGCCCAGCAGGTCGAGCGCGAACTGGAACAGATCGTGGCGCGATACCGCGGGCGCGCCACCTCCAAGCGGCCGGCCGGAGCGCGCCGGGTCAGCCTGGACATCCTGATGTTCCCGCTGGATGCGCCGACCGACCTGCACTAGCGGGGCCCTGACCCCACGATCGCATGTCGGTTCGGGGCACGCAGCGCCGTCGCTAGAGTCGCCAGGATGGAACCGCTGCACCTGCCGTCCGAGGCGTCCGCCTGGCCTGCGTTCGTCGCCGAGCGGGCGGACACCAACCTGGTCCGCGCGCGTGAGCTGATCGCGCTGGCCAAGGACGGCACGCCACGCTCTGCGGCCGAGGTGCTTGCACTGTGGAACGACTGCGACATCGCGCTCGGGAACGCGGCCGCACACGTGAGCGTGCTCGCCGAGGTCCACCCGGACGAGGCGGTGCGCACCCTGGCCGAGGGCAAGCAGCAGGAGGTGTCGCGGCTGCGCACCGACCGCGGCCTGGACCGCGAGCTGTACGAGGTGCTCGCCGCCGTCGATGCGGCCGGGCTCGAAGCCGACGCCGCCCGGCTGCTCGGGCACGCGCTGCGCGACTTCCGCCGCAGCGGTGTCGACCGGGACGAACAGACCCGCGCCCGGCTGCGCGAGCTGGCCGAGCGGGCCACCGTGCTCGGTCAGGACTTCGCGCGCAACATCCGCGACGACGTCCGCTCGATCCGCATCGCGCCGGAGCGGCTCGCCGGCCTGCCGCAGGACTTCCGCGACCGGCACCCGGCCGACGCCGACGGGCTGGTCACGATCACCACCGACTATCCCGACGTGATCCCGTTCCGGACCTTCGCCCACGACGCCGCCGCCCGCCGCGAACTCATGGTCGCGTTCCTCAACCGGGCGTGGCCGCAGAACGACGCGCTGCTCGGCGAACTGCTCGCCCTGCGCGCCGAGCAGGCCGAGCTGCTCGGCTTCGTCGACTGGCCGACCTTCGACGCTGAGGTGAAGATGATCGGCAGCGGCGCGGCGATCGCCGAGTTCATCGACCGGATCGCCACACTCGCCGCGCCGGCCGCCCGCCGCGACCACGACGCATTGCTCGAGCGGCGCCGCGAGGACGAACCGGACGCCAGCCGCATGGACACCTCGAACGCCTCGTACTACGCCGAGCTCATCCGCCGCGAGCAGTTCGAGGTCGACGCCCAGCAGGTGCGCCGGTACTTCGACTTCGCCCGGGTGCGGGCCGGCCTGCTGGACGTCACCGGCCGGCTGTTCGGTGTGCGGTATCAGCCGGTGACGGACGCGCCGGTCTGGCACGAGGACGTCGCCGCGTTCGACGTGCTGCGCGACGGCGAGCGGATCGGGCGGATCTACCTCGACCTGCACCCGCGCGACGGCAAGTACAAGCACGCCGCACAGTTCGAACTCGTCGCCGGCATCGCCGGGCGCCAACTGCCCGAGGGCGTGCTGGTGTGCAACTTCCCGCGCGGACTGATGGAGCACAGCGACGTCGTGACGCTGTTCCACGAGTTCGGCCACCTGCTGCACGACGTACTCGCGGGCAGCCAACACTGGGCGCGGTTCTCCGGCGTCGCCACGGAGTGGGACTTCGTCGAGGCGCCCTCGCAGATGCTGGAGGAGTGGGCGTGGGACGCCGACGTCCTGCGCTCGTTCGCGGTCGACGCGGCCGGCGAGCCCATCCCGGCCGAGTTGGTGCGGCGGATGCGCGCGGCGAAGGAGTTCGGCAAGGGCTATCAGACGGGGACCCAGATGTTCTACGCGGCGCTGTCCTATCGCCTGCACACCGACCGTCCGGCCGACATCACGGCGCTCGTGCAGCAACTACAGGCGCGCTACGACGTGTTCGAGTACCTGCCCGGCACGCACTTCCACGCCTCGTTCGGGCACCTGGAGGACTACACCTCGGCGTACTACACCTACATGTGGAGCCTGGTGATCGCGAAGGACCTGTTCTCCGCGTTCGACCCGGCGAACCTGTTCGACGCGGCGGTCGCCGGGCGGTACCGCGACACGGTGCTGGCACGCGGCGGCAGCGCGGACGCGGCGGACCTGGTCGCGGACTTCCTCGGCCGGCCGTACTCGTTCGACGCGTTCGCCCGCTGGCTCGAGCAGGTCCCCGAACCGGTCAGCGGGTGAGGACGTCCAGCACGGCCGACACCGGACGCCGTGGCGTGCGCGGCAGGTCGGCAACCGGGCTCAGCGGACGGCCCAGCCGCAGCAGCATCTGCGGGTAGCCGACCCAGCCCATGCTGTTCTGCAGCCGGGCACGGAACGCGGCGAAGTCGACCGCCTGGCTCAGCGGGCAGCTGGCGAGCCCGAGCTGTTCGGCGCGCAGCATCAGGCGCATCATCGCGATCCCCGCCTCGAGGTGGTCGCGCGGGCCGTCCGCCTCGGTGAAGACGACCGCGATCAGCGGCCGCTCGTCGACGTCGCGCTCGATCAGCTGCCGGCCGGCGACGCCGACCTCGAAGTCGCGCAACGGGACGTCGGTGTGCCGCGGCGCGTCGGCCGGCACGTGCGGGATCGCCGCGACCGGGACGCCGTCGACCATCGCGTGCACGTCGGGATCGCGCAGCCAGTGGCTCATCTCGGCCAGGTAGGCCTCGTCCTCGCGTTCGGCGCGGTCGGCATGGCTCACGGCCACCGCCAGCTCGATGTGCTGCTCCGGACCGTCCGGATAGTCGATCCGGGCCGCCGCGTCGCCGGCCGCCGCGCGCAGCGTCTCGCGGGTCGCATCGTCCAGTTGCTCGGCCGCGAACGGCCGGCGATCGCAACGCCGGCGCATCGCGGCGTCGGCGAGTTCGGACGCCGCCTCCGTCGGCTCGCTCCAGCCGGTCGGGGTGAACACGGCTAGCAGGTCGGGGTCAGCCGCGTCGGGCAGCAGGCTGGTCGCGACCTGCCAGCCGGCGGCCCGCAGCCCGACCTCGGTCAGGTACAGGGCCGCGCCACAGCTCAGGTGCAGCGAGTGGCCGTCGGGGTCGGCGACCGCGAGCTGGCGGGAGCGGTCCGCGCGCAGCGAGAGCCCGGTGTCCTCCAGCCGCCACCGCCACGGCTGGGTGTTGTGGATCGACGACGCGCGGACCGCCACCTCGAGCGCGGCTGCCACGGTCTGCCGGTCCAATCGCAGCGTCGCGTCCTGTGCCTCGGTCTCGTCGCTCATCCGGTTCCCTTCCGCGGCCCACCTACGCCCTCATCGTCCCCCAAGCCGGCGGACAACCCGACGGGTGGGCCTTGAATAGAATGCGGCAGTGACCCCGACCCCGCGTACACCGGCCACCGACCTGGCGACGCACTACGTGCCGGCAGAGGTAGAGGGCCCGCTGTACCGCAGCTGGGTCGAGCGCGGCTACTTCACCGCGGACGTCGACAGCAGCAAGCCGCCGTACTCGATCGTGATCCCGCCGCCGAACGTCACCGGCAGCCTGCACCTGGGGCATGCGCTGGAGCAGTCCATGATGGACGCGCTGACCCGCCGTGCCCGGATGCGCGGATGCGACGTGCTGTGGCTGCCCGGCATGGACCACGCGTCCATCGCGGTGCAGAACCTGGTCGAGCGGCATCTCGCCGAGACCGAGGGCAAGGGCCGCTTCGACTACTCCCGCGAGGCGTTCGTCGGTAAGGCGTGGGAGTGGAAGGAGCGCTACGGCGGCCAGATCCTGGACCAGATGCGCCGCCTCGGCTCGGGTGTCGACTGGAGCCGCGAGCGGTTCACCATGGACGAGGGGCTGAGCCGCTCCGTCCAGACGATCTTCAAGCGGCTCTACGACGACGACCTGATCTACCGCGCCGAACGGATCATCAACTGGTGCCCGCGCGATCTCACCGCGCTCAGCGACATCGAGGTGGAGCACTCCGAGGAGGCCGGCGAGCTGGTCTCGATCCGCTACGGCGACGGCGAGAACTCGATTGTCGTCGCCACGACCCGCGCCGAGACGATGCTCGGTGACACCGCGATCGCCGTGCACCCGGACGACGAGCGGTACCGGCACCTGGTCGGCCGGTCGATCGCCCTGCCGCTGACCAACCGGATGATCCCGGTCGTCGCCGACGAGCACGTCGACCCGGCGTTCGGCACGGGCGCGGTGAAGGTGACCCCCGCGCACGACCCCAACGACTTCGAGATCGGGCGCAGGCACGACCTGCCCGCCTTGACGATCATGGACGAGCGGGCGGTGATCACCGTGCCCGGTCCGTTCGCCGGGCTGGACCGGTTGGAGGCCCGCTTCGCCGTCGTGGCGGCGCTGCGCGAGGACGGCCGGATCGTGGCCGAGAAGCGGCCGTACCAGCACTCGGTCGGGCACTGCTCGCGCTGCGACACCGTGGTCGAACCGAGGCTGTCGCTGCAGTGGTGGGTGCGCGTCGAGTCGCTCGCCCGGGCGGCCGGCGATGCAGTGCGCGACGGGCGGGTGGTGATCGAACCGGCGTCCATGGCCCCCCGCTACTTCCAGTGGGTCGACGGGCTGCGCGACTGGTGCATCAGCCGGCAGCTGTGGTGGGGACACCGCATCCCGGTCTGGTACTCCCCGGACGGCGACGACGCCTGCTTCGGCCCGGACGAGACGCCGCCGGCCGGCTGGACACAGGACGAGGACGTCCTGGACACCTGGTTCTCCTCGGCGCTGTGGCCGTTCTCGACGCTGGGCTGGCCGGACGACACCGCCGACCTGAAGCGCTACTACCCGACTACCGTGCTCGTCACCGGCTACGACATCTTGTTCTTCTGGGTCGTGCGGATGATGCTCTTCGGCCTCTACGCGATGGACGATCGGGGCCCCGAGGACGCCGTCCCGTTCCGGACGATCCTGCTGCACGGGCTGGTGCGCGACGCGTCCGGCAAGAAGATGTCCAAGTCCCGAGGCAACGTCATCGACCCGCTGTTGTGGATGGACGAATACGGCGCGGACGCGGTGCGGCTGTCGCTGCTGCAGGGCGCGAATCCCGGGGCGGACCAGGCGATCAACGAGGAGTGGGTGGTCGGCACCCGCAACTTCTGCACCAAGCTGTGGAACGCGACCCGGTTCGCGCTGCTCAACGGCGCGACCGTGACCGGCGAGGTGCCGGCCGACGTGTCCGGCGCGGACGCCTGGATCCTGTCCCGCCTGCAGGCCGTCGTCACCGAGGCCGACGCGCTGTACGAGCGGTTCGAGTTCGCCAAGATCGCCGAGCTGCTCTACCACTTCGCGTGGGACGAGGTATGTGACTGGTACGTCGAGCTGGCCAAGATCTCGTTCGCCGGGCCGGGCGGCGACCGTACCCGCCGCGTGCTCGGTGAGGTGCTGGACACCCTGCTGCGGCTGCTGCACCCGATGGTGCCGTTCGTGACCGAGACGCTGTGGACCGCGCTGACCGGCCGCGACTCCGTGGTGATCGCGCCGTGGCCGGCTGCGGACACGGCGCGGGCGAACCCGGCCGCCGAGGCGGAGATCGTTGCGGTGCAGGCGACGGTGGGGGAGGTGCGCCGGTTCCGATCGGACCAGGGCGTCAAGCCCGCGCAGCGGGTGCCCGCCCGGCTCACCGGCGCCGGCAGCGGCGAGGCTGCCATCCGCTTCCTGCTGCGGCTGGACGAGCCGGGCGAGGGCTTCGCGCCGACGGCATCGCTCACGACGGCCGGCGGCGTGCGCGTCGAGCTGGACCTGTCTGGCGCCATCGATGTCGCCGCCGAGCGCGCCAGGTTGACCAAGGACCTCGCGGCGGCACAGAAGGAGCGCGACGTCAACGCCGGCAAGCTGGCGAACGAGGCGTTCACCGCGAAGGCGCCCGAGCCGGTGATCGCCAAGGTGCGCGACCGGCTGGCCACCGCCGAGGCCGACCTGCTGCGCATCCAGAGCGCTCTCGAGCAGCTCGGAGGGTGAGCACCACGCGATCCCTGCGAGGATCAAGCCAGTGAGCGAGAAGGACAAGTACGCGGCGCTGCTGCGGCAGGTCGAGACGGCGATCTTCACCCGGCGCGGCGAGGGCCACGTGCACCCGTCCAACGACCGGATGCGCGCGCTCGTCGAACTGCTGGGTGACCCGCAGCGCAACTACCGCGCGATCCACCTGACCGGGACGAACGGCAAGACCTCCACCGCCCGGATGGTGGACGAGCTGTTGCGCGGCTTCGGCCTGCGCACCGGCCGGTACACCAGCCCGCACCTGTCCAGCGTGACCGAGCGCATCGTGGTCGACGGTGCCCCGGTGAGCGATCGCACCTTCGTCGAGGGCTATCGCGAGCTCGCGCCCTACCTCGAGTTGATCGACGGCCAGTTCGACGTGCCGCTGTCGTTCTTCGAGATCATGACCGCGCTCGCGTTCTCGATCTTCGCGGACACGCCGGTCGACGTCGCCGTCGTCGAGGTCGGCATGGGCGGGGAGTGGGACAACACGAACGTGATCGACGCCGAGGTCGCTGTCGTGCTGCCCGTCGACCTGGACCACACCCAGTACCTGGGTGACACGGTCGAGGCGATCGCCACCGAGAAGGCCGGCATCATCAAGGCCGGCGCGTCCGCCATCCTCGCTGCGCAGCCCGAGGCGGCGGCCGCGCCGTTGCTCCGCCGGGCGGCTGCGGTGCAGGCCCAGATCGCCCGCGAGGGCCTGGAGTTCGGGGTGCTGGAGCGACGCGTGGCGGTCGGCGGCCAGGTGCTCACGCTGCAGGGGCTCGGCGGCGTCTACGACCAGGTGTTCGTGCCGCTGCACGGGGCACACCAGGCGCAGAACGCGGCCTGCGCGCTCGCCGCGGTCGAGGCGTTCTTCGGTGCCGGTGGCGAGAGCGGCGTGATCGACGTCGACACCGTCCGCGCCGCGTTCGCCGCCGTGCGCTCGCCGGGGCGGCTGGAGGCGGTGCGTTCGGCGCCGACGATCCTGCTGGACGCCGCGCACAATCCGCACGGCATGACCGCCAGCGTCGCCGCGGTCAGCGAGTCGTTCGACTTCCGCCGGCTGGTCGCCGTGGTCGGCGTGCTGGCGGACAAGGACGCGCGCGCGATACTCGCGCTGCTCGAGCCCATCGCCGACGAGATCGTGGTGACGCAGAACTCCTCGGAGCGCGCGCTGGCGGCCGACGAACTGGCGCGTACCGCGGTGGAGATCTTCGGCGCCGACCGCGTCACCGTCGAGCCGCGCCTGGACGACGCGATCGAGACGGCGGTGCGGCTCGCCGAGGAAGACGGCGGCGCCGGCGCCCTCAGCGGTTCCGGCGTGCTGGTCACCGGCTCGGTGATCACCGCGGGCGAGGCGCGACTTCTGCTGGGCGGCGGCTCGTGAGCGCGCCGCACGAGAGCACCGGGACGCCGCCCACCCCGACCCCGGAACAGTTCGCCGAACGGGCGGTGCGGGCAAACCGGGCGACCCGCGGCGCGTTGGCCGGCGTGCTCGGGCTCGAGGCGCTGGTCACGCTGCTGGTGCCGCGGGCGATCGCGTTCACCTCGACCGGCCTGGGTGTCACCCGCACGGTGCTGCTGATCAGCCTGGCGGTGCTGATGATCGTGGCGGCCGGCCTGGTCCGCCGCCCGTTCGGCATCGCGGTCGGCTCGGCCCTGCAGGTGCTGTTCGTGCTCACCGGCGTCATGCTCGTCGCGATGTTCGTGGTGGGTGTCATCTTCGCGGCCATCTGGGGGCGGCTGCTGATGCTGCGTCACGAGCTGGTGGGCACCCCGGGCGGCTGGCGGCTGCTCGTCTCCTGATCGTGAGCGCCGGCGCGGGGCGCACCGAGGGCAGGCGCGATCCGCTCACCTTCGCGCCCACTAGGCTGTGCATTCGTGAGCCAGGCAGTCGTGAGCGAACCTCTCGAGCGGACCCTCGTCCTCGTCAAGCCGGACGGCGTCCGCCGGGGTCTGGCCGGTGAGGTGATCGGGCGCATCGAGGCGAAGGGGTACCGCCTGGTCGCGCTGGACCTGCGCACGCCGGACGCCGCGCTGCTGGCCGAGCATTACGCCGAGCACGAGGGCAAGCCCTTCTACGCGCCGCTGGTGGAGTTCATGGGATCCGGGCCGGTCGTGGCGCTGGTCGCCGAGGGGCAGCGGGTGATCGAGGGCTTCCGCTCGCTGGCCGGCGCGACCGATCCGACCGCCGCGGCGCCGGGGACCATCCGGGGCGATCTGGGCCGCGACTGGGGCCTGGCCGTGCAGCAGAACCTGGTGCACGGCTCGGACTCACCGGTATCGGCGGCACGCGAGATCGGGCTCTGGTTCCCCGCGCTCTGACGTTGTCCACAGGCTCCCGCGCGGCCGGCTGATCCGGCCTAGGCTCCTTCCCGGCCGATCTGGGAGGAGGGGCGCGCGATGCCCGGTTTCGACGTGGCGCCGTGGGAGCTGGACGCGGCGGCCGGCACGGTGCGTGCCGCCGACGAGCAGCTGCGCGGCGGGCTGGCCCGGCTGGCGCTGGACGTGCAGACCCTCATCGACGGTTGGCACGGTGCCGCGGGTTCGGCCTTCGCGCGCGCATGGGACGAGTGGTACGGCGGTGCCGTCGACGTGCTGGCGGCGACCGAATCGATGGCGCGGCTGCTGGGTGCTACCGGCCAGGGTTATGCGGCGGCCGAAGCGGCGAACACGGGCGCGTTCACGCGATGAGCCAGTTCGCTGTGCACCTGGAGGCGCTGGCCGAGGTCGTCGAGCGGATGGCCGGCTTCGAGCGCGCCGTCGAGCAGCAGGCGGCCGACGTCGCCGCGCGGCTGGACCGGCTGCACGCGACCTGGTCGGGCGGCGCCGCCGACGAGCACGCGCTGGCCCACCGGCGCTGGCGCGACGGCGTGCGCGAACTGCGCGCGGCGATCACGGTGCTGTGCCGGATCGCGTCGACCGCGCACGGGAACTACAGCGCGGCGGTGTCGGCCAATCGGCGCATGTGGTCGTGATCATGAGCGGGCGCTGAACGGCTTAACCTCTCGCGTCACAGCAGTCACGGCAGTACCGCGAGTCGCAACCTGGATTCACCCAACACCGGCCATACGATCACCGCAACCCGCCGTATTGCACAGAAGGTCGACCGCCGTGACGTTCACGCTGTACCGCTTGTCGCTGGTCTCCCAGCGCAGCGGCGACCTGCTGGGCGGCGACCTCGCGATCGACCTCGGCACGGCGAACACCCTGGTGTACGCGCGCGGTCGCGGCATCCTGCTCGACGAGCCGTCCGTGGTCGCAGTCGACACCAGCACCAACTCGGTGGTCGCGGTGGGCGCCGAGGCGAAGCGGATGATCGGCCGCACGCCCGGGCACATCACCGCGGTGCGGCCGATGCAGGACGGCGTGATCGCCGACTACGACGTGACCGCCGAGATGCTGCGCTACTTCGTGCGCAAGGTCCTGCGCCGCCGTGGCACGTTCGCCGGTCCGCGCATAGTGGTGTGCGTGCCGTCCGGGATCACCGGCGTCGAGCAGCGGGCGGTGAGCGAGTCGGCGTACGCCGCCGGAGCGCGGCGGGTGCACATCATCTCCGAGCCGATGGCCGCTGCGATCGGCGCCGGCCTGCCGGTGAACCAACCGCAGGGCTCGATGGTCGTGGACATCGGCGGCGGCACCACCGAGGTCGCGATCCTCGCGCTCGGCGGCATCGTGGCCTCGACCAGCCTGCGCGTCGCGGGAAACGCACTCGACCAGGCGATCGTCGACCACATCCGCGGCGAGTTCGCGCTGCTGATCGGCGAGCGCACCGCCGAGGAGCTCAAGATCTCGGTCGGGTCGGCCTTCCCGGTCGCCGGCCCGAAGAACGCCGAGATCCGCGGACGGGACATCGGCACCGGCCTGCCCCGCAACATCACCGTCTCCGGTGACGAGCTGCGCAAGGCGATGGAGGTACCGGTCGGCCGCATCGTGATGGCGGTGCGCGGCACCCTCGATCGCTGCCCGCCCGAGCTGTCCGGCGACCTGGTCACCCGCGGCATCGTGCTCACCGGCGGCGGGGCGTTGCTGCGCGGCCTGGACGCGCGGCTGCAGCACGAGATCGGCATTCCGGTGCTCGTCGCGGACCGCCCGTTGGACTCGGTCGTGCTGGGCACCGGCACGGTGGTAGAGCACTTCGACCAGTTGCAGAAGGTCGTCGTCGACGGTCACCGTAGGTGACCCGTGCGGCGGCTGACTAGACGGCAGCGGACGGCCGCGATCGTGCTCGCCGTCCTCGCGCTGTGCTTCATCACCCTCGACGTCGGCGGCGGCGGGCTGCGCTCGGCACACAGCGGGGTGCGCGGCACGCTCGGCGCCCTGTACCGCGGTACCGACTCGGTGCTCGGTCCGGTGCGGCGGTTCGTCCAGGGCGTCCCGACCGCCGGCACCAACACCGACCGGATCCGGCAGTTGCAGCACGAGAACGCCGAACTGCGCGGCCGGCTCGCCGACACCGACCGCGACGCGGCGAGCACCACCCGGCTCGCGGCGCTGCAACTCGCGGCCGACTCCGGCGGCTACCGCATCGTCCCGGCCAGGGTGATCGCCCTCGGCCCGGGCGGCGGCTTCGACTGGACCGTGACGCTGGACGTCGGCACCCGCAGCGGGGTCAAGGTGGACCAGAGCGTGACCGACGGCGCCGGGCTGGTCGGCCGGGTGCTGCACGCCGACGCGTCCTCGGCCACCGTGCTGCTCGCCGCCGATCCCGGCAGCGGTGTAGGCGCGCGCGACCTGCGCACCGGCGAGGTCGGCATCGCGGACGGCGCCGGCGCCGAGGGGTTCACCTTCACCCCGCTGAATCCGAAGGCTGCGCTCAAGGTCGGTGACAAGCTGGCGACCGGACCCGCCGGTTCGAGCAGCTTCGTCGCCGGGCTGGCCGTCGGCACCGTCTCCGCGGTGCACGCCGGCCTGGACGGGACGGTCCGAGCCAGCGTTCGGCCCGCGAGCCCGGCCACCGCGCTGGACATGGTAGGCGTGATCCTGGTCGGCGGGCACGCCGACACCGGCCGCGGCGCGCTGCAGCCGTCAAAGCTTGCCGAGCACAAGTGAGGCGCGCCCGGGTCTTCGCCGCGATGGCCGCGATCCTGACCGCGCTGCTGCTGCAGGCCACCCTGATCGCGCCGTGGTCCGAGCCCGTGCCGGTGAGTCTGCCGGCGGTGCTGGTCGCCGCGGTCGCGCTCGTCGACGGGCCGGGGACGGGGCTGGCGTTCGGCTTCGCCGCCGGCCTGCTCGCCGATCTCGGCTCGACGCACCCGGCCGGGGTGCTGGCGATGTGTTGGCTGCTGGTCGGAGTGAGCTGCGGTCTGGCGGCCGACCGCGCGACGGTGCGGCGCGACGCGGCGACCGCGGCGCTCGGGTGTGCCCTGGCCGGCGCGCTCGCGACGGTGCTGCTCACCGTGCTGCACTCCGGCGGCGCCACCTTGGGCGCCGCGGCCGCGCACCTGCTGCCTTCGCTGGTGGGCGACGCGCTGCTCGCGCTGGCGGTCGTCCCGCTCGTGCGGGCGTTCCTGCGCACCCAGTCGCTGCGCGCCCCGCACCCGGTGCTCACCGAACTGGACGTGGTGGCCAGCCGTGGCTGACGAGCGTGCCTTCAGGCACCGGCCGCCCGGTGCCCGCCGGCTGACGATCATCGTGGTGCTGGTCGCCTCGATGGTGGCCACCCTGCTCGGGCGGCTGTACTACGTGCAGCTGCTCGACCCGAACAAGCCGGCGCAGACCGCCGATCGGCTGCACGAGGGCGTGATCGTGGTGCCTGCGCCGCGTGGCCTGATCCTCGACGCGCGTGGGCGTCCGCTGGTGCAGAACACGTCGGCGCAGGTGGTCACCGTCGACCGCGAGACGCTGCAGGGGTTGCCCGACAAGGGCGCCGCGGTACTCGGCAAGCTGGCCGGCCTGCTCGGTACCAGTGCTGCCCGGCTGGCCGCGGAGATCACCCCGTGCTCGCCGAAGGTTCCCGCGCCGTGCTGGATCGGCGAGCCGTTCCAGCCGGTACCGGTCGCGACGGCCGCGTCGACCGCGGTGGTGCTGGCGCTCGGCGAGCACCGCGAGGACTATCCGGGCGTCGCGGTCGAGACGGTGAGCCTGCCGGAGTACCCGTACGGCACGCTGGCGGCGCACGTGCTGGGCTACACCGGGAAGGTCGCCGAAGCGGACACGAGCCAGAACCCGGCACTGAGTGACGTCGACACGATCGGGCGCACCGGGCTGCAGGCGCAGTACGACTCGATCCTGCGCGGCACCGACGGCAGGCAGACGCTGCTGCTCAACCCGCAGGGCTACGCGGTGCGCCAGGCCACGAACGTCCCGGCCGTACAAGGCGACACGCTGATCACCAGCATCGACCTGGACGTGCAGCGGATCGCCGAGCAGTCGCTCGCGCAGGAGATCGCCGACCGCCGCGCGCACGGGTTGCCGGCCACATCCGGCGCCGTCGTGGTGATGGACCCGAACACCGGGCGCATCATCGCGATCGCCAGTTCGCCGACCTACGATCCGCAGCAGTTCGTCGGCGGCATCTCCGACGCCGACTACGCCGAGCTGACCGCGCCCGCGGCAAACGACCCTCTGGTGGGCCGGGCGATCGCGGGCCAGTACGCCCCCGGTTCGACGTTCAAGCTGATCACCTCGTCCTCGTTGCTGATCCACCACGAGATCTCGCTCGGCGGCACCTACCCCTGCCCCGGCTCGCTCACGATCGACGGCCGCGTCAAGACGAACTACGACAGCGAGTCCTTCGACTACCCGCTCTCGCTCAAGGACGCGCTCGGCTACTCGTGCGACACGTTCTTCTACGCCCCCGCCGCGGCCGAGTACTACCGCGACCAGACCCGCATCAGCGACGGCAAGAAGCCGAACGAGTACCTGCAGCGGACGGCCGCGCTGTACGGCGTCGGGACGCAGCCGGGGATCGACCTGCCGGCGGACGAGCAGGCGGCCGGTTCCTACGCCGACCGCGAGACCCGGATGACCCGCTGGCGGACGCAGCGGACGCAGTACTGCGGGGACGCCAGGCGCGGCTACCCGGAGGTCGCCGACCGCACCCAACGCGCCTACCTGACCCAGCTCGCGTCGGAGAACTGCACGGACGGCTGGCGCTACCGGGCCGGCGACAACGCGGACATGTCGATCGGGCAGGGGGAAACGACGATGTCGCCGCTGCAGCTCGCGGTGGCGTACTCGGCGCTGGTCAACGGCGGGAAGATCTGGGAACCACGGCTCGGCTGGGCCGTCGTCGACCACAACGGCAAGACGGTGCGGACGATCGAGCCCAAGCTGCGCCGCACCGTGCCGGTCAGCCGCACGTACCTGAACTACATCGCCGACTCGCTCGACTTCGGCCGCGGCTGGGCCGTGTCCGGCGCGTTCGCCTACATCGGCTCGCCGTACCAGTCGCGGCTCGGCGGCAAGACCGGCACCGCGGAGGTCGAGGGCAAGAAGGACACCTCGTGGCTGGCGTCCTGGGGGCCGACCAGCCACGACCGTAAGGGGAATGTCGGCGCGAAGTTCGTCGTGGTCGGCATGATCGAACAGGCCGGCACGGGCGCCACCGCGGCGGGCCCGATGCTCAAGCGCATCTGGGACGCGATCATGGGCGCCCACGGCAAGCCCATCGTCGCGGGCAAGAAGCCGATCACCACGCTGCCGAAAGTGACCCAGACGCGATGAGCGGTTGCGCGAAGAGCCCGCTCGAGCGCCGCCGGCTTGCGCGCGGCCCGAGTGATCCTCCCCCGCCGGCTACGCCTTCTTCGGCGGGGGGACCTCCATTCCGCTCTTCGGGGCAGTCGGGAGGGACGCCTTGAGCGGATTGGTACGCGACCCGATGGCGCCGTTCTCGCTGACGCCGCCCGTGCTGCCGCTCGAGCGGCGCACCCGTGGCTACGACTGGTTGCTGACCGCGACCGCGCTCGCGCTGGCGCTGATCGGGGCGCTGCTGGTGTGGGCCGCCACGCGCGATCTGCAGCGGGCGCAGCACGCAAACCCGCAGGCTTTCCTGTTCCGGCACCTGTTCAACCTGGCCGTCGCCGCGGTGCTGATGTTCCTCGCATCGCGCCTGGACGCCCGGTTGCTGCGCCTGTTCGGCCCGCTGGTCTACGTCGTGAGCCTGCTCGGGCTGCTGTTGGTGCTCGCGGTCGGCAGCACGGTGAACGGGGCACAGGCGTGGATCCGGGTCGGCGGCGGGTTCGAGCTGCAGCCGTCCGAGTTCACCAAGCTGGGCCTGATCATCGGGATGGCGGTGCTGTTCACCCAGCGGGCAGCGAACCGCGACGACGAGCGGCCGCCGACCACCGGCGACGTGCTGCTGGCGATCGTGATGATCGCCGTGCCGCTCGTGCTGGTGATGCTGCAGCCGGACCTGGGGTCGGCGATGGTGCTCGCGGCCGCCGCGTTCGGGGTGCTCGTCGCGGCCGGCGTTCGCGCGCGCTGGACGATCGGGCTGCTGGTGCTCGCCGTCGCGCTCGCGATCGTGGCCGTGCGCTCCGGGCTGCTCGCCGACTACCAGCTCGCCCGGTTCGGCTCGTTCCTCAATCCCGGGCACGACCCGCAGGGCGCCTCGTACAACGTCACCCAGGCGCGCATCGCGATCGCGAACGGCGGGCTGCACGGCACCGGGTTGTTCAACGGCCCGCAGACCAACGGCGGTTACGTGCCCGAGCAGCAGACCGACTTCGTGTTCTCGGTGGCGGGGGAGGAGTTCGGGCTGATCGGCGGCACCGTGATCATCGGGCTGTTCGCTCTGCTGTGCTGGCGCGGCCTGCGCATCGCTCGCGCGGCCGACCCGGCGGGGCGGCTCGTCGCGGTCGGGATCGTCTGCTGGTTCGCCTTCCAGGCCTTCCAGAACATCGGGATGAACCTGGGTCTGATGCCGGTGACGGGGCTGCCGCTCCCGTTCGTCTCTTACGGCGGATCCTCGATGTTCGCCCAGGGACTGGCCATCGGGCTGCTGCAGGCCGTGCGGCGCTCGGCCGGCTGAGCTTCAGTCGAGCAGCTGCGGAACAGGCTGCGGCCGGGACGTGAGCGTGGTGCCGACGCTGGCGATGATGACCATCGCCATCGAAAGCGCCAGCGCCGCGGACAGCGCCTGGCTGAGCACGAGTACGCCGGCGAGCGCGGCCACCGCCGGCTCCAGGCTCATCAGCAGGCCGAACACCGACGGGGGCAACCGGCGCAGCGCCACGATCTCCAGCGAGTACGGGATGAGCGAGGACAGCAACGCGACCGCGAGCCCACCGGCGAGCACGGCGGGCTCACCGAGTGCCGACCCGCCCTGGACCACGCCGGCCGGGAGCGTCAGCAGGGCGCCGACGACGAGCGCGACGGCGAGCCCGTCCAGCCCGGGGAAGGCCGAGCCGACGTGTTTGGACAGCAGGATGTACAGCGCCCAACAGGTCGCGGCGATCAGCACCAGAACCACCCCGAAGGCGGTGATGCCGTGGTGGCTGCCGCGCAGGGCGAGCAGTGCGACCCCGCCGCCGGCGAGCGCGACCCAGACCAGATCGAGCGCGCGCCGCGAGCCGGCCACCGCCACCGCGAGCGGGCCCAGGAACTCGATCGTGACCGCGACGCCGAGCGGCAGCCGGTCCAGCGCTTCGTAGAAGCTCCAGTTCATGGCGCCCAGCACCAGCCCGAATGCGACCGCCGCGCGCACGTCGGACGCCGAGCGTCCACGCAGCGACGGACGGGCCAGGGCGAGCAGGATCAGCGCGGACAGCGCCAGGCGCAGGAAGACCAGCCCGCCGGGACCGGCCCGGTCGAACAGCCGCGCCGCGAACGCGGCCCCGAACTGCACCGACCCGATACTGCCCAGCAGCAGTACCTGGGGCGGGGGTGCGCGCACACCTGCGATCTTCTCAGAGCACAGCGGATCACGATCGCGCCGCTCGCGGCCGTACCATCGGGCAAATGAGCGCTGCCCCCGAATCGCTGTTCCCGCGCCTGGAGCCGCTGCTGCCTCGCGTCAGCAAGCCGATCCAGTACGTCGGCGGCGAGCTCAACGCGCGTAGCAAGGACTGGACGTCGGTCACCGTGCACTGGGCGCTGATGTACCCGGACGCGTACGAGGTCGGCCTGCCGAACCAGGGCAACCAGATCCTGTACGAGGTGCTCAACGAGCGGCCGGACGCACTGGCCGAACGCACCTACGCGGTGTGGCCCGACCTCGAGGCCCTGATGCGCGAGCACGGCATCGGCCAGTTCACCGTCGACACGCATCGCCCGGTCGCCGCCTTCGACTTCCTCGGCATCAGCTTCTCCACCGAACTCGGCTACACGAACCTGCTCACCGCGCTCGACCTGGCCGGCATCCCGCTGCACGCGGTCGATCGCGACGAGAGCCATCCGGTGGTGATCGCCGGCGGCCACGCGGCGTTCAACCCCGAGCCGATCTCGGACTTCGTCGATGCGGCCGTCCTCGGCGACGGCGAGCAGGTCGTCGGCACGATCACCGACATCGCCCGTGAGTGGAAGGACGAGGGACGCCCCGGCGGACGCGATGAGCTGCTGCGCCGACTCGCGGGCACCGGAGGGGTGTACGTCCCGAAGTTCTACGACGTCAGCTACCTGCCGAGCGGCGCGCTCGCCGCGGTCACGCCGAACCGCGCGGGCGTCCCGGCACGGGTCAGCAAGCACACCGTCATGAACCTGGACGAGTGGCCCTATCCGAAAACGCCGCTGGTGCCGCTCGCCGAGTCGGTGCACGAGCGGATGAGCGTGGAGATCTTCCGTGGTTGCACGCGCGGCTGCCGGTTCTGCCAGGCCGGAATGATCACCCGGCCGGTGCGCGAGCGCAGCATCACCGGCATCGGCGAGATGGTCGCCCAGGGCCTTGCGGCCAGCGGCTTCGACGAGGTCGGGCTGCTGTCGCTGTCCAGCGCCGACCATTCCGAGATCGGCGAGATCACCAAGCAGCTCGCCGACCGGTACGAGGACGAGCGGGTCAGCCTGAGCCTGCCGTCGACCCGGGTGGACGCGTTCAACATCGACCTGGCCAACGAGCTGTCGCGCAACGGCCGCCGGTCCGGCCTGACCTTCGCGCCGGAGGGTGGCTCGGAACGGCTGCGCCGCGTGATCAACAAGATGGTCAGCAAGGACGACCTGATCCGCACCGTCTCGACCGCGTACGCGAACGGCTGGCGGCAGGTGAAGCTGTACTTCATGTGCGGCCTGCCGACCGAGACGGACGAGGACGTCCTGGAGATCGCGGACATGGCCCACGACGTGATCCGCGCCGGCCGCGAGGCCGCCGGGCACAAGGACATCCGCTGCACGGTCTCGATCGGCGGCTTCGTGCCCAAGCCGCACACCCCGTTCCAGTGGGCCGCCCAGTGCGATCCGCAGACGGTCGACGACCGGCTGCGCAAGCTGCGCGCCGCGATCAACGCCGACCGTTCGCTGGGCCGCAACGTCGGCATGCGCTACCACGACGGCGAGCCGTCGCTGATCGAAGGGTTGCTCTCGCGCGGCGACCGGCGGGTCGGTGCGGTGATCGAGGCGGTGTGGCGCGACGGCGGCCGCTTCGACGGCTGGAGCGAGCACTTCTCCTACGAGCGCTGGACGCGGTGCGCCGCCGAGAACCTGCACGGGGTGGACCTCGCCTGGTTCACCACCCGCGAGCGCGACGCCGACGAGGTGCTGCCGTGGGACCACCTGGACTCGGGCCTGGACAAGCAGTGGCTGTGGGACGACTGGCAGGACGCGCTCGGCGAGTTCGAGCAGGACGACTGCCGCTGGACGCCGTGCTTCGACTGCGGCGTGTGTTCCAACCTGGGCACCGACATCCAGATGGGGCCCACCGGCCGATCGCTGCTCCCGCTCGCGCCAGCTGGCGGCACCCCCGGACCCTCCCGTTGAGTGGCGGGTTCGGGGTTGAGTGGCGACCTGTAGCCCGCCACTCAACGCGAAACCCGCCACTCAACGGTCGAGGGCGGGCGTAATGGCCAAGCGCACACCGGACGGTCCGCCACCGCCGCCCGTGGTGCAGCGGGTGCGGCTGCAGTACGCCAAGCGCGGCCGGCTGCGGTTCACCTCGCAGCGCGACTTCGCCCGCGCGTTCGAGCGTGCGCTGCGCCGCGCGAACGTGCCGATGGGCTACTCGGCCGGCTTCACGCCGCACCCGAAGATCAGCTACATCGGCGCGGCGCCGACCGGGGTCGCCAGCGAGGCCGAGTACGTCGAGATCGGCCTGGCGCGCGAGGTGGACATCCAGGCGCTGCGGGCGGCACTGGACGACGTGCTGCCCGACGGCCTGGACATCGTGGACGCCGTGCCGGCCGGCCCCGGCTCGCTGGCCGAGCGGATCCAGGCGTCGCGGTGGCGGATCGAGCTGGCCGGGGTGGATGCCGGCACGCTGGGAGCGGCCGTCGCGGCCTTTCTCGCCCGCGACGAGGTGGGTGTCGAACGTCTCACCAAGGACGGCCGGCGCACCCTGGACGCGCGGGGTCCGGTGCTCACCGCCGCCGTGTCGGCCGCCGCAACCGGCGCCGGAGCCGCACCTCGTGCGATACTGGACCTGGTCGTTCGGCAGGTGACCCCCGCTGTCCGGCCCGACGACGTTCTCGCCGCTCTGCGGATTGTCGCCGGTTTCGCCCTGGATGCGCCGCCTGTAGCGGTGCGCCTGGCGCAGGGACCGCTCGATGACGCAGGCGAGGTCGCAGATCCGCTCCAGCCGGACCGGGTCGCGGCCGGGACGGCGCCGTAGCACCACCACGAAGACTTCGCGGACGTCCACACGGGCGCTCGCCACAACCGCCCCCGTGCGGCCGCGCTCTCGCCATGACGGCGGTATCGCGCCCGGGAGCTGAGAAACGGAGTGACCCGAGCACATGCTCGAACCCGACAACACCGCTACCCCCACCGACACCCCCACGCCTGCCGAGACGGCTACGCCGGCCAAGGCACCGCGCAAGCGGGCCGCCAAGAAGGCCGCACCCGCCGCCGGTCCGGCAGACGCCGGCGACAACGCGACGACACCCGCTCCCCGCAAGCGGGCCGCCAAGAAGGCAGCACCGGTCCGGACTCGCGACCCGCAGGTGCCGGCCGAGGCTCGTGACGCCAGCCCGTCCACGGACGCCAGCCCGTCCACGGATGCGAGCCCGTCCACGGACGCGAACCCGTCCACCGACGCAGCGCCGCGCAAGCGCGCCCCGCGCAAGGCGGCCGCGAAGACGGCGCCGCCCGCGGCCGAGCGGGGCGAGGACCCCGACAGCACCGCCACGCCCGCGAAGGCGCCCCGCAAGCGCGCGGCGAAGAAGGCCGCCACCAGCAGCGCCGCCGAGAGCGCCACCGAGAGCGCCGCCGAGCCGGTCCTGGCCGCACCGGCCGGACCCCCGTCGGTCCTGTTCGTCGCGCCGGACGAGACCCGCGCCGAGAAGGCGCCGGCCAAGCGCACCCGCCGCGTCGCCAAGGCGCCGGCCGGGCCGCCGACGTCGGAGGAGCCGGAGGTACCGGAGGAGCCGGTGCCGGGCGAGGCCGAGCTGACCGTGGCCGAGGACGCCGAGGACCAGACCGCCGAGCCCGAGGACGTCCGCGAGGCGGCCGTCGAGGAGGCCACCGGGGCCCGGCGCCGCCGGCGCCGGGGCCGTCGCGGTCGCGGCAGCAGGGCCGGTGGCGAGGGCGCAGAACACGACGGCGAGGACGGCGAGCCGGCCGCCGCCGAGGACGAGCACGCCGACGGCGAAGAGGACGGCGCGGACGCCGAGGGCGGCGCCACGCGGCGGCGCAGGCGCCGCCGGCGCGCGAGTGGTTCCGGCGACGGCGACTCGAGCGCCAGCGGCGGTCGCGACGAGGACGACCCGCCGAACACGGTCGTGCACGTGCGCGAGACCCGCGAGGGCAAGAAGAAGGACAACGGCGACGACGGCGTCCGCGGGGTCAAGGGCTCCACCCGCCTGGAGGCGAAGCGGCAGCGCCGCCGCGAAGGGCGCGACACCGGCCGGCGCCGCCCGCCGATCCTGACCGAGTCCGAGTTCCTGGCCCGGCGCGAGGCCGTCGACCGGGTGATGGCGGTGCGCCAGCGCGGCGACCGCACCCAGATCGCCGTGCTCGAGGACGGCGTGCTCGTCGAGCACTACGTCACGCGCGCGAGCGCCACGTCCTACGTCGGCAACGTGTACCTCGGCCGGGTGCAGAACGTCCTTCCGTCGATGGAGGCGGCGTTCGTCGACATCGGCAAGGGCCGCAACGGCGTGCTGTACGCCGGCGAGGTCAACTGGGACGCCGCCGGCCTGGAGGGCAAGTCGCGGGCGATCGAGAACGCGCTGAGCTCCGGTGACACGGTGCTCGTTCAGGTCACCAAGGACCCGATCGGGCACAAGGGCGCGCGGCTCACCAGCCAGGTATCGCTGCCCGGGCGGTTCCTCGTCTACGTCCCCGGCGGCGGCATGACCGGCATCAGCCGCAAGCTGCCGGACACCGAGCGGCACCGGCTCAAGGCGATCCTGAAGAAGATCGTGCCCGAGGACGCCGGCGTGATCATCCGCACCGCCGCCGAGGGAGCGTCCGAGGAGGAGCTCACCCGCGACGTCGACCGGCTCAAGGCGCAGTGGGAGGCCATCGCGAAGCAGGCCGAGAACACCAAGTCGGCGCCCACGCTGGTGCACGGCGAGCCGGACCTGGCGATCCGGGTCGTGCGCGACGTGTTCAACGAGGACTTCAAGCAGCTGGTCGTCGAGGGCGAGCAGGCCTGGACGACCGTCTCGGACTACCTCAACGGTGTCGCGCCGGACTTGGCCGAGCGGGCGTCGCGGCATACCGCGGACACCGACCTGTTCCACGACCTGCGGGTGGACGAGCAGTTGATGAAGGCGCTCGATCGCAAGGTGTGGCTGCCCTCCGGCGGCTCGCTGGTGATCGACCGCACCGAGGCGATGACCGTCATCGACGTCAACACCGGCAAGTTCGTGGGGACGGGCGGCAACCTCGAGCAGACCGTCACCCGCAACAACCTGGAGGCGGCCGAGGAGATCGTCCGCCAGCTGCGACTCCGCGACGTCGGCGGCATCGTGGTGATCGACTTCATCGACATGGTGCTGGAGTCGAACCGCGAGCTGGTGCTGCGCCGGCTGACCGAGTGCCTGGGCCGCGACCGCACCAAGCACCAGGTCGCCGAGGTCACCTCACTGGGCCTGGTGCAGATGACCCGCAAGCGGGTCGGCGAGGGGCTGCTGGAAGCGTTCAGCGAGCCGTGCGAGCACTGCAAGGGACGCGGCGTGCTGATCCACTCCGAGCCGGTGGACAAGTCCGGGGCCGCCCGCGCGGACGCGGACGAGCCGGGCGGTGACCGGCCCAAGGCCAAGCGCAAGCGCGGTGCGGCCAAGCAGGCCGAGCCGGTCGAGCCGGTCGAGGACGCCGAGACCCGCGAACGCCGGCTGTCGGCGATGGCGGCGATCCACAAGGCGGCGCACCACGAGGGGGAGCTGGCCGGCGACCTGGCCGCCGAGCTGGCCGCCGATCAGGCCGCCGACCTGGAACTCGAGGCGGTGGCGGCGGTGCTGGACGCCGAACCGCAGGAGCTGGACGCGTACCTGACCGACACCGGCAGCACGCCCGAACCTCAAGTCGACGTCGAGCCGGAGCCGGAGCCGGAGCCGGAGCCGGAGCGGCCGTCCCGCCCGCGTCGCCGCCGCGCCGCCAGCCGGCCCGCGGGCCCGCCCGTCACCGCGGAACCGCGTGTCACCGCCGCACCGGCCGGCACCGTCGGAGCCGACGCCGGGTAGCGGCGAGGCGCCGTCGCGGGGGGCGTTTTGCCTCCGCTCGGTGCGGTGCCGTAACCTGTACTACGGCCCATTTTCCCGATGGGTTCCTCTGTGTGCGCGCCCGATCCGCAGCGCACCGGACAGCAGCAGTCAGGAGTGGACGCGTCATGTATGCCATCGTCAAGACCGGCGGCAAGCAGTACAAGGTCGCCGAGGGCGATGTGATCGAGGTCGAGAAGCTGAACGCGGCGCCCGGCGCCGAGGTTGCGCTGGCCGCGATCCTGCTCGTCGACGGCGAGGCCGTCACCCACGACGCGGACACGCTCGCCAAGGTCGCCGTCACCGCCGAGGTGCTCGCGCAGACCAAGGGCCCCAAGATCCGCATCCACAAGTTCAAGAACAAGACCGGCTACCACAAGCGGATGGGTCACCGTCAGCCGCTGACCCAGGTCCGCGTCACCGGCATCTCTTCGAAGTAAGGAATGGCACGCCATGGCTCATAAGAAGGGTGCGTCCAGCTCCCGTAACGGCCGCGACTCGAACGCGCAGTTCCTCGGCGTCAAGCGCTACGGCGGTCAGGCCGTCAAGGCCGGCGAGATCCTGATCCGCCAGCGCGGCACCAAGTTCCACCCGGGCACGAACGTGGGCCGCGGCGGCGACGACACGCTGTTCGCGCTGTCCGCCGGCACCGTGCAGTTCGGCTTGTCGCGTGGCCGCAAGACGGTGAACATCGTCCCGGCTGGGGTCTGAGGGCCCGAGCGAGGTACTTCCGCGAAGGGCGGGCCCGGGTGACCGGTGCCCGCCCTTTCGCATGATCGAGGAGAGGCGGAGAGGAGCAGCATGGCCAGCTTTGTCGATCGCGTCGTGCTGCACCTGGCCGCGGGCAACGGCGGGCACGGGGTCGCCTCGATCCACCGCGAGAAGTTCAAGCCGCTCGGCGGCCCCGACGGCGGCAACGGCGGCCGCGGTGGGGACGTCGTGCTGATCGTCGACCCGAACGTGCACACGTTGCTGGACTTCCATCACCACCCGCACCAGCGAGCCGGCAACGGCCGGCAGGGCGCAGGCAGCTACCGCAACGGCGCCGAGGGCGCAGACCTGGAACTGCGGGTTCCGGACGGCACCGTCGTCCTGACGCCGGGCGGTGAGCTGCTCGCCGACCTGACCGGCGCAGGCACCCGCTTCATCGCTGCCCAGGGCGGACGTGGCGGGCTGGGCAACGCCGCGCTCGCCTCCACCAGGCGCAAGGCACCGGGCTTCGCGTTGCTGGGCGAACCGGGCGAGGCGCACGATCTCGTGCTCGAGCTCAAGAGCGTCGCCGACGTCGGGCTGGTGGGGTTCCCGAGCGCCGGCAAGTCCTCGCTGATCGCGGCGCTGTCCGCGGCGCGCCCCAAGATCGCCGACTACCCGTTCACCACCCTGGTGCCGAACCTCGGCGTGGTCAGCGCGGGCGCGAGCACGTTCACCGTCGCCGACGTGCCCGGCCTGATCCCGGGCGCCGCCGCGGGCAAGGGGCTGGGCCTGGACTTCCTGCGCCACGTCGAGCGATGCGCGGTGCTGCTGCACGTGCTGGACTGCGCGACCCTGGAGCCGGGGCGCGACCCGATCAGTGACCTGGACGCGATCGAGTCCGAGTTGGGCCAGTACGAAGGAACCTTCGGTGAGCTGCTGGCCAAGCCCCGCCTGGTCGCGCTGAACAAGATCGACGTGCCCGAGGCGCGCGAGCTCGCGGAGTTCGTCCGCGGCGAGCTCGAGGAGCGCGGCCTGCGAGTGTTCGAGATCTCCGCGGCATCGCACGCCGGGCTGCGGGAACTCACCTTTGCGCTGGCCGAGGTGGTCGCCGCCGACCGCGCCGCCCGTCCGATCGCCGAGGCGACCCGGATCGTGCTGCAGCCGACTGCCGTCAACGACTCCGGGTTCACGGTGCTGCCCGATCCGGCCGAACCGGGCGCGTTCGTCGTCCGCGGCAGCAAGCCCGAGCGCTGGGTTCGGCAGACCAGCTTCGACAACGACGAGGCCGTCGGCTACCTCGCCGACCGGTTGGCGCGCCTGGGCGTGGAGGCCGAGCTGGCCCGCCAGGGAGCGCAGCCCGGCGCCGCGGTGACGATCGGCGAGGTCACCTTCGACTTCGCGCCGTCGGCGGGCATCGAGGAGGACTACCTGCCGACCCGTCGCGGCGAGGACGAGCGGCTGGACACCTCGCCGCGGCGCCGGCGCGCCGACGACCGGCTCGCGGCCAAGCGGTCCCGGCGGACGCACGCAGAGTACGAGGGCGAGTGGACCGAGTCCGAGGACGAGCAGTGACCCGCGAGGTCGTTGCCGCCGCCCGCCGGACGGTGGTCAAGGTCGGCTCGTCCTCGCTCACCGCCCGCGGCCGGCTGGACCCCGACCGGCTGGACACGATCGTCGACGCCCTCGCTCACCGGCACGCCGACGGGCGGCAGGTGGTGCTGGTGTCCTCCGGCGCGATCGCGGCCGGCATCGGCCCGCTCGGGTTGCGCTCGCGGCCGCGTGACCTGGCCACCCAGCAGGCGGCGGCGAGCGTCGGGCAGCTGATGCTCGCCGAGCGGTACGCGTCCTCGTTCGCGCGCTACGGGCTGCGGGTCGGGCAGGTGCTGCTCACTGCCGACGACCTGCACCGGCGCGGTCACTACCGCAACGCCGACCGCACCCTGGAGCGGCTGCTCGCCCTCGGCGTCATCCCGATCGTCAACGAGAACGACACGGTCGCCACCCACGAGATCCGCTTCGGCGACAACGACCGGCTGGCTGCGCTCGTCGCGCACCTGGTGCACGCCGACGCGCTGGTGCTGCTGTCCGACGTCGACGGGCTCTACACCGGCCGGCCCGGCACACCCGGCGCGCGGTTCATCGCCGAGGTGGCCTCGATGGCCGAGCTCGGCGGCGTGGACGTCACCGGCAAGGGCAGCCACGTCGGCTCGGGCGGGATGGTGACCAAGGTGGACGCGGCCGCGATCGCGACCAGCGAGGGGATCCCGGTGCTGCTGAGCACCGCCGCACGCATCGACGACGCGCTGGCCGGCAATGTCGGCACCCTGTTCCACGCGGCGGGGGACCGGTCGGCGTCCCGGTTGTTCTGGCTGCGGCACGCGACCACGCCGCGTGGCCGGCTCACCCTCGACGCCGGCGCCGTGGCAGCGGTCGTGCAGCGCCGCATGTCGCTGCTGCCGGCCGGTGTGACCGCGATACAGGGCGAGTTCTACTCCGGTGAGCCGGTCGACCTGCTCGCGCCGGACGGTGTGGCGGTGGCGCGCGGCCTGGTCGGTTACGACGCCGCTGACCTGCCGCAGATGCTCGGCCACAAGACGCACGACCTGCCGGCTGAGCTTCGCCGCGAGGTCGTGCACCGCGACGATCTCGTGCTGTTGTGACGGACGTCCGGCCCGGGTGGTTCGCAGCCGCGCCGTACCCTTGGCAGCATGACCGAGCGAGCCGCCACCGAGCAGGACGTGCGCGCGGTCGCGGCCCGTAGCCGCGAGGCCGCTGCCGAACTCGCACCGCTGGGCCGGGCAGCCAAGGACGCCGCGCTGCACGCGATGGCCGACGCGCTCGTCGCGGCCACCGACGCGGTGCTGGCTGCGAATGCGAAGGACGTGGCGAACGGACGCGATACGGGCATCGGCGAGTCGCTGATCGACCGGCTGGCTCTGGACGCCGACCGGGTCGCGGCCATGGCGCAGGGCCTGCGTGACGTCGCCGCGCTGCCCGATCCCGTCGGCGAGGTGCTGCGCGGGTACACGCAGCCGAACGGGCTGCAGATCCGGCAACTGCGCGTGCCGTTCGGCGTCGTCGCGATCATCTACGAGGCCCGTCCGAACGTGACCGTCGACGCCGCCGGGCTCGCGCTCAAGAGCGGCAACGCGGCTTTGCTGCGCGGCTCCGGCTCGGCGTACGAGTCGAACAGCGTGCTCGTCGACGTGCTCGCTGCCGCTGCCGAGAAGGCCGGACTGCCGCGCGATTCGGTGCTGCTGGTCCCGGGAACGGACCGGGCGAGCGTGGGACACCTGCTCAAGGCGCGCGGGCTCGTCGACCTGATCATCCCGCGCGGGGGAGCCGGACTGATCAACTACGTGGTGCAGAACGCGACGGTGCCGGTGATCGAGACCGGCGTCGGCAACGTGCACGTGTACGTCGACGCGGCCGCCGATCTCGAGGTCGCCGAGCGCATCGTCGTCAACTCCAAGACGTCCCGGGTGAGCGTGTGCAACAGTGCCGAGACGCTGCTGGTGCACGCGGCGATCGCCGACGAGTTCCTGCCGCGGATCACCGGCGCGCTGCAGTCCGCGGGCGTCGTGCTGCACGGGGACGACGCGTTCGCGGCACTGGACGGTGTGCTGCCCGCGACCGACGAGGACTGGGAGCGCGAGTACCTGTCGCTGGACATGGCGGCGCGGGTCGTGGCCGACGTCGACGAGGCGATCGCGCACATCCGGCGCTGGTCCTCCGGGCACACCGAGGCGATCGTGACGCGAGATCTGGACGTCGCGCAGAGGTTCGTGGCGCGCGTCGACTCGGCGGCGGTCATGGTCAACGCATCCACCCGGTTCACCGACGGCGGCGAGTTCGGCTTCGGCGCCGAGATCGGCATCTCGACGCAGAAGATGCACGCGCGGGGGCCGATGGGGCTGGCCGAACTGACGTCCACCAAATGGGTCGTGACCGGAGCGGGCCACACGCGCTGATCCGGGCTACCGTTGCCGAATGACGGTTCTCCCGGCCGCGGGCACACCGTTCGGTGATCGGGTCCGCGAACGACTGGCCGACGAGCAGGTCATCTGGCTGACCACCGTAGGGGCCGACGGAACGCCGCAGCCGGCGAAGTACGGGGAGGCCGCGGCACGGATCGGCGGTAGTCCCGAGCAGTTCGCGGCGCTGTACCCGACCGCGCTGGAGATCACGCTCGACAAGGTGCGCGGCTTCTGAGATCAGCCCGCGCGGAGCACCTGCGCCGTCCGCGCGTCGGCCGGGTAGAACGACTCGATCGCCAGCTCCTCGACCGTGACGTCGGTGGCGGTGCCGACGACGGCGGAGATGGAGAAGAAGGACAGCACGTCGCCGCCGCGCCGGAACAGCAGCGGCAGGACGACGTCCGTGGCGCCGGGCGTCTCCGCCAGGCCGCCGGGGTAGCCGAGCAGTTCCGCGTGCAGCGCGTGCAGCCGGTCATCGCCCATCGCCCGGGCCCGCTGTTGCAGCTGGGTCAGCAGGTGCGCGCGCCAAGCGGGCAGGTTCGCGATGCGCCCGGCGATTCCGTCCGGGTGCAGGCTCAACCGCAGCACGTTGACGGGCGGTTCGAGCAGGAACGGTGCGGCCTCTTCGGTCATGATGGCGATCGCTGAGTTCGCTTCGACCAGTTCCCACCACCGGTTGACGACGACGGCGGGGTAGGGCTCGTGCGCGGTCAGTACCTGGCGTAGCGCCGCGCGTACCGCGGACAGTTGTGGCTCGTCCAGACCGTGTTCGGGATAGGCGGGGGCGTAGCCGCCTGCGAGCAGGAGCGAGTTGCGCTCACGCAGCGGAACCTCCAGGTGCTCGGTCAGGCGCAAGATCATGTCCGGCGTGGGGCGTGACCGCCCGGTCTCGACGAAGCTCAGGTGGCGGGTCGAGATGTCTGCCTGGATGGACAGTTCCAGCTGGCTGAGGCGGCGCCGCTCGCGCCATTCCCGAAGCAGGGCGCCGACCGGACGGTTCGCCGGCGGGCGGGTGATCGTGCTGGTCATGGCCCGACGGTATCGGGCCGCCGTGCCGCGCAGCCATTACCTGGCAGGTCATGCGAACGCGTTACCTCAGGCGTAATCGACAGGCCGTCGGCGTCGGCCGCAGGATCGCTCCCGGCACCGATTCACTCGATGGAAAGGCAACGCGATGAACGAGACGATCACCCATTACCTGCAGTGCTGGAACGTGACCGACGACCGGGCGCGGCGTGCGCTCGTCGAGGAGCTGTTCGCGGCGAACGCGTCGTACGTCGACCCGTTGGTCGAGCTCGAGGGCAGGGCGGCGATCGACGCCGCGATCGCCGCCGTCCAGGCGCAGTTCCCCGGCATGGTGTTCACCCAGCGCGGCGAGGTCGACGCGCACCACAGCCAGGCGCGCTTCGGGTGGGGGCTGGGGCCGGTCGGCAGCGCGCCGCTGGTCGAGGGCTTCGACGTCGTGGTGCTCGACCAGCACGGGCGGATTGCCACGGTGCTCGGCTTCCTCGACAAGGTCCCCGGCTGAGCCGCGCGTCATCACGGATTCCCCGATCACGGAAAGCCAGAGAGCCATGGCCACCACCGTCAGCGATCGCACTGACGTCACCGCGAGAGCGGGCCGGCCGGCAACGGACTGGCGTCCGCTGCTCGTCGTGCTCGTCGGCACGTTCATGACCTTCCTGGACTTCTTCATCGTCAACGTCGCACTGCCGTCGATCCATGACGAGTTGCACGCCGGCCCGGACGCCGTTCAGCTCGTCGTCGCGGGATACGGTCTCGCTTTCGCCGTCGGCATGATCAGCGGTGGACGGCTCGGGGACCTGTACGGCCGGCGCCGGATGTTCGCGCTCGGCCTGGCGCTGTTCACCCTGACCTCGGCCGCCTGCGGCCTGGCGCCCAACGCGGATGTGCTGGTCGTCGCCCGGGTTCTGCAAGGCGTTGCCGGTGCACTGCTCACACCGCAGGTGCTCGCGATCGTCTCGGCGGTGTACACCGGTGCGGCACGGGCGAAGGCGTTCGCCGCGTACGGGTTCGCGATGGGGATCGCCGGCGTGCTCGGGCAGTTGCTGGGTGGTGCCCTGATCTCGGCCGACTTCGCCGGCAGCGGCTGGCGGGGAATCTTCCTGATCAACGTGCCGGTGGGGCTTGTGGCGCTCGCTGCGGTGCGGGTCATTCCGGAGTCGCGCGGCGCGCGTGAGCGGCTGGACCTGGTCGGCACCGAGCTGATCACCCTCGCCCTGGCCGCGGTGGTGCTGCCTCTCGTCGAGGGGCGTGAGCACGGTTGGCCGATGTGGACGTGGATCAGTTTCGCGGCAGCACCGGTGCTGCTCGGTGTCTTCGTGGTGCATCAGCTCGGTCGTCGCCGCGCGGGGCGGGCACCGCTGGTCAACCTGGCGCTGTTCGCCGATCGACGGTTCAGCCTCGGCTCGCTCGCCGGGCTCACCTTCGGCCTGGTGCCTGCCGGGTTCTTCTTCGTCCTTGCCCTGTACCTGCAGCAGGGCCGTGGCTTCTCCGCCCTGTTCTCGGGAGTGGTTTTCGCCGCGGTGGGTGTGGGCTACTTCGCTGCGATGCTGCTCGCGCAGCCGTTGGCGGCGCGGTTCGGACGCCAGGTGCTGGCGGCCGGGGCGATTGCCGTTGCCGCGGGGTGCCTCGTCCTGGCGGATGTCGCTGCTGCCTCGACGTCGCTCGAACTGCTGCCGGGGCTGGCGCTGATCGGCTTCGGGATCGGGCTGGTGCTGGTGCCGCTGTCGGCCGAGGTGCTGAGCGAGATCGATCCGGCCGACGCCGGTGCGGCCGCCGGTGTGCTGGCGACGGCGCAGCAGGTCGGCGGAGCGCTCGGGGTCGCGGTGATCGGCGTCGTGTTCTTCGAGGCGCTGTCCGGTGGGGTGACGCACGCGTTCACCGTCTCGCTGTATGCGCTTGCCGGGCTGACGGCCGCGACCGCGCTGCTCGTTCAGGCTCGGCTGAACCCGCCGGCCGGCGGGGAACCCAGATCTGATCGC
The DNA here is from genome assembly GCF_027247405.1 of Jatrophihabitans cynanchi. NCBI lineage: Bacteria > Bacillati > Actinomycetota > Actinomycetes > Jatrophihabitantales > Jatrophihabitantaceae > Jatrophihabitans > Jatrophihabitans cynanchi. The sequence continues at coordinate 970,561 of NZ_CP097463.1, read as the reverse complement.
CGCCGTCGAGAACTTCGGCCCACGTGATCCTTGCACGCGTCGCGCCGAGACCGAGTACGCGCCGCCGCACTCCGGACCGCGACGCACTCCACTAGCGTCATCCACGACGTGAGTATCGGCGGGACCCGGATGATCGCTGCCCGAATCCGGCTCAACTCCACCGGGACGCGGCCGAAAGCTAGAACAGGGACGCTCGTGTCCTCGTTCGCATCACTCGCATGGAGGTCTCATGGCCGCTCAGTCCGCGGCTGCGACCACGCAGACTGTCGACTCCGCCCGTCCGCACCGGCTGGGACGCGTTCGGCGGCACGGCCGGGATGCGTCTCCGCCCAGTGGAGCGCTTGGACAGTCGCTGATAGAGTTCGCCCAGCTGTCCAGCCAGCTGGGCATCGAAGTGGCCGACATCTCCGGCAACATCGATGCACTGTCCGCGTCGGTGGGCGAGCAGGCGAAGCTGTCCGGCCGGCTCAAGACGGTCGCCGAGGGCATCGCCGCCGGCAACCATCAGATCGAGGCCGCGGTGGAGCATGCGCATTCGGCCACGAAGGTCGCCCGCGACGAGGCGACCGGCTCGCGCGAGGTCGTCCAACTGTCGCTGTCGCAGCTAAGCGCGTTCGTCGACTGGGTCGGTGACACCGGTGATCAGCTTGCGTCGGTGGCCGAGGCGCTCAGCGCCATCACCCAGGTCACCAGCCAGATCGGCCGGATCGCGCAACAGACCCACATCCTCGCCCTGAACGCCAGCATCGAGGCAGCACGCTCGGGCTCCGCGGGCAGCGGCTTCCAGGTCATCGCCGACTCCGTCCGCGAACTGGCCGACGAGACCATCAACGCCGCGAAGGACATCGAGACCACGATCGGCCCGCTCACCGCGCGCGTGGGCCAGCTCACCGGCCAGGGCGAACGGGCCCGCGAGCAGGCTCAGGCAGTACGCGAGAGCACCCAGTCGATCTCGAGCATGATCGAGACGGTCACGGGCGCCCTGTCCTCGGCAGACGAGCAGGTTGCCGAGATCACCGGCGCGGCCGCGGCGATCCGTGCCGACGTCGACGCGTTCCTCGGATCGCTGTCCGATCTGGCGGGCGGCCTCGATCACTCCAGCCACGAGCTCAACGCCGCGCGCGAGCGTTCGGCGAACATGCTGCAGCTGAGCGAGAAGCTGGTCGCCACGAGCGCCCGGACCGGCGTACGTACACCCGACACGCTGCTCATCGAGGCGGCGGTGAGCTCGGCGGCGCAGGTGTCGGCCCTGTTCACCGACGCGATCGACCGCGGCGAGATCACCATGCGGGACCTGTTCGACGAGAAGTACGAGAAGATCCAGGGCTCGGACCCGCAGCAGTACCTCACCCGCTTCGCCGAGTTCACCGACCGCGTGCTGCCCGCGATCCAGGAGCCGCTACGCACGATCGACCCGCGCGTCACCTTCGGGATCTGCACCGACCGCAACGGGTACATCCCCACCCACATGGCCCGGGTCTCCAAACCGCAAGGCCCGGACCCGGTGTGGAACGCGGCGAACTGCCGAAACCGCCGGATCTTCAACGACCGCACCGGTCTCACCTGTGCCCGCAACACCGATCCGTTCGTCGTGCAGACGTACCGACGGGACATGGGCGGCGGCAGCTACGTGATGATGAAGGACGTGTCCGCGCCGATCTGGGTGCGTGGCCGGCACTGGGGCGGCTTCCGGATCGGCTACACCGCCACCTAGCCCGGCTCAGTCGATGCCACGGGCGACGAAGTCGACGAACGCGTCACGCTGGCGCACCAGGTCGGCCGGCGGCCGCTCGAAGACGTGCTCGAACACCGCGCCCGCGCCGACCGTCGCGAGCGAGCGGCCGCCTTCGCGGACTCGCACCGCGAGCTTCTGCGCCTCGTCCTCGACGTCGGCGAAGAACGCCGCACCCACGTCCGTCTCGCGCTCGAGGTGCCGGCGCAGCCGCGCGATCGGGTCTCGCTGCCGCCACGACTCCAACTCGGCGTCGTGCCGGTAGCGGCGTGAGTCGTCGGACGTCGTGTGCGGATTCATCCGGTACGTGAACGCCTCGATGAACATCGGCCCGCCACCGGCACGCGCGTGCTCCAGGGCACTGCGGGTCACCGCGAGCGAGGCGAGCACGTCGTTGCCGTCGACACGCACGCCCGGGAACCCGAAGCCCTCCGCGCGCCGCGCCAGCGGCACCCGCGCCTGCACCGAGACCGGTGCGCTGATGGCCCACTGGTTGTTCTGGCAGAAGAACACGACCGGCAGGTGCTGCGCGGCGGCCCACGCGAACGCCTCGTTCGTGTCGCCCTGGCTCATCGCGCCGTCGCCGAAGAACACCAGCACCGCCGTGTCGCGGCCCGGGTCGCCCGTCCCGGCCGTGCCGTCACGCACCACACCCATCGCGTAGCCGACCGCGTGCAGCGCCTGCGCACCGATCACGATCGTGTAGGTCGCGAAGTTGTGCTGGTGCGCGTCCCACCCGCCCTGCCCGGAACCGCGCCACATCTCGAGCAGCGTCACCGGGTCGACGCCACGGCACCAGGCCACCCCGTGCTCGCGGTAACTGGGGAACACCATGTCGTGCGGGCGCAGCGCACGGCCGGCACCGATCTGGGCGGCCTCCTGCCCGAGCAGCGAGGTCCACAACCCGAGTTCGCCCTGTCGCTGCAGTGCGATCGCCTCCGTGTCGACGCGCCGGACGAGCACCATGTCCCGGTACAGTCCGGCGAGTTCCGGGCCGGTCAGCTCGAGCGCGTAGTCCGGGTGCGCGACCCTGGTGCCGTCCGCCGCAAGCAGCTGGACGAGGGCGTCGTTCTCGATCACCGCTCCATGACACCGGGGGCGGTGCGCCGCCAGATAGCCAGGGGTTCCTAACAAGTGCGCCACCGTGCGAGGCCTAGGCTGGGCTTGCACCGTGTCACGTCTGTCCCGTCCGAGTGCCGAAGGAGCAGCATGGATCCGCGGGCCCGTGACTGGTACACGCGCCGCACCACGTCCAGCTCCGCCTGGGCGCCGGCCGCGCTGCTCGAGCGCAAGGCGGGTACCCGGGTCAGCGTGGTGATCCCGGCCCGCAACGAGCAGGACACCGTCGCCGACGTCGTCACCCAGATCCGTCGCGCCCTGATGGACGAGATCCCGCTCGTCGACGAGTTGCTCGTGATCGATTCGATGTCCACCGACGGCACCGCCGAACGAGCCGCCGCGGCCGGTGCGCAGGTGCGCGCAGTCGGCGACATCGCGCCGGGGCTGGAGCGCCGCGCCGGCAAGGGCGAGGCCCTGTGGCAGTCGCTGTTCGCCACGTCAGGCGACGTCCTCGTGTACATCGACGCCGACCTCACCGAGTGGGGCCCACACTTCGTCACCGGCCTGCTGGGCCCGCTACTGGACGACGAGCGGACGCTGCTCGTGCGCGGCTTCTACGACCGCGTCCTCGACCTCGGCGGCGATATCACGACCGAGGGCGGCCGGGTGACCGAACTCGTCGCCCGGCCGCTGCTCGCCCTGCACTGGCCGCAGCTGGCCGGTGTGGTGCAGCCGCTGGCCGGTGAGTGGGCGGCCCGCCGCTCGTTGATGGAACAGCTACCCGTCCCGGTCGGCTACGGGGTCGAGTTCTCCACCCTCGTCGACACCGCCCGGCGGTTCGGCCTCGACGCGATCGCGCAGGTCGACCTCGGCCGACGCGCGCACCGGCACCAGAGCGTGCACAACCTGGGGGTGATGGCGGCCGAGATCCTGGCGGTAGCCCGGCGGCGCTCGGCCGCGCCGTACGCGGACGAGGTGTGGCTGCCGCGCCCGGTGCGCGAGGTGCCGGGCGGCTGGGACGAGGTGCAGGTGCCCACCGGCGAGCGGCCGCCAGCCGTCACCGTAGGGCAGTACGCGACAAGGCAGGTGCGCACATGGTGATCCTTCGCGGCCGGAGTTTCGACGCCGACACCCCGGCGGTCATGGCGATCGTGAACCGCACCCCCGACTCGTTCTACGACCGCGGCGCCACGTATGCCTTCGAGGTCGCGCTCGATCGGGTGCGCGAGGTGGCCGGGCAGGGCGCCGAGATCGTCGACATCGGCGGGGTGAAGGCTGCGCCCGGCGACACCGTTTCCGTCGATGAGGAGCTGCAGCGCACGGTCGAGTTCGTCGCCGCGGTGCGCGCCGAGTTTCCCGAGCTGGTGATCAGCGTGGACACCTGGCGGCACGAAGTGGGCGAGGCGGTGTGCCGCGCCGGCGCCGACCTGCTCAACGACGCGTGGGGCGGGCACGATCCCGAGCTGGCCGTGGTCGCGGCCGAGCACGGCGCGGGCGTGGTGTGCACGCACGTCGGGCAGGCCACGCCGCGCACCCGGCCGCATCGCGTCGCGTATGACGACGTCACCGCCGACGCGATCGCCGTCACCACCGCGCTGGCCGAACGTGCCGTCGCAGTGGGCGTACCACGCGAGTCGGTGCTGATCGACCCGGCGCACGACTTCGGCAAGAACACCCGGCACTCGCTGCAGGTGACCCGCGAGCTGGGCCGGCTGGTCGACACGGGCTGGCCGGTGCTCGTGTCGCTGTCGAACAAGGACTTCGTCGGCGAGTCGCTCGGCGGGCTGCCGCCGGGGGAACGGCTGACCGGGACGCTCGCCACCACCGCGATCTGCTCGTGGCTGGGCGCCTGCGTCTTCCGCGCGCACAACGTGGTGGAGACCAAGCAGGTGCTCGACATGGTCGCGTGCATCCGGGGCACCCGACCGCCGGCGCGGGCGATCCGCGGGCTGGCCTAGCACGCGTCGGGCGGCTGGTCGCGTCCCGATGGGATAGTCACACCGTGCAGACCGTCGGGCTGAGCTGGCAGCACTCGTTCGAGACGGCCGCCGTGCTCGCCGCGGCCGGCTCGGCGATGGCGCTGTCCGGCCGCCGCCCGGTGCGGGCCGTCGGCGCGTTCCTGCGCGAGACCGCCGTCATCGGTGTGCTCTACGGGCTCTGGCACCTGGCCGGGAAGGTGTCGGTCACCGACGTCGACGGGGCGTTCCGGCGGGCGCACTGGATCCAACGGGTCGAGCACGATTTCCTGCTGCCGTCCGAACGCAGCGTGCAGCACCTCGTGCTCGGCCACCGGCTCGTCGTGCAGGCCGCGAACCTGTACTACGCCGCGATGCACATGACGGTGATGCTGCTGTTCCTGATCTGGTTGTTCGTGCGGCACCGCGACCGGTACCGGCCGGTGCGCCAGGTGCTCGCCTGGACGACCCTGGGCTGCCTGCTGGTGCAGCTGATGCCGGTCGCACCGCCGCGCATGCTGCCCGGCATCGTGGACACCGGGATCCGGTACCACCAGTCCGTCTACAGCAGCGGGCTCGCCGCCGACCAGCTCTCGGCGATGCCGTCGGTGCACGTGGCGTGGGCGGTACTGGTCGGGTACTACGTGTGGCGGATCAGCCCCAGCCGGTGGCGCGCGCTCGGCCCGGTGCATGCGGTGATCACCGTGCTGGTCGTGGTCGTCACGGGCAACCACTGGTGGCTGGACGGTGCGGTCGCGGTCGCGATCCTGGCCGCGTGCGCGTGGGCCGTGTTCGGGGTGCGCACCGCCTGGCACGCCGCCCTCCGTCCCCGCCTGTTGAGTGGCGGGTTACCTGTTGAGTGGCGACGTATAGCCCGCCACTCAACAGCTAAGTCGCCACTCAACGGGGTGCGGGCCGAGGACGGGGTGCGGGCCGAGGACGGGGTGGGGGTCGAGTGACCAGGCTGCTGTTCGTGTGCATGGGCAACATCTGCCGCTCGCCCTCGGCCGAGGCGGTGATGCGCCACCTCGTCGCCGGCGCCGGGCTGCAGGACGCGATCGAGGTCGACAGTGCGGGCACCGGCGGCTGGCATGCCGGCGCCCGTCCGGACCGCCGCGCCAGCGCGGCCGCCCGCAGCCGCGGCATCGTGCTCGACGGCGCCGCACGCCAGGTCACCGCACGCGACTTCCACGACTTCGACCTGCTGCTCGCTATGGACGAGGACAACCTGCGCGACCTGCTTGCCCTCGCGCCGTCGGGAACCGAGCACAAGGTGCGCAAGCTGGCGGCGGTCGACGTCCCGGATCCCTACTACGGCGGGGAACTCGGCTTCGAGACGGTGCTGGACATCGTCACCGAGGCCTGCTCCGACCTGCTCGATGAGCTTCGTCAAACGTGACCCGGCGCCGCTCGAGGCCGCTGGCCTGCGCTGGCTCGCCGACGGCGGCGCGCGGGTGCCGCGCATCCTGGCCGAGTCGCCCGGCCGGCTCGAGCTGGAGCGGATCGAGACCGGCACGCTGAGCCCGGCGGGCGAGGAGGAACTCGGCCGGATGCTCGCCACGCTGCACGCCGCCGGGGCACCGCGGTTCGGCGCGCTCCCCGCGCCGGGCCGGTTCCTCGTCGGCCGGTGCGAGCTGGACTCGCCCGAGGACGACGACTGGAACGACTACTACGCGCAGCACCGGCTGCTGCCGCTGGCCCGGCGGGTGGGCCTGGCGGCCGAGGTCGAGCGGGTGCGGGTCGACGCTCCGGCCGAGCCGCCCGCCCGGCTGCACGGTGATCTGTGGACCGGGAACGTGCTTGCCGGACGCGACGGGCGGCCGTGGCTGATCGACCCGGCCGCGTACGGCGGGCACCGCGAGGTGGACCTGGCGATGCTCGACCTGTTCGGCAGCATCCCGCGCCGGACCGCGGCCGCGTACCACGAGCTCGCACCGCTGGCCGACGGCTGGCGCGATCGGCTACCGCTGTGGCAGCTGTTCCCGCTGCTGGTGCACGCGGTGCTGTTCGGCGGCGGCTATCTCGCGCAAGCGCACGACCTGGCGCTGCGCCTCGCGCGTTGAGGCGCTCACCGGTCGGCGACGAGGTGGCGGCGGCGGGCGAGCGTGGCGGTCACGCCGTCGGCGGCGGCGCGCACCGCGGTCGCGTGCTGCTCGGGACGGAACCGGGTGACCGGCCCGGTGACGCTGATCGCGGCCACCGCGAGTTCGTCGGCGTCGCGGATCGGTGCGGCCACGCACACCAGGCCGAGCGCGGACTCCTCGTGCTCGAACGCGACCCCGGCCTGTGCCACCCGGCGCAGTTCGTTGCGCAGCAGGCCGGGCGCGACGATCGTGCGCGGCGTCTTGCGCTCCAGCCCGGCCGCGACCACGCCGGCCAGCACGTCACGTTCGGCGAACGCCAGCAGCGCCTTGCCGATCGCGGTGCAGTGCAGCGGCATGCGGCCGCCGACGCGTGACGGTGCGACGGCGGCGCGGTGCCCGCCGATCTTGCCGACATAGACCACCTCGCCGCCCTCGCGGATGCCCAGGTGCACCGTCTCGTGGGTGCGCTCGTACAGGTCCTGCATGAACGGGATCGCCACCTCCAGTAGCCCGCGCTCGACCGACGCGCGCATGCCCAGCTCGAATAGCTGCCCGCCCAGCCGGTAGCCGCCCGAGTCGCGGTCCAGCAGCCGCGCCGCCACCAGATCGGCGGCAACCCGGTGCAGGGTGCCCTTGGCCAGCCCGGTGCGGCGGCCCAGCTCGGCGAGGGACAGCTCGTCGTCGTCCGGCCGGAACGCCTGCAGCACCGTCAACACCTTGCCGAGCACGGTGCCGCGGTCCGGGCCGGCGGCCGGCTGCTCGCTGTCGGGTGCCACACCGGCCATCATGGCTCGCACGGGACGGGCTCGGGCGCGTGCGCCAGCTTGCGCGACCGGGCCGCCACCGTCTCGTACACCAGGGCGGCCACTGCGACCGCCACGCCCCACAGCAGGTGCACGCCGGTCAGCAGGAGCAGCACCACGCTGCACGCCAGCGAGACGAGTCCCGCGACCCGCGCCCAGCTGTGCCGGGGGAGCAGCCGCACCGCGGCCGCGGTGGCGAGCACGTAGACCAGTGTGAACGCCCCGGTGATCAGCAGCACGACCGACTTGGCGCCGAGGTCGAAACCGGCGTACGCGAGCAGCGACACCGCGGTAAGCGAGACCAGCACGGCCAGCGACCGCCGCGGCACCTCGCCCGACGCGCTGCCGCGGGCGAACCAGCGCGGCAGCGAACCGTCGCGCCCCAGTGCCGACCCGAGCTTGGCGCCGCCGGCGAAGTACGCGTTCACCGTCCCGATCGTGAGCAGCACCGCGACGACGGTGGTGACCCAGCGCGCGTGCGGGCCCAGCCCGATCACCATCAGGTCGGCCAGCGGCGCCGCGCTGTGCCCGGCCGACGGGCCGAGCACGAACACCGTCATCGCGGCCACCCCGAGGTACAGCACGCCGACCACCACGACCGCGAGCCCGGTGGCGCGGGGCAGGTCATGCGTCGGGTCGCGGTAGTCGGCGCTGAGCGAGGTGACCGCCTCCCAGCCGACGAAGCCCCACACCAGGACGGCAGCGGCCGGCCCGATCGCCGTCCAGCCGTGCGGGGCGAACGGCGTGGCATTGCCCAGGTGCGCGTGCGGCGCGGCCGCGAGCGTCGCCGCCAGCAGCAGCCCGGCCAGCACGCAGCAGAGCACCAGCTGCACCCGGCCGGACACCCGGACCCCGAACGCGTTCATCGCGGCGACGACGGCCAGCAGTACCGCGATGGTGGCCAGCCGCATGGTCCGGCCGCCGGAGAGGGTGTCGGCCACGTAGTCGGCGGCGAACGAGCAGGCCGGGATCGCGCCGAGCGGGATGCTGAAGTAGAAGCACCAGCCGACCACCCCTGCCGCGCGCGGGCCGAAGGCGAGCCGAACATACGTCGAGACGCCGCCGGAGTCCGCGTGCCGTACCCCGAGTGCCGCGAAGGTGGCGGCCAGCGGGATCGACAGCAGCACCAGGGCGAGCCAGGCCACCAGAGACGCCGGCCCGGCCTCGTCGAACGCCAGCGCCGGCAGCGAGATCACGCCGGTGCCGAGGACGGCCGCAACTGTCAGCGCGGTGCCCTGGCTGACGCTCAATCCGTTCGATCGCACCAGCTCACGTTACGAGCGGGCCCTGACAACGGGTCAGGCCTGGCGCGCGATCGCGGGGACGCCACGGTAGGCCGGCGCCTCGGCGACTCCCTCGGCAGCGGCCACGCTCTCGGACGCGACCTGCAGCGGGCTCTCCGGCTCGCCCGCCTCGTCGCTGATCGTGGTGCGCAGCGGCACCTCACGGATGAACCAGATCGCGACCGCGCCCAGCGCCGCGGCGACCGCGCTGATCAGGAAGACCCAGGAGATGCCGGTCGCGTACGCGCCGCGAACGACGTGGGCGACCGGCGCCGGCAGGGCGGCCGGGTCCGGCACCGCGCCGGAGTCGCCCGCGCTGGACGCGCTGACGCCGAGCCGGTCGAGCCCGCTCGTCACGTTGCTCTTGACCTGGCCGGCGAGCACCGCGCCGAGCGCGCTGACCCCGATCGCACCACCGAGCGTCCGGATGAACGAGATCGCGGCCGACGCGGCACCGATCTCGCGCATCGGCACGGTGTTCTGCACGGCGAGTACCAGGTTCTGCATGGTCGCGCCCATGCCGCTGCCGGTGAGCAGCATCCCGGCCGCGAGCACGAGGTAGGACGTGTGCGCGCCGAGCGTGCCCAGGATCAGCAGGCCGGCCACCAGTGAGATGGACCCGCCCACGAGGTAGCGCCGCCACAGGCCGGTGCGGGAGATGAGCTTGCCGACGATCAGCGAGGTCAGGAACATGCCCATGACCATCGGCATCGTCGCCAGGCCGGCGATGGTGGGCGACTGCAGCCGGCTGAGCTGGAAGTACTGGCTGAGGAACACCGTCACGCCGTAGAGGGCGGCACCGATGAAGATGCTGGCGACGGCGGACAGCGCGACGGTCGAGTCGCGGAACAGGCCCAGCGGGATGATCGGCTCGCTCGCCCGCCGCTCGACCACCAGCGCCAGCGCGAGGACGACGACACCGCCGAGCACCATCAGCGCTGACGGAAGTGACAACCACGCGAAGCTGGTGCCGGCCAGCGAGACCCAGATCAGCAGCAGGCTCACCCCGGCCACGATCAGGCTCGCGCCGAGGTAGTCGATGGTCACGTCGCGCTTGACCTGGTCCAGCTTCAGCGTCTTCTGCAGCACGACGAGCGCGGCGACCGCGAACGGGACGCCGATGTAGAAGCACCAGCGCCAGCCCAGCCAGGACGTGTCGACGATGACCCCGCCGACGATCGGGCCGAGCACGGTGGCGGTGGCGAAGACTGCGCCGATGTAGCCGCTGTACCGGCCGCGCTCACGCGGGCTGACGATGCGGGCCATGATGATCTGCACCAGCGCCATCAGGCCGCCGACCCCGACGCCCTGGATGGCGCGCGCGCCGATGAGCATGCCGACGTTCTCGGACAGTCCGGCGATCGCCGAACCGGCGACGTACACGACGATCGACAGCTGCACGAGCAGCTTCGGGCTGATCAGGTCCGACAGCTTGCCCCAGACGGGCGTGGTGGCAGTCATCGTCAGCAGCGTCACCGCGACGATCCAGGTGTACCCGGACTCGGTGCCGTGCAGCGTGGTGATGATCTTCGGCAGCGCGTTCGTGACGACGGTCGAGGACAACATCGCCACGAACATGCCGAGCAGCAACCCGGACATCGCCTCGAGGATCTGCCGGTGCGACATCGGCGTGACGCCCGAGGTGGCCGAACTCGCGGCGGCGTCGCCGTCCGCGGTGGTGGTGCTCATGCGGTGCTGCCCTTCTGTGGATCGTGGAGCGCGGAGAGGCTGTGCTCGCGGGAGAGGCTGTGTTCGTGGGAGAGGCTGTGTTCGAGCCGGAGCAACTGCTCGGCCAGGGTGTGGACGTCGTCATCGGACCAGCCGGCCAGCCGGCCGGCGAGTGCGCTGCTCGCGCGGCGGCGCAGGCCGTCCAGGTAGTCGCGTCCGGGCGCGGTGATGCGCACCAGCTGGGCCCGGCGGTCGGCGGGGTCGGTGACGCGTTCGACGAGGCCGTCGACGTCGAGGCAGTGCAGCTGCCGGCTCGCGACCGACCCGTCGATCCGCAGTTGCTCGGCGAGGGTGGACGGACGCAGCGGGCCGTGGTCGGCGACGGCGGCCAGGACGTTGGCGCGCAGGGCGGAGCACTGGGTGCTGTCCTCGCGCAACAGGCGCCGGTGCAGGCCGTGCAGCGTGCGGGCCGAGGTGAGCAGGGCCGCACAGGACTCGCTGCTGGGATTCGGCGTCACGGCACACTTTCGGTTAGTTGACGAAAGCAACTGTATGGCAATTGGTTGCAGACGTCAACTACAGTGCCTGCTCACAGTGCAGGCTCAGTGCACAGATTCACAGGACGCTGTTGAGCTCCCCGAGCAGCCGGGCCAGTTCGGCGACGTCGGCACGCGGCCAGGTGCTCACCAGGCTGCGGAACCGGTCCCGGCGCGCCAGCCGGACCGCCTGCAGGCGGGAGCGGCCCTGCGCGGTGAGGTCGAGCGCACGGGCCCGGGCGTCGGCGGGGTCGCGGGTGCGCTCGACCAGTTCGAGCTCCTCCAGCCGGGCGACCTGCCGGCTCACCGCGGCCTTGTCGACGCCGAAGTACTCGGCAAGTTCGGAGGCGCGCACCGGCGCCGTCTGCTCGATCCGCGCGAGCGTCGCATAGCTCACCGCGTCCAGGTCGGGGTGCACCTGGGCCGCCAGCTCACGGCTCTGCGCGCGCGATCGTGCCAGCAGCAGCCCGAGCTCTCGTTCGAGCGCGAGGTAGGGCGTTCGCTCGTCGGACATCGCGCCGACGCGATCAGGCAGTGCAGTACCGGTCGGTGACCTCGAGCGCTTCGTCCAGGATCGCGATCCCCTCGCGGATCTCGTCGGCCGATGTCGTGCACGGCGGGACGACGTGCGTGCGGTTGCCCGCCACCATCGGCCAGAGCCCGCGCTGCTTGCAGGCGGCGGCGAACTCGCCCATCGGCGCGGCGTCCGGCCCGGACGCGTTGAACGGCACCAGGGGCTCGCGGGTCCGCTGGTCGCGCACCAGCTCGACCGCCCAGAACACGCCCAGGCCGCGCACCTCGCCGACCGACGGGTGGTTCTCGGCGAGCTTGGTCAGCTCCGGCCCGATCACGTCCGTCCCCAGCTCTCGCGCGTGCTCGACGATGCGCTCGTCCTTGAAGATGTTGATCGACGCGACCGCGCTGCCGCACGCCAGCGGGTGGCCGGAGTAGGTGAGGCCGCCGGGGTAGACGCGGCTCTGGAACGTCTCGTTGATCGCGTCGTTGATCAGCACGCCGCCGAGCGGGACGTAGCCGGAGTTGACGCCCTTGGCGAACGTGATCAGGTCAGGCGTGACGTCCCAGTGGTCGACGGCGAACCACTCGCCGCAGCGACCGAAGCCGGCCATCACCTCGTCGGCGATCATCACGATGCCGAACTCGTCGCACAGCGCGCGCACGCCGGCCAGGTAGCCCGGCGGCGGGACCAGCACGCCGTTCGTGCCGACCACCGACTCCAGGATGATCGCGGCCACCGAGGCCGGGCCCTCGAACACGATCAGGTCGCGCAGGTGCTGCAGGGCCCGCTCGCACTCCTCCTCGGGCGTGCTCGCGTAGAACGCCGAGCGGTACAGGTACGGCCCGAAGAACCTGATCACGCCGGGCATTCCGGGCTCGCTCGCCCAGCGCCGCGGCTCGCCGGTCATCGCGATGGCGCCGGCCGTGGCGCCGTGGTACGAGCGGTGCGCGGCGAAGACCTTGAACCGGCCGGTGTGCAGCCGGGCCATCCGCAGCGCGTTCTCGGTCGCCTCGGCACCGCCGTTGGTGAAGAACACCCGGTTCAGGTCGCCCGGCGCGAGCTCGGTGATCAGCCGGGCGGCCTCGCTGCGCGCGTCGTTGGCGAACGACGGCTGGATCGTGCACAGCCGCGCGGCCTGCTCGGCGATCGCGGCAACCAGCTTCGGGTGCTGGTAGCCGATGTTGACGTTCACCAGCTGGCTGGAGAAGTCCAGGTAGCGCTTGCCCGCGTAGTCGGTGAAGTACGACCCGGACGCGCCCGCGATCGGCAGCGGATCGATCTGGGCCTGCGCCGACCAGGAGTGGAACACGTGCGCCCGGTCCAGGGCCTTGACGATGCTGCCGTCGGTGGGAATACCGTACATGGCTCGTCCTTCCAACTTCTAGCGGGTCTGCGGGAAACCGAGGTCGATCGTCGAGGTCGCCGGATCTGGCCACCGCGATGTGACGACCTTGCCACGCGTGTAGAAGTTGACACCCTCCGGCCCGTACATGTGCGTGTCGCCGAACAGCGAGGCCTTCCAGCCGCCGAAGGAGTAGTACGCCACCGGCACCGGGATCGGGACGTTGATCCCGACCATGCCGACCTCGACGTCGAACTGGAACTGCCGCGCCGCGCCGCCGTCGCGCGTGAAGATCGCGGTGCCGTTGGCGAACGGGTTGGCGTTGATCAGCTCCAGCGCCTCGCCGTAGGTCCCGGCGCGCACCACGCACAGCACCGGGCCGAAGATCTCGTCGGTGTAGACGGCCATGTCCGGCGTGACGCCGTCCAGTAGCGTCGCGCCGAGGAAGAAGCCCGCTGCCGGGACGTCCCCGGCCCGGCCGTCGACGACCACGCGCGCGCCCGACTCCGCGCCCGCGGCGATGTAGCCGGCCACCTTGTCGCGGTGCGCGGCCGTGATCAGCGGCCCCATCTCGCTGTCCGGGTCGGCGCCGTTTCCGATCTTCAACTTGGGCAGCCGGGCCGCGATCGCGTCGACCAGCCGGTCGCCCGCCTCGCCGACCGCGACGGCCACCGAGATGGCCATGCACCGCTCGCCCGCCGCGCCGTATGCGGCCGACACGGCGGCGTCCGCGGCCAGGTCGATGTCGGCGTCCGGCAGCACCAGCATGTGGTTCTTCGCGCCGCCGAGAGCCTGGATGCGCTTGCCGTTGCGCGTCCCGCTCTCGTAGATGTACCTGGCGATCGGGGTCGAACCGACGAAGCTGACGGCGGCGACGTCGGGGTGCGCGACCAGCGCGTCCACCGCCTCCTTGTCACCCTGCAACACGGTGAACACGCCGTCGGGCAGGCCGGCTCGCTTCCACAGGTCGGCGAGGAACAGTGACGCCGACGGGTCCTTCTCGCTCGGCTTGAGCACGAACGCGTTGCCGCAGGCGATCGCGTTCGCCGCCATCCAGAGCGGCACCATCACCGGGAAGTTGAACGGGGTGATGCCGGCGACCACGCCGAGCGGCTGGCGGATCGAGTAGACGTCCACCCCGGTCGAGGCCTGCTCGCTGAAGCCGCCCTTGGTCAGCTGCGGCACTCCGCAGGCGAACTCGACGTTCTCCAGCCCGCGAGCGACCTCGCCGGCCGCGTCGGCCAGCACTTTGCCGTGCTCGGACGTGACGATCTTGGCCAGCTCGCCGGCGTTGTCGGCCAGCAGTTGGCGGAACGCGAACAGCACGGCCGAGCGGCGCGAGAGCGACGCGCTGCGCCACTCGCGCGCGGCCGCCTTGGCGCTCGCGATCGCCGTGTCGACCTCGGCGGCCGAGGCCAGGTCGACGTCGGCACTCCGCAGGCCGGTGGCCGGGTTGAACACGGGGCTGGTGCGCCCGGACGAGCCGGCGACGTGGGCGCCGTCGATCCAGTGCGAGATGCGGTTGCTCATGGCCAGCACGCTACGTCACAGCACTAGGCGTGACAAAGTGCTGAATGCTATGTTACAAAACTGTGGACGGGACGGCGGTGCTGAGCGCACTAGAGGAGCGGATGGCCGAGCCGACCGCCCGCGGGCTGGCCGCCGCGGTGGGCCGTGCCGTCGCCGACGGGGTGCTCGCCGCCGAGGACCGGTTGCCACCGATCCGCACCGTGGCCGCCCAGCTCGGGCTCTCGCCCACCACGGTGAGCGCGGCCTGGGCGGTGCTGGCGCGGGCCGGCACCGTGCACACCGCCGGGCGGCGCGGCACCGTCGTCACCGCGCACCGCGCCGGGCCGCAGCGGTACCGGCGGGCCGTCGGCGCGCACACGCCGTTCGCGCTGGACCTGTCCGGCGGGACGCCCGATCCGGAGTTGCTGCCCGACCTGACCGCGGCGCTGCGCCGGGTACGTCCGCCGCTGACGCCGGCCAGCTACCTGGACGATCCGGTACTTCCCGAGCTTGCCGCGTTGCTGCGCGCGGACTGGCCGTTCGCCGCCGGGCGGTTGACCGTGGTGGACGGCGCGATGGACGCGCTCGCGCAGATCGTGGCCGCCCACCTGCGCTTCGGCGACCGGGTCGCGGTCGAGCAGCCCGCCTTCCCGCCGCTGCTCGACCTGCTCGACGCGGCCGGCGTGGCGCCGGTGCCGGTGCGGATCGACGAGCGCGGACCGGTGCCGGGCGAGCTGGCCTCCGCCGTCCGTGCCGGCGTGCGGGCGGTGTTCCTGCAGCCGCGCGCGCAGAACCCGACAGGAGCCTCACTCACCCCCGACCGGCTCGCCGAGCTCGCCGCCGTGCTGCAGGCAGGCGATGCGCTGCTCGTCGAGGACGACTCGGCCGGCCCGATCGCGACCACGCCGGCGCTCAGCCTCGGCAGCGCGCTGCCCGAGCGCACGCTGCACGTGCGCAGCTACTCCAAATCGCACGGCCCGGACCTGCGGCTGGCCGCGATCGGCGGGCCGGCAGCGCTCGTCGATCCGTTGGTGGAGCGCCGCTTCCTGGGCCAGGGCTGGACGAGCCGGCTGCTCCAGGCGCTGCTGGTGGACCTGCTCACCCATGCACCGTCGCTTCACGCCGTGGCGCGTGCCCGCCGGACGTACGCGAGGCGGCGCACCACGGTTGCCGGCGAACTCGCCCGCCTCGGCGTGGACGTCTGGCGCGGCGACGGCATCAACATGTGGCTGCCGGTGCGCGACGAGGCGGCGGCGCTGCTGCTGCTCGCCACGCGCGGGATCGGCGCGGCGCCCGGCGGGCCGTTCCAGCTGGGTTCGTCCGACCGTCCGCACCTGCGGGTGACGGTCGGACTGGTCGCGTCCGGGCACCGCGAGGTCGCCGCCGCGCTGGCCGACGCCGCGGCCGCCGGGGCGCGCCCCGCCCCGCCCCGGTGATCCGGTTTGCGCAGGCGCGACCTCGTTGCCGCCGTCTTGGTGCGCCAGGGCGTCACGCGGCCGGCCGCGCAGCAGGATCGTCAGCGATAGTCCGGGGCCAGCCGCGGCCACGGCCGCAGCTGCTCGAGCTGGGCCGCGAGCGCCAGCAGCGTCGCCTCGCTGCCCGGACGCCCGACCAGCTGCACCGACAGGGGCAGGCCGCCCGGCGCGACACCCGCGGGCAGCGCCATCGCAGGCCAGCCGGCGACGTTCCAGGGGGCCGCGAAGGGTGCGTACCGCGAGCTGGCCCAGAGGTTGGCCAGCCAGCCGCGCTCGCTCCAGAGCCGGGCGGCGATCGGCGGGTGCGCGAGCGTCGGCGTGATCAGCACGTCGTACTGCGCGAAGAACCGCTCCGCCCGCTCCCGCCAGCGTTGCGGCCCGCGCGGGCGCGGCAGCCCGGCGCGCAGCAGCAGCGCGCCGGCAGCCGCATGGCGTCTGGTGCGCGCGGCGAGCTTCGAGCGGTCGGCGAGGGTGCGCGCGTCCAACGCCGTCCCGGCGAGCCACCGCACCAGCCCGGACGTGGACAGCACCTGGCCGTACGGCGGGTCTGCGTCCACCACCGAGTGTCCTGCCTCGCGCAGCACCGCCGCACTTGCGCGCGCGGCCGACGCCCAGTCCCGATCCACCGGATCGAGCGGCATCGGCGCCCGCGTCGACACCGCGATCCGCAACGTCCCGGCGTCGGCGACCCGGGCCAGCGACGGCCGATCGGCCAGTACGGACAGCATGAGCGCGCAGTCGGCGACCGTGGTGGCAAGTGGTCCGTTCTCGGCCATGTCGAACCAGCTGTCCCCGCCGAGCCCGGCGGGCACCACGCCCAGGCCCGGCTTGATCCCGACCAGCCCGCAGCACGCCGCCGGGATCCGGATCGAGCCCATCCCGTCGTTCCCGTGGGCGAGCGGCACCAGACCCGCGGCCACCGCGGCCGCCGACCCGCCGGATGACCCGCCGGGAGTGCGGCCGCGGTTCCACGGGTTGCGGGTGAGGCCGAAGCCGGAGTCCGTCGCGGCGAACACGCACAGCTCCGGCACCCGGGTCAGCCCGACGACGACCGCGCCCGCCGCGCGCAGCCGGCGAACGATCTCGTGGTCCGCGGCCTGCGGCGTCGGGTCGGATCCGGCCGACCCGGCGCGCATCGGCTCACCCGCGACGGGGACGTTGTCCTTGACCGCGATCGGGACGCCGGCCAAGGGCAGGCCAGCGCGGTCCGGCCGCGCGTCCACGGCGTCCGCCTCACGCAGCGCCGCCGCCGCGCGAACGACCTGGAACGCGCCGAGCCGGGCATCATGGCGCTCGATCCGCGCCAGCGCCCGCTCGGTCGCCGCGCGTGCGGTGCCGCGCCCGGCGCGCACCTGCCCGGCCAGCTGCACGGCCGTCGGGCCGGATGGCGGGCCGGATGTCGGGCCGGATGGCTGGCGTGCCGTCATCGCCGCACCCTAACGCCGCGCTCGTGAGCGGCCAGTTGTTCCGCGGAAACGGATCAGCGGAGAAAATTGCTCCGCATCTGCGGACGGGCGGGCGTAGGCTCGTCCGGTGCCCGGTTACCGGTTCCGCGAGGCCGCCGAGCTGCTCGGCGTCAGTGACGACACGCTGCGCCGCTGGGCCGACAGCGGCCGGCTGCAGACCACCCTGGACGAGGCCGGCCGGCGCAGCGTCGACGGTGCCGTGCTCGCCCGCTTCGCCGAGCAGAACGCGACGCCCACCCCGGACGCGGCGCCGGTGCACCGCGAGTCGGCGCGTAACCGGTTCGTCGGACTGGTCACGCGGGTCGTGCGGGACAGCGTGATGGCGCAGGTCGAGCTGCAGTGCGGGCCGTACCGCGTGGTCTCGCTGATGAGCCGCGAGGCCGCTGACGAGCTGCAACTCGAGCCGGGCGTCACCGCGATCGCGTCGGTCAAGTCCACCAACGTCGTGGTCGAGGTTCCCGGAGCGCCGGCATGAAACGCGCCGCAGCCCTGCTCGCCGCACTCGCGGTTGTGGTCGCCGGCTGCTCGTCCTCGGCCGACCCGTCCGGCGGCGCCCGCGACGGACTCGCCGGGTCGATCACGGTCTTCGCGGCGGCCTCCTTGACCGACCCGTTCCGCGCGCTCGGCACCCAGTTCGAGCAGGCGCACCACGGGACGAAGATCGTGTTCAGCTTCGGCGGCAGCTCGGCGCTGGCCACCCAGATCGACGAGGGCGCGCCCGGCGACGTCTTCGCCTCGGCCGCCACCAAGAACATGAGCGACGTGACCGAGGCGGGCAACGCCGCCGACCCCGTGACGTTCGCGAAGAACACCATGCAGATCGCGGCGGCGCCCGGGAACCCGGAACACGTCACCAGCGTCGCCGACCTGGCCAAGCCCGGCATCAAGGTCGCGCTGTGCGAGGCGACGGTGCCCTGCGGCGTCGTCGCGGCCGAAGTGCTCGCCAAGGCCGGCGTCAGCGTCAAGGCGACCGCGAGCGAGCCCGACGTGAAGTCCGTCGTCGCCGTGGTCGAGTCCGGCGAGGTGGACGCGGGCGTCGTCTACGTCACCGACGTCAAGGCCGCGGGGGACAAGGTCGTCGGCGTCCCGATACCCGACGCGCAGAACGCCACCACCGACTACCCGATCGCCACCCTCAACGGCTCGAAGAACGCGACCCTCGCCAAGGCATTCGTCGACTACGTGCTGTCGGCGGACGGGCAGCGGGTGCTTGCCGCCGCGGGGTTCGGCTCACCGTGAGGCACCGGCGGACGCCCGGCGGGTCGGGCACCCCGCTGCTGCTGGTGCCGCCCGCGGTGGTCGGCGTGCTGTTCCTGCTCGTGCCGACGCTGGCGATCCTGGTGCGCGCACCGTGGAGCAGCCTCGGTGCGATCTACCGTGACAACGACGTTGCGGCGGCGCTCAAGCTCTCGCTCGTGACGTCGCTGCAGGCGCTGCTGCTCTCGCTCGTGTTCGGCGTCCCGCTGGCCTGGGTGCTCGCCCGGATCCGGTTTCCCGGGCTCGGCCTGGTCCGCGCCGCGGTCACCATCCCGCTGGTGCTGCCGCCGGTCGTCGGCGGGGTCGCGCTGTTCCTCGCGCTCGGGCGCAACGGGATCGTCGGCCGTTACCTGGACGACTGGTTCGGCATCACGCTGCCGTTCTCGCAGCACGGCGTGGTGCTGGCCGAGACGTTCGTCGCGATGCCGTTCCTGGTGGTCACGCTGGAGGGGGCGTTCCGCACCGCCGACCGCGCGCTGGAGGAGGCCGCCGCCACGCTCGGTGCCCGCCGGCTGCGGATCTTCACCCGGGTGACGCTGCCGCTCGTGGTGCCCTCGCTGGTCGCGGGCTCGGTGCTGTGCTGGGCGCGCGCGCTCGGCGAGTTCGGTGCCACCGTGCTCTTCGGCGGCAACGTCCCGCAGTCCACCCAGACGATGCCCACGCTGATCCTGACCGCGTTCCAGCACCAGCCCGAGGACGCCGTGGCACTGAGCCTGCCGCTGCTGCTCGTGGCCGTGGTGCTGCTCGGCGCGCTGCGGGACAAGTGGCTGCGCCCGGCGGCGGCATCGTGAGCCTGCATTTCGCCGGTGCCGTGCAACGCGGGCAGTTCCGGCTGGACGCGGACCTGCGGGTCGAGCCCGGCGAGGTGCTCGCGCTGCTCGGGCCGAACGGTGCGGGCAAGACGACGCTGCTGCGCGCGGTCGCCGGCCTGCTCCGGGTGGACACCGGACGCGTCGAGCTCGCCGGCGAGCAGCTGGACGGCCCGGACGTGTTCGTCCCGGCCGACGAGCGAAAGCTCGGCGTGGTCTTCCAGGACCACCGACTGTTCCCGCACCTGCGGGTGCTCGACAACGTCGCCTTCGGCCTGCGCACGCAGCACGTCAACCGCGGTGACGCGCACCGGCAGGCGCAGGAGTGGCTGACCCGGCTCGGGGTCGGCGAGCTGGCCCGCCGGCGCCCCGGCCGGCTCAGCGGCGGCCAGGCGCAGCGGGTCGCCCTGGCGCGCGCCCTCGCCTGCCGGCCGCGCGCGCTGCTGCTGGACGAGCCACTGGCCGCGCTCGACGTGCAGACCCGCGCCGAGGTGCAGGGCGAGCTGCGCGAGCACCTGGGCGCGTTCGCCGGGCCGACGCTGCTGGTCACCCACGACCCGATCGAGGCACTGCTGCTGGCCGGCCGGATCGTGGTGCTCGAGCACGGCGAAGTGGTGCAGCAGGGCAGTCCGGCGGAGATCACCTCCCGCCCGCTCACCCCGTACGTCGCCCGGCTGGTCGGCGTCAACCTCTACGCCGGCATCGCAGCGCACGGCGTGGTGCGCCTCGACGGCGGCGGCACGCTCGTGGCGCCCGATGCCGTGGACGGGCGCGTGCTGGTGGCGCTGCGGCCGTCGGCGCTGACCGTGCACACCAGCGAGCCGCACGAGGTCAGCGCCCGCAACGTCTGGCCCGGACGGGTCGAGTCGTTCGCGCCGCTCGCCGACCGGATCCGGCTGACCGTGCGCGGCGAGCAGAACGTGCTGGTGGACGTCACCGCGGCAGCGGTCGCCGACCTGGGCCTGCGGCTCGGTTCGCCGGTGTGGCTGGCGGCGAAGGCCACCGACGTGAGCGCCTACCCCGCGCCCGCGGCCGCCGGACCCGTGGCAGGCTGAGGGCGTGCCGGCACAGATCACCGTTCGTTACTGGGCAGGCGCGCGCCGCGCGGCCGGGACGGCCGAGGAGTCGATGAGCCTGAACACCATCGCCGAGCTGCGCGCCACGCTGAACGCCCGCGCCGGCATGGACCGGCTCGCGACGGTCGTGTCCTTCCTCGTCGACGGGCAGCAGGCCGGCGAGGCGGTGCGGTTGCACGACGGCGCGGTGGTCGACGTGCTGCCGCCCTTCGCCGGTGGGTAGCTCGGGAAGCGGGGTGCGTCGATGTCCGCACGGATCCTCAAATGGGCCCTGGCGGTGCTGGCCGGTTGTGCGGTCGCGGCGGGGCTGGTGGTGGTCGGCCGGCTGACCGTCAGCACCTCGCACGCCCGCGCCGACGGTTACGGCGACGGCTACTACGCGGGCCTGGCGACCGGTCAGGCGCAGGGCGAGCGGATCGGCCGGGCGCTGCAGGAGGGTTCGCAGCTGCCGCCGCAGGCGCGCGAGCCGGTGAAGCAGGCCTTCGACGACGGGTACGTCGCGGGCGCGAACGACGCGTACGGCGACTACGACGGCGGCTGGGCGCTCGGTACTCCCTATCTGATCACACTCGAGCCCGGCGCGGACAAGATCACCTACCGGATCGCCTCGCGCACCCTGCTGGAACGGGGCGTCGCCTACTACCTGTGCCCCGACGGCAAGACGCTGTGCCAGGCCCCCCGATGACCGGCGCCGGGCGGTACGGCACGGTGGAGCCATGACGCTGACGATTCGTGAGCAGCGACCGGACGAGTGGGCGGGTATCCGGGCGCTGATCGACCGCGCGTTCGCCCCCGACCCGGCTGCCGGACTGCTCGCGCAGTGGGTGCACGAACACGGGCCGGTGCTCTCGCTCGTCGCCGAAGAGGAGGACCTGCGGCTGGTCGGGCAGGTGCTGTTCGGCACCTTGCAGTTGGTCAACGACGACGACGCGGTGGACGTGTTGTGCCTGTCGCCGCTGAGTGTCGAGGCCGAGTTCCGCGGACGCGGCATCGCGCGCGCACTGGTGCGGCACGCGCTCGCGCAGCTCACCGACCGACCCGAGCCGATCGTCGTGCTCGAGGGCGACCCGGCGCTGTACGGCAAGCTCGGGTTCCGGCCCGCGTCCGAGTTCGGCATCGAGCGGCCGTCCGACCTGATCCCGGAGGCGGCCTTCCAACTCGTCCCGCTGCCGGCCTACCGCACCGGGCTGCGCGGCCAGGTGCGGTACCCGCAGTACTTCTTCGACATCGGTGCCGTCGGCCCGTGACCGACGTGCGCCTGACCGTGCTGGTGCGCGGCCGCGTGCAGGGTGTCGGGTTCCGCTACTGGGTGCGTGGCGCGGCCGGCGACCTCGGGCTGCGCGGCACTGCCACCAACCTGCCGGACGGGCGGGTCGAGGTGATCGCCGAGGGACCGCGTGCCGCCTGCGAGCAACTGCTGGACGCGCTCGGCAGCGACCGGCCACCCGGCTGGGTCGGCGACCTCACCCACACCTGGGGCACCGCGCAGGGCCTGACCGGCTTCCGGGCTCGCTGACCGTCGCCGCGAGCCTGGGGCCTGACGTGGTTCGGCTAGATCGGATCAGCCGCTGACCGTAGGGCCGGCGCGTTCGATCGCGAACCGGATGATCACCCGGCGGTCGCGCTGCATCGCGGCGCGGTAGGCGTCCCAGTCGTCGTGCTCGCCGGACCCGCGCCGGTAGTAGTCGACGAGCAGGTCCATCGCCTCCGGCAGCGAGACGATCTCCGCGGTGCCCTCGACCTGCACCCAGTCGCCGAAGAACGCGTCGGTGAACACGGCGAGCGCCACCCGCGGATCGCGCCGCAGGTTGCGCACCTTCATCGCCGGCTCCCGGGTGCTGATCATCACCCGGCCGTCGTCGTCGACCACGGCCAGCACGGGGGAGAGTTGGGCGCGACCGTCGGAACGGAAGGTGGCCAGCGTGCCGCGATGGTTGCCGCGCAGGAACTCGACCGCGCCCGGGGCGTCCATCAGCGCTGGAACGTGCCGACGACCTGTGCCCGGGCAAGGGTGTGGAACACCAGGTTGAAGGACACCACGGCGGCGCTCGCCTCGTCGTCGACACCGAGGGAGTCGACGTCGACCGCGTGCACCACGAAGTAGTAGCGGTGCGGGCGGTCGCCGTCGGGCGGGTAGCAGCCGCCGTAGTCCTTGCTGCTCCAGTCGTTGCGCACGTGGAACGCGTTGCCCGGCAGCGCGGCACCGGCTGCGCCCGCGCCTTGAGCGAGCGACGTGGTGTCGGCCGGCAGGTCGACCAGCACCCAGTGCCAGAACCCCGACGGCGTCGGGGCGTCCGGGTCGTAGCAGGTGACGACGAAGCTCTTGGTGCCTTCCGGGAAGCCGCTCCAGCTCAGTTGCGGTGAGCGGTTCGCGGCGCCGTCGGCCGCACCTTCGTAGGCGAACGTCGCGGGCAGCGCGTCGCCGTCGGCGAAGTCGCTGCTCGTCACGCTGAACGAGCCGACCTGCGGCAACTTCTCGTACGGATCCTGCACGGCGGGGCGATCGAGGGACATGCGCTGGCTCCTCCTGCATGCTGGGTGCTGTCCCTCCGACCCTAGAGTGAATGCGGACGGCGTGAAAGCGGACGGCGACGTAGGGGAGAGCACATGGGCGGCGGGCCGCTGGTCGTCGGCATCGGCGGGTCGGCCGGTCCGGAGTCGGTCACCGGGCGGTTGCTGCACGACTGTCTCGCGCTGGCCGCCGCCGCGGGCGCGCGCACCGTCGCGTTCGACGGCGACACCCTGGCGGAACTGCCGATCTTCAGCCCGCACGACCTGCAGCGCAACGCGATCGCCGACGAGTTGGTCGACGCGGTGCGCGGCGCCGACGCGGTGCTGATCGCGACCCCGGGCTATCACGGGGCGATGTCCGGGCTGGTCAAGAACGCCCTGGACTTCCTGGACCTGCTCCGCGACGACGACCACCCGTACCTCGACGGTCGCGCGGTCGGCATCATCGTGTCCGCCGCCGGCTGGCAGTCCTGCGGCACCGCCCTGGTATCGGCACGGTCGGCAGTGCACGCCCTGCGCGGCTGGCCCACCCCGTACGCGCTGACGATGAACTCGGCCGAGCAGCAGCCCGACGAGCCGAAGGTGATCGCCGGCCTGCAGCTCCTGACCGATCAGTTGCTGGAGTTCACCTCGTGGCGGGCGGCGGCCGGCTAGGCCCCGCGCCGCGGCGCCTGGAGCCCGAGCCGGCGCTGCTCGATGATCAGGCAGCGGTCCTCGACGTACAGCAGGCCGGCGTCCTCGGCGATGCGCCGCGCCTCGTCCGAGGCGATGTGCAGCTGCAGCCACAGCGCGCTCGCACCCGCGGCGACCGCCTGGCGCGCCACGTCCGGTGCGTGTTCGGACGGGCGGAACACGTCGACCAGACCCACCTGTTCGGGCACCTCGGCCAGCGAGCGGAACACGCGCTCGCCGAGGATCTCGTCGGCGTGCGGGTTGATCGGGATGATCCGCCAGCCGTGCTCCTGCATGTGCGCGGGCACGTAGTGCGCCGCCTTCTCGGCGGCGTTGCTGGCGCCGACGACGGTGATCGTGTCGTAGCGGCGCAACACGGTGTCGACGACCTCGTCCATCGCAGTCATGTGCTCCACACTAGGCTCGCCCCGTGCAGGGACCCGGAACGCTCGACTGGACACCGCAGTGGCACGCACTGGTCGCCACGCCGGTCGCAACCGCGCTGCACGCCGGCGTGGCCGACGTGCTCGCCGCGCCGATCGATCCGGACCTCGCCGACACGGCGGCGTTCTGCGCCCAGTACGGCGTGCTGATGCAGGACTCGGCGAACTGCGTGGTGATCGCGGGCCGTCGCGGCGACAGCACGTCCTACGCGGCGTGCGTCGTGCTCGCGACCACCCGGGCCGACGTCAACACGGTGGTCCGCAAGCGGTTGGACGCCCGCAAGGCATCCTTCGCGCCGATGGACGACGCGGTCGAGCTGTCCGGCATGGAGTTCGGCGGGATCACCCCGATCGGGCTGCCGGCAGGGTGGCCGGTGCTCGTCGACGCGGCCGTCCTCGAGCGTGAGGTCGTGGTCATCGGCAGTGGTCTGCGCCGCTCCAAGCTCGCGCTCGCCGCGAGCTCGCTCGCCGCCCTGCCCGGGGCCGAAGTGATCGACGGGCTCGCCCGCTGACCTCAGCTGGTGCCCGCGATGCTCAACCCGGGGCGCTTGCGATGCACCGTCAGGTAGCTCAGCCCCTGCGCGCCGGCCTCGATGGCGCGGCGCGAGCGCCGCGGCAACCACACCAAGGCGCCTTCGGTCAGCGGCACGTCGGCCGCCTCGCCGACCACCCGGCCGTCGCCGGCGAGCACGAGAACCAGCACGTCCAGGTCCGGGCCGACGTGCGAGTCGATCTGCCCGCCGGGACGCAGCCGGATCACGTTCGAGTCCAGCTGGCGCGGCTCGGGACGCAGCCGCCACGCCGCGCCGCCGCCCGCCGCCGCGCCGCCGCCCGCCGCCGCGTCGTCGGCCCCGGCGGCCGCCTCGAACGCGTTTCCCAACAGGCACGGCAACTGCTCATGGACCTCGGGGTCGGCGTTCATGCACCGATCGTATTCTTCCAATTTCGGCTTGGGTAAAGTCCCCGGAAGCCGACGAGGAGGCCCTGCCATGAACAAGATCTCGCTCACCGCGATGGCCCGCCAGCACCTGGCCAGCGCGACGGAGAACGCGAGCGGACGCAGCGCGCACACCGTTTACGGCGGCCACGAACACGTGCTGCGGCAGACGCTGGTCGCGCTCCGGTCCGGCGTCAGCCTGGACGAGCACGAGAGCCCCGGCGAGGCGACGCTGCAGGTTCTGCACGGCCGGGTCCGGCTGACCGCCGGGCAGGACGAGTGGGACGGCGCCGTGGGCGATCACCTCGCGATCCCGGACAGCCGGCACGCGTTGCTGGCGCTCGAGGACTCCGCCGTGCTGCTCACCGTCGCCGTGCGCCGCGACAACCGCTGACGCTGTCAGCGGTCGCGCCCCGACTGCGGGTGCTCGCGCTGCACCTGCAGGTGCTCGCCCAGTGGGCCGACCCGCAGGCCGCGGCCGCGACAGGTGTCCACCAGCCAGGGCAGCGCCGCGAGCGCGCTGCGCCAGGACTGCGGGGCCGAGGTGGTGTCGGCGTCGTGCAGCAGGACCACCGCGCCGCCGTCCAGATGCGAGCCGAGCCGCTCGCGCACCGTGGCCGCAGTCGCAGACGCGTGCCAGTCCCGTCCGTCGGCGGTCCACAGCACGGGGGTCAGCCCGAGCCGGCGCGCCGCCCAGAGCCCCGACCCGGTGGTGATGCCGTGCGGCGGGCGCCAGTAGCGCGGCCGGACGCCGGTGACCTGCTCGATCAACCGCACCGTCCGGTTCATGTCCGACAGGACGGCGCGCGGCGAGCGCAGCAGGTGCGGGCGGTGCACCCAGCCGTGCACGCCGAGCTCATGACCCTCGGCGAGGATCCGCCGGCCCAGGTCCGGATGCTCGCGCAGGCACGAGCCGAGCACGAAGAAGGTGGCGCGCACATCCGCCGAGCGCAGGGCGTCCAGGAACAGCGGGGTCGACTCCGGTGCCGGCCCGTCGTCGAACGTCAGCGCCACGTGGTCGCGGGCCGGCACCCCGTAGAGCCGCGGCGTCGCGGCCCGGCGCAGCGGCGCGATCGAGGCGACGCTCGGCACCGCGTGCGCCGCCCACCCGGCGCCGACAGCGGCCAGCGTGCCGGCCCGCACCGCCCGGTTCATCGCCCGGCTCCGTTCATCGCCCGGCCCCGTTCATCGCGCGGCCCCGTCGAGCGCCGGGGCCGCCCGGGCGGCCCGCTGGATGAGCGTCGCGGCGTCCGCCCCCCGGAACGGGTCCACGCCGGGGTGCGCGACGGCCGGAGCGGACGCCAACGCCGACGGCAGCTCGGCGACCCGGTCCACGCAGCGGATCAGCCCGAGCGAGCGCAGTTCGGCGGCGTTCACCCGGCCGTGGCCGGGCAGCGGGTGACAGCACACGACCGGGACGCCGCAGGCGAGCGCCTCCCAACAGGTCTGCCCGCCCGCGTTGTCGACGAGCAGGTCGGCCGCCGCCAGGTACTGCGCGAGCTGAGGGGTCCAGGGCACGGCCAGCACGGCCGGATGCGCACGCGCGTAGCGCAGCGCGCCCTCGTCGCGGCCGCACAGTGCGAGGACCTGCCACCCCGGCGCGTCGGCGAGCGCGTCGAGCGTCTGCCGGAACCGGCCGACCGCCCAGCTGCCGGCGTTGACCACGGCGATGCGTGCGTCAGCCGCCAGACCCAGGGCCGCGCGGGCCTGCGCGCGATCCGGCGGCGGTGTGAACTCCGGACGCAGCACCGGGGCGACCCAGGCGACCTCGCGGGCCCCCAGCGCCGCCAACCGCGCGGCCGTGTCGCGGGTGTAGGCGAGATGCAGGTCGACGTCCGGACTGATCCAGTACGGATGTGCTCCCGGATCGGTCACCAGCGTCACCAGCGCTGTGCCGATGCGTCCGCTCGCGCGTAACCGGCCGAGGCACTGCGCCGCCAGGTTGTAACAGCTCACCACCACGTCCGGGCGGTGCTCGGCGACCGCGTCGGCGAGCGCCCGCTCGAACGGCGCCGCCCCCGCCGCGGTGAGCCGTTCCATCGCGTGCGGGGCGTGCATCCAGAACCGCATCGACGCGTCGTAGAGCCAGGGCGCGTGATCGAGCAGCAGCCGGTAGGTGCGGCGCAACCGGGTGCCCGCGGAACCGGCCAGCTCGAGCAGGTCGACCACGACCGCCTCGGAACCTGCCGCGCGCAACCGGCGGGCGAGTTCGTCGGCCACCGCGGTGTGGCCCGCTCCCATGCTGGCCGTCACGACCAGGGCACGACCGCGTGGTGTGCTCGGCACGTCGTTCAACCCCTTCGACCGGAGCGTTCGCGTCCATCCGCTGCGCCGGAAGGCTTCCCGCGCACCGGGGCCGGCAAACTGCGCGCGCTACGGTCCGTTGATCGGCAACGGAAACGGGTAGAGCTGTGAAGTGCTGTGGTGACGGAACTCAGCTGGTCAGCTTGGGGATGGCCGTCGCTGCGGCGGCGTCCAACGCGCTGTCGAGCGTCATGCAGCGTGAGGCGAACCGCAAGCGCAGCGAGGAGACGTTCGGGCTGCGCCTGCTCGGCTCGCTGGTGCGGCAACCGGCCTGGCTGGTCGGCGCGGCCGCGATGCTCGCCTCGTTCCTGCTGCAGGCGGGCGCTCTGAGCCGCGGCGAACTGTCCTCGGTCGAACCGGTCCTCGTTCTCGAGCTGCCGATGACGCTGATCCTGGCCTCGGCCGTGCTGCACCACCACCTGCTGCTGCGTGACTGGGCGGGGATCGTGACCATGACCGCCGGCCTCGTCCTGTTCGTCGCCCTGCTGTCACCGTCCGGCGGGGACGCCGCGCACGTGTCGGCACTGGTGTCGCTTCTTGCCACCGTCGGCACCGCGGCCGGGATCGCCGCGCTGACCGCGTTCGCCGCGGCCGGTCCGGCTCGCAGCCGCGCCGCGTTGTTCGGCGTCGCCGCCGGCAGCGGGTTCGGCCTGACCGCCTCGCTGATCAAGGTGGCGATGGCCCGGCTCAGCGCGGGCGGGGTCGTCGGGCTGTTCACGGCCTGGCAGACCTACGGGTTCGCGGTGACCGGTGTCGCCTCGGTGGTGCTGATCCAGGCTGCGCTGCACGCCGGGACGCTGGTGGCGGCCCAACCCGGCATCACCTTGTTCGACCCGCTGGTCTCGCTGCTGTGGGGCACGGTGGTGCTCGGGGAGACGGTGAGCACCTCGGTGTCGGCACTTGCGCTGGCCGCCCTCGGCGCCGCGATGATCGCCGGCTCGGTCATGGTTCTCGCCCGCTCCTCGCAGCGGGCCGCGGAGCTGGCCGACAGATGATCTTCGCAGCCGGCTTGGTAGCCGCGGTCAGCCTCGGGCTCGGCTGGGTGCTCCAGCAGCGCGCGGCCGCGCGCGCCCCGCTGAGCGAACTGGTGTCCTGGCGGCTGCTGGTGCACCTGGCCCGGGTGCGTGACTGGCGCTTCGGCATCGCCGCGATGGTGTGCGGGCAGGTCCTCGGTGCGGTGGCGCTCGGGATGGGTGCGGTCGCGCTGGTCGAACCGCTGCTGTCGACGAATCTGCTGTTCGCGTTCGTGATCGCGGCCGCGTTCGCGCGCAAGCGGGCTACCCGGCGCGAGGTCGGCGGTGCGCTGCTGCTGTCGGCCGCCCTCGGCGTGTTCATCGCGGTGGGTGACCCGCACCGGGTCGAGCACCCGAGCCCGCCGCCGATCGCGCTCGCCGGGTTGGTGCTGGTGGTGGTCGTCGGCTCGGCCCTGGTACTCGTCGTGATCGGCCGCAGCGCGCGCAACCTGGTGGCCGAGGCGATCCTGCTGGCGACCGCCGCCGGGCTGATGTACGGGCTGCAGGACGCGGCGACGCAGCAGGCGCTGGACACCGCGAACCGGCACGGCGTCGCGGCGCTCGGCACCTCTATCTGGACGTACGTCGTGATCGCGTCCGCGATGATCGGCATCCTGCTGTCACAGAGCGCGTTCGCGTCCTCGCGCCTCGACCACTCGCTGGCGCCGACTGCGGTCGCCGAGCCGATCACCGGCGTCACGCTCGGCGTCGCGGTGTTCGGCAACACCCTGTCGGTAAGCCCGGGCGCGCTCGCCGTGGAAGCGGTCTGCGTGATCGCGATGATCGCCGGCACCGTCGAGATCGTCCGGTCACCGACGCTCAAACGCCATCACGCGTCCTCGCGGCCCTCCTCGGCCGAACCGGACGACGGCTGCCCGCCGGAGGACGGCTGCCCGCCGGACTCGTCGACGACCGGGAACTCCTGACCGTCCGGCAGGCTCGCGGGCGTGCCGCGCAGCGCGTGCACCGTCGAGTTCAGGAACGCGACGAACGGCACGGCGAGCAGCGCGCCGACGATGCCGGCCAGCAGCGTGCCGGTCAGCACGGCCAGCGCGATCGCCAGTGGGTGCACCTCGACACTTCGGCTCATGATGAACGGCTGCAGCACGTGACCCTCGATCTGCACGAGCAGGATGATCGCCACCGCGACCACGATCGCCCCGGTCACACCGTGCTCGAGCAAGGTGACGGCGACGCACAGCGCGCCCGAGACGGTGAGGCCGACCAGCGGGATGAACGAGCCGAGGAAGATCAGCACGCCGAGCGCCGCCGCGAGCGGGACGTTCAGCACGACCAGCACGATGCT
Source organism: Jatrophihabitans cynanchi (assembly GCF_027247405.1). Classification (NCBI taxonomy): domain Bacteria; kingdom Bacillati; phylum Actinomycetota; class Actinomycetes; order Jatrophihabitantales; family Jatrophihabitantaceae; genus Jatrophihabitans; species Jatrophihabitans cynanchi. Next base: position 940,804 of record NZ_CP097463.1, on the reverse strand, counting down.
GATCGTGATGCCGTGGAACAGCGCGATGAGCAGTTGGCCGCGCATGTAGCCGCCCAGGCTGCCCCAGCCGACCCGTCCTGCGTGATCGAGCTTCTGCTGGGCGGTGCGCGGGAACAGCCGAACCACCCAGTCCCACACCATCTCGCCGTCGCGGAGCAGGAAGAAGGTCGAGAGCAGGATCAGCAGCAGCGCGCCGAGCGCCTCGACGACCGTGCGGACGGTCTCGATCGCGCCGCTGATCAGCTGGCCCTGATGGTCCTTCACCGCGGTGCTGATGTTGTCGGCCAGCTTGTCCAGGTCGGCGGACTTCAGGTGCAGCGGCCCGGTCTGCAGCCAGGTGCGGGTCTTGTCGACGAAGTCGGTGATCTGCGAGCCGAGCTGGTCGGCGTGCGTGGTGATCTGCCAGACCACGAACCAGCCGATGCCGCCGAGCACGGCGATGCCGATCAGCAGCGCGATCGCCGCCGACAGCGAGCGCGGCTTGCGCACCAGGCCGTTCAGCCGCCGCTCGAGCGGGTGCAGGATCGCGGTGAAGAACAGCGCCAGGACGAACGACAACGCGACGAGCTCGATGCGGTCGAAGATGCGTGCCAGCACGTACACGCCGAAGCCGAGGAGGAGCAGCCGCCACGTCCAGGACGCCGCGACGCGGACCTCCCAGGTGACCGCCTCGGCCGAGTTGCGGCGCCGGCGCGGCTCGTCGGCGGGCTCCAGCTCGTCAGCGGGCATCGTCGACCTCCCGGACGAGGCGGCAGGCCGCGCGCAGCACCGGCAGCGCGAGCAGGCCGGCGGTGCCGTCGCCGAGCGTCAGGCCCAGGTCGAGCACGCACCGCAGGCCCATCGTGGCGACCGCCTGGGTGTGGACCGGGTCGTCGATCCGGTCCGCCGCCACCCACCAGCGCACGGCACGCGGGTACTGCTCGAAGCCGACCAGCGCGGCTGCCACCGCACCCGGGCCGTCGAGCAGGACCGGTGTGCGCCGCGCGGCCGCCCGCAGCACGAACGCGGCGGCCGCGGCCAGCACCGGGTCGCCGAGTTCGGCGAGCAGCGCGCCGGGCTCGTGCCGCTGGCCGCGCACCCGCAGCCGGGTGTCGCGCACCTCGGCGGCACGCCGCATCCAGGCGGACGCGTCGACGGCGTGCGCCCCCCGGGCCAGCACCCGGACCGGCTCGAGATCGGTGAGCACGGACACGGCGACCGCGGCCGCGATCGCACTGCCGGTGACCGCCGCGACGACCAGATCGGTGCCGCGCTCGGCCTCGTCGTCGGCAACCGAAGCGCCGGCCGCGCCGGCCGCGGCGAGGTCCCCGGCAGTCTCGGCGCTGTCGGCGGCGCTGTCGCCGGCGGCGCCGGTGTCGACGACGCGCACGTCGGCGTCCAGGTCGGCGGCGAGGTCGGTCACCGCGTCCGAGGCGGGCGCGCCGAAGGCGACGACGCGCACCCGGCCGACCGGGCGCGGCGGGCCGGCGCCCTGCGCGCCGCCGAGCCACTCGGCCAGGTCTGCCAGGCGGCCGAGTTCGGGGCCGGCCAGCTCGCGGGTGCGGGTGGCGGCGACGTGATCCGGCCAGTCGACGTCGGCACCGAACGTCGCGAGGTCGACGGGGGAGCTGGCCATGGGGCTAAGTATTGCGGGCACCTACGCGGAAGCGGCGCCAACAGGCCGCGCGTGCCGTCTCGTCAGTCGGGGAGCGGGCGGTGCCGGTGCTCCGGCCCGGCGCCCGGTGCCGGCCCCGGATCCGGTGCCCGACGGCCGCGCCCGAGGCGGGTGTTGTCGCGCCTGTAGTGGATTGCCCCGGGATCCGGGGCAATCCACTACACGTGGGGCGCACAGGGGGTCGAACCCGGCCGCGGAGGCTGCACGAACATCGCGCAAAGCCGGCACCGGGGCCGGCGGATCGCGGGACCGCAGTGCCTACGGAGCGAACTCGACCGGGGCGTCGAATGCCGCCCGCCGGGCCGCACGCCGCAGGGCCAGCAGCACCGGACGCCCGACGAGAAGCAGCGCGAGCGCGGTGACGACGGCGCGCGGGACGTCGAAGCCCAGGCTGGTGGTCACGCTGAACGACAGCCAGCGGCGCAGGTTCTCCGCGAGCGGGGCGTCGGGCAGGAAGGCGACGGCACCGGCGGTGCCGACGTTCGCGCTGCCGAACGGCCAGAACCAGAGGTTGAGCACGAACCCGTACGCGATGCTGGCGAGCGCCCCGTAGCCGGCGAGCAGCACGAGCTCGGCGCGCCCACGCGCCGGCGGTAGCACGCCGGCGAACATCCCGATCCAGCCGGCCGCGAGCATCTGGAACGGCAGCCACGGCCCGCCGCCGCCGGTCAGTGCCGCCGAGGCGAACATCGCGACGTTGCCCAGCACGAAGCCGAAGCCCGGTCCCAGCACCCGTCCGGCGGGCACCAGCAGGAAGAACATCAACTGCACGCCGCTGACCCCGCCGGTCACCGGCCGCAGCACCGCGCAGATCCCGGCCAGCACCCCGAGCAGCGCCACCGCCTTGGCGTCCATGCCGCCGTCGGCGATCTCGGCGGCGACCACGAGCAGCAGCAGCGGCAGCATCAGCAGGAAGATCCACGGCGCGTCGCGGGCGTGCCCGCTGTCGGCCGAGGTGAACCCGATCAGCAGCGGCCAGCTGAACGCCCCCACCCCGACCAGGGTCACCGTGACGATGGCGGCGAGGGCGCGCGGGCGCAGGCGCAGCGCGTTCACCCGGCCTCGCTCTCGACGTGCGCCGCGGCGAGCGTCTCGACGACGTCCGGCACGGTCAGGTACGGCAGCGGCGCGAGGATCTTGGCCACCTGTGGCGCGAACATCGGCGTCTGCAGCACCACCTCTCGGCTCGGCCCGTCGGCGACCACCTCGCCGTCGGCGAGCACGATCGTGCGGCTGCTCACCTCGGCGGCCAGTTCGACGTCGTGCGTTGCCAGCACGACGGCGTGCCAGTCGGCGGCGAGCTCCCGCAGCACCGCGACCAGTCGCGTCTTCGCCGGGTAGTCCAGTCCGCGGGTCGGCTCGTCGAGCAGGACGAGTGGCGGCGCCGATGCGAGCACCACGGCGAGCGCGAGCGCCAGCCGCTGCCCCTCGGACAGGTCGCGCGGGTGCCGGTCGCCGTCCAGTTCGCCGGCGATGCGCAGCAGCAGCCGGGCGCAGGTGCCGGCCGGGGCGGCGGCGTCCCGGTCCGCCTGCGCGCACTCGGCGGCCACCGTCTCGCCGTAGAGCAGGTCGGCGGGCTGCTGCGGAACCAGCCCGACGCGGTCGGTCAGCGCCCGCCCGCGCAGCCCACGCGGATCCAGCCCGCCGACGCGCGCCTCCCCGCCGGCGGGGCGCACCGAGCCGGTGAACGCGGCCAGCAGGCTCGACTTGCCGGCCCCGTTGCGTCCCATCAGCGCCAGCACCTCACCGGCGCGCACCTGCACGTCCACCTCGCGCAGCGCGCCCACCGTGCCGTAGCGCACGGACAGGCGGTGCGCGTGCGCGAGCACCTCGCCGGCGACCGGCCGCGCGGTCGGCCGCGGTGTCGCGGGAAGCCGCTCGCGCAGGGCGACGGCCGGGCGGCGGGCATCGCGCACGGTGAGCGGCAGCGGGTCCCAGCCCAGCGCGCGCCCGAGCTCGACCACCGGCGGCGCGATCGGGGTGCGCGCCATCAGCGCCGGCGGCGCGCCGAACTCGACCGGTGCGCCGCCGCCGGGCAGCCACAGCACGGTGTCCGCGTACTGCACGACGCGTTCGAGCCGGTGCTCGGCCATCAGCACGGTCAGGCCCAGGTCGTGCACCAGCCGCTGCACCGCAGCCAGCACGTCTTCGGCTGCCGACGGGTCCAGTGCGGAGGTCGGCTCGTCCAGCACGAGCACCCGCGGGTGAGCCGTGAGCACGGCGCCGATCGCCACGCGCTGTGCCTGCCCGCCGGACAGCGTCGAGACCGGACGGTCACGCAGCTCCACCAACCCGAGCAGGTCCAGGGTGTCCTCGACGCGCCGCCGCATGACGTCCGGCGCGAGGCCGAGCGACTCCATCGTGTAGGCCAGCTCGTCCTCGACGGTGTCGGCGACGAACGAGGCGGACGGGTTCTGCCCGACGACCCCGACGACGTCGGCGAGCTCGCGTGGCGGATGGGTGCGGGTGTCGCGTCCGGCAACCGTGACCCGCCCGGACAGCCGCCCGCCGGTGAAGTGCGGGACGAGGCCGTTGACGCAACCGAGCAGGGTGGACTTGCCGCTGCCGGTGCTGCCTACGACCAGGCACAGCTCGCCCTCGGGCAGCAGCAGGTCGACCTCGCGCAGCACGGGCGCCTCGGCACCGTCGTAGCTGACGCTCACCCGCTCGAACTCGATCACGGTGCCGCCACCGCCAGCCGCGCGCGCGTCGTCGCGGTCGGCACCGGAGGCGTGGCAAGGGCGGGCAGCGCCGCGACGAGCGTGGCCAGGAACGGCACCAACTCCAGCCCCGGCCAGGCGAACGGGACGCCGGCGGCGGGGGAGCCGGCCACGGTGATCTGGTAGGCCACGACCACGGCGGCCGCGCACCCCACCACGAGCGTCTCGGCCCAGCGCCAGTGGTCCGGACGGTACCGGGTGCGTCGCCCTCTGCTGCCGGCCAGCAGGCCACCGGCAAGCGCCACCGCCGGACCGGCGACCAGCAACGCCAGCCCCACACCGTGATCGCGAGCGCCGCCGATCACCTGGTAGGTGCCGGCCACCGCGCCGGCGAGCCCGAGCAGCAGCGCCGCCGCGCTCGCCCGGCGGGCCATGGCCGAGCGTTCGGCGCGACGGCCGTACCCGCGCGAATCCATCGACGCGGCAAGGTGAATCGCACGCTCCAGCGCTTCCTCCAGCACCGGTACGGCGATGCCGCGCAGCCCGCGTAGACCGGTCATCGGCCGCCCGCGCAGCCGCTGCGCCGCGCGCACCCGCACCACCGACTCGGCGAGCTGCGGCACGAACGTCATCGCGACCACGATCGCCACACCCACCTCGTAGAGCGCCGCGGGCAGGATGCGCACCAGCCGCGCCGGGTGAGCCAACGCGTTCGCGGCACCGAAGCAGGCGACCAGGACGGCGAGCCGCAGCCCGGCGGTGAACGCGTTCAGCACCGCCTCGCCGGTGATCGGCCCGCCGAGCGAGAGCCCGTTCAGCCACGACGGTAACGCCACCGTCGGCAGGCGGAACAGCACATGGCCGGGAACGCGGACACCGATCAGCAGTTGCAGAGCCATCGTGAGCACGACCGTGACCGCGCCGAACTTGAGCAGCAGCCCGTACGCGTTCGCCCACGGCGCCTGCCCCCTGCGGGCACTCACCACCACCCCGGCAACCGTCGCGATCTCCAGCAGCAGCAGGGGATTCGTCGTGCGCATCGCGGCGTACGCCAGGCCGAGCGCCCACAGCCACCAGGCCGCCGGGTGCAGCAAGCGGGGCAGCGCGGTCACGGCCCGGCCCGGCGTCTGCTGAACCAGTAACCGGCCCCGCCCAGCACGGCGATCGCGCCGACCGCGAGCGCCGTTCCCCACGGCGGGAACGCCGAACGCGACGTCTGCTGCGGCCGCTGCGCGGCCTGCGCCGGCACTGCGGCGGTGCTGCTCGCGGTGTCGCCGGTGCGCAGGGATGTGGGGGTGTTCGACGGCGTCGCGGTCGGCTTCGGTGCTGCCACGGTCGACGTGCGCGCGGCGCGCGTAGTCGAAGCCGGGGAGCGCGCGGTGTCGGCCGTGGTGCCGGCCGGCTGCCTGGTGCGGGGCGAGCTCGACGTCGCCGGCGCGCGGTGGGTGGAACTCGCCGGCGGCTGGTGCGTGCTGCCGCGCGGCCGGCTCGGTGCAGGGGTCGGGTCCTGTCCGCCGCAGATGGACGCGTAGCTGCCGGACGGCGGCGGTGGCGTGGACCCGTTCGCCGGCACGTAGGACCAGCCCTCCACCGACCCTGCCGCGGGCTTCGTCGACGCCGGACCGGCCGAGCTGTACACGCCGTTGCGGAAGTAGGCCCAGTAGGCCTGCTGCGGGTCGGGCGCGCTGGGGCGGCCGTCGATCTGCAGCACCATGCCGGTGTACGGCGCGCGGTTGCCCCAGGTGACATGGACCGCCGCCACCAGCACGTCCGCCCCCGTCATACCGCTGTGCCAGTCGACGCACACCGCTCGATCGCCCGCGACCACGACTGCTACGTGCGTCGGCGCGGCACTCGCCGGTGCTGCCTGCAGCCCGGCGGTCGCGGCGGCACCGAGTGCTGCCGCCGCGACGAGCCGGAGCGCTCGCGCTGTCACGGACGGCGCCGGCGCCGTCCGGCGTACGTGGCCAGGCCGCCGAGCAGCACCAGCCCGGCGCCGAGTACCAGTTCGGCACGGGTCTGCCGGCCGTCACGGCCGGTGCAGGCCAGCTGGGCCGGGTCGCAGTTGCTCGCGTCGACCCCGTTCTGGGCGGTGGTCGGCGCGGTCGTGACCGCTGCCGCGGTGACCGTGAACGACGTCCGGCTGCTCAGCCCGGACTGCCCGGTGAGCACGACCGTGTGCGTGCCGGGCGCCAGGGTGCGCGGCACGGTGAAGTGCAACCGCACCGTCCCTCTCGAATCGGCGCGCACCGTCCCGAGCGCGACCGGCGCGGAGTGCAGGACTCCGGACACCTTCTCGCCGGCGGCGAAGCCGGTGCCGGTGATCGTCTGCGCGCCACCCTGGCGCACCGAGGCGGATTCGAGCGCCGGCCGTGCCAGCGCGAGCACCGGCACGGTCGCGCTCGCGCCCGCGGCGGTCAGCGTCGCGAGCGAGGCGTGCTCGGCCAGTCCCAGCACGCCGTCGGCGGTGGCCTTGATCGACGACGAGGCGTCGAAGGCGCCCTGGAACTTCAGCGCCCCGCGGCGCGCCCCCACCCCGACCGTCGGCCCGTCCGTCACCTGCTGGGAGGCCAGCCACGTTCGCGAGCTCGCCACGTCCTTGCCGACACCGTCGAGCGCGGCGGCGGCTAGGCCGGTCGAGTCCACGTCCGGGCCGCCCTGAGCCACCCAGTAGCCGGCCCGCGAGCGCTGCCCGAGCAGCCACGTGGCGGCTCTGCCGAGCTCCGTGGAGTGCCCGCCGAGCGCCTGCAGCGCCATCACCGCGTACGCGGTCTCGTCCACCGACGCGTTCGTGTCAGTGGTGCACTTCGTGGTCAGGCCGGTGAACCCGCCGCCCGGGCACTGCAGGGACAGGAAGTACGTGCTTGCCGCGGCAGAGGGCTGCTGGCCGCCCCGCGCCTGCGCCAGGATGGCGAGCGACTCGGACACGCTGGAGAAGATGTTGCGCGCGCTCCCGATGCCAGGACACGTCGGGGTCGTGTAGTCCGTACTGCTCGCCGGTGCCGACACGGCCGTGCACTCGTCGTCGGCCAGGGCCTGCTGCAGGTTCAGGTGATCGGGGCCGAAATCAGCAGGGTTCGCACCGCTCACCTCGGCTGCGAGCGCGTACGTCGCGACCGAGCCGTCGTAGGGACCCGGTGACATCCCGGTGCCCAGGTTCGCGTCGCCCTTGGCCTGCGTGCCCATGTAGTGCAGCACCTGTTCCATCTGGTCCGAGCCGACCTTCGCGGCCGCGAGCGCGAACAACCCGCTGGCGGTCAGGCCGCCCCAGTAGTAGGCGGTCGACGAGCCAGGCGTCTTCGGGTACGTGAAGTGATTCCCGTCGACGAACTGGTGCGCGAGCCAGCCGGCGGCGGCGACGGTCGGGGAGGTGGTGGTGGCCGGCGCCTGCGGTGCGGCGACCGCGGGAGAGGACACGAACAGCGCGGTGGCGGCCAGTGCTGCCACCGCCGCGGCGAACGGGAGACGGACGGACATGGGTGCGGCCCTTCGTGGAAGGGGCCAGGGCGTGAGTCGCCTGGCCGCACCGGGCCGGCGCGCGCATGGGCGGGCAACCGGTCTGGCGCACCCACACGGACTCCGCGCCGCGACCTCGACGGCGTGTTTGTGGAGCGGTGTCCCGGGCAGGCATTCCGACTCGTCCCACGATGACGCTGCGGAACCTCACGGTTGCGGGTCAGTGCCGGATTTCGACCGGCTTCCCCCGTCCAGGATGGGTTGTGCGTTTCGAATGCCACCACACGACGTGAGCGCAGGTCAACCGGGGGTGCCCGCTAGGGTCGTAGCTCACACGGCAACCTGACACCGGAGGCGGCGCATGGCCTGGACGTGGCGGTTCGAGGACGCCGACGGCGCCGAGCTGTCCAGCCCGGCGCCGTCCGCCCAGCCCGCGCACCAGAACCAGTCCGACGCGGAGAGCTGGCTCGGCGAGCAGTGGCGTCAGCTAGCCGACGCCGGCGTGGTCCAGGTGCGGCTGTTCGACGGCCCCACCGAGGTGTACGGGCCGATGCCGCTGAGCGAAGGCTGACCCGGGCCACCAGGTCCACCGCCCCAGCAGGGTCAGCAGCGAGGGCAGCACGATCACCCGCACCACCAGCGCGTCGATGAGCACCGCCACCGCCAGCGTGAAGCCGAGTTGCTTCATCTCGACCATGTGCAGCGCCGCGAAGATCGCGAAGACCGACACCATCACCAGGGCGGCGCTGGTCACCGTCCCGGCCGAGCGGGTGATGCCGGCGCGCACCGCGTGCCGCGTGCTCATCCCGCCGGCCACCGCCTCGCGGACGTGGTTCAGCACGAACACGTGGTAGTCCATCGACAGGCCGAACAGCACGGCGAAGGTGAACAGCGGGATCCAGTTGATCACCGCCCCGGTGGAGCGGAAGTCCAGCAGCTTCTCGGCCCAGGTGTGCTGGAACGTCAGCACCAGTACGCCGAACGCCGCTCCGGCCGACAACAGGTTGATCAGCGCGGTGCTCAGCGCGATGAGCGCTGAGCGGAACACCCAGCCCATGATCAGCATGGTCAGCAGCACCACGAAGCCGATCACCCACGGCAGCGCGTTCGACAGCGCGGTGTCGGTGTCCAGGCTCGTCGCGGTCTCCCCGCCGACCGCCCAGTGCACGTCGTGCAGCCCGCGCACGGCGCCCGGCACGAGCGTGCCGCGCAGTTGGCGCACGCTGTCACGGGCGGCGCCCGACTCCGGGTCGCGGTCCGTCGCGATCTGCAGCACGTGCACGGTGTGATCGGCGGACGTGCGCACCTCACCACTGCCGGCGACGAACAGCGCGTCGCCGTCCAGCCGGCCGGCCAGCTCGCGCAACCGCGCCGCCACCGCACCGCTCTCGCCGGCCGGTGCCTGCACCACGATGTAGTGCGTGGTCGACCGGCTCGGGAACGCCGCGGTGAGCCGCGCGAACGCGTGCGTCTCGCCGATCGACTGCGGCAGGGTCTGCAGCGTGTCGCTCTGCAGGCGCATCGACAGCGCGGGCACGGCGAGCGCACCGAGCGCGAGCACCGAGATCAGCAGCGTGCGGCCGGGCCGGGTCAGCGCCGGACGCAGCAGCCACGGCAGCAGCCGGGGCTCGCGGTCGGCCGTGGACCAGCGCCACAGCACCGGCACGCGGGGACGGTCGATGCGGCGGCCGAGCTTGACGAGCACCGCGGGCAGCACGGTGAGCGAGCTGAGCACCGCGACGGCGACCACGATGATCGAGCCGGCCGCCAGAGAGGCGAACACCGGGTCGCCGACCACGAACAGCCCGAGCATCGCGACGATCACGGCGAGGCCGGACACGATCACCGAGTGCCCGGACGTCTCGGCGGCGATCTCGATCGCGTCCAGGTGACTGCGCCCATGGCGGTGTCGTTCGCTGCGTGCCCGCTTGACGTAGAACAGCGAGTAGTCGACGCCGACGGCCATGCCCATCAGCAGGATCATCGAGGAGGTACTGCCGGAATCGGGGATCAGGTGCGAGACCAGCGCGGACAGCCCGGTCGCCGAGCCGACCGCGGACAGCGCGAGCAGCACCGGGACGCCGGCGGCGAGGATGGCCCCGAACGCGACGAGCAGGATGACCAGGGTGACCGGCAGGCTGAAGTCCGCCGCCGCGCCGAGGTCGCTGCTCACCTGATCGTTGACCGCGTTGGTCAGCGAGGCCGCACCGGCCTGCTCCACGCGCAGCGCCGGGAACGCCTGCTGCGTCTTGGCGGTCGTGTCCAGCAGCGGGCCGACGCGATCGCGCGCGTCGCCGGGATTGCCGCGCAGCGTGACCTCGACGAGCACCGCGGCGCCGTTCTTCGCCGTCACCGGCGCGTCGACCTTCGCCACCTCGGGCAGGACGGCCATCCTGCTGCGCACGTCGTGGGCGGCCCTGGCGGCGGCGGCGTGATCGAGCGTGCCCGACCGGGCGGTGATCAGCACGTCCTCGGTGGCCGGCTCGCTCAGTCCGGAGTCGTGGACCAGCTTGGCCGCATGCCCGGCCTGCCCGGGCGTGGCGTCGACCTCGGAGATCGTGCGCAGGCCCGACAGGTTGCCGATCGCGATGCAGGCGCTGACGAACACCAGCCACAGCGCGATCGCGCGCCACGGGTGGGTGGCGCTCCAGCGGGCCACCCGGACGGTGGCCGGCCTGCGGGTGGTGGCGGGGGCTTGGGACACGGCTGCGCCTCTCTCGGGTTTCGGACGGCATCTGCTGCGGACGGCATCTGTTGCGGACGGCTTGCCGGCCGAACCTCACGTTGCCGTCCGGACCTGCCGCACACACGGGTGCTCGCTCCCCAGGCACGGTGGAGTTAGCACCACCACCCCGGCCACGAAGGTGGGTCAGGATGGAGGCACCGCGAACACTGCGAACACCGCGAAGCCTCAGGAGTGTCGGATGCGTCAGGAACTGCTCAACCGGCTCCGGCTCCTGCTGTGGGCGGGTGCTGCGACCGGGCTCGCCGTCGCCAGCCTGGTGCTGTTCGTGCTGACCCTCGCCGGCTTCCCGCTGGTGCTGGTGTGGATCGGCCTGCCGATGGTCTTCGGCGGCATCGTGGCGGTGCGCCCGATCGGGAACGTGCACCGCCGGTACGCGGGCGCGCTGCTGGGCCGCGAACTCGGCTCGCCCTACCTGCGCCCGGTGCCGGGGAACCTGCTGGTGCGGCTGCGTGCCCTGCTCGCGGACCCGGCCACCTGGCGGGATCTCGCCTGGCTGACCGTGAACGCGACCGTCGGGCTGGCGCTGTCGCTGATGGCCATCGTCGAGGCGATCCTGGACCTGCTGTTCTGGTGGCTGCCGGCGGGCGTGCTGATCCGCGTGCACGCCTACCTGGCCTGCGCCCTGCTCGCGCCGAACGATCGGACCACGCTGGCCCAACGCGTCCAGCAGTTGACCGAGTCGCGCGCCGAGACCGTCGACACGTCCGCGGCCGAACTGCGCCGCATCGAGCGCGACCTGCACGACGGCGCGCAAGCCCGGCTGGTCGCGCTCGGCATGAGCCTCGGGATGGCCGAGGAGCAGCTGGCGCGGGACCCGGACGCGGTGCGCGCCCTGCTCGCCGAGGCGCGCGAGACGTCCAGCCAGGCGCTGACCGAGTTGCGTGACCTGGTGCGCGGCATCCACCCGCCGGTGCTGGCCGACCGCGGCCTGGTGGGCGCGGTCCAGGCGCTGTGCCTCGCGTCGCCGATCCCGATCGCGGTGCAGGCCGACGTCCCGCAGCGGCTGCCCGCGCCGGTCGAGTCGGCGGCCTACTTCGCCGTTGCCGAGACGGTCACCAACGTGATCAAGCACAGCGGTGCGACGGCCGCCGAAGTCCGGCTGGAGCATCGCGACGGGGCGCTGCACCTGCAGGTGAGCGACAACGGCACCGGCGGCGCCGACCCGGCGCGCGGCACCGGGCTGCGCGGGATCGAGCGGCGGCTCGGCGCGTTCGACGGCACGCTCGCGGTGCAGAGCCCGCCGGGCGGTCCGACGGTCGCGGCTATGGTGCTGCCGTGCGCGTTGTCATCGCCGAGGACCTCGCCCTCCTGCGGGACGGGCTGATCCGGCTGCTCGAAGCGCACGACTTCGAGGTGCTCGAAGCGGTCGACAACGGGCCGTCGTTGCTGCGCGCGCTCACCGAGCATCGTCCGGACGTGGCGGTCGTCGACGTCCGGCTGCCGCCCACCTTCACCGACGAGGGGTTGCGGGCTGCCCTCGAGGCGCGGGCCGCGGTGCCCGGCCTGCCGGTCCTGGTGCTGTCGCAGTACGTCGAGCAGTTGTACGCGCGCGAGCTGCTGGCAGACCGCAGCGGGGGAGTCGGCTACCTGCTCAAGGACCGGGTGTTCAACGTGGGCCAGTTCGTCGACGCAGTGCGCCAGGTCGCAGCCGGTGGCACCGCGATGGACCCGGAGGTCGTGGGGCAACTGCTCAGCCGTCGCTCGGCCGCGGACGAGCCGATCGGCACGCTCACCCCGCGCGAGCGGGAAGTGCTGGCGCTGATGGCCGAGGGGCGTTCGAACGCGGCGATCGGCGCGCGCATGTTCATCACCGAGAAGGCGGTGAGCAAGCACACCAATTCGATCTTCACCCGGCTCGGTCTGCCGCCGTCGGAGGACGACAACCGCCGGGTGCTCGCCGTGCTGGCCTACCTGAACAGCTGACCCGCGGTTAGATCTCCTCGCCGATGTCGACCTGGGGCGCGGGCAACCGCCAGCGCCGTGGCAGGTAGGCCCGGCTGCCGGCGTAGAACCCGATCGACATCGCGCCGCCCTGGGCCGAGCCGGTGCGCTCGATCGAGAGCCGGCGCACCTTCCGTCCGACGAAGAACCACTCGACGATCAGGCTGACGAACACCGCGACGATCACGATCTGGACGATCCAGGCGCCCGGGATCACGTAGCTGGCGATCATCAGCGGGAACAGCCAGAGCAGGTAGTTGCTGAACATCCGGTGCGAGTCGACGTAGTCGCGCGCGATCCGCCGCGTCTCGCCCTGGTCGCGCCGCGGCAGGATGTCGCCCGCGCGCAGCGCCGCGCGGCGCTCGGCCGGGGTCATCGCCTTTCCGGACGCCGCCCGCGCCGCCTTGGACTGCTTGGCGAGCTCCTTCTGCCGCGCGTAGGCCTCCTTGCGGGTCTTCGGCGCGACCACCGGGCCGCGCTGGCCGACGACCTCGCGGCGTTTCGGGGTGGGCCGACCCTTGCCGTGGGGGGCCGCGACGGGCTCCTCGACGACCTCGGGCTGCTGCGACTGGCGACGTTTCACCCGTCCAGAGTACGGACGGCCCCGGCCGGGCGAGCATCCGGCCGAGAGCACACAGGACGCCGTGCTGCAATGTGAGCGCCCACAGCGCACCGCCCCCGAGGGAGTACCCATGGCCGAACCGTGGCGCGAGCGCGCCCGCCAGGTCGGCTGGGTGCTGCTGCCACTGCGGGCCTTCCTCGCGATCGTCTTCCTCGACGGCGGCATCTCCAAGATCGCCGATCCGCGTTTCCTCGACGACGCCTCGCCACTGTCGATGCACGCCTCGGTCACCGCGATCCGCGCGAACAGCCCGATCGGCGGTGCGCTCGGAGTGGTCCAGAGCCACTCGGTCGCCTTCGGAGTCGCCATGGCCGTTGCCGAACTCGCCGTCGGGATCGGGCTCGCGCTGGGCCTGTTCACCCGGATCGCCGCGGCCGGCGGGATGCTGCTCGCGCTCTCGCTGTGGCTGACGGTCAGTTGGGGCGCCTCGCCGTGGTTCACCAGTGCGGACGTCGTGTACCTGTTCGCGCTCACTCCGCTGCTGATCGCGGGCGCGGGCTGGCTGTCGCTGGACGCCTGGCTGGACCGGATGCGCGCCGCGCACCCGCGCGACGACCGCACCCGCCGCGCCCTGCTCGCCGGTGGCACCGCGCTCGTCGGCGCGATGGTGCTCGGGCTGGCCGCGCTGTCACGTCCGTCGCACCGCTCGCGCCGGCAACGGCAGATCGACACCGCGCTGCCGTCCCAGCCGCTCACGCCGGTCGGCGACGTCCCGGTCGGTGGGGCGGTGCAGGTCACCGTCCGGTCCGCCGACGAGCCGGCCTGGGTGCTGCAGCTGCAGGCCGGCGCATTCACCGCATTCGACGCGCGCTGCCCGCACCAGGGCTGCATCGTGGACTTCGTCTCGGCCGCCGACGGCTTCGCCTGCCCGTGCCACCACTCGCGGTTCGATCCGCAGGGCCGGCGGCTCGACGGTCCCGCGCCGCGGGGGCTGACGCCCATCCCGGTGCGCGTCCAGGACGGTGACGTGCGTACCCGCTGAGCCGAAGGCGGTTACTATGGGGAATAGGTGGCGGGACCGGCCCGGTTGGCCCCGTAGCAAGACGCCGACACTGCACCACGACCTGGCACCACGATCTGGGGAGCATCATGACTGCAGCCGAAACGACCACCGTCGAGCTCATCACCGCGCCCACGGACGCACCGGCGAGTTCCCTGACGCTGACCGACGGGGCGGCCGAGAAGGTGCGCTCGCTGCTCGACCAGGAGGGCCGCGACGACCTGCGGCTGCGCGTCGCCGTCCAGCCGGGCGGCTGCTCGGGCATGCAGTACCAGCTGTTCTTCGACGAGCGCAGCCTCGACGGCGACGTCGAGCTCTCGCTCAGCGGGGTACCCGTCGTCGTCGACCGGATGAGCGCCCCGTACCTGGGCGGCGCCACGATCGACTTCACCGACACGATCGAGCAGCAGGGCTTCACGATCGACAACCCGAACGCGTCGGGTGGCTGCGCCTGCGGCAACTCGTTCTGCGGCTGAGCGCCGGCGGGTAAGACAGAACAGCGCGCCGTCGCCGCGCTGATTGGGTAGCGTGCCGAGCATGCCAGTCCTCGTCGCAGGGTCGATCGCGACCGATCACCTGATGCACTTCCCGGGCAAGTTCACCGACCAGTTCATGGCCGACCAGCTGCACAACGTGTCGCTGTCGTTCCTGGTCGACGATCTGGTGATCCGCCGCGGCGGCGTCGCGCCGAACATCTGCTACGGCATGGCCCAACTGGGCGGTGCTCCGGTGCTGATCGGCGCGGTCGGCGAGGACTTCGAGGACTACCGCGCCTGGCTCGAGCGCAACGGCGTGAACTGCGAGCACATCCTGGTTTCGGAGTACCACCACACCGCACGCTTCATCTGCACCACCGACGACGACCTGTGCCAGATCGGCTCGTTCTACACCGGCGCCATGAGCGAGGCGCGCAACATCGAACTCGCACCCGCCTGGCGCGCCACCGGCGCGGACCTCGTGGTGATCAGCGCCGACGACCCGGACGCGATGGTGCGGCACAGCGAGGAGTGCCGCCAGCTCGGGTACCGCTTCGCCGCCGACCCGTCGCAGCAGGTCACCCGGATGGCCGACGGCGACGCGCTGATCAAGCTGATCGAGGGTGCCGACCTGCTGTTCAGCAACGAGTACGAGCGTGGGCTGCTGGAGTCGAAGTCCGGCCTCAGCAGCGACGAGGTGCTCGCCCGCGTCAACGTCCGGATCACCACGCTCGGCAAGCGCGGCGTGGAGATCAGCGGCCGCGATGTCGAGACGATCGTGGTGCCGGTCGCGAAGGAGCGGGCCAAGGCCGACCCGACCGGCGTCGGGGACGCGTTGCGGGCCGGGCTGTTGACCGCGCGTGACTGGGGCTTGTCGTGGGAGCGGTCCGCCCAGGTCGGCAACACGCTGGCCTGCTATGTGCTGGAGACGCTCGGCACCCAGGAGTACGAGATCAAGCCGGGCGACTTCGCCGACCGGCTCGCTGAGTCCTACGGCGACGACTGCGCCGACGAGGTGCTGCCCTTCCTGTCCTGACCCGATCGTGCAACCCGCTGCGGCCCAGCGCCGCAGGAAGTTGCACAATCGGGTCAGAGCCGGACGGGGTAGGCCGGCTCGGGCACCTCGGGCGTGATCCGCTGCTCGACGAAGATGCCGTGCCAGAGCAGGAACACCAGCAGCGTCCAGATCTTGCGCGAGTAGTCATGCGGGCCGTCGCGGTGCTCGTCCAGCAGCCGCAGCGCCGCCTGCCGGTCGATCAGCTCGTCGGCCTGCGACTCGGTGATGATCGCGCGGGCCCAGTCGTACATGACGTCCTTGAGCCAGTGCCGGATCGGGACCGGGAAGCCCAGCTTCGCCCGGTGCAGCACGTGCGGCGGGACGATCTCGGCCAGCGCCCTGCGCAGCGCGTACTTGGTCGTCTCCCGGGTGATCTTCAACTCGGTCGGGATGGATGAGCCCACCGCGAACACCTCGGTGTCCAGGAACGGCACCCGCAGCTCCAGCGAGTTCGCCATCGTCATCTTGTCGGCCTTGACCAGGATGTCGCCGCGCAGCCAGGTGAACAGGTCGACGTACTGCATGCGCGTCGAGCCGTCCAGGTGCGTCGTCTGCTCGTACAGCGTTCTCGTGACGTCCATGTACGAGACGGCGGGGTCGAACGCCTTGTACAGCCCGCGCATCTCGTCCGGCCGGAAGATGCGCGCGTTGCCGTAGTAGCGCTCCTCGATGCCGATCGCGCCCCGGCGCAGCAGGTCCTTGCCGCGGGTCCCCTCCGGGATACGCTCGGACAGCCGACCCAGGCCTCGGCGCATCCCTCCCGGCAGCTTCTCGAACGCACGCAACGAGATCGGCTCGCGGTAGATAGTGTACCCGCCGAACAGTTCGTCGGCGCCCTCGCCGGACAGCACCACCTTCACGTGCTTTCGCGCCTCGCGGGCGATGAAGTACAGCGGCACCAGTGACGGGTCGGCCACCGGGTCGTCCAGGTACCAGATCACCAGCGGCAGGACGTCCATCATCTCCTGCGCCGAGACGACCTTGGTGATGTGCTCGACGCCGATCGCCGCGGCCGACTCGGCAGCCACGTCGATCTCGCTGTACCCCTTGCGCTCGAAGCCGGTCGTGAAGGTCAGCAGCTTCGGGTTGTGCCGCTTGGCGAGAGCCGCGATCGCGGTGGAGTCGATGCCGCCGGACAGGAACGAGCCGACCGTGACGTCGGCGCGCATGTGCTTCTCGACGGAGTCCTCGAGGGCCTCGGTGATCTGCCGGTACAGCTTCTCCGGTTCGGCGACCGGCTTGATCGCGAAGTCGGGGTGGAAGTACCGGTGCGGGCGCACCGGCTCGCCGGGGCGGACGGTGAAGTAGCTGCCGGACTCGATGCGGCGCACCTGCGTGTGCATCGACGCCGGCTCCGGGACGTACTGCAGCGTCAGATAGTGCTGCAAGGCGGTGTGGTCGACGTCCTTGCTCACCGCCTCGCCGGCGACCGCGAGCAGCGACTTCTTCTCGCTGGCGAAGAACGAGCCGCGCTCGTCGGTGAACGTGTACATCGGCTTGATGCCGAACCAGTCGCGTGCCCCGAACAGCACCCGCTCGTGCGCATCCCAGATGACGAACGCGAACATGCCGCGCAGCTCACGCACCACCTTCTCGCCGAGGTAGTGGTAGCCGGCGACGATCGCCTCGCCGTCGCCCTCGGTCTCGAACGTGGCGCCGAACTCGCGGGCCAGCCGGTCGCGCAACTCGAGGTAGTTGTAGATCTCGCCGTTGAAGATCAGGTGGTAGCGCCCGCCCAGCCAGGACAGCGGTTGGTGGCTGTGGTCGATGTCGATGATCGAGAGCCGGTTGAAGCCGATCACGACGTCCGGATCGGACCAGGTGCCGCCCTCGTCCGGGCCGCGATGGCGCATCTGGGGGAGCGCACCGCCGATCGCGGGCTCGACAGCTTTCGCGTCACCGGTGGCCGAGAGGAATCCGATCAGTCCGCACACGCGTCCAGTATCCCGGACGCGGCGGGCGCAGGCCGGCGGGGCGCCACCGGCCGGGCACGCGGCGGCGACCCCATCCCCGCGTGGGCGGGCCGGTCCAGTAGTCTCCGAGACGAGGCAGAACGAGTCCGAGAGGCGGTCTTAGGGTGCATCGCAGACGCTGGGCGCGGGGTGGCCGCGCCGTGCTGCTCGCCGGCGCGCTCGCCCTGGTGCTGACCGGCTGCTCGGCGCACGACGTGGAGAAGAAGCTGCGGTTCGGCTGGCCGACCGGTGTCACCAAGCAGGCCGAGAAGATGCGCGTGCTGTGGACCTGGTCCGGTGTCGCCGCGCTGTGCGTGGGTGTGCTGGTGTGGGGCCTGATCTTCTGGTGCTGCATCCGCTACCGCAAGCGCAACGACGAGTTGCCGCGCCAGACCAAGTACAACCTGCCGATCGAGCTGGTGTACTCGCTGGCGCCGTTCATCATCATCGCCGGGCTGTTCTACCGCACCGTCATCGTCGAGGACGATGTCAACAAGCTCAGCAAGAACCCCGACGTCCTCGTGCAGGTCGACGCGTTCAAGTGGAACTGGCAGTTCGAGTACCTGGACAGCCACGACACCAAGACCGTCTACTCCAGCGACAAGAAGACCCCGCTGTCCACCGTCGGGTCGGACGACGAGATCCCGGTGCTGGTGCTGCCCAAGGGCGAGACGGTCCAGATCATCGAGCACTCCGAGGACGTCGTGCACTCGTTCTGGGTGCCGGAGTTCCTGTTCAAGCGGGACGTCATCCCGTACGGGCCGGACCACACCAGCGAGGACAACCGCTTCGAGTTCACCGCGACCCAGAACGGCAGCTACGTCGGCCGCTGCGCCGAGCTGTGCGGCACGTATCACTCGCAGATGAACTTCGAGGTGCGCATCGTCGACCCCGCCGTGTTCGAGAAGTACCTCGCCGCGCTGGACAAGGCCGGCCAGGACAACCCCGCGCGGCAGTCGGTGGCGCTGAAGGCGGCCGGTATGGCGCCGCGCGCGACGACCACGTATCCGTTCAACACCGATCGCGCCGCGCGGTCCGCGTCCGAGAAGTCGGGGAGCTGACGTGAAGGTCGAAGCCCGGATGTTCCTGGGCGTTGCCGTCTTCCTGTGGCTGGCAGCGGCCTTCTACGGCGTCTGGACGGGGCAGCCCAACAGCTTCTCGCACGGCCGGGTCGAGTGGGCCGGCTTCCTCGCCCTGATCCTCTCCGGCGGCCTGCTGTTCATCTCCGGCTCGTTCTTCTGGTTCGTGTCCCGGCGCATCGACGCCCGCCCGGAGGACCGCCCGGACGCCGAGATCGCCGAAGGCGCCGGGGAGCTCGGGTTCTTCAGCCCGGGCAGCTACTGGCCGGTCGGGCTCGCCGGTGCGGGCACCGTCGTCGGGCTGGGGTTGGCGTTCTTCCAGATGTGGCTGGTGATCGTCGGCGTGGCGCTGCTGCTGTTCACCATCGGCGGCCTGCTGTTCGAGTACTACATCGGCGGCCGTAAGCCGCTGTCGCACTGACGCGTTCGCGCCGCAACCGCGCCCCGCTTCCCCCCTGCTGTAACCACGACGCGGCCCGCCAGCGGTGCAACCGCGCCCCGCCAACGGCGCAACCGCGCCCCGCTTCCCCCCTGCCATACCGAAGACGCGGCCCGCCAGCGCCGCAACCGCGCCCCGCTTCCCCCCTGCCATACCGAAGACGCGGCCCGCCAGCGCCGCAACCGCGCCCCGCTTCCCCCCTGCTGTACCGAAAATTCGGGCCAAATTCTCGCTACAGCAGGGGGGAAGCCGCCGGAAAGTCGTCACACCGTGGGGGAAGCGGGCTGTACCGACCGGCAGAGGTCCTTAGCGATCTTGTTGCTGCTCGGCCACGAAGGGCAGGTCCCGGCCGCTCCATTGCTCCGTGCGCAGCCGGCGCCCCGCCAGACAACCCGGCCGACGCCGCTGTTCGCCGGCCACTTCAACCCGGCCGACGCCGCTGTTCGCCAGCCACTTGAACCCGGCCTGCGCCCCGGATCCCCGGCCGCTCCATCGCTCCATACGCGGGCCGACGCCGCTGTTCGCCGGCCACTTCAACCCGGCCGACGCCGCTGTGTCCCAGCCACTGAACTCCGGCCAGCGCCGCTCGGAGCCGGCCGCTCAATACCCGGCCAGCGCCGCTCTTATCCGGACGAGCGTGGCGGGCCAGTCGTGCACGACGTCGTCCCAGAAGACCCGGATCACGTCGTAGCCGAGCCGAGCCAGTCGTTCCTGGCGTCGCTTCTCACGCCACAGTTCCTTGCCGGTGTACTTGACTTGGCCGTCCATCTCCAGAATCACGCGCTGCTCGCGCCATAGGGCGTCCACCCGGTCGGTTCGGCCGGTCATCGGATCGTGGATCCGTACCTGCAATTCGGGCGGCGGCAGTCCGGCGTCGTGGCAGGCCAACCGAGTGATCGACTCCAGTGGCGATTCGGCCAGCGGATTGCCAAGGCTCAGCACGCTTCGTGCCCGCCGCACGCCCGGCCAGCCGCGTGCCCGGGCGAGCGCGTCGTCCACATCGGCCGGCCGCAACCCGAGTTCGCGCATTGCAGCGTCGGCCGCGACCAACCCGTCCCGCCGGTCGTGCCGCGCCAGATCGACCAGGCATCGGGACACGGTGGCCACGGGCGCGCCGTACCAGTCGGTGATCTCGTCCGCGGCCAGCCCGGCCGGTCGCACCAGCGCATGAGCGCGGTGACCGGGCGTGTGCGGTGGCGCTGCCGTGAGCTGCGGTTCAGTCGGCCGGGTGAACAGCGGCAGGCCATGCACGGTGGCGGCGCCGGTGCCGCTGATGACGTGGCCGGGGTTGGCGAGCGCAGCCGCGGTACACGCCAGCGCCAGCTTGCAACGCCTGGCCTGGTGTACCGCGTGTGGGTCCGAACGGTCGGCCTGCGGTACGGCGACGACCGCGAGTATGCCTCGACGTGGCGACCACCAGGTTCCGCGGTAAAGCATCCGCCGGATCGTCGATGCGGACGTCCCCGACTCGAGCGTCTGGGCCCGCGTGAGAACGAAGCCCTGCCGCACAGCTCGGCGCTCGGCAGCAGATCCCGAACGCAGCTCGTCCGCGCGTTGCCGCCACCAGTGCGCCGACTCGGCGACCGGTGACATGCCGCGGGAACTGTCGGCGAACATGTCGCCCCGTCGGTGCTCAGCAGCGTTGTCCGCGGCCACGTCAGACGGAGCGAGGACGTGCTCGACATACCATCGCGGTTCCGGGATCGAGGCCAGCGCTGCGGCGTTCAGCTCGGCAAGGTTCATGCGAACTAGGGTGCGCCGGCCCGCGGACAGGTTGCGCCGTTGTCCACATCGGTCGGGTTCTCCACAGCCGCGCACCAGGGCTGGACGTCCCGCTTCCCCCATCCACTTACGTAATCACGCCGTCTTCCCCCATCGGCTGACGAATCCAGGGCGCGGAAACTCGTCACCCGGTGGGGGAAGCGCGCGCCGGGCGGGCCGGCACCACGCGCCGGGCGGGCGAACTCGTCACCCGGTGGGGGAAGCGCGCGCCGGGCGGGCGGGCACCACGCGCCGGGGTCAGTTGATGCCGTGCACGTCCAGCCAGGACGCAATCGGGGCGGTGCCCTCGGTGGCCGGGGCCACGACCCGCGCGTGATCGCGCAGCCGCCCACTGGGGGCGCCGCTCACCACCAGCACCGGTCCGGGATGGCGGGCGGCCAGCAGCGCGAAGTCGCCGTCACCGGTGACCAGGATCAGCGGCACGTCGGCGGGGGAGTAGGCCTCGGCCAGCGCCGCGTCGGCACGCTGCCAGCCCGCGTGCGCCAGCAGCTCCGAGCTGGCGGGCCAGTCGAGGGCGTCCAGCGCATGGCGGCGGCCGCTGGCGGTCAGCTCGACGCCGCCCGCCAGCGCGCTGAGCAGGTCGAGGACGGGTTGCAGCCGCCGCGGTGACACGTTGTCCGCGTCTACCAGCACCCTGAGCACGGTCCCCCTGAGCAACGTGGCGCAGACAGCCGACCGTGCGCTACTCGGGCGAGGAGCTGCTGGACTCCAGCTCACGCGGCTCGTTGCCGCGCTGCTCCTGCGCCGCGTCGAGCTCGTCCAGCGCAGCCTGGATCTCCGGCTTCTCCTTCACCGGGTAGAAGAATCCGCGGATGTGCCTGAGCGGGGACGCGGCACCGAGCTGGCCCATCCGCTTGGGCACCGGGGTGCCGGCGTAGGTCAGCTGGCCGTGACCGTGCTCGTCCACCGGGCCCAGCGGCTGGTGCACCTCGATGAACTCGCCGGTCGGCAGCAGCTTGATGATGCCGGTCTCCAGGCCGTGCTCGAGCACCTCGCGGTCGTGCCGCTGCAGCCCCAGGCAGACGCGGTACGCGGCCACGTAGGCGATGGGCGGCAGGATCAGCAGCGCGATGCGCCCGCCCCAGGTCATGGCGTTCAGCGAGATGTCGAACGCCTTGGCGATGACGTCGTTGCCGCCGGACAGGAACAGCACCAGGTAGAACGTGATCGCCATCGCGCCGAGCGAGGTCCGGACCGGCACGTCACGCGGGCGCTGCAGCAGGTTGTGATGCGCCCTGTCCTTGGTCATCCGCGCCTCGATGAACGGGTACAGCCCGGCGAGAGTGAACAGGATGCCCGGCAGCACCACGGTCGGCCAGAACAGCGGCGGCAGCGTGTGGCCCCACAGCCTGATCTCCCAGGACGGGAACAGGCGGGTCGAGCCGTCCAGGAACATCATGTAGAAGTCGGGCTGCGATCCGGAGGACACCTGGGCCGGGTTGTACGGCCCGTACAGCCACACCGGGTTGATCTGGGCGAGGCCGCCCAGGGCGGCGAGCACACCGAAGACCATGAAGAAGAAACCGCCGGCCTTGGCCGCGTAGATCGGGTAGACCCGCTCGCCGCTGACCTGGTGCTCGGTGCGCCCCGGCTGCGGGAACTGGGTGTGCTTCTGCCGCACGACGAGCGCGAGGTGGGCGCCGATGAGGGCGGCCAGGATCGCCGGTATCAGCAGCACGTGCGCGATGTAGAAGCGTCCGATGATCAGCTCGCCCGGGAACGGGCCGCCGAACACGAGGAAGGAGATCCAGGTACCGACGATCGGGATCGAGAGCATGATCGCGTCGGCGATGCGAAGGCCGGTGCCCGAGAGCAGGTCGTCCGGCAGCGAGTAGCCGGCGAAGCCCTCGACGATGCCCAGCGTGATCAGGCCCAGCCCGATCAGCCAGTTCAGCTCGCGCGGCTTGCGGAACGCCCCGGTGAAGAAGATCCGGAACATGTGCACCATCATCGCGGCGACGAACAGCAGCGCCGCCCAGTGATGGATCTGGCGCACGATCAGGCCGCCGCGCACGTCGAAGGTGATGTTCAGCGTCGACTCGTACGCCTTGGACATCGTGATGCCGTTCAGCGGCAGGTACCGGCCGTGATAGACGGTCTCGGCCATCGACGGGTCGAAGAAGAACGACAGGTAGGTGCCGGTGAGCAGCAAGATGATGAACGAGTACAGCGCGATCTCGCCCATCATGAACGACCAGTGGTCCGGGAAGACCTTGTTCAGCTGCTTGCGGATCGGCCCGGCGAGGTTGAGCCGCTCGTCGAAGAACTTGGCGGCCTTGCCCTGCGGCGTGCGCGGGGTGTCGGTACGGCGAGACTTGCTCATCAGGAGCGCTCCCAGAAGCCGGGGCCGATCGGTTCGTTGAAGTCCTCGCGGGCCACGAAGTACTGCGTGCCGTCCTCGGCGACGACGACGTCCAGCGGCAGCTTCGGCAGGCTGCGGGTTGCCGGGCCGAACACCGGCTTGGCGTCCTGCAGCACCTCGAACTGCGACTGGTGGCACGGGCACAGCAACCGGGTGGTCTGCTGCTCGTACAGGGAGGCGGGGCAGCCGGCGTGCGTGCAGATCTTGGAGAACGCCAGGTACTCGGGATTGTGGGCGGGCCAGCCGAAGCCGGCCTGACCCTTGCGCGCCTTGACGGTCTGTCCCGGACGCAGCCGGATGAGCAGTGTCGGCGACGACGCGGACGTCACGCCGTCGTAGCCGTCGATCTTCTCGCGCACGCCGGGGAAGACGGTGGCGATGCCGCCGGGGGACAGGTCGTTCGGGCCGACCCGGCGCCAGTCGGCGTACACGAGCGGCACCCGCCCGCCGCTCTCCGGGAAGCGCTTCTTGTCCTTGCGGTACAGCGTGTGGTCCAGCTGGTCGCCGGGCTTCTTGAGCATGCCGCCGACCAGCGCCACGAGCGGCACCGTCGCGAGCGCGCCGCCGGCGAGGCCGAGCGACTTGAGGATCATCGAGCGACGCGGCAACCCGGTGTCCTCCAGGCCGCGCGCGAGCGTGGCCTCGGTCATCAGCTTGTCCTCTTCGGTGGACGGCTCGTCGTGCCGGTCCTGGATGATCTCCTCTTCGGGCATCAGCCACTTGGCCCACAGCACCAGGCCGAACGCCATGCCGAACAGCATCAACGCGATCAGGATGCCCAGCGCGGGCGTGTAGAAGCGGAAGTTCTGCGGCGTGCCGGGCAGGTGCCACTTGTAGGGCAGGGCGATGAACGCGACGATGAAGCCCACTCCGGCGAGCGCGGACAGCGTGAACATCGCGGCCACGCCACGCTCGGCGCGCTTCTCGGCCTTGGTGCCACGAACCGGGAAGCGGTCGCGGCGGCTGACGATGTGGACGCCGTCGGCCTCGGCGCCGGCCCGCATGGCGTCCTCGGTCGACATCTCCCGCAGCTCGTCGGCGCTCGGGCCCTCGGTCGGGTTACCGGTCACTGTGTTCCCTCGCTGGTCGTCGCTGCCCGTGCAGAGCTGGCGAAATCCTCCACTGCACTGCCGGGTGAAGTCGCGAGCTCGGTCATTCTGTCTTTGCCCCGATCCACAAGATGATCAGCATGATCGCGCCGATGCCGGCGACCCAGATGACAACCGCCTCGGACACCGGACCGATCCGGTCGATGCCGTGACCGCCCGGGTCCATGGAGGCCTTCAGGGTCTGGATGTAGCTGACGATCTGACGCTTCTCGCTCGGCGTGATCTGGTTGTCGCCGAAGACCGGCATGTTCTCCGGGCCGGTGAGCATCGCGGTGTAGATCTGCAGGTCGGTCGCATCGTTCAGCGACGGCGCGGTGGCGCCGGCGGACAGCGGCGCGCCCTTGAACGTCGTGCCGTGGCAGGACGCGCAGTTCAGCCGGAACAGGTTGCCGCCCTCGGCGAGGTCGGCGTCGTCGCGGACCGCCCCGCGCGGGATGTCCTCGCCACCGCCCATCGACTGCACGTACGCCGCGAGCTGGCGGGTCTGCTCGTCGGTGAACTTGGCGTCCTTGCGGTACTGCTCGGACCCCTGCCCGGTTGCCGGCATGCGTCCGGTGCTGACCTGGAAGTAGACGGCCGCGCCACCAACGCCGAGCAGCGGGACGCCGCGATCCTTCACGCCCTGCAGGTTCGCGCCGTGACAAGTGATGCACGAGGTCTCGTACAACTGGCGGCCGGCCGCGATGTCCGAGGCGCCGGTGGTGGTGTCCGAGGCACCGGAGGTGTTCGCGAACAGCGTGTAGGCGCCGCCGGTGCCGAGCAGCGCCACGGCCAGCACGGCAGCGGCGGTCAGGCGACGGCGCAGCCTGCCGAGCGAGCGCTTGCGCCCGGGCGAGCCGACGGACGCAGCTGCTGTGGCGCGCGGCTCGGCGCCGGTGACCGGCACCGCAGGCTCGAAACCGAACTCGCCGTCGTCGGCCATCTCGAGGTCGAAGTCCTTCAACTCGAAAGTCCCTTCACCGTCGCGGCGATTGCTCACTGGATGATGTAGATCGTGGCGAACAGGCCGATCCACACCACGTCGACGAAGTGCCAGTAGTAGGACACCACGATCGCCGACGTCGCCTGGGCGGGGGTGAACTTGCCCAGCGTCGTGCGGATCAGGAAGAAGACGAAGGCGAGCAGGCCGCCCATCACGTGCAGCGCGTGGAAGCCCTCGGTCAGGTAGAACACCGACCCGTACCCGGTGCGCGAGATCGTGTTGCCTTCGGCGACCTCCATCCGGAACTCGTTGAGCTGACCCAGCACGAAGATCAGGCCCATGAAGAACGTGATGGTGAACCAGCGACGCAGCTTGAACACGTCGCCCTTCTCGGCCGCGAAGACGCCCCACTGGCAGGTGAAGCTGGAGGCCACCAGGATGATCGTGAACGGCGTCGCGTAGGCGATCTTCGGCACGATCGCGTGACCGGCATCGATGCCACCGTCGTTCGGCAGGTGCATCGGCCAGTCCGGCATGTGCACCGCGCGCATCGTGAAGTACATCGCGAACAGTCCGGCGAAGAACATCAGCTCGCTGGAGAGCCAGACGATGGTGCCGACGCTGACGATGTTCGGACGCGTCAGCGAGTGCACCTTGCTGGACTCGAAGGGCGCCGTGGCAGTCGAGGTCACCCCCGCATTATGTCCTGTCCGGGGCCCGCCATCGCGTCGGGGTGGGGGTCGTGTTGCCGGTGGGTTCCGCCCGCCGCGGGATGCGCCGCGCGGGCGCCGATACGATCTGCAGCATGTCCGATCTGGGTGAGCGCGTCACCGTCCTCGTCTACAGCAACTCGGCGGACGTCCGGGCCCTGGTCCGTACCGCTGTCGGCCGTCGCCCGGCGCCCGACACCGGCCGCATCGAGTGGGTGGAGTGCGCCAACCACGCCGAGGTGGTCGCCCAGCTGGACGACGGCGGTCTGGACGTCGTGATCCTGGACGGCGAGGCCCAGCCCACGGGCGGAATGGGGCTGGCCCGCCAGTTCAAGTACGAGATCGACGACTGTCCGCCGATCGTGGTGCTGATCGCCCGCAGGCAGGACGGCTGGCTGGCGTCCTGGTCGCTCGCCGACGCCGTCATCCACACCCCGCTGGACCCGATCGAGGCCGCCGCGGTGGTCGCCGAGCAGCTGCGGCACCGCAGGTCCGGCATCCCGGTCGTCCGGTAGCGCCGGTGGCGCCCGATTCGCCGGTGCGGGACTGGCCGACGCTGTTCACCGCGCTGTCCCAGCGGCAGGACCTCAGCGCCGCCGACACCGCCTGGGCCATGGACGAGATCATGACCGGGCTGGCCACGCCCGCGCAGCTGGCCGCGTTCGCGGTGCTGCTGCGCGCCAAGGGGGAGACCCCCGACGAGCTCGCCGGCCTGGTGCAGACGATGCTGGCCCGCGCCGCACCTGTGCCGGTGAGCGGCCCCGCCGTGGACGTCGTCGGCACCGGCGCCGACCGCGCGCACACCGTCAACATCTCCACGATGGCCGCCCTGCTGGTGGCCGCGACCGGCCGGCGGGTGATCAAGCACGGTAACCGGGCAGCATCGTCGTCCTGCGGGACGGCCGATGTGCTGGAGGAGTTGGGCGTCGCGATCGACCTCGACGGCGTCGGCGTGGCCGAGACCGTGGCCGAGGTCGGCATCGGCTTCTGCTTCGCGCCGGTCTTCCACGCCGGGATGCGCCATGCCGGCGGCCCGCGCCGCGAGCTGGGCGTGCCGACGTTCTTCAACTTCCTGGGCCCGCTCACCAACCCGGCCCGGGTGGGCGCGGCCGCGGTGGGGTGTGCCGATCAGCGGATGGCTCCGGTGATGGCGGCCGTGCTCGCCGCGCGCGGCGACAGCGCGCTCGTCTTCCGTGGCGACGACGGCCTGGACGAGCTGACCACCACCACCACGTCCACCGTCTGGGTGGCCGCGGGTGGGACGGTGACCCCGGCTTCGCTCGACCCGGCCGCGTTCGGCATCGAGCCGGTCGTACCCGAGGCGCTGCGCGGCGGCGACCGGGTGCACAACGCCGCGGTGGTGCGCGAGGTGCTAGCCGGCGGCGCGCCACTGATCCGAGACGCCGTCGTGCTCAACGCCGCCGCCGCGATCGCCGCCCACGACGGGCTGGCCGGTCGCCCGCTGCACGACGCGGTCGCAGCCGGCCTGGTCGAGGCGCGGCGGGCGATCGACGAGGGCGCCGCGACCGACATCCTGGAACGCTGGATCGACGCCAGCCAGGCCGCTCGCGGCTGAGGCCGGGTGGGACACTGGGACCATGTCCGCGCGTTCGGCCCGCCTGCCCCGTCTTGTCCTGCTCACCTGGGCGATCGCGCTGGCGGCACTGGCGGTCCTGGGCGTAGCGGTCGCGCACTACCTGCGCGCCGGCAGCGGGCACGACATGCACGCGATGCACATGGGCGGGCTGGACGCCGCCGACGCGTTGTCGCGCGCCGGCGCCGACCCGTTCGGTCCGCTGCTCGGATCGGCGCTGGTCACCAAGTGGCAGCTGAACGCGATCGCGGTCGCCGTCCTGGTGCTCATGGCGGCCTGGTACCTGACCGCGGTCGCGCTGGTGCCGGTCCGCTCGCCCGGCATGCGCTGGCCGCTCAAGCGCACCGTGCTGTTCATGCTCGGGCTGTTCGTGTGCGGGTACGCGACCAACGGCGCGATCGCCGTCTACGACCAGGTGCTGTTCACCGCGCACATGGCCGGCCACCTCGCGCTGGTGATGCTGGCCCCGGCGCTGCTGATCGCCGGCCGGCCGCTGCGGCTGGCCATGACGGCGAGCACGCCGAAACGGCGGGACCGCCTGGAGCGGATCCTCAAGGGGCGCATCGTCACCGTCCTGACCGCACCGCCGATCGCCCTGGCCACGTACACGATCGTGATCGTCGGCAGCCACCTCACCGGGCTGATGGACACGATCATGCAGAACACCTGGGCCGGCGAGGTCGAGCACGTGGTGTACGTGATCGCCGGATGCCAGTTCTTCCTGCTCGTCGTCGGTGACGAGCCGATCCGCTGGCGGCTCTCCTCGCCGGTGCGCTGGTTGCTGCTCGCGCTGTCGATGGCCGTCGACACGTTCACCGGGATCGTGCTGATGCAGGGCAGCCACACCGTGTCGATGCAGGTCTCGCCGGACGTCGCGGTGAATGCGCTCTCGGACACCCGGACGGGTGGCGCGATGATGTGGTTCGCCGGCGACGGGATCATGGCCGCGATCATGATCACACTGGTGATCGGCTGGCTGCGCCGGGTCGGGACCGATCAGGCGGACGAGTCGGGCTGGCTGGAACAGGCCCGGCGGGCGACGTTCACCGAGCACACCGGCAGCGCCGACACCCAGGCCGAGACGTTCGACGAGGACGACGCGACGCGCAAGTCCTACAACGCCTGGCTCGCCGACCTGGAACGCCGCGGCTGACGCGGGAGCTGACGCGGCGGCTGCCCTCAGGAGCCGATGTCGAACGCGGCGTCCAGGTCGTGCCGGGAGTACGCGCGGAATGCGATGTGCGTGTCGGTATCGACCACGCCCGGCAGCTTGGACAGCCGGCCGGCGATCGTCTCGGCGATCTGGTCGAACTCGCGCACCCGCACGATCGCGATCAGGTCGGCGTCGCCCGCGACCGAGTAGACCTCGCTGACCCCGTCCAGCTCGGCGATCTGCTGCGCGACTTCGGGGATCTTGTCGGTCTCGACCGAGACCATGACGATGGCGGTGACCACGGCGCCATCGTATTGCCCGGCTCAGGCGCTCGCGCGGGCCGGGCGAGCGCTCATCGGCAGCGGCCGCCGGTCGGCGAACGGTGACGCGGCCCGCTGCGCCGAGTCGGCCGCCAGCCAGGACACCAGGCCGCCGGCCCCGTGCGCCGGTACGGCCCACGGGTGCGTGGCGTGCACCAGCCGCACGCCCGGTTCCTCGAGCCAGCGCAGGATGCACTCGCTCTCCTCGGTCAGCGCCTCGTGCTCGGGATCGACGGTGTCTGCGGTGGCCAGCAGCGCCTCGATGACCGGCCACGGCGCGGTGCCGGCCGGCGCCACCCCCGCGGCCGCGAGCCGGCCGCGGCGCACGACCACGATGTCCCACCCCGGGTGACCGGGCCGCGCGCCGGTGTCGCGCCGGGCGTGCTTGTCGTCGGCCGGGCGGGCGGCCACCAGCTCGTCGATGCCGGTCAGCGCCTGCAGCCGCTGCATGCGGGCGCAGGCGCGCACGACGGTGGCGATCCGGTCGCGCACGACCGCGGCCTGCTCGTACCGCTGCGCCGCGGACAGCTCGGCGAGCTTGCGCTCGAGCGGGCCGATCAGCGGCCGCACGTCGCCGGCCCACGCCGCTGCCACCAGGTCGGCGAGCGCGGCGTAGTCGGCCGCCGGAACCTTGCCCTCGCACGGGGCGGAGCACCGGCCGATGCCGGCGAGCGCGCATGCCGCGCGCACCACCCGGCGCACGCTCAGCCGATCGGTGCACTGGCGCAGCGGCACCGCGTCGTGGATCGCGTCGCGGACCGCCTCGGCCTGCCGCTGCGAGCGCAGCGGCCCGAGGTAGGCGGCCGCTTCCCCGCGCGCCGTCGGCACGATGGACAGCCGTGGAAAGGCCTCGTCGGTGAGCTTGAGCCACGCCGAGCGCTCCGGGAACTTGGACCGGCGGTTGTAGCGCGGCTTGTGCGCGGCGATCAGCCGCAGCTCGCGCACCTGCGCCTCGAGCGGGTGCGCGCAGACGATCGGGTCGACCCGCTCGGCCAGCCCGACCATCTCGCCCATCCTGGTCCGGGTCTCGCTGGCGACGAAGTACTGCCGCACCCGCGAGCGCAGGTTGCGGCTGGTGCCCACGTACAGCGGCGTCCCCTGCGCGTCGCGGAACACGTAGACGCCGGGCGCGGCGGGCAGCCCGTCGGCGAGGTGCCGCTTGCGGCGCTGTGCCGGCGAGACCTGCGCGGTGAACGCGCGCAGCTCCGGCAGCGACTGCACGCCCAGGCTGCCGAGGCGGCCGATCAGCGCGTGCAGCACGTCGACGGTCGCCCGGGCGTCGGCCAGCGCGCGGTGGTTGGGCGAGGTGCCGGCGCCGAAGAAGGCCGCCAGGGTGCCCAGCTTGCAGTTGGGCACCTCGTCGCGGGTCAGCACCCGGCGGGCGAGCAGTGCCGTGTCGACGACCGGGAAGCCCGGCCAGGCGAGGCCCTGATCGATGCACGCGGCGCGCAGGAACCCGACGTCGAACGGCGCGTTGTGCGCCACCAGCACGCTGCCGCGCGCGAACTCCAGGAACGCGGGCAGCACCGAGCCGATCCGCGGCGAGCCGGACACCATCGCGTCGGTGATGCCGGTCAGCACGCTGACGAACGGGGTGATCGGGACGCCGGGATCGACCAGGGTCTGGAACTCGCCCCGGACCTCGCCGCCGCAGACCCGCACCGCGCCCACCTCGGTGATGGCGTCGGCCGCCGCCGAGCCGCCGGTGGTCTCCAGGTCGACCACCGTGAACGTGGTCAGCCGCAGCGGCTCGTCCAGCTCGTCCAAGCTGGTCTGCACGTATGCCGGATGCGCCATGACCGGGACGGTAGGCCGGGGGTACGACGAAAACCCGGCGGCGCGCCCGCACCGGCCCGTACCCTGGCGCTATGAGCGCGGCCGAGGTTCCGGAGCAGGACGCCGGCGGCGTCGCACTGCCCGAACCCGCGCGCCAGCAGGTGATCCAGCTCGCCGCCGACCTGCTCGGCCGCCTCAAGCCGGCCGAGATCCCGGCGCCGCTTCGGGCGATCGCCAAGTTCACGCCCGCCGCGCGCCGGCAACGGGGCAGCGTGCTGATCGCGGCCACTCTGGACACCGACGACGCGTTCCGCGAGCGGGTTGCCGAGGCCGTCGCCGAGACCCTGCCCACGCTCGTGGCGGCGATCTCGGCCGGTGATCGGACCGCGGCGTCCGAACCTGTCGACGTCGCCGCGGTGGCCTACCTGGTGCGGCCGGACGGCTGGCAGGCGGTGGTCGCCGAGGCCGGCGCGCGCTGGGCGGCCGGGCGCAGCCACGAGGAGGAGTTCGGCCAGGAGCGCGCCCGGCTGCTGGCCGAGATCGCCGAACTGCGTGCGCGCGCCAAGGCCGACGCCGCGCGCACCAAGGAGGCGGTCGCGGCGGCCGGCGCCGAGGCTGCGGCCGAACTGGCCGAGCTCAAGCGTGCGCTGCGCATCCGCACGGGCGACATGCGTGCCGCCGAACGCGCCCGCGACGCCGCGCAGGCCGCGCTCGCCGACGCCGAGGCCCGCGCGGAGAAGGCGGAGGCGGCCAGGGAGGCGGACAGCCGCCGGTTCCGCGCCCGGATCACCGAGCTGGAACGGGCCGGCGAGAGCGTGCGCCGC
Source organism: Jatrophihabitans cynanchi (assembly GCF_027247405.1). Taxonomy (NCBI): domain Bacteria; kingdom Bacillati; phylum Actinomycetota; class Actinomycetes; order Jatrophihabitantales; family Jatrophihabitantaceae; genus Jatrophihabitans; species Jatrophihabitans cynanchi. The sequence goes on along the minus strand of NZ_CP097463.1, from coordinate 909,170 downwards.
GACGCCCGCAGCGACCGCGACGTCGACGACGCCCGCCTCTGGCTGCTGCTGGAGACGCTGAAGGAAGCGACGGCCGGCGTGCGCCGCGAGCTGTCCCTGCCACCGCCGTCGGTGCGTCCGGCCGACTCGGTCATGCCGGCGAACGAGCCCGAGACGGGGCGGACGGCCCGCGATGCGGCCGCACTGGATCGGCTGCTCGCACTGCCCCAGGTGCACCTGATCGTCGACGGCTACAACGTCACCAAGACCGGGTACGACGAGCTGCCGCTGGCCGAGCAGCGGGAGCGGCTGATCGGCGCCCTGGCCGCGCTGGCCGCGCGCTGCGGGGCGGAGGTGACGGTCGCGTTCGACGGCAAGACCCGCCCGACGGTGCAGCCACGCGTGCCCCGCGGTGTCCGGGTGCAGTTCAGTGTCGGGGAGATCGCCGACGACCTGATCCGCCGGCTGGTGGCCGCCGAGCCGCGGGGCCGGCCGGTGGTCGTGGTCACGTCCGACCGGGAGATCGTGGCCGACGTGCACCGGGCCGGAGCCTGGACGGCGCCGTCGGCCGTGCTGCTCGCCCTGCTCGGCTGAGCCCGACGCCCTCCGACCCAGGGCGCCCGGCCGTGCGGGACGAAGGCAGCGACACTCCGAGCGACGCCCGCGCCACGCGACGTCCGCGAAAACTGTCGGTGCCGCCTCCTAGCGTCCGTGGCGTTCGACACCGCCAGGGCGAGGAGGCCCGCATGCTGATCGACTGCAACACCTGCCCGGTGCAGGGCGAGGGATGTCCCGATTGCGTGGTCGCGTTCCTGCTGGAGCGACCACCCGCACCCGTCGAGTTGGATGCGGCCGAGCGGCGCGCGCTGGACCGGCTGGCACACGCCGGGCTCGTGCCGCAACTGAAATTCGTGCCCGTTTCCTCACGTTCTGTCCGGGATAGTGCCTAGAATTCTCGGGTGGTTCGACTACCCACCAGGGGGTCGCATTGCACCTGGGGAGCGAGGGTCGTAACCTTTCCGAGACATTCCGGCTTCCTGACGCTCACCGCGAGCATCACCGGATGTCACCGCCGAATCGCACGACATCGGGACCGACGCTCAAACGCGTTCGATCGCGGTGGCGAACCGGGGACCCAAACGTCTCCTGGGGTGAATCGGTGCGGGGATGGCTGCTCGATCAGCGGGCCGTCCTTGTGCCGTAGGGCTACTTCCGGCCCGAACCCGTCAGCTAACTCGGTAGGCGGACTCAAGGAAGAACGGAGCTCGGCCAACAGTGGCGAAAGCAAGTACGCGTCCCGTCCGGCCCCTACTCGCGATCGTGGCTCTCGGCGCGGCCACGCTCCTGACCCCCTCCTTTGCCGCCGCGACGCCGGAGGTGCCCGGCCGGGCGCCCAGCGTCGCGGACGTGCAGCGGGAACTGGGGCAGCTCGCGCTGCAGAACACGCAACTCGTCGAGCAGTTCGACAAGGCGCAGATCGACGTCCAGACCAAGCGGGTCGCCGCCGCCAAGGCGGGCCTGGCCGCGGAGAAGGCCGACCTGGCGTTCCAGTCGGCCCGCCAGCAGCTCGGCGCCGCGGCCGCCGCGATGTACGAGGGCGGCAGCTTCAGCGCCACCGGTGCGCTGCTGTCGAGCAACAGCGGCTCCAGCTATCTCGATCAACTGCAGACGCTGTCGATGATCTCCTCGCACACCGCGCAGATCGTCCGCGGCCTCACCGCCGCGCAGAAGACGGCGGACGCGGCCCGGGCCAAAGCCAAGACGCTGCTCAAGGCCGCCAAGGACAAGCGTGACGCGCTCGCCGCCAAGCGCACCCAGGTCGACCGCCAGCTGAACAAGTACCGCACCCTGCTGGACTCGCTCACCGCCGCGCAGCGCGCCGCGTACCAGCGTCAGGTCAACCCGACCGTCAGCAGCTCGCGCCTGGACCAGCTGCGCGCCAATGTGCCGCCCGCCAACTCCAAGGCAGCCGCCCAGGCCGTCCGCTTCGCCCTCAAGCAGGTCGGCAAGCCGTACGTGTACGGCGCGGCCGGTCCCGGCAGCTATGACTGCTCCGGCCTGACGATGGCGGCGTGGGCCTCGGCCGGTGTCAGCCTGCCGCACTCGGCCGCAGACCAGTACAACTACGGCCATCACGTCTCGTTCAGCCAGCTCGAACCCGGCGATCTGCTGTTCTACTACTCGCCGATCGGGCACGTCACGATCTACATCGGCGACGGCCTGATGGTGTCCGCGCCGCAGGACGGTGAGAACGTCTCGGTCGTGCCGGCGGTGCAGGGCAACGGCTACGTCGGCTCGACCCGGCTGACCGGCTGACGCCAGCCGCCGCGGTGCTCGCAGCTGCGGACCGGGCCCGGCCCAGGTCCGTCGCGCGCGTGCTCGCCGTGATGCTGCTGCTCACCGGCACCGCTGCTGCCTGCTCCTCCGGCGGCGGGCACCGGCGTGACGCCCCCACCGTCGCGGAGATCAGCGAGCTGCTGGCCAGGCACGCGCGCGAGCTGCTGACCGGGTCGCGGGCCGGCTTCCTCGCCGACGTCGACACCGCGGCCGCCGCGAAGGCGTTCCGGTCGCGGCAGGCGGCTCAGCTCGACAACCTCGCCGACGTCCCGCTGCAGTCCTGGCGCTACTCGGTCGCCGCGCCGGTCACCGACGGCACCGCCCTGGCAGCGGCGACGCGTCGCTACGGGGCACCCGCGCGGATCGTCCGGGTGAGCCTGCAGTACCGGCTGCGCGGCGTGGACGCCGATCCGGACCGGCACGACCTGTGGTGGACGTTCGTGCGGCGCGGCGGCCGGGTGCTGCTCGCCGGCGACGACGATCTGGCCGACACGGGCGGGACGAGCTGGCGTGGGCCCTGGGACTTCGGCGCTGTTGTCGTCGCCCGCGGCACGTCGAGCCTGGTGCTGGGGCACATCGCGAACGCGACCGCGCTGACCCGCCTGGCCGGTGTCGCCGACGCCGCCGTCCCGGCCGTGACGGCGGTCTGGGGTGGCGCCTGGTCGCAGCGGGTGGCCGTCGTGGTGCCCGCCGACGGCGCCGAGTTCGCGGCGCTCACCGGTGGTACCGCCGACGCCGACGTCTCCGCGACGGCGGTCACGGCCGGCGTCGACCCCGTGACCGGACGGCCGTACGGCCAGCGCCTGGTGCTGTCGCCGACGGCCCCCGGCACACTGTCCGGCGTGGGCGAGCAGATCGTGATCCGGCACGAGCTCACCCACCTGGCCGCGGCAGCGGACACGTCCGAGAGCACGCCTCGCTGGGTCGTCGAAGGCTTCGCCGATTACGTCGGCGAGCGCGGCAGCGGCCAGTCGGTGGCCGTCGCCGCAGCCGAGCTGCGCCGGGACGTCCTGGCCGGCGACGTCCCGGCGGCCCTACCCGCGGACAGCGCGTTCGCGGCCGGTGCCCCGGGCCGGGCCCAGGCGTACGAGCAGGCGTGGCTGGCCTGCCGGCTGCTCGCGGCGCGCGCCGGGGTCGTCGGGCTGGCCCGCTTCTACCGCGCAGTCGGGACGGCCGTGGCGCCGGCCGCGCAGGCGGTCGCCACCGCGCTGCACGCCGCGGTGGGCCTGTCCCTGGCCGCGTTCACCGCGCAGTGGCGCGCCTACCTCATCCGCGAGTTGGGCTGAGCCGTGACACGTCGGACGCTGATCGTCACGAACGACTTCCCGCCCCGGCAGGGCGGCATCCAGTCGTTCGTGCACGAACTCGCGGTGCGCCAGCCGGCCGGATCGGTGGTCGTCTACGCCTCCGACCACGAGGGGTCAGCGGGGTTCGACGCCGCGCAGCCGTTCCCCGTCGTGCGGCACCGGACCGGGCTGCTACTGCCGACCCCGGGCGCCGCGCGGCGGATCTCCGCGGTGTTGCGCGAGCACGGGTGCAGCGCGGTGTGGTTCGGCGCGTCCGCACCGCTCGGCCTGCTCGCTGCCACACTGCGCGGTGCGGGTGCGCAGCGGATCGTGGCGAGCACGCACGGGCATGAGGTCGGCTGGGCGATGCTGCCGGGCGGGCGCCAGGCGCTGCGCCGGATCGGCCGGCACTGCGACGTGATCACCTATCTCGGCGAGTACACCCGGCGCCGGCTGGCGGGTGCGTTCGGCCCGCATGCCTGCCTGCGCCGGCTCACACCTGGAGTGGACGTCGAGACCTTCCGCCCGGACGTCGACGGCTCGGTGGTCCGTGTGCGGCACGGGCTCAGCGGCCGGCCGGTGATCGTGTGCGTCTCCCGGCTGGTTCCGCGCAAGGGCCAGGACACCCTGATCCAGGCGCTGCCCCTCGTGCGCCGCGAGGTCCCGGACGCCGCGCTGCTGCTGGTCGGCAAGGGCCCGTACCACGACGAGCTGCTCGAGCTGGCCGCCCGGCACGGCGTGATCGACCACGTCGTGCTCACCGGCGGCGTGCCGTACCCCGAGCTGGCCGCGCACTACGCGGCCGGCGACGTGTTCGCGATGCCGTGCCGCACGCGGCGGGCCGGGATGGACGTCGAGGGCCTGGGCATCGTGTACCTCGAGGCGTCCGCGGTGGGGCTGCCGGTGCTGGCCGGCGACTCGGGCGGCGCGCCGGACGCGGTGCTGGCCGGCCAGAGCGGATACGTCGTCGACGGCACGTCGGTCGACGCCGTCGCGAGCAGGCTCGTCGAGCTGTTGCAGGACGCCGACCTGCGGGCCCGGATGGGCAAGGCCGGCCGGGCGTGGGTCGAGCGCGCGTGGCGCTGGGACGTGCTGGCCGGGCAACTGCAGGAGCTGCTGCAGTCCTGATTCAGCCCCGCTTGCTGCCGGAGTAGAGCGCGTCGATCTGCTCGGCGTTCTCCTTCATCACGACGCCACGCTTGAGCTTGAGCGACGGGGTGATCTGCCCGCCCGCCTCCGTCCAGTCGGTGCCGAGGATCGTGAACTTGCGGATCGACTCGGCCTTGCTGACCGCCTTGTTCGCCTCGTCCACCGCGGACTGGATCTCGGCCAGCAGCGCCGGATCGTCGACGAGGTCGGCGACCGGGGTGTCGGCGGCGCGGCCGTTCTGCTCCAGCCAGACCGGCAGCGACTCGGGATCGATCGTGACCAGCGCGCCGATGAACGGCTGCTGGTCGCCGACCACGAGCACCTGCCCGACCAGCCAGTGCGCGCGGACCCGGTCCTCGAGCACGGCTGGGGCGACGTTCTTCCCGCCCGCGGTGACGATCAGTTCCTTCTTGCGGCCGGTGATCGTGATGAACCCGTCGGCGTCGATCTCGCCGATGTCCCCGGTGTGGAACCATCCGCGCGCAGTGGCCGGCCTGCCCCCGTTCCCGCCGTCGCCGTCGCTGTCTTCGCTGAACGCGTCACGCGTCGCGTCCTCGTTCTGCCAGTAGCCGGAGAACACGACGGGCGACTTGAACAGCAGCTCGCCGTCCTCGGCGACCTTCACCGTGGCGCCGCCGATGGGGCGCCCGACGGTGCCGACCTTGAGCGCCCCCGGCCGGTTCACCGCGATCCCCGCAGTCGTCTCGGTGAGCCCGTAGCCCTCGTAGATGGTGATGCCGACGCCGCGGAAGAAATGGCCCAGGCGCGCGCCGAGCGGGGCGCCGCCGGACACCGCGGCGATGCACTGCCCGCCGAGCGCGGCACGCAGCTTGCCGTAGACCAGCTTGTCGAACACCGCGTGCTGCAGGCGCAACAGCAGGGGTGCGGTGCCGTGCTCGGTCGCCTGCGAGTACCGGATCGCGACGCTCTCGGCCGCGTCGAAGATCTTGCCCTTGCCCGAGCCGTGCGCCTTCTGCTTGGCGCCGTTGTAGACCTTCTCGAACACCCGCGGCACGGCCAGCACGAAGGTGGGGCGGAAGGCCGCCAGGTCGTCCAGCAGGTTCTTGATGTCCGAGCTGTGGCCGAGCGTGCACCCGGCCGCGAGCGCGCCCACCTCGATGGCCCGGCCGAACACGTGCGCGATCGGCAGGAACAGCAGCGTGGACGTGTCCTCGTTGAAGAACTCGGACAGCCCGTCCAGCAGCTCGGTCACCTCGGTGACGAAGCTGCGGTGAATGAGCTGGCAGCCCTTCGGCCGGCCGGTCGTGCCGGACGTGTAGATGATCGAGGCGAGGTCGTCGAGCGTGACTGCCGTGCGTCGCTTGGTGACCTCCTCGTCGCCGACCTCGGCGCCGGTGGTGCCCAACTGCTCCAGTTCGCCCTTGTCGAACTGCCACACGGCGATCAGATCAGGTGCCCGGTCGCGCACCGACTCGACGATGGCGGCGTGCGCCTCGGTCTCGACGAACGCCCCGCGCGCGCCGGAGTCGGACAGGATCCACTCGACCTGCTCGGCGCTGGACGTCTCGTAGATCGGCACCACGACCGCGCCGACCGTGAACAGCGCGAAGTCGGCGACGGTCCATTCGTAGCGCGTCTTGCTCATCACGGCGACCCGGTCGCCGGGCGCGATCCCGGCCGCGATCAGCCCCTTCGCGGTCGCGGTGACCTCGGCCGCGAACTGCGCGCTGGTGACGTCGACCCAGGCGCCCTTGACCCGGCGCCGCAGCGCGATGTGCTGCGGGCGGTTCGCCGCGTTGTCGAAGACGAAGTCCGCAGTGTTGTTCTGGATCAGCGTGCCGATCGTGCTGGCGACATGGAGCTCCTGCACTCGTCCGTCGTCCCTTCTGCGGTTCTGCTGTGGTTGTGCTGCGGTCGACCGGGGCGCCGCCGGGCGCCGTAGCGGGCCCCGGGCGGTGCGGTCACCGTAACCCTTTGCCCGTCTCGACGCGACTGCGCGCGCCTGGTCTGGGATCGTGGGCCGGTGCCCGCCATCGACATCGTCGACTCGACGTGGATCTGCACGCGGCCGGCCACCCTCGGCGCGATCGTCGCCGAGCCGGCGAACTGGCGCCAGTGGTGGCCGCGGCTGGACCTGCAGGTCGACGAACGGCGTGGCGAGAAGGGGATGCGCTGGTTCGTCGGGCCGAGCGAGGGCGGCACGGTGGCCGGCTCGATGGAGGTCTGGCTGGAGCCTGCGCTGGACGGTGTCGTCGCGCACTATTTCCTGCGCCTGGACGGGACGGGCGGGCGAACGCTGCGCCGCCGCGCCGTGACCGGGCTCACGCGGCGTTACCGGCTGGGCGCCAAGGAGTTGTTCTGGTCGTTGGGCTCCCAACTGGATCCGGGCCGGATTTCCCGGATCGCCGCCCGACGCTCCGGCTGACGGGCCGGTAGCCTGTCGCAGGTGAGCGACGCGTCGACCCAGTCGATCGTGATCGACGCCGGGCCCGGCGCGATCATGGCGGCTATCGCCGACTTCGAGAAGTACCCGGTGTGGACCGGTTCGGTGAAGAAGACCGAGGTGCTCGAGACCGGTCCGGACGGCCGAGCCCGCCGCGTGGCCTTCACCCTGGACGCCGGGGTGTTCCGCGACCAGTACGAGCTGGAGTACGTCTGGGACGGCGACCGGCGCGTCGAGTGGACGCTGGTGCAGGGGCAGATGATGCGGGCCCAGCGCGGCTCGTACACGCTGGAGACCCGCGGCGGCAGCACGCACGTCACCTACTCGCTGTCGGTCGAGCTGATGATCCCGATGCTCGGCATGCTCAAACGCAAGGGTGAGCGGATCGTCATGGACACCGCGCTCAAGGAACTCAAGAAGTACGTCGAGTCCGCTGGATGAGGATCGTCCTGTTCACCGGCAAGGGCGGGGTCGGCAAGACCACCACCGCGTCGGCCACCGCGCTGCGTCTGGCCGACCGCGGCGTGAAGACGCTGCTGCTGTCGACCGACACCGCGCACTCGCTGGCCGACGCGCTGGGTGTGCCGCTGTCCGGCGAGCCCCGCGAGGTCGCCCCGGCACTGTGGGCGGTACAGCTCGACACGCAGCGCCGGTTCGAGGCGGCCTGGCGCGACGTGCAGGACTTCCTCACCGAACTGCTCTCGCGCGGCGGTGTGGACCCGATCACGGCTGACGAGCTGACGGTGCTGCCCGGCGTGGAGGAGGTGCTCGCGCTGCTCGCGGTGCGCGAACTCGCCCTGACCGGCGATTGGGACGCGCTCGTCGTCGACTGCGCACCGACGGCGGAGACGCTGCGCCTGCTCGCGCTGCCGGAGGCGCTGGCCTGGTACCTGCAGAAGGTGTTCCCGGCGCAGCGCCGGCTGGCGCGTGGCATGCGTCCGATCGCGACCGTGCTCGGGCGCGGCGACGCGATCCCGCCGGACAGCCTGTTCGACGCGCTGCTGCGCCTCAACGAGGACCTGGCCGGCGTGCAGCAGTTGCTCGGCGACCCGCAGGTGACCTCGGTGCGGCTCGTGCTCACCCCGGAGGCCGTCGTGGCGGCCGAGGCGCGGCGGACGTTCACCGCGCTCGCGCTGTACGGGTACAACGTCGATCTGGTGGTGGCGAACCGGGTGTTCCCGGCCGGTGACGACGAGTGGCGGCAGGGCTGGGCGGCCGCGCAGCAGGTGCAGCTGGCCTCGATCCGTGAGTCGTTCGCCGGGCTGCCGGTGCGCGAACTGCCTTACCGCGCAGGCGAACCCGTGGGTGCGGACGCACTGCGCGAGGTCGCGGCTGATCTTTACGGCACGCTGCCCGGGGCGGACCCGGCGCCGGTGGGCGCCGCCGATCTGATGCGTGTGGACGCGGACGGCGACTCGTTCGTGCTGAGCCTCGCGCTGCCGCTGGCCGAGCGGGCCGCCGTCGACGCGGTGCGTGCGGGTGACGATCTGGTGGTGACGGTCGGCGGGCACCGGCGGGTGCTGTCGCTGCCGAGCCGGCTGCGACGCTGCGAGGTCGCCGGCGGCGACTTCGACGGTGCGCGGCTGCGGGTGCGGTTCCGTTCGGTGGTCCCGGGAGGCGATCGCGATGAGTGAGCAGTCGAGCGGCGGTCTCGGCGGCGACGAGCTGGGCCGGATGTTGCATGCCGTCCAGGACTGGGCGACGCGCACCTTTCCGCCGGCCGGGGAGCACGAGTCGACCTGCCAGTGGTGCCCGCTGTGCCAGCTCATGGCGGTGCTGCGCGGCGAGCGTCCGGACGTGAACGAGCGGGTGGCCGAGGCGGGCAGCGCGGTCGTGTCGGCGCTGCGCAACCTGCTGGACGCGACCGGCGCCGGCGGGCATGCCTCCGAACCCGAGGACAAGCCGCGGGTGCAGCGCATCGACCTCGGTGGCGAGCCTGCCGGCGACGAGGGCTGAGCGCCTTCATGCCGCTGGCCATCGGTGTCGACATCGGCGGCACCAAGGTGTCCGGGGGAGTGGTTGACGACGCCGGCCGGGTGATCGACCGCGAACGCCGCGCCACGCCGGGCACCGACGTGCGCGCCACCGAGGACGTGATCGTTGAGGTGGTCAGCTCGCTCGCTGCGCGGCACGACGTGTGCGCCGCGGGAATCGGGGCGGCGGGCTGGATCTCCAACGACCGGGCGACTGTGCTGTTCTCGCCGCACCTGGCCTGGCGCAACGAGCCGCTGCGTGAGGCGCTGGCCGGGCGGATCGAACTGCCGCTCATCGTCGAGAACGACGCGAACGCCTCGGCGTACGCCGAGTACCGCTTCGGCGCCGCGCGGGACGAGCCGGCCGTCGTGTGCGTCACGCTCGGCACCGGCATCGGCGGCGGGCTGGTGCTCGGGGGCGCTGTCTACCGTGGCGCGTACGGGCTGGCGTGCGAGTACGGGCACATGACGCTCGTTCCCGACGGGCGGTTGTGTGCCTGCGGCAACCGGGGCTGCTGGGAGATGTATGCGTCGGGACGGGCGCTGGCTCGCGATGCGCGCGAGCTGGCGGCCGAGTCGCCTGTTGCCGCCGCCCGGCTGATCGAGCTGGCCGGCAGCGCCGAGGAGATCACCGGACCACTCGTCACCGCCGCTGCCGCCGCCGGCGATCCCGCCGCATCGTCGATCTGCACGGACATGGGGCGCTGGCTCGGCCGCGGGCTGGCCTCGCTGGCCGCCGCCCTGGACCCGTCGGTGTTCGTGATCGGTGGCGGGGTCTCTGCCGCCGGCGAGTTGCTGCTGCGCCCGGCCCGCGAGGAGTTCGAGCACACCCTGACCGGTCGCGGCTTCCGTCCGTTCGCTCGGGTCGCGCTGGCTGCGCTCGGCCCGGACGCCGGCCTGGTCGGCGCCGCCGAGTTGGCCCGCCGCGCCGTTTAGCCGCGGTTCGCCGATGAGCTTGTGGCATCAGAGCGCGCGAGGAGCGCGTTCACCCGCGAAGATCGGCACGGCGAAGGCGGCGGCAAGCAGGGCGGCCACCCCGAAGATGGTCAACGCGACGGCGAATCCGTAGCTGAGTGCGGCTTGGAACAGCAAGCTGCCGACGCCGAAGCCGGTGAACAACGTGACGGCCATCAGCGCGACCGCCTGGCCGTGCCGGGCGGGCAGGTCGGTGACGATACCGGCGAGCAGGGGTTGGGTCAGGTCGTAACCGAGCGACAGCGCGGTCACCAGCACGGCCACGACCACCAGCGGTGCCGGGGCGGCAAGTCCGAGCGCGATGAACGCTCCGATCGCGAGGCCGGACGGTATCAGTCGGGCCCGCCCGACTCGGTCGGCCAGCCGACCGATCACCGGCCCGAGCAGGAAACCGGGAATGCCGTAGCCGAGCAGGCCCAGACCGATACCGATCGGCCCGAGTCCGAAACGCTGGTGCAGGTACAGCCCGAGCCAGGTGTAGATCCCCGAGTGCAACACCGCGTTGAACCCGACGAAGTAGTAGGTACGACGCGCGCGGGAGTCAGCCAGCAGATCGAGATAGCCACGTGCCACCGCTCGGCGCGGCTCGGACCAGACCGGTCGCGGCTGACCCGGCACCGTGCCGGCCACGAACGCAGCGGCGATGGCGGCGGCCACGGCGACGACCAGGAACAGGCTGGCCCAGCCGACGACGGGTTCTGCCAGGGCCCCGGCCGTGGAGCCGATGGCCATGCCACCGGCCATGCCACCGAACAGCCACCCGAGGGCATGCCCGCGCCTGTCGTAGGGCACGACGTCGCCGATCAGCGCGACGCTGACCGGGATGATTCCGCTTGCAGCCAGGCCGGCCGCGGCCCGCCACAGGATGAACGCGCCCGCCCCGGTTGCGGTGGCCGTGGCGGCGGTCAGGCCGGCGAATGTGGCCAGGCAGACGATGATGACCGGACGCTTCCCGATCCGATCCGCGAGCGGCCCCCACACCAGGCTCGCCACGCCGTACGGGACGAGATAGGCGGGCACCGCCAGACCGATGAGTCCCACTCGGCTGCCGAAGACCTGCGCCAGGCGCGGAAGGATCGGGGCGATCATGAAGGCCTGCGCGAAGATCAGAAAGGCCGCGCCGGTCAGCACCATCAACATCCCGCGAGAGGCGGCAGTCGGTGCCGGTCCGCTGTCGCGCACCGATCGGGCCCGGTCCGCCCGGGTCACGCGGCCGGCTCGGGGCCGGATCCAACGGCCTTCTCCCGCGCGTAGTGCCGCCGAGCCTTGGCCCGGTTGCCGCACCCGGCCATCGAACACCAGCGGCGGCGGCCGGACGGGTCATAGAAGAACAGGACGCAGGGCGGCTGTGCGCAGCGCCGAATCGACGCCGGGCCAGTGCTGCGTAGGTGCAGGTAGTCGTCGGCGGCCTGCCAGGCAAGGCGCCAAGTCTCATCGCTGAGTACCACCCGCTCCCGGAGCTGACCATGGTCGAGTGCCCGAACGATCAACCCACGCGCCAGGACGGCATTGAGCTGCTCCTCGGCCCCGGCGAGCCCGTCGATCACAGCTCGGAGTACCGACCGGGTATGCACGAGCGTCGCCCGCACGTGCTCGTCGGTGCGCCCAGCCGGCAGTTCGCGCTCCCGCAGCCAGCTGCGCAAGCCGGACACGGTAGCCAGCCAATCGCGGTCCTGGCCGCGTTCGACCCATACGGTGTTGAGCAGGTCGACGCTGAGCGGTTCACCGGTCAGCGGACGTTCCACGTCTTGAGCATAACCACTGGCACTCGATCGTCTGGTTATGATCACCGAGGGGTGCCCTTAGCGCACAGCTGATCCGGTCCGAGCACCATTGGCAGCCTAACTGCTTGCCACTTCGTAGTTGGTTAGTCATGCACGAGGTGACAGACGAGTGACGCACGACCTGATGCACCCGGAGCGGCCGTCGCACCGGCTGGTTCGAGTTCAGCGCGGCGTGATCCCGCGGGCGCGAAGCGCGGCTTGGGTGCGGTCGGCGGCCTGGAGCTTGTCGAGGATGTGGGAGACGTGGTTCTGCACCGTCTTCAGCGACAGGTCCAGGGTGCGGGCGATCTGTTTGTTGCTCAGGCCGTCCGCGAGTAGCGCCAGTACTTCGCTTTCTCGGTGGGTCAGGTTGGGGCCGAGTGGTACCGCGGCGCTTGGCGCGGGCTGGGCGGCAAGGCGGCTGGCAATTGCTGCGCCGAAGACGGCGCCACCGGCCGCGACGGTGCGGATCGCCGCGCTGATCTCTTCCGCCGAGGCGCCCTTGAGCACGTAACCGCGGGCTCCGGCGCGCAGCGCGGCCAGCACCGAGTCATCGTCGTCGACCATGGTGATGACCAGGACCGCGGTGGCCGGCGCGAGGTCGAGGACTTGCCGGGTCGCCTCGACGCCGGAGGCGCCGGGCAGGTTGAGGTCCATCAGGACCACGTCGGGCGGCGACTGGCGTACCGCGTCGAGGGCTTGTTCTGCGGTGCCGACCGCGCCGGCGATCTGGACGGCGTCGAGGGTGGCGAGCAGCCCGGTCAGGCCGTCGCGGAACACCGGGTGGTCGTCGACGATCAGCACGCGGGTCACGATGTCACGGTCCCGGCGGGCCGGGTCGGCAGTACGGCTGTCACGCGCAGCCCGGGCTCGGCCGGGACGATGGACAGGGTGCCGCCGAGTTCTTCGGCCCGTTCGCGCATGGTCGCCAGACCGTGTCCGGCTCCGGGGCCGTCGAGCAGGCCGGTGCCGTCGTCGACGACGACCACGACCAGGTCGGTGTCATCGTGGGCGAGCGTCACGCAGCACTGGCGTGCGTGCGCGTGGCGCACGACGTTGGTCACCGCCTCGAGCACGATCCGGAACGCGGCCACCTCGACCGCGGCCGGCAACGTCGTCACGTCCGGACCCGGGCGCAGTTCAGCGGTGACGTCGGAGCCGCGGGTGAGCCGGTCGACCGCTTGGCGGCAGGCGTCGACGAGCCCGAGTTCGTCGAGTGCAGGTGGGCGCAGTCCTTCGACGATGTGTCGCACGTCGACGACGGTGGCCCGGATCTGTTCGCTGAGATCGGCCAGCTGCCACGCTGCCGCGTCGGTGTCCTTGGTCAGTAGTGCGCGTGCGGTCTCGGCCTTGAGGGTGAGGCCGGCGAGCGCCGGCCCGATCCCGTCATGCAGGTCGCGACGCAGTCGTCGTCGCTCTTCCTCGCGTGCCAGCACGAGGCGTTCGCGCGTGCGCTGCAGGTCGTCGAGCAGGGAACGCGCGTGCATGGTGCCGCCGAGGTGCGCGGCGAGGTCGCGGATGAGCCGCTGCTCTGAGTCGCTGAGCTGGCGATCCGGCTGGCTGAAGCACAATTCGCCCACGACGGTGTTGTACGCGTGCAGGGGAACTGACCGGTTCGCGCGCTCGGCCGCGCCGGCGACGAGCGTCCCGGAGGCATCGCGCACGCTGATGAGCTCCAGGTCGAGCTCAGTGCCGAGCTGGGCGACGGCGGCATCGAGCAGGCGCTCGACGTCACCGGTGGCCCCGAGCTGCGCGGTGAGGCCCGAGAGCACCTCGTAGGGGTCGCGCCATCGTCCATAGACGACGCGGTGCACGACACGTTGCAGCCGGTCGCGCAGCGGCACGAGCGCGAGCGCGGCGACCCCTGCGGCCAGCGCCGGTGGCCACCACGCGGACTTGTCCGGGCTGGCGGCAGCCGCAACGACGACGACCGCGACGTAGATGGCGGCGATGCTGGTGGTGAGCAGTAACCAGAGGATGGTGCGGTTGGCCGCCCGGCGCAGGTCGTACAGGCCGTGGTTGAGGACAGCGACCGCGACGGCGATCGGCAGTGGCAGGCCGGCGAGGGAGAACACGAACCGGGGCGGCCCGCTGCTGCTCGATGTGGTGACGACGGCCAGCACAGCGATGAGGAACAGCGCCGACACGGCGATCGCGCAGCCGAACAGCAGCAACTGCTGACGCACCACCGGTCCGCCGCGTCGCCAGCGATGTACCAGCCCGGCGAAGGCGCCGACCGCGCAGACGATGATCAGCAGCACGCCGAGGACGTCGAGCCCCTGCAGGTTGTCCCCGAGCTTGCCGGCGGGCGTGAACGGGCCGTGCCAGTGGTTGCCCAGCCGCGTCTCGATCGGCGCGACGAGGCTGGCTATCACCGCCACGAGCGCGGTGGCGGTCAGCGTCCAGCCCAGCCAGCGGTAGCGTGGCCCGGCCAGGCGCCCGTCCGGGAAATAGGCAGGGACGGCTGCGTCCGTCAGCAACGGCGCCAGGGTGCGCAACGCTACCCCGAAGGTCACCAGGTACGCCGCGCCGTGGACTGATCCGGGGGCGGTCCGGACACCGTGTACGCCGGCCTCGGTGAGCGCCTCGGCCAGCGCGCCGATCACTCCGCTGGCCAGGATGAACCAGCCGATCACGTTGCGCGGCGCAGCCAACGCGACAATCGCGCCGACCACCGCAGTGATCGCGCTGACCACCCCGCCGACGATCTCGTCCAGGTAGTAGTCGTGGTTGCCCTTGTCGACCGCGGCCGCGGCCATCGACGCGGCGAGGGTCAGCGCGACGAGCGCGACAACCGCCGCCACGCCGTAGGCGTGACGGCGGCCCGTCGTGGTAGCGACAGTCACGACCCTATGGTCCCGCCGGGAGGGTCGAATCGTCATGAACTCAACAGCTTGCCGTGTTGATCGAGTGGTGCGGCGGCCCGGCGAAGGCTTCGCTGCCCGGCGTCCAGTTGGCGTGGCTGTTTCCGTGGATCGCCAGTGCGGCGCCGGACTGGTCGGTGCCGTTGAAGGAGAAGGTGAAGCCGAACTGCCCGTTCTGCTTGTTGTCGGACACTCCGAACCACTGGGTCAGGTGACCGGCGACGACGTTGTCTGCCGGGCCGGTCGGTGTCGCGGTGATATCGCCTTGGTCGTCGACAACGGTCACATCGACGTTGGCGGGGTCGTAGAAGCTGAGTGTGACATCGCCGGTGAAGGTGTTCGTCGCCCAGAAATCGCCCGCCTTGTTGATGTTGTTGTGCTCGACTCCATTGCCGCTGCCGACCATGAGCACGTAGTCGGCAATGACGTAGGACGGGCAGCCGGTACCGGCGCCGAGCGGCGTCTGCCATTCGTTCAGGTCGGAGAAGTGCGCGGTCTGGCTGCACGAGGTGGTGATCGTCGAACCACATGCCAGCACCGGCGCGGTGTCGGCCGACGCGGGCGTCGCCAAGGCGGCTCCGGTGGCCAGAATGAGCGCGGTCAGCGCCGCGAGGCGCGCCTTCACCGCGCAGCTCCGGCCGCGATTGTGCGGTGGTGCGCCCGCATCAGAACGGCGACTGCGAGCGTGAGAGACACCGCAGCCGCCAGCGCCGTGATCGATTGGGTCGTCCAGTCCAACGCGGACGTGCGCTTCCATCCCGGGAAGCTCACCACGTCCAAGATCGACAGCAGACCGACCACGACTGCGCCGGCGGTGATCCGGCCGTGCCGGAGGAGTTCGGCGCCGACCAGCCACGGGAGCAGCATCAGGGCCAGCATGACCGGCTCGCTGTCCGGGGCGTGCTCGACGCTGGTGATGATCGCAGCGATGGGATTGCCGAGGCCAAGCGCGACCGCCAGGACCGTCAGAGTTCGGGTGTTCATGGGCTGCTCCTTCGCAACTGGGTAACGGACGCCCAGCAGCTTCGCCGTCCGACACTCCCGAGCAGAAGAGACCAGTTCCCCACCGGCCCGGGAAGATCTCCCGATCGACCGGCGCGCGACGTCAAACCTGGCCCGATGCGAGCACCTGCGGGTCGGCGCGGTGCTCGCAGCCATGTGGGCGCGACTCGCGCTCACAATCGACGGATCGGGCCGGTCGCCTAGTGCGTACGTATGGCGACCGCCGGCACTCGGCAGTTCACTACGTTCGATCACGCCGACCGACCCGATCGCCGATTAGCGCGTGCCAGGCGAGCGCTGATCTCGTCGTGTGCGTGATGGTTATGCGCACCCTGACGCTCCTTGGTCCCCCACGCGGGGCGTGATCTTGGTTGACGCCGAATGTGCATGATGGGGAGATAGGGGTATGCCTCAGGCAGACAATCCAATCGAGAGCGCTTCAGACGACCTGCTTCGTCGCGGCAAGGTCGCCAAGTCGGTGTCTGACAGCCTGCGTGTCGTCGACGCCAGCCGTGGCTATGTTTTTGGCGTACTCGGTCCTTGGGGTTCCGGCAAGACCTCGTTGGTCAACCTCGTCCGAGAGAACCTGGCCCAGATGCCAGCGGTGCCGGTACTCGACTTCAACCCGTGGATGTTCTCGGGCGCCGAGCAGCTGATGGAGTCCTTCTTCAACGAGATGGCTGGTCAGCTGCGGCTCAAGGGCAAGCGGTTCACAGCGATCGCCGACTCGCTTGACTCGTACGCCCAGCTACTCACGCCGTTCATGGGATTGCCGGTCGTCGGAGCCTGGCTGGCCCGCTTCCGCAGCGCTTCAGGCTACGTCAAGAAGGTGAGCGACGAGCGTAAGGGCACCATCCAGACCCGCCGGGCCGACCTGGTCAAGCATCTGAGCGACCTGGACGTGCCGATCGTCGTCGTCATCGACGATATCGACCGTCTCACCACGGCCGAGGTGCGCGAGATCTTCAAGCTGGTCCGTCTCACGGCGAGCTTCCCCAACGTGATCTACCTGCTCGCCTTTGATCGTCGCCGGGTCGAAGAGGCGCTGACTGACGATGGCGTCGTCGGCCGCGACTACCTCGAAAAGATCATGCAGACGACGGTAGACATTCCGCAGCTGCCAGAGCGACTGCTCCTGACCACCTTCGGACGCGTGCTGAACGAAGCGATCGATGCCACGGGCGCTCGCATCCGATTCGACGAAGCTCGCTGGCCGGATGTCCTATCCGAGATCGTCTGGCCGTTGATCAAGAACATGCGGGACGTCCGCCGGTTCGCCAGCTCGATAGACGCCTCGCTCCGAGAGTTGCAGGATGACATCGAGCTCGTCGATCTCTTAGCGCTTGAGGCGATCCGCGTGTTCATGCCCGATACGTTCAATGCGATCTATGGATGCCAGGCCTACCTGACCGAAGTGCGGGACACGTTCGCAATCCACGCCGGCCGAGATGACATCGGCAAGGCAGCTGTCGAATCGCTGATTGCGACGGCCGAGTCCGAAGGACATCGCGACATCGCCTCAGCAATGATGGAGCGCCTCTTCCCTGCGGGGTTGCGGTACACCTCGGGGAGTCGCCACGGGTCTGACTGGCTCGCCTCGTGGTTCAAGGCGCGACGCGTTGCCCACGGTGAGATACTGCGTCGCTATCTGGAACGACTCGCTGGCGAGGGCATGGACGCGTTCATCGCCGCTGAACGTTTGTACGGACATTTCACTGACCAAGCCGCTCTAGAGGCGGCACTAGACGAGATCGAGCCGAGCCTGCTGGAAGACGTCATCTCAGCGCTTACGGCTTATGAGCACGAGTACCGGGCGGAGTCTGTCCTCCCGGCATCGGTGGTCTTGCTCAATAAGCTCCCATCCGTCCCAGAGCGCCAGCGCGGAGTCTGGGATCTGGTCGATGCACGCATCGTCGTCGCACGGGTTGTGCTTCGTTTGATCCGCAAGCTGGAAACCGAAGACGATGTTCTCGCCATAGTGAAGGCCGCGCTGCCGCAGATTCGCTACCTGTCGTCACGCCTCGAGCTGATAACGATCGTCGGGCACCAGGAGGGTGCAGGGCACAGGCTCGTCGCCGAGGCGGACGCCGCAGCATTGGAAACGGAGCTGGGCGCACAGGTCGTCGCTACCCCGCCGGCAGTGTTGGCGGGCGAACGCGATCTGCTCCGCCTCCTTTACGGTGCGCACAAGTTCGGTGCCGACGTCCCGGCATACCTCAAGAACAACGGCACTCCCGAACTGTTCGTAGCAGTGATCAGCGACGCTCGGAGCTTCATACGGAGTCAGGCGACGGGAAGTCGCGCCGTCCGGAGGTCGGCGCGACTGTCCTGGGAGGCGCTGGTCACGGTCTTCGGATCGCAGGATGCGGTCAGAGATGCCGTGGATCGGGCGCGCGGTTTCGACGACTCCGAGGATTTCGCATCCCTAATCGACCTAGCTGATCGGTACTTGGGCGGATGGAAGCCACCCGACTTCGGCGACGATGACTAGCGCGCGCCGTTGCGTGGGGCACCGCGGGCACTTCGGCCGAGGTCTACCGTCAGCTTCGTGGAACTCGCCCTCGATGCGATCGCTGACCTGCCCGACGATGGGTCGCGCCAGCGCGAGACCTACGCCCGGTACGGGCTCGCGATGTACTTCGCGCAGGTCTTCGAACACGGGCTCGTCAACGCCATCGTCCTGGTACGGCAGGTCAACGGGCACATCGCTGAACGGTCCGACTGGGACCGCACGTTCGAGGGTCAGTTCCGCAAAGCAGCGTCCGACCTGGCCCGTCGCGTCGGCAAGTATGGGGGCCTCAGCGATGGAGACAAGGCGATCCTGGAGCAGTCGGTGAACGAGCGCAACAGGCTGGCGCACCGCTACTTCCGCGACCACGTCGAAGATTCGATAAACACCGTAGGAATGCAGCGCATGCTCGATGATGCGGACCAGGTGCGCGAGCTGTTCATCCATGCCGACGCGATCTCCGAGCGTCTATGCGAGCAGGCGATCGAGCAGCTCGGCATTCCAGCACACGCGAGGGCGGACGTCGTCGCGCAGCTCCGAGCGCAGATTCGCGAACGCGACGGCAATTGACGCCAACGTCTCGCACACTTGGCGTGCGATAGGACCCCGCTTCGGGGCATCCCTATCGATCCATCTGGGCAGGTCCGTGTGCACGGGCGAGTACGCATATCGACGGTTCTTGCGCGACTCGACACGTTCAGGATCGCGTTCACGTGAACGCGCATTGCGGCGGATGGGTCTGCTGCACGAACGGGTGACAGGTCAAGATGTCACCTATCCGTGCAGCAGATCCCGTCGGCGCGTTGCCACGACAGAGGAGTACGCCGCCTTCGGGTGCGTCTGAAGTGCAATCGCTGTTCGCCGATCGGCCTTGCCTCGGCGTCTAGCGTTGGGGCGTGGCCGAGGTTGATCCAGACGACGACACGATTTGGCGTTGGGTCATTTACCACCGGCGGTTCGACTGCACGCGGCGTGAGCGTCGAGAGGTCGTCGTCGCCGCCTACGACAGTGAGGCGGAGTTCGAGCGCGAGTTCGAGCGGTACAGCGCCCGCGTTCGGGATGAGATCGGCGGCGGCACTTGCGACCCGCGGGACGAGGTCGTCAGCGGCAGCGTGCTGCACCCCGGCTACCGCGACGAGCAGGCCCGGGGCCACCTCGTCCGGCGCGCCATGGAACACGGTGTCGACCCGCGGCCACTGCTCACGGGCGGGCCGTTGCCGTCAAACATGGCGGTGTTCGGGGTCGGCGATGACGGCGATCCGTTTCACTACGGTGGCGGGCAGCCACCCAAATCACCGGGTCGTGTCCGGCGATTCTGGCGCGCACTGCCCTAGGCAGTGCGGGTCGGACCCTGCGCGCCCGGCAGTGGCACAGGCCATGCGAACCACATGCCTACCTGTCCGTGGCACTGGGCACGTCGTCCGCCACCAGTTCACTTCGAGTCCTCGCCCGGAGGGATCTCTCGGACGCCGTCGCGGTCGAGCCGGAATACGCGACCGCATGTAGTACACGTAAGGATCAGCGGCTGCCCGGCAACGTGCGTCTCCAGATCCACCTTCAGGTGTGCGCTGTCGTCTGGACACGCCACGTAGTCCACCGAGCAAGGCTAGGTCACTTCGCCGAGCGCCGGTCAAGATCAACGGGATGTGCGCGACCTTTCGGCATGACACTGCGATCGGACCGATCCATCTGTGCGGCCGACATCATCTTGCGGACTGCGCGATAACGACAGGTAGGCGTGCGACCGCCTATCGGCGAGTCGGGGTGAGTTCGGCGATTGCATCACGATCGTCGGTTCCCGGCTTGGTCGGCCTCGCGACGGTCTCTGGGATCGCTGTCAAACGCCTGGCCGGTGGGACTCGCCGCACGCCTTCGCGGTAGGAAGGTACGTATGCGCATCTTCTTCACCGGTGGCAGCGGGAAGGCCGGCAGGCACGTTGCGCCGTATCTCGCCGAGCAAGGCCACCAGGTCACGAACGCCGACCTCGTCCCGATGCGGCACCCAGGGGTCGCTGATCTTCGCGTCGACCTCACCGACGCAGGGGAGACCTACTCGGCGCTCGCCGGGCTAGCGACCTTCGAGGAGCTGGATCTACCGTCGAAGCCGAGCTACGACGCTGTGGTGCACTTCGCCGCGGTACCGGCGATCCTGCTGAGGTCCGACGCAGCGACGTACGCGACGAACGTGCTCAGCACCTTCAACGTGCTCGAGGCCGCGACCCGGCTGGGGGTGCGCAAGATCGTGTTCGCGTCCTCGGAGACCACCTACGGGATCTGTTTCGCTCAGGGCGAGCGGCGCCCGCTCTACGTGCCGGTCGATGAGAATCATCCGACGGTTCCTGAGGATGCCTACGCGATGTCGAAGGTTGCCGGCGAGGTGACAGCGCGCTCGTTCCAGGCGCGGACCGGGGCGGACGTGTACGGCTTGCGGATCAACAACGTCATCGAGCCCCACAAGTACGCGCAGAAGTTCCCTGCCTTCCTCGCTGACCCGTCGCTACGGCGCCGCAACCTGTTCGCCTACATCGACGTCCGTGACCTTGGGCAGCTGGTGCAACGATGCCTGCAGACCGATGGACTGGGTTACGAGGTCTTCAACGTCGCGAACGCCGACATGTCCGTGGCTGCGACGACTCAGGAAATCCAGGACCGCTTCTACAACGGCGTGGAGGTACGCCGGAAGTTGGCTCGCGACGAGACCTTCTACGCGATCGACAAGGCCCGCGACCTGCTTGGCTTCGCCCCGCGTCACTCCTGGCGCGAGGTGCTCAGTGACCCTGGCGCTGGCCACGGCTGAACCATGGGTACCACCGTCCGCCGCCGCACCTTGGCCGCAGTCGGGCGGCCCGCGCAGCGACCTACTTCCAGCGGAAGTGGACGAAGACGCGTCCGAAGTTGTCGGAGTCCTTCTCGACCCGGTGATAGACGGCCTTGATGTCGTTGCGGTCGAGGAAGCGCAGGACCCGCTTCTTGAGCTGGCCGGACCCCTTACCGGTGATGATCTCGACGAGCGGCGCCTTCTTGGTGACCGCCTCATCGATGATCGCGTGAAGCGCGCGCTCGATTTCGTCGCCACGGTTGTAGATGTCGTGCAGGTCCAGCTTCAGCTTCACAGGCTCATCGTGCACCTGGCGACGCCGAGACGGTTCGCATGGGACGACGGTCCTTGAGCGCACAAGACGGATTCATCTCGTAGACCCACGATCGCCGACTGGCGCGGCGGAGACAACGAGTTGGCCCTTGAGCTTGCCGCCGTAGCCGGCCACGCCGTCGACCAGCTTGCCGACGACGGGAAAGTCGCCGATCAGCCAGAAGTGCGGCGATAGAGAAGACCAAGTAACGATCGGGCAGCGCGTTCAGGGGCGTGCCTTGCAGCCCGCTCAGTCCCCGCCGAGCACGACCTCCGGGCCGCCTTCCAGGTCGGCCCACGCGGCGCACTTGCCATCAGGACGGCGGATGCCCGGACCGCCGCGTTCCCCGCATTCGTGTTCGTAAGGATGGTGCTTCCGGCACTCCTTCAACGCCTCGATGGCCTTGTGCCGGGCGACGCGCGCTGCACCCGCCTGCGCGTCGTATTCGCGTGTCAACTTGTCAGCCCGGTCGATGTGCTTCTGATCCTCCGCGATCGCACGATCGGCCTGTTCGACTTCCGACGGCAAGATGGCGTGACTGCGGACCTGGATGTCGTAGCGCTGCTGGTTGTAGAAGACGGTGTGCATGAGCCGCGCTTCCCAGCTCATGTGTACCGCGTCGTGATACGCGGCGTCCGCGTCCTTGTAGGCGAGGATCTTGTCGATGCAGGGGTCACCTGCCCGCGCTTGGGTGGAGAGTTGCTCGGCGTAATGCCGGGCCGTGGCGCCGATGACGTGGAGCTGCTCGAGCTGGCGAGGCTCGGTCTCTCGACCCTCGCGGCTCGAGTGCTGTCCCGCGGTGCTGTCGGTGTCGGCCATCGGAACTCCTTGACGGGCGATCAGATCGGATGTCACGATCCCGCGGCCGCTCGATTCACGCAAGTAGTTGATCAAAACATCGTCAGGCCGCTGCCCTCGTGGCAGTCCTCCTCCACGTCGTCGACGCCGACAAGCGACATTCAACTGGCCACGGAAGTCAGCGAGGATCTTGATGCCGAGCTCAGCTATCGGCAGCGCACAAGCTATCTGTTCGCCCGACGGGGTCCGACAGCATGCGCGGGATCGACCGGTCGGCACTTCGCAGAAGCATGCGATTCGTCGCTGAAATGGTCGCTCAGCGGCACGGCCATCGAGTCGGAGGTCGTCGCCTCGCGGCACATGATCGCTCCGTGCCGCCGTCCGACGACAAGTCGTTCCGAGCGCTCTAGTGTGTTCTGCGATGACCGACAACTGGCTGTCTGACACGCGAACCTCGTACGACACCGACGCCTCCGGTTACGCCGACAAGGTGCGCGGCCTGCTCGAGGAGAGTCCTTACTTGCGCGCAAGCCTGGCGTTGTTCGCCGAGTTGGTGCGTGATGCTGGTGGCGGTCGGGTGGCCGACGTCGGCTGCGGTCCGGGCTACGTCACCGATTACCTCCACCAACTTGGCGTAGACGCATTCGGCATCGATCTTTCGCCCGGCATGATCGCTATCGCGAGGCGCGACTACCCAGACCTCGACTTCGAGGTGGGGACGATGACCGACCTCGACCTGGCCGACGACTCCGTCGCGGGAGTACTCGCGTTCTGGTCGGTGATCCACGTGCCGGATCACGTTTTGCCCGCAGTGTTCGCGCAGTTCCATCGGGTGCTGCACCCGGGATGTCCGTTGCTCGTTGGCTTTCATGTCGGTGACGGGACGCGCCGCGACGGGTAGCGCGTCCTCGGACGATCCCTGCTCTGGTTGCTAGCCGGGTTGCCTGTGGACGTGGGCGTGCAAGCCGTCGCGGTTGAAGATCTGGATGATCTCGGCAGGTGCGCCTTCGGGTGACACGGCGTGCGGGGTCATCGTGTTGAACTCGGCGGCCTCACCCGTCTCGACGATGATGTCGCGGTCGCCGAGCCGCAGCCGGACCCGCCCGGACAGCACGAAGAACCAGTCGTGACCCGGATGCACGCGTAGCTCATCGGTCTGCCGTCTGGGCTCGAGCCGCGTCTTGACCGCGATCGTGCTACCGGTCGGCCGACTCAGCATCCACGTGGTGCGTTTGCCGCTTCGGCTCGGACTCGGGCGGATGACGACATCGTCGTCGCCGCTGACGTCGAGCAGGGCATCCAGGTCGACCTGCAGCGCCCTGGCCAGCGGGACGAGCACGTCGAGGCTGATGGTGCGATGTCCCGTTTCGATGCGACTGATCGTGGACGCGCTGACGTTGGTGCGCTTGGACAACTCCTCGAGGGACAGGCCGAGCGTCGTGCGCAGACTGCGCAGCCGGGTTCGGACGACCTGCTCGACATCGTCCGTTGCGCTCTTGCTCGACATCTTGCGAATATAGCAAAGCGAGTTGCGATATCGAGTGTCGCGGTCGTACCGTCGCGGCCATGAGTGATCGACACGATCGGCCCGTCCGGCGGCACTGCGACGTGTGCGTTATCGGCGGCTCGGCAGCAGGCCTTGCCGCGGCCCTGCAGCTGGGCCGCCAGCGCCGCTCGGTCATCGTCGTCGACGCGGGTGAGCCGAGGAACGCGCCGGCCGCCCTCATGCACAGCTTCCTCGGCCGGGACGGCACCGCACCCGGCGAACTGATCGACGCAGGGCGCGAAGAAGTGCGCAGCTACGGCGGCGAAGTGCTGACCGGACGAGCGAGCGATGTGCGCCGCCTCGACGACGGACGGTTCGAGGTCCGACTCGAGGGCGGTCACGCGGTGATCGCCCGGCGTGTGCTCGCTGCCACCGGTCTCGTCGACGAGCTCCCTCGCATCGTGGGACTCGCCGAGCACTGGGGACGCGACGTCATCCACTGCCCGTTCTGTCACGGCTACGAGGTGCGCGATCGGCGGATCGTGCTGCTCGCAGTGCACGCCGGTGGGCTGCACCCGGCAGCACTGTTTCGCCAGCTCACCCACCGGTTCACCGTGGTCGTGCAACCCGACGCGGGCGTCGACGACGCCGACGTCGCTGCGCTGCGCGCGAGCGATGTCGATGTCGTCGAGGGAACGGTGCGACGCGTCGTCGAGGATGCAGCAGGTCACGTCGCCGGCGTCGAGCTCGCCGACGGCACCGTCATCGACGCGGACGTGATCGCGATCGGCCCGCGGTTCACCGCGCGTGTTGATGCCTTCGCATCACTCGGCCTGCGGCCGGTCGCACATCCGAGCGGAGCGGGCGACCGCATCGAGACGGACGCGGCGGGGCAGACCTCCGTGCAGGGTGTGTACGCGGCGGGCAACGTTGCCGACCCCGCCAATCAGGTGCTGCAGGCCGCTGCTGAGGGAAGCCGGATCGGCTCGATGATCGGCTTCAGCCTCGCCGAAGAGGACATGCGTGTGGCGGCTCGGCCGTCGGCGAACGCGCTGGACTGGGACGACCGCTACCGCGATGAGCCGCTCTGGAGTGGCAACCCGAACGGCTCGCTGGTGAATGAGATCAACGGACTATGTCCGGGCACCGCGCTGGACGTCGGCGCTGGGGAAGGCGGGGACGCGATCTGGCTGGCTGCACAGGGCTGGACCGTGACCGCGAGCGACGTCTCGCAGCGTGCCTTGGATCGAGTGGCAGTGGGCGCACGGCAGCGCGAGGTGAGCGTCGAGTGTCTGCTCGCGAACGCGAACGACTGGCAGCCCTACGGCGGGCGCGCGTTCGGCCTGGTGTCGGCGCAGTACGCATCGATCCCACGCACACCGGACGGCAGCGGCGTGCACAACCTGCTCGCGGCGGTGGCGCCCGGCGGCACGCTGCTCGTCGTCAGCCACGACATCGAGCCGATGCGCCAAACGGTGGATCCGGCGCACGGCCGCCCCTTCGATCCCGATGCCTACGTGCGCGTCGAGGACGTCGCCGAGGTCCTGCGCTCTTCATCAGGATGGACCGTCGACGTCTACGAGAAGCGCGAACGTCCACCGGGCGCCGCCACGACCGCGCACCACGTGGAGGACGTCGTACTGCGCGCGACCCGACGCTGAGTACGCGTCGAACGCCCGCGGGTCATCCTTCGCGTTCGCGCAAAGGCGAAGACCTCGTCCGCAGGACGGTTGACGAGAATCGTGTGATGCCCGCCTCGGCGGACACGGTACTGATCTACGCGAGATACTTGCCCAGCGTCTCGAGGATGCCCCGACTGCCGGCCTCCCGGTTCGGACCGTCGGCCCAGAACTGGTCGAAGAAGACACCGTGCTCGATGTGCGTGAGGCGGGTGCCCTGGTCGATCGGCTCGAACTCGAACGACGCCACCGATGTCGACATGTGCACGCCGTCGAGCCACATGTCGTAGGTGTTGACGATGCGCACGTGCTCGACGATGTCGGTGTAGGTGGCCTCGAACCGCGACACCGGCCCGTTGTGGAAAGTCGCCTCGGCTATGTCGCGTCCTCCGACCCGGAAGTCGAACGCCCACTCATCGCGTTCGAAGGAGTCGCCGTCGCCGAACCATTGCAGCTTCTGCTCTCCCTCGGCGAACGCGTCCCAGACGCGCTCGACGGTAACGGGGTAGTCGCGGGTCAGGGTGAATCCGGCGCGAGCGAGCCGGCGTGTGATGGTCATGGCGCTACCGCGTGAAGTTGACGTGGATGGTGCCGCTTTCGGCCACCTCGGACGTCACTGTGTGGGTCAGCTCGAGGCCGTCCAGGTCGTCCCACAGCCGGGTTCCCCTGCCCAGGATGATCGGGGCGATCATCACGTGCAACTGATCGACCAGCCCGGCGAGCAGGAAGTCACGCGCGGTGCCGATCCCGCCACCGACGCGGACGTCGTTGCCGCCGGCGGCCTCGCCCGCCTCGGCGAGCACCTCTTTGCTGGCGGCGTTGCGGAAGTGGAACGTCGTTCCCCCCTCCATCGGGATCGACGGGCGGGGCGCGGTGTGGGTGAGCACGTAGACCGGGGTGTGGAACGGCGGCCGGTCGCCCCACCAGCCCTTCCAGTCCGGATCGTCGGGGAACGAGTGCAGGCCGAACATCGCCGCACCCATGATTTCCGAGCCGATGCCCTCGAAGGACGCCCGGGCGTACCGGTCGTCGATGCCGGTCGTGCCGGCGCCACTGGTGTCGCCGAAGACGAGCTCGCGGAACGTGCGGGTGGCGGCATAGGCGGCCGTCAGCCGCTCCCAGTCCTTGCCCATCGGACTGTCGGGAGTCGGTTCTGCGGTCGCGGCATAGCCATCGAGCGAGAGGAACAGATCGAGTCGAACGCGGGTCATGTCAGTCTTCCTTCGGTGTGGTGCGGACCAGGTGGATGCCGAGCCGGTCGGCTTGGCGTTCTGCGGACGTGCGTTGCTCGCCGAGCCAGAGCTGCAGCACGTCGAGCCCGCCGGGTTTCAGGCTCACCGTGCGAACGCGCCCGTGCTTCTCCGACGTGACGATCCCAGCGTCCTCGAGAACGCGCAGGTGCTGCATGAGCGACGGCAGTGCCATTGCGAACGGTGCCGCGAGTTCGGACACGACTGCCGGCGACTTCACCAATCGCTCCACGACGGCGCGGCGCGTCGGATCGGCGAGCGCGCGCAACACGGCATCGAGCTCGGCATGAAACTTAGGCACATACCTAACTATCGCGGTAGGGCACACGCCTGTCAAGCCTGCTGCGTCGGGCAATCAGACGGTGATCATGACTGCGATCCAGCCACGTCGACGCCTTCTCCGCGGTGGTTTCGCCGCAGCCGTTCGTGCAGCGCTTGCGCGCGGGCGGCGGGGATGGTGCGGCCTTGCTCGACGAGCTCGGCGGGCACCGGTTGGGGTGCGGGCAACAGCGCCGTCCACGGGTCCGCGTCACCGATCAGGGTGGGCACCGTGCGCACGGTGAAGTCGGCCGGGGTCACGTCGGCGAGAGCTGACCATGCGACGGGAAAGGACACCGGCGTGCCCGGCCGCAGCCGCGGGCTGTACACGGCGGCGACGCTGGCGCCGCCGACGCGGGTGGAGTCGAGGAAGACCTTCCCCTCGCGATCGTCCTTGATGAAGGCGGTCGTGGCGAGGGTCGGGTCGAGTGCCTCGGCCCGGACCGCCAGCGCGCGCGTGGCCAGGGCGACCTGCTCGGTGTCCGCCTCGGTCACCGGGACGAATACGTGCACGCCCTTGGACCCGCTGGTCTTCACCGCGCCGGCCAGGCCGACGTCGGCCAGCGCCTGGCGGACCAGGTCGGCCACGGCGATCACCGAGCGAAAGTCACCGCCCTCGGGCGGGTCGAGGTCGAGGACGAGGTGGGTGGGGACGTCGGTGTCCGGAACCCGGAACAGGGTCGGATGGAACTCGACGGCACGCTGATTGGCGAACCACAACAGGGTCCGCCGGTCGTTGCACAGCGCGTAGGTGATCTCCCGCTTCGAGGCTGCCGACCATACCGGCGTGGTGGCAACCCAGTCCGGCGTGTACTTCGGCACGTTCTTCTGCATGAACGGCTTCTGACCGCGCAGCGCGCGGATGACCGACAACGGCCGGTCGCGGAGGGCAACAATGACCTGCGGGTGGAGCGCGTCGAGGTAATCGACGAGGTCGCGCTTGGTGGCTCCGGCGCCCTCGAACAGTTGCTCGTCCAAGTTGGTGAGCGCGACGCCGTCACGGGTTTCACTCGTAGCCACCGGACCATCCTCTCCCGGAGCAAGCTGTCCGATCTGCGCACGGACCGCCGTGTCGGGTCAGTGATCGCCGCTAGGTTCCTGCTCCTTGGTCGCCGTGCACAGAAAGATGCCGAACTCGCGGCCGTTCTTGACGACCGATGTCGCGTCGACGAAGCTGACGTCGGCGAACCCGGCGCGGGTCAACTGCTCGGCAAGGCGCTTCCTGTCGAATCCGTGATGTCCGTCGAAGTCGGCCTTGTCGGCGTGGAAGGCGCCGTCGGGATCCTCGTCGAGGTCCGCGATGCACAGCCGGCCGCCGTCGGCCAGCAGGCCCGCCACGGACCGCAACAACCTGTCCAAGTCCTGCACGTGATGCAACGCCATGGAACTCCACACCACGTCGTAGATCCCATCGAGCCGATCTGTCATCAGGTCAGCCTGGACAGCGCGCACCCGGTCACCGAGTCCGGCCGCCTCGATCCGTTCCCGCGCAACCTGCACCATTCCCGCGGACGGGTCGGTGACGACGACGGAGGCGACCTGGTCGGCGAGCAATATGCTCAGCCGGCCGGTACCACCGCCGACGTCAAGAGCGGTCATCCGCCGGCTGAGGTGCACGGCCTCCTTGATGGCCCGGGCCACGGCCACCTGCCGCTTCTCGTGGTCCGGGTCGTCGTCCCAGGTCGCGGCCGCCTCGTCGAATCGCTGGTGTTCGTGCATGTACTCGACCCTAGTCACGGCGCTACCACCGATGTGCAGGTTGCCCAGGTTTGACGGTCCTACCCTGCTACGAACGGCGGCCGGCGGTTTCGACCAGACGGGTCGAGCAATGTCTGCCGCTGGGTCGTTGCCGATGAGCACCGGGTCGCAGGATTGTTGTGGCAGGTTGTCGTATCGGCGCGATGCTGTTCGTGGTGAGTGTGGACGGCGGTCATCGGGGCCGCTCGCACATGAGGAGAACTGACATGACGCACTACCTGCTGGCTGTTCACGGCCCTGTCGAGAGGAACGAGTTCGGCAGCTACGCCTCGAAGGAGGAGATGGAGGAGGCGTTCGCCGCCACCGGCGCCTTCAACGACAAGCTGCGTGCGCAGGGCTACTGGGTATTCGCGGGCGGGCTGGCGCCGGCCGGGACGGCGACCGTCGTCGACGGCCAGGGGCAGACACCGGTGATGACCGACGGCCCGTACCTCGAGACCAAGGAGGCGCTTGGCGGTTTCTGGGTCATCGACGCACCCGACCTCGACGTGGCACTCAGCCTGGCAGCCGAGGGCTCCCGCGCGTGCCGGGGCAAGGTCGAGGTCCGTCCCTTCGACGGTCTTGCCTGAGCGCATCCGACCCACGACAGGGCCGCCGCAGCGGGACACGGCGGCAGTCGAGCGCGTCTTCCGTGCGGAATACGGTCGCCTGATCGCCTCGCTCGTCCGCCGATTCGGCGACATCGACACCGCCGAGGAGGCGGCGGGCGAGGCGCTCGTCGTTGCACTGGAGAAGTGGCCGGAATCCGGCGTGCCGCCCAACCCCGGCGGCTGGCTAACCACCACAGCGGGCAATCGTGCGATCGACCGGATCCGCCGCGATCGGCAACGCGAGGCAAAGCATCAGGCAGCCCTCATGGTCTACGACAACACGCACGACGAGCCCGCCGGACCGGTCGAGGACGACCGGCTACGGCTGGTGTTCACCTGCTGCCATCCCGCGCTCGCACCGGAGGCGCGGATCGCGTTGACGCTGCGCCTTCTCGGTGGGTTGACCGTGGCTGAGATCGCGAATGCCTTCTTCGTTCCCGAGACCACGATGGCGCAACGAATCACCCGGGCAAAGAAGAAGATCGCCGCGGCAAACGTGCCCTACCGCGTGCCGGAGTCCGCGGATCTCCCCACCCGGCTCGACGGCGTACTGACTGTGCTGTTCCTCGTCTTCAACGAGGGCTACCTCGCCACCGGTGACGGCGACCCGGTTCGCGCCGAGCTGACCGGCGAGGCGATCCGGCTCACCCGCGTGCTGCGCGGGCTACTCCCTCGCGAACCGGAGGTGACCGGACTGCTCGCGCTCCAGGTACTCACCGAAGCGCGCCGCGAAGCCCGCGTACGGAACGGGCAACTCGTCCCGCTCGACGAGCAGGACCGCGGCAGCTGGAACCGCGCGCTGATCGCCGAAGGTCACGACCTGGTCCGGGAATGCCTGAGGACCAACAGGCCCGGCCGCTACCAGATCCTCGCCGCGATCAACGCCGTCCACACCGACGCCCGCACCGCGTCGGACAGCGACTGGCGGCAAGTCATCGCGCTCTACGACCAGCTGACCCGGTTCGATCCGTCGCCGATCGTGGTACTCAACCGTGCTGTCGCAGTTGCCGAGCTCGACGGCCCCGAGGTCGCCCTCGCGTTGATCGACCGGCTGCCACTCACCGGATACCACGCGTTCCACGCCGTCCGCGCTGACCTTCTGGCCAGACTCGGCCGCAGCGCCGAGGCACGCGACGCCTACGACGCGGCGATCGCAGCAACCGGCAACACAGCCGAACGCTCCTACCTGAACCGAAAACGCGCTGAGCTGGTCTAGGCTCCGCGCCTTCATCGCTACCGCCGCCAGTTGGCTGACTCGCGTAGTGCTGCCGGGCGAGCGAAACCCCGGCTGTCACGGGAACTGCGTCCAGCGCCCTTCGGAGACGACCTCGACCGTACCGTCAGCGACCTTGATTGCCGTCTGGTCGTCCATGACGTAGGCCGGGCCGTCGATCTCGGTGGCCCAGCGCTGCGCCTCGTCCATGCTGTTCGTCGGGAAGACGTCGAGGTGGGGAAAGATCGAGAAGTCGACGATGCCCAGCGTCGTGTCGTCCGGTGCGGAGGGCCACTCCACGAAGGCGCCACCGATACGGGGAGTCATCACCATGCTGCCGGCGCTCACTCCCACCCAGACCGTCTCGGGCAGTGCGGGCAGGAGACTCGCCAGCCCGGATTCGCGCATCCAGTGGCACAAGTAGGTTGCGTCGCCGCCGTCGACCAGCAGGACGTCGGCCTCGCGGACCCACGGCTCCCAGCGGTCCTGGCCGATGCTGCGCAGGGCCGTCAGCTCCAGCAGGCCCAGCGTCTTCCACTCCATCGAGGACAGGCCACCCCAAGGCGGCAGCCCGCTGACGAAGCCCCGCGCCGAGACCGGTCCGCACAGGGGGTGGCCCCACTGCGCGGTCGGGATGCACAGTGCGTCGGCCTCGGCGGTCGGCTTGCCGAGCAGGTCGACCAGTGCGTCGGCGATGCTCGGATTCGTGACGCCGCCAGAAGTGAGAAGAAGCTTCACCAATTCCTCCGGATCAGGTGCGAGCGGCAGTGGGCCCGGCGAACGGACTAGGTATGCTCACGTGGCGCCGGCGAACGCACGCTTCGTTCGCGGTCACGCTGTCACCCTTCCCGTGACGGTGCGGCGGCTGGCGCGTTCTGGCTCAACGCAACAGCGCGAGATCTCGCCGGATGTAGCGCAGGTGTGCCCACTCCTCCTCCAGGATGACGCGGATGCAGTCACCGACGCTCGGGCGCCAGTCATCGCCGCCCCACGGGTCGTCGCGTTCCTCGGCGAGCAGTTCCGGGGTGGCCGTCGCCAGGAAGTCGGTCACGAGCCGCTGCCGGTCGGCACGCACCGCGAGGATCTCCTCGTAGCCTGGTGGGTCCACCCGGAAGATCGACATGTCGAAGCCCATCTCGGCCGCCCCGGTGAAGATCTGGCCGATGTCGTGGAACGGCTGCTGCATCCGCAAGATCCCGCCGCGCAGCCAGGCGTCGGTCGCCAGGACGAGGTGCCGCAGCGTCTGGGCCAAGGACCATTCGTCCTCGACGTGGGCGTCCACCAGCTCCGGTGGCGTGTCCGCCACGGTCGTCTCCCACGCGGCCTGCACCGCGACCCAACCCTGGCGCAGGCCCTCGGGTGTCTGCGACTTCTGCAGCTCGCGACCCGGGAACCGGCGGTTCAGCTCGGCATCCACGAGCGGCACCACATCGACGCCGTTGACGAACAGGCTGCCGAAGAACAGGTCGTGGCTGTCGATGTCCAGTCCGCCCACGTCGACGCTTCGCATCGTCACACCGCTGACATCGCAGGACCGGAACGTGGCGCCCTTGAAGCTCGCCCTGATGAACGCGGCGGCCTCGAACTCCTTGGTGCGGGAATAAGTCGTCATTGCGCCATCATGACCGCTATCGGTGACAGCGCGCCCGCGGGCCGGCGCAGAGCTTCACTCGCCCGCGCCGTCCGAGGCGCTTGGCACCGGTGAAATGGGACCCGGGCGGTCGCGTTGCGCTCATCGGTTCAGGCGGTAGTCGACCAAGAGGTGGCCGCTCGGTGACGTCGAACTGCGAACTGCTCGGAGCCGAAGCGACGGTAGCCCGTCGAGCAGCCTGCGTCCGCTGCCGACGATCCGCGGCGCGACCACGAGCCGGAGCTCATCGACGACGTCCGCGGCGAGCAATGCCTGGGCTACCGAGATACTGGCGTGAACGCCGATGTCACCACCTGGCTGGTCCTTCAGTCGGCGGGCGAAGTCGATCAAGTCGCCGTCAACGGTGCTCGCGGTGGCCCATTCCCGATCGAGCGGGGTGGAGCTCGCGACGTACTTGGCGACGCCGTTGATGAACGTCGCGAACGGCTCGATCTCGCTGCCGGGCCAGTACGAAGCCCACTCGTCGTAGCTGCGCCGGCCGAGGATCACCGCGTCCTGCGTTGCGATCAGTGCTGCGAGGTTGGCATCCATCGCGTCGTCCCAGCCGAAGAACTCCTCCGGGTTCTCGGCCACGCCGTCAAGTGACAGCAGTTCGTACACAACGATCTTCCGCATGGTGCGGCCCCCCAGTTGATGCCGACTCCTGCAGCCGTGGGGATCGCGCTACAGGTCGGCAGCCGATCGCCGTTCGGCACACCGATCCTGCCACGGGCGAGCCGTATCGCCGGCGCGCTGCACGTCCCGAGCCGGCCGCCGGAACCGCGGGCGAGCGCTGCCGCCGATGCCGTGAGCGCTGCCGCCGAGCGCTCGGTCCTGTCCGGCTACCGAGATTCGACAGCGGCGCGGCAACGGTCCTGACCGGTCGTTCGCCAACTGCTTCCTCACCCCGCCTCGTGCGCGAAGTCTGGCCGTATTGGCCGCGAACGCCGCCCGGCAAGGTAGTGTCAGTGGTACTGAGGCTCTGTCGCACGCCGGCCGCCATGCCGGTTTCGCCCTCGGCGATCGACGAGCTGGATCCCCTGCGGATCCACGAAGAGGCATACATGGTTACCGACCAGATCCGGTTGGAAGACACATCGCTCCCAGTCCTTGACAAGGAATGCTGCGCAGTGTGCGAGCACGAAACGGCTCGGCATGACGCCGTCGGGCGCCGGTACTGCGCGGCCACCCAATCACACGCCCTACGGCGGAACTGCATCTGCCGGCTGGCGTGATCTCCTTCGTCTGGTCGCCCGGCAACGTCCTACCCGCGGGCACCGGAGGCTCGGAGAACTACACGACCGGCCAGGTACGCGAACTCAACGGGCGCGGCGTGCCGGCACGGGTGGTGACCGTCGGCTTGGGTCACGCAGACGGCCGGGACCAGTTCACCGATGTGCCATTCCTGTCGGTGGCGCAGCTCTCGGACGTCAGTCGCCTGACCGACACGGTCGTCTTCGTCAACGACATCGCGCACGTTCCGACGATCAAACCGTCCTTCCAGATACTGCACAACCCGCCGCCGATCCGGGAGAAGTACCGCGCGCTCGCCATCGAGAGCGTCCGGGATCGCGTGCTGATCGCCACGAGCCGGTACTCGGCCAGGCTGTGGTCGGAGTATCTCCGGGTCGACAGCGCTTCGGTCCACGTGGTGTATCCCTTCGCCGAGTCACCGTTCGCCCTCGCGGACCGCCACGACGCGCCACGCGGGTCGACCCGGATCCTGTACGCCGGGCGGCTGAGCCCGGAGAAGGGCATCTACACCCTGCTGTCGATGCTGCACGTGGACGTCATCGCGGACGACCCGCTGCTGACCTTCACGGTCACCACGGCCGGCGCGGACAAGCCGCAGGGCAAGGTCATCGAGCAACTCGTGGCCGCGCATCCGGGCCTCGGCGTCGCACCGGCGCGCAAGAGTCCGGCGAGCATGTCATCGCTGATGGCCGAGCACGACATCGTCGTGATGCCCTCCAACGGACAGTATTGGCACGAGACCTTCGGGATCGTGGCCATCGAAGCCCAGCACACCGGCTGCTGGGTCGTTGCGTCGGACGACGGTGGGCTCCCCGAGACCGACTGCGGTGGCGTGATCCTGATCGAACCGGACAACGCCGAGGCCCTCGCATGGGGCATCCGCGACGCCGTCGCCAGAGGACCGATGTCGGCGGCGCTGCGAAGTACGGCTACCGGCCGGTTCACCGTCGGCCAGTCCGTGGACGCCCTGCTCGAACTGCTCAGCCGCCACGGGCATCGGTCCGCACCGCACCTCGAACGCGAGCTCGAGGCGATCATCCGGCTCCCCTCGCCACCGCTGCGACTGCCCGCCCCGCGCGGGGTGCGCGCCGAGACCCCCGCTCCGGCCTAGGGCTCGGGCCTCGTACCCACGGCGCTACGCCGTGCGATGCTGGACAGATGGTCTTCAACATGAACGTCGGCGGCGGGCAGTCGATCTTCGCTCAGGCCTCCACGCGGCTGAACGAGGTCGACGCGGAGTTGCGCGACAAGCACACCGGCAAGCCCGCGGAGGACATCAGGCCGCTGGCCATCCTTGCGCTCCGGCGAATCGGTGTCAGCCTGTCCGACGCGGAGATGGTCGCGTACGCGGACGCGGTCTCCCGCGGCGGGAAGTACCAGTTCCACGTCAGCTGACGCACGCCAAGGCACACCACGAGCAGTGCGGCGGGCAGTGCGAACGTGCGCGTAGCCATACCTCCCGCGGGACGGTCAGGCTTGCTTCAGGCGCTGCGCCAGCATCACGATGATGCCGCTGGGGCCGCGCACGTAGCTGAGCTTGTACACGTCCTCGTAGGTCGCGACGCCGCGCAGCGGATGGCAGCCGTGTCTGGCTGCGATCTCGAGTGCCTCGTCGATGTCCTCGACGGAGAACGCGACGCGGTGCATGCCGATCTCGTTCGGCCGGGTCGGTTCGGTCTCGATCGCGTCGGGGTGGATGTACTCGAACAGCTCGAGGCGGCCGCCGCCGTCCGGCGTTTCGAGCATGGCGATCTTGGCGTGGTTGCCGTCGAGGCCGACGGCGGTATCGGTCCACTCACCACTGACCGTGTCACGACCGAGGACGGTCAGTCCGAGGTCGGTGAAGAAGGCGATCGCCGCGTCCAGGTCGCGGACGGCGATGCCGACGTTCTCGAGTCTGATGGGCATAGGTGCACGGTATCGAGCCCGGCGCGCTCAGGCGGGTGCTCGGCGGCTTCGGTAGCGCTCGTAGATCACCCGCGAGCCGAACGTGCGCGTCTCGATCAGGTCCAGTGCGACGGTGTGGGTGACCGGTGGCAGCAGGGGGGTGCCCCCACCGACGACGACCGGATGGCGAAAGATGCGCAGCTCGTCGACCAGGCCGAGCTCGAATGCCGCGCTGCCCAGGCCGGCGCCACCGACCTCGATGTCCTTGTCGGTCATGGCGACCGCCGCGGCGACCTCCTCGGCGAGCGACGACTGCGCGAGCCGGGCGTTGCCCTGAACGGCGTCGAGCGTGCGGCTGAACACGACCTTCGGCAGGGCGGACCACACGTCGGCGAACTCGGCCCCGAGCTCGCCGTCCCGCAGCGACGGGTCGGTCTCCCACACCAGCATGGTCTGGTAGAGCTTGCGACCGCACAGGATGCTTCCGAGCTCGCGTACCCGAGCCAGGTGGAAACCGAACAGCTCGTCGTCCGGGGCCGACCAGTCGAACGTGCCGTCCCGGTCGGCGATATAGCCGTCCACGGACACGCCCATCGAATAGAACAGCACGGCTCCAGCTCCTCGGATCGATCCGCCAGTAGGAGGTCAGCGCCACCTCGGGTTCCTATGCTGCCGTACCCGGACGACATCGCGGGCCGGCGCGAGGAGGAACGCCCTATTCGGTGCGGGTGCCGGACGGGCGGCGGCGCGTATCGCCCGCGGCTGCTCGCAAGCGGCGCAAGGTGTCGTCGGGTTGCTCGGGCCGGTGATCGTTCGCTGCCGGCGGCCGCGTCGGGATCGTCCGCCGGGCGAGGCCGCGCCGGCGGCGCAACGTGCGCGGCCGGTGCTGCAGCGTGTGTATCCAGCCGGCCTGGCGGGTTTCCAGCGCGGTCACGTGACGGTGATGTTCGGCGACGATGTCGGCGCGGTCGAGTTGGCCGACGACGACACGGTTGTCGACCACGGGCAGGCTCTCGAGGCCATGGACGGTGAGGTGAGTGAGCGCGGAGGACAGGTAGTCCGAGTGGCTGATCGGGCGGACCGTGTGTGCGGCGACGGCGGCGGCCGTCGCGGGCCGGTCGGTCCGGTCGGACTCGTCGGTCCCATCGGCCTCGCTGGCCTCGTCCAAGTCGGCCGCGGTGATCAGGCCGAGGTAGTGCTGCTGGTCGTCGACGACTGCGATGACGGCAAGCCCTTCGGCCGCCATGGTCCTGCGGACGTCCTCGATGCTCGCGTCGGCGGGCACGCAGACCGCGGGCCGCATCACGTGGTGGGCCAGGCGCATCCGCAGTGCCCCGACCTCGGTGCGGAAATCGACCCGGAACCCGCGATGGGAGAGCTTCTCGGTCATCAGCCGGTCGGTGAGGAACACCTCGGCGACCAGTTCGGCGAACGCGACGCCGATGAGCATCGGGACGACCATGTGGAATTCGCCGGTGACCTCGGCGGCGAAGACGACCGAGGCGAGTAGCGCCCTGGTGGCCGCGCCGAACGTGGCCGCCATCGCGACGAGCGCGAACGCGGCCGGCGACACGTGCAGGCCGGGGAACAGCGCGTTCGCGCCGTGTCCGAGAAGGGCGCCCATGGTCGCGCCGACCAGGAACATCGGCGCCAGCGTGCCGCCGGAGGTCTGCGAGCCGAGCGAGATCCACCACGAGATCAACTTCGCGGCGAACAGGGTGCCGAGCGCGGCCAGCGTGAACCGCCCGTTCAGGGTGTCGCTGATCGCGGAGTAGCCCATCGACAGCGTCCGCGGCTCGAACAACCCGATCAGCGAGAAGCCCAGGGCACCGATCAGCGGCCACCAGAAGATGTTCACCGGCAGCCGGCGGAAGGCGGCCTCCATCGCGAACAGGCCCTTGTTGAGCACCACCGCCATCACTCCGGACGCCAGCCCGAGCACGGCGAACAGCGGCAGGTGCGCGAGCCCGACGTGCAGGTCGGCGTTCATGGCGAACAGCGGGGTCGACTCGAAGGCGACCACGTGGATCGCGGCCGCGATGCCGCAGGCGATCGACAACGGCACGACGGTGCGCAGCGACCGCTCGAAGAGCACCAGCTCGATGGCCAGGATGACGGACGCGATCGGCGCGTTGAACGTCGCGGACATCCCGGCCGCGGCCCCGGTCGCCAGCATGATCTTCCGCTCGGCCGGTGAGACCGACAGCACCTGGCCGATCAGCGACCCGATCGAACCGCCGGTGACGATGATCGGTCCCTCCGCGCCGAACGGGCCGCCGGTGCCGATCGTGATCGCGGCCGAGAGCGGCTTGGCGATCGCGGCTCGCGGCCGGATCCGGCTGTCGCGCACCAGGATGGCCTCCAGCGACTCGGGAATCCCGTGCCCGCGGATCACCGGCGACCACATCGCGAGCAGCGACACGAACAGCGCCCCGGCGAGCGCCGTGAGCACGACCCAGCCGTCCGGGTGGTAGCCGCGCAGGCTGGGCAGCGACGTGCCGACGTCGTGCAGCAGGGTCAGGTGGGTGATCAGCCCGATGAGCTTGAACAGCCCGACCGAGGCGCCGCCGCCGACCAGGCCCAGGACGACCGCGACCGCGGAGAGCAGCCACATGCGTCCCGCGGTGGTCTCACCGCTGACCTTGACATCGATCCGGGGACGCAGGGAGAGCCGCTGGGCGCGGGAGATCGTCACATCTGGCAGACGCTATCCGCCTGCGTGCCACGCCGACGTATCGGGTCACGAGCTAGTGAGCCACGACATAGCGTCGCGTCCGGCGCCGGCCGGCCGGGTCGCGTACTAGGTTCGGGCGATGCCCTGCCGTGTCGGAGTTCAGCTACCTGAAGTAGAGCGTGCGGTGCCGTGGCGCGAGATGGTCGCCATGGCTCAGGCGGCCGAAGGGGCCGGGTTCGACTCGATCTGGCTGGGCGATCATCTGCTCTACGACCTTCCAGACGGTGAGGTGCGCGGGCCGTGGGAGGTGTGGACCGCCCTCGCGGCACTGGCGTCGGTGACCGAGCGGGTCGAGCTCGGCCCGCTCGTCGCGTCGACGAGCTTCCATGCGCCGGCCATGCTCGCGAAGCTCGCCGCCACGGTCGACGCGATCTCTGGTGGACGCCTGATCCTCGGACTCGGTGCCGGTTGGAACGAGCGGGAGTACACGGCTTTCGGATTCGCCTACGACAAACGGGTCTCGCGTTTCGAAGAGGCGTTCACGATCATCCGCGAACTCGTTCGCAGCGGGCGGAGCGACTTCCGCGGCAGGTACTACGAGGTCGTCGATTGCGTGCTGGACCCGAGGCCGGTGCGCCCGGGCGGACCGCCGCTCATGCTGGGTTCGGTCAGCCCGCGCATGATGCGGATCGGGCTCCCGCACGTGGACTGCTGGAATGTCTGGTGGAGCGACTACGGCAACGACGCCGAGGGATTCACAGCGGTACGCGCACGGGTCGAGGACGCGGCCGGGCAGGCGGGGCGCGCTCCGGGCGAGGTGGAGGCGACAGCCGCAGTGCTGGTGCAGCTGCCGGGCGGGACGGGGCGGCTGATGGGTGAGACCTACAACGACCGCGCCGTCCGGCCCGTCCCTGTCGCAGGACTCGCCGAGCACCTGCACGCGATGGCCGGCGCCGGGGCCGCGCACCTGCAGCTCGTCCTCGACCCGATCACCGTCGGGTCGATCGAGTCCGCCGGCGAGGCGCTGCGCGAGTTCCGCGGCAGCTGAGCCTGCGCCGCGAGCACGACAGAACCCGGCCGGCGCTATGCGGTCTGCCCCAGTGCGGCTCGTGCCCGTGCGAGCACCTGCGTCAGGGCCCGGGCTGCGGCGTCGGCATCGTCGAGGTCGTCCCAGATCGGGCCGCTCAACTCCGCCGATCTGGCCAGGACGCGTTCGAGCATCGCCCGCCCGGCGGCGGTGGGGGAGTCGTCGGCGACGAGCCGGCGCTGTTCGAGGCCGGCGACCAGCTGCTCGGCATCGGCGAACTGGGCGCGGTCGGCGAGCCGGGCCCGCAGGGCGCGACCGTCCGGCTGGTCGGCCACGCGCAGCGCGACCCAGAGCCGCTCGTCGAGTCCGGTCCCGTCCAGCGACCGGCGCAGCAGCGCCTGCAGCGTCTTCTCGGTCTCGCCGATCAGTTGCGGGCCGAATGATGTGGTCATCGTGCGCCTCCAGGTAATCGTTGGTCTCGCCAACGATACCGGATATTCGTGGGTTGCGCCAACGAATGCGCTAGGCTCGGTCGGTGCCAGGAAGCCGGATCGATCGAGCGCCCACGTGGCTCTTGTCGCGTGCTCATGCGCGGGCTCAGGCGATCCGCGTCGAGGCGTTCGCCGCGGCCGGATCCAGCGGGTACCTGTCGCGGCTGCTGGCGTCGCTGGCCGACCAGGGCGTTGCCTCGCAGGCCGAGCTGAGCAGGCGGACCGGAATCGATGCGTCTGACGTGGTCGCCGCCGTCAACGAGCTGGCATCGCGTGGCTTCGTCACCCGGCAGCGAGATCCGCAGGACGCCCGGCGCAACATCGTCGCGCTGACCGCCAGCGGCCGCAAGGAGTTGGCCCGCCTCGATGCTGTGGTTGCCGACATCCAGGACCGCTTCCTCGCCCCGCTCAGTGAGTCGGAGCGCCGTACCCTGCTGAGGATCCTCGGCAAGCTCACTCTGCGTTCCGGATTGGGTGCCTAGGCTCGGGGCCATGCCCACCCCGACGCGACAGATCCAGCTCGCGGCGCGCCCGCACGGCGAGCCCACCCAGGACGACTTCCGGCTGGTGCACGTCGAACTCGACGACCCGGGACCGGGGCAGGTGCTGGTTCGCAATCTCGTCATGTCCGTCGACCCGTACATGCGTGGGCGGATGAACGACGTGCCGTCCTACGCCCCGCCCTGGCGGCTGGACGAGCCGGCGCAGGGCGGAGCCGTCGGCGAGGTGATCGCGTCGGCCGATCCCGCGGTCGCTGCCGGCACGCTGGTGGTGCACAACGCGGGATGGCGCGAACACGCGCTGCTCGGCGCCGGCGAGTTCCGCCCCGTCGCGCCGCTGCCGGGCCTGC
The DNA here is from genome assembly GCF_027247405.1 of Jatrophihabitans cynanchi. Lineage (NCBI taxonomy): Bacteria > Bacillati > Actinomycetota > Actinomycetes > Jatrophihabitantales > Jatrophihabitantaceae > Jatrophihabitans > Jatrophihabitans cynanchi. The sequence goes on along the minus strand of NZ_CP097463.1, from coordinate 868,893 downwards.
CGTCCTCGCTCTACCTGGGTGCGCTCGGGATGACCGGACTGACCGCCTACGTCGGGCTGTTCCGCATCGCGGCGTTCAGCCCGAAGGACACGGTGTTCGTCTCCGGAGCGGCCGGGGCCGTGGGCAGCATGGCCGGCCAGTTGGCGAAGCTGCAGGGTTCCCCGCGGGTGATCGGCAGCGCCGGATCACCGGAGAAGGTGCGTCACCTGCTCGACGACCTGGGCTTCGACGCGGCGTTCGACTACCACGACGGGCCGGTGTCCGCGCAGCTCGCCGAGGCGGCTCCCGAGGGCATCGACGTGTACTTCGACAACGTCGGCGGCGAGCACCTCGAGGCCGCCATCGGTGCGATGAACGTGTTCGGCCGCGCGGCGATCTGCGGTTCGATCTCGGGCTACAACGCCACCGAGAGGCCGGCGGGTCCGCGCAACATGAGCCTGCTCACCGGCAGGCGACTGACCCTGCGCGGGTTCCTCGTCTACGACAACGCCGACCTGCAGGACGAGTTCGACGCGATGGTCCGGCCGGCCCTGTACGACGGGCTCGTCGCTCGCGAGACCGTCGTGCAGGGACTCGACGACGCGGTGTCGGCGTTCATCGGCATGCTGCGGGGCGCGAACACCGGCAAGATGATCGTGCGCCTGGCGCCCGACCCGGGCTGAGCGGGCACGGTCCGTTACTGACGCTCGCTTCGGCGTGAAGTAGCTGAACGCGGCCCCCCGCGACCGCGGCCATCTGGATCGCGCTCTACGCCGGCCCGCCGCCGGCGCCCCGGCGCGGTGGTGGGTGCCGGACCGGTCCGGCGCTAACATGGACAGGTACCGCCGCTTCACGCCGCGACGGTGCTGAACTCAATGGTGCTGAGTCCGATGGTGCTGAACTCGATGGTGCCGGGTCTGCGGCGACCTGCCTCGCGCGGGTGTCGCGCTGTCCGTTGCCGTGCTGCCCAGCCGCCAGCGCCGCCCGTTGCTGCCAGTGCTGCCCAGTGCCGGCTAGAAGCGCAGCGGTGGGCGGTCTGTCGGCTCCGTGGTGTCGAGCGGTGATCGCGGAGCGGGCGTCCCGGGGCTGTCCGGCCGGACGTCGCTCGCCCGACCGCGGGTGTGCGCCGGCGGCCCGCCCGGCCGCCGGGCAGGGCTTTTTCAGGAGGGGTTTGTGGCTCGATCAGGTAGGCGCCGGACGGACGCTCGCCCTGCCGCGACGCGGCGACAGCACCACGTCCGCAACAGCGAGGACCTCATCTCGCTGCTCGCCCGTGCCGTGCGTGAGGTGCAGACAGCCGTCGAGCGACGCCGCGTGACGCCCGCGGTGCGTGCGAAGTTCCAGGTTGTCGCGATGCTCGTGCGCGAGGAACACGCCCGGGTCCAGGCGAAGGTCAGCAGCCAGGCCCACCGGGTCGAGCAGCTCAAGCGCCTGGACGGGATCGCGACGATCCTCGCCAAGACGGCGGTACGCGATCCTGCTCTGCTCGCGCTGCTCGCCGAGGATGCCGTCGTCTCCGACGCGGCGCGGTTGCTCAGGTGGGACATGTTGCGGTCACTGGGTATCGACGAGGCCTTCGGGGAGATCGCGGCGCCGAAGCTCGCGGCCGCTCCCGCCGCCACCGAGCGCCAGGTCGTGCCCCAGTCGGTCGTTGCCCGGCAGCTGGCGAACCCCTTCCTCGCTCCGGACTTCAGCTCCGTCCGGCCGAGGACGCGCGGTGCGCGGCGACTGGCCGGGTGGGAGCTGCTCACTCCGCTGCTGAACTCATTCGAACGCGCGGACAGCGGAGCCCCGGCGTGCATGCAGCTGCCCGCGCCGGACTCGACGCGAATGCCGGGTAATCGGGCACTGATGCCCCATCAGGCGCAGGTCGTCGCCGCGGCCGCCGCCGGGCACCGGACGTTCCTTCTCGCCGACGAGCCCGGCCTGGGCAAGACCGCGCAGGCGTTGCGCTCGGCGGAGGCGGTGAACGCCTATCCGCTGCTGGCGGTCGTACCGAGCGTCGTCAAGACCAACTGGGCCCGCGAGGCCGGCATGTGGACACCGAACCGGTCGGTCACCGTGGTCAACGGCAACGGCGACACGGTCGACGGTTTCGCCGACATCGTCGTCGTCAACTACGAGGTGCTCGATCGCCATGTCGGCTGGTTCGGCGAGTTCGGCTTCCGCGGCATGATCCTCGACGAGGCGCATTTCATCAAGAACCGGTCCTCGCAACGGTCGCAGCACGTGCTGGACCTCTCCCGGCGCATCCGATCGCGCACCGCACACCCGTTGCTGATGGCCCTCACCGGCACCCCGCTGATCAACGACATCGAGGACTTCCGGGCCATCTGGCAGTTCCTCGGGTGGGTCGACGAGACCGAGCCGCTGGCCGAACTACTGGACCGTCTCGAGGAGACCGGGCTGACGCCCGCGGACCCGGGGTTCTACGCGGCCGCTCGGCAGTGCGTGATCGACCTCGGCATCGTCCGTCGGCGCAAGGTCGACGTGGCTGCCGACATCCCGGCGCGCCGCACGGCCGACCTGCCCGTCGAGCTCGACGAGCGGGTCGGCCGGTCGATCCGGGCGGCGGAGCGCGACCTGGCCCGCCGGCTGGTGGCCCGGTACGAGACCGCGCTGGCGAACCGCCGATCCGGCGCCGTTACCAGCGGCATAGACGAGGACCTGGTGCGCAAGGTGGCCGCGTGGGAGCAGAAGGACGCGAGCACGACGGAGGCCGGCGAGAACGTCTTCAGCATGATGCGGCGCATCGGCCAGGCGAAGGCGGGCCTGGCCGCCGACTATGCGGCACAGCTCGCGCGGAGCGCGGGCAAGGTGGTCTTCTTCGCCAAGCACGTCGACGTCATGGACGTTGCGGAGGAGGCCTTCGCGAAGCAGGGAATGCGCTTCTCCTCGATCCGCGGCGGACAGACGCGGACGGCGCGGCAGAAGAACATCGACGCCTTCGTGAACGATCCGGACGTCGCCATCGCGGTCTGCTCCCTGATGGCCGCGGGCGTCGGCGTCAACCTGCAGGTCGCCTCGAACATCGTGCTGGCCGAGCTGTCGTGGACCGACGCCGAGCAGACCCAGGCCATCGACCGCAGCCACCGCATCGGCCAGACCGAGCCGGTCACCGCGTGGCGCATCATCGCCGCGCAGACCATCGACAGCAGGATCGCCGAACTGATCGACCGCAAGGCAGGCCTCGCTGCCAGGGCGCTGGACGGGTCGGACGAGCAGGTGTGGTCGTCGGCCGACGTGCAGCACGAGGCGCTGGTCGCGCTGCTGACAGACGCGCTGACCGCCGCTGCGGGGGAGCGGGCGGTCTCCTGACCCCGGTGGCCACCGCTGCCGGCGGCCTGACGTTCAGACCGCGAACAACCGGGACGGGTCCTGGAAGGCCTTGAACTCCAAGGCGTTGCCCGCGGGGTCGAGGAAGAACATCGTCCACTGCTCGCCCGGTTCGCCCTCGAAGCGGACGTAGGGCTCGATGACGAAGTCCGTTCCGGCCGCGGTCAACTGCTGCGCCAGTTCCTGGAAGCGCGCGACGCTGAGCACGAGACCGAAGTGCGGAACCGGCACGTCGTGACCGTCGACCGGGTTGGTACCGGCGACCCGGTTGGCATGGCCCTCGACCTGGTGCGTGACGACCTGGTGGCCCTCGACGTTCCAGTCGGTCCAGCGCTCCGCAGAGCGGCCGCGCCCGAACCCGAGCACCTCGCCGTAGAAGTGGCGGGCCGCTTCGATGTCGTCGACGGGGATGGCCAGGTGGAACGGCGGCAGCGCGGCGTGCGTCATAGCCGCAGAGTACGTGTCAGCGTGTCCGGTTCCAGCCGGGGTCGCCGCCGAACGTACGCAGGGGGGTAGATCATCTGCGGCCGCGGGACTAGGCTCCGCGATCACCAAACATGCTCGGGACGGAGTGATCATGAGTCGAATGCGCGGCGTCGAGCCGAACACCAACCACGAACGGCCGGTGACCAAGCAGGGACAGGGAAAGTACGTCACGAGCAAGAGATTCACCACCGGCGAGAAGGGAACCTACGTCGGCGAGGTGAAGGGCGTTCACGTCCACATCGTCGGCAGCAACACGCACCTGCAGATCGGTGACGACCGCGAGAACTTCAACCCGAAGAACCAGGCCGACGTGACCAAGATGATCAAGTGGTTGAAGTCCAAGGACTCCTCGCTCGCCAAGAAGGGTTCGGCCGAGGTCATGGCTTGGCTCGGTCAGCCGACCGCCAAGAGGACGTAGCCCGCCGCGGGCGCTGCCGGTCGGTCGCGTTGCTCAGGTGTCCCTCGCATAGCGCAGGCCCGGTCCCGGTCGGAACCGGCGCAGTCCCGGCAGCACACGCAACAGCCAGCGGCGCAACGGACGCCGGCGTCGGTCCGGTGCATCGAGCCGGCGTCGGTACCACGCGCATACCGCGGCGTACGCGGCGACGACGACCAGGACGTATCCGCAGACGGCCGCGGCGACCGCGAGGTTGCCGGCGCCGGTGACACCGTGGGCCAGCAGGGTGACGCCGACGAGTCCTAGGGTGTGCCGCGTGGTTCGGCCCGCGGGGGAGGACCAGTGGACCGGCCGGTGCCAGGCGCGGACCCGTGACGCCGCGCTGGGCGTGGGCGCGTCGAGGTCCCGTTCGAGTTCAGCGAGGATCTGCTGCTCGTGCTCCGACAGCGACATCGGCTGCCTCCCATCGGTACGTGTTGTCGGCGCGGCGGTCGGTATCGGCATCGGGGCTGATGGGGTACGCGGCGAAGCGGATCGGACTGTGGTGGCCGATGACGATCGCGGCGAAGCCGAGCAGCGTCCAGACGAGCAGCACGCTGAGGTGACTGCCGGCGCCGTCGCCGTGGAAGTAGGCGGCGCTGCGCAACAGATTCGCCCCGGCGCCCGGAGGTAACCAGCGTCCGAGGTGGTTCACGGCGTCGGGCAGCAGTTCGGGGGCCGAGGTCGCGCCGGAGAAGGGATTGCCGATGAACACCATCAGCGCAGCCGCCAGGCCCAGGCCGGGCACGCCGATGAGAGCGATCAGGCCGGCGGTCGCCGCGCTGATCGACAGCATCGTCAGAGCGAGCGTTGCCCAGCACGCCACATGCTCTTGGGGCAGCGCACCGAGCAGCGCCTGCGCGACCAGGTAGGCGCCCAGGCCGGCGCCGGCCGACACCACCGACAGGGCGAGGATCTGTCGCCACGCCGGCCGGAATTTGACCAGGACGCCGACGGCCCCCGCCGCGATGATGCCGCAGATCGTCAACGGCAGCAGGGCGGAACTGAACACCACGCCGTTCGGGTCGTCCGCCGAGAGCGGCACGACGTCGCGTAGCGAGGCGGACGGGTCGAACCGCTGCCCGATGCCGGTCAACAGCTTGGCGACCGCCGGGCTGGCGGCACTCGCCACGAACACGGTGATGCCCTGTGGCCGCACCTCGAACGCGCCGTACACGTCCCGGTTCTCGATCGCGGAGCGGGCGGCCGCGTCGTCGGCGTACAGGCGCAGGTCGAACCCGCCCGGGCTCGCGAGGGTGAGGTGCCGGATCAGCGTCTGGCTGCCCGCGTTCGACCCGATGATGGCGACCGGGACGTCGCGCGGCTGGATGCGACCGGCCGGCCACGCGAACGCGAGCACGGCCAGCGTGATCAGCACCGGTAGGAGGATCGAGACGATCAGCAACTGCCGCCACGGCGGGTGAGCGGTCAGCGTTCTCATCGAGGGCTCCGGCTGTATAAAAAATGATCGTTCGCTTTAGTCTGACACCAGCATGAGCCGCCCCGCTGCACATGTCAAGCGAGCATTCGTTTTCTTGGGTACGGTGGGCCGATGCCCAGGGTCAGCCAGCAGTACCGGGACTCGCGCCGCGAGCAGATCCTCGCCGCCGCCAGGCGCTGCTTCCTGCGTGACGGCTTCCACGAAACCTCGATGCAGGACCTGTTCGCCGAATCAGGCCTGTCCGCGGGCGCCGTATACCGCTACTTCGCCAGCAAGGACGAGATGATCCTCGCGATCGCGGAGGAGAACATGCGCGACATCGTCGCCCTGCTGCGCGCCCTGGCGACCAGTCCGCATGACGACGGGCTCGGCGCGTCGCTCGGCGAGGTCCTGGACGTGGTGCGCGACAAGCACGCCGAGAACCAATTCGGCGCGATAGCCCTGATCGTCTGGGCCGAGACGCTTCGCAACGCCTCGCTCGCGAAGCGGTTCGACGTCGCGTTGAGCCGGATGCGGGCCGACGTCGCGGAGGTCATCCGCGAGCATCAGAAGCGCGGCGACCTGTCCGCGGAGGCGCACCCGGATGCGCTCGCCGGCCTGGTCATGGCAATCGTGCCCGGCTTCATCCAGCAGCTCACCATGTTCGGCCCGGGCGCGGTCGAGGGCATCTCCGACACGGTACGAACGCTCTGGCAGCGCTGACGGGCTACCGCTCAGGCCTCGGCGGGCGGACGTCCCACCACCATCGACTGCAACAGCGCAGGGGAGAAGGCGTCTGCCGTCTGCGCGTCGAGTTGGGCGCCCAGGCCGTCCAGCACCCGCGTGAAGAACGAGCGCGCCGACACGGCGAACACCACGTCGGCGACCTCGGCGTCGCTCAGGCCGGCATCACGCAGTTCGTCGACGTCCTGCTGGCTGATCGAGGCCGCGTCCGTGGCGACCTTGGCCGCGAACCGGTACACCGCTCGGTCCTGCTCACTCAATGCGGCTCCACTCGGGTCCTGGGCGATCGTGGCCAGGCTCTGCTCGTCACCACACACGTCGCGCAGGAACTTCGAATGCGCGGCCGTGCAGTACGTGGAGTGCAGCGCGCGCGCCGCCGCGATGGTCGCGAGCTCGAAGCGCCGCCGGTCCATGCCGTCCCGGATCGCGGTGTTGAGCGCGTTCCAGGCCCGGGCCACGTCCGGCCGGGTGGAGAAGGCGCCCGCGTAGTTCGGCAGGAATCCCCATGCGGCCCGCTGCTGGCGGTAGTACTCGGCGACGGCTCCGGTGGCCGCGTCCTCCGCGATCGCGTCGATGAACATCCGGCAAGTCTCGCCCCAGGGCACGCGCCGCCGCCAGTGGATCGGCGGCGGCGCGTTGCCGCTACTTCTGGGCGATCGCGGTATCGCGGATGCCCGCCGGCACGGAACTGACCACCTCGAAGACCGGGACCGTCCTGGTGAAGTGCAGCTTTCCGTGGAAGTAGTCCCGCTCCTCGGTGATCTGAGCGGTACGGGTGTCGAACATGAGGACCTGGATGTCGCCCGGGCGACCGCTCGGATCCACGAACTCGAAGGACTGCACCGGGTTGCCGAGCGAGTCACGCGTGACGTCGCCCAGTCGCACGTGGCCCAGGTGCGCAAGGACATCGATCGCCGCCGAGCGGAGGTTCGGTTTGGCGAGCCCGCGGCGCACGATGTCAGAGACTGCGACGAAGACCCGTTCGTCCGCGGACGTGGAGCCGACCGAGTGTGCCCGCACGTACGCCTCGAGCGCCGCCGGGTCGGTGGGCAATCGGTCGAGGTACTGCGGCGCGGTCATTCCGTCGATGGCCTGCGGACCGGGCGGCAGCAGCCACACCTCTTCCTGGTTCGGGCCCGAGCCGGAGCGCTCGATGCGTCGCTGCCAGGTCTGCCCGTCGGCGCGGATCCAGTCCTCGAACCGGCTCTCCACTGCGGGCTGATCGGCCAGCGCCTGCTGGTGTTCGACGTCGACCAGATGCAGGTACTGGTGCGGCCCGAGCTGGTCGCTCGGGCTGACCGCGGCGATGTGCGCCAGCTGGTGCAGTGCCTGAACAGCGGCGGCCTGGTCCGCGGACCCGGGCGTTCCCGCCGGCAGCACGGCGGGAACAGCGATGCACGCGGCGGCGGCCAGTCCGGCGGCGGTGACGAGCACGGCCGCGCGGCGCCGTCTCGGCGTGCGCGAGCTGGTGAGGCGGATGTCGGCGCGATCCGGTGTCGGGTCGGTGCTGAGCACCTGTTCGAGAATGACTGTGCGTTCGGCTGCCGGCCAGTGCGGCTGCCGGCGCAGGTCCGCAAGACGCTCGTCCAGGTCAGTGGTCATGACAGGGTCTCCCTCGTGACGGCTAGGCGTTGGGGCACACGTCGGGACGAGTGCGACTCCTCCTCGGCGGCGAAGGTGTGCCGTAGGCGGTTTCGCGCGCGATGCAAGCGAAGCTCGAAGGCTCTACGCGAGCAGCCGGCCACCTGGGACGCCTGGGACGACGGACAGCCGTCCCATCCGGTGAGCAACAGCGCTTCGCGTTCGACGGGCGACAGGTCGGCGAGCGCGGCGAGCATCGACCGCCGCTCGAGGGCGATCTCGTCCGCGCCGCTGGACGCCGTGCTCGCCCGCTCCAAGCCGGCCAGTTGGTCGGTGAGCCGCTGCTGGCGTGCCAGCCCTCGTCGACGGTTCGCGATGATGTTGCGGGCAACCACGAGCAGCCACGGCAGGGCATCTGCCGGTACCTCGTCGATTCGCCGCCACGCCACCAGGAACGCCTCGGACACAACATCCTGCGCCGCGCCCGCGTCGACATGCCGGTACGAGTAGGCGAGCACCCGCGTCGAGTTCTCTTCGAACAGCGCGCGCAGCTTCGTCTCGCGGGTCGGTGTGCACATACCTCGTACTGTCCGCCGAGCGGCCTGACTTCTCACGACCGACTTGGTAGGACACGCGCGCTGCCGGAACGCCGCGCCGAACCTGTCCGAGCTGTGTGGAGAATGGTTCGGCGTGGGGGAGAGGTCCGAGCTCGGCGCACTGCGCGAGTTACGCGGCGCCGCCCGCGTGCTGCTCGCGCTCGAGTCCGACGCCACCGTCGAGGACGCCGCGATCGCGCCGGCGCGGGCCGCTGCCCTGCAGCGCTACCGCGACTACGTAACGCGGTTCGGCCCGCTGAACCGCGGCGAACTGATCGAGGGCCCGATCGATCCGCAGAGCGGGCAGCCGGCGCTGCGGTGGCGGCGCCCGGACCTCGGCGGCTTCCGCGCGGACCCCGACTACTACGCGGTGATGGCCCTGGAGGTGTTCGACCAGCAGACCGGCAGCGCTGCGCCCGCGCCGATCCTGCTGCGCCGGGTGCACGGCCGCCCCGAGCCCGCCGCCCGGGTGGCCAATGCCGACGAGGCGCTGATGGTGTGCCGCGGCGAGGGGCGGCTGGACCTCGACCGGGTCGCCGGCCTGCTGGGGCTGTCCGGTACGGCCGCGGCGGAGGCGGCCCTGGGCGATCGCGTCGTCGCCGACCCGGAACGCGGTGGCGCCCCCGTTGCAGTCGAGGACTATCTCAGCGGCGACGTGCGGACCAAGCTCACCGCAGCGCGGGCCGCAGCAGCCGGCGACGAGCGCTACCGCCGCAACGTCGAACTGCTCGAACCCGTCCTGCCGCCGCAAGTCGGGCCGCTGGAGATCGCGGTCTCGCTCGGCGCGCCCTGGATCGGCGCGGAGGACGTCGAGGCGTTCATCCGCGACGTGCTCGGTGGCCGGGCGCGGGTGTGGCACCTGCCGTCCGCAGCGTTCTGGAAGATCGTCCCCGAGGGCAAGGAGCCGGCCGGCCGGTACAGCACCGGGCGGATGAGCGCGTACGACCTGCTGACGCACGGGCTGAACGGGCGCACCCCGATCGTCGTCGATCGCGTTGCCGGCCCGGTGCCGGGCAAGCGCGTCAGCCGGCGCAACGTCGAGGAGAGCATCGCCGCGCAGGACCGCTTGAGCGCGCTGCAGGACGCCTTCGTGGACTGGCTGTGGCAGGACGCCGCGCGCACCGAGCGACTGGTCGCCGAGTACAACCGCCGGTTCACCAGCCACCGGCCGCGCCGACCGGACGGCTCGCGGCTCACGCTGCCCGGCCTGGCCGACGGCATCGACCTGTGGGCGTGGCAACGCGACATCGTCGCGCGTGCCCTGACCACGCCGGCCACGCTGTGCGCGCACGCGGTCGGCGCCGGCAAGACCAGGTCGATGGCGGTGCTGGCGATGACCGCGCGCCGCCTCGGGCTCGCCCGCAAGCCGCTGGTCACCGTCCCGGCACACCTGGTCGAGCAGACCGCGCGCGAGTTCCGGCAGGCGTACCCGTTCGGCCGGTTCCTCGTCGCGGGCGAGGACGGGGCCGCCTCGCGGACCCGGTTGGCGGCACGCTGCGCCACCGGCGACTGGGACGCGGTGATCCTCTCGCACGGCACGTTCAGCGCGCTGCCGGTGACGCCGGAGGTGGAGCTTGCCTGGCTGGGCGAGCGGGTCGCGCAGACCGAGGCCGAACTGCGCGGCGGACGCGGCGGCCGGCACGGGCGTTCGGTGCTGCGCCGTCGCCTGGCCGGGCTGCAGGCGCGCCTGGCCAGGGCGGCCGCCACGCCGCCGCCACCGGTCACCTTCGAGGCGCTCGGCGTCGACCTGTTGCTGGTCGATGAAGCGCACTACTTCAAGCGGCTGCCGACCACGTCGCGGCGTGAAGGCATCTCGCTCGGCTCGTCCCAGCGCGCGGCCGACCTGCTGCTGAAGGCGCAACTGCTGCGCGAGCGGCGCGGCCCGCTTCCCGGTTTGGCGCTGTTCACCGGCACCCCGTGGTCGAACACGATCGCCGAGACGTTCGTCTGGCAGAGCTTCGTCCAGCCCGACCGTCTCGCCGCCGCCGGCATCGAGCACTTCGACGCCTGGGCCGCGGTGTTCGTCGAGTACGACGAACTGGTGGAGGTCGCGCCGGACAGTGCCGGGTTCCGGATCAAGCAGCGCCCCTCGCGCATCCGCAACCTGCCCGAGCTGCGCACCATGCTCGCCGACGCCGCGGACGTGTTGCCGGGCACTGCGCTCGGTCTCGATCGTCCGGAGCGCCGTGACGACACCGTCGTGTGCGAGGCGTCGGCCGGGCAGCGCGAGTACGTCACCAGCTTGCAACTGCGGGCCGACAAGATCCGGCGCACCCGGGCGCACGGTGTCCCCGGTGAGGACAACATGCTGGCCCTGTGCAGCGACGGGCGTCGAGTGGCGCTCGATCCGCGGCTCGTCGGCGTATCGGAGGACTCGTCCAAAGTGTCCGCCGTCGCCGAACGCGTCGCGCGGCTGCACGCCGAGCACGGTGAGACGCGCTTTGCCGGCAGCGAGGTGCCGGGCGTGCTGCAGATCGTCTTCTGTGACCAGGGCACGCCACGCGTCGACGGTCTGCAGACCTACGGACGGCTGCGGCGCGCCATCGTCGCGCGCGGCGTGCCCGCTGAGCGGGTGCGCTGGGTACACGAGGCCACCACTGCGGCCGAACGCGTCGCGCTGTTCGCGGCGTGCCGCTCCGGCGAGGTATCGGTGCTGCTCGGCTCCACCGACACGCTCGGCACCGGTGCCAACGTGCAGCCCCGGCTACGCGCCGTCCACCACGTCGACGCACCGTGGCGGCCGTCGGACATCGAGCAGCGCGAGGGGCGCGCCCTGCGTCCGGGCAACCTCAACCCGGTCGTCGACGTGATCCGTTACGTCACCCGCGGCACCTTCGACGGCTACATGTGGCAGACGCTCGAGCGCAAGGCGCGGTTCATCGCGCAGTTGCACGGCGGCATGCTCCACGGCGGCGCCGGCGAGCGCATCGTGGACGATCTCGGTGACGCGGTGTTGACCTTCGCCGAGGTGAAGGCGCTCGCCACCGGCAACCCGATGCTGCTCGAGGAGGCCCGGGCCGCCGCCGAGGTCGCCCGGCTGCGGATCCTGCGCTCGGTCGACGCGCAGGCTTTGACGGCGGCGCGCGGGGCGGCTCAGGCCGCCGATCGGGAGTGTTACCGCCTGGGCCAGCAGGTGCGCATGCTGCGTTCGGCCCTGGCGCGGCTGGCGGCGGCAGGCCCGGTCACCGACAACGAGGTGGGCGTCCGCGTGGCCGTGGCCGCCGTCGTGCAGCGGGTGCGCCACCCCGACCCGGCCGCACCCGCGGCCCCGCAGCGCGCGCCGTGGACCGGGCTCGGCGTCGAACTCGTTCCGGTCGGGGGATGGCGGGTATCGCGGGTGGACGACCTGCTGGTGCGGGTAACGCTGGCGCACCGCCCGGTCGACGAGTTCACCGTGCCCGCTCGCGCACTGCGCCGCGGTGAGGTGCCCGCCGCCGAGCGTGTCGTGATCACCGCCGTGCGCCGCTGGCGCCGGCGCGTCGAGGACCGCATCGCCGAGGTCGAGGCGGCAGCCGAATCGGCCGAACGGGCCGCCGAGCGGGCGCGGCAGACGCTGCGCGAGCACCGCTTCGACCGGGCCGACGAACTGGCCTCGGCCGAGCGGCGGCTCACGCTGATCCGCACCACGATCGAGGCGGCCGTCGACGACCTCGAGCCCGACCGCGACGGCGCCGCCTGAGCGGTGCCGTCGCACCCCGATCGCTCAGCGGCCGGACAGGCGCTCCACCACGGGCAGCAGCTCGTCGATCTCGCCGAGCATGATCGAGGTGATGCCGAGTTCTTCGCGCAGCTGCAAGAACTTCTCCACGAGCCGGTCGACCGATCCGATGAACACATGCGGCGAATCGATCACCTCGTCCTCGGTCAGCTCGACGCCGGTGCGCGAGCGCAGGTGGTCGACGACCCGGCGTGCCTCGCCGTGCAGGTCGTCGGTGATCGTGACCGGCCAGGTCGAGGGGTAGATGTTGAACTCCAGCGACTCGAAGCGCGCACCGGCGGCCGCGCGCACCCACTCGATCTTCTCCCGGGCCGCGGCCAGCGTCAGCGAGGCGGCGTCGACCTTGCCGCCAGCCAGGATGCGCGGGGCCAGCCCGACGGTGTCCGCCTCGCGCCCGGCCAGAGCCAGCGTGCGCCGGCCGCCGCCGCCGATGAAGAACGGCGGGTGTGGCCGCTGCACCGGAACGGGCTCGGCCGGGTAGTCGGTGATCGTGTAATGCTCGCCGGTGAAGCTGAACCGCGCGCCCGACAGCAGCCCCTTGAGTACCGTGATCGACTCGGCCAGCCGCGCCTGCCGCACCCGCGTCGGGTCGAACCGCAGCCCGATCGCGTCGTACTCGGGCTTGTTCCACCCGGCCCCGATCGCGACGTCCAGCCGGCCGCCGGACAGCACGTCGATGCTCGCGAGATCCTGCGCCAGGACGGCCGGATGGCGCAGATCGTTGTTCAGCACGAATGCGGACACGCGCAGCGTCGAGGTTGCCGCTGCGACCGTCGCCATGGTCACCACGGGGGACAGCTGACCGATCAGGTGATCGGGCAGCACCAGCGCGTGATAGCCCAGCTGCTCGGCGCGACGGGCGCGGGCGGCCAGCTCGCGGCCGGTGACGATCTCGTGAACATCGGCCAGGAACCGGAACGGACGCATGCGCGCCATTATGGCGTCCGGCGTCAGTAGAGCGCGTCGATCGGCGCGATCGTCACGACATCCCGCGCGGCGTTCGCCAACCGCTCATCGAGGGTGATGAACGCGTCGGCCTGCAGTTGGGTGAGTGCCACGTACTCCGCCGCGTACGTGTCATCCCAGCCGAGTCGGTCCGCGATCTTCCACGCGACGTCCTGCAGCACGCGGTCACCGAGCAGGCGCATCCGCAGCCCGCGCACGTAGTTCAACTGCGCGTCGGCGGCCTGCTTGGTGAGCTCGCCGCGGCGCACTGCCTGGAACAGCAGCGTCAGCAGCTGCGAGCGGATGAGCGTGGGCGCGACCAGTTCGGCGCGCACCCCGGCCCGTTCGCCGGCCAGGCGCAGCGCGACGTCCGGCCCGATCACGTACTTGGTCATGCTCACCAGCTCCGTCCGGGATCGACGAACCGCAGCGTAGACACCGGCGGCGACAACGAGGTATCGAAGCGCCGATCCGCCGCTCCTCTGGCAACAGGCAGCAATCCCGCGCCAGTCCAGGAGGGAACACTCATGGCCACAACCAGTACGCGCAACCCGGGCGCCCGACCGAAGGGCAATGTCCTGCAGACGGCGCCGGTGCCACAGACGCTGACGTCGAAGGGTTTCCGGATCAGGGGGTTCGGGCCGTTGCCCGAGGGCTTCGACCCGCTGACCGCCACGGCCCGCCAGCTCGCGGCGCAACGCCTGCCGCGCCGTCCCGACGCCGAGAAGGAGGCGGGCGCGCGCGAGCTGTGGGAGCGCGCCGTGACCCGCACCAAGCTCTGGATCACGCCGGAGTTCGAGCACCACGAACACATCAGCCACGGACCGGCGCGTCTGGAGCGCGCGAGCCGTAGCGCCACCGCCGCACCTGCCGTCTCGAACGCCACCTCGACGAACTGGTCGGGCGCGGCGGTGTTCGCACCGGCGAACAAGCCGTACCGCTTCGTCGGCGGCCAGTGGACCGTGCCCAGCCCCAACTCGAGCGTCGACGGCAGCTACTACGCATCCGAGTGGGTCGGCATCGACGGCTGGAACTCCAAGGACGTGCTGCAGGCCGGCACCGAAACGCAGATCACCAAGTTCTGGATCTTCACCTCGACCCAGGTGTACGCGTGGTGGGAGTGGTTCCCGGCCGGCGAGGTCAAGATCTCGAACCTGCCCGTCTCGCCGGGCGACGTCATGTACTGCCTGATCTGCGCCGACTCGACGAGCCACGCGACCGTGAGCTTCAGCAACCAGTCGACCGGCGTCGGGACGCGGTTCGACATCACGCCGCCGTCCGGCACGACGCTGACCGGCAACGTTGCCGAGTGGATCGTCGAGCGGCCCACCGTCAACGGCTCGGTCGCCAACCTGACCGACTACGCCGCGTGCTACTTCGACGAGTGCATCGCCGGCGGCAGCCTGAGCATCGACAACCTGTCGGGCGCCTCGCTCATCACGATGACCGGTACGGGCGGTGCGTCGCTGTCCGAACCGACCAAGGAGAACGACAGCGTGGTGAAGGTGAACTGGAGCAAGTCGAGTTGATGCCGCACGATCCGGGCGGATCACTCGATGTGTACCGATCGCCCCGATTGCAACAATTGCACGGCGCATTGAGCTGAACCAGCCGCCGGTACGTAGTCCCGGATATGAGTATCGCAATCACCTCTCGGCATTCGCACCGCGTCGCCCGCCTTGCCGCGTTCCTCGGCGCGCTCGGCGCGCTTGTCCTCGCCGGTTGCAGCAGCAGCGGATCCGGTGGTGGCGGGATGGCCACCACCGGTTCCGGCACCACCGGTTCCGGCAGCACCGGATCCAGCGGCACCATCGGATCCAGCGGCACCACCGTGACCGTTCGGACCGAGGCCGGCCGTTCCGGCGTACTGGCCACGGCGGACGGGCGCACCCTGTACGAGAGCGCGCAAGAGCACGGCACGGTGCTGTGCAAGAGCAGCGCGTGCACCGCCATCTGGGTTCCGTTGACCGTGGCCGCCGGGCAGACCCCGACCGCGCCCGGCCAGCTCGCCGGCATGCTCGGCACGATCATGCGCCCGGACGGCACGGCACAGGTCGCGCTCGACGGCAAGCCGCTCTACACGTTCTCGATCGACCAGGGCGCGGGCCAGCTGAAGGGCGACGGGGCACACGACAGCTTCGACGGCACGGACTTCACCTGGCAGGTGGCTTCCGCGCCCGGCACCGCGCCCGCACCGTCGACCCCGTCAGCGCCCGCGTCGTCGGCAGTCGGCTCGTCCGGCGGCGGCTACACCTACTAGTTCGGTGCGAAAACCCAGTTCGGTGCGAAAAGCCAGTTCGGTGCCAAAGCCAGTTCGGTGCGAAAAGCCAGTTCGGCGCGACACCTAGCTCGGCGCGAAGGCAGCGCGCAGCACGGTTGACCCGGTTCGCGCCCGCTCGGTGTAGCCGTAGGTGCCCTGCTGCTGCAGCTCGCGAGCAGCCTCGACGACGGCGCCCATGGCGGTGAACGCGAACGCGCTGCCCACCGAAACGCGCGCCACGCCTGCCGCGGCGAGTTCGGCCACCGACGGTCCGCCCGACATGGCGAGCACGTTCACCGGACGATCGAGCTCGGCGACCAGGGAGCGGATCTGGCCCAGGTCGGTGATGCCGGGCGCGTACAGCACGTCGGCGCCGGCCTGCTGGTAGGCCTGCAGCCGGGAAATGGTGTCGGCCAGATCGTCCTGGCCGCGCAGGTGATTCTCGGCGCGGGCGGTGAGGACGAGATGCCCGCGCGCGGCCTCGACCGCGGCACGGACGCGGTCGGCCGACTCGTCGAGCGGGTACAGCCGGTCACCGCTCCAGTCCTCGACCGAGCAGCCGGCCAGCCCGGTCTCGACTGCCGCGGCGACGGTGGCGGCCACGCCGGCCGGATCGTCGGCGAAGCAGTTCTCCAGGTCGGCCGATACGGGGACGTCGACCGCGGCGACGAGTTCGCGCGCGTGCTCGAGCGCCTCCTCACGGGTCACGCTGCCGTCCGGCCGGCCGAGCGTCATCGCGAACCCGCCGCTGGTGGTGGCCAGGGCGGCGAAGCCCAATGACTGCAACAGCAGGGCCGAGCCCACGTCCCAAGGATTGGGCATCAGCAGCGGAGTACCGGGGACATGCAGGGCGCGGAAGGCATCAGCTCGTTCGGACATGAAGGCCACGCTACGACGGGGTACCGACAGCGATCGGGCAGGATGGGCCGGTGCCGACCACGCTGCGCCTGCTCACCTACAACGTCCGTTCCATGCGCGATGACCGGGCCGCGCTCGGTCGGGTGATCAGTTCCGTCGAACCCGACGTGGTCTGTGTGCAGGAGGCGCCGCGGTTCCTGCGCTGGCGCTCGCTGTGCGCGGAGCTGGCCCGCCGCAGTGGTCTCGTCGTCGTAGGTGGCGGACGCCCGGCGGCAGCCAACCTGATCCTGTGCAACCTGCGCGTGGACGTGGTCTCGACGGCCGCGGTGCGGTTCAGCAAGGACGCCAGGATGCACCAGCGCGGCACCGCGATCGCAGTGCTGCGGCTGGCCGGCGCGACGTTTGCCGTCGCCGGGACGCACCTCGATCTCGCCGAGGAGCCGCGACTGCGGCATGTCGTCGAACTCGACCGGGCGATCGCCGCGCATGTCCCTGCCGACGTCCCGGTGCTGGTGGCCGGTGACCTGAACGACCGGCCGGGATCGCGGACCTGGGCGGCCGTGTCCGCGGCGCGGGCCGACGCGTTCGCCACCGCAGGTACCGTCAGTGGGTTCACGTCGACCGCGGCGGACCCGCACCAGACGCTCGACGGCATCTTCGTCGATCCGCGCGTCACCGTCCGGTCCGCTCGGGTGATCGAGCACCCGGACGCAGCAGCCGCGAGCGATCACCTGCCGGTGCTCGCCGAACTCGAGCTGCCGTAGCGGCGGGCGCGGCCGAACGCCCGCGGGGCGCTGCTGCCCTTCGCGTGGCTGCTCCGCCCCAGCGGCGCGAGCCAAGGGCGGCAACCGCGCGGCGACCTGTTCGCAAGGGTGCGCTGAGAGGACCTGTGCGCAGGTTTAGAGAACGACGGTTATCTACTACATAGTTCGTAGTATTCGGCGATGGGCATCGGCGACTATGAGCTGTATCGAAGCGCTGATGGCGCCACGGCACCGCTACTCAGCGTCGTCGTCCCCGAGTTCAACGCAGCGTCATCGCTGGCGGCGTGCCTCGATTCGATCTGCGGGCAGTCTTTTGCCGACGTCGAAATCGTCCTGGTCGACGACGCATCGACGGACACAAGTCTGGCCGAAGCCCTTCGCTACGCCGAGCGGGACTCGCGGATCACGCTGATCAGCCTGCGTGCCAACTCCGGCCTGGGCATGGCCCGCAACGCAGGCATGGCGCTCGCGCGCGCCCCGTACCTGCTGTTCGTCGACAGCGACGACACGCTCACCCCCGGCGCGCTTCAAGCGGTGGCCGATCGGATAGCTGCGGCCGGCACGCCTGATGTGGTCATGTTCGGCTACGAATGGAGCTACCCGGACGGACGCCTCGTGCCGGACCCCAAGACCAACGAACTGCTGGCACACGCCGGACCGCTGACCATCGAACAGCGCATCAAGCTGCTGCGCATCATCCCGGTTGCGTGGAACAAGGCGTACCGGCGCGAGTACCTCATCGCGCACGACTTCCGGTTTCCGACCGGCGTGTACGAGGACGTGGCGTGGACCTACCCGGTGCTCATGAGCGCCGGTAGTGTGGTGACGATCTGCCGGGTGTGCTACCGGTACGAACGGCGCGAGGGGGTTGGCATTCTCGCGTCCCGTGGTCGGTCCCACTTCGACCTGATCACCCAGTACGACCGGGTGTTTGCATATATCGACACCCATCCGGAGCTCGAGCAATGGCGCCGTCCGCTGCTCGACCGAGTCGCGTGGCACCTTCCGACGGTGCTCGAGAACAGCACCAGGATCACGCCGGAGGATCGACGTGTGTTCTTCCAGGCCACATCGGCCGCTGTTCGTCGGCACCGACCGCCCGGATATTGGCCTGCCGGCCGATTGGGCCTGAAGATCTGGCTGATCGAACACGGCGGTTACCGGCTGTTCCGTGTGGCCCAACTGCTGAACGTGGTCCGGCGCCGGCTGCGCGGCTACCGTCGCGGAGCGTGTTGATGGCGCCCTGCACGGTCTCGGTGATCGATGCGGACAGCGCAGCCGATGCGCCCGGCGACTGGGTCGTCTTCAGATGGGACGCGCCGCTGCCCGCCCCCGAGCGATTGGCGCTGCCGGCCGCGGCGGCCGGGACCGCCGACCTGGTCGTGCTCAGGCCGGGCCGGCGCGGACGGCACGTCGTGGATCTGGAGCGTGAACCGGACGCACTCCTGCTCGACGACGCCGTCCTGCTGTTCCGCCGACGGGTGCTGCGCGCGCACGACCTTCGTCCCGAACCCGATCTCGCTCCGGACCTCGCCGCCGCGCTCCTCGCAGCGCGCTATCTCCTGGCAGTACCACGCCCCAAGGTCGTGGTCGGCCGGCTGCGTGGTCTTGCAGCCACCACCGTCGACCGCAGCGACGCCGGCAGGTATTCAGGAGCACCGCAGCGGCTCGCCGACGTATTGGAGCAGGCGCGCGGCCAGCGCGGTGCAGCGCCACGCTGGTTGCAGAACCTGTGCTTGCGGCAGTTGTTCGCCTATCTGCGTGAGGACAGGCGGCTCGCCGGCGTGTCACTATCACCTGCGGCGATCGAGGCGTTCCATGGTGCGCTCGGCCGGGCTGTGCAGCAGATCGACGACGAGGCGATCGCCGCCTGCAGGTGCGCCGACGCCACCGAGGAGGCGCGTGCGGCGCTGTTGATCGGCATCCGCCGGCGCCACGCACACACCCAGCCGGTCCGCCGGCGCGATCCCGCCCGGGGGTTGACCCGCGTCAGCTACTTCTTCGCCGATGAGAGCCCGGAGGAGCGCGTGACCGTCGACGGTGACCTGGTGCGTGCGGAGCATCACAAGGTCCGTGCGGTCCTGGTCGTCGGCAAGCACCTGTTGGCGGAGCGGATCGTGTGGATCCCGGACACTGCCCAGCTTCGCGTCGATGGCGCAGGCGAGGTCGTGCTCCACCGCTCGCCCGCGGTGCGTCCGAGCGCCGTGCGGTACCGCACGGCGCTCAGCGAGAAGCGGGCGGTCGTGCGCATCGTCGCCCGCGACCTGCGAATCCGCTGGCGCGCCCGTGGCATCGCGGCACGCCGGCGGTACCGCGCCGCGTGGTTGCTGATGGACCGGGACGTCGCGGCGCAGGACAACGCCGAGCACCTCTACCGCTACCTGGTGGCTGCGGAGCCGGACATCAACGCATGGTTCGTGCTGGCCCGGGACAGCCCAGACTGGCCGCGACTCGAACGTGAGGGCTTCCGCCTGATCGACTACGGCTCGGTCGACTACTTCACCGCGCTGCTCAACTGCGCGCACCTGATCTCCTCGCAGGCGGACGATTATGTCTGCCTTCCGTTTCGCAGGCACATGCTGGGTAGGCCGCGGTGGCGGTTCACCTTCCTGCAGCACGGCGTCCTGTCGCACGACCTGTCCCGTTGGCTCAACAGCAAGCCGATCGACTGCTTCGTGACGTCGACGCCGTCCGAACACGAGGCGATCGTCGGCGACCAGAGCCCCTACGTGTTCACCGACCTCGAGGTACAGATGGTGGGGCTGGCCCGGCACGACAGGCTGCTGCGGCTTGCACAACACGCTGAGCGGCGATGGCTGCTCGTGATGCCCACCTGGCGTCCTGGCCTGCTGGGCGGCCGAACGCTGGGTAACAGCCGCGCGCTGCTCGCCGGTTTCTGGGACTCGGAGTACGCGCGCGCGTGGCGCGGGTTCCTGGCCGACGAGTCGCTGCGGTCGCTGTGCGAGGAGCAGGACTGGCAATTGACCTTCGTCCCACACCCGAACATGCAGGACTATCTCGACGGTGCCCAGTTCCCGGAGCATGTGAAGGCGCTGCGGTTCGGCCACGTGGACGTGCAAGTCCTCATCGCTGGTGCGGCCGCCCTCGTCACCGACTACTCCTCGCTCGCCAACGAGGCGGCCTACATCGGCCGGCCGGTCGTCTACTACCAGTTCGATCGTGACGAGTTCTTCGGCGACTTCCGCAGGTTGGGTAGCTGGAGTTACGAGCACGACGGGTTCGGTCGCGTGACCGAGACCGTGCACGACGCTGTCGCTGCTCTGGAGTCCATCGCGTTGCGCGGCGGCGCGGAACCCGAATACGCAGACCGCATCGCGCGCGGGTTCCCGCTGCGCGACGGGCAGTGCTGCGCGCGCACGGTCGCCGCGATTCGCGCCATCGAAGGCAGCTAGCCCACGCCGGTCGGCCTGCTGAGGCGGCGCGCTCGCTCAGATCCGGACTCGCCCGCCGAGGTCAGAGGACGGCCCCGTCGTCATCGTCGTCGTGCCGCTCGCGTAACCGCATCACCAGGATCCCGGCGCCGAGCAGCACGCCGAGCACGCCGAGCAGCAGCGTCAGCTTGTTCGCCAGGCCGAACTGGCCGCCGAGCCCCAGCAGCAGGATGGAGATCGCGATCACCGCCATCGCGGTGATGGTTGGGGCCGCCAGCCGGGGCAGCGGTGGCGGCGCCGGCGGCACGTAGTGCTGATCGTCCAGCCAGACCGGGTCCGCCGACTGCTCCAATGCGGCCTTCCAGTCGGCGTCCTCACGCGCCAGTGCCCTCTCCGCGTTTCGGATCGCCGTCACCGTGTCCACGTGCCAGTCGGCGACCAGGTCGGCGAAGGCCGCATCGAGATCGACACCGGCCAGCGGGTCCGGTCGGGGCGCCGGCTCGTCCGCCGTCGCCGGAGGCGTGCCACCGGCCGCGCGCACCACGGCTGCGACGATGGTCCGCGCGTCGCTGCGTTCCTCGGCGGCGACGAACAGCCGCCGGGTGTCCTCGCGTCCAGGGGACTCGTCCAGGTACGCGGCGATGCGGGCCCGGCCGAGCGCGGTCAGCAGGTGCCTGCCGATGTCCGGCGCGATGTCGGTCAGCGGCACGTAGCGCATCGCGGCCAGACCGTTGTCGAGTGGACGATGCGCGTCCGTCCCGCCGGGTTCGGACGTCGACGGGGTGGTCATGGCA
The DNA here is from genome assembly GCF_027247405.1 of Jatrophihabitans cynanchi. Lineage (NCBI taxonomy): Bacteria > Bacillati > Actinomycetota > Actinomycetes > Jatrophihabitantales > Jatrophihabitantaceae > Jatrophihabitans > Jatrophihabitans cynanchi. The sequence continues at coordinate 847,584 of NZ_CP097463.1, read as the reverse complement.
CGTCCTCGACCGCGGCCGTGCCGACCACCGACCGGATGAACTCGACACTGCCGTCGAAGATCGCCGGTGCGTCGTTGTCGAGCGTCGCAACGTGGTAGCTGTTCTCCAGAAGGACCTCCTGCACCGCCGTGCCGGTCGCGCGGGTAAGCAGCAGCTTGGCCGACAAGGGCTCGACCACGTGGTCCTCGACGCTGCGGTACATCCGCACCGGGCAGGTCAGCTTGTCCAGGTCGTCCACGACCACGTGCCACAACTTCTGCAGCGAGGCGAACGCGGCCACCGGGGTCCGGTCGTACGCAGGCTCGACCACGCCCGGCTTCTTGATGTCGTTGCCGATCGCGGGGCGCGAGTGCACGAACGGGGCGAGGAAGCGCGCGAACCGGGCGTCGAACCGCTCGGTGGCGTAGGACGGGTTGACCAGGACGAGGCCGGCGACCGCATCGCCGCGCTGCTCGGCCAGCCGGGTCACGAGCGTGCCGCCCATCGACAGCCCGAACGCGAACACCTGCTCGCAGCGCGCCGCCAGCTCCTCGAAGCTCTGCTCGATGCGGCCGTACCAGTCCGGCCAGCCGGTGCGGTTGGCGTCCTGCCAGCTCGTGCCGTGGCCGGGCAGCAGCGGCAGCCGCACCGTGTACCCGGCCGCAGCCAGATGCTCGGCCCACGGGCGCAGGCTGGCCGGGCAGCCGGTGAAGCCGTGGCTGAGCAGCACCCCGACCGGCCCGCCGTCTGCGGCATACGGCTCGGCGCCCGGAAACACTGCCACGTCGATTCTCCGTCTGCGAAAAGCTGCAATGGCCCTCCATCATGCCCCCCGGCCGGGCACGCGGCGAGATCCGGGCGGACCGGTGGGCAGTAAATGGGCCCCGGGCGGCCGAGGCACTAATGTCGCGGGGGACAACACCTGCACCGGCCGGAAAGTGGGAGTCCACGCCCGTGTTCTACTGGCTCGCCAAGTTCGTGCTGCTCGGCCCGTTCCTGCGGGGTCTGTGGCGGCCGTGGACCGAGGGGCTGGAGAACATCCCGGACGACCGCCCGGCGATCCTGGCGAGCAATCACCTCTCGTTCTGCGACTCGTTCTTCATGCCGGTCATGGTCAAGCGCAAGGTCACCTTCCTGGCCAAGGCCGAGTACTTCACCACACCGGGCATCAAGGGTTTCTTCTCGCGACTGTTCTTCGCCGGCGTCGGCCAGGTGCCGATCGACCGATCCGACTCGGATGCCTCCCGGGCCGCGCTGAACACCGGGGTGCGGGTGCTGCGTGAGGGCAAGCTGCTCGGCATCTACCCGGAGGGCACCCGGTCACCGGACGGGCGGCTGTACCGCGGCAAGACGGGTGTGGCGCGGATGGCGCTGGAATCCGGCGCCGTCGTGATCCCGTGCGCGATGGTGAACACCGACGTCATCCAGCCGGCCGGGCGGCTCATCCCGCGACTGCGGCCGCGCCCCGGGGTCCGGTTCGGCAAGCCGCTCGACTTCTCCCGCTACGAGGGCATGGCGGGCGACCGGTTCGTCGAGCGCTCGATCACCGACGAGATCATGTACGAGCTGATGCAGCTGTCCGGCCAGGAGTACGTCGACCAGTACGCGGCCAAGGTGAAGAAGTCGCAGGGGCTCGATCAGGAGGCCTTCGGAGCCCGCACCGTGCGCGAGCTCGGCGATCGCGTGCCGGACAGCCGCGCTTCCTGATCACGGTGCGGTACTTCTACGACTGCGAGTTCATCGAGGACGGCCGCACCATCGAGCTGGTCTCGATCGGTGTGGTCGCCGAGGACGGCCGCGAGTTCTACGCCGTGTCGACCCAGTTCGACCCGTCCCGCGCGATCGACTGGGTGCGCAAGCACGTGCTGGACAAGCTGCCGCCGCCTGCGGACAAGGCGTGGCGCTCGCTCGAGCGAATCCGCGACGACCTGCTCGCCTTCCTCACCGCCCCGGGTGAGCCGATCGAGCTGTGGGCCTGGATGGCGTCCTACGACCACGTCGTGCTCGCCCAGCTGTGGGGCGACATGCGGGCACTGCCACGGGTGATCCCGCGCTTCACCCACGAGTTGCGCCAGCGCTGGGAGGACGCCGGGTCGCCGCCGCTGCCGCCGGCGCCGGCGGACCAGCACGACGCGCTCGCCGATGCGCGGCACAACCTCGCGCGCTGGCAGGCTCTGAGCTGACCCACTCATCGCGCTAGGGTCACGATCTATGCGAATCGGTGTGCTGACGGGTGGGGGCGACTGCCCGGGACTCAACGCGGTCATCCGTGCCGTCGTCCGCAAGGGCGTGGGCGTGTACGGGCACGAGTTCGTCGGGTTCCGCGACGGCTGGAAGGGGCCGCTGGAGAACATCACGATGCCGCTCGGCATCGCCGACGTCCGCGGCATCCTGCCTCGCGGCGGCACCATCCTCGGCTCGTCGCGGACCAACCCGTTCAAGGTCGAGGACTCCGCCTCCGGCGCGAGCGGCATCGACCGGATCCGGGAGAACCTCGCGGCGAACAGTGTGGACGCGCTCATCGCGATCGGTGGCGAGGACACCCTCGGCGTGGCCACCCGGCTGCACGAGCTGGGCGTGCACGTGATCGGCGTCCCGAAGACGATCGACAACGACCTGAACGCCACCGACTTCACCTTCGGCTTCGACACCGCCGTGAACATCGCGATGGAGGCAATCGACCGGCTGCACACCACTGCCGAGTCGCACCACCGGGCGCTGATCGTCGAGGTGATGGGCCGGCACGCGGGCTGGATCGCGCTGCACGCGGGCATGGCCGGCGGCGCCAACGTCATCCTCATCCCCGAGCAGCCGTTCTCGCTCGATCGCGTGTGCGCGTACGTCGAGAGCCGCTTCGAATCGCACTACGCGCCGATCCTGGTGGTCGCCGAGGGCGCGACGCCCGACGGCGGCGAAGCCGCGGTGCTGGAGAAAGGTCTGGACGCGTTCGGGCACGTCCGCCTCGGGGGCATCGGCGAGTGGCTGGCCGCCCAGATCGAGCAGCGCACCGGCAAGGAGGCCCGGACCACGGTGCTCGGCCACATCCAGCGCGGCGGCACCCCGTCGGCGTTCGACCGGGTACTCGCGACGCGGTTCGGGCTCAACGCCGTCGACGCCGCCCACGACGGCGACTGGGGCAAGATGGTCGCGCTGCGCGGTACCGACATCGTCCGGGTGCCGCTTGCCGAGGCGACCACCGAGCTCAAGATCGTCGACCCGAACAGGTACGCCGAGGCCGAGGTGTTCTTCGGCTGACGGCCCCGTTCCGCTGACGTTCCCGTTCGGCGGACGTTCCCGTTCGGCGGACGGTCCCGTTCGGCTGACGGTCCCGTTCGGCTGACGGTCCCGTTCGGCGGACGGGCCTCTGACAGCGGGTTCCGCCCGCCGCCTAGGCTTGTCCGGTGACCACCGTGCCCGACTCCGCAACGCCCACCGCCGCCGAACTCGGGCTGGACGCGTGGCGCGAGTTGCCGGCAGCGCAGCAGCCGAACTGGCCGGATCGCGATGCGCTGCGAGCCGTGGCCGAGAGCCTGGCCGGCGCCCCGCCGCTCGTGGTCGCGTCCGAGGTGGACCAGTTGCGCGAGCGGCTCGGTGCCGTCGCGCGCGGCGAGGCGTTCCTGCTGCAGGGCGGCGACTGCGCCGAGACGTTCACCACCTCCTCGCAGGCCGACATCGCCGGCAAGGTGCGGGTGCTGCTGCAGATGGCGGTCGTGCTCACCTACGGCGCATCGGTTCCGGTCGTCAAACTCGGCCGGATCGCCGGTCAGTACGCCAAGCCGCGCTCGTCAGACCTGGACGCCAGCGGGCTACCGTCCTACCGCGGCGACATGGTGAACGATCTGCACGGCGAGCGGACGCCTGACCCGCAGCGCATCCTGCGTGCCTACTCGACCGCCGCCTCGACCCTGAACCTGCTGCGCGCGTACGCCGGCGGGGGGCTGGCCGCCCTGGACCGCGTGCACGCGTGGAACACCGCGTTCGCGCGCAGCACCGAGACCGGCTACCGCTACGAGAAGCTGGCTGCCGAGATCGACCGCGCGGTGCGGTTCATGCGCGCCTGCGGGGTCCACGACGCCGCGCTGGAGGGCGTCGAGCTGTACGCCGGTCACGAGGCGCTGATCCTGGACTACGAGCGAGCGCTGACCCGGATCGAGACCGACGCCGCCGGCCGGGCCGCCGCCTACGACCTGTCCGGGCACTTCGTCTGGGTCGGCGAGCGCACCCGGCAGATGGACGGCGCACACCTGGACTTCGTCTCGCGCATCGCGAACCCGATCGGTGTCAAGCTCGGGCCGACCACGACGCCGGAGTTCGCGGCCGAGCTCGTCGAGCGGCTCGACCCGCACAACACGCCCGGCCGGCTCACCCTGATCAGCCGGATGTCGAACTCGAAGGTCCGCGACCTGCTGCCGGCGATCGTCGAGAAGGTGAGCTCGACCGGGCACCTGGTGGTGTGGCAGTGCGACCCGATGCACGGCAACACCGAGGAGACCGCCGACGGTGTGAAAACCCGGCACCTGGACCGGATCATCGACGAGGTGGACGGGTTCTTCGACGTGCACGCCGCACTCGGGACGCACCCGGGCGGCCTGCACGTCGAGCTCACCGGCGACGACGTGACCGAGTGCATCGGCGGCACCGCCGAGCTCACCGCGGCCGACCTGAGCCGCCGCTACGAGACCGCGTGCGACCCGCGGCTGAACATCGAGCAGTCACTGGAGCTGGCGTTCCGGGTCGCCGAACGACTGGTAGCCGATCGCCGGCGCCGGGAGAACTCATGATCGTCGACCTGCGTTCGGACACCGTGACGCGCCCGACCCCGCCGATGCGCGCCGCGATGGCCGACGCCGAGGTGGGCGATGACGTCTACGGCGAGGACCCGACGGTCACCGCGCTCGAGACCGAGGTCGCCGCCCTGCTCGGGCACGAGGCGGCGCTGTTCGTGCCATCCGGATCGCTGGGCAACCAACTCGGAATCCGGCTGCTGGTGCAGCCCGGTCAAGAGCTGATCTGCGACACGCTCGCGCACGTCGCGCGCGCCGAGCTCGGCGCCGCCGCGGTGTTCTCCGGCATCACCTTCCGCACCTGGCGGGCGCAGCGCGGCGTGCTGGACGCCGACGCGATCGCCGATCTGGCCGCCCCGGACGCCGGCCCGTACCAGGTGTCCACCGCCGCGATAGCCGTCGAGAACACGCACAACTTCGGTGGCGGCATCGTGCAGCCGCCCGAGCAGGTGGCGGCGGTCGCGACGTTCGCGCGCGAGCACGGCCTCGGCCTGCACCTGGACGGCGCCCGGTTGTGGAACGCGCACGTCGCGACCGGTACGCCACTCGCCGAGCTCGCCGAGCCGTTCGACACCGTCTCCGTCTGCCTGTCCAAGGGGCTGGGCGCGCCGGTCGGTTCGGTGCTGGTCTCCAGTGCCGCACGGATCGCCGAGGCACGCGTCTGGCGCAAGCGGTACGGCGCGGGCATGCGGCAGGCCGGCATCATCGCCGCGGCCGGGCTGTACGCGCTGCGGCACCATGTCTCGCGGCTGGCCGACGACCACGCCCGGGCCCGTCGGCTGGCCGAGGCGCTCGGCGCCGATCCTGCCGCCGTGCCCACCAACATCGTCGTGCTGGACGTCGCCGACGCCGCGGGGGTTGCGGTGCAGGCGGCGGCCGATGGGGTGCTGGTGTCCGCGCTCGGGCCGCGATTCCTGCGGCTGGTCACGCACCTGGACGTCGACGACGACGGCCTCGACCGGGCGATCGACGTGCTGCGCCCGCTGGTCGCCCGGTGAGCGACAGGTCAGGGCGCCTGCAGCAGATCGCCGATGCTGACGATGTCGAATACCCTGCGCAGCCGGGGTATCGCGCCGACGATGCTGATCTTCGCACCGACTGCGGCGAGCAGCTTTGACTGGGCAACCAGGCAGCTGAGGCCGGCTGCGTCGATGAAGCTCAAGCCGGCGACGTCGATGGTGCTGTCGCCGGGGTTGACGTGCAAGAGCAGGCTCATGACGTCGTTCAGCCTGGGAACGGTGGCCAGGTCGAGTTCGCCGCTCACGGTCACGCGCCGCTCGGACCGGTCGAGCCGTACCGCCAACCCCGAGATCGGCTCCGCGGGCGTGCTTGCTGGTTCCAGCGGTGCTTCGCGAACGGGGGGTGACGGCGTTGCAACGCGTCTTCGGAGGGTGTCGGGCAGGCTGGACATTAGTGATCCGATCGTGGATCACGGTGCATCGTCCAGTGTCGAGCTACCGCTCACAGAACCGCCGTCCGGCGAGAATTCTGCCCTGGACCCGGCTGAGGTCTCAACCACCCAGAGTCTAGCGCGCCCTGCCCGATTCGGCGGGCCGGGCGCCTGAGCGGGTGCGCGTATCGTCAGCGGCAAGTCGTCCGGAACCGGTGGCAGACGCGAGGAACGATCATGAATGAGACCACGCCGGGCGCCGCTGGCGACACCCCGGTGCAGGACCCGCTACAGCACAGCGCTGCTGGTCGGTCGGACGTTGCCGGCTCCGATGCAGCCACCCAGATGCTGGCCGCCAGCGAGGACGACGATCTGCGAACCAGCGTGGCCGCGCTGTCCCGGCTCGCGACCGGTCAGATGCAGCTGGCCGACGTGTTGACCAGGATCGCCGAGTACGCGGTCGCAGCCATACCCGGTGCGGACGGCGCGGGCCTGACCATGATCGAGGCCGGGCGCAGCGACACGATCGTGGCAAGCGCTCCGTTCGTGGGCCAGGTCGACGCGATTCAGTACAGCATCGAGGAGGGTCCCTGCATCACCGCCGCCGCCGAGGCCCGGACGGTGCGTTCCGGGTCGCTGAGTGACGACCCGCAGTGGCCGCACTTCGGGCCGCGCGTGGGGCACCTCGGGGTGCACAGCGTGCTGTCTATCCCGTTGCTGACATCCGATGGGGTGCTCGGTGCGATGAACGTGTACGCGCACCGGCCCGGTGCCTTCGACACGCACGCCGCGTTGATCGGGGAACTGTTCGCGGTGCCCGCCGCGATCGCGGTGCAGAACGCCCAGGTGCTCGCTCAGACCCGCCGGCTCGCGGCGCAACTGCAGGCCGCGTTGACCAGTCGGTCCACCATCGACCAGGCGATGGGCATCGTGATGAGCCGCATCGGGTGCGGCCCGGACGAGGCCTTCGACCGGCTACGGCAGATCAGCCAGAGCGAGAACCAGAAACTACACACCGTCGCGCAGCACATCCGCGACGAGGCGATCCGACGAGCACGCGCGCGGCACACCGAGGCCTGACCACACCGAGGCCTGACCACACCGAGGCCTGACCCCGGGCCTGACCCTGGGCCGAGCACGGCGACGTGCAAGCGTCCCGGCACTCGCGTTCGGCGCGTAGCGTAGGACGCCTGAAGCCTTGGATCCGGGACCCGACCCGCCTCTGGCCTTGGATGACGGCCACAGCGACCTGCTGCCGCCCGAACGGGCACAAGATTCTGCGATCGGGACGCCGGAGAACCCTCGGTGGACATCTCCGCAGCCTTGACGGCTGACCTCGCCGCGCTCACCCAGGCCCTCGGCAACGACGACATCGACCTCGAGACGCAACTGCGGGCCGTCGCCGACGACGTCAAACTCGCCGTAAGCGCCTTTACCGGCCTGACGATGACGATCGGGCTGGACGGCCACACGGTGAGCTTCACCGTCCGTGAGCACGGTGCCGGCGGCCGCCCCGCGGCAACCTCGCTACTGCTTCCGCTAGGGGCGCTCACCGCCACCGATCCGGCGAGCACCCTCCTGCTGCTCGCCGCCACACCCGGGGCGTTCATCGATCTCGCCGCCGATCTCAGCTATTCCCTCGGAATCGACCCCGCCACGATCGTCCTTGACCGGCACCTCAGCACCGACGTCACCGAGTCCGGCCTCGACACCCACATCGCGATCGACCGAGCCGTCGGTGTGCTCATCGACCGAGGTCACACCCCCGGCGCGGCCCGCGTCGAGCTGGAACGACGGGCCGGCCTCGAGCACGGCGGCCTGCGGGCCGTGGCCGAACAGATCATCCGCACCGTCGGTGGCGGCAACAGCGACACAACCTGATCGAAGTCGCGCGGGTTTCCAGGGCACCCGGAACTTCGCGGCGCGCGTGCCGCTCAGCCGGCGAGGTGGGCGGCCGACGTGCGACCGAGCAGCGCCGGGATGGTGCTGACGGCGCGTGCCAGCTCGTCCAGCGCGTCGCCGAAGAGGGCCTGGGCGCCGTCGCACAGAGCCGCCTCCGGGTGCGGGTGCACGTCGACCATCACGCCGTCGGCTCCGGCCGCGATCCCGGCACGCGCGAGCGGCACCACCAGGTCGCGCCGGCCGGCGGCGTGCGACGGGTCGACGATCACCGGCAGGTGCGAGAGGCGCTGCATCATCGGTACCGCGGACACGTCCAGCAGATTGCGGATCGCGGGCTCGAACGAGCGCACACCGCGCTCGCACAGCACGATGTCCAGGTTGCCGCGCTGGGCGATGTACTCGGCCGCCATCAGCCATTCCTCGTACGTCGCGGTCAGGCCGCGCTTGAGCATCACCGGCTTGCCGCACGCGCCGACCGCCTGCAACAGGCCGAAGTTCTGCATGTTCCGGGTACCGACCTGCAGCATGTCCGCGTGCTCGGTCACGACCTCGACGTCGGCGGCGTCCATCACCTCGGTGACGATCGGCAGCCCTACGACGTCGCGCACCTCGGCCAGGATGCGCAAGCCCTCGACGCCCAACCCCTGGAACGCGTAGGGCGAGGTCCTGGGCTTGTACGCGCCGCCGCGCAGCAGGGTCGCGCCCGCGCGCTTGGCCATCCGCGCCGACTCGAGGGTCTGCTCGGCCGTCTCGACCGCGCACGGACCCGCGATCAGGGTGAACGTGTCCGGACCGATCGGCACGCCGCCGACCCGGATCGTGGTGCGCTTCGCGTGGTTCTGCGCGGACACCAGCTTGTACGGGGCGGTGATGCGCATCGTCTCGGCGACACCGGGCAGCCTGCCGGCGTCCAGCGTCTCGAGCACCTCCTCGGTGCCCACCACGCCGACGATCGTGCGCATCACGCCGCGGCTGACGAACGCCTGCCCGCCGTGCGTCTCGATGTGCGTGACGACGTCGGCGATGTCGCTGTCGGAGGCACCCGGCGCCATGACGATGACCATGCAGGGCAGCCTATACACCGCCCGCTGCCCGCTCTGTCATGCGATAGCGGGGCCCCGGCCCCGCTATCGCACCTCAAAGGCCGAGCGCGCGACGGATCTGGACGGCGACCACCTCGGGTTGGGTGCGCACCACGGCGCTGGGGAATCGGAGCACGATCGCATCCGACAACACGATCTCGTTCTGGCGATGTTGATCGTCCCACCAGCGTCGCTGTTCCAGATGCAGCGCACCGTCCACCTCGACGACGAGCAACCGTCCGTCCCGGCGTCGCCACGTCGCGTCCAGGTGTCGGCGGCGCCCGCCCCGCTCGCGGCGGATCGTCTGCCGCTGCGGCGGCGGCAGCCCGGCGCGGCGACAGAGCCGGATGAAGTCGATCTCGGACAGCGCCTGTGAGCCCTGCGCGATGTCGTCTAACGCCGACTGCAGCAACGCCCGGTGCCTCAGCCGTGGCGCACGCTCGAGGGATTCGCGCAGGTGCGCCGGCCCGACCAGGCGCTGCTGGACGACTGCGGCGAGCAATCCGCACGCCGGGCGCGCCGACGCGAAGCTCGCAGCCGCGACCAGAGCGGCGTCGGCGCAACGGTGAACCGGTGCTCGGCGGTGGCGGCGCACGCTGTCCCAGGTGCGCACGCGATGAACCTGGAACGGGACCGGGCTGCCGAGGTTGCGCCGCGCGCCGGCCGGCGTGAGCAGATCGACACGGTCGCGCTGCCAGCCCGACAGGCCGAACGCCTCAAGGGCAGTGAACGCGGTGAGCAACGCCCGCGGGCCACCGTGTACGCGGGCGACGAACCAGCGCTGCTCGCGGGTGAGTGGCCCGTTGTGCAAGGCGATCGCGTACCCCCAGCGCCGCCAGCGGCCGGCCTCGAGCTGCGCCCGGATCCGGTCGGGGCTGGTGCCGCTGAGTCGCAGTGCGGTCCACGTGCTGATCAGCCGCGGATCGCCGAGTGAGAGCGCCATGGCGCACAGGCTCGCGTGATTCGGCGACCAGCGACCGGGCGGCGCACGCAGCTGTGGACAGTCAATCGAACAACGCGTTCGACCTGCGATTGAGGGCTCAGGACCCCGCAATCGCATGACAGAGCAGCAATCGCGCCCGTCAAGCCCCGGAGCGCAGCGCCTTCAGGGCGGCGATGTCGGCGGCATGGTCGCCCACCTCGGACTCGACGACCAGCGGGACGCCGCGGATCGCGGGCGTGCTGAACAGTGCCGCGAACCCGTCCCGCCCGATCGTGCCGTGCCCGATCGCCGCGTGCCGGTCGCGCCGGGACCCGGCAGGATCGCGACTGTCGTTCACGTGCACCAGCCCGACAGCGCCGCGCCCGGCTGCCCGGACGAAGGTGCGCAGCGCGGTGGCGAACGAGGCGGGCGTCGACAGGTCGTGGCCGGCGGCGTGCATGTGGCAGGTGTCCAGGCACACGCCGATTCGCTCGTCGCGGCCGAGGACGTCGAGGTACGCACCGAGCGACTCGGCGCTGGAGGCGAGCGCGCCGCCACCGCCCGCGGTCGGCTCGATCAGCAGCCGCGGTCCCGGCGGCATCGTGTCGAGGAGCGGCAGTACGTGCTCACGCACCTGTGCCATCGCCGCGTCCCACGCGTTCCCCAGCACGGCCGATCCCGCGTGCACCACGACGCCGCGCGCGCCGACTGCCGCGCCCCGCCGCAGCGCGAACTCCAGGGCCGCACACGAGCGGGCGAGCGTCTCCGGTGAGGGCGAGCCGAAGTTGATCAGATACGGCGCATGGATGAAGACCGGCAGGTCGCAGGCCGACCTGAACGCGTCGTCTCCGTCCGGATCGGGCGGCGGCGGCGCCCAGGCGCGCGGGCTGGACACGAAGATCTGGATCGCCTCGGCGCCGACCGCCTCGGCCCGCGGCAGCGCGTGCGCCAAGCCGCCGGCGACCGAAACATGCGCCCCCAGGGGCGAAACGCGGCGCATCACGGCGTCAGAAGACCCGCAACGTGACAGTGGAACCCACCCTGACCCGCTCGCCGGACTTGGGGTTCATGTCCAGCACGACCGGATCCTGCCGGGCACCGGGAATCGGCTCGAGGTCGACCACGAGGCCGAGTGACTCCAGCTGCGCCTTCGCGTCGCGGGCCAGGGTGACGAGCGGCGCGATGTCAGGGATCGTCACCATCTGCGGACCCTTGGACACGGTGACCACGATGGTGCTGAACTTCACGGCCTGGTCCGACGGTGCGAGGGTGATCAGCCCGTTCTTCGGGACGCTGTCGCTGAACTCCTCGTTGTGGCTGACCTTGAGCCCGAGGCTCTTGAGCTTGCGGTCGACCTGGGCGACCGGGGTGCCGGGGTCGAACTGCGGGATGTCGATCACCGGCGGGCCGCTGGAGACGAAGATGGTGACGACCTGGTCCTTCTTCACCTTCTCGCCCGCGGCCGGGCTGGTCTTGATCGCGTTGCCCGCGTGCACCTTGTCGTCCGAGGTCTGCGTGACGCGGAACTGCAGGCCCTTGCCGGCGATGGCCGACTCCGCGTCCTCCAGCGTCTGGCCGGCGACCTTGGGCACCTCGATGCGGTACTTGCCCAGTGAGATCGTGATCGAGACGGCCTTGCCACGCTCGAGCCGCGACCCGGCGCCCGGCCGCGTGCCGATCACCTGGTTCTTCGGCACGGTCTCGGAGAAGTCGGTGGCGACGCTGCCCACCTTGAAGCCGGCGCCGGACAGTTCGGCCCGGGCGCTGGTGAGGCTGTCGTTGTGCAGGTTCGGCACCTTCGAGTACCGGCCGGCGGCGAACCACCAGGCGGCGACGCCGGCCCCGAGGCCGAGCAGGATGATGACGAGCAGCGCGATCAGCCCGCGCCGCCTGCGCCGCTGCCGCTCGGTGAGCTGCTTGCGCTTCGGCGGCGGGATCACCACCGGGGGCGGCGGGCTGTCGGTGCGACGGGCAGGGCCGGGCGCCGCGCGCCCCGGCACGATCTGGGTGTCGTGCGGTGCGGCGGCGATGGCGCCGAGGTGATCGGTGGTGCGCGCGCCGGGCGGCCGGCGTGGATGCGCGGTGGTGCGTGCCTGCGCGACATCCCGTCCGCCCGGCCGGGCGGTGCGGCGGGGGCGCGGCGGTATCGGGACCACCGGCAGCCCGAGTTGCGCGCGGATGTCGGCTAGTTCGGCAAGGAACTCACCTGCGTCGGCGGGGCGCTCGTCCGGGTCGGGGTCGGTGGCGAGCACCACGAGTTCGTCGATCTCCGACGGAACGCCCTTGGCCCGCGAGGACGGGGCGGGAACCCGGCTGTGCACGTGCTGGTAGGCCACGTTCATCGCCGACTCGCCCTGGTACGGCGGCTTGCCGGTGAGCAGTTCGAACAGCACGACGCCGCTCGCGTACACGTCCGCGCGGGGGTCGGCCTGGCCACGGGTGATCTGCTCCGGTGCGCAGTACGCGACGGTGCCCATCATCAGCCCGGTGCGGGTGGACGCCGCATCGGCCTCGACCGCGCGGGCCAGGCCGAAGTCCGCGACCTTCACCACGCCGTCGTCCGAGAGCAGGATGTTCTCCGGCTTCACGTCGCGGTGCACGATGCCCGCCCGGTGCGCCGCGGACAGGGCGCTCAGCACCGGCTGCATGATCGAGATCGCCTCGGCCGGCGTGAACGTCCCGCCGGCCTTGTTGCCGGGGGCGGCCGCGGCGCGCTCGCGGATCAGGTCCCGCAGCGTGCGGCCCTGAACCAACTCCATCACGAGGAACACGTGGTGCTCGCCGTTGCTGGTGTCCGAGCCCTGGTCGTAGACGGCCACTGTGTTCAGGTGAGTCAACCTCGCGGCCGCGCGCGCCTCGCGGGCGAACCGGTCGCTGAACGCGGGGTCGGAGGACAGCGCGCCGGACATGATCTTGACCGCGACAAGCCGGTCGAGCCGCTCGTCGACTGCCGAGTACACCGTGGACATCCCGCCGCGGGCGATGCGGTCGACGATGCGGTACCGGCCTTCGAGCGTGCGGCCGATCAGCGGATCTGCGGTCGCCGTCTGCACGCCGTGATTCTACGGGCGATTCGCGTCCGATCTTGCTGACGCACCGCCGGACGGCACAGGAGGTGCTGACTAGATTGGGCACGTGTTGGCCGACCAGGGGGACCCGGGCGAGGGCACCGCGGGCGGCGCGGTCCAGTTCCTGGCCGACGCCGACCGTCCCGGCGGCTGGTTGTTGCTCATCGACCGGATCCGCCAGTCGTACGTCGACCTGGACGATCCGACGTACCTGGACTTCGAGTACGCCCAGTGGTTCGCCGACGTGTTCGACGCCCTGCCGGCCGGGCCGCTCGCCGTGACGCACGTCGGCGGGGGAGCGTGCACTCTGGCCCGGTACGTCGGCGCCACCCGGCCCGGCTCGACCCAGATCGTGCTCGAACCGGACGAACAGCTGACCGCCCTGGTGCGGGCGCGATTGCCGTTCGCGCGCGGCACCAGGGTCCGGATCCGCCCGGTCGGTGGCGCCGAGGGGATCGTGGCGCTGCGGGACGCGGGTGCGGACGTGCTGGTGCTGGACGCGTTCGCCGGCGGCCGGGTGCCCGCCGAGTTGACCACAGTGGAGTTCCTGACCGAGGTCGCGCGCGCCCTCAAGCCCGCGGGGACGTTCCTGGCCAACATTGCCGACGGCGGCGACGTCACCTACACCCGTCGGCTGGTCGCGGCGCTGCGCACCGTGTTCGCCGACGTCCTGGTGCGTGCCGATCCGGCGGTGCTCAAGGGACGCCGGTTCGGCAACGTGGTGCTCGCGGCCTCTGGTGGCGACCTTCCGGTGGCCGAATTGGCCCGCCGGGCGGCCGGCGCGATGTTCCCGCAGCGGGTGGTGTCCGGTGCGGAACTCACGGACCTGGTCCGCGACGCTGCCCCGCTGACCGCGGCCGTCCCGATGCGTTCGCCGGCGCCGCCCGATGAGATCTGGCGGGTCGGCGGCTAGCAGAATGGAGCCATGAGGCTTCTGGTGAGCGGCGGCGCGGGCTACATCGGTTCGGTGGTGACCGGGCACCTGCTCGAGGCCGGGCACCGGGTCACCGTCCTGGACGACCTGTCCACCGGTCATCGCGACGCGGTGCCGTCCGGTGCCGAATTCGTGCAGGCCGGGATCGATCAGGCGGGCGACGTGCTCAGCGCCGACTTCGACGGCGTGCTGCACTTCGCCGCCAAGTCGCTGGTGGGCGAGTCGGTGACGAATCCCGCGCTGTACTGGCAGAACAACGTCGAGGGATCGCGCGCCCTGCTCGAGGCGATGCGGGCGGCCGATGTGCGCCGCCTGGTGTTCTCCTCCACTGCTGCGACCTACGGCGAGCCGGACGAGGTGCCCATCACCGAGGACGCGCCGACCCGGCCGACCAGCCCGTACGGTTCGAGCAAGCTGGCAGTCGACCTGATGATCGGGGACTACGCGGCCGCCTACGGACTGCAGGCCGCGTCCCTGCGTTACTTCAACGTCGCGGGCGCGTGGAACGGGCTGACCGAGCGGCACACGACCGAGACGCACCTGATCCCGATCGCGCTTCAGGTCGCAGCCGGCCGGCGTGACCGGCTCACCCTGTACGGCGAGGACTATCCGACCCCGGACGGGACGTGCGTGCGCGATTACATCCACGTTGCCGACCTCGCCGAGGCGCACGTGCTCGCGATCGCCGCCGCGCGGGACGGGCACGTGGTCTACAACCTCGGCAACGGGAGCGGCTTCTCGGTGCGCCAGGTGATCGACTGTGTTGCCGAGGTCACCGGTCATGAGGTGCCGGTGGTGAGCGGGCCGCGGCGACCCGGCGATCCGGCCACGCTCGTCGCTGCCGGTGACCGGATCCGCAGTGAGCTCGGCTGGGCGCCGCGGCGGCCCGAACTGCGCACCATGGTCGCGGACGCATGGGCCGGTAGCCGCTGAGGCGCTCAGCCCTTGGTCGAGCCGAGTGACAGGCCGGCGATGAACTGCTTCTGCAACAGGACGTAGACCACGAGCGTCGGGATGGCGGCCATCAGCGCGGCGGCGGCGATCAGGTTCTGGTTTGCCACGAACTGCCCCTGCAGGTTGGCCAGCGCGGCCGTGATCGGCCGTTTGTTGCCCGTCTGGATCAGGGTGATCGCCCAGAAGAAGTCGTTGTAGATCCACGTCGTCAGCAGCGTGGCGAGGGCGGCCAGCGCCGGCCGGCACAGTGGCAGCGTCAGGCGCCAGTACCGCGACCAGACCGAGGCGCCGTCGACCAGGGCCGCCTCGTAGATCTCGGCGGGGAGCGTCTTCATGAAGTTGCTCAGCACGAAGACGCAGAACCCGAGCTGGAAGGACACGTTGATGACCACGAGCCCGGTCAGCGAGTTGTACAGCAGCCCGCTTTCGCTGAGGAAGTGCGGCAGATGAACTTGCAGGTAGAGCCGGTACAGCGGCGTGATGATCACCTGCTGTGGCAGCAGGTTGCCCGCGGTGAACATGATCAGCAGCGCGATGTTGAACCGGAAGCTGAACCGGGACACCACGAACGCGACGAACGAGGCGAGCACCAACGTGATGATCACGGCGGGGACCGTGATCAGCACCGAGTTCTCGAAGAACCGCAGCATGTTCGACTGCGTCCAGGCCTGCTGGAAGTTCGAGAGGGTGATGTGGTGCGGCATCGCGACGTACCCGTACTTGGACGTCTCCGAGTACGGCCGTAGCGCCACGTAGAGGGCGAAGCCGATCGGCAGGATCCACAGCACGCACGCCGCGATCATGAACAGCTGGGCGAGTGCGCTGCTCAGCCCGCGACCGCGCCTGCGGCCGCCGGCGCGGCCGGTGGCGTCCCGCTCGCTGGTGCGCGCCGCCGCCACGGCCGTCATCGCGGCTCCTCCCGCCGGAACGTCTGGTACAGGAAGATCGAGATCGGCACGATCGAGATCACCAGCAGCACCACTCCGAGCGCGGAGCCGAAGCCGATGCGCGAGATCTCGCCGACGATGTTGTTGGTGACCAGCACCGAGAGCAGCTCCAGCCCGTTGCTTCCGTGGTTGGTGATGTACACGAGGTCGAACGCGCGCAGTGACTCGATCACGGTCACCACCAGGATGACGATGTTGATCGGCTTGAGCACCGGGAAGATCACCCGCCAGAACATCTGCCACGCGTTGGCGCCGTCGATGGTCGCAGCCTCACGCAGTGACGGGTCGACCGCCTTGAGCCCGGCCAGGTAGAGCACCATCACGTAGCCGGCCTGCCGCCAGGTCGCCTCGACCAGCACCGCCCACAGGTTCAGGTGCGGGTTGCCCAGCCAGTCGATCGCGTTGCTGTTGCCGTTGCGCCCGATCACCGTGTTGATCAGCCCGAGGTTCTGCGAGTACATGAACTCCCAGACGATTCCGATCAGTGCGAGCGACAGCATCACCGGCAGGAACAGCACGCTCTGATAGATCCGGCTGCCACGGATGCCCCGATCGATGATGACCGCGAACAGCATCCCCAGCGGTGTCGCGAAGCAGATGAACACGGCCAGCCAGATGAGGTTGTGCTGCACCGCCGGCCAGAACTGCGGGTAGACCGTGGCCGCCTGGTGATAGTTCTGCACACCGTAGAAGCAGCCGTTCTGCAGGACGGACGGTGCCGGTGGCGGCTGGCAGGTCTTGCCCAGGTGCAGCCCGCCGATCCCGTTCCACCGGGTGAAGGACAGCACGATCGAGCCGAGTGCCGGGAACCAGATGAACGCCAGGTCGATCAGCACCGGGATGCCGAGCATCAGGGTCAGGACGACCTTGTCGCGCCGTGACAGCAGTCGCCGGCCCCGCTTGCGGCGGGGCCGGCGACGCTGCGCCTCCTCTCGATCGGAGGATCGGACGTCTACGCCCAGCGTCATCAGCCGAAAATAGTCTTCGCCTGATCCGCGGCGCTCTTCTGGATCGAGCTGATGTTCGAGTCGCTCGGGTCGTCGATGAACTTCTGGATCAGCGCCTCCAGCGCGGCGGCCATCGCCGGGTCGGTGTCGCGGTCGCCGAACTGCGCGACGTTCTTGCACGCCGCGATCGCCTGTGCCGACTTCTTCTGGATCGCGTTGTAGCCGCTGGTGTCGATGTTCTGCGCCAGCCCGACGTCCCACTTGTCGGTCTTGAGGTAGGCGACCTCGGCCGGCCCGGTGCCGATGTACTCGAGCACCTTCTTGGCCGAGCCGCCGTTCTTGCCCTTGTTCGGCATGATGAATCCGTCAGCGGGTGCGTCCATGTAGTCCTGGCCGAAATCCGGATTGATGGCCGGGTACGGGAAGAAGTCCAGGTCGGCCAGGTTCGCCGCCGAGTAGTTCGCGGCCACCTGGTTGGACCCCTGGAACATCATGCCGGCCTGCTTGTTCTCCAGGGCCTTCGCCGCGTCCTGCCAGATGCGCCCGTTCGCGCCGGACTGGCAGTACGGCAGGATCTCGGCCCAGTGCTTGAACACCTCGGTGACCTTGGGGTCGGTGTACTGCGCCTTGTTCTGCATCAACTGCATGTGGAAGTCATAGCCGTTGATGCGCAGGTTCAAGATATCGAACGTGCCCAGTGCCGGCCACAGATCCTTGTCCGCGAAGGCGATGGGGATCAGGCCGTCCTTCTTCATCTGCTGGGCCAGCGCGGTGAACTGGTCCCAGGTCGTCGGAACGCTGTAGCCCTTCGAGGAGAAGGTGCTCTTGTTGTAGAACACGACCCAGGGGTAGTTGTAGATCGGCACGAAGTAGTAGTGCCCGTCCAGGCCCTTGGACAGTGACTTGGTCGCGTCGTTGAAGTTCGAGCCGATCTTGTCCCATACGTCGTCGATCTGCGCGAGCAACCCCTGCGCCGCGAAGTACTGCATGCGGTAGCCGGCGAACCAGGTGCACAGGCTGTCCGGCGTGCCCTGCAGGTACGAGGTGATGTTGTTCTGGAACGTGTTGTGGTCGACCGTGTTCACGTTGATCTTGACGCTGGTCGCGGACGTGGCCTGCTGGGTCAGCGTCGCGAAGGCGCCCTTCGTGGACGGGTCGGAGTAGTTCGATCCGAACGTGATGTCCCCGCTTCCCGTGCTGCCCTTCTTGGCGCCGCCACCACCGCTGCTGCTGCAGGCGGCGATCAGCGCGGGCGTCGCCGCGAGGCCGGCAGCGCCGGCGATGCCTTTGAGCATCGACCGTCGGCTGATCGACGGGAACGTACCGGACGGGTCTGGCATCGGTTGCCTCCTCAAACGGCTGGGCAGCGGCGAAAGCGCCGGTTATTCACAACTTCCAACGTGATCCATCACAACCACCCAAAGCAAAGCGGCACCCTGTTGGATTGTCAAGGGTTCGTGCGTTGCAGTTCGGTGTTGGCGGCACGCAGCCGGGCAGCAGCGGTCTCCGGTGTCACGTCGTTGATCCAGATCCCCGCGCCGGACTCCGAGCCGGCCAGGTACTTCAGCAGCCCGGGCGCGCGCTGGATCGTGAAGATCTCCGCGGCGAGGTGCCACGACTCGCGGTCCTGGCGCACCGGCGCCTGGTGCCAGTCGGCGATGTACGGCACGGGGGCCTCGAACAGCCCGTCGAACCGGCGCAGCACGTCCAGGTACACGCGGGCGAGGTCGTCGCGCAGCTCGTCGGCGAGCGCCGGCAGATCAGGCACGTGCACCCGGGGAACCACCCGCATCTCGTAGGGCCAGCGCGCGGCGAAGGGGACGTAGGCGACCCAGTGCGCCGACTCGGACACGATGCGCTCACCGGCCCCCAGCTCGGCGGCGAGCAGCTCGCACTGCAGGCAGCGGCCGGTCCGTTCGCGGTGGCGCCGCGCGGTGCGCGCGGCGTTGTAGAAGCGCGGCGGAACGAACGGGTAGCCGTAGATCTGCCCGTGCGGATGCGAGAGCGTGACGCCGATGTCCGCCCCGCGGTTCTCGAAGCAGAACACGTACTCGATCGAGCCGATCTCGCTCAGCGCACGCGTCCGGTCGGCCCAGGCGTCGATGACGACCCGCGCCTGCGCGTGCGTGAGCCGGGCGAACGAGCCGGCGTGCTGCGCGGTGAAGCAGACGACCTCGCAGCGCCCGTCGCCCGGGGCCGACTGGAAGGGCGGCGTCGTCACCCGCGGAACCGTCTGCGCGGAGTCCACCGCGAACGCCGGGAAACGGTTCTCGAACACCACCACTTCGTAGTCCGCGGCGGGCACCTCGGTGTGCATCCCGTCGCGCGTCGGGCACAGCGGGCACAGGTTGGCCGGGGGCCGGAAGATGCGCGACTGGCGGTGATCGGCGATCACCGTGTGGGCGTGGAACAGCGGGTCCCAACGCACCTGCGAGGTGGTCGACGTCTCGGGCAGTTCGGTCCGCAGGTCGGGTGCGTCGCGGTCCCGGCCGGGCGCCGAGTCGAAGTAGAACAACTCGCGTCCGTCGGCCAGGACGGTGCGCTGGCGAACGGTCATCGTCGGCAGGTCACCTCAGGACACCAGCTCATCGGGGACGGTGACCACCGACGCCACCTGGTCGTTCAGCACGCGCATCGCTTCCCGCGGCAGCTTGTCGTCGGTGATCACCACGTGCGCGGCGGACAACGGCGCGATGTCGGCGAGCCCGACCACCCCCCACTTGGACGAGTCGGCCAGCACGATCACCTCGCGCGCGCAGTCGATGAGTGCGCGGTCGGTGGCGGCCTCGGCCAGGTTCGGCGTGGTGAAGCCGGCGCGCTCGTCGATCCCGTGCACCCCCAGGAACAGCTGGTCCACGTGCATCGCGGCGATCGTGCGGTCGGCGACCGGTCCCACCAGGGCGGCGCTCGGCGTTCGCACCCCACCGGTGAGGATCACGCCGACCTGGTTGATCGGGTCGAGCGTGGCGATCGCGTCGGCGACGGCGGTGGAGTTGGTGACGACCGTGATCCCGGGGATGGTGACCACCAGCCGCGCCATCGCCCAGGTGGTGGTGCCCGCGGACAGCGCGATCGCCGCGCCCGGTTCGATCAGCGTGGCGGCATGCGCGGCAATGGCGTGCTTGGCGGTCTGCTCGAGCTGGCTCTTGACCGCGAAACCGGGTTCATGGGCCACCTGGTCGGCGAGCACCGCCCCGCCATGGACCTTGTGCGCTGCTCCCGAGGCGACCAGCTGTTCGAGGTCGCGCCGGATCGTCATGTCCGAGACGCCCAGCAACTCGGTCAGGTCGGACACCCGGACCGCGCCGGTGCGGCGCAACTCGGCGAGGATGCGGACCTGGCGCTGGTGCGCGAGCATGGGGTGGTCCTCTCGAGGGGTGATCATGTCGGCTGTTCCCACAGAGTCAAACACGATATAACAGAATGAACCAGCAAGGTCCAGAGAGAAGGGCGAAACTCGTGCCGCGTACGAGCGCGACCTGGGCCGCACCCGGCCGAGTCAACCTGATCGGCGAACATACCGACTACAACCTCGGCTTCGCCCTGCCGTTCGCGATCGAGCAGTCGTGCACCGCGACCGTCACGGTCGTCGACGGGACCGGGCTCGTCATCCGTTCGGCCCAGCGCGAGGACACCGTGACGCTGGCCGAAGATGACGTGCGGCCGGGCGCCGACCTCGACTGGGCCGGGTACGTGGCCGGCGTGGTGTGGGCGGTGCGCCGCGACGGAGCGCGGGTTCCCGGGCTGGACATACACGTCGACAGCACGGTGCCAGTCGGGGCAGGGCTGTCCTCGTCGGCAGCGCTGGCCTGCTCGGTCGCGCTGGCGGTGCAGGACGTGCTCGGGCTGGGGCTGGACCGCGACGCGCTGCTCGCCCTGACCCGCAGCGTGGAGAACGACTTCGTCGGTGCCCCGACAGGCGGCCTGGACCAGTTGGCCGCACTGCGTTGCGTGCCTGGGCACGCCCTGTTCTGCGACCTGCGCAGCCTGCAGACCAGGCAGGTCGAGCTGGACGTGACCGGACACCGGCTGGCGATCTTGGTGATCGACACGCGGGCGCATCACGCGCATGCCAGCGGTGAATACCGCGAGCGGCGCGACGGCTGCGAGCGGGCGGCCGCCCTGCTCGGGCTCACCTCGCTGCGCGAGCTGGACATGGCGGGCCTGGCGTCCGCGCTCGAGCGACTGCCCGGCGACGAACTGCGGCGCTACACCCGGCACGTCGTCACCGAGAACGAGCGGGTGCTGCGCACGGTCGAACTGCTCGACGCCGGCGAGCCCGAGTCGATCGGGCCGCTGCTGACCGCTTCGCACGCGTCGCTGCGCGATGACTACCGGATCACCGTCCCGGAGCTGGACGTCGCGGTCGAGGTCGCACTGCGCACCGGCGCGCTGGGAGCACGGATGACCGGTGGCGGCTTCGGTGGCAGCGTGATCGCGCTGCTGCCTGCCGAGTTGGTGCCGGCCTGCGAGCGGGCGGTCGCCGAGGCGTTCGCCGCGCACGGGTTCCTGGAGCCGCGCACCTTCGTGACCGCCGCCGCCGGCGGTGCCCGCGAGGTCGTGCCCGGCTGAGAGTCGGCCAGTGCGCGGTCATGGCAGGCTCTCGGTCGTGGACCTGATGACGCTGCCCGACGTTGCGACCGCCCTGGACGTGGAGATCTCGCGCGTTCACCAGTACCTGCGCGACGGCGTCCTCGTCGGGCTCCGCGGCGCCGACGGGGTGCGGCGGGTACCGGCCGACTGCGTGCAGGACGGCGCCGTGGTGAAGTCGCTGCGCAGCGTGATCACCCTGCTGCGTGACGCGAAGTACACGGACGAGGAGATCGTGGACTGGCTCTACCGGGCGGACGACTCGCTCCCGGGCACGCCGATGGCGGCGCTGCGCGAGAACCGCGGCACCGAGGTCAAGCGCCGGGCGCAGGCCGCCGGCTTCTAGGCGGCCCGCGTGCACCTGGTGTATCTGGCGGTTCTCGCCGCGTGCGTCCTGGGCACGCTGCCGCTGGAGTTCCTGCTCGGCACCCGCGTGTACGCGCGCTGGCGGCGCCTCGCGCTCAGCGTGTTGCCGGTGACGATCCTGTTCGCGGGCTGGGACGTCTGGGCGATCCACGCGCGCCTGTGGTGGTACGACGCGCGCTACCTGGTGGGTCTCACCCTGCCCGGTCGGCTGCCGGTGGAGGAGTTGCTGTTCTTCCTGGTGATCCCGACCTGTGCGGTGCTCACGCTCGAGGCCGTCCGCGCCCGCCGGCCGGACTGGCTGATCGGCGACGAGCCGACCCGCGGCGCCCCGATCGGCGAGCGACCGCCCGGCGAACGGCGATGAGTTACACCGCGCTCGCCGTGCTCGGCGTGCTGCTCGCCGCGCTGCTGGACCTGGCCGTGCTGCACACCAGGCTGCTGCGCCGCAAGGCGTTCTGGACCGCGTACGCGATCATCGTGTTCTTCCAGCTTCTCGTGAACGGGGTGCTGACCGGGCTGCGGATCGTGCGCTACGACCCGGAGCGGATCATCGGCTGGCGGGTCGCGTTCGCACCTGTCGAGGACCTGCTGTTCGGCTTCGCCATGGTGCTCACGACGCTGAGCCTGTGGGTGTGGTGGGGCCGGCGCGCCTCGACGCCCACGCCCCGCGCGCGCCGCTGAGCGCCACCTGCGCCCGCCGCGGCAGGCCGACGGCCACGCGGCCGTGGAACACGTCGTAGTCGCGCCGCTCGATCTCGTCCAGGATCTCGCTGTACAGGGTGCGCGCGGTGCGCAGGCAGTCGCGCGAGCTCGGGTGCACCAGGTCGATGCCGGGATCGGCCGCGCGGTACAGCCGCCGCGCCCGCTCGATCTCCGCGGCGAGCAGGTTGCGGATCGACTCGTCGACGCGCCCACGCTCGAGCCGGTCGCGGTTCACGCCGAACGCATCGAGTGATTCCTGCGGCAGGTAGACCCGCCCGCGGCGCAGGTCCTCGCCGACGTCCCGCAGGAAGTTGGTGAGCTGGAACGCGGTGCCGAGCGCGATCGCGTGCTGTTCCAGCACGTCCCAGCGCACCTCGGTGTCCGCGCGGCCGAGGATCGGCAGCATCTGCAGCCCGACGACCGCCGCCGATCCCCACATGTACCGGTCCAGCTCGGCGTAGGTCCGGTAGCTGTCGACGGTCAGGTCCATCCGCATCGAGTCGACGAAATCGGCGAAGTAGCCGGTCGGGATCTGCCAGCGCGCGATGGTGTCCAGCACCGCGCGCGTGACCGGATCACTCGTGGCGCCCCACTCCAGATCGGTCAGGAACTGCTCGCTCCACGCGGTGAACCGGCGAGCACGCCCGGCGTCGGAGGCGAGCCCGGGGGAGAGGTCGTCGACGAGGTCATCGGCGTGCCTGGCGAACCCGTAGAGCGCATGGACGTAGGGGCGCTTCTGCGGAGGCAGCAGCAAGGTGGCCAGGAAGTACGTCTTGCCGTGCCGGGCGTTCAGGCGGCGGCACAGCTCGTAACCGGCCCGTAGCGCCGGGTCGGTGATGCCTGCCGCGTCGAGGTCACGCCGGCCGGTCATGGGCTCATCCTGCTACCGGTCCGGTGATCCGTTCGGCGGCGAGCCGGCCGGAGATCAGCACCATCGGCACCCCGACGCCGGGCTGGGTGTTCGAGCCGGCGAACACCAGGTTCTCGATGCCCGGGTGCAGGGTGGCGGTGCGGAAGGGCCCGGTCTGGCCGAAGGTGTGGGCGGCCGCGAACGGTGCACCCGCAGCCAGACCCTGGGCCCGCCAGTCGGCGGGGGTGATCAGGTACTCGCACTCGATCGCGTCGCCGAACCCCGGGTAGCCACGCTCCTGCAGCGTGGCGACGATCCGGTCGCGATAGCGCGGGCCCTCGGTCGCCCAGTCGATCGTGGGGCGTGCCAGGTTCGGCGCCGGGAACAGCGCGTAGTAGCTGTTGCGGCCGGCCGGTGCGAGCGAGGCGTCGGTGCGGGTCGGCGTGGTGAGCAGGAACGACGGGTCGCCCATCAGCTCACCGCGGTCGATGACCTGGGCGAACGTGCGCTCCCAGGCCGAACCGAAGTCGATCGTGTGGTGCACGGAGTCGGGGTAGTCGGCGCTCGAGCCGGCATGCAGCACCACGGCGGACGGCGAGTAGCGCAGCCGGCGCGCCCGTGGCGGCGTGTAGCCCGGCGGCAGTAGCTGCGCGCACGCGGTGGGCAGGTCGGCATTGATCACCACGACGTCGGCAGGGATCCGCTCACCGGTGGCGGTGATCACCGCACGGGCGCGCCCGCCGGCGACCTCCACCCGTTCGACCGCGGTCGAGTAGCGCACCCGGACGCCGTGCCGGGCAGCCGCCTCGGCCATCGCCGTGGGTATCGCGTGCATGCCGCCCTCGGGGAAGTACACGCCTTCGACGCAGTCCATGTAGGTGATCACGGCGTAGATCGCCAGCGCCCGACTCGGCGCGAGGCCGGCGTACATCGCCTGGAACGTGAACAGCCGGCGCAACCGGTCGTCCCGGACGAACGAGCCGACCTTGCGCGCCAGCCGACCGAACGCGCCCAGCGCCACCAGGGCGGCCAGGGGCCGGCCGGCGAGCTGCAGCGGCGAGTCGAGGTTGCGGTCGATGAAGTGCGGCAGCTCCAGCTCGTACAGCCTGCGCAGGTGCGCGACCAGTCGCCGGTAGCCGTCCGCGTCCTCGGCGCCGCAGGTGGCGGCGATCTCGCCTGCCATGGCGTCGACGTCTGCGCGGACGTCGATGCTGGAGCCGTCGGCGAAACGTGCCCGGTATGCCGGGTCGAGCCGGTGCAGGGTGAGCCAGTCGGCCAGGTCCTCGCCGACAGCTTGGAACGGCCGCGCCAGCAGCTGCGGCATGGTCAGCACGGTCGGGCCGGTGTCGAAGCGGTAGCCGTGGTCCCGGATCAGCCCGCACCGCCCGCCCGGCACCGCCTCACGCTCCAGGACCGTGACCGATCGGCCCGCTCCGGCGAGGTGCAGGGCCGCCGAAAGGCCGCCCAGTCCGGCGCCCACCACGACGACCGAGCTGGTGGGTCCGGGAACGGTGCGCATCGCAGGTGCAGGCTACTTGGTGTGAAACCGGGCACGACCGGTGTGCCGCCGCCCGAAGCATGCCGCTATGCTCGGCGGGTGATCTGCACGCGCTGCACCGGGCTGGTCGGGAAAATGATCCCGATGCTCTGCCAGTGTCGTGCCATGCGCCACTTGATGGCCTAGCCGCCGAGCGACCCACCGCTGCCGTCCTGCGGCAGGGTTTCCGCTGGCGCCTGCATCGATTCCATGCCGTCCAGCGCATCGTCGCGCACTCTCGCGATCACCCCCGCACGGAGGAAACCGTGACTGCAACCCTGCCCACCCGTACCCGCCGGTCCGGCGCCGACAAGCCGCCGCCGGACTGGGACCTGGTCTACAAGCGCAACTACATCGAGCGGCTCAAGCGGGATCGCCCGCCGCTGAACGTGCGCGACGAGCTGCCCGAACTCATCGCCCGCGGCTACGAGGACATCCCGGAGGAGGACATCGTCCGGCTCTACTGGTGGGCACTCGCGCACGACAAGCCCAAGATCGGCACCTTCATGGTGCGGGTCAAGGTGGCCGGCGGGCTGGTCAGTGCCGAGCAGGCGCGCGCGTTGGGCCGCATCGCCCGGGAGTACGGCCGGGACGAGGCGGAGCTGACCACGCGCCAGGGCATCCAGCTGCACTGGGTCGAACTGGCCAAGCTGCCGTCGGTGCTCGCCGACATCGAGGCCGCCGGGCTGACCACGAACGGCGGTGAGGGCGACACCGTCCGCAACATCACCGGCTGCCCGGTCACCGGGCTGACCCACGACGAGCCGTTCGACGTCACGCCGGTGATCCGCGAGGTCGCCGAGCACTTCTACGGGAACCTGGAGTTCTCGAACCTGCCGCGCAAGCACAAGTACACGATCTCGGCGTGCAGCGCGCAGTGCAACGCTCCGGAGATCTCCGACGTGGCGCTGATCGCGGTCGAGCAGGGTGGCCGCGACGGGTTCGCACTGCGCGTCGGCGGCGGCATGACCAACACGCCGCGCATCTCGCGCGACATCGGCGTGTTCATCCCGCGCGAGGACACCGTCGAGGTGCTCGCGGCCGTCACCAACGCGTGGCAGCGCGACCTGCGCTACCGCATCTCGCGGGCCAAGGCGCGGATCAAGTTCATGATGGACGACTACGGCCCGGAGGGGATGCGCGCCAAGATCGAGGAGGCGCTCGGCCGCCCGCTCGAGGACGGCACCGCGCCCGAGCCCAAGCTGGACGCGGACCACCTGGGCGTGCACGCGCAACGCCAGGACGGGCTGGTGTACATCGGTGTCCCGGTGCCGTCCGGCCGGATCACCGGCAGCAAGCTGGAGACGCTCGCGGCGCTCGCCGAGAGTTACGGCGGCGACGTGCGGCTGACCCGCCAGCAGAACTTCATCCTCGGCAACGTGCCGGTCGAGCGGGTCGACGACGTCAAGGCGACGCTGCGCGAGATCGGCTTCGACCTCGACCGGGGCCGCGCGTTCGGCCGCTCGCTGGCCTGCACGTCGCACACGTTCTGCAACTACTCGGTCGCCGAGACCAAGGGCAAGCTCGACGAGATGCTCGACGAGCTGACCGAGCACTTCGGCAGCGAGCAGATCGGCGACCTGGCGATCCACATGGACGGCTGCCCGCACGCCTGCGCGCAGCACTGGGTCGGCGAGATCGGGTTGCAGGGCACCACGACCCGGATCGACGGGTCGGACGAGCGGGTGGAGGCCTACGACCTCACCGTCGGCGGCGGCCTCGGCACCCGGACCGCCATCGGCCGCCGGCTGATGCGGCGGGTACCCACCGGCGAGATCAACGCGGTCATCGACCGGCTGGTCGGCGCGTGGCTGCAGGAGCGGAACAGCACCGGCAACCCGGCGTTCACGATCGGCGACTTCTGCAACGCGCACACCGACGAGGAACTGGTCGCGATCGCGAACGACAGCGAGGTTGCGGCCGCCGTCCCGGACACCAGTGTCGCGGTGCGCCTGCCCGGACCGCTGCTGCCACTGGTGAACGGCGAGGACCGGCTGGACGTCCAGGCCGCCACCGTCGGCGAGGCGCTCGCGGCGGTAGCGGCCCGGTTCCCCGAGTTCGGTGCGACCGTGCTGCCCGGCGGCAAGGTTGCCGAGTCGTTCCTGATCGCGATCGGCGACGACGACATCCGCGGCCTCGACGGGCTGCAGACCCCGGTTCAGCCCGGCGTCGACATCATCATCGTCATGGCGATGTCCGGCGGCTGACCCACTGATACCCAACTCTTCCCGAGCACACGACAGACTTTGACAAGGAATTTGAGATGACACAGTTGTTGGAACGGACCTCGGAGCGCGTCAGCTTCGACGACCTGGAGATCGGTGAGATCGCACTGGACCTGGACGACCAGGAGCCGGAGGACGTCATCGAGTGGGGCCTTTCGACCTTCGGTGACCGGATCGCGATCGTCACGGCGCTGCAGGCCGACGGCATGGCGATCCTCGACATGGCAGTGAAGATCAAGCCGGACGTGCGGGTGATCACGGTCGACACCGGGCGGCTGCCACAGGAGACCTACCAGTTCATCGACGAGGTGCGCGCCCACTACCCGCGCACCCAGTGGGACGTGCTCTTCCCGGAGGCCACCGAGGTCGAGGCGATGGTGCAGCGGCGGGGCGTGAACCTGTTCCGCAACTCCGTCGAGGAGCGCATGCTCTGCTGCCAGATCCGCAAGGTACGGCCGCTGGTGAAGGCGCTGCAGGGTCTGGACGCCTGGTTCACCGGACTGCGCCGCGACCAGTGGGCCTCCCGTGCCGCGATCAAGAAGGTCGAGCTGGACCACGACCACGAGGGCATCGTGAAGATCAACGCGCTGGCCGACTGGGAGGGCGACGAGGTCGAGGCGTACCTGAAGGAGAACGGCGCCCCGGTGCACCCGCTGTACGCGCAGGGCTTCACCAGCCTCGGCTGCGCGCCGTGCACGCGGCCCATCCAGCAGGGCGAGAACGACCGCGCCGGCCGCTGGTGGTGGGAGACCGGTGCACCCAAGGAGTGCGGCATCCACTGCCCGATCGAGACCGGCAGCTTCGAGCACGAGGCGCAGGCGATCTTCGCCGAGGCCGAGCGCCGATCGGCGCGGTAGTGACGCTCAGCCTGAGCGAGGACGAGGCCGTCGCCGTCGCCGAGACGGTGGCCGCCTTCGTCGCCGTGCTTCCAGAGGAGAAGCACGGCCCGTACGGCGCGCTGATCGAGGCGGCAGGCACGCGCGAGATCGGCGAGGAGTTGCTGCCCGCGCTCGAGCGGGTGTGCGCGCTCGCGCTGGAGACCGGCAAGGCGCGCCAGCTCGGCCGCGCCGAGGCCGAACGGCTCTTGACCGCGGTGTACCGGCGCACGCCGGGTGGCCACGCACTGAGCGCCGAGACCGCCGACGTGAACCGGTTGCTGTCCCAGTTCGCCGGTCGCACGCTGCAGTCGGCGCGTATCACCTCGCGCACCCCGGGTCGCTACCAGCTCGACCTCGTCGTCGACGGCATCGACATCGCGATCGCGCTCGAACCCGAGGGGCTGGAGGTCCGCAGCCTGCAGACGGGCTGACGCTTGGGCCTGCTCACTTCGACGTCGGCCCTGCCTCGTGCGCCGCGGGCTCTCTCACACACCCACACGCGCGCCGCCGACCATGAGCACCAACCGCAAGCTCCATGGGTGGTGCGTCCGGAGTTGTACTACAGACGTTTACACGGCGTATCGGCCCCGCGCGGCAGCGGTAAACAACTGTCCTACAAGTCCGGCGCACATCGGGCAATGCCGCAGCGTCGATGGATGTTGACCGAATCGGCAGTAGCTGCGGCCAGGTTTCGCGTCATGACCGACCCCGCGCGCAACGCCGTCGAGACCGATGAAACCGACTGGAGGATCCCCGGCGTCGACACCAGCAGGCGCTTCGATCCTTCGCTGTCCGACGCGGAACGGGGCCGCCTGGAAAGCATCGCTTCGGTCGAGCGTGAACCGGCCCGGTTTGCCGCGGAGGACGAGGCTGCGGCGCGACTTCCCCCGCGTCCGGTGCGACGAACGACCGGTGCATCCGTCGTTCTCTCCGTCCGCGTCGACCCGGCGCAGCTGGCCGCGTTGGAGCGGCAGGCGGCGGTCATCGGCATCAAACCCACCGTTCTCGCCCGTAACCTGGTGCGCGCCGGGCTCTCCTGTCCGGGCAGCAGCGCCCTCGTCCACGCAGTCGACCAACCGGACGCGGCGGTGGCCGAGTTGCACTCGCTGGTGCACTGACTTCAACGGCAATGCCGAGCCCGACGAGGTCAGCGCTGCACGCGCAGCAACCTGACCGATCGGGCCCGGACGGGTAGCGATGCCCCGCCGGGCACCGGAGCCGACGACGGCGGCGCGCCGCCAGGGCACGTCGTGTCGATCACCGTCTCGAACTCGGCGGCCCACGGGGTTGCGGGCAGCCGGAACTCGCCGTCGCTGTCGCCCGCGTGCAGCAGCAGCAGGAACGAGTCGTCGATGATCAGCTCGCCGCGCCGGCCGCGGTGCCGAAGCCCGCGCCCGTCCAGGTACATGCCGATCGAGCGCAGCCCGGTGTCGAACCAGTCCTGATCACTCATCTCGCGGCCGGCCGGGTGGAACCAGGCGAGGTCCTTGCACTCGTCCTCGACCGGGCGTCCCTCGAAGAAGGCACGCTGGCGCAGTACCGGATGGTCGCGCCGCAGGGTGAGCAGCCGGCGCACCAGCGCGAGCAGGTCCTCGGCGCTGTCGCTGCTCGTCCAGTCCAGCCAGGAGATCTCGTTGTCCTGCACGTACGCGTTGTTGTTGCCCTGCTGCGTGCGCCACCGCTCGTCGCCGGCTACCAGCATCGGGGCCCCGGTGGACAGCAGCAGCGTCGACAGCAGGTTGCGCGCCTGCCGGCGGCGCAGCGCGACCACCTCGGCCGGTGCGGGATCGCCCTCGGTGCCGCCGTTGAAGGACCGGTTGTCGTCCGTGCCGTCGCGGTTCGCCTCGCCGTTCGCCTCGTTGTGCTTGCGTTCGTAGGACACCAGATCGCGCATCGTGAAGCCGTCGTGCGCCGTCACGTAGTTGATCGACGCGATCGGCAGCCGGCCGTCGTCGCCGTACAGGTCCGACGAGCCGGTCAGCCGGTAGGCCAGATCGCGCACGCCGTCGGTGCCGTGGGCCCAGAACGAGCGCACCGTATCGCGGTAGCGGCCGTTCCACTCCGTCCACAACGGCGGGAACTCACCGACCTGGTAGCCGCCCGCGCCGACGTCCCACGGCTCGGCGATGAGTTTGGCCTGCGAGATCACCGGATCCTGATGGATGGTGTCGAAGAACGAGGACAGCTTGTCCACGTCGTGCAGCGAGCGCGCCAGCGCGGACGCGAGGTCGAAGCGGAACCCGTCGACGTGCATCTCGGTGATCCAGTAGCGCAGCGAGTCGGTGATCAGTTGCAGCGGGAACGGGTGGCGCGGGTCGAAGGTGTTGCCGCAGCCGGTGTAGTCGACGTACTTGGACGGGTCGTGTTCGTCCAGCCGGTAGTACGAGCCGTTGTCGATGCCGCGGAAGTTCAGGACCGGACCGTTCGGTTCGCCCTCTGCGGTGTGGTTGTAGACGACGTCGAGGATCACCTCGATGCCGGCGGCGTGCAGTGCGCGCACCATCGACTTGAACTCGCGGACCTGGTTGCCGCGCCGCGAGCTGTAGGCCTCGTGGGGCGCGAAGAACCCGGCGGTGTTGTAGCCCCAGTAGTTGCGCATGCCACGCGCCTGGACCGCCGGCTCGGTGACGAACTGGTGCACCGGCATCAACTCGACGGCAGTGACGCCCAGCGAGGTCAGGTAGTCCACAGCCGCGGGGTGCGCCAGCCCCGCGTAGGTACCACGCAGTTCGGGCGGCACGTCCGGATGCAGCTTGGTGAAGCCGCGCACGTGCAGTTCGTAGATGACCGTGTCGTCCCACGGTACGTTCGGCCGGCGGTCATCGCCCCACGGGAAGGCGCTGTGGATGACCACCGAGCGCGGCACATGCGGGGCGGAGTCCTCGGCGCTGTCGGCGTAGACGGCCGGATGGTCCACGAACTCGCCCTCGATGGCGCGCGCGTACGGGTCGAGCAGCAGCTTGGCCGGGTTGTGGAACAGCCCGCGGGACGGGTCGTACGGACCGTCCAGGCGGAATCCGTAGCGCTGCCCCGGGCCGACGCCGGGCAGGTAACCGTGCCAGACGTGGTAGGTGCGATCGTCCAGGTCGATCCGGTACTCCGTGCCCGATTGCCCGGCGGCTGCGCCCCCACTGTCGAACAGGCAGACCTGGGCGGCGGTGGCGGTCGTCGACCAGATCGCGAAGTTGGTGCCCTCGCCGTCCCAGTGCGCGCCGAGCGGGAACGGATCACCCGGCCAGGCGCGCTCCAAGCGCGCGGCCAGGGCGGCGGTGAGTTCCTCGGGCAGCATCGCCGGTGACTGTAGCCAATGATCGATCCGGCGGGCCGGGCGACGGCCGCGGGCAGTTCACAGCCGGCACACCGGCCGCCCCCAGTCCGATCCGGGGAAGTCCGGGTTTGCTGTGCTCATGAACCGCACCCCAGTCATCGCGGGCGTCACCGCCCTGGCCGTCGCGGGACTCGGGATCGGCCTGGCGGCGAACGGCGCGCGGGTGGTGACCGGCACGGGAACGCTCGCGCAGCAGACCACGCCGGCCTCGGTGCTTCCGCGCTGGGGCGGCGACACCGGTGGACAGGGCGGCGCCAACGGGCCGGGCGGTGCGCCCGCCCAGAGCACGACGGCAGCCGCGACCGCCGCGCAGCAGGTCGGCGTCGTGGACATCGACACCGTGCTCGGCTACCAGAACGCCGAGGCGGCCGGTACCGGGATGGTGCTCACCGCGAGCGGCGAGATCCTGACCAACAACCACGTGATCCAAGGCGCCACCTCGATCACCGTCACCGTCGTGAGCACCGGACGGACCTATCGGGCCGGTGTGGTCGGCACCGATCCGTCCGAGGACATCGCGGTGCTCCGGTTGACCGGCGCATCCGGGCTGCAGCCGGCGAGGCTCGGCGACTCCTCGGCCGTCGCGGTCGGCGACGCGATCACCGGCGTCGGCAACGCCGGAGGTGCCGGCGGAACGCCCAGTGCCGCGGCAGGCACGGTGACCGCCCTCGACCAGGCGATCACGGCCAGCGACGAGAGCGGCGCGAACGCCGAGAAGCTCACCGGGCTGATCGAGGTCGACGCGCAGATCCGAGCCGGCGATTCAGGTGGCCCGCTGTACGACGCCGCCGGCGAGATCATCGGCATGGACACCGCCGCGCAGACCGCCCGGAGGCAGACTGTCGCCGGCTACGCGATCCCGATCGACCCGGCACGCTCGATCGCCGCCACCATCGAGTCGGCGACCGCCTCGACCGGGACGGTTCACCTGGGCTATCCCGCGTTCCTGGGCGTGTCCGTCGCGCCGGACGGCACTGCGAGCGGCGCGGCGCGGGGCGCGAGTGTCGCGGGCGTCCTCGACGGCACCCCGGCTGCCGAGGCAGGACTCGCCGCGGGCGACGTGATCACCTCGGTAGGGGGTGTGGCGGTCACGTCCGCCGACTCGCTGGCGACAGCGCTGCACCGGCATCGCCCGGCGGACTCGGTGCGGCTGCGCTGGACGGACACATCCGGACAATCGCACCGCGCGAGCGTCGTCCTGACCCGCGGGCCGGCCGACTAGCGGGCGCCTGGCGCAGGCCGGAACCTCCTTACGGTTTGATGGACAGGTGGCCGAGCTCAACCAGGATGCTGTGCTGCAGTTCGTCGACGTCACCGTCCGGCGCGGTTCGAAGGTGCTGCTCGACTCGATCAACTGGACGGTCGAGGAGGACGAGCGGTGGGCCGTGCTCGGCCCGAACGGCGCCGGCAAGACGACCCTGCTGCAGCTCGCCGCGGCCAACCTGCATCCCACGTCGGGAGACGCGTACGTCTTCGGTCAGCGGCTCGGCAGTGTCGACGTGTTCGAACTGCGGCCCCGCATCGGGCTGTCCAGCGCCGCGCTCGCACAGCGCATCCCGGCCGGTGAGCAGGTCATCGACCTGGTCGTCAGTGCTGGCTATTCGGTGCTCGGCCGCTGGCGCGAGGCTTACGGCCGGCTGGACGTGCGGCGCGCGGCCCGGCTGCTGGAACGGCTGGGCGTGGCCGGCATGGACGAGCGCACCTACGGCACGCTGAGCGAGGGGGAGCGCAAGCGGGTCCAGATCGCCCGCGCGCTGATGACCGACCCGGAGCTGCTGTTGCTGGACGAGCCCGCGGCCGGGATGGACCTGGGCGGGCGCGAGGACCTGCTGCGCCGGCTGACCCGGCTGGCCGCCGACCCCGGCGCCCCAGCCTCGGTGCTGGTCACCCACCACGTCGAGGAGTTGCCGCCGGGAATCTCGCACGTGCTGCTGCTTCGCGAGGGCGCGGTGGTCGCGGCCGGGCTGGCCCGGGACGTGCTCACCGCCGAGTCGCTGTCGGCCACGTTCGGCCTGTCGCTGCGTATCGAGCGGCGCGACGGCCGCTGGTACGCCCGCGCCGTCTGAGGTCTGCGGCACTCGGCGCGAGCGTTAGCCGCGCAGGCCTTAGGCTCGGGTACCGGTCGCGAGCGAAGGGTTGGGCAGCATGGCTGAGCTGGTGCGGGTGGAGACGGGC
Source organism: Jatrophihabitans cynanchi (assembly GCF_027247405.1). Classification (NCBI taxonomy): domain Bacteria; kingdom Bacillati; phylum Actinomycetota; class Actinomycetes; order Jatrophihabitantales; family Jatrophihabitantaceae; genus Jatrophihabitans; species Jatrophihabitans cynanchi. Next base: position 814,024 of record NZ_CP097463.1, on the reverse strand, counting down.
GGAACGCATCCCGCCGGAGTCGCGACGATCCGGCTCGACCGCCCGCCGATGAACGCGCTGAACACCGAGTTGCAAGAACAGCTGCGCGCCGCTGCTGACGATGTCTCTCGCGACCGCGCGGTCCGGGCCATTGTCCTGTACGGCGGCGAGAAGGTGTTCGCGGCCGGTGCCGACGTCAAGGAGTTCGCCGGCCAGAGCCACGAGGACATGCTGCGCGACGCGGGTCGGCTCTCGTCGGCGCTGTCCGCCCTGGCCGCCGTGCCGAAACCGGTGATCGCGGCCGTGACCGGGTACGCCCTGGGCGGCGGGTGCGAGCTCGCCCTCACCGCGGACTTCCGGGTCAGCGCGGACAACGCCAAGTGGGGCCAGCCGGAGATCCTGCTCGGCATCATCCCCGGCGCCGGCGGCACGCAACGCCTGCCCCGGCTGATCGGGCCGGCGAAGGCGAAGGACCTCATCTACACCGGCCGGTTCGTCGACGCGGACGAGGCGCTGGCCATCGGCCTCGTCGACGCGGTGGTGCCGGCAGCCGAGGTGTACCCGACCGCGCTCGCGATGGCCGCCAAGTTCGCCACCGGGCCGGCGCTCGCGCTCGCCGCGGCGAAGGCGGCGGTCGACGGCGGCCTCGACGGCGACCTGGGCAACGGCCTGCGGCTCGAGTCGCACCTGTTCGCCTCGCTATTCGCGACCGAGGACCGCGCGGTCGGCATGCGCTCGTTCATCGAACACGGGCCGGGCAAGGCGGTCTTCGGGTGACGGCCGTGTGCCGAGTCCGGTGAGCGCGACGACCCGATGAGTGCGACCGAGGAGCAGATCGCCGCCGCCTGGGACGATCCCAAGCTGGCCAACGTGCTCTACCACGATTGGGAAGCGGGCACGTACGACGAGAAGTGGTCCATCTCGTTCGACCAGCGCTGCATCGACTACGCGCGTGACCGGTTCGAGCACGTCGCCGGCCACGACGGCTGGCCCTACGGCCGCTCGCTCGAACTCGGCTGCGGCACCGGGTTCTTCACCCTGAACCTGAAGCTGGCCGGCGTCCTGGACAAGGGCCACGTGACCGACCTGAGCCCGGGCATGGTCGCGGTCGCCGAGCGCAACGCCGCGTCCCTGGGCTTTCAGGTGCAGGGCCGGGTGGCCGACGCCGAACGGCTGCCGTACGACGACGACAGCTTCGACCTGGTGATCGGGCACGCGGTGCTGCATCACATCCCGGACGTCGAGCTCGCACTGCGCGAGGTGCTGCGGGTGCTCAAGCCGGGCGGTCGGTTCGTCTTCGCCGGCGAACCGACCCGCTACGGCGACGTGATCGCGCGCCGGCTCTCGCGGATGACCTGGTGGGCGGCCACGCGGGTCACCCGGCTGCCGCAACTGGCCGGCTGGCGCCGTCCGCAAGAGGAACTCGACGAGTCCTCGCGGGCCGCCGCGCTCGAGGCGGTGGTCGACCTGCACACGTTCGCTCCCGCCTCGCTCGCGGCGACGGCACGGGCTGCCGGCGCGGTGCAGGTGCAGGTGCGGACCAACGAGCTGCTGGCAGCGTGGTTCGGCTGGCCGGTGCGCACGTTCGAGTGCGCCGTGCCGAAGGGCAGGCTCGGGATGCGCTGGGCGAACTTCGCGATGAAGGGCTGGATGCGGCTGTCCGCGGTCGATCGGGTGCTCGAACACGTCGTCCCGAAGGGGTTGTTCTACAACGCCGAGATCACCGGGCTGAAGCGGTAAGCCGTGCCCGTGCCAAGCGTGGTCCTGTTCGACCTGGACGGCACCGTCTCGGACTCTGCCCGGGGGATCCTGGCGGCGCTGCGCCACGCGTTCGCCGTCACCGGGGTCCCGGAGCCGGACGCGCGGACCGAGCGGGCGCTTCTCGGCCCGCCGTTCTACGAGTCGCTGCCACCACTGATCGGCGCGGTGCCACTTGCCGAGGTGATCGCGGCGTACCGCGACTTCTATGCGACGGCCATGTTCGACACCACGGCGTTCGACGGGGTGCCTGCGCTGCTGCAGACCTTGCGCGGCGACGGGGTCCGGCTCGCCGTCGCGACCAGCAAGCCCGAGCGCTACGCGGTGCCGATCGTCGAACACCTCGGCGTGGCCGAGATGTTCGAGGTCATCGGCGGCGATGCGCTGGACGGCTCGCGCGGCACGAAGGCGCTGGTGATCGCACACGTGCTCGAGCAACTGGGCCATCCAGACCCGTCCGGCGTGCTGATGGTCGGCGACCGCTCGCACGATGTGCTCGGTGCCCGCGCGCACGACATCGGCTGCCTCGGCGCCGGGTGGGGGTACGCGCTCCCGGACGAGCTCGAGTCGGCGCGCCCGCTGGCGATCTGCCGCACCGTCGGCGACCTGGCCCGGCTGCTGGAGGCGCCCGATGCTGCAGCGTCCTGAGCGGGTGCAGCTGCGCAGCGCCCGCTTCCTGACCTGGGCGTCGCTGCGGTGGGTGCTGCGCCATCGCGCGTATACGCCCTGGTACCTGGTGCGGTACTGGCGGTTCTTCGCCTTCAAGGTGCGCAACCGGCACGTGATCACGACCGGCTTCGTGTTCCTGGACCGCGGCGTGGAGCTGTACGCGCGGCGCGGCTACGGACGGCTCATCCTCGGCCGGTGGATCCACCTCGGCGTGGACACCGCGTTGCGCTGTCACGAGGGCACGCTGTCGGTCGGTGACAAGTGCGTGCTGGCGCGGGACGTCTCGATCAACTGTTACCTGGACGTGGAGATCGGCGACAGCACGCTGATCGCGGACAACGTGTACATCTCCGACTTCGACCACAACTTCGCCGACCTGACCGTCCCGATCAAGGACCAGGGCATCGCCAAGTCACGCGTGCGGATCGGTCGCGACGTCTGGCTCGGCACCAAGGTGACGGTTGCGCGCGGGGTGGAGATCGGCGAGGGTTCGGTCGTGGGTGCGAACGCGGTCGTCACGAGGGACCTGCCGGGCCACAGCGTTGCCGTCGGCGTGCCCGCCCGGGTGATCCGAGACCGCCGTGCATGACGCCGTGCATGACGTGGACCGGCGCTCGCGTGCGGCGCGCGCCTGGGTGGACGAGGCGGTGCGCCGCGTCGAGGCCGACGCGAACCGTTCGGCCGACACGCACCTGGTGCCGCTGGTACTGCCCTCCATGCCGGGCGTCGACGTCTACCTCAAGGACGAGTCGACGCACCCGACCGGATCGCTCAAACACCGGTTGGCCCGCTCGCTGTTCCTGTACGCGCTGTGCAACGGGCAGATCGGCGAGGGCACCACGGTGCTCGAGGCGTCGTCCGGCTCGACCGCGATCAGTGAGGCGTACTTCGCCCGGATGCTCGGCCTGCCGTTCGTCGCGGTGATCCCGCGGACCACCAGCGCCGAGAAGGTCGCACTGATCGAGCGCGAGGGCGGCCGCTGCCACGTCGTGGACGACCCGACGACCGTGTACGCCGAGGCGGCCCGGCTGGCCCGCGAGTGCGGTGGGCACTACCTCGACCAGTTCACCTACGCCGAGCGGGCGACCGATTGGCGGGGGAACAACAACATCGCCGAGTCGATCTTCGAGCAGATGGCGCTGGAGCGCCATCCGGTGCCGGCCTGGGTCGTGGTGGGCGCAGGGACGGGCGGGACGAGTGCGACGATCGGCCGGTACCTGCGCTATCGCCGGTACGACACCGCGCTGTGCGTGATCGACGTGGAGAACTCCGCGTTCTTCCCGGGCTGGCGCGACCGTGACGACTCGGTGACCACCGGGTGTGGGTCGCGCATCGAGGGGATCGGCCGGCCGCGTGTCGAGCCGAGCTTCCTGCCCGGTGTCGTCGACCGGATGCTCTCGGTGCCGGACGCCGCCTCGATCGCGGCCGCGCGTGCCTTGGAGCCGGTACTCGGGCGCCGGGTGGGTGCGTCGACCGGCACGAACCTGTGGGGGGTGCTGCACCTCGCGGCCGAGCTGCATGCGGCGGGGCAGGACGGCAGCATCGTCAGCCTGCTCTGTGACGGTGGCGAGCGGTACGCCCACACCTACTTCGACGACGACTGGCTCGCCGGCCAAGGTATCGACCTGGCGCCGTACGCCGACGCGGTGGCCGCGCGCCTGAGCTGACGGGTTTGCCCGAGCTGATGGGTTTGTCATGCGATCGCGGGGTCCGGACCCCTCAATCGCATCACGGACCGGCTACCGGACCGCGGCAGCGCGCGCGTAGGCATCGGCGGTGTGCGCCGCGACCACCGTCCAGGTGTAGTCGCGACGAATCACCCGGCCCGCACGGCGAACCGCGCGCTGAGCCCGGTCCGGGTCGGCGAGGACACGCGCGACGGCCGCGGCCAGGGCGGCGCTGTCACCGGCCGCGAACGAGTCCGCCGCGACGCCGTCGGACACGAGGTCGGCCAGCCCGCCCGTCCGCGCCACCACGAGCGGTGTGCGCGCGGCGGCGGCCTCCAGCGCGACGATGCCGAACGGCTCGTACAGCGACGGGACGATCACTACGTCGGCGGCGGCGAGCAGCGCGGCGAGTGCGTCCGCGGCGAGGGACCCGAGCCAGTCGACGAGCCGTGCGATGCGCAAGCGCCGGGCCCGCGCGTGCAGCGCCGCCTCGTGCACGCCCGTGCCGGCGACGGCGAGCCGGAGCCCGGGATGGTGCGCACGCAGCGGACGCACCGCGTCCAACAGAGTCTGCACGCCCTTCTCGTGCACCAGCCGTCCGGCGAACACGAGCAGCGGGGCAGCGCCGTCGAAGCGTGCCCGGGCGGCCTGGCGGGCGACGCCGGACACGCGCCAACGTGCCGCTTCGATGCCGTTCGGAACGACCACCACCCGCTCGGCGGGCAGCTCGAAGAGCCGGACGACCTCGTCGTGCATCGCCGTCGAGCAGGTGATCACCACGGCCGATCGGCTCACCAGCCAGCGCTCGACGGAGTGGATCGCCAGGTTCAGCGGTCCCGGCAGCCAGCCCTGGTGCCGCCCGGCCTCAGTGGCATGGACGGTGCTGACGAGCGCTGCGCCCGTCACCTGCGCGAGGGTGATCGCGCTCTGGGCCACCAGCCAGTCGTGCGCGTGCACGACGTCCGGCCGCCACCGGCGCAGCATCGGCAGTGCGGCGCGCAGCAGCGCGTGCTCGGCCGCCTGCGACCACGCGAGCAGGCTCTCGGTGGTGAAGTCGATCGCGAGCGGATCCGCGGCGGCCCGATGCACGCGCACCCCGTCACGCGTGGCCTCGCTCGACCGGGCTTGTTCCCCGCGCGTGACTACGCGGACGTCGTGGCCTGCCGAGGCAAGCTCGCGGGCGAGCGCTTCGACATGCCGGCCCAGGCCGCCGACGACAAGCGGCGGGTACTCCCAGGACAGCAGCAAGACGCGCACGGCTGTGCACGCTAGTGCAGGCTAGGCTGGCCGCCATGCCGGCGTCACGACAGCAGGGCCGCATGGCGACTGCTGCGGTGCTACTGCTGTTCGCCGCGCTGATCTTGGCTGGGTTGTGCCGGATCGTGGGGGGAACGCAGCGGCACTCCTACTCGCCGGGCGCGGCCCCGCCCGCTTACGCCCGGGTGATCGAGAACAAGACGTATCAGCTGGCGGTGCCGGGCGGCGTGCACGCCCTGCAGGGGCGCGGCGTGGACGTCGCCCAGTTGCAGTGCCAGTGGTCGGCGGCGGACTCCGGCGAACAGTTGCTGGACGTTTCGTCCGCGGGTGCCAACAGCAAGGCCACGAACACGATCGGCACGTTCGTTTCCCCTTACACCGGAGCGATCTCCGTCGACTGCAGCGGGTGGGGCGCGGTCTTCATCGACGACGCCGAAGGCGCCGCACCTGACCTCTCCGGGCTGTTCCTCGTGCTCTGCATACTGGCGCTCACTGCCGGTGCCGCGCTCGCACTCGCCGCCCTGCGCGCCTACGCCGGAGCGTCACGCCGGCCCGGGCGGCCGTCGCGCGAGGACGAGGAGGTCGAGCGATTCGTCCACCTCGTGCACGTCCGCAGCGAGGACGGCGAAGTCGGACGTGGTGACGGCCCGGACGTCACGTAGCAACTCCGGTTCCCACGACTGCGGTGGCGCCGCGAGCTGTGCGCCGACGAACGAGCCGCCGTGTGCCGCGTCCCACGCCGCGAGCCGCGCGCCGGCGTGCAGGCCGAGCACCGCCTCCACCTCGAAGCCGCCGCGGGTGAGCAGGTCGACGAGTTCGGCCGCGGTGAACTCCTTGGTGTGGAAGGGATTCAGCGGCGTGTCCCGCCCGGGGGAGAAGGTCAGCCGGTTCGGTGTCGACACCAGCAGGTGGCCGCCGGGACCGAGCGCGCGCCGGCACTCAGCGACGAACTCGGGGTGGTTCCACACGTGCTCGATCACCTGCAGGCTCACGAGCACGTCGACGGATCCGGACGGCACCGGCAGTGCCGCCAGGTTCGCGCGCACGAACCTGGCGACCGGGTAGCTGCGTGTCGCGTGCGCCGTGGCTGAGGCGTCGTAGTCGATCCCGACGATCCGCGCCGCCGAACGCGCGAGCAGCGCGGTGCCGTACCCCTCGCCGCAGCCCACCTCGAGGACGCGCCGCCCGGCGACCAGCGGCGCCGCGAACCGGTACACAGCCTCGTGCCGGCGGAACCAGTAGTTCTCGGTGGGCACGCCGGGGACGGTGCGTTCGCCGGTGAGCGGCAGGCCGGTTGCGTCGATGGGCAGCCCTACCGCGCCGCGGCGACGAGTTGCAGCGCGCGGTTGAAGATCGGCTCGATCTTGGCGACCTCGGCCAGCACGTCCTGCGCTGATGCGCCCGGTTCGACCAGGCCGCTCTGCGAGTTCGCCCACGGCGTGAGCTGCGTGCACAGCGTTCGCGCAGCGTCGTTCTTCGGGCCCCAGCCGCGCTCGCCGAGCTTGGCGATGTTGCCCAGACCGGTGGTCAGGTCCCGGATGCCGGTGCGCCCGTCGCTGTTGAGCTTGTCCGGCGTCGGCGTGCGCTTGATCTCGGCCATCAGGTTCGCGTGCCTGTTGGCGTAGGTGCGGATGCCGGGCCACATCGGGTCGATGAACTTCATCTTCACCTCGGCCAGGAACTCCTTGTTCAGCGCGCTGAGTACACCGCCCATCGAGTTCTTGTTCAACTGCACGCCGAGGTGATCGGCGGTCTTCGCCATCGTCAGCACGTGCTGGGTACTCGAGGACGGGATCGCCTTGAGCTTCTTGAAGTTCGCCGCCGTCTTGGTGCACAGGTCGCGCAGCTTGTAGAGCTCCGCGGACAGCTTCGCCATGTTGCCGGTGACCTCGGCCATGGCCTCCTTGACCAGCTTCTCCCAGTTGGCCTTGGTGTAGCTGTCGTCCTTCCAGTTCTGCAGCACGACCCGGCGCCGAGCAGGCAGATCCAGACGGTCCCAGTGCACGGCGTTGTACAGCGCGAACACCTTGTCGCACTGCTCGCCGATACCCGTCTTCCCGGCCATCTTCGCGATGACGCCCTTCTTCTTGTCCCAGTCCTTGCGTGTGAGGATCAGCGGGTAGGCGGGCTTGGCGAACTCGGTCATGTGCGTCCTCTCGTGGCCGTGTGAGCGGACCCAGGTTATCGATTCGCACAGATCGTGCAACAGTTGTGTTAGCTGCAGGCCGGTCTGTCCGGATCTGTCGCACCGCGCGTGGCGACCGCGCGTGGCCACCGGCGCCGCGGATGGAATGCTGGGGACGAGGTGGGACCACCGTCATATTGCTACTGATGGGTAACTTAGGCAGAGTGTGCAGCAGTAGCAACGTGCAGCGACACCCTTTTCCTGGAGCGTGTATGAACATCGTGGTGCTGGTCAAGCAGGTGCCGGATACCGAGGCAGAACGCAAGCTCAACCCGGCGGACAACACCGTCGACCGCGCGTCCGTGGACCCGGTCATCAACTACATCGACGAGTTCGCCATCGAAGAGGGCCTGCAACTGAAGGAGTCCCAGGGCGGCGAGGTCACCATCATGACCGTAGGCCCGGAACGCGCCACCGAATCGATCCGCAAGGCGTTGTCCATGGGTGCGGACAAGGCGGTGCACGTCACCGACGAGGCGCTGCACGGCTCGGACGCGATCCAGACCGCGAAGGTCATCGCCAAGGCGCTCGGCACGATCGAGTGGGACGTCGTCATCGCCGGCTCCGAGGCCACCGACTCGCGCTCGGCGATCGTTCCGGCGCTGGTCGCCGAGGCACTGGGTGCGCCGCAGCTCACCCAGGCGCGCAAGGTCACCGTCGACGGCTCGACCGTCAGCATCGAGCGGGTCACCGACACCGGTTACGACAGGGTCGAGGGCTCCACGCCGGCCGTCATCAGCGTGGTGGAGAAGATCAACGACCCGCGTTACCCGTCGTTCAAGGGCATCATGGCCGCGAAGAGCAAGCCGATCACGGTGCTCTCGCTCGCTGAACTCGGCCTGGACGCCGGCGAGGTGGGCCTGGCCAACGCGTGGACCCAGGTCGTCTCGTTCGAGAATGCGCCGCCGCGAGCGGCCGGCCAGACCGTCAAGGACGAGGGCAACGGCGGCGCAGCGATCGCCGACTACCTCGCGTCCAAGAAGCTCATCTGAGGGGACTGACACACATGGCAGAGGTTCTGGTCCTGGTCGATTCGGCGGACGGCACCGTCAAGAAGGCGACCCTGGAACTGCTCACCGCCGCGCGCGGACTCGGTGAGCCGAGCGCGGTCGTCGTCGGCGCACCGGGCACGGCCGCGCCGCTGCGCGACGCGCTTGCCGAGTACGGCGCGGCGAAGATCTACGTCGCCGAGAGCGACGACATCGCCGGCTACTCCGTCGCCCCGAAGGCTGAGGCGCTCGCCGCCGTTGCGGCGCAGGCGTCCCCGGCCGCGGTGCTGGTCTCCTCCAGCGCGGAGAACAAGGAGATCGCGGCGCGGCTTGCGTACAAGCTCGAGTCCGGCGTGCTCACCGACGCGATCGGGGTCGACGCCGGCGGTGCTACCCAGTCGATCTTCGGCGGCGCGATCACCGTGCAGTCCAAGGTGGCGCACGGCACGCCCGTGATCACCGTGCGGCCGAACTCGGTCGCGCCGCAAGCGGCGCCCGCGGCCGGCGAGCAGGTCGCCGTGTCCGTCGAGCTGTCCGACTCGGCCAAGGCGGCCAAGCTGGTCGACTCGGTCGTGGAGGAGAAGGGCTCGCGCCCACAGCTGTCCGACGCCTCGGTCGTCGTGTCCGGCGGGCGTGGCATCGGCAACGCCGACAACTTCGCGATCATCGAGAAGCTGGCCGACTCGCTCGGTGCCGCCGTCGGCGCCTCGCGCGCCGTGGTCGACGCCGGCTGGGTGCCGCACACGATGCAGGTCGGCCAGACCGGTGTCACGGTGTCGCCGCAGCTGTACATCGCGGTGGGCATCTCCGGCGCCATCCAGCACCGCGCCGGCATGCAGACGTCCAAGACGATCGTCGCGATCAACAAGGACCCGGAGGCGCCGATCTTCGAGCTCGCCGACTTCGGCGTGGTCGGCGACCTGTTCCAGGTCGCCCCGCAGCTCACCGAGGAGATCGGCAAGCGCAAGGGCTGAGTCACCTCGATCCGGCCAGGCGGCCCACCGGCCATTGGACGGTCGGTGGCCCGCTGCTTTAGTTGAGTGGTGACTTCCGAGTTCAGTGGCGACCTATATGCCGCCACTGAACGCGAAGACCGCCACTCAACGGGACAGGTCGGGATCTTTCGCGGGGCGCTGCGGGCGACCAGCATCGGCATCCTGATCCTGATCACGATCATCGCGTTCGAGGCGATGGCCGTCGCCGCCGCACTGCCCACGGCCGCAAAGGACCTACACGGGCTCGGCGCGTACGGCTGGGCGTTCACCGGCTTCCTGATCGCCAACGTCGTCGGCATGGTCCTGGCCGGGCAGGTCAGCGACAGCCGCGGTCCACGCGTGCCCCTCGCCGCCGGCCTGGTCGCCTTCGTCACCGGGCTGGTCCTGGCAGGTGCCGCGCCGTGGATGACGATGCTCGTGGCCGGACGGGTCGTGCAGGGGCTAGGCGGCGGCCTGCTGATCACCGCCAGCTACGTGGTGATCGGCGAGAGCTACCCGGAAGCGTTGCGGCCCAAGCTGTTCGCCGCGATCTCCTCGGCGTGGATCGTGCCGTCGCTGATCGGCCCGCTGGTCTCCGGCGTGCTCGCCCAGCACGTCAGCTGGCGCTGGGTGTTCCTCGGCCTGGTCCCGTTCGTCCTCGCCGGTTGCGCGCTGCTGGTGCCCACGCTGCGCGCGATGCGCTCGGCGCACGTCCACACCGGTGGTGGGCTCGCCGATCCTCCCCCACCGGCTACGCCCTCACCGGCGGGGGGACCCCCAGGCCGGGTGCTGCACGCGCTCGCCGTGGCGGCCGGCATCGCCGCGCTGGAGCAGGCCGGCCAGCACCCGTCGCCGCTGTCCATCGCGCTGGGAGTGCTCGGCCTGGCGGCGCTGCTCTGGGGGCTGCACACCCTGCTGCCGGCCGGCACCGTCACCGTCCGTCCGGGCCCGTCGGCACCGATCGCGCTGCGCGGTCTGCTCGCCGGCGCGTTCTTCGGGGTGGAGTCGATCGTGCCGCTGTCGATGACCGTGCAGCACGGCTACGGGGCGACCGCCGCCGGCCTGCCGCTCGCGATCTCCGGGCTGGCCTGGTCGGTCGGCTCCTATGTGCAGAGCCGCGATCCGAAGGGCGACGAGGAGCGGCACCGCATCAGGTTGGTGCGCTCCGGCCTGTCGCTGATCGCGTGCGCCGCGGTGCTCGTCGCGATCGTCGTGCATCCGGGTGTGCCCGGCTGGCTGATGTACCCGTCCTGGTGCGTGGCGGGCTTCGGTGCCGGGCTGTCGATGTCGACCGTCAGCGTCCTGCTGCTGAAGTACACGAACGACGACGACCGCGGGACGGACTCCGCGGCCCTACAACTGTCCGACGCCACGGTCAGCGCGTTCACCACCGGGATCGGCGGCGTGCTGGTGGCCGCGGCTGCGCGTGCGTCGATCGGCTACACGGCGGCGTTCACCGCCATCGCGCTCGCGATGGCGGCCGTGGCCGCGTGCGGTGCGGCGGTGTCCGGCCGGGTGCACGCGCCGCGCTGATCAGCGCCGAATCACGCCGTGCGCAGGATGTCGCGGGTCAGCTCCAGCTGTCCCAGGTGCTGGGCGAGCTCCTCGTAGACGTGCAGCATCACCGCGCCCTGGGTGGCCTCCTCCGGCGCCAGGTCCCAGCCGGGCAGTTCACGCGGCGGCGCGGCCGGGTCCATGGTCGCGAGGTCGTCGCGCAGCTGTGTCCGGGCGCGCTGGGCCCGCTCGATCAGCTCGAACGCCGAGCCGGACGCGGTGAACTCGCCCGGCCGGTCGCGGTGGCTCTCGCGCCCGGCCACGACGTGCCCGCCCCAGTACTCCATGACCGCCAGGCAGTGATTGACGATCACGTACGGGCTGTTAGCACCAGGGAGATCGGGACGGCTGTTCACCAGCCGGTCGCCGAGATCGCGCAGGATCTCGATCTGCGCGTCGAGCGCCCGGTCGGTGTAGAAGCAGAACTGCTCGACGGTGATCACCGCGCCAGTGTGCCGCCACCCGGGCGGCAGGCAAACAAACCGCCGGACCGTAAGCTTGGAGCCGATGCCCTACCTGGACCATGCGGCCACCACACCCATGCTGCCCGAGGCGGTCACGGCCGTCGCTGCAGCCATGGGTGAGCTGGGCAACCCCTCCTCGCTGCACGGCGCCGGCCGGCGCGCCCGTCGCCGCGTCGAGGAGTCCCGCGAGCAACTGGCCGACGTGCTCGGTGCGCGCCCGTCCGAGGTGATCTTCACCGCGGGTGGCACCGAGGCCGACAACCTCGCGGTGAAAGGGATCTACTGGGCACGCCGCGCCGCCGACGCACGCCGCACCCGGGTGGTCGCGAGCGCGATCGAGCACCACGCGGTGCTCGACGCGGTCGAGTGGTTGGCCACGCACGAGGGTGCCGAGGTGACCTGGTTGCCCGTGGACGAGTACGGGACGGTGTCACCGCAGGCGCTGCGCGCGGCGCTGGCCGAGCACCCGGACTCGGTCGCACTCATCACGGTCATGTGGGCGAACAACGAGGTCGGCACGATCGAGCCGATCAGCGAGCTGGCCGAGATCGCGCGCGAATTCGGGGTTCCGCTGCACACCGACGCCGTGCAGGCGGTCGCCGCGCTGCCGGTCGACTTCGCCGCAACCGGTGTCGACGCCCTGACGATGACCGGCCACAAACTGGGTGGCCCGTACGGCACGGGCGCCCTGCTGTTGCGCCGTGACGTCCCGTGCATGGCCCAGCTGCACGGCGGCGGGCAGGAGCGTGACGTGCGCTCGGGCACCCTGGACGTCCCCGGCATCGTCGGGCTCGCCACCGCCGCGGCCATCTGCGCAAGCCGCCGCACCGAGGTGTCCGCGCGGGTCGGCGCGTTGCGTGAGCGGCTCGTCGCGGGCGTCCTGGCGCTCGTCCCGGACGCACGGGTGAACGGGAACCCGGACGCCCACCTGCCCGGCATCGCGCATCTGTCCTTCCCCGGCTGCGAGGGCGATTCGCTGCTCATGCTGCTCGACGCGCGCGGCGTCGAGTGCTCGACCGGTTCGGCCTGCTCAGCGGGGGTGGCGCAGCCCTCTCACGTGCTGCTCGCGATGGGCGCATCACCGGCCGAGGCACGCGGTTCGTTGCGCCTCTCGCTCGGCCACACCTCGACCCAGGCGGACGTTGACGCCACCCTCGACGCGATCGTGCCGGCCGTCGAGCGGGCCCGCCGCGCCGGCATCACCTCGGTGCTGACATGACGGGGCACTCGGCATGAAGGTGCTCGCCGCGATGAGCGGCGGGGTCGATTCGGCGGTCGCCGCCGCGCGTGCCGTCGACGCCGGGCACGACGTCACCGGAGTGCACCTCGCGCTCTCGGCCGCGCCGGCCACGCTGCGCCACGGTGCCCGCGGCTGCTGCACGGTGGAGGACGCGAACGACGCGCGCCGCACCGCCGACGTCCTGGGCATCCCGTTCTACATCTGGGACCTCGCCGAGCGGTTCCGCGCGGACGTGATCGAGGACTTCCTGGACGAGTACGCGGCCGGCCGGACGCCGAACCCGTGCCTGCGCTGCAACGAGAAGATCAAGTTCGCGGCGGTGCTCGACCGGGCACTCGCACTGGGCTTCGACGCCGTCGTCACCGGGCACCACGCGCGGCTGGAGGGCGGCCGGCTGCGCCGCTCGGTCGACGCGGGCAAGGATCAGTCGTACGTCCTCGCGGTGCTGTCCGCCCGGCAGTTGGAGCACGCGCTGTTCCCGCTCGGCGATTCGACCAAGGAGCAGGTGCGCGCCGAGGCGGCCCGGCGCGGCCTGGCGGTGGCCGACAAGCCCGACTCGCACGACATCTGCTTCATCGCCGACGGCGACACCCGCGGCTTCCTCGCCCGCAAGCTCGGCGAGCGGGCCGGCCCGATCGTCGACGCCGAGACCGGCGAGACGATCGGCCAGCACGACGGCTCGTTCGGCTTCACGGTCGGCCAGCGACGCGGCCTGAACCTGCGCCGGCCGGCGCCCGGCGGCGAACCGCGCTACGTGCTCTCGATCGAGCCGAAGAGCAACACTGTCGTGGTCGGGCGCGGCGAACTTCTCGACACCACCGAGGTGCGGGCGGCACGCGCGGTGTGGACCGGCTGCGCAGTGCCGCAGGCGCCGATCGCGTGCCTGGTGCAGTTGCGCGCGCACGGCATGGTCAGCCCGGCGACCGTGCGGGCGAGCGGCGAGGAGGTGCTGGCCGAGCTGGGCACACCGCAGCGGGGCGTGGCTGCCGGCCAGGCGCTGGTCATGTACGACGGCGACACCGTGCTCGGCTCGGCGACCATCACCGCCGCATGAATCGGCCCTGGCAGCCGGGTGCGGTCACCGGCATCGGCTCGCTGCCCGGCACCGATCCGGACGAGGCGGCCCGGCTGGTGTTCGGTGAGCTGGCCGGCTTCGCGCACCTGGTCGAGCTGCCCGCGCGCGGTGCAGGCGCCGACCTGATCGGCCGCTCGGCCGCGCTACTGGTCGATCTGCCCGTCGAGATCGTCCCGTCCGGCTGGCGCTTCGCCGCCCACCCCGGCCACGACGCCCGGCACGCCCGTGACCTGCTGCAGCGCGACCTGGACGCGATGCAGGCCAACGCGGCCGGATACGCCGGCCCGTTCAAGCTGCAGGCGGCCGGGCCCTGGACGCTGGCGGCGAGCCTGGAGCTGCCGTCCGGGCACCGTGTCGTGTCCGACCGGGGTGCGGTGCGCGATCTGACCGAATCGCTCACCGAGGGGCTGCGGCTGCACCTGGACGACGTGGCGCGGCGGCTGCCCGGTGTGCACCCGGTGCTGCAGCTGGACGAACCGTCCGTCCCCGCCGTCCTCGCCGGGCAGGTGCCCACCCCGTCGGGCTACGGCACGGTCCGGGCCGTCGACGCGCCGACCGTGGCGCAGGCGCTCGGCGCGGTGCTCGCCGTCGCCGACCCCGGTGCGCGCGCGGTGCACTGCTGCGCCGCCGACGCGCCGATCGCCCTGCTGCGCGCGGCGGGTGCCGATTCGCTTGCGCTCGACGCGAGCCTGCTGACGTCGGCGCACTACGACGCGCTCGGCGAGGCCGTCGAGGCCGGCACCTCGCTGTGGCTGGGTGTGCTGCCGACGTCGGAGCAGCCGCTGGACCTGGACACCGCCCGGGACCCGATCCGCCGGCTGTGGGGCCGGCTCGGCTTCGCGCCGGACCTGCTGGCCGACTCCCTTGTCGCGACCCCGGCGTGCGGCCTGGCCGGGGCGAGTCCGGCCCACGCGCGCCGGGTGCTCTCGGTGCTGCGCGAGGTCGGCAACTGGCTGGCAGACGCCGCCGCCGAGGGCACGCTGGGCTGACGCCGTTGTCCGGCCGCCTCGCTAGGTTTGACCGGTGAGCACAGTGAGCGAGCTTGCGAGCTCACCGGGGAGAGCAGTGAGCGAACTTGCGAGCTCACCGGGGAGAGCAGTGAGTGAGCTTGCGAGCTCACAGGGGAGAGCGGTGACGTGTTTGCGGCCGACGAAGGAGGTCGAGTGAGTGAGCCACGCGCCGCGACAGCGGCCGCCCGCGAGGAGCACGCGAACCTCTCGCGCGAGCTCGACGATGCCGCCTACCGCTACTACGTCCTGGACGATCCGACCATCAGCGACGCCGAGTACGACGCCGCCATGCGTCGGCTGCAGCAGTTGGAGGACGAGTTCGCCGACCTGCGCACGCCGGCCTCGCCGACGCAGCGGGTCGCCGGCACCTACTCCACGCTGTTCACCGCGGTCGATCATTTGGAGCGGATGCTCAGCCTCGACAACGCCTTCTCCGTCGACGAGATCACCGCATGGGCGCACCGGGTCGAGCGTGACGCCGGGGTCGTGCCCGCATACCTGTGCGAGCTCAAGGTCGACGGGCTGGCCGTCAACCTGGTGTACGAGAAGGGCCGGCTGATCCGCGGCGCCACCCGCGGCGACGGGCGCACCGGCGAGGACGTCACGCCGAACGTGCGCACGCTCGCGAACGTCCCGGCCCGGCTCACCGGCAGCGACGTCCCCGCGCTGCTCGAGGTGCGCGGCGAGGTGTTCTTCCCGGTCGCCCGTTTCGAGGAGCTCAACGCCGGCCTGGTCGCGGCCGGCAAGGCGCCGTACGCGAACCCGCGCAACACCGCCGCCGGGTCACTGCGCCAGAAGGACCCGCGGATCACGGCCGCCCGCGGCCTGCAACTGGTGGTGCACGGTGTGGGGCGCGTCGACGGCGGCCCCGCCGTCACCACGCAGTCCGGCTGGTACGAGGTGCTGTCGACGTGGGGGCTGCCGACGTCCGCGCGGGTGAAGGTCGTCGCGGACCTGACCGGCGTCCGGGAGTACATCGACCACTACGGCGTGCACCGGCACGACGTCGAGCACGAGATCGACGGCGTCGTGGTGAAGGTCGACGACGTTGCCCTGCAACGGCGCCTCGGTGCCACCAGCCGCGCGCCGCGCTGGGCGATCGCCTTCAAATACCCGCCGGAGGAGGTCAACACCAAGCTGCTCGACATTCGCGTAGGCGTCGGCCGTACCGGACGGGTCACGCCCTTCGGTGTGATGGAGCCGGTCAAGGTCGCCGGCTCGACGGTCGACCGGGCCACCCTGCACAACGCGTACGAGGTGGAGCGCAAGGGCGTCCTGATCGGTGACACCGTGGTGCTGCGCAAGGCCGGCGACGTCATCCCCGAGATCGTCGGCCCGGTCGTTGCACTGCGCGACGGCACCGAGCGCGCCTTCGTGATGCCGACGCGCTGCCCGTCGTGCGGCACCGCACTGCGCCCGGAGAAGGAGGGCGACAAGGACATCCGCTGCCCCAATGCGCAGCACTGCCCGGCGCAGGTCCGCGAACGGCTGTCCAGCGTGGCCGCCCGCGGCGCGTTCGACATCGAGGCACTCGGCTGGGAGGGCGCCGCCGCACTGCTCGACGCCGGCGTGCTCACCGACGAGGGCGGCCTGTTCCAACTGACAGCCGATGACCTCGCCCGGGTTCCGCTGTTCACCCGCGCGGCGAAGAAGAGCGACCCGCCGGAGTCGGTTCGTGACGGCAAGGTGCTGTCGGCGAACGGCGTCCGGCTGCTCGAGAACCTGCGGCAGGCGAAGGCCCAGCCGCTGTGGCGGGTGCTGGTGGCGCTGTCGATCCGGCACGTCGGGCCGACCGCGGCGCGCGCACTGGCCGCCCACTTCGGTTCGATGGCCGCGATCCGCGCCGCGTCGGTGGAGGAGCTGTCCGTGCCGGACGGCGTCGGCGGGGTGATCGCCGAGGCCGTGCGCGACTGGTTCGCCGTCGACTGGCATGTGGCCATCGTCGACAGCTGGACCGAAGCCGGGGTGCGGATGGCCGAGCAGAGCGAGGATTCGATGCCCAAGACGCTCGCCGGGCTCACCGTGGTGGTGACCGGCTCGCTCGCCGGGTTCTCGCGCGACGAGGCCAAGGAGGCGATCGTGAGCCGCGGCGGCAAGGCCGCTGGCTCGGTCTCGAAGAAGACGGACTACGTGGTGGCCGGTGAGAACGCCGGCTCGAAGGCGGACAAGGCCGAGCAGCTCGGCGTCCCGGTCCTCGACGAGGACGGCTTCCGGGCGCTGCTGGACGCAGGTCCCGCGGGGCTCTGAATACGCCCTTCCCCGGCAGAGTGCCTTGTGTTCGCGGTGTTTCGGCTCACACCGATCGGTGAAACGATGCGATTGCGTGTGAGCTGGTTGAGGACACCGGGCAAGTGCTTAAGGTGGTCGCGCACGCTGGGTTGATGGCCAGTACCGTCGCGCCTGCGCGCCGCCCGAGCGATCGGCTCGGCGCGCTCGGTACGTGGCGCGCGGCGTGGACCTGGCGGCACAGCGTGTTCGCGGCCACCGTGATCGTCTACCTCGCGCTGGTCGTCATGGTCATCGTCGGCTCACCGCTGGACAACCTGGACCAGCAGATCGCAGCGCTCGACCTGCGCGGCCGGTGGCCGGGCTGGCACCGGTTCGTGCTGGACTACGTGATGTTCGGCCAGCGCGGTCCGTCGACGTTGGCCGCGTTGCCGTTGATCGTGTGGATCGCCCGCCGGCGTCGCAGCTTCGCCCCGTTCGTCACGATCGGCACCGCGCTCGTCCTGCTGAACCTGTCCGTCGGGGTCATCAAGGTGGCCACCGGACGGTACGGCCCGCTGGTGACGGCGCACGCGCACGAGGTGCTCGCCGGCGGAAACATCTTCCCGTCCGGGCACACCGCCAACGCGGTCGTGCTGTACGGCGTGCTGGCGATGATGGCGACCCGGCATCGCAGGGCGATGACCGTGTTCGCGGTGTGGATCTCGTTCACGGTCGGGCTGAGCACGCTCTACCTGGACACGCACTGGCTGACGGACGTGGTCGGTGGCTGGCTCGCCGGCGCGATCGTGCTCATGATGCTGCCGCGTTGCCTGCCGGTGGCCGAGCGCGTGATCGGCGCGGGCGTGAAGTGGCTGCGCCGGCTGAACGAACCGGAGCGGCGCTACCGTCCGGCGCACTGGCGCGCGTCCGACGATCCGTCCGCACGACAGGTGCTGCGCACCCTGCCCTGAGCGGGTCATTCCGCGAATGTGTCATGCGATCGCGAGGTCCCGGCACCTCAATCGCATGACACAGTGCGTCAGACGTCGACGGTGAGGCGGACGGTGACGAGATCGCCCAGTTCGATGCCCTCGGCCCTGCGGACCCAGGTCTTCACCGGCACGATGTAGCCGCCGTCCTTGGGCCAGAGCGAGGTCGTCCATATGGTCGCACCGATCTGTGCGCTCACCGGGATCATGCCCCAGCCGTAGCTGACCAGCGCGGACGCCGACTCGAGCGCGCCGCAGGCATCATCCGGCGCGGTGACGAAGTGAAACGGAGCGGGACCGCGCCAGTACCAGACCTCCCCGCTGAACTGCAGCTCCATCGCCACAGGGTAGGAGTTCGGCAGGCACGAGCAGAGAGCGAACTCAGCCGGCGGTGACGGTCGCTGCGATCGCGCTCAGGTGCTGCAACCGGACCAGCTCGGACGGCAGCCAGCGCAGCGCCGGACGGCCGACCAGCAGCGCGGCCGCACCGAGCGGTGCCACGGCGAGCTCGGTGCCCACCCGCTCCCAGTCGGGCGGCACCCACGCGGCGCTCGCATCGAGTACTCGGGCCGGCCGCGGCGGCCACCAGGGCACGGGGAGCACGTCGATCTCCGGCGCACCGCCGCCGCGGGCGAGCACGCGCGACTGACCGCCGGCCGGCGTGTCCAGCACGAGAGCCCAACCGGCCCGGAACACCTTGGCCACGCCGCCCGCAAGCACCCGCAGCGATTCACCCGGCAGGGTGGCCAGCGCGTCCAGCAGCTCCAGCTCGCGGTGCGGATCGATCTGCCCGGCATACGGCCGGATCGACTCCACCCGAACTCCCGGCACGCTCGCTGCGGCCGAGACGATCGAGTCGGCCAGCTTGTCCGGCGGCAGCTCGATGACCAGGTCGTCGGTGGCGCCGTCGTCGGAGCGTTGGATGACGTCCAGGCTGAGGATGTCCGCACCCACCCGCCCGAGCGCCGTCGCCACCGCGCCGAGGGCGCCGGGGACGTCCGGCAGCACGAGCCGCATCAGGTAGGACACGTGACCAGCCTGCCTGATCGCGATGTCGGCGGCGTTACCGCCCCGTGTCGATGAATCGGCGACACGCCGGTCCGTAGACTTGCTGGTCGTGCCCGACTCAACAGATTCCGCGAACGCACCGAGCGCCGGCCGGATCGGCCCCGACGACGTCGCCCACCTGGCCCACCTGGCCCGGCTGGCCGTGACGGACGAGGAGCTGCACACCTTCGCCGGCCAGCTCGACGTGATCCTCGGCGCGGTCGCCCGCGTGGGCGAGGTGGCCGCGGCCGACATCCCGCCGACCTCGCACGCCGTCCCCATGACGAACGTGTTCCGCGCCGATGAGGTACGCCCGTCGCTGCCCCGGGACGCGGTGCTGGCCGGCGCGCCCGCCGTCGAGGACGACAAGTTCCGCGTCCCGCGCATCCTGTCCGAGGAAGCGTAGGTGCCGCAGATGGACGAACTGATCAGGTTGACCGCCGCCGACACCGCCGCCAAGATCGCTACCGGTGAGGTGTCCGCCGTCGAGGTCGCGCAGGCGCACCTGGACCGGATCGATGCCGTCGACGGCGCGCTGCACGCGTTCCTGCACGTCGACGCCGACGGCGCCATCGCGGCTGCCAAGGCCGTCGACGCCAAGCGCGCCGCGGGAGAAGCACTGTCCCCGCTCGCCGGTGTGCCGCTGGCGATGAAGGACGTCGTCGTCACCAAGGACCTGCCCACGACGTGCGGCTCGAAGATCCTCCAAGGGTGGCGCCCGCCCTACGACGCGACGATCACGCGCCGGATCAAGGACGCCGGCGTGGTGATGCTCGGCAAGACCAACATGGACGAGTTCGCGATGGGCAGCTCGACGGAGAACTCCGCGTACGGACCGACGCACAACCCATGGGACCTCAGCCGGATCCCGGGTGGCTCGTCCGGCGGGTCCAGTGCTGCGGTAGCCGGGTTCGAGGCGCCGCTGGCGATCGGCACCGACACCGGCGGGTCGATCCGCCAGCCCGCCGCCGTCACCGGCATCGTCGGTCACAAGCCCACCTACGGGGCGGTTTCGCGCTACGGGCTGATCGCGTTCTCGTCCTCGCTCGACCAGGCCGGCCCGTTCGGACGCACGGTGCTGGACACCGCCTTGCTGCACGAGGTGATCGCCGGGCACGACCCGTGCGATTCAACGTCGATTCCGCAGCCGGTCGCGCCCGTGGTAGCCGCGGCGCGCGAGGGCGCCCGCAGCGACCTGTCCGGGGTGCGCGTCGGCGTGGTCCGCGAGCTTTCCGGCCCGGGGTACCAGTCCGGCGTGCTCGCGTCGTTCGACGCGGCGGTGCAGACGTTGCGCAGCCTGGGTGCCGAGGTGGTCGAGGTCTCCTGCCCGCACTTCGAGTACGCCCTCGCCGCCTACTACCTGATCGCGCCGAGCGAGTGCTCGTCGAACCTGGCCCGCTTCGACGCGGTGCGTTACGGGCTGCGGGTGGGCGACGACGGCGTGAACTCGCTCGAGGACGTCATGTCGCTGACCCGCGAGGCCGGTTTCGGTCCGGAGGTCAAGCGGCGCATCATCATCGGCACCTACGCGTTGTCCTCGGGCTACTACGACGCGTACTACGGGCAGGCGCAGAAGGTGCGCACGCTGATCGTCCGCGATTTCACCGCGGCGTTCGAGCAGGCCGACGTGCTGGTCTCGCCGACGTCCCCGTTCGTCGCGTTCGGTATCGGCGAGCGGGTGGCCGACCCGATGGCGATGTACGTGAACGACCTGTGCACGCTGCCCGCCTCGCTGGCCGGTACGCCGGCGATCTCGGTGCCGTGCGGGCTGTCCGAGGGGCTGCCGGTCGGGCTGCAGATCATGGCGCCTGCCCTCGCCGACGACCGCTGCTACCGCGTCGCCGCCGCCTTCGAAGCCGCCGTGCCGGCGCTGACCCCTCCGGAGCTGTCGTGACCTTGACCTATGCGGACGTGACGTCCCGCTATGAACCGGTGTTCGGCCTCGAGACCCACGTCGAACTGGGCACCGTGTCGAAGATGTTCTGCGGCTGCTCGACCGAGTTCGGCGCCGCGCCGAACACGCACACCTGCCCGGTGTGCCTCGGGCTGCCGGGCGCGCTGCCGGTGGTGAACGAGGTGGCGATCGAGTCGACGATCAAGATCGGCCTGGCGCTGAACTGCTCGATCGCGCCGTGGTGCCGGTTCGCGCGCAAGAACTACTTCTACCCGGACATGCCGAAGAACTTCCAGACCTCGCAGTACGACGAGCCGCTGTGCGTCGACGGCTACGTGGACGTCGAGGTGCAGGGGCAGACGTTCCGCGTGGGCATCGAGCGGGTGCACATGGAGGAGGACACCGGCAAGAACACGCACGTCGGCGGCGCCACCGGGCGGATCCACGGCGCCGACTACTCGCTGGTCGACTTCAACCGCGCCGGCATCCCGCTGATCGAGATCGTCACCAAGCCGGTGCCCGGCACCGGCGAGCTCGCCCCCGAGGTGGCCAAGGCGTACGTCACCGAGCTGCGCGACATCCTGCGCACGCTCGGTGTTTCCGACGTCCGTATGGAGCAGGGTTCGCTGCGCTGCGACGTGAACACCTCGCTCAACAAGCCCGGCGAGCCGATGGGGACCCGTACCGAGACCAAGAACGTCAACTCGCTGCGCAGCGTGGAGCGGGCCGTGCGCTCGGAGATGCTGCGCCAGGCCGGCCTGCTGGACGCGGGCACCCGGATCTTCCAGGAGACGCGCCACTTCAACGAGTCCACCGGAGACACCCGGCCGGGCCGCAGCAAGGAGGAGGCGACCGACTACCGGTACTTCCCCGAGCCCGACCTCGTGCCGGTGGAGGCCGATCCGGACTGGGTGGAGCAGGTCCGCGCCGCGCTGCCGGAACTGCCCGCCGCGCGCCGGGCCCGGCTGCGCGAGTCGCTGGGGGTCAGCGCCGAGGACATGCAGCAGCTGTCGAACGCGGGCGTCGTCGAACTGGTGGGCCAGACGGTCGAGGCGGGCGCGCCGATCGGTGAGGCCCGCAACTGGTGGCTGGGCTACCTGGCGCAGAAGGCGAACGAGCGGGAAGTGGACGCGGCGGACCTGGGGGTCACGCCGGCGCACGTCGCCCGGCTGGTCGAGCTGGTCGCCGACGGCACGCTGTCGGTCGCGTTGGCCAGGCAGGCCGTCGACGGTGTCCTGGACACCGGGTCGGACGTGGACACCGTGGTCGCCGAGCGCGGCCTCAAGCGGGTGTCCGACACCGGCTCGCTGGAGGCGGCGGCGGACGAGGCGATCGCAGCCAACCCGGACGTCGCCGAGAAGGTCCGCGGCGGCAAGCTGCCGGCCGTCGGCGCGCTGGTCGGCGCGGTGATGAAGGCGACCCGCGGCCAGGCGGACGCGGCCGCAGTCAAGGCGATCCTGCTGGAGAAGCTCAATGGGGGTCCCCCCGGCGGTGGGGGCGTAGCCGCCGGGGGAGTGGGGGCGTAGGGCGATGGTCGACTGGTCCGGGCATGCGGGGCAGTCGACCGAGTACCGCTACCGTCCCCCGCCGGCTACGCCTTCATCGGCGGGGGTACTCGACGTGCGCGATGACGAGGACGTGCGCCGGCTGCGGAGCCTGATCTGGCCGGAAGAGGCGGACCGCTTCGAGGTCCTCGATCGCGCGGTCGCGATCGCGCGATCGGCGCCTGCGCCGATAACCCGCGGCGACCTGCTCACCGACCTGGTGGCGGTGGCGGACGGTGCGCCCGTGGACGCCACGCTCGTCGTGTACTCCGCGGTGCTCGGCTACCTGGCGGACAAGCAGCGCGGCACGTTCCGCGACGAGCTCGCCGCGCCGGCGGCCGAGCGCCCGACCGTGTGGATCAGCAACGAGGGCCCCGGCGTGGTGGTCTACCTGCCGATCCCGGATGGGCCGGTGCCCTTCGTGCTCGCCAAGGACGGCGTGCCGCTCGCGACGACGAGCCCGCACGGCGACTGGATCGCCTGGTTGCCGTGAGAGCACTGCTCGCCGCGTTGCTGCTGCTCGCGCCGGCCGGCCCGCCCACGCCGCTGTTCCGGCTGCACGATCCGCGCCTGGACGAGGTGAGCGGGATCGCCGCCGGGATCCGCTCGCCCGGCGTGGTGTACGTCCAGAACGACAGCGGCGACTCCGCGCGGTTCTTCGCGCTGGACGCCCACAGCGGCGACGTGCTCGCCGAGTACGACGTCCCGGGCGCGACGAACGTCGACTGGGAGGACATCGCGGTCGCGCCGGACGCGCACGGCGTCCCGTCGGTCTGGCTTGCCGACATCGGCGACAACGGAGCGCAGCGCCGGCAGATCCGGCTCTACCGGGTTGCCGAGCCGCGGGTGGACACCGCCGCCCGTGACCGCGTGCTGACCACGGGGCCGCCCCAGGTGTGGCGGCTGCGCTATCCCGACGGCGCGCAGGACGCCGAGTCGCTCGCGGTGACGCCGGCCGGCGTCCCGTACGTGTTCACCAAATCCCTGATCGGCCGCACCGACGTGTACGCCGCGCCGGCACAGCCGGGCACGGCCACGTTGCGGCACATCGGCTCCATCTCGTTCGGGCTCACCGGCACGCCCGGCCCGTTCGCCCCGGCGGGTGAGGTGACAGCCACCGGGGCGGACATCTCGCCGGACGGCACCCGGCTGGTCGTGCGTACCTACACCGACGCCTACCTGTGGACGGCGCGGGGCGGCGACGTCGCTGCCGCGCTGCGCACCGGGCCGCAACGCGTGCCGTTGCCGCGCCAGCCGCAGGGCGAAGGGGTCTGCTTCGCCGGGCCGCGGTTGCTGGTCGACTCCGAGACGCCGGGCTCGGCCGTCTACTCCGTGGCGGTGCCGGCGCCGCCGGCGACAGCAAGCTCGCCCGCCGCGCCGGGGACCGCCAAGCCGCCGGGCGGCTCGTCGGCCGCGTCGCCCGCGTCGGCCGCGTCGCCCGCGTCGGCCGCGTCGCCCGCGTCGGCCACGTCGCCCGCGCACCGGGCGACGGCGGACGGCGGGGGTGGGCGAACCTGGTGGCCGTACGCCGCCAGCCTGCTCCTGGCAGGTTGCCTCGCCGCCGTTGTCGGTGTGGTGCGGCATCGTCGGCGCCATGGCCAGCTGGGGTGAGGTGGAAGGCGAGGTGCCGGAGTTCGCGGCGCGCGTCCGCACGCTGTTCCAGGCGCGCAAGCACAAGACGATGGCCACCCTGCGCGCGGACGGCAGTCCGCGGATGAGCGGGATCGAGACCACCTTCGACGACGGCGAGGTGAGCTTCGGCTCGATGCCGGACTCGGTGAAGGGTCGCGATCTCGAGCGCGATCCCCGAGTCGCGCTGCACAGCCCGTCCGTCGACCCGCCGGAAGGCGATGCCGGCGCCTGGGTCGGCGAGGCGAAGCTGTCCGGACGGGCGGTACGCGCCCAGGGCGGCTATCGCGTCGAGATCGCCGAGGTGGTGTTGACCTACCTCGAGCTGCCCGCCGAACTCCTGGTGATCGAGTCGTGGCACCCGGGCCGTGGGCACGAACGCCGAGCCCGTACCTGATCGCCGTCCCGACGGCCGGCCCGCCGCGCCGACGCCGGCCCGCTGCGCGCACCGGGGAGGTTCGCCGGGCGCGCCGACCCCGACAGGTACCACCGATCCGGTCGGGCAACGGGCAGGATCGTGAGGTATGACGCTCGCGGCTTCGGATCTGGGCACCGGCCAACTGGTGCTGGTGATCGTGATCGCGCTGATCCTGCTGTCGGTCATCGCCGGCCTGATCGGCCGGGAGCTCGTCCGGCGCGGGCTGCGCGAGCCGTTCGTGGTCAAGCTCGTCAACCGCGCGTCCGAGCGGGCCGTCGCAACCGTCAAGCGGCCGCTCACCGTCGCCGTGCTCGACGAGGTGGCGCAGGTGCTCACGGCCGGCCGCTACACGCGCAGCATCGCTTCCGCGCTGCGCGAGAACCACGAGCAGATCAAGCTTATGGTTGCCGAGAAGGTGAAACAGGATCCGACCGCCGGACGTATCGGGCTGGTGCCGTTCCACGACCGGC
Organism: Jatrophihabitans cynanchi; assembly: GCF_027247405.1. Lineage (NCBI taxonomy): Bacteria > Bacillati > Actinomycetota > Actinomycetes > Jatrophihabitantales > Jatrophihabitantaceae > Jatrophihabitans > Jatrophihabitans cynanchi. The sequence goes on along the minus strand of NZ_CP097463.1, from coordinate 789,004 downwards.
TGATCGACGAGGTGAGCGAGACGACGCTGCGAGTGTTGCTCGAACTGCTCGCCGATCCGCGCACCGACGAGCTGTTCTCGGACCTGCTTCGCGACAACATCAACCAACTGCGGGACGCGGTTCATGAGCACCGAGTGGAGTGACTGCGCCGGTCGTGCTGGACAGCTTTGCTCAGCGGCCGGGTACTGCGATAGGGGTGGGGCATGACTGCGCCGGGACGACGCGTACTGGTGCTCGGTGGCGCCCGCTCGGGCAAGTCGGCGCACGCCGAATCGCTTCTCGCGCTCGAGGAGTCGGTCGACTACGTCGACACGGTGCACCGCAACCCGGAGGACGCCGAGTGGGCCGAGCGCATCGCCCGGCACCGCGAGTCCCGCCCAGAGCACTGGAACGTGGCCGGTGATGCGGACGTCGCGGCGGTGCTCGGCGGCGGTTCGGGTGCGGTGCTGCTGGACAGCGTCACCGGCTGGCTGGGCACCATGCTGGACACCGTCGGGCTGTGGTCGGACGCACCGGACGCCGAGGACCGCATCGCCGGCGAGGTGGACCGTTTCGTCGGGGCCTGGGCGGCGACCGAGCGGCTGGTGGTCGCGGTCAGCGACGAGGTCGGCTCCGGGCTGGCGCCCGCGGCAGGGGAGCGCCGGCTGTTCCGTGACGCGCTCGGGTTGTTGAACCAGCGCCTGGCCGCCAGTGCGGACGAGGTGTGGCTGGTCACCGCCGGCATAGCGCAACGCCTGCGCTGAGCCCGCACAGCGCGTGCCGGACCGGCTCACATCGGCTGGTTGCCGCCGCCACCGGACGGCACGATCCGGATCACCCGCTCGTCGTCGGGCACCGGCTTTCCGCGCCCGTCCTTGTTCGAGGTGGTCATCCAGAGCGCACCGTCCGGGGCGCTGACCACAGTGCGCAACCGGCCGTACCTGCCCTTGAGTTCGGCGGAGAACTTGCCGACGCTGATGGCGTTGGCCTTGGCCCGCAGGCTCGCGGTCAGCAGGAGCGTGCCGTCCAGCGAGGTCACGTACAGCACACCGTCGGCCACGGCACAGCCGCCGGGCGCGGAATCGCCCGGCGGCAGTTGCGCCAGCGGCGCGCGATCGCCGGGGCTGCTCGTCGGCCAGCCGTACGTGGCGCCCGGTGCGAGCACGTTGACCGCACCGCCGCTCCTGCTGTCCTCGACCGCCAGCATGGTGCCGGTGTCGGGCTCCGCGCACAGTCCGGCAATGCTGCGGTGTCCGCTGCTGAACACCGGCGAGGAGGGGTCCGGGTTGCCGGTCGCGGGCTCGCCGATGTCGGTGACCCGCAGCACCTTGCCGGCCAGGCTGTGCGGGTTCACCGCGTTCGCCGGTGTGCCCGCGTCGCCGGTACCGACGTAGAGCGAGCCGTCCGGCCCGAACGTGATCCGTCCGGCATTGCCGGTGGAGCCGTTCGGGATACCGGTGAGCACCGGTGTCACCGGGCCGGTGAGGGTGAAGGCGACGACGCGATTGTCCTTCGCGGTGGTCAGGTAGGCGAAGATCAGCGCGTCCTGCAGATAGTGCGGCGACAGGGCAAGGTCGAGCAGCCCACCGTCGCCGCTCGTGCGCAGCCCGGTGAGGGTTCGCACCGTCGGCACCGGGCGTCCGGCGACCGGCTGCACCCGAACGATGCGGCCGGTCGTGCGCTCGCCGACCAGGGCGGTGCCATCGGGCATGAGCACCAGGCCGGTGGGCGCCGCCAGGTGTTTCGCGACGACCGCCGGGTCCTGCGTGTTGGTCGGCGAGCCGCTACTGTCCGGCGAGCTGCTGGGCGCGCCGCCGGGTGTCTGCGGTTCGGACGCGGACGGGTGCTGCGGCTGGGCGGGCGCGATCGTCGGCGGATGGCCCTCGCCCTGGAAGGAGCGCTGCGGCTTCCAGTCCGGCACGTCGGCCTTGGCGCCCGCCGTGCAGCCGGCCAGCAGCAAGACTGCGGCCACGGCTGCGGCGGGACGGCGGTGGGGCTGGTGCACGCCACCAGTGTGCCTGCTGCTCCTGTGACGGCGGCTAGCCTTCTTCCGGTGACGACGGTCTGCGTTCCCTCCGACGACGTGCGCGCCGCCCTCAGTGGGCTAGCGGTGGAGACGATCATCTGGGACTGGAACAGCGAACCGCCGCCCGGCCTGGACCGGGTCGTGTTCGCCGTCCCGCCGTACATGGCCGGCCCGCCGCCTGCCGAGTCGGTGGCACGGTTGCCTGCGCTGCAGGTGGTTCAGCTGCTGTCCGCCGGTTACGAGGCCTGGCCGCCGATGCTCCGGCCGGGCGTGGTGCTGTGCAACGGGCGGGGCATCCACGGCGGCTCGACCGCCGAGCTGGCCGTCGGCGGTCTGATCGCCGTGCTGCGTGAGCTGCCCAAGTTCGCCGAACTGCAGCGGCAGGGCAGTTGGCAGCCGGACCGCACCGACGGCCTGGACGGCAAGCGGGTGCTGGTGCTCGGCGTCGGTGACATCGGCAGCCGCGTGGTCACGGCGGTGGCCGCATTCGGCGCGCACGTGACGCAGGTCGGCCGCACGGCACGGGCGGGCGTCCTGTCGATGGACGCGGTTCCCTCGCTGCTGGCCGACCAGGACGTGGTCGTGCTGGCCCTGCCCTATTCCGCGGCCACGCACCACCTGGTCGACGCCGCGTTCCTCGCCGCGCTGCCCGACGGGGCCGTCGTGGTCAACGTCGCTCGCGGTGCGGTGGTGGACACCGACGCGCTCACCGCCGAGCTGTCCGCCCGCCGGCTGCGCGCCTTTCTCGACGTCACCGATCCGGAGCCGCTGCCTGCGGGCCATCCGCTGTGGCGGGTGCCCAACCTGCTGCTGACCCCGCACATCGGCGGCGGGACGGCCCGCTGGCTCGACCGAGCGCACGCGCTGCTGCGCGAGCAGGTGGGCAGGTTCGTCGCCGGCGAGCCGCTGCGGAACGTGGTCGGCTGAACGCAGGCTCAGCGGCGGCGCGCGGGGCGCCGCGACGGCGCGTACTTCGGCTTCGGTGGCGCCACCTCGGGCAGCCGTCCGGCGCTGGCGCGCGAGAGCGCCGCCAGGTCGGCGATGCCCACGCACGGCAGGCGCACGGAGCCGTCGGCAGCCACCGCGTACACGCTGCGACCGCTCACCGACAGCCCGCGCAGCTCGCTCCACGCCAGCCGCCGGGTGCCCAGCAGCGCGCGCACCGAGATCCCGTCGCCGTCGACCCGGGTGCGGGTGCGGGCGATGAACACCGTGACCGCGATCGGGATCAGCAGCAGCAACAACCGGGGCCCGTACTCGACATCGGTCGACGTGCCGCTGCTGTCCGTCGCGCCGGAGGTCGCATCGTGCGTCCCGCTGCCTGCGAATGCCAGCGGCACCGTGCAGAACAGGACGAACAGCACGATCAGGTAGGCCGAACGCGGCAGCCGGAACGTCCGGGCTGCGAGGGAGGGGGATGCCGACGACACGCAACGACGGTAACCCTTAGTGTTTGACGCGTGAGCACCGAGCAGCCCGAACAGCACCCCCGGCAACATCGCAAGCCACACAGCGGCACCGTCACCGACGGCGTGGAGCGGGCCGCGGCCCGCGGCATGCTGCGTGCGGTGGGCATGGGCGATGACGACTGGCGCAAGCCGCAGATCGGCGTCGCGTCGAGCTGGAACGAGATCACGCCGTGCAACCTCTCGCTCGACCGGCTGGCGAAACGGGCGAAGGTCGGCGTCCGCGGTGCCGACGGCTTCCCGCTCGAGTTCGGCACCATCTCGGTCTCGGACGGGATCTCGATGGGTCACAGCGGCATGCACTACTCGCTCATCTCGCGCGAGGTGATCGCCGACTCGGTCGAGACGGTGTTCCGTGCCGAGCAACTCGACGGGGCGGTGCTGCTGGCCGGCTGCGACAAGTCCGAGCCGGGCATGATGATGGCCGCGGCCCGCCTGGACATCGCCGCGGTCTTCCTCTACGCGGGTTCGACGCTGCCGGGCCGCTACCAGGGCCGCGACGTCACGATCATCGACGCCTTCGAGGCGGTGGGTGCCTGCCTGGCCGGCCGGATGAGCCGCGAGGAGGTCACCGAGATCGAGAAGGCGATCTGCCCTGGCGAGGGCGCGTGCGGCGGCATGTACACCGCGAACACCATGGCCAGCGCCGCGGAGGCGCTCGGCCTCTCGCTGACCGGCAGCGCCGCCCCGCCCGCGCCGGACTCGCGCCGGGACGCGTACGCCGAGCGGTCCGGGGAGGCGGTGGTGCGGTTGGTGGACGCGGGGATCACGGCGCGCACCATCTTGACCAAGCAGGCCTTCGAGAACGCGATCACCGTCGTGATGGCGCTGGGCGGGTCGACGAACGCCGTGCTGCACCTGCTCGCGATCGCTCACGAGGCCCAGGTGGAGCTGACCCTGGACGACTTCAACCGCATCGGCGACAAGGTGCCGCACCTCGCCGATGTCAAGCCGTTCGGGCAATACGTGATGACCGACATCGACCGGATCGGCGGGGTGCCGGTGGTGATGAAGGCGTTGTTGGACGCCGGTCTGCTGCACGGCGACTGCCTCACCGTGACCGGCAGGACGATCGCGGAGAACCTGCACGAGGTCGCGCCCCCGGACCCGGACGGCAAGATCATCCACGCGATGAGCGATCCGATCCACCGCACCGGCGGGCTGACGATCCTGCGCGGCTCGCTCGCGCCGGACGGTGCGGTGGTGAAGAGCGCCGGGCTGGACTACGAGCAGTTCGAGGGCACGGCGCGGGTGTTCGACCGGGAGCAGGGCGCGATGGACGCCCTCGCGGCCGGACAGCTCGGCGCCGGGGACGTGATCGTGATCCGCTGGGAGGGCCCCAAGGGCGGTCCCGGGATGCGCGAGATGCTGGCGATCACCGGTGCGATCAAGGGCGCGGGGCTGGGCAAGCAGGTGCTGCTTCTGACCGACGGCCGCTTCTCCGGCGGCACCACCGGCCCGTGCATCGGGCACGTGGCGCCCGAGGCGGCGCACGGCGGCCCGATCGCGCTCGTGCAGGACGGTGACCGCATCCGGCTGGACATGGCCTCGCGCACCCTCGACCTGCTGGTCGACGACGCCGAGCTCGAGCGCCGCCGCGCGGACTGGAAGCCGCTGCCGCAGCACCTCGACTTCGGGGTCGCCGGCAAGTACGCCAAGCTGGTCGGCTCCGCGGCCCAGGGCGCGGTCTGCGGCTGACCGTCAGCGGCTGCCGAAGTCCTCGGTGAGCCAGAGCTTGTGGTTCACCCGGTCGAAGTAGACGTCGATGCCGACGTTGACGTAGTCGGGGCTGAGGATGTTCTGCCGGTGGCCGTCGTTCGGCGGCCGCTCGTTGTACATCATCGTCTCCAACTGCAGCGCACCGTGAACCGTCTGCAGACTGTTCCAGCCGATGTTCTCGCCGGCGTACACGTAGCGGTAGCCGGCCCGCTCGATCCGCTGGGCGAAGAACAGCTCGCCGGGCAGCTGGTGGGACATCTGGTCGTGCGCGGCCATCGTCAGGTTGTGCCGGTGCGCGCTGCGCACGAGCGCCGAGTTCATCGTCAGCGCCTTGCGGCCGTGCGCCCGGCGCTCGGCGTTGAGCTGGCGCAGCACGCTGTTCGCGTACTGGGTGGCGCGCGACTGCGGCCGGGCGAACACCACGGTGAGCACGTAACGATGCCGGGACGAGACGTACCGGACCGCGACGCCGACCTGGGTGTACGTGCGGTTGAGCAGCCGGGCCCGGACGGCCTTGCTGCGGCTCGGCTGGCGCAGCAGCGAGTGCTGTGTCGAGCTCCAGGCCACCGCCTGGGTGGCCCGCTGCTTCGGGTAGCCGAGGCGGCGCAGCTGGGTCGAGAGCGACGGCTCGCCGGCGAACGTGTTGCGTAGCCGCGCGTGCGTGCGCACCAGGTTCGCATGGGTCGTCGCCCGCTTGACCAGCGTCCGGTTCACCCGAAGCGGTGCCATGTGGTGCGCCTTGCGCTGCGCGTTGATGCTCGCCACCAGCCGGTTCGCCAGCTGGTTGCTGCTCAACGCCGCGGCGGGCTGGGCGAAGCCGAGACCGGTCACGCACAGGATCACCGACAGCAGCAGGGCGGCGAGGCGGCGCTTCACGACCGGCTCCCGAAGTCCTCGGTCAGCCAGATCTTGCCGGTGCCCGGATCGACGTACACGTCGACGCCGATCTGGGTGTAGTGCGGGCTGAGGATGTTCTGCCGGTGCCCGTCGTTCGGCGGCTTCTCGGTGTACATCATCGTCTCCAGCTGCAGGGCGCCGGCGACGGTCCGCACGCTGTTCCAGCCCACGTTCTCGCCCGCGTAGACGTACGGGTAGCCGGCGGCGAGGATCCGGTCGGCGAACCACGCCTCACCTGGCAGCTGGTGCGACATCTGGTTGTGCGCGGCCATCGCCAGGTTGTGGGTGTGCGCGCTGGAGACCAGCCGGCTGTCCATGCGCAGCGCGCGCAGGCCGTGCGCGGCGCGCTCGGCGTTCAGCTGCGCCAGCACCGCGCGGGCGGCGGTGGACCAGCTCGAGCCGGACGCCTTCGCCGGCTGCTTCGGCGCGTGCCTCGAGGCTGCGGTCGAGGGCGCCATCGAGGATGTGGTCGTGTGCTTGCTTGTCGTCTGCCGGGTCGTGCCCTGCGCGGCGGGGGCGGCGTCGGCGGGGGAGTCGGCCGGCTTCGAGGTGGACGGCTTCGAGCTCGCGGCCACGCGCGGGTACGCGGTGCGCTGCTCAGCAGCGGGCAACTGCGCCCGTTCGGCGGCAGGGGAGGTGGGGCGCGACGAGACGGGCGCGGGCAGTGGGGCGGCCAGCGGGGCGGCAGCCTGCGGAGCGTGCACCACAGCGGCGCCGGCCGGATTGGCGGCGGTCCTGCCGACGGCGGCTTGGGGCGATTCGGCAGTGAGGCCGACACAAACGGCGAGCCCGGCAAGGACCGCGAGCAGGCCGCGGCGGCGCGAACGGGCCACGCGCGGCGACGTTGGAGTGAGCAAGGAGAGCCGCCTGGAACTGAGAGCCGACAGATGCGTTTCCCCCGCATCCCCGCGCTCCCCCGCGGTCCTGCTTCCAGCAGTTAAGCATATTTAACACCGGTTACACAAGTTGATCACCGGGGCAAATTCCCGCCCGTGCGAGCGAACATCGTCTCAGCATATGAGACGAACGTCCCGCCCTGTTGAACCGGCTGCGGCGCTCCGTGTAGAGTCCTGACTCGTGAGCAAGCTCGTACTTATCATCGAGCGCGCTGGGTGACCGTACGGTCGTTTCCAGCGCGCTGACCCTTCGTGCCTAGCACGGGGGGTTTTTTGTTGCACGAGAACCGCTCATGCCAGCGAAGTTCCGTCCGAGGAGAGGCGACGACGATGACCGAACCCGAGTCGATGACAGGCGCGCAGGCCCTGGTCCGCTCGCTCGAAGAGGTCGGCGCCGACGTAGTCTTCGGCATCCCCGGCGGGGCGATCCTGCCGGCGTACGACCCGCTGTACGACTCCACGAAGGTCAGGCACATCCTGGTCCGCCACGAGCAGGGCGCCGGGCATGCCGCAGAGGGGTACGCGCAGGCCTCCGGCAAGGTGGGGGTCTGCATGGCGACGAGCGGACCCGGGGCCACGAACCTCGTCACGCCGATCGCCGACGCCTACATGGACTCGGTTCCCATGGTCGCGATCACCGGGCAGGTCAGCCGTCCGATGATCGGCACCGATGCGTTCCAGGAGGCGGACATCTCCGGCATCACCCTGCCGATCACCAAGCACAACTTCCTGGTGCAGCGCGCCGGGGACGTCGCGCAGGCGATCGCGCAGGCGTTCCACCTCGCCTCGACCGGCCGGCCCGGCCCCGTTCTCGTCGACCTGCCGAAGGACGTGCTGCAGGAGCGCACCGACTTCTCCTGGCCGCCGCGGATGGACCTGCCCGGCTACCGGCCGGTGACCCGCCCGCACGGCAAGCAGATCCGTGAGGCGGCCCGGCTGATCGCCGCGGCCCGCCGGCCGGTGCTGTACGTCGGCGGCGGCGTGCTCAAGGCACGGGCGACACAGGAACTGCGCCGCCTCGCCGAACTCACCGGGATCCCGGTCGTCACCACGCTCATGGCGCGCGGCGCGTTCCCGGACAGCCACCGCCAGCACCTGGGCATGCCCGGCATGCACGGCTCGGTCTCGGCCGTGACCGCGCTGCAGAAGGCAGACCTGCTCATCGCGCTCGGCACCCGTTTCGACGACCGGGTCACCGGCCGGCTCTCGACGTTCGCGCCCGGCGCGGCCGTGATCCACGCCGACATCGACCCTGCGGAGATCGGCAAGAACAGGGTGGCCGACGTGCCGATCGTCGGCGACGCCCGCGACGTGCTCACCGACCTCGTCCCCGCCGTCGAGGCCGAGTTCGCGGCGGGCAACCGCACCGACCTCACCGGCTGGTGGCGCCAGCTCGACCAGTGGCGCGACACCTACCCGCTGGGCTACGACGAGCCGGCCGACGGCAGCCTGTCCCCGCAGTACGTGATCGAGCGGCTCGGTGCGATCGCCGGGCCGGAGACGGTCTTCGCGGCCGGCGTCGGGCAACACCAGATGTGGGCGGCCCAGTTCATCAAGTACGAGAACCCGTACACGTTCCTGAACTCCGGGGGAGCCGGCACGATGGGCTACTCGGTGCCCGCGGCGATGGGCGCGAAGGTGGGCTGCCCGGACAAGCTGGTGTGGGCCATCGACGGCGACGGCTGCTTCCAGATGACCAACCAGGAACTGGCCACCTGCGCGATCGAGGGCATCCCGATCAAGGTCGCGGTGATCAACAACGGCAACCTCGGCATGGTGCGCCAGTGGCAGACCCTGTTCTACGAGCAGCGGTACAGCCAGACCGAGCTCGGTACCCACAAGCACCGCATCCCCGACTTCGTCAAACTCGCCGACGCGCTCGGCTGCATCGGCCTGCGTTGCGAGAGCAAGGCGGACGTCGACAGCACGATCGAGAAGGCGATGCAGATCGACGACCAGCCGGTCGTCGTCGACTTCACCGTGGGCGCCGACGCGATGGTCTGGCCGATGGTGGCCGCCGGCGCGAGCAACGACGAGATCCAGGCTGCGCGCGACATCCGCCCCGTCTTCGAGTCCGAAGAATGAGACGCGTCGGCGTGTTGCTGCACGACGGCGACGCGGAGGTCCCGCTGATCGACACCACCCAGGTCCATTGCCGGGCCTTGCTCGAGTTCATCGCAGGAGGCTGACATGAGCACCCACACCCTCTCCGTCCTCGTCGAGAACAAGCCGGGCGTGCTCGCTCGCGTCGCCGGGCTGTTCAGCCGCCGCGGCTTCAACATCGAGTCCCTCGCGGTCGGCCCCACCGAGCACTCGGACATCTCGCGGATCACGATCCTCGTCAGCGTCGAGGGCTCAGCCCTGGAGCAGGTCACCAAGCAGCTCAACAAGCTGGTGAACGTGCTGAAGATCGTCGAGCTGGAGGACAAGCAGGCGGTGCAGCGCGAGCTGCTGCTGGTCAAGGTCCGTGCCGACGAGACGACCCGGCGGGACGTGCTGCAGATCGTCGAGCTGTTCAAGGCCAAGGTCGCCGACGTGGGGCCCGAGGTCGTGACCGCCGAGCTGTCCGGGCGTCCGGACAAGCTCGACGCGATGCTCAAGATGCTCGAGCCGTACGGTATTCGCGAGGTCGTGCAGTCCGGGATGGTCGCGCTCGGCCGCGGCCCGCGCTCGATGACCCAAGCTGCGCTGCGTTCGGTCGAACGCAGCGCCTGATCCGCCGCCCCGATCGCCGGCGCAATCACCCAGAGGAGACGAACACAGCATGGCAGTGGAGATCTACTACGACGACGACGCCGACCTGTCGATCGTTCAGGGCCGCAAGGTGGCCGTCATCGGCTACGGCAGCCAGGGCCACGCCCACGCGCTGTCGCTGCGTGACTCCGGCGTCGACGTCCGGGTCGGGCTGCCGGAGGGCTCGCGCAGCCGGGCCAAGGCCGAGGACGAGGGCTTGCGCGTGCTCACGCCCGCGGAGGCAGCGGCCGAGGCCGACCTGATCATGATCCTCGCGCCGGATCCGGCGCAGCGCTCGCTGTACACCGAGTCGATCGAGCCGAACCTCAAGGACGGCGACGCGCTGTTCTTCGGGCACGGCTTCAACATCCGGTTCGGCTACATCAAGCCGCCTGCCGGCGTGGACGTCGCGATGGTCGCGCCCAAGGGACCGGGCCACCTGGTACGCCGGCAGTTCGTCGACGGCAAGGGGGTGCCTGTGCTCGTTGCCGTGGAGCAGGACGCGACCGGCAACGCGTTCGCACTCGCGCTCGCCTACGCGAAGGGCATCGGCGGAACCCGCGCCGGCGCGATCAAGACCACCTTCACCGAGGAGACCGAGACCGACCTGTTCGGTGAGCAGGCGGTGCTCTGCGGTGGCGCGTCGCAGCTGGTGATGTACGGCTTCGAGGTGCTCACCGAGGCCGGCTACGCACCCGAGGTCGCCTATTTCGAGTGCCTGCACGAGCTCAAGCTGATCGTCGACCTGATGTACGAGGGCGGCATCGCCAAGCAGCGCTGGTCGGTGTCGGACACCGCGGAGTACGGCGACTACGTGTCCGGCCCGCGGGTGATCGACGAGCACGTCAAGGCGAACATGCAGGCGGTGCTTGCCGACATCCGGTCCGGCGCGTTCGCGGAGCGGTTCATCGCCGACCAGGACGCCGGGGCGCCGGAGTTCAAGGCGTTGCGCGCCAAGGGCGAGACGCACCCGATCGAGGAGACCGGGCGCAAGCTGCGTGGCCTGATGAGCTGGGTCGCCACGGCGGACGACGACTACACCGAGGGCACTGCGGCTCGCTAAGCGCCGACAGCCGTCCCGACGGTCGTCCCGACAGCCGTCCCGACCCCGGCAATGCCGCACGGCAGGGGTTGTCGTCGGCATCGAGCTCTGCGAGCGTTCCTGCGAGCAGACCCCGATAGTGCGCAACGGCACGGGGTTGTCGGCGGCATCGGGTTCTGCGAGCGTCGGCGCTAGCAGAATCCGATGTGTCGTCACGGCACGGTGTCGTCACGGCACGGTGTCGTCACGGCACGGTGTCGTCACGGCACGATGCCGTCCGCATGTCCCGCTTCCGGGGCGTGCGGACGGCGTTGCTTCACCGTCGCTCATTGACGCCCGGTGTGCCCAGTGCTCTACTTATCTAGATCCCTAGATAAGTAGGTGTCTCAGTGATTCGATTCCATCTGTCCGCGCGGTCCAGCCTGCCGCCCTATGTTCAACTCGTGGAGCAGGTCCGCCAGGCGCTGCTGAACAGCACGCTGCGTCCCGGCGACCGGCTGCCCACGGTCAAGGAGGTCGTGGGCTCGCTCGCGATCAACCCGAACACCGTGCTCAAGGCCTACCGCGACCTCGAGCGTGAGGGCCTCGTCGAAGGGCGACAGGGCGTCGGCACGTTCGTGCTGCGCCGCCCGGACGGGCCGCCGCCGAGCGAGCAGGCCGTGCTGCGCCGGTCGCTGGCCGCCTGGATCGCGCGCGCGCAGGGCGCCGGCCTCGCCGACTCGGACATCGAGAGCATGGTGCGCGCCGGGCTGCGCGCAGCGGCGGACGAGGCCATCGCATGAACACACCGGCGGCCGTGGTGGCGGACGGACTGGGCAAGCGCTACCGGGCGAAGTGGGCGCTGCACGAGTGCACCTTCTCGGTCCCGGCCGGGCGCGTCTGCGGCCTGGTGGGTGCGAACGGCGCGGGCAAGACCACGTTGTTGCGGATGTTGGCCGGGCTCAGCCGCCCGACCGCGGGCAGGGCCGCGGTCGCGGGGACGGCGCCCGCCGACGACCCCGCGTTCCTCGCCGAGGTCGGCTTCCTGGCCCAGGAGATCCCGCTCTACCGGCGCTGGTCCGCCGAGGACCACCTGCGTATGGGTGCGCACCTGAACCCGCGGTGGGACGACGCCGCCGGCCGGCAGCGGCTGAGGTCGCTGCGCATCCCGCTCGGCCAGCGGGTCGGTACGCTCTCCGGCGGCCAGCGCGCCCAGGTCGGGCTGGCGCTCGCGCTCGCCAAGCACCCGCGGGTGCTGCTGCTCGACGAGCCCGTTGCCGCGCTCGACCCGCTCGCCCGCCGGGACTTCCTGAGCACGCTGGCCGAGGCTGTTGCCGAGCACGGCATCACCGTGATGCTCTCCAGTCATCTCGTCGCCGACCTGGAGCGGGTGTGCGATCACCTTGTCGTCCTCGCCGATGGGCGCACGGTGCTCGCCGACGACCTCGACGACGTGCTCCTCGGGCACCGCCTGCTGACCTCCACGCGCAGGGATATCGCCGCTCTCGAACGCGAGCACACCGTGCTGCGCGTGGAACGCACCGCACGCCAGGTCAGCGTGTGGGTGCGGCTCAACGGCCCGCTGCACGACCCGGGCTGGGAACAGTCCGAGCTGAGCCTGGAGGAGATCATGCTCGCCTACCTCGGCATGAGCTCGGTCGGGCCCGACGAGAGCGTCCTGCGGGAGGTGCCGGCATGAACTGGGTTCTCTGGCGCCAGCACCGCGCCCAGGTGGCGATAGCCGCCGCGGCCGTCCTCGCGTTCGCCGTACCGGTCCTGATTACCGGCCGCAAGCTGACCGATGCGCTGAACGCCTGCCGATCCGGCAACACCTGCGGTGGGCTCTTCGACGGCTACCAGACCATGACCACACTCGTGAACATCACGGTGGCGGTGCCGCTGCTGATCGGCGTCTTCTGGGGCGCGACGATCATCTGCCGCGAACTAGAGGCGGGCACGACCGCGCTCGTCTGGGCGCAGTCGATCACCCGGCGCCGTTGGCTGTGGTCGAAGCTGGCCACCCTGTTGCTGTTCACGCTCGCGTCCAGCGGTAGCGTGGCCGCGCTCGTCACGTGGTGGTCGAACACGCACAACGCGCAGGTCGAGAGCCGCTTCAACAGCCTGCAGTTCGACATCCAGGGCGTGACTCCGGTCGGGTACGCGCTGTTCGCATCGGCGCTCGGATTCCTCGCGGGTGTGCTGTGGCGGCGCACGCTACCGACGATGGCCACCACGATCGGCGGCTTCGTCGTCGTGCGGATCGCCGTCGAGAACTACCTGCGCCCGCACTTCGTGGCACCGCTCGTGCGTTCCTTCCCGATGTCGGCAAGCGGCGACGACGTGCCGTCAGGATCGTTCATCATCAGCAAGGAACTCACGCTGCACGGTCGCGTCCTGTCCGGTTCCATCACCCCGCCGACCGGGTGCGCCCGAAGCGGTACTCGCGAGACGATGAACGAGTGCCTGAACGCGAGCGGCTTCCGGTTCCGGGTGACCTATCAACCGGGCGGCCGCTTCTGGAGCTTCCAGTGGATCGAGTTCGGCATCTTCGCCGCGCTGGCGGTGCTCCTGGTCGCCGCGGGCGTCGTCGTGTTCCGCCGCCAGGACGGCTGACCCCACCCCCGTTGAGTGGCGGCTTTCGCATTGAGTGGCGGGTTATAGGTCGCCACTGAGCCGCGAACCCGCCACTCAACGGGGAGCGCGGGGATCAGGGGCGGTTCGGGTCCGGGTGGATCGCCAGGAACACCGACCACGGCGGCGCGTCGGGGTCGTCGGGCCGGTCGGCATACTCGTCCAGCAGCGCCTGCAACCGCTCGCGGAACTCGTCCATCTGCGCGGGCGGCAGGCGCAACCCGAGGCGGGACGTGTCGAGCTCGGTGGCCGGGATCAGCGCAACCTCGTCCAGGAACACCTCGAGCAGCAGCCGGCCGGCGCCGGGAGAGCTGAGCTGCCACGACTTTCCGGTCGCGAGGTAGGGGATCTCGCGAGAACCGCGGCTGCCGCGGCGGACCGGTTGGGGGGCCAGAAAGCCGGTGTCCACGAGGCGGCGAACGTGGTGCAGCGTGGTCGCCGGGTCGCGGTCGACGGACGCGGCGATCTCCCGGTTGGTGCGTGGCTCGCGGCACACCCGCAGGATCCGTAGCCGCAGCGTGGAAGCGAGGGCGCGCATCTCCTGGTCCGTGGCGAGCCGGCGTTCTGCCATGGCAGCCAGCGTAGAGAACTGATTGACATTTCTCAATCAGTGGCGCAGGCTAGCCAACCGTGACCGACGCAGCGACCGCCGACGCCCCCCGCCGGCGCGGCGGGCTCTGGCACCACCTGGACTTCCGCCGGCTCTGGATCGGCGACACGGTGAGCCAGTTCGGCACCATGATCAGCCAGCTGGCACTGCCACTGGTCGCCATCAATACCTTGCACGCCAGCGTGTTCGAGGTCGGCCTGTTGACCACCTTCGAGACGCTCGCCTTCTTGCTGATCGGGCTGCCCGCCGGTGCCTGGGTGGACCGGATGCGGCACCGTCGCGTGCTCATCGTCGGCGACGTCGTCCGCGCGCTCGCCCTCGGCTCGTTGCCGCTCGCCGCGCTGGTCGACGCGCTGACGATCGGTCAGCTGTACGTCGTCGCGCTCACCGTGGGCGTCGCGACCGTGTTCTTCGACGTCGCCTACCAGTCCTACCTGCCCGAGCTGGTCAGCCGGACCGAGCTGGTCGAGGGCAACGCCAAGTTGCAGGCCAGCCAGTCGGTGGCGCAGGTGGCCGGGCCGTCCGCGGGTGGTGCGCTGATCCAGGCGCTGACCGCGCCGGGCGCGGTGTTCCTGGATGCGCTCAGCTTCCTGTGGTCGGCCGCCTGGCTGACCCGCATCCGCACGCGATCGGTCAAACCCGCCCGCAAGCCGGACCGGCACCTGGGCCGCGAGATCGCGACCGGCCTGAAGTTCGTCGCGGGCAACCGCCTGCTGCGCTCGATCGCGATGTGCACCGGGACGTCCAACCTGTTCAACTCGATCGGCGCGGCGGTGTACCTCGTGCTGCTCGCCCGCGAGCTGGACCTGTCCGCCGGCATCATCGGCCTGATCACCTCGACGGCCGCGATCGGCGGCCTGATCGGCTCGCTGCTCGCCGGGCGGGTGGCGCGCCGGCTCGGCCAGGGGCCGGCGATCTGGATCCCGGTCGCGCTCACCGCGCCTGCCTGGTTCATCGTGCCGTTCGTCCACCGTGACTGGACGCTGGCGCTGCTCGCGGTCGGGCAGATCGCGTTCTGGGGCGGCGTGGTCGTCTACAACATCACCCAGGTCAGCTTCCGGCAGGGCCTGTGCCCACCGGAGCTGCTCGGCCGGATGAACGCGACGATGCGGTTCTTCGTCTGGGGCACCATGCCCCTGGGCGGGCTGATCGGCGCCGTGCTGGGCGCCTGGCTGGGCACCCGCGAGACCCTGTTCATCGCCGCGGTCGGGATGAGCCTGGCCTTCCTGCCGGTCTTCCTCTCGCCGCTGCGGACCCTGCGCGAGCTGCCGAGTTACGCCGAGCCGCCGGCCGAACAGCATGCGCCGGCCTAACTCGGTTGCGGTCGGTCTCGCCCGGCGAGAATCCTGCCTGCCGTGACCGACCAGCCCACGCCCGCCGAGACGGTCCGCCGCCGCGGCGGGCTGTGGCACCACCTGGACTTCCGGCGGTTGTGGATCGGCGAGACCGTCAGCCAGTTCGGGTCGGCGATCTCGCAACTGGCCCTGCCCCTGGTGGCGATCCTCGTACTGCACGCCTCGACCTTCGAGGTCGGTCTCATCGCGACGTTCGAGATGCTGGCCTTCCTCGTCGTCGGGCTTCCCGCCGGTGCCTGGGTCGACCGGATGCGGTTCCGCCGGGTGCTGATCCTCAACGACGTGGTGCGGTTCGCCGCGCTCGGGTCGATCCCGCTGTTCCGGCTGTTCGGGATCCTGACGATCGGGCAGTTGTACGTCGTCGCCCTCGTCGTCAGCGTCAGCACGGTGTTCTTCGACGTGGCGTACCAGTCCTACCTGCCCGAGCTCGTCGATCGCGACGCGTTGGTCGAGGGCAACGCCAAGCTGCAGGCGAGCGAATCGGTGTCCCAGGTCGCCGCGCCGGCCGTCGGCGGCGTACTCATCCAGGCCCTCACCGCGCCGTACGCCGTGCTGTTGGACGCGATCAGCTTCCTCTGGTCGGCGTCGTGGGTGACCGCGATCAAGGCTCGCGTGCCCAAACCCGAACGCAAACCCGACCGGCACCTCGGCCGGGAGATCGCCGAGGGACTCAGGTTCGTGACCGGCAACCGGATGCTGCGATCGATCGCCATGTGCACCGGATCGGGGAACTTCTTCAACTCGATGATCGGCGCGGTGATCTTCGTGCTGCTGGCGCGCGACCTGCACCTGTCCGCGGGCGTGATCGGGCTGCTCACCTCGCTGTCCGCGATCGGCGGCCTAGTCGGGTCTTTGATCGCCGCCCGGTTCGCCCGGTGGGTCGGCCAGGGGCCGGCGATCTGGATCGCGGCGCTCGCCTTCGCGCCCGGCGCGTTCGCCGCGCCGTTCCTGCACCGGAACTGGACGCTGGCACTGTTCGCCGCCGGATCGCTGCTCACCTGGATCGCCAACGTCGTCTACAACATCACCCAGGTCAGCTTCCGGCAGGCGCTGTGCCCGCCGGAGCTGCTCGGCCGGATGAACGCCAGCATGCGCTTCCTGGTGTGGGGGACGATGCCGTTCGGTGCGTTCCTCGGCGGCATCCTGGGCTCGTCCATCGGGGTGCGTGACACCTTGCTGATCGGCGCGATCGGCGGCTGCTTCGCCTTCGTGCCGGTGCTCTTGTCGCCGCTGCGCACGATGCACGAACTGCCGAAGTACGTCTCAGATGCTGAGACGGCTGACCCACTGGTTGAGAGTGGTGCCTGAGGCTGCACTAGGCTGCGGGTCATGAAGCTGGCAGTCATCCCCGGCGACGGGATCGGTATCGAGGTCATCGAGCAGGCGTTGCGCGTGCTCGACGCGGTCGTTCCCGGCGTCGAGAAGACGCACTACGACCTGGGCGCGGCACGCTGGCATCGCACCGGTGAGACGCTCCCGGATTCGGTGATCGACGAGCTGCGCGGGCAGGACGCGATCCTGCTCGGCGCGGTCGGCGATCCGTCCGTGCCGTCCGGCGTGCTCGAGCGCGGCCTGCTGCTGCGGCTGCGCTTCGAGCTGGACCACCACGTGAACCTGCGCCCCGCCAAGCTCTACCCCGGCGTCGCGACGCCGCTCGCCGGTGAGCCGCCGATCGACTTCGTCGTGGTGCGCGAAGGAACGGAAGGGCCGTACGCGGGCAACGGCGGAACGCTGCGCAAGGGCACGCCGCACGAGATCGCGACCGAGGTCAGCGTCAACACCGCCTTCGGAGTGGAGCGGGTGGTGCGCGATGCGTTCGGCCGCGCCCAGGCCCGGCCGCGCAAGCACCTCACCCTGGTGCACAAGACCAACGTGCTCACCAACGCGGGCGATCTGTGGTTCCGCACCGTCCAGGCGGTCAAGGACGAGTTCCCGGACGTCGAGGTCGCGTACAACCACGTGGACGCCGCGACGATCTACCTCGTCACCGACCCCGGCCGGTACGACGTGATCGTCACCGACAACCTGTTCGGCGACATCCTCACCGACCTGGCCGCTGCGATCGCCGGCGGGATCGGCCTCGCGGCCAGCGGCAACCTGGACGTCAGCCGGACCAACCCGTCGATGTTCGAGCCGGTGCACGGCTCGGCACCCGACATCGCCGGGCAGGGCAAGGCCGATCCGACGGCCGCGGTGCTGTCGGTGGCGATGCTGCTCGAGCACGTCGGCGAGAGCGAGGCGGCCCGCAACGTCGAGGCAGCGGTGGCCGCCGACCTCGCCGCGCGCGACCCGAAGGCACCCGGCTCGACCGCCGAGATCGGCGAGCGCCTGGCCAAGGCCGCCGCCGAGTAACCGCTCAGGCCGCGGCGGCGCGAGAGCGGTGCTCGCGCAGCAGGGCGCCGAGCCGCATCCGCTGCCCGGTGTGCAAGATGGAGCGGCGGAAGATCGCCGCGGCCAGCCAGGTGGCCGCGACCGCGGTGACCGCGGTGAGCACCATCGACACCGCGACGGCCGCGGCGCCGGCGCCGCCGGTGGCCGAGAGCATCGGCATGTTCATCGGCGCGGTGAACGGGACGTAGGCGAGCACGGTGACCGCGGTGTTCGCCTTGTCTGCCCCCAGGGCCGAGACGGACGCGAAGTAGCCGAGGAACAACGGGATCTGCAACGGCATGCCGACCGACTGCGCCTCCTCGGTGCGCACCGCCATCGCGCCCGCCGCGGCGAACAGAGCGGCGTACAGCACCAGGCCGAGCACCACCCAGACCCCCTCGGTGACGATCAGCCCGGCGCCGCCGCCGTGCAGGATCTCCGACCCGACGGCCCGCGCGCTGATCAGCGCGGTGGCCGTGAGCAAGGCAGCCTCGACGAGGACCAGCCCCACGGCGGCGAGCACCTTGCCGGCCAGCAGGTCGACCGGCCGGATCGTCGAGAGCAGCAGCTCGACCACGCGCGTCGACTTCTCCTGGGCGACACCGGTCAGCAGCGCGAAGCCGTGCCGCATCACCAGCAGGAAGAACAGCGCCGACCCGGCGAACGCGGTCAGCCGGCCGGCGTCGCTGCCCGGGGCCGGGCGCAGGTGATCGACCGCGAGCGGGGCCGGGTTGACCGCCGCCGTGGCCTGCTCGGCGGTCAGCCCGCTCTGCCGCACCGCGTTCAGCACCGCGAGATCGTGCGCGATCGCCGCTACCACGCGCGGCTTGCGCTGCGTGGAGCCGGCCGCGAAGGCGCGATCGACGAGAACGGCGCCGGCGCCCTGCTGCAGGACGGCGATATCCGCGTGCCGATCGCCGTCGCCGGACCGCAGCGACGTCTCGGCCGCAGCCCGGTCGGGCACCGCGAAGACCTCGACCCGCGCGCCCGCAGTGGCCGCGGCGGCGGCGATGCTCGCGCGGACCGCCGGGTCGGGCTGGCCCGTCACGGCCACCCGGTACGTCGGCGGGCCGCCGGCAAGGGTCTTGGGCAGCACGACCAGCAGGCAGATCGCGACCACGCCGATCGCCAGCGAGAGCCACATCGCCTTGCTGGCGAGCTGCTGGCGCAGCTCACGATCGGCAACCAGCAGCACGGAACGGCGCTCGATCATCGGGGCACCCCGCCCTGCACGTCCTCGAGCGGCCGCCCGACCGCCTCGCGGAACACCTCGGACAGCCGGCGGCTGCAGACGGCGAAATGCTCGACCGGTCCCGCGGCGATCGCCGCGGCGAGCACCTGCTGCGGGTCGACGCCGTCGCCGAGTACCAGGCGGGCGCGCCCGTGCTCGGTGCCGAGTACCCGGACGCCGTGCAGCGCCGCCGCCCAGCGTGCGTCGGGGTCACCGGTGACCTCGACCTCGACCCGCCGCGCGCCGGTGCGGCCAAGTTCACGCACGGTGCCGGACGCGACGCAGCGCCCCCGGTGCACGATCGCCACGCTCTCGCACAGCTGCTCGACCAGGTCGAGCTGGTGGCTGGAGAACAGCACCGCGGCACCGGCGCGCGCACGCTCGCGCAGCACGCCGGCGAGCTCGTCGACGCCGACCGGGTCCAGCCCGGAGAACGGCTCGTCCAGCACCAGCAGTTGTGGTTCGTGCACCAGGGCCGCCGCCAGCTGCACCCGCTGCTGGTTGCCGAGCGAGAGCGCCTCGACCTTGTCCTGCGCGCGCTCGGACAGGCCGAGCCGGGCCAGCCACTCGGCGGCGCGCTGCCGGGCAGCGGCGGTGGTCAGTCCGTGCAGGCGCGCCAGGTACTGCAGGTGCTCGGCCACCCGCATGGTCGGGTACAGGCCGCGCTCCTCGGGCATGTACCCGAAGCCGCGGCAGGTATCGAGGTCGTAGGTCGCGCCGTCCCAGCGCACCTGCCCGGCGTCGAGCGCGGTGAGGCGCATGACGGCGCGCATCGCGGTGGACTTGCCCGCGCCGTTGGGCCCGAGGAAGCCGAAGACCTGCCCGCGCGGGACGGTGAAGCTCAACCGGTCGAGGGCGATCGTGTCGTCGAAGTGGCGTACCAGCCCGTCGAGTTCGAGCAAAGCGGTCCTTCGCAGGTCGGCGGCAGCGGACTCGCCCCACCGTAGCGGCGGCGGTCAGGGAAGGACCCGGCGAGGGGTCGGCGAGCGAGGACGAACGACCGCCGTCGTCTCGACGCCGGCAGGCGCGTTGTGGCAGACTGAGGCCGTGCAGTCCAGCGTGATCATTATCGAGTAGCGCGTCGGAAACCAGCTTCACCTCCGACGCGCAGACCCTCCGCATTTCGCGGGGGGTCTTTGTTTTTGGGTTCAGCGCCGTGTCTTGCCGCAACCGACCGATCGCAAGCGCATCAGAACGAAGGACAGGCCCATGCAGAGCGACGAGTTCCACGTCTTCGACACCACGCTGCGCGACGGCGCCCAGCGTGAAGGCATCACCTACTCGGTGGCCGACAAGCTCGCCGTCGCGCGACTGCTCGACCAGTTCGGTGTCGGCTTCATCGAAGGTGGCTGGCCCGGCGCACTGCCCAAGGACACCGAGTTCTTCGCCCGCGCCGCCGACGGCGAGCTCAAGCTGCAGCACGCGACCCTGGTCGCGTTCGGATCCACCCGCAAGGCCGGCGTGAAGGTCGAGGACGACCGGCAGGTGCGCGCGCTGCTGGACGCCCGCACCCAGGTCATCTGCCTCGTCGCCAAGTCCTCCGTCTGGCACGTGAGCGACGCGCTGCACACCACGCTCGAGGAGAACCTGGCGATGGTGCACGACACGGTCGCGTTCCTGCGCGCCGAGGGACGGCGTGTCTTCGTCGACTGCGAGCACTTCTTCGACGGCTACAAACTCGATCGTGACTACGGCGTACGGCTGCTGGACACCGCGGCCGCGGCCGGCGCCGACGTCGGCGTGCTGTGCGACACCAACGGCGGGATGCTGCCGATGGGCGTGCACGACGTCGTGTCGGACGTGAGCCGTCGCGCCGGAATCCGGCTCGGCATCCACACCCAGGACGACACGGGTTGCGCGGTCGCCAACACGCTGGCGGCCGTGGACGCCGGCGCGACCCATGTGCAGGGCACCGCGAACGGCTACGGCGAACGCGCAGGCAACGCGAACCTCTTCTCGGTCGTCGGCGGGCTGGTCACCAAGATGGGACGCGACGTGCTGCCGGACGGTTGCCTGCCCGAGATGCAGCGGGTCGCGCACGCGATCGCCGAGATCGCCAACCTGGCGCCGGACACGCACGCCCCGTACGTCGGCGCTGCGGCGTTCGCGCACAAGGCCGGGCTGCATGCGTCCGCCATCAAGGTCGCGCCACTGATGTACAACCACCTCGATCCGGCGGTGGTCGGCAACGACCAGCGCATCCTGGTCACCGAGATGGCCGGCCGCGCCTCGGTCGAGCTGAAGTCCGCCGAACTCGGTGTCGACGTGACGTCGAGACCGGATGTCGTCAGCAAGGTCGTCGCGCGCGTCAAGGACCGCGAGGCGGCGGGTTGGTCGTACGAAGCGGCCGATGCGTCCTTCGAACTGCTGCTGCGCGATGAGCTGGGCGAGCGGACCGACCTGTTTGCCGTCGAGTCCTACCGGGTGATCGTCGACCGGCGCGAGGACGGCGCGATGGTCAGCGAGGCCACCGTGAAGGTCGTCGCCGGCGGCGAGCGGGTGATCTCGACCGAAGAGGGCAACGGGCCGGTGAACGCGCTGGACCGCGCGCTGCGCAAGGCGCTCAGCAAGGTGTACCCGCGCCTCGCGCAGCTGGAGCTGACCGACTACAAGGTGCGCATCATGCCCGGCAAGGCCGGCACCGACGCGGTGACCCGGGTGCTCATCGAGACGTCCGACCACACCCGCGAATGGACCACGGTGGGCGTGCACGGCAACGTGATCGAGGCGTCCTGGCTGGCGCTGCACGACGCCGTGCGTTACGGGCTGCTGGGGGAGTCCGAGACGGCGTCGTGACCTTCGACCGGGAGGTCCAGCCGGGCGAGGCGGTCGGGGTCGGCGAGGACATCGATCGCGGTGATCGAGTCCGGTCCGATGCTCAGGCTGAGCAGCGCGATCGGACGACCATCCGGGGCAACCAGGAAGCCGGGGGCGCCGTTGACGTCGACCCGGCGGGCGAACCGGGCCAGGCTCGCGTACTGCAGCGCCTGGCCGGCGACAGCGGGTGCGCCGCGGAGGACGCGCGACGGGGCGAACGGCCCCGAGCCGGCCTCCGCGCGCAGCACGACGTCCGGGTCGAGCACGGCAACCAGAGCATCGAAGTCCCCGTCGCGGGAGGCGGCCAGGAACGCGTCGATGATCTCCTGGCGGCGGCGCGGATCGACCGCTACCCCATCGGACGCGGAGGGGGCGCCCCGAAGCCTGCGCCGCGCGCGGCTGGCGAGTTGCTTCGCGGCGGCCGGCGATTTGCCGAGCACCGCCGCGATCTGCTCGAACGGAACCGCGAACACGTCGTGCAGCACGAACGCGAGCCGCTCGTTCGGCGAGAGCGTGTCGAGGACGACGAGCAACGCCAGCCCCACCGAGTCGGCGAGCAACGCCTGATCCTGCGGGTCGCCGGCGCCGGGCGCGGTCACGATCGGGTCGGGCAGGTGCACCTCCAGCGGGTCCTCGCGCCGGCGCGTCCTGGCGCGCAGCAGGTCAAGGCAGACCCGCGCCACGACGGTGGTCAGCCAGCCGCCCAGGTTGCCCACCTCGCTGGTGTCCGAGCGGGCCAGCCGCAGCCAGGTCTCCTGGACCGCGTCCTCGGCTTCGCTCAGCGAGCCGAGCATCCGGTACGCGACCGCGCGCAGATGCGCGCGATGCGCCTCGAATGCCTGGGTGATCTCGTCCGAACCGTCCACTGTCACCTTCTGTCGTTCCCAGCCGTCATAGCAGAGACGAACCGATTCGGTCCAAGGTGACAGGAGCACGTTGATGGTGGACAAGACGGCGACGGACGGGCCGCGGGCGCAGAAGCTTGCCGTGCAGGGGCTGGTCAACCGGCTCATGCGGGGGCTGCTGCGCACGCCGCTGCTGTGCCGCGCGGTGGGCAAGCGGCTGCCCACGCTGTACGTCGTGGGCCGCAAGTCCGGGCGCCGGTACTCGATTCCGGTCGCGTACACCCGTCACGACGGAGCCCTGCTGATCGGCTCGCCGTTCGGCTGGGGCCGCAACCTGCGGACCGGCGAACCCGTGACGATCCGGCTCAAGGGCAGGCGGCGCCAGGCCGAGGTGCAGGTGTTGTCCGCCGAGCCCGAGGTCGTGGCCGCGTACGCCGTCATGGCGCGCGATAACCACAACTTCGCCAATTTCAACAAGATCGGCTTCGACTCCGCGGGCAACCCCGACCCGCACGACCTGCACCTGGCCTGGGCCGCGGGCGCACGAGCGTTCCGGCTCACGCCCGCTCGATGAACACCGCTACGGCCACTGTCCGCTGTGGTGGCAGTGGCATTCATGGCGCTGAGAGCGTGCGGGCGTAACAGACGCCGACGCGGACCCAGCGCGTGAGCTGGCGCGACGTCCGAATGGCCTCAGGCGCCACCCGAAGCCAGCCGGCCATCTCCCGCCCGCGCATCACCGCCCGTTCCACGTGCGGCGCGGCGACCAGTTCCTGCGAACGAGCCGGGTCCGCGCGAAGGAGCAACCCGCCCTGGCCACTGGCGCTGACGGCAAGGTTGCCGTCGATGAGAAACGCCAGCCCGCCGAACATCCGCTTCTCGGTCACACCGGCTTCGCCCTGCAGGCACTCGCGCAGCCGGTTCGCCAGCTCCTCGTCATAGGCCATGGCCCCAGTGTCGGAGCCGACACCGACAACGCAGTGTCGGAGCCGACACCGACAACGCAGTGTCGGAGCCGACACCGACAACGCAGTGTCGGAGCCGACACCGACACCGACGACGGCAGCAGGTCAGCGGCTCAGGCGCTCGCCGCGGGTCGCGGTCGGGGACGGCCGCAGCGCGGCGAGCACGCATGTCTCGCAGTCGTGCTCGCAGGCCTCGCCCGCGCCGTCGTGCCGGCAGGCGTCGGTGACGTGCAGCTCGTCCGGGTCGTGATCGTGTCCGCAGCCGCAGGCCAATGCGGTGCCGCCGTGCGCCGCGACGGCCTGTTCGATCGCCGCGTCCAGCCGCTGCTCGGCCAGCTCGAGCTTCACGCTGTGCGCGACTCCCCACGCGAGCAGGCCGAGCAGGGCCGAGACCAGCAGCGCGATCACCGCGAAGGCGCGGACCGGGGCCGTGCCGGTTCCGCTGGCGGCGACCGCACCGACCGCCAGGAAGAGGACGGCGAACAGGGCGAGTGTCGCGGCGGCGGTCTTGCGACGGGCGACGGGGACGCCGGAGAGCGCGGAGTTCACCGCACAAGTATGCGTGATGCGCGCGTGGACGTCCCGCGGTGGCCGGGCCGGGGGAGTGCGGGCCGACCGGTAACGTGGAACACCGTGCGCATCGCTCGGTTCGTCCACTCCGGTTCGGCTTCGGCGCCCGCGGGCATGTCCTGGGGCGCGGTGGAGGGGAGCGACGGCGCCTCGCTCGACGCCCTCACCGTCGCAGCCATCGACGGCCATCCGTTCGGCCCGGTCACGTACACCGGCGACCGGTGGGCGCTGCCGGACGTGCGGCTGGTCGCGCCGATCCTGCCCAGCAAGGTCGTCGCGCTCGGACGCAACTACGCCGACCACGCCAAGGAGTTGGGCAACGACGTCCCCGAGACGCCGCTGATCTTCCTCAAGCCGTCGACGTCCGTGATCGGCTCGGGCGACCCGATCCGGCTGCCGCCCTCGTCGGCCGAGGTGCACTTCGAGGGCGAGTTGGCCGCGGTGATCGGGCGCCCGGCGCGCAACGTCACCCGAGCCGAGGCGCTCGAGCACGTGCTCGCGTACACCGTCGCCAACGACGTCACCGCCCGCGACCAGCAGCGTTCGGACGTGCAGTTCACCCGGGCCAAGGGGTACGACTCGTTCTGCCCGCTCGGCCCGTGGATGGTGACCGGCCTCGACCCCGCCGACCTGCGGCTGACCACCCGCGTCAACGGCGAGGTGAAGCAGGACGGCCGCACCAGTCAGATGATCTTCGACCTCGCCCGGCAGATCGAGTTCGTCTCCGGCGTGATGACGCTGCTGCCCGGTGACGTGCTGCTGACCGGCACGCCCGCGGGCGTCGGCCCGATCGTCGCCGGTGACACGGTGAGCGTCGAGATCGAGGGAATCGGCACGCTGACCAACCCGGTGGTTGCGCCATGACGTCCGGACGTCCGCCGCGCCTTCGCGTCGCCCCGTCGCCCACCGGGGATCCGCATGTCGGCACGGCCTACATGTCGCTGTTCAACCTCGGCTTCGTGCGCAGGCACGGTGGCCGGTTCGTGCTGCGCATCGAGGACACCGACCGGGCTCGCTTTCGCGCCGACAGCGAGCAGCAGGTGTTCGACACGCTGCGCTGGTTGGGCCTGACGTGGGACGAAGGCCCTGACGTCGGCGGACCGTACGCGCCGTACCGCCAGTCCGAGCGGCTGGCGACCTACCAGCCGTACGTCGACCGACTGCTCGCGGACGGCCGAGCCTACCGGTGCTGGTGCAGCCAGGAGCGGCTGGCCCGGATGCGCGAGGAGCAGCGGGCGCACAAGCGGCCGACCGGCTACGACCGGCTGTGCCTGGGCAAGAGCGAGCAGGAACGCAAGGCGCTCGGCGGCACGACCGATACGCCGGTCGTGCGCATGCTCGTGCCGGACGACGTGGCGTTGACGTTCACCGACCTCATCCGGGGCGAGGTGTCCGCGCCCCGGCCGGACGACCAGGTGATCCTCAAGGCGGACGGTTTCCCGACCTACCACCTCGCCGTCGTGGTCGACGACCACCTGATGGGGATCACGCATGTCGTGCGCGGTGAGGAGTGGATCTCGTCCACGCCGAAGCACCTGCTGCTCTACCGCTGGCTCGGCTTCGAGACGCCGGAGTTCGCGCACATGCCACTGCTGCGCAACAGCGACAAGTCCAAGATCTCCAAGCGGAAGAACCCGGCCGCGCGGCTGACCTGGTTCCTCGAACAGGGTTACCTGCCCGAGGCGTTGCTGAACTTCCTCGCGCTGCTCGGCTACGGCCAGCCGGACGAGGAGGAGATCTTCACCTTCGAGCAGTTCAGCGCGAGCTTCGAGTGGTCGCGGGTGAACACGGTCGGTCCGGTCTTCGATCTGGACAAGCTGAACTGGCTCAACGGGCACTACGTCCGGGCACTCGAGGAAGCCGAGTTCACCCGACGGTTGCTCGCGTTCGCCGACGGGTCCGCTGACGTCGCAGTGCTGCCGGACGTGATCGCCGCAGCTGCGCCGTTGGTGCAGGAGCGCATTGCGACGCTGGCCGAAGGCCTGGACATGATGCGGTTCCTGCTCGTCGACGAGGCAGCGTTCAGCGTCGACGAGGCCGCCGCGGCGAAGCAGCTCGGCGCGCCCGGGCAGGAGGTGCTCAGCGCGGCGTTGCCGGCCCTCGAAGCGGCCGAGCCGTGGGACGCCGCGACGATCGAAGCCGCACTGCGCGGCGCCTTGGTCGACGGCCTCGCTCTGAAGCCGCGCAACGCGTTCGGCCCGATCCGCGTCGCCGTCACCGGTCGCACGGTGTCCCCGCCACTGTTCGAGTCGATGCAGATTCTGGGCCGCGAGCGGTCGTTGGCCAGGCTGCGCGGCGCCGTCCGGTAGGTCGTTCCACGAGCGATCGCGGCGCGTCAACGTGCGCGCCGGTACCGGGTGGAGTACATACACGTCCATGTACTTGTGTGGCGTGCACGTGCAGGTCGCCGGGCGTGCCCGCCGAGCGGTCGTGCTGGTACACGGCGCGCGCGGTTCCTCGGACAGTTGGCGCGCCGTCGTTCCCGCGCTCTCGTCCAGGTGGCAGGTGGTCACGCTCGACCTGCCCGGCCACGGCCGCAGCGTGCGCCCCTCGTCCCCTCCGGTGCTGTCGACGCACGCCGGGCTCGTCCACGACGTGCTGGACGTACTGGGGATCGGGCGCACCGCGATCGTCGGCTACTCGATGGGGGCCTGCGTCGCAGCCGACTTCGCCGCGCGATACCCGGAGTGCACCGATCGCGTCGTGCTGATCGCCCCGCCTGCCGTGCTGGGGCCCGGGACGTTCGAGCCGGCCGTGCTGCACGACTACTTCGACCGGTACGCCGACCGCGGGCGGTTGTTCGCACTCGGCGGGACGTCCGAGGTTCGGCCGCTCGAGCTTCCGCTCGGCCGCAGCGTCGAGCGCGTGCAGCCGTGCGCGGCGCCCACGCTCACCATCGGGGCGCCGCACGGATGGCGCCACGTGCCGGCGACGATGCTCGACCCGCTGGTGGCGTTCCTCGAGGCGCCCGCGGTCACCCCCTCCGTCGCCGCGCCGCCGGCCGCCCCGCCCGTGGCGGTCGCGCTGCCTGGCTGAGCTGCTGCCCTTGCCGCATCGGACGGCAAAACTGTAACGTGTTCTCATTCCTGTCCGGTCAGTGATGAGGACGGTTCTGCCGTGACCGCTCAGCTTCGCCCCGACGCCGTGACGGCGCAGACCTTCGACCTGACCAACCCGGCCACCGGCGAGCTCGTCGGCAGCTACCCGGTGCACTCGGCCGAGGACGTGGCCGGGGTCGTCGCCGCAGCGCGGGCGGCGCAGGTTTGGTGGGCCGAGCTCGGGTACGCCGGCCGCAAGCAGCGCCTGACGCGGTGGGTGTCCTGGCTGGCCAAGCACTCGGACGAGATCTGCGAGCTGGGCTTTCGCGAGACCGGAAAGCCCAAAGGTGACGTGCAGTTCGAGCTGATGGCCGGGCTGGATGACATCAGGTGGGCGGCCCGCAACGCCGAGCGGGTGCTCAAGCGCCGCCGCGTTCGTCCCGGCGCGGCAATGATGAACTTCGAGGCGAGTGTCGAGTACCTGCCGCTCGGCGTCGCCGGCGTGATCGCCCCGTGGAACTTCCCGTTCTACACACCGCTGTGCGGCATGGCGTACGCGCTCGCCGCCGGGAACGCGGCCGTCGTCAAGCCGAGCGAGTTCAGCACCGCGACGGGCGTCTACGCGGTCGAGTCGTTCCATCGCGCGAACCCCGACGCGCCGGCCGGCCTGGTCGGCTGGGTGTCCGGCTTCGGGCCCACCGGCGCCGCGCTGTGCAACGCCGGCGTCGACAAGATCGCGTTCACCGGGTCCGTCCCGACCGGGCGCAGGGTGATGCAGGCCTGCTCGGCCACCCTCACCCCGGTGCTGCTCGAGCTCGGCGGCAAGGACGCGACGATCGTCGCAGCGGACGCCGACCTGGACGCGGCGGCGGACGCGCTGACCTGGGGCGGCTTCTGGCACGCCGGGCAGGCATGCGTCGGCGTGGAGCGGGTGTACGTCGTCGAGTCGGTGCGCGAGGAGTTCTTGCGCCGGATGAAGGAGCGCGCCGAGCGCATTACCGTCGGCCTGGACGAGCTGGCCGACTACGGGCCGATGACGATGCCCGGCCAGATCGACATCGTGCGGCGTCATGTCAGCGACGCGTTGGAGCGGGGCGGAACCGCGCTCGTCGGCGGGCTCGAGTCGATCAAGGCGCCGTACGTGCACCCGATCGTGCTGGTCGACGTCCCGGAGGACTCGGCCGCGGTACGCGAGGAGACGTTCGGCCCGGTCATCGTGATCAACACGGTGCCGGACGTGGACGAAGCGGTCCGCCGTGCGAACGCGAGCGACTTTCACCTGGCCTCCTCGGTGTTCTCCGCCTCGCACGGCGAGCAGATCGCCGCCCGGCTGCACGCCGGCGGCACCACGATCAACTCGGTGATGACGTTCGTGGGTATCCCCTCGCTGCCGTTCGGGGGAGTGGGTGACAGCGGGTTCGGCCGGTTCCACGGCGACGACGGGCTGCGCGAGTTCAGCCGGCCGAAGGCCACCACGCGCAAGAAGTTCGGCATGGGACGCGAGCTGCAGCAGTTCCCGCGGGCCGCGGACCAGTACAAGATCGTCCGACGGGTGCTGCGGTTGCGTTTCGCGCGCCGCGTCAAGCGATGAACACCGCCTTCAGCACACCCGCGCGTGGCGAGAGCGGTATTCGTCCGGCTACTTGGGCGGCTCGTCCTGCCAGACGATCGAGACGCCGCCCTGCGTACCGGCCACCGGCTGGGCCGCATTCAGGTCGCCGGTCACGGTGAGGCTGACGCCATAGGGGCGAGCGCCCTCCTTGGTGAAGTTCTGCTGGCGCGTCGCGTCGTCGCCGGCTGCCTGGGTGTACCCGTCCCCGTGCAGCAAGGCGATCGCGTCGATCAGCCGCTGGCCCTCGGCGACGTCGAAGCAGTAGCCGTACACGGTCGAACCTGCCGCGGACTCGGTGAACGTGACGTCGGCGGCCCCGAACGGCGTCGCCAGCGTGCTGATCACCGCGGGCGGCGGTTCGGTGCCCGCGGTGCCCTTGGCCGGCACCTGGCACGAGCCGTTGCCGGTGGCGTCCGTGCCGTGGTTGTCCAAGGTGAACCAGCTGACGACGGCGAGCACGCCGACCGCGACGCCGGCGATCAGGAGCAGCCGCGACGCGTTCCACTTGCCCGGCGGTTCCGACACGTCGGCGACGGTATCAGCCGCCGTCGTCCCGGATTTGCCGGTCGCGGCGGGCACTGACGGAGGGCTGGTGTGGCGGTTTGGAACCGTTCGCGGGAGTCCGGTAGAGTCTCACGACGGCCCGGTTCGCAACGCGTGGACCGAGCTGACCCTTGGGGTATGGGGTAATTGGCAGCCCAACTGATTCTGGTTCAGTTAGTCTAGGTTCGAGTCCTGGTACCCCAGCGCAGTACCGAGAGATCAGCGCAGTACCGAAGATCAGCGCAGTACCGCACTTTCTGGGGCCCCATCGTCTAGTGGCCCAGGACGCCGCCCTCTCAAGGCGGTAGCACGGGTTCGAATCCCGTTGGGGCTACATCCTTCAGAGTTCCTGATCCGGGACTCGGCTCGGGCCGGGTCGTCGGAGGTCGATCAATCTCCGGAGAGCTGAGCTTGCGGGACTGCTGACGCGCCGTCAGCGCGTCCGGGCCATGCCGATGGAGTCCGGGGCAGTGTCGACGAAGCCGAACTTGCGGTAGAGGTGGTGTGCGTCACCGTCCGCGATCAGGGACACGAAGGCGGTCGCCGGCGCTCGCCTGTCGAGTTCGGCGGTCAGCTCCTGCATGATGCGACGCCCCAGTCCACGGCCTTGGTGTTCCGGTAGCACGCAGACGTCAACGATCTGGAAGTGGCAGCCACCATCGCCGACGATCCGGCCCATACCGACCGGCCGGCCGGTCGCGCCGGCCGTGACGGTGACTGCGTGCCACGATCCGGCGAGGCCGAGTGCTGCTGCCTGAACTGATTTGTCGTTGAGGCCTGAGGCGGTGCGGAGCCTGCGGTAGTCCGCGACCGAGGGCGCTTCGGCACGGATCTGATATGCGTCGTTCATGCCGCGACTCCTCTGCTGTTCGGCTCGATCGTGTGCGCGGTGGTGCCCCGGGTGCGAGGCTGCACGGTTGCCCCGTCACCTCGCCAAGGTCGCGCGGAGGAAGCCGGCGATCTCGGCCCGGGCGGCCTGCGCCTGTGGTGCCACGCCGGGCAGGGTGAGGAACGCGTGTTGCGCGCCCGGGTATTCGGTCAGCTGCACCGCGGTCCCTGCGGCGCGCAGGCGTTCTGCGTGGCGGCGGCCGTGGTCGGCTAGCGGGTCGTGGGTGGGCACCACCACGAGCGCCGGGGCGAGCCCGCTCAGATCGTCGGCGTACACCGGTGACAGGGCGGTGGCATCGGTTCCCTGCGGGACACCGAGCCGCTGGATGAGCCGGAGTTGGGGCAGGGCCAGGGTCGGGGTAGCCGGGTACCCGGCGATCGACGGGTAGTCGAACATCGTGTCGGTCACGTCGACCGCTGGGTTGACCAGCACCTGGGCGGCGAGTCGCAGCCCGGCAGTTCGGGCCCGGATCGCGGTCAGGGCGCAGATCAGCGCACCGCAGCTTTCGCCGAAGACAGCGGCTCGGTCCGGGTCGACCGCCCATCGACTCGCGTGCCGCATCACGTGCCGGAGTACCTCCCACGCATCGTCGGCGGCATCGGCGAGCGAGCTGCCGGGGGACAGCAGCCGGTGTTCCACCGAGACGACGATCGCGGGCAGTCGGGCGGCGAGGTAGCTGTTGGTCCAGTCGCACTGCACCGCCGTACCCACGAAGCCGCCTCCGTGGACGTGGACGACGAGCGGCAACTGCGATCGTGCGGCGGGTCCGTCGCCTCCGGTCCGGTCCGGCCGATAGACGCGCACCGGTACGTCGCGACCGGGCAGTGCGACATCCTGCCAGCCGATCGCGGCGCCGGCGTGCGGCTTGCCGAGGATCTGCCGCGCCGCCTCGGACGCCCGGTATTCGTTCTCCGCGTCGCGGTAGGCGCGCAGTTCATCGGTGGTGATCGCCGAGAAGTCCGGCTCCGGCGGGCGTACCGCGCTGCTGCTCGCGCGCATTTGTGCTGCTCCCTTCCCGCTGGACCTCCCGCAGCGGATCCATCCATTAATGCACGCGGTGCGTGCATTAGCAAGTGCATAGACTGGCGCGACCCGGCGAGAGGGGCGCGATGACCAGGCGCAGGCGCTGGTCGGCCGACCAGATCCTGGACACGGCGGTGACGCTGCTGCGCACGAGCGACGCCGAGTCGTTCAGCGTGCGCAAACTCGCTGCCGCGCTCGGGACGGACTCCTCGAGCCTCTACCGGCACTTTCGGAACAAGACCGAGCTGTTGCGGGCTGTCGCCGACCGGGTCCTGCTGGCCGCCGTGAGCAGTCACCGCCCTGAAGGCGACTGGAAGCAGCGCATCGCGGCCCTGGGCATGCGGCTGCGCGATGCCTTCGGCGAGCAGCCCCAACTCGCCGCGATCTGGGGACGTTACGGTTCCGGCGGCATCGGATCGCGAATGGTCATGGACGAGGTGTTGCAGGCGCTGCGGACGTCCGGGCTGCCCGACCAGGACATCCCGGTGCGCTACCACCGCATCGTGGTCCTGCTCGCCGCGCTGATCTCCTCCGAGGCCGGGATCAGCACGATCACGCCGCAGGAGTACGAGCAAGGCCTGGAGCAGTTCCGTGTCGCGGTATTCGGTGCCGAACCCGAACGCTTCCCCGCCCTTTCCTACTTCGCCCGCGACGTCCGTCCCCTCGGCGCAGACCGCCGCGACGCGTTCGAGGACATCCTCGCCGCCCACCTCGCGTCCATCGAGGCGCAGATCGCCGGCCTGCCGGCTCACGAGGACCCGGCGGTCTAGTCACGGCCCGGGTCGTTCGTGCCGACGCGCTGGCTACTCTCACACCGGATCCAGCCATGGGTGAGTTCTTCAGGAGGCACTGGACAGTGGGCGCTGGCAACTCAGGCGGGAGGCCTCCGACCGGGGCAGCTCCCGAGGATCTGATCGACATAGGCGAGGTGTGTCGGTTGTCGGCGCTGACGCCCTCTGCGCTTCGCTTCTACGAGCGGCGAGGGCTGATCACACCGGCCGGCCGGAACGGCCAGCGACGCGCCTACACGCCTGACGTGTTCGAGAGGTTGAACCTGATCGCCTGCGCCCAGCAGGCCGGCTTCACCATCGCCGAGATCGCGCGATTTCTGGTGGCACGTCCGAGTGATGACGACCTGCGTGAGCGATTGGCAGCGAAGGCGAGCGAATTGAGCAGCGACATCAGTCGATTGCAGCGCATGCGCGCGAGCCTCATGCACGCCGCGACCTGCACACACGTGCCACTGGTGGACTGCCCGCACTTCAAAGCATCCTTCGCCGATGAGGCCGTTGCCGCGGCGCACATGTGACCTGCCTCTCGCTTCGCGGCCGGCCCCGTTGACTTGAACCGTGGTTCAACCGAAACGATCGCTCTCGTCTCATCCGATCGAGAGGAGCAAGCAGTGTCCGTTCATCCTCAGGTCGAGGCTCATCTCGCTCGCCTCGCCGCCGTCAACTTCCCCGAACTGCACACCTTCGGCCCGGAACGCGCGCGGGTAGGGATGCGCCGAATGGCGCAACTGCTTCCTGCCGGGGCGAAGGTGGCCGCTTGCGAGGACCGTGAGATCCAGACGTGCTCTGGTGCTGCCAGGGTCCGCATCTACCGGCCGACTCTGGGCACCCGTGCGCCCGTGACCGTGTTCTTCCACGGCGGCGGATTCATGCTCGGCGATCTCGATACCCACGACTCCTTGGCCCGTGGGCTGGCCAATGCGTCGCGCAGCATCCTCGTGTCGGTCGACTACCCGTTGGCTCCGGAGCACAAGTTTCCCGAGGCGCCTGACCTCGCGTACGCCGCGACGAGGTGGGTTGCCGAGCACGCGGACGAGTTCGGTGGGGATGCAAGTCGGCTCGCCGTAGCCGGTGACAGCTCCGGAGGAAACCTCGCTGCGGTGGTCGCACTCATGGCGCGCGACCAGGGCGGCCCGCGGCTGGCCTTCCAGTTGCTCATCTATCCGGACCTGGACTTCAGGCGCAGCAACTTCTCGATCCGGCACTACGCCGGCAAGTACGGAAACATCAGTCGTGAGACGCAGTTCTGGTTCATGGACAACTACCTGTCCAGCGAAGAACAGCGCACCCTGCCGACCGTTTCTCCGATCCTCGCAGGTGATCTGGCGAACCTTCCACCTGCCTATATCGTCACCGCACAGTACGACGCGCTGCGTGATGAGGCGGAGCAATACGGCGAACTGCTCGAAGACGCCGGCGTCCCGGTCACGATCCGCCGCTGGAACGGGATGATCCACGAGTTCCTCCGCCAACCTTTCGACGACAGCTTGGCCGCCATCAGCGAAGCCGGCCAGGCTCTCGCCGATGCCCTGGCGCCGTGAGCGAGGAACCGCGGAGGCGGTCGGCGGCTGCTGTGACCTCCGGCGGTGCGGCGTCCAGGACGATGTCGATCAGCCGTTGCGAGGTCTCCAATTGGGCCCGCGCAGCCTCGACGCGCTCGCGTTCGCGACGAAGTGCCACGATGAGCTCCGGGCAGGTGGGCACCATGCGCTCGTTGTGATCGCAGACGCACGGCAGGACGTCGGCGATGACCCGCAGGGGCAGGCCGGCAGCCAGGAGCGCGCGGATGTTGCGAACCGCGGCGACGTCCGCGGCGCCGTATTCCCTGTACCCGTTGGGCAGCCGGTCGGGACGCAGCAACCCCTGCTCCTCGTAGTAACGCAGCAGCCGCTCGCTCACCCCAACCGCCCGAGACACGGCTCCGATTCGCACGCGTGCGCTCCCAGGCTTGACCCTCACATGATGTGATAGTTTAGCGTCGGCGACATGGGACGAGGAACCTCACCCGCGATCGTGATCGCAGCCGGGCCCGGGATCGGCCTCGCGGTGGCCCGCCGGTTCGCGCGCGGAGGGCTACCGATCGCGGTGATCGCCCGCGCCGGCGCCACGGTCGCTGCGATCGCGCGAGAACTTGCTCGCTTTGACGTTGCGATAGTGCCGTTGACCGCCGACGTCGCCGACGAGACCGCACTGCGGACTGCGCTGGACACCGCGATCGCGCAGCTCGGGCCGCCGGAGGTGGTCGTCTACAACGCCGGGATGATCCAGGCAGACACACCGGGCGAGCTCGCAACTCGGCGCCATCTCGAGGCTTGGGCGGTCAACGTCGTCGGCGCGATCACGGCTGCTGCCCATGTGGCGCCCGCGATGGCTCGGCGCGGCGGCGGCACGTACCTGATCACGGGCGGCATGCCGGAACCGGATCCTGCGTACACATCGCTGTCGCTCGGCAAGGCCGGGGTACGCGCGCTCGCGGTCCTTCTCGACAAGCAGTACGCGCCGGTCGGGGTCCGGGTCGCCACCGTCACCGTCGGAGGTCCCGTGGCGCCGGGCACCGCGTTCGATCCAGACGACATTGCCGAACTCTATTGGCGCGCGCACCACAGTTCTCGCCCCGATTGGCGCCACGACATCGCCTTCCCGGGATCGCCCGGCACCCGATCCCCGAGGGATCCGGCCGCCTAGGTCGCAGCGGCGATCAGCGCTTGCGCAGCCGGGACCACGCGTCGATGCCCACCGCGAGCAACAAGATCACGCCGAGCGCCGTGTGCGCCGCCGGGCGTCCGTCGGTCAGTCGGACGGGGCCGGCTCCAGCAGGAAGATGCGCAGCGTGCGCCCGGTGATGCGCTGCTGGTACTTCAGGTAGCCGCCGTACACGGTGGCCGCGGCGGCGAGCACCTGCTCGCGCTCACGGTCGGACGCCGGGCGCGCCACGACCGCGCGCGTCACCCCGTGATGGGTCACCGTGGCGCGTGGCTCGGCCTCGAGGTTGAGCACCCAGGCCGGCGTGCGCGGCTGGCCGAAGTTGGTGCCCAGCAGGGCGAGGGTGCCGTTCACCGGCACCGCGATCAGGTGCGTGCGGCGGGCCAGCCCGCTCTTGCGCCCGGTGCTCGTCAGCACCAGCACGGGCAGTCCGGCAAGAAGCGCGGGCACCGTCAGCCGGCCGTTGGACAGCCGGCCCAGCGCCCGGTCCATGGGCGCGAGCGTCTTGGCGAACCACCAGGCCCCCGCCCGGGTCGCCGCGAAGCGCTGCAAGAGCAGGCGCACGCGGTTCGGCCGCGGGTACACGTACGACAGCTCAGCGGCCAGCGTCACGCGGCCAAGCTAGCACCCGAGCCGGTGCAGCAGGGCGGCCGCTTGCACCCGGCTGGTGAGGCCGAGCTTGCCGAGAATGTTCGACACGTGCACGCTTGCCGTCTTCGGGCTGATGAACAGCTCGCGCGCGATCTGCGGGTTGGAGCGGCCGGTCGCGACCAGCCTGAGCACCTCCTGCTCTCGCGCCGTAAGCCCGAGCGCCGCAAGCGGATCGGCCGGCCGCGACTGCTCGTCGAGGTCGATACCGGCGCGGCGCGCGAGGGCCTGCACCTCGCTCAGCAGCGGTCCGGCACCGAGCCGGCCGGCGATCGTCCATGCCTCGACCGCGCTCTCGCGCGCCGGCTCACGCCGTTCGGCCTGTGCCTCGGCCTGTCGCAGGAGGCTGTAGCCCAGCGGCCACGCCCAGCCCAGCTTCCGCCACGCGGCGCAGGCGTCATCCCAATCGGCCGTCCCGCCGAGCCGGCCGAGTTCGGCCTCGCACAGGGCGCGATAGCCCTGCGTCGGCGCATCGGTCGCGGGCATCGTTGCGACCAGGGAGCCCAACCGCTCGGCGATCGTGCCCGCAGGATCGGCCAGCGCCCGCTCGACCTCGGCCCGCACGCCGACCCACAGCAGCGGCCACGCGTACCGAGGCGACCGGTCGTCGCGGTTGAGGTTGTCAAGGACGATCCGGACCGCCCGCGCGTGGTCGCGCCCGGCGCGGGCGAGTTCGGCCTCGAGGGTGACCAGGGGCAGAGCGAACTGGTCGTCGTCGGGACCGATGGTGAGCACCTGCGCGCGTTCGAGCATCGTGCGGGACCGCTCCAGGTCTCCGGCGAGGGCGGCGAGTTCGGCACCGATGAGTTGCAGCGTGAGCTCGAAGACGCCCTCCGGCCCGTCCGCGAGGGCATCGTCGATCAGCATCCGGGCGCGTGCCCAGTCGCCCAGGTGCACCAGCGACTCGGCGAGGTTGCCGACCAGGTAGGCACCGACGCTGCGGAGCAAACCGGAGCGCTGCGCGAAGGCGATCCCGGCCTCGGCCACTTCCGCGGCCTCGGTTGACCGGCCCAGCGTCTCGCAGGCGTCGGAGAGGTTGATGTAGCCGCGCGCGGTGGTATGTGCGTCACCACTGGCCAGCGCCAACTCGAGTCCGGCTCGCATGGCGGCCAGACCGTCCGCGCCCGGGCCCAGCAACATGCGGCAGGACCCGAGGCTGATCTGCGCCTCCGCCTCCACCTGCGCGGCGTCCACGCTCCGTGCCGCGGCAACCGCGAGTTCGGCGTACCGCGCGGCCCGTCTCGGGTGCAGCTCGCGCAGGTGAGCAACCGACAACGCCGCCAGCACCGTGGCCCGCATCCAGGTCACCGGCTCGTCCGGCAGCGGTGCCAACGCCGACTCGAGCAGCTCGATGGCCGTGCCGAGGTGGCCGAGGTCCCGGTGCGCCCGGGCACAGCGGTGCAGGACCCGGGCGCGGCGCTCGGGTGTCGCGTCGGCGGGCAGCGCGGCGGCGGACTCGGTGAGCAGTGCCAGCGCCCGGTCGACGTTGCCGCCGTGGTAGGCCGCTTCGCCGGCGAGCCACAGGACCTCGGCCTGATCCACCTCCGGCGGTCGCAGCTCGGCCGGGACGCGGTCCCAGATCAGCAGCGCCCGCTCGTACTGCGCGAGCGCCTCGCGCGAGGCCATCGCGCTGAACGATTCCCGGCCGGCCGCGATCGACGCCTCGAGCGCGCGGGGCAGGTCCAGCGCGGCGTAGGCATGGTGCGCGAGGGATGCGGCCACCGACACGTTGGTTTCGTCGAGAAGCCCCGGGTCGCGGGTGAGCGCCTCGGCGTACGCGGCGTGCAGGCGTACCCGCTCGCCCGGCAGCAGGTCGTCGTACACGGCGTCCCGTGCCAGCGCGTGCCGGAACGTGTACCCGTGCCCGGCCGAGTCGACGACCAGCAGGTGCGCGTCGACCGCCTCGCGGATCGCTGCCAGCGCGGACAGCTCGTCCACCTCGCAGACGGCTACCAGCAGCCGTTCGGGAACCGATCGCCCGGCAACAGCGGCCAGTCGCAACAGCTGCACCGCCGGCTCACCCAGTCGATCCACCCGCGCGAGCAGGACGTCCTTCAATGACGGCGGCAGCCCGCGCGGATCGCCGGCCCGTACCGCGCTGAGCATCTCCTCGACCAGGAACGCATTGCCTTCGGATCGCTCGTACACCAGATCGAGCAGCTTCGGGTCCGGCACCGCGCCGAGGATGGCGCTCAGCTGGGCACGCACCTCGTCGCGGTCCAGTCGGCCCAGCTCCAGCCGGCTGATGCTGCGGGTGCGTTCCCAGGTGGCGAGCAGGACGCGCAGCGGATGTCGGCGGTCCACCTCGTCGGACCGGTAGGTGATCAGAATGGCCACCGGGACTCCGCGCAGGTTCCGGGCGAGGAACGCGGCGAGCTCCAGCGTCGAGCGATCGGCCCAGTGCAGGTCTTCGATCACGACCAGCACCGGCGCGCTCTCGCTGAGACGCTCGAGCAGACCGAGGACGAGTTCGAGCAGCTGGGCGGTCGCCGGGGGAGCGGTCTCGGTCTCCGGCGCGGCCGCGACGGGCAGCAGGCGCGCGACCAGGTCACGCGCCGGGCCGAGGATCTCCTCGAGCCGTTCGCGTCCGGTGGTGCGGACCAGTTCGCGCAACGCCTCGACGACCGGGGCGAACGGAAGACCCTCGATCCCCAGTTGCACGCAGTGCCCGGACAGCACCTGCAGCTGCCGGCCCCGCGCGTGCCGTACCGCCTCGTCGACGAGCCGGGTCTTGCCGACACCGGCCTCCCCGCAGACCAGCATCACCCCGGACTCGCCCTTCTCGGCGCGTTCGATCAGCCCACGAGCCGCTGTCAGCTCCGCGGTGCGTCCGACGAACACCGGGCTGACGATGGCGGCGGGCGGAGTGTGCCCGGGCAAATCCGGCGGCATGATCTCCACGCGCCTTGTTCTACGCCGCCGGACCGGAACGGGCCAGGGTGATCACGCTGCCGCTCAGCGCGCCAGCAGTTGCTCGCGCAGGATGTCGGCGTGCCCGCAGTGCTGGGCGAGCTCACGCAACACGTGCAGGTACACCCAACGCAACGGCAGCGGCCCGCGCCGATTGCCGTGGACGAGGTCGTCGAGCGCGAGCGCGGCGGCGGCAGCGCGCGAGTCCGCGCAGGCCTGCCGGTGCGCGGCCTGCACGGTGGCGATCGTGTCCGTCCCGTCCAGCACGAACGACTCGTCGGGCGTCGCCGGGATGCCGATCTCGGCCCGCGTGCGGCAGCTGATCGCCTCGTCGAACCAGACCTTCTCGACGAACGTCGCGTGCTTGACCAGGCCCAACAAGGTCGTGCGCGACGCCACGAGCGAGCGCCGCGCCTGCTCCTCGGTCAGGCCGTCCAGGCAGTCGGTGAGCTCGCTGCGATGCTCGTCCAGGAACACCTCGAACTGCACCCGGGCGGGCTGGTCGATGACGTCGTCGGCGAAGGTTCCCGGAAGCTCAGCCATGCAGGCAGCATGCCAAACCGGACGTGAGCCGCGCGGGCCGGGTCGGCACGCCCGCGCGCGGCCGGCGGTGCCGACACGGTGCCCGGCAGCCTCAGTTCAGCATCGACAGGGCGAACCGACCGGTGCCGTAGCTCGGCACGTCGATCGCGAGGTCAATGCGGTTGCCGAGCCGGAACAGCAACTCGTACGCGTCGTTCGGGGCGGCCGCGACGGGGCAGTACGTCTCGTGCAGGCGCAGGTGCGGGTTGCCCGGGAGCTGGAAGACCGACGCGAGGACGTTGCTGACCTCGCCCAGGTTCTCCAGCAGGTTCGCCGGCACGTACTTCTCGTCGATGGCGTCGTCGGCGCCGCCTCGCGGCACCAGGGCGACGGCCGCGCCCACCCGAACGGCGGCCGGCAGGTCCCAGCCCACCACGGCCTGCATGGCGTTGTGGTCGTCGACGTAGATCGCCAGCGCCCCGCCTGCCGCGTCGGTGCTCGTCATGGCATCACCGGGTGCGGTCGTCACGTCCTTGCCGAGCAGGCCGTCGAGCACATCCTTGATCAGCTTCACGGGGGGGAGTTTGCCCATTGCTCTTCTCCATGCCTCTGTCGACGACTAGGGGGTACGGCTGGTGAGGTCAGGCGATGAACGGCTCGATGGTCTCGCGGAAGCTCTCCGGCGTGAACGGCTTGGCGATCAGGAACGCCGCGCCGGCCTCGGCCGCGGTGGCCCGCATCTCCTCGGAGCCTTCGGACGTCACGAACCCGAACGTGACGTCCGAGCCGGCGGCCCGGATGGCCCGCAGCGACTCGATGCCGGTCATGTTCGGCATGTTCCAGTCCGAAAGGACGAGGTCGGGCGCATCGCTGAGCACCGTCTCGTAAGCCTGCTGCCCGTCCGCGGCCTCCAGCACCTCGTCCGGCTCGATGCCGGCCTGGCGCAGCGTGCGCACCACGATGCGCCGCATCACCGTCGAGTCGTCGGCTACCAGGACCCTCATGCGTGCTCTCCTACCCTGTCGACTTCCCTTTCCCACACCGCGAACTCCACC
Organism: Jatrophihabitans cynanchi; assembly: GCF_027247405.1. Lineage (NCBI taxonomy): Bacteria > Bacillati > Actinomycetota > Actinomycetes > Jatrophihabitantales > Jatrophihabitantaceae > Jatrophihabitans > Jatrophihabitans cynanchi. The sequence goes on along the minus strand of NZ_CP097463.1, from coordinate 749,139 downwards.
GGTTCGCCGTGCCAGCTGCCCGAGACCCGCACGCGCTGGTGCGCCTCGGGACTGATCAGCGTTCCCGCGTTGAGCACGACCTGTGGCAGCGAGAGGACGGCCTCGCCGCCGACCATGCCCTTCACGCTGCCGCCGACCATGTTCGCGAGCTCGCCGATCGCGTCGGCGATCTCCGAATCGCCGATCTCGCCGGCGTCCAGCTGGAACATGTTCGAGGCGATCTCGCGGGCACCGGCGCCGGACGTGGTCACGTACAGGTGACCGGCCCAGTCGCCGCTGATCGACACCCAGCCGATCGTGCGGTCGGACGCGAGCGAGCCGTCGGCGGGATGCTCGACCTCGACGAGCGCGTCGTCGAGGAACGAGGACCACACCTCGGCCGCGATCTCACTGAGTTCTGCTGCGCTGGGCAGCGTGGATTCGGTCACGTCAGACTCCAACCGTGATAAGGCCGAGTAGTTCCAGCTTCTCCGCCACCGCGTCGGCGGTGAACGGCTTGATGAGGTATTCGTGCGCGCCGGCCGCGAGTGCCCGCACGATCTGGCTCTGCTCGCTCTCGGTCGTCACCATGAGCAGCGTGAGCCGGGTGTACCGCGAGTCCTTGCGGACCGCCTGGATGAACTCGAGCCCGTTCATCTCCGGCATGTTCCAGTCGATGAGAGCCAACTCCGGAACCGGATCGCTGGCGGCGAGTACATCGAGCGCCTCGCGGCCGTTGCCGGCCTCGCAGACCTCGAAGCCGAACTGGCCCACGATGCGGCGCAGGATCCTGCGCATCGCGGATGAGTCGTCGATCACGATTGCGTGCACGGTCATGCCCTTCTGAGAGGGGAAGCGTTGGTGGCCGGCCGGTAGGCGGTGAGGCCGCCGAACCGGACAGCCTCGAACTCGTCGTCGATTCCGCGCGTGCTCTCGGCTGTGCCGAGGACGAGCCAGCCGTCCGGCGCGAGAACCTGGCGTACCCGGCGCAGGATGGAGCGCTTGGTCGGGATGTCGAAGTAGATCAGCACGTTGCGCATGAGGACGACGTCGAACGTCGGCAGCGCGACGAACGGCGCGGCCAGGTTCAGGGCGCGGAACGTGATGTCGCGGCGCAGCTGTGCACCGACGTTCCACCCCGTCCCGCTGCGTTCGAAGAAGCGCACGAGGTGGCGGGCCGGCAGCCCGCGGTTCATCTCGAGCTGGCTGTACCGGCCGGTTCTGGCCCGCTCCAGCACCTCGTTCGAGATGTCGGTGGCGAGGATCTGGTGGCGGCGCGCGGGTTCGAGCGAGTCGGCCAGCAGCATGGCCAGGCTGTAGACCTCCTGCCCGGTGGATGCGGCAGCGGACCAGAAGCGCAGGGTGTGGTGCACGGACCGGACGGACTGCAGGCGGGGGAGCAGTTCGGTGCGCAGGCCTTCGAACACCCCCGGATCGCGAAACCAGGACGTTTCGTTGGTGGTCAGGGCCTCGACGACAGCCCAGCGCTGCCGGTGATCGCCGGTCTGACGCAGCGCGCGCACGTAGTCGCTCACCGATCCCGTCCCGGCGGCACGCGCGAGCGGGGCCAGCCGGGCCTCGACGAGGTACTCCTTGCCCGGCTCCAGGACGATCGCGGCCTCGCGTCGAACCAGATCGGACACGAAGCCGAACTCGCTCGCGCCGATCGCTGCCGTTCGCGGGGCGGTCATCGTGCTGCTCCTACCGGGGCGCCGAGCCCGTTGAAGTGTCCGGACAGATACGAGGCAATCCCACCCAGCGGCAGGACGGTGTCGGCGAGCCCGGCCTCGGTGACCGCGCCCGGCATACCCCAGACGACGGACGAAGGCTCGTCCTGGGCGACTACCAGCGAACCGCTCTGCCCGATCAGGGCAGCGCCGTCACGCCCGTCGTGACCCATACCGGTCAGCACCACGGCTATCGCATTGCCGGGGAAGACCCGTGCCACCGACCGGAACAGCACGTCGACGGACGGCCGGGAGAAGTTCTCCGGATCCTTGTCGTGCAGTTGGGTCTGGACGAGCGCACCACGGCGGACGAGTTCCAGGTGGCGACCACCCGGCGCGATGTAGATAACGCCGGGCTGCAGCACCTGGCCGTCCGTAGCCTCGACGACGCTCGCCGGCCCGAGTCGATCCAGGCGTTGGGCAAGCATCCCGGTGAACACCGGTGGCATGTGCTGCACGATGACTATCGGCACCGGAGGCCGCTGGCTGAGCGATCCGAGCACGCGGGACAGTGCCTCCGGGCCACCGGTGGAACTGCCCACCGCGACGACCTGCAGCGGGCCGGACGGCCGGGTGCGGCCGGCGGCGCGATAGGCCTTGGTGGCGGACGCGGCCCCGGCGAGGCTGCCGACGGCGGCCGCGTGCCGAAGTGCGGGCAGGCGCTGAGCGCGCGTGGCGAGCGCACGCACGCGGGGCACCAACTGGTCGCGCACCTCGGCAAGCGAGGCGGTGAGGCTCACCCCGTTGGTGGGCTTGGTGACGTAATCGCTGGCTCCCGCGGCGAGGGCCTCCAGCGTCGCCGCCGCCCCGGAGCTGGTCAGCGTCGAGAACATGATCACGGGCAGCCGCGGGTGGCGGCGGCGCAGCTCGCGCATCGCCGCCAGCCCGTCCAGCACCGGCATCTCGATGTCGAGGGTGACCAGGTCCGGCTTGAGTTCGTCCACCTTGCGCAGGGCGATCTCGCCGTTCGCAGCCGTCCCCACCACATGGATGCCGTCCGCCTCGTCCAGCACGGCGGTCACCAGCCGCCGCACCAAGGCCGAGTCGTCGACCACCAGAACCGAGATCATCCTCATTCCGCTCGCTCGTCAGGTGGTGGGTCAGTAGCTGAAGCTGGCGACTTGGGTGCGCAGGTCGCTGGCCATGCGGGCGAGTTCGTCCACGGCGACGCGCGTTTGGGTGACGGCTTCGGTGGTGGCGGCTGCCGCGGTGGCGACGCCGTTGATGTTGTCGGTGATGTCGCCGGAGCCGGTGGCGGCTTCGCTGACGTTGCGGCTCATCTCGTTGGTGGTGGCGGTTTGTTCTTCCACTGCCGAGGCGATGGTGAGCTGGTAGTCGTTGATGGAGGCGATAATCTGGGCGATCTCGCCGATGGCGGCGACGGCACCTTCGGTGTCGGCCTGGATGGCCTCGACGCGGGAGACGATGTCTTCGGTGGCGCGCGAGGTTTCCTGCGCGAGTTCCTTGACCTCGTTGGCGACCACGGCGAAGCCCTTGCCTGCTTCACCGGCGCGGGCGGCCTCGATGGTGGCGTTGAGGGCGAGCAGGTTGGTCTGCGCGGCGATCGAGGTGATGACCTTGACGACGTTGCCGATCTCCTGGCTGGACACGCCGAGCTTGCTGACGGTGGCGTTGGTGGCCTCGGCGGCGGAGACGGCGGTGGAGGCGACGCGGGCGGCTTCGTTGGCGTTCTGGGCGATCTCGCGGATCGAGGCGTCCATCTGCTCGGAGCCGGCGGCGACGGTCTGCACGTTGCGGGAGACCTGCTCGGAGGCCTGGGCGACGACGCCGGCCTGGGTGCTGGTCTCCTCGGCCGCGGCGGAGATCTGGGTGGAGGAGGCGGACAGTTCCTCGCTGGAGGAGGCGACCGAGTCGGCAGAGCTGACCACCTGCGCGATGACCTCGCGGAAGTTCTGCTGCGCGGCGCTCAGCGCGGACGCCATCTTGCCGACCTCGTCGCTGCTGTGCACGTCGGCGTCCACGGTCAGGTCACGCCGGGCCATCGCCTCCAGCGAGGTCTGCACCCGCCGCAACGGCCGCCGGATCGCACCCGCGACGAGCAGGCTGATCGTCAGCGCGAGCAGCAGGCCGATACCCAGCACCACGAACTGCTTGACGATGTCCGCGTGCGCTGCGTCCGAGGACTTCTTCGCCTCGTCCACGAAGTTGGTGACCCCGGCCGCGTCGGAGGCGTCCATGGCGTCGGCCATCTGGCTGATGACCGGCGCGGCCTTGGCCGCGTACGCCGCGGCGAAGCCGTTCAGGTCGTTCGCCTGCGCGAGCGGGACGAGGGTGGTGTCCCGGACCTTGGTGAACGCGGCCCACGCCTTCTTGAAGTCGGTCCAGTACGGGGTGTCGCCCAGCACCGGGTCGACCTTGGCCACGGCCGCGGCGACTTCGGCGTCGGTGCCGGCGATCGACTTGATCCAGTCCGCCTTCGCGGCCGCGCTCGGGCTCGCCGCCAGCTGCGCGATCTCCATCCGCGCCTTGAGCTCGTCCTGGTGGATCACGTTGAGCGGCTGCCCGACGTCGGACTGGGTCGCGGCGAGGGTGCGGATGTCCGCCCCGATGTTGGCGAGGCCGGCTGCGGCCACCGAGCTCGCGGCGATCGCGACGGCGGCGAGCACGCCGATCGCGAACAGCAGCTTGGTGCGGACCCCGCGGTTGGCGAACCAGCGGCTTACTCCGGACAGCCGGCCGCCGAGCGCCGCTGGTGCGGGCAGGACGACCTGGGACGGGGACACGGTGAGCGTGGACATGAACTGCGCCTCTCGGGGATGTGCGCTCCGGGGGAGAGCGCCATGGGGGTCTGTGTGGACTTGATGCGGGGTTGATGCGGGTGGTGTTGCGGTGGCTCGGTGCAAGCGGGTGATTCAGGCGGCGACTGCGGCCTCGACGTCGAGGCTGAGCAGCAGTTGGCCGTCGAGCTTGTACGCGCCGAAGACCAACTCGCGGACCACGCCGGTGAGCGTGTCGGGCGGCAGCTCGAACTGGTCGGTCGTCACGTCGATCACGCCGCCGATCCGGTCGACCACGAGGGCGATCGGCTCGCCGGCTACCAGGACGACCACCAGCATCGAGCTGGTCTCGCCGTCCGGCCGGCCCAGCTCGAGCCGCTCGCGCAGGTTGATCGCGGTGACGACCTGGCCGCGCAGGTTGATCAGCCCGGCGACGGTGGCCGGTGCGAGCGGCACCCGGGTGAGGTCCTGCTGGCGCAGCACCTCCCGGACCCGCTCGACCTCGATGCCGTACAGGCCGTCGCCCAGCCAGAACGTCGTGTACTGACCGGCGTGCTCTGCCGTTCCCGGTTCGGTACGCGGCTGGCTCATGACGACACTCCTGCGTGGGTGAAGCTGGTTCGGTGCACCCGGTGACGGTCGGACTGTGGCCCGGACAACGGGCCCGACAGCGGGCCCGACAGCGGGCCGGACGGCCGGCCCGCTGTACTGGGCGCGCCGGCGAAGAAGGCCGGGTCGGCCACCAGGATCGCCTGCTCGACATCGAGCAGCCCGATGATCCGGTCCTTCACGACGACCGAGCCGGAGAAGCCGCGCTCGTCGGACGTGCCGTGCACGCCGCCGTCGTACTCGACGATGTCGATGATCTCGTCCATCACCATCGCGATGCTGTGCCCGCCGCGGGTGTAGACCGCGACCGGCAGCTCGCTGCGCGGCTCGGACGGATCGGCGCCGAGGTAGTAGCCCAGGTTCAGCAGCGGGATCACCTTGCCGCGGTACTGGACGACGTCCCGGCCGCCGACCTGCTCGACGCGCTGGGCCGCGACCATCTCCAGTCGGGTGACCATGGCCATCGAGATCGCGACCTGGCGGCCGCCGCCGATGCCGGCGATGAGCAGTCGTTCGGCCTCGCGGTCGGCGAGGGCGACGGCCTGGGCCTGCGCGTGCGCCTGGTGGCCGCGATCGGCGGCCTCGCCGCGCAGCGCCCGGCGGGCCAGGTTCTGCACGTCCAGGATCAGCGCGACCGTGCCGTCGCCCAGGATGGTGGCGCCGGAGTAGACGCCGATGTTCTTCAGCCGCGCGCTGAGCGCCTTGACCACGATCTCCTCGGTGTTGAGCACGCGGTCGACGAGCAGCCCGAAGCGGCGTGCACCGGCCTGCAGCACCGCGATCACGACGTTGCTCGCCGTGTCGGTGCGGCCGACGTCGAGCACCTCGGCCAGGTCGATCAGCGGCAGCAGCACGCCGCGCAACCGGTACACCGGCGCACCGGCGACCCACTCGATCGCGGTGGCGGCCTGCCGCTCGTCGATCGCGACCAGCTCGAGCAGGCTGACCTGCGGGATGGCGTAGCGGTCGGTTCCGCACTCGACTGTGAGGGCGGGCACGATTGCCAGGGTGAGGGGGACGCGCAGCCGGCAGACGGTGCCGGCGCCCTTCTCGGACTCGATCTCGATCGCGCCGCCGATGGCCTCGATGTTGGTCTTGACGACGTCCATCCCGACGCCGCGGCCGGAGACGTTCGTGACGGCCGCCGCCGTCGAGAAACCCGGCTGGAACACCAGCTGCAGGATGTCCGCGTCGGTCATCTCGGCGAGTTCGCCCGCAGTCCGCAAGTTGCGCTCGAGCGCCTTGGCGGCGACACGCCCGGGGTCGATCCCGGCGCCGTCGTCGGCGACCTCGACCACGACCTGCCCGCTGTTGTGGTATGCGCGCAGGTGCAGCACGCCCTCGGCGGCCTTGCCCGCCCGCTCGCGCTCGGCAGGAGCCTCGATGCCGTGGTCGATCGCGTTGCGGACCAGGTGGGTCAGCGGATCCTTGATCGCCTCGAGCAGGGTGCGGTCTAGCTCGGTGTCCTTGCCGCTCATCTCCAGCCGCACGTGCCGCCCGCACTGGGCGCTGAGGTCGCGGACGACGCGCGGCAGCTTCGACCAGAGGTGGTCGATCGGCTGCATCCGGGTCTTCATGATGCTTTCCTGCAGCTCGGTCGTGATCACGTTGAGCCGCTGCGCGGTGTGGCTGAGCACCGGGTCGGACAGGGCACCGATCCCGCGCACGATCTGATTGCGCGTCAGGACCAGCTCCCCTGCCAGCCGCATCAGGGCGTCCAGCAGGTCGACGTCCACCCGCAGCGAGCTCTCGGCCGCACTGCGCTTGGCCGGGTGCCCATCGTCGGAAGCGGCAGCCGACGGCTTGCTCGCGGCGGGCGCCTTCGATGCGGGCGCGGGTGCGGTGGCCGGCTCGACCACCGCCGGCTCGACCACGGCCGGCTCGGCGGCGACTGGTTCCGGCGGTTCGGCGGTGTCCTCGGCGGTGTCCTCGGCGGTGTCCTCGGCGGTGTCCTCGGCGGTGTCCTCGGCGGTGTCCTCGGCCGGCTCGACAGTGTCCTCCACAGCGGTCGACTCGGTGACCGCAGGCTCGGCCGGAGCGGCCGCGGCCGGAGCGGCCGGAGCCGCGCCGTCCGGCTCCATCTGCGCGCGCAGCCGGGTGACAGCCTGCTCGATGTCGACCTCGCCCTCACTGCCGGTCTGCTCGATCGCGGTGAGGATGGCCCGAACGTTGTCCACCATCAGCAGCAGCGCGTCGGCGGTCGGGGTCGTCATCGTCTGCAGCCCGTCGCGTAACCGCGACAGCAGCGACTCGCCGGTGTGGGTCAGACTCTCGAGCCGGTTGAAGGCGAGGAACCCACTGGTGCCCTTGATGGTGTGGATCGTGCGAAAGATGCTGGAGAGCAGTTCACGGGACCCGGGATCACCTTCGAGTGCGAGTAGATCGCGGTCCAGTTGATCAAGGTTCTCTGAGCTTTCGATCAGGAACTCCTGGACGATGTCGTCCATGTCTTCCACTGTCGGCCTCCGTCATCCGTGACCTCTCTGCTATCGGCGGCCGGAAGCCCATCCTGAGAGGCGATACCGGAGAGACCATCGCCACACGCGGACCCGTGGTGGCACCCGCAGCGCGCCGGCGCCACTGTTATCGTCGGCTGTGTCATCGACGGGGCCGCGGCCGGCCAAGCACGCCACGTCGGTCGCCTTCATCGCGGCCGGATTCGCCTTCGCCAGCTGGGCGGCCCGCATTCCCCAGGTGCGCGATCGGCTGCAGGTCAGCCCCGCGGTCCTCGGCCTGATCCTGCTGTCGCTGGCGCTCGGCGCCCTCGTCGCGCTGCCGCTGGCGGGCTCGATCATCCACCGCTTCGGCGCGGCCTGGACGGTCGGGCGGATGTCGGTGCTGCTCGGCGCCGGCCTGGTGGTCGCGGGCGTCGGCTACCGCTTCGGGCCGGCGCCGGTGGTGATCGGGCTCGTCCTCGTCGGGTTCGGCAACGGTGCGTGGGACGTCGCGATGAACGTGCACGCCGCCGCGGTCGAGCAGCAGTTGGGCCGCTCGATCATGCCCCGCTTTCACGCCGGCTTCAGCGTGGGTACGGTCGCCGGCGCCCTGATCAGCGTGCCGCTGGTCGCCTGGCACGTCTCGGTGACGATCCACATGATCGCGACCGCGGTGCTCGTGGTGGGGATCGTCCCGTACTCCGTCCGCCACTTCCTGCCCGAGTTGCCCGACGCCCCGCACGCACCGGCCGGCGAGGCGGCGCCGCGCGGCGCGGCGCTCACGGCCTGGCGTGAACCGCGCACCCTGCTCATCGGCGTGTTCGTGCTGTGCGCCGCGTTCACCGAGGGCACCGGCAACGACTGGCTCGGGGTGGCGGTGATCGACGGCTACCACACCTCGGCGGTGGTCGGGACGAGCGTGTTCGCGGTGTTCCTCGCCGCGATGACCACGGCGCGCTGGTTCGGTCCGGCAGCCATCGACCGGTTCGGCCGGGTGCCCGTGCTGCGCATCTCGGTCGGCCTGGCGCTGGTCGGCCTGGTTCTCGTCGTCATCGGCGCCGCGCTGCCCGTCGCCTACCTCGGCACGCTGCTGTGGGGGGCCGGCGCCGCCCTCGGCTTCCCGGTCGGGATGAGCGCGGCGTCCGACGACCCGGCGCTCGCACCGCGCCGGGTGAGCGTGGTGTCCTCCATCGGCTACACCGCGTTCCTGGCCGGTCCGCCGGTGATCGGCTTCCTGGGCAGCCATGTCGGCGTGCTGCGGGCGCTCAGCATCGCCGCCGCGCTGCTTGCGCTGGCCACGGTGATCGTGCCCGCCACCCGAGAGCCGGACCGAGCCGCCCGGCTCACCGAACCGGCTCGCAGATGATCACCGGGATCTCCCGGTCCGTCCAGCTCTGGTAGTTCTCGTAGTCGGCATACAGCCGCACCAGCCGCGGCCAGAGCACCGCACGCTCCGCGGCGTCGGCGACGCGGGCCCGCATCGCGCGCGTCCGCGTCCCGAGCTGCACGGTGACCGCCGGCTCGGCCAGCAGGTTGTAGTACCACTGCGGGTTCGTGGGCAGACCGCCCTGCGAGGCGACCAGCACCGCGTCCTCGCCATCGGCCAGGTACAGCAGCGGGACGGTGCGCGGCACGCCGCTCTTGCGGCCGGTCGTCGTGAGCAGGCAGACCGGCACGCCGTGCCGCAGCGCGCTACCCACGTGCCACTTGCGCCCCAGGCGGCCGCCGCTGCGCCGGTACAGCCAGGTGTGCGCGGTGGACATCGCCTTGATGATCTTCACCGTGCTGGGCCGGTCCAGCCCCTTAGGCTTCGCCTTCACCCGTCACCCCCAACGGTTCGCGGTCAGGCGCCAGCTCGGGACGTCGTCCAGTGACTGGGTCGCCTCGTAGCTGCGGACGTAGCCGGTGCGCGCGATGCGCCACTGCCCGTCCGCCTCGCGCAGGTAGTGGTCCTCGTAGAACGCCGCGCCGGTGAGCAGCAGCCGCTGCTCGAGCACGATCACCTGGTCGTGCAGGTACCAGGTGCCGCGTGCGTGATCGCCGGCCACCGTGATCTCCGGGTGGTGGCACTGGTGCACGGTGATGATCGCGGGGCCGAGCGAGGTGCGAAGGAACGCGACCAGCCGCGCGCGCCCGGTGAAGCTCAGCTTCGGGCCGTAGCTCGCGACCACGTCAGCGGTCAGGGTGCCCTCGAGCGCGTCCCAATCCTTCAGGTCGAGCGTGCGCAGGTAGCGGTACTTGAGCTGCTCGATGTCCCGGATGGTGTCCCGCACACCCCGCACCGTAGCCGGAACTTAGAACAAGTTCTAGGTGAGGCCGTAGACCGGCAGCGCCGCGCCGGACACGAGCTGCGCGGCCGGGGAGGCGAGGAACAGGTAGGCGGCCGCGACGTCTGCCACCTTCGGCCAACGCTCGTGGGCCGCGCCGGGCATCGATGCACGGTTCGCCGGGGTGTCCATGATGCTCGGAACGACCGCGTTCACGGTGATGCCGGAGCCGTGGGTCTCCGCGGCGGCCATCTGGACGAGGTGCAGGACGCCGAGCTTGCTCACCGAATAGGCGAACCCGCTGCCCTCGGTCCGCAGCGCCACCCGGCTCGCGGTGTGCACCACGCGGCCCTCGCCGCGCTCGCCCAGCCGCCGCAGCGCGTGCTTGGTGATCAGTGCGGCGGAGGTCAGGTTGAGCTGCAATTGCCGGGCGAGTTCGGCCGGGTCGAACTCGGTCAGCGGCCGGCGCCCGGCGAAACCCCCGATCACGTTGATCACCGCCCACGGCACCGGCTCGGCATCGAAGGCGGCGCCCAGCGCGCCGTCCTCGAGCACGTCGGCACCGCGGTAGCCGACCCCGTCCAGCCGGTGCGCGCCGTCCGGCTCGACCCGGTCGAAGCCGACGACCTGCGCGCCCGCGCCGCGGAACGCCTCCGCCAGGCCACTGCCGAGTGCGCCCGCGGCGCCGAACACGAACACGGTCCGTCCGGAGTACTCGCTCATCGCCGCAGCCTCTCACGCATGCCGGCGTGCTCGGACCGCGAGGTGCTCGTTGTTCCTCGTGCCGACGCCGCCCGAACTGGCCCGGCTCGCCCGCGGCCGCTATCAGGAGCAGCGGACCGCCCGCTAACCTTGCACCGCATGAGCGCGCCCGCGACCGACGATCAGGCCGACACCGGGCGGCTGGAGGCGTTCAGCGACGGCGTCTTCGCGATCGCGATCACGCTGCTCGTGCTGGAGCTCAGGGTCCCCGGGGGTGACGGCAGCCTGTGGCACAAGCTGATCCACGAATGGCCGCAGTTCGCGGCCTACCTGTCCAGCTTCGCGGTGATCGGCATCATGTGGGTCAACCATCACTCGATGTTCCGCGCGATCGTCCGGACGGACCGGCCGTTGCTGTTCCTGAACCTGTTGCTGTTGTTGTGGATGTCGCTGCTGCCGTTCCCGACATCGCTGGTGTCTCGCTATCTCGGCGGGGGCGGCCCGGACGCGTCGGTGGCCGAAGCCGTCTACAGCGCGAACCTGGCTCTCGCGGCGATCGCGTTCAGCCTGATCTGGGTGCGTGCGGTGCGGGGTGGCCGGCTCATAGCCGCGCCACTGGGTGCCGCCGCCGAGCGGAGTTCGCTGTTGCGCTTCTCCGTCGGCACGTTCATCTACGCGGCGACCATCGGCCTGGCCTTCCTCTCCGCGCCGCTGGCGCTGGGAGTGCAGGCCGCGCTGGCGCTCTACTACGGGTTCGAGCAGGTGTCCGCCTGAGCCGTGCCGCGCGGGTGGCAAGCTGGCAGCAGGACGGTCGGGTGCGCCGACCGCCGTCGCGAGAGGCGCTGTGATGAGTCTTCCTGCTGGTGTCCCGAGCCAGATGTTCGTCGGTGGCGAGTGGGCCGACGGCTCGGCAGGCACCTTCGAGGTGCTGAACCCCTCGGACGGTTCGGTGCTGTGCGCGGTGCCGCGGGCCGGGGTGGATGACGTGCAGCGGGCGGTCGGCGTGGCCGCCGACGCGCAGCGCGACTGGGCGGCGACGGCACCGCGCGAGCGGGGTGAGGTGCTGCGCCGCGCCTTCGAGGCGATGCTGGCGCGCAAGGAGGATCTCGCCTTCCTGATGTCGCTGGAGATGGGCAAGTCGCTGACCGACGCGCGCGGCGAGGTGAGCTACGCGGCGGAGTTCTTCCGCTGGTTCGGCGAGGAGGCGGTGCGCATCGACGGGGCGCTGCGCACGGCGCCGTCGGGCGCGAATCGGATCCTGACCTTCCGCAAGCCGGTGGGAGTCGCGCTGCTGCTGACGCCGTGGAACTTCCCGGCGGCGATGGCGACCCGCAAGATCGGCCCGGCGCTCGCGGCCGGGTGCAGCGTGGTGCTCAAGCCGGCGGAGGACACCCCGCTGACGGCGTTGCTGCTGGCGCAGTTGCTGCACGAGGCGGGTGCGCCGGCCGGGGTGGTGAACGTGCTGACCACCGACCGGCCCGGCGAGTTGACTGAGACGGCGCTGGCCGATGCGCGGGTGCGCAAGCTGTCGTTCACCGGGTCGACGGGTGTCGGTCGCATGCTGCTCAAGCAGGCCGCCGACCGGATCGTGAACACCTCGCTCGAACTAGGCGGCAACGATCCTTTCATCGTGCTCGAGGACGCCGATCTGGACGCGGCCGTGCAGGGCGCCATGCTCGCCAAGATGCGTAACGGCGGGCAGGCGTGCACGGCGGCGAACCGGTTCCTCGTCGCCGAGCAGGTGGCCGAGGACTTCGGCAAGCGGCTGGCCGAGGCGATGGGCGCGTTGCGGCTCGGCCCGGGGACGGCGGAGGACACCCAGCTCGGGCCGATGATCAACGCGAAGGCCGTCGAGGGCATCGCCGACAAGGTGGATCGCACGGTCGCCGCCGGCGCGTCCGCGGTGCTCGGGGGCGAGCGTCCGGACGGGCCGGGCTTCTTCTACCCGGCGACCGTGCTTGCCGGTGTGCCGCGCGACTCGGCGGCGGCGACCGAGGAGGTGTTCGGCCCGGTGGCGCCGATCATTTCGGTGCGCGACGAGGACGACGCGCTGGCGATCGCCAACGCGTCCGAGATGGGGTTGACCGGCTACGTCTATACCGGTGACCTGGCCCGCGGGCTGCGGGTGTGCGAGCGGCTCGAGGTGGGCATGGTCGGCCTGAACCGGGGGCTGGTGTCCGACCCGGCGGCGCCGTTCGGCGGCGTGAAGCAATCCGGGCTGGGCCGCGAGGGCGGCTACGAGGGCATCGACGCCTACCTGGAGACGACGTACGTCGCCACGGCCTGGTGAGCTCAGTGGTTGACAAAGTTGACACGGCGTAGGCTGGTGTCAAGCACGTCAACCAGGAGGTGACGCCGTGTCCAAGCAGAGCCGCGCCGCGGTCCTCGAGGCGGTCCGTCGCAGGCTCGAGCAGGAGCCGGACCTGGTGCTTCCCGCGCTGCGCTTGATCGCCGACCCGGACGCGCTGGCCGATCCCCTGGACGACACGACGGTGACGCTGGCGAAGACGCTGAACGCGTACCGGGAGGCGACCATGCTTCGCGAGTTGCGGGCACGCTCATACACCACCGCGGACGTCGCCGAGTTGCTCGGCGGGATCAGCCGGCAGGCGGTGTCGGCTCGCGTCGCAAAGGGCCGCCTGATGTCGATCGAGATCTCCGGACGGTCCTACTTCCCGTCCTGGCAGTTCGTGAACGGAAGGCCGGCACCAGGATTGCCGCAGCTGATCGCCGCGCTGACCGAGGACGACGGCGACGTGCTGGTGGCCGACGCGATCATGCGCCAGAGCCTGCCGGAGGAGGGCGGCCGCAGCCCGGCCGACCTGCTCGCCGCGGGCGAGCCGGACCGGGCGGTGCACTACGTCCGCGTCGCCGGCGGTGGGTGACTACGGCTCGCGGCTGCCGAACGACCGGCCCGCGCAGCTTCGACTGGTCACCCTCCGGCAGCCCTGGTACCGGCTGGACCGCGAACCGCCGGAACGCTGGTCGTGGCGGCCGTTCCGGTCACCTCGGTACCGCTTCGATCCGGCGTCCGGCGCGACGCGGGTCCGGTATGCCGCAGACGCGCCTCGGGTGGCCATGCGCGAACGCTTCGACGAGGCGGCGCGCATCGTGCGCCACAGCGACCGGACGCTCCGGCTGGTCGAGCTGACCGGTTCGGTCCGCGTTGTCGACCTGCGTCGGGATCGCGTCCTGGACGCGTTGGGGCTGGACGATCAGATCAACACGGCACGGGCCGAGGACGTATGGATCGCCTGCCAGCGGCTGAGCGATCTCGTCCGGGACTGGTTCGGCGACCGGTGCGACGGCATCGCGTACCGATCGCGCACCTCACCTGAACGCGGCGCGAACCTGGTCTTGTTCGAACACGCCCCGCTGCGCGCCCGCGACCTCGGCCCGCTGATCGACCAAGCCGAGCTGATCGTGTCCTGCGTCCTCACCGACGGCTTCATCATCCGGGGCTGGCGCTGACCGAGGCGGTGGCCGCGTCCGCCACCCTCGCCTTGGCGCGATGATCGGGCTCTGCACGCAACAGTGCATGCAGAGCCCGATGTGTGCGCGGGCCGCTATCGGGCTCTGCACGCAACAGTGCATGCAGAGCCCGATGTGTGCGCGGGCCGCTATCGGGTTCTGCACGCAACAGTGCTGGCAGAGCCCGATGTGTGCGGACGGGTATGCCGGAACGCCGGATCAGCCCAGCGCGGCGGCCAGTCGGCGCGCACCGGTCACCAGGACCGGCGCGAAGCGCGGGCCGCTATCGGGTTCTGCATGCAACAGTGCCTGCAGAGCCCGATGTGTGCGCGGGACGCTATCGGGTTCTGCACGCAACAGTGCTGGCAGAGCCCGATGTGCGCGGACGGGTATGCCAGAACGCCGGATCAGCCCAGCGCGGCGGCCAGTCGGCGCGCACCGGTCACCAGGACCGGCGCGAAGCGCTGGCCGGGATTGCGCCCCAGCCGCTCGATCGGGCCGGACAGGGACAACGCGCCGAGCAACACCCCGCCGGCGTCCAGCACGGGAGCGGACACCGACGCGACCCCCGCCTCGCGTTGCCCGATCGACTGAGCCCATCCGCGCCGGCGCACGTCGGCGAGCGAACGCGCGGTGAACTCGGCCCCCTCCAGTACGTGTCCGAGCGAGGATGGCTCGGCCCAGGCACACAGCACCTGCGCGCCCGAGCCGGCGCTCAGCGGCAGCCGTGAGCCGACCGGCACCGTGGTCCGCAGCCCGGTGGCCCGCTCGGCCGCCGCGATACAGACCCGTTCGTTGCCGTCGCGCCGGAACAGCTGCGAGCTCTCGCCGCACTCGTCGCGGATCCAGGCGAGTATCGGGCCGGCCGCGGCGACCAGCGGATCGGGCAGCGAGGTCGCCAGCTCGCCGACCCGCGGGCCGACCACGAAGCGTCCCTCTGCGTCCCGCGCGATCAACCGGTGCACCTCGAGCGCGACGGCCAACCGGTGGGCGGTGGCGCGGGGCAGGCCGGTGGCGTCCACCAGTTCGGCCAGGGTGCGTGGCGCCTGCGCCACGGTTCCCAGGATCGCGACGCTCTTGTCGACGACACCGATTCCGCTGGATTGACCCGTGCTGCTAGGCTGTCCCATACAGCGATACTAGTGTCTCAGATAGTGAGATTGCAAGCGCGGCAGCCGCACGGCGGAAAGAGGCGTCATGGGAAAGACTCTGGCCGAGAAGCTCTGGGAGAGCCACGTCGTGCGCAGCGCGGCCGGCGAACCGGACCTGCTGTACATCGACATGCACCTGGTGCACGAGGTCACCAGCCCGCAGGCGTTCGACGGACTGCGGCTGGCGGGGCGGCCCGTGCACCGCCCCGATCTCACCCTGGCGACCGAGGACCACAACACCCCGACCGACTACACGCTGCCGCTGGTCGGCACCAGCTCGATCACCGACGAGGTCAGCCGCACCCAGATCGAGACGCTGCGGCGCAACTGCGCCGAGTTCGGCATCCGGCTGTACCCCATGGGCGACGCCGAGCAGGGCATCGTCCACGTCATCGGTCCGCAGCTCGGCATCACCCAGCCGGGCATGACCATCGTCTGCGGCGACTCGCACACCTCCACCCACGGCGCGTTCGGCGCACTCGCGTTCGGCATCGGCACCAGCCAGGTCGAGCACGTGCTGGCCACCCAGACGCTGCCGATGGACCGGCCCAGGACGATGGCCGTCACGGTGCACGGCGAACTTCCCGACGGCGTCACCCCCAAAGACGTCATCCTGGCCGTCATCGCCAAGACCGGTACCGGCGGCGGCCAGGGCTACATGGTCGAGTACCGCGGCAGCACCTTCGAGCAGATGTCCATGGAAGGCCGCATGACGGTCTGCAACATGAGCATCGAATGGGGCGCGCGGGCCGGCATGATCGCGCCGGACGAGACCACGTTCACGTACCTCAAGGGCAGGGATCACGCGCCGAAGGGTGCCGAGTGGGACGCCGCCGTCGAGTACTGGACGAGCCTGCGCACCGACGACGACGCCGAGTTCGACGCCGAGGTGACCCTGGACGCGACCACGCTCACGCCGTACGTCACCTGGGGAACCAACCCCGGGCAGGGTGCACCGCTCGGCGCGGCGGTGCCCGACCCGAACAGCTTTGCCAACGAGTCCGACCGGGTCGCGGCGCAGAAGGCCTTGGCCTACATGGGGCTGCAGCCGGGCATCCCGCTGCGCGAGGTCAAGGTCGACACGGTGTTCGTCGGCTCGTGCACGAACGGGCGCATCGAGGATCTGCGGGCAGCCGCCAAGGTCATCGACGGTCGCAAGGTCGCTGACGGGGTACGCATGCTGGTCGTCCCCGGCTCGATGCGGGTGCGCAAGCAGGCCGAGCAGGAGGGGCTGGACGCGGTGTTCACCGCGGCCGGCGCGGAGTGGCGCCAGGCCGGTTGCTCGATGTGCCTCGGCATGAACCCGGACCAGCTCGCGCCCGGCGAACGCAGCGCGTCGACGTCCAACCGCAACTTCGAAGGACGTCAGGGCAAGGGCGGACGCACCCATCTGGTGTCGCCGCTGGTAGCCGCGGCGACCGCGGTCGCCGGCCACCTCGCAGCACCGGCAGACCTGGAGGCCTGAGCAATGGATAGATTCACGGTCCACAGCGGCACCGCGATCCCGCTGCGCCGCAGCAACGTCGACACCGACCAGATCATCCCGGCCGTGTACCTCAAGCGGGTCACCCGCTCCGGCTTCGAGGACGGCCTGTTCAGCGCCTGGCGAACCAACGAGCCGGACTTCGTGCTGAACCAGCCCGCGTACCGTGGCGCGACGGTGCTGGTGGCCGGGCCCGACTTCGGCACCGGCAGCTCGCGTGAGCACGCAGTGTGGGCCCTGCTGGACTACGGCTTCAAGGTGGTCATCTCGCCTCGCTTCGCCGACATCTTCCGCGGGAACTCGCTCAAGGCCGGGCTGCTCACGGTCGAGCTGCCGGAGAAGATCGTGCAGCGGCTGTGGGAGGACGTCGAGCAGGATCCGAACCTGCAGGTCACCGTCGACCTGGTCGAGCGCCAGGTGCGGTGGAGCGGCGAGACGCACGACTTCGCGCTGGACGACTACACGCGCTGGCGGCTGATGGAGGGTCTGGACGACATCGGGCTCACGTTGCGACACACCGATGCCGTCGACGCGTACGAAGCGAGCCGCAAACCGTGGTTGCCGGCTGTCGCCGTCTGAAAGCGGCGATTCCCCTTACCAGCTAAGGGGAATCGCGGTAAATCACGGCCCGCGGCGCCCTCGGCCGCCGCGTCGCCGGGAAGAAAAGTCCTGCGACACAAGCCGATTGCGTTGTTCCGAGCGCCAGAAAGTCCTAGCGTGTCGAGGCGAACGACCAATCTGGTCAACGTAACCGTCCTGGGAGGACACGTGCCCAACAAGGCTCAGTTCATCGAGGCGCTCGCCGAGCGTCTCGACGGAGACAAGAAGCGCGCAGCAGCGGCGCTCGACGCGGTCATCGACACCGTCTATTCGATGGTGGCGAAGGGCGAGCGTGTTGCACTCACCGGCTTCGGTGTGTTCGAGAAGCGTGACCGTGCTGCACGCATCGCCCGCAACCCCGCGACCGGCGCCTCGGTCAAGGTGAAGAAGACCTCGGTTCCCGCGTTCCGCGCCGGCGCCGAGTTCAAGGACATCACCGCTGGTCGCCGCAAGGTCGCCAAGGTCGCCAAGGCCCCGGCCAAGAAGGCGGCTCCGGCCAAGAAGGCGGCGGCGAAGGCCCCGGCGAAGAAGGCCGCGGCCAAGGCGCCCGCCAAGAAGGTCGCTGCGAAGAAGGCGCCGGCCAAGAAGGCGACCGCCCGCAAGTCCGCGCGCTAGATCTGACACCGTCGGCAACGGCGGGTGGGGACGCGACAACGCGTCCGCACCCGCCGTTGCCCTCGTCAGGGGAGCGGGGCGGCGCAGACGGTCAGCGGACTGCGTCCTCGTAGTAGTCGGCCGCGACGACATCCCCGTCGACCATCGACAGCACCCAGGCGGCGCCCTTGCGGGTGTCCGACGACGCGACCCCGGGCGCGAGCCGGTCTATCAGCGCCGGGATCGTGATGCCCTGGCTGCACACCACGCTCACCTTGCCGGGTTTGGCCAACGCCAGCAGGGACGTCTGCGTGGCCGCGGGCGCCGCGCAGTACGACGCGTCCGCGAACGCGGGCTCGAGGGTGATCGTCAGTTCGAGAGCAGCGGCGGTCGGCTCCAGGGTCTGCACGCAGCGGGTGCGGTCGGCGGAGTACAGCCGGGCCGGCGCGAAGCAGCACAGGAAGGCGACCAGCCGATCGGCCTGCGCCCGGCCCACGTCGTCCAGCGGTCGCAGGTCGTCCTCGCCGTGCCACTCGCTTCGCCGCCCCGCCTTGGCATGGCGCACCAGCACGATCACCGAATCGGCAGGCGGCGTCGCAGCGAAGTCGCCGAGGACGGTGCGGTCGACGTCGTAGCTCAGCCGCTTGTGTGCCTTGCCGATGCTGAGCCACTGCATCGCGTCGGCCTCGCCGTTGGCCGCGAACCGACCGCCCAGGTGACGCATGGCCCAGTACGTGACGTGTTTGCGGGCGCCGTCGATCTGGTAGCGCACCCGTCCGATCCGGCGGGAGACGGCCACCTGCGCGCCGAGTTCCTCCTTCACCTCGCGTACCGCGGCAGCCAGGGTGGTCTCGCCGGTGGCGATCTTGCCCTTCGGCAGTGACCAGTCGTCATAGCGCGGCCGGTGGATCAGCGCGACCTGGACGGTGCCGTCGTGCAGGCGCCAGACCACTCCGCCGGCCGCGGCGACAGTGCGAGTGGCCACCGGCCTACTCGCCGCGATCGGCGAGGCGCTTCATCAGTTGCTCCTGGTAGTCGTTCCCGCGAGAGCGTATCCAGTTGCCGTCCGGTTGCAACTGCCATGCCGAGGTGTCCGGGGCGAAGGCGGCATCGAGCACGTCGCGCAGGTGGGTGCGCGCGTGCACGTCGGTCACCTGGCAGAGCAGTTCGACACGGCGGTCCAGGTTGCGGTGCATCAGGTCGGCCGATCCGATCCAGTACTCGGACTCGCCGGCGTTCGCGAAGTAGTAGCTGCGCGAGTGCTCCAGGAACCGGCCCAGGATGGAGCGAACGGTGATGTTCTCGCTCAGCCCCGGCACGCCGGCCCGGATCGCGCACGACGTGCGCACCAGCAGGTCGACCTGCACGCCGGCACGCGACGCGCGGTACAGCGCGTCGATCATCTGCTCGTCCACGAGGTGGTTCGTCTTGAACTGCAGCCGCGCCGGTTTGCCCTGCAGCGCGTGGGCGATCTCGCGGTCGATCCGCTCGATCAGCCCCGCGCGCAGGCGCTGCGGCGCGACCAGCAGCGAGCGGTACTCGGTCTGGCGCGAGTAGCCGGTCAGCACGTTGAACAGGTCGGTGATGTCCGCGCAGATCGCGTCGTCGGCGGTGAACAGGCCGAGGTCCTCGTACCGCCGCGCCGTCCGCGGGTTGTAGTTGCCGGTGCCGATGTGCGCGTACCGCCTGATCTGGCCGGCCTCCTGGCGCACGACGAGCGCCGTCTTGCAGTGCGTCTTCAGCCCGACCACGCCGTACACCACGTGGCAGCCGGCCCGTTCGAGCGCGCGTGCCCACTTGATGTTCGCCTGCTCGTCGAACCGGGCCTTGATCTCCACGAGAGCGACCACCTGCTTGCCCGCCTCGGCCGCATCGACGAGGGCGTCGACGACCGGGGAGTCACCCGACGTGCGGTACAGCGTCTGCTTGATGGCCAGCACGTTCGGGTCGGCCGCCGCCTGCTCGATGAAGCGCTGGACGCTGGTGGCGAACGACTCGTAGGGATGGTGGACGAGCACGTCACCCTCGCGCAGCGTGGCGAACACCGACTTCGGGGTCTCGCCCTCGGCGAAGCGCGGATGGGTGGCCGGGACGAACGGGCGGTCCTTGAGCGTGGGCCGGTCCAGCTCGTAGATCTGCCACAGGGCGGTGAGGTCGAGCAGGCCGGGCAGGTGGAACACGTCCTCGTCCGGGACCTCGATCTCCTCGACCAGCAGGTCGACGACGTCCCGGTCGATGTCGTCGGCGACCTCCAGGCGCACGGCCGGACCGAAGCGGCGCCGCATCAACTCGCGCTCGAGCGCCTGCAGCAGGTCCTCGTCGCGGTCGTCCTCGACCTCGACGTCGGCGTTGCGGGTCACCCGGAACAGGTGGTGCTCGATCACCTCCATGCCCGGGAAGAGCATCGGCAGGTGCGCGGCGATCAGGTCCTCCAGCGGCAGGTACTCCGCCTCGAGCGGGGTCTGCGACACGACGACGAACCGCGGCACGTTGTTCGGCACCTTGACCCGGGCGAAGCGCTGCACACTGCCGGCGGGATCACGCACCAGCACCGCGAGGTTGAGCGACAACCCGGAGATGTAGGGGAACGGGTGCGCCGGATCGACGGCGAGCGGGGTGAGGACAGGGAACACCTTGCTGCGGAAATAATCGGCGAGCCGCGACTGCTCCTGCTCGTCGAGGGCGTCCCAGCGGCGGATGTGGATGCCCTCGGCGGCCAGTGCCGGGTTGACGTCGTCGCGGAAGCAGCGTGCGTGCCGGCCGGCCAGTTCGAGGGTGCGCTCGGCGAGCCGGGCCAGCACCTCGGCAGGAAGCAGGCCGTCCGCGGACTCGACCTGCAGCCCCATGTCGGAGCGGCGCTTCAGGCCGGCGACCCGCACCATCGTGAACTCGTCCAGGTTGCTGGCGAAGATGGCCAGGAACTTCACCCGCTCGAGCAGCGGCAGCTCGCGGTCCTCGGCCTGGGCGAGCACCCGCTCGCTGTACGCGAGCCAGGACAGCTCGCGGTTGGCGTAGCGGTCGCCGGGCAGCTCGCGCTCGTCGACGCCGGAGCCGCCCGTCGCATCGGTCGTGTCCGGCCGGACGAGCTCGCTGGTCATGTGTCAATCATGCAGGCCCGAGGTGAACAGCAGGTGATGAGCTCAGCCGTGCCAGTACCGCCGCGGTCGCCGCGCCGAGTCCGAGTTCGGCCGCGCCGGCGAGGTCCTCGGCCGTGTCGACGTCGTGCCGCAGGGTGCGGCCGGCCGGAATCGGCACGGCGGCCAGGCGGTGCCGCGCGGCCGACCCCGCACCGAAGGCCGGCTCCAGCGCACGGCCCGGAAGCGCGGTCAGCAAGGTGGTGCCGGTGCCCGCCGCGTCCGGCACGAAGGCGCGCGCGGACGCGGACGCAACCGCCAGCGCCGCGGCGAGGTCCTCCGGGCGCAGCGCGGGCAGGTCGCCGACCAGGGCCGCGACGCCGTGCCTCGGCCAGCGGGCAGCCGCGTCGGCGGCGGCCTCGGCCAGCGCGGCGTTCAGCCCCGGCCGGGTCTGCACGAACGCCAGCGGCGCAGCCGCGGCCGCCGCCGCGGTGTCGACCACGACGACCAGCCGGGCCACGCCGTCGGCCGCGCGTGCCGCGGCGATCGTGTCCGCCCGGATCGCCAGCACCAGTTCGCGGTGCGCGGCAGCATCGCCGGTCGCACCGGCCAGCCGCGACTTCGCCTCGGGCAGCGACTTGGCCGGGAGTAGAACGGTCCACCACACGGTTCGCCATTCTAGGAAGTGTCGCGGACCCGCCCGCGCCGATGCGGCAGACTGCAGTGGCCGACGAACGACGAGGACGTAGGAGACGATGCGGTGCCGATGACGCGCAAGCTGCGCCGTCCCGGGTACGGGGAGCGGGTCGGCTGGGCCTGGGGCATCGTCATTGCGGTGCTGTACGTGCCGTTCTCGACGCTGGTCAAGATCCGCTATCGCAACCTGGAGAAGCTGCCGCAGACCGGCCCGGCGATCGTGGTGGTGAACCACGTCTCGCACGTCGACCCGTTCCTCGTCGCCAAGATGGTGCTGGACGGGGCGCGGCGGCCGCGGTTCCTGGCCAAGGACACGATCTTCGCGGTCCCCGTGGTCGGCGCGGCGATGCGGGCGATGGGGCACATCCCGGTCAAGCGCGGCTCGGTGGACGCCCGCGAGTCGCTGGCCGCGGCGGTGCAGTCGCTGGCCGCCGGAGGCGTGATCGTGCTGCACCCGGAGGGCACGGTCACCCGCGACCCGGACGGCTGGCCGATGACCGGCAAGACCGGTGCCGCGCGGCTCTGGACGCTCAGCCCGGACGTGCCGGTCGTGCCGATCGCCCAATGGGGCGTGCAGCAGCAGATCGACCTGTACCGCAAAAAGGTCAAGCTCGTCCCGCGGCCCCGGCACGTGCTCTCGATCGGCGACCCGATCGACCTGTCGGCCTTCCGTGACCGCGCTCCGAACGCCGCCGCGCTGCACGAGATCACCGAGGTGATCATGCGGCGGCTGCGGCAGGACGTCGCCGAGCTGCGCGGCGTCCCCGCGCCCGAGGGCAAGCTGTTCCGCTGGAGCCGCGCGACCCGGAAGGGGGCCGGATGAGGGCCGCGGTCCTCGGGTCCGGCAACTGGGGCACCGCGTTCGCGAAGGTACTGGTCGACGCCGGCCACGAGGTCACCCTGTGGGCGCGCCGCCCCGAGCTGGCGGAGGTGATCGCCCGGACCCACACGAACCCGGACTACCTTCCGGGCATCGCGCTGCCGCCGCAGCTCTCGGCCACCCATGACGCCGCGGCCGCGCTGGCCGGTGCCGAACTCGTGGCGATCGCCATCCCGGCCCAGACGCTGCGCGAGAACCTGGTCGGCTGGGCACCGCTGCTGCCGCCGACCGCGACGCTGGTCAGCCTGATGAAGGGCGTCGAGCTCGGTACCGCGAAGCGGATGAGCGAGGTGATCGCCGAGGTCACCGGCGCCGCGCCCGAACGCATCGCCGTGCTGTCCGGGCCGAACCTGGCCCTGGAGATCGCGCGCGAGCAGCCGACGGCGACCGTGGTCGCGTGCACCGACCTGGACCGGGCTGTCGCGATCCAGCGGGCACTGACGGCGCCGTACTTCCGGCCCTACACCAACGCCGACGTCGTCGGGTGCGAACTCGGCGGGGCGGTGAAGAACGTGATCGCGCTGGCCGTCGGCATCGCGCACGGCATGGGGTACGGCGACAACACCGCCGCCTCGCTGATCACCCGCGGGCTGGCCGAGACGTCGCGGCTGGGGACCGCGCTCGGCGCCGACCCGCTCACCTTCGCCGGCCTGGCCGGGCTGGGGGACCTGGTCGCCACCTGCTCCTCGCCGCTGTCGCGCAACCGCGCGTTCGGTACCCGCCTCGGTGGCGGCGAGAGCCTGCAGCAGGCTCAGGAGGCGACGCACGGCCAGGTCGCCGAGGGGGCCAAGTCGTGCCGTTCGGTGCTCGAGCTCGCTCAGCGCCACGGCGTCGACGTGCCGATCACCCAGGCCGTCGAGGCGGTCTGCTTCCGTGGCCTGACGCCGCAGGCGATGCTGGAGCGGTTCATGTCGCGCTCGGTCAAGAGCGAGGTATGAACCGACCCGGTATGACCCGATAGGGTCGGCTGCCGTGGGACGCATCCGGGTGGCCGTCGTCTACGGCGGGCGTAGCAGCGAGCACGGGATCTCGGTCGTCTCCGCGGGCAGCGTGATCGCGGCCCTGGACCCGGACCGCTACGAGGTGGTGCCGATCGGCATCACGCCGGCCGGCGGCTGGGTGCTCACCGAGGGCGAGCCGGCGGCCATGCGCATCATCGACCGGCAGGTGCCGGAGGTGGACAAGGGCACCGCCGTCGCGCTGCCCGGTGACCCGACCTCGGCCGGGCTGGTGGTACTCGATCCGGGCGCGGGACCGCAGGTGCTGGCCGGCGTGGACGTCGTCTTCCCCGTGCTGCACGGGCGGTTCGGCGAGGACGGCACGATCCAGGGGCTGCTGGAGCTGGCCGGCGTGCCGTACGTCGGACCCGGGGTGTTCGCCAGCGCGGCCGCGATGGACAAGGAGTTCACCAAGAAGCTGCTGCGGGCCGAGGGGCTGGACGTCGGCGAGTTCGTGGTGCTGCGCCGCGGTGACGACGTCGCGGCCGCCGGCCTGCGGCACCTCGGGTTGCCGGTGTTCGTCAAGCCCGCACGCGCCGGCTCCAGCGTCGGCATCAGCAAGGTGGACGCGTGGGCCGACCTGCCGGACGCGGTCGAGTTCGCCTTCGCGCACGACAGCAAGGTGCTCGTCGAGGCGGCGGTGAGCGGGCGCGAGATCGAGTGCGGCGTGCTCGAGGACGCGGCCGGGCGGCCGGATGCGAGCCTGCCTGCCGAGATCCGCCTGGTGCGCGGGCACGACTGGTACGACTTCGAGGCCAAGTACCTCGATGACGCCTGCGAGTTCGACATCCCGCCGGACCTGCCCGCCGAGGCGATCGCGCGGGTGCAGCACGCCGCCTGCCGCGCGTTCACCGCGCTGGACTGCGCCGGCCTGGCCCGGGTGGATTTCTTCCTCACCGGCGGCCGCGAGGTGATCGTGAACGAGGTGAACACGATGCCGGGGTTCACCCCGATCTCGATGTTCCCCCGGATGTGGGCCGCCAGCGGCGTCGACTACCCGGCCCTCGTCGACCGGCTGATCGCGGCCGCCCTGCGGCGCGGCGCGGCCTGACGCACCAGGCACTGCCCCCGACGCTCGCGTCAGGGTAACCTGACGCCATGACGGACCATCAGTGGGCGGACGGACGGCGGGCCTGGGACCGGCTGGCCGGATGGCATCGGGACCGGCCCGCGGCCGGCTCGCATGCCGACGACGGCGCGGGTGCGCTGGACGCGCTCGGTGACGTCGGCCTGGTGCGCCGGCTGCTCGATCAGGCCGAGCTGGGCGCGGTGCGGGCCGCGCGCAGGCACGGTCGGTCGTGGGCCGAGATCGCCACCAGGCTGAGCGTGACCAGGCAGTCGGCCTGGGAGCGCTGGCGCGATCTGGACGATGCCCCGACCGCAGCGCAGCAGGAGACAGCCGCGCAGCAGGAGACCGCAGCGAAGCAGGAGACCGCAGCGAAGCAGGAGGCAGTTGCCGGCGCGAGCAGTGAACTCACCGCGCGAGCCGCGCGTCAGTCCCGCCGCCGCTCGACGGTGCGGGTGCCGAACGTGATCGGGATGTCCTGCGACGACGCGTGCGCCGCGCTGCGCGACGCCGGGCTGGCCGCGGCCGGCTGGGACGCGGACGGCGTGCCGATGGGGGCGAACGGCTGGCCGCGCGGCGCCGTCACGGACCAGAGCCCGGAGTCCGGCGCCAAGGTTCCCGCCGGCGCCGCGGTGCGGTTGTGGATCGACAGCGGCGGTGGTTCGGCCGGGGTGCGCGAGCCGCGCCGTCCGTAGCCGGCACCCAGGAGCGGGCGTGAGCTGCGCCCGGAACCCAGCGACGAGGCCGTCGGCTAGCGGGTCGGTGCCGGCGGGCCGGGCGGCGCGACGAGCAGGGCCAGTAGCCGGTCCAGTTCGGCCGCCGGGTCGGCGGTCAGGCCGGTGTGCACCGGACCGGGCTGCACGACCGTGCTGCGCGGCGCGGTGAGCCAGCGGAACCGGCGGCCGATCTGCTCGGCCGCGGCCGGCCCGGGGCCGCCCGTACCGCAGGTGTCCGCGGCGGCGTCCAGCGCGGCACGGACGGCCTCGACATCGGCCGCCGGGTCCAGCGCGCGCAGCCGGGCGGCGTCCAGGCCGACCCGCGCGCCGAGGAAGTCGCGATCGCGGCAGTACACGAGCACCCCGGCGTTGATGGCCTCGCCGCGCTCGACCCGCGGCACCACGCGCAGCACCGCGTACTCGAACGGGACCAGCTCGCTCACTGGTGCACCATCCTTGTGTCACTGATCTCGGATGGATTGGTGATGCGCCCGAGGTGCCGCCAGGTCATCGCCCAGCTCGCTCGACCCGGTTGAGGTCCATCGTGAGATATGCGAGGCCTGGTGGTTGCCCGGGACGTGCCGACCGTCGACAGGGCTGAGCGCCGTCGAGCGCCGATCAGTGAGCGAACCGGCTGCCACGTCCGGGAACCACCGGTACCGCACGTGGGCGCCTCCCCACTGGGTCTAGCAGCGAGGAGGCTGACGTGAAGTCTGCCAGCACCACCCCGAACAGCACACTGCCCGACGAGCCGCCCAACGGTCTTACCGGCGGGTTGGATTGGTCGCGTGATGACCATGCCGTCTCGGTCGTTAGCGACCGCGGCCGCGAACTCGTCCGGCACACCGTCCAGCACACCGCCGACGGGTTGCGCGAGCTGGTCGCCGTCCTCATCGACGCCGGCTGTCACGAGGTCGCGATCGAACGCCCGGACGGGCCGGTAGTCGACGCGCTGCTCGCCGCTGGCCTGACCGTCGTGGTGATCAACCCGAACAAGGTCAAGAACCTGCGCGGTCGGTACGGCTCGGCCGGCAACAAGGACGACCGGTTCGACGCGTTCGTGCTGGCCGACACGCTGCGCACCGACCGAGCCCGGCTGCGACCTCTTATCCCCGACACTCCGCCCACCGTCGCGCTGCGCCGCGCCGTCCGCGCCCGTCGCGACCTGGTCGCCAACCGCGTCGGCACCGCGAACCAGCTGCGGGACCACCTCAAGCGAGTTTTCCCTGGCGCGGTCGGCCTGTTCGCCGATCTCGACAGTGCGATCAGCCTCGCCTTCCTGACCCGCTTCACCACTCAGCAGCAGGCCGACTGGCTCACCCCGATCCGCCTCGGAACCTGGCTGGCCAAGCAGGGTTACTCCGGCAAGGTCGATCCGGCGGTGTTGCACGCCCGCCTGCTCACCGCCCCGCGCGGCCCCATCGGCACCGAGGCCGACGCCCACGCTGCGATCACCCGCGGCTACGTCGCTGTGCTGACCGTGCTGCTCGAACAGATCAAAGCCCTCAGTACCGAGATCGAGACCCAGCTCGCCTCGCACGCTGACGCGCACATCTTCACCAGCTTGCCCCGCGCCGGAAAAGTCCGAGCCGCCCGGCTGCTCGCCGAGATCGGCGACTGCCGCGCCCGCTTCCCCACCCGAGAATCGCTGGCCAGCCTGGCCGGCGTCACACCCTCGACCCGACAATCGGGCAAGAGCCACGTCGTCGCGTTCCGCTGGGCCCGCGACAAACAACTGCGCGACGCCGTCACCGACTTCGCCGGCGACACCCGCCGCGCCAACCCCTGGGCTGCTGACCTCTACAACCGTGCCCGAACCCGCGGCCACGACCACCCCCACGCCGTCCGCATCCTCGCCCGCGCCTGGCTCAACATCATCTGGCACTGCTGGCAGACCCACCAGGCCTACGACCCCGAACAACACCTCGCGCTCCAACGCATCCTCAAGCAAGATCAACTCGAGGCGGCTTGACACAGGGCTTCTCACGAGGCACCACCGAGCCAGTACGGCCGGTTGCGCCGGGCGGCCGAGGCGATCCGCCCGGCCTCGTCGTGCGCTAGCACCGCGTCGTGCACCGACGCCAGCCAGGCGTCCCGCGCGTCCAGCCGTGCCGTGAGCTCCTCGACGTACGCGGCGCGCGCCGCATCCGGATCACCGGCCCCATCGGCCAGCCAGGCGTCCGGAACCTGCGCGGCCGCGGCACGCAGCACGTCCGTGCTGACGCGCGGCGCCAGGGCGGCGTCCGCGGCGTCCAGATCGGGCGCGCAGCCGAGCAGCGCGTGCTCGCGGGCGTCGTAGCCGAACGAGCTCGCGCGCGCCGGCCAGCGGTGGTGGAACGTCAGCGCGGCGCCGTGGTCGATCAGGTACGGCTCGCGATGCCAGAACAGCATGTTCGGGTTGCGCCACGAGCGATCGACGTTGCCCACGAGCGCGTCGAACCAGATCACCCGGCCGGCGAACCCCGCGTCGATCGGGAAAGCGGTGACGTCCAGGTCGAGCGCACCGGGCAGGAAGTCGACCCCGAGGTTGGTGCCCGGGCTGGCGCGCAGCAGGTCCTGCACCTCCTCGTCCGGTTCGTTGGCCGCGAGGATCGGGTCGAGTTCGACCGTCACCAGCCGGGGGACCGGCAGCCCGAGCGCACCGGCCAGTTCGGCGCAGATCACCTCGGCGACCAGTGCCTTGGGTCCTTGGCCCGCGCCCGTGAACTTGACGACGTAGGTGCCCAGGTCGTCGGCCTCCATCAGCCCGGGCAGCGAGCCGCCCTCACGCAGCGGCGTGACGTAGCGCAGGGCGGTGACGGCGGGCAGCACGCGCCGAGCCTACGGCCCACCCTGCGCCGCGATCAGATCACCAGTCGGCGCGCCGGTAGTCCTTCAGGAAGCAGCCGTACAGGTCGACTCCCGCCTCGCCCTGCACGATCGGGTCGTACACGCGGGCCGCGCCGTCGGTGAGGTCGAGCGGGGCGTGGAAGCCCTCCTCGGCAAGCCGGATCTTGGTGAAGTGCGGCCGCTCGTCGGTGATCCAGCCGGTGTCGACCGAGGTCATCAGGATGCCGTCGCCGAAAAGCTCGGTCGCGCTCGTGCGCGTGAGCATGTTCAGCGCCGCCTTGGCCATGTTGGTGTGCGGGTGGCCCGGGCCCTTGTAGCCGCGGCCGAACACGCCCTCCATCGCCGAGACGTTCACGATGTACGTGCGCCGTGCGGGGCTGGCCGCCAGCGCGGGCCGCAACCGGCTGATCAGCACGAACGGGGCGGTCGTGTTGCACAGCTGCACCTCGAGCAGCTCCAGCGCGTCGACCTCATCGACCCGCTGCGTCCAGCTGTTGACGCTGTTGCGGTCCGGGACGAGGCCGCCGGCGTCGATCGCGGTGCTGTCCAGGTGGCGCTGCAACGACGCCGAACCGGCCAGCACCGCGAGCCGGGAGATCTGCGCGCCGTCCAGTGTCTGCGGCAGGTGCGGCAGCGGATGCTCGGCCAGCGAGCCGGCCAGCGCCAGCGGGTGGGCGTCCGAGATGTGGTCGAAGGTGAGGATCTCGGGCAGCGGCCCGTCCGGCAGCGGGTCGTTCTCGGCCGCCGCGAGCGGCCCGTAAGCGCCGGGGGAGCGGCGCACGGTCTGCGCGGCGTTGTTGATCAGGATGTCCAGCGGCCCGGCCGCCGCGACCGAGTCGGCCAGGGCGACGACCTGGGCCGGGTCGCGCAGGTCGATGCCGACGATGCGCAGCCGGTGCAGCCAGTCGGCGCTGTCCGGCTCGGCGGTGAACCGGCGCACCGCGTCGTTCGGGAACCGGGTGGTGATCGTGGTGTGCGCGCCGTCGCGCAGCAGGCGCAGCGCGAGGTACCTACCGATCTTGGCGCGGCCGCCGGTGAGCAGCGCGCGGCGGCCGGTGAGGTCGGTGCGCGCGTCCCGCTTGCCATGGTTCAGCGCCGCGCAGTCCGGGCAGAGCTGGTGGTAGAACGCGTCCACCTGCGTGTAGTCCTGCTTGCAGACGTAGCAGGGGCGCGGCCGCAGGTAGGTTCCGGCGCTGGCACCGCGCGCGCTGGACACCAGCGCGATGCCCTCGGTCTCGTCGTCGATGCGCTGCGGCGACCCGGTCGCGGTCGCCGCCACCACGGCACGGTCGGCCGCGGAGATCGCGTCGCGGCGGGCATCGCGCCGGGCCCGCTTCACCTGCTTGAAGATCCGGCCGGTGGCCCGCCGGATCGCGATCGCGTCGGGGTGTTCCGGTGGCAACTGCTCGCTCTGCGCGAGCACCTTCAAGCACACCGCGAGCTCGGCCGGGTCGAGGCTGACGGGCGGCGCCGGCGGCAGCGGCTCGGTGGTCGTCACCGGCACACGATAGACAACCGGCCGGCGGTCGCCGTGCGGTGATGCCGCTCAGGCGACCGGCGTCACCGGGCCAGGTCCTTCATCGCCTCGGCGAGAACCTCGAGCTGGTACGCGTCCCAGCACCGCGGATGCCACCGGCGCGCGCGCACCTGCACGCACTCGTCGCGGTTGACCGGGCACTCGCACCGGCTGCAGCGGGGGAACGCCCGGACCATCACGCCGCGCCGCCTGACGGCGCGTCCGCGAACTGCGCCTCGAGCGCCGCCCAGTCGCTGTCGGTGAGGACCACCGGCGGCAGCGCCCGATGCACCCGGCGCCACCGGTGCCGGATCGCGTACCCGCTGTCGGCGAACGGCGCGACCAGCACGGTATGTCGGGTGGTGCCGACCACCTTGCGCCGCAGGTAGTTCTCCCCGTCACGGACGTACACCGCGTCGCCCACGCGGTACGGGTTCCTGGCCATGGCAGCTCCTCGGTTCAGCCGGCACCTCACCGAAGCCCTTCCCGGTTCGCCCGATTCGTTACCTCTCGATCATGGCCGCGGTCGGCGCAGGCCGGCCAGCAGCGCCCGCACATCGGCGACCGGGCCGAGGTGGCCGAGCTTGTCGGGGTTCACCACCGAGTGCACGGCCTGCACCTGCCCGTCGGCGATCTCCAGCGCGAACACGCTGACGATCTGCCCGTCTGCGGTCCGGTTCACCGCTCCCGGCTGGCCGTTGACCAGGGCGGGCTCGGACACCATGCCCAGCGTGGCGCCCTGCCCGAACAGGCTGACCAGCAGGCGCAGTACGCGGTCCGCGCCGTAGATCGTCCGTGCGGTGGCCGGCGCCTTGCCGCCACCGTCGCCGTGCCACGCCACGTCGGCCGCGAGCAGTTCCTTCAGCGCGGCCAGGTCGCCGCGCCGGCACGCGGCGAAGAAGCTCTCGGCCAGGGCGGCGCGGCGCTCCGGGGAGGCGTCGAAACGGGGCCTGTCCTGCTGCACCTTGGCGCGGGCCCGCACCAGGATCTGGCGGCAGTTCTCCGGCGAGCGGTCGACGAACTCGGCGACCTCCTCGTACGGGTAGCCGAACACGTCGCGCAGCAGGAACACCGCGCGTTCGATCGGGTTCAGGCTCTCCAGCACGATCAGGAACGCCATCGACAGCGAGTCGCTCAGCTCCGCCTGGCCGGCCGGCCCGAGCTCGTCCGATGCGAGCAGCGGCTCGGGCAGCCATTCGCCCAGGTACGACTCGCGGTTGCGCCGCGCCGACGTGAGCGTGTCCAGCGAGAGCCGGGTCGCGGTCGTGGTCAGGTACGCCTTGGGGTTCTGGATCACCGTGCCGTCCTGCAGCGCATGCTGGAACCGGACGAACGAGTCCTGCACGACGTCCTCGGCCTCGGTCACCGCGCCGAGCATCCGGTAGGCGATCGAGAACAGCAGCGGCCGCAGCTCGGCGTACAGCGCGGCTGTGCTCTGGCTCACCCCAGCAGCCTGTCACAGGCGGCGTGGGCCGGTCGTCTCCTGGGCAGCACAACGACTGATGAGGAGATCATGATGCGAGTACTGGTCGCGGGAGCCACCGGAGCCGTAGGACGCCAGCTCGTCCCGCTGCTCGCCGGCGCCGGGCACGAGGTCGTCGGTACCAGCCGCAACGAGCGCAGATTCGCCGAGCTCACCGCGCTCGGCGCCAAGCCGCTCGCGCTGGACGTGCTGGACCGCGACGCCGTGCGTCGCGCCGTCGCGCAGGTGCAGCCGGACGCCATCGTGCACCAGGCCACCGCACTGTCGGAGCTCGGCAACAACTTCCGCAACTTCGACAGGCTGTTCGCCGGAACGAACCTGCTGCGCACGGAGGGCACCGAGAACCTGCTGGCGGCGGGGCGCGAGTCAGGTGTCTCCCGCTTCGTGGCACAGAGCTTCCGCTGGGTGTTCGTCGACGCGCACGGGGCGATCCGGCCGGACCCGCCCGCGGCGTTCCGCGAGTCGGCGGCGGCGCTACGGCGGCTCGAAGAGCTGGTCACCGCGACGCCCGGCGGCGTCGCACTACGCTACGGCGGCTTCTACGGCCCGCATACCTCACTGGCGGACGGGGGCCCGCAGATCACCGCGATCCGCAAGCGGAAGCTGCCGATCGTCGGCGACGGCGGCGGGTACTGGACGTTCCTGCACGTGCACGACGCGGCGACCGCAACCATCGCGGCGCTGACGAAGGGCGCCGGCGTGTACGTCGTGATCGACGACGAGCCGGCGCGCACCAGGGACTGGCTGCCCTACCTGGCCGACCTGCTCGGCGCGAAGCCGCCGCGGCACGTGCCGGCCTGGGTGGGGCGGCTGGCCGCGGGCGAGGGCGCGACGTTCATGATGACGTCGGCGCCGTCGGCGTCCAACGAGCGGGCCAAGCGCGAACTGGGCTGGGCGCCGCGGTACGCCACCTGGCGCGACGGGTTCCGCGCCGAGTTGGCCGGCCTCAGCGGTCGCGCATCGGCCGCTGGCGGGTGATCGCCAGCGGATCGTCGGTGGCCATCGGCCGGACGATCGCGTAGTCGCCGTGGTCCTCGACCAGCAGGTACTTCGCCTGCCAGCGGTTGCGCAGCGCCGCCGGCCAGGAGATCGTGCCCTGCTGGGTGAGCCGGACCTCAACCTGGGGGACGGGACGCTTTGCCACGGGCGAGAGTCTAGTCAGTTCCGGCGATGGCGCCCGATTCGCGAAGCTGCGCGACCTGCTGGGTGGTGAAGCCGGCGGCGGCGAGCAGTTCGTCGGTGGCCGCCGCGACCTCGGTTAAACCGGTCGCCCCGCCCGGCGTCGCCGAGAAGCGCGGCGCCGGCCCGGGCATCGTCGCCGTGCCCACCTGTACGTAGCTGCCACGCGCGGCGTTGTGCCGGTGTTGTGGTGCCTCGGCCAGCGTCAGCACCGGCGCGACGCACGCGTCCAGCGGCTCGAACACGGCTGCCCACTCATCGCGCGTGCGGGTCGCGAAGGCACTGGCCAGCACCGCCGCGCAGGCGTCCCACCGGGCGGGGTCGTACGCCGACGGCGTGGTGTCCGGGTCCAGCCCGAGGCCGCCCAGCAGCGCCGTCCAGAACCGGGGTTCCAGGGCGCCGACGGCCACGTACCTGCCGTCGGCGCACTCGTAGCAGCGGTAGTTCGGGGCGCCGCCGTCGAGCAGGTTCGCGCCCCGCTGGTCGGTCCAGCCACCACTGGCGAACAGGGTACGGGTCATCGAGCCCAGATAGGCGGCGCCCTCGGTCATCGCGGCGTCCACGACCTGCCCCTCACCGGTGGCGCGGGCGTGCAGCAGGGCGGCCAGCACGCCGGTCGCGAGGAACATCGAGCCGCCGCCGAAGTCGGCCACGTAGTTGACCGGCGGCACCGGCGGGCTGTCCTTGGGGCCGATGCCGTGCAACAGGCCGGTGATCGCCAGGTAGGTGATGTCGTGCCCGGCGGTGGCGGCCAGCGGGCCGTGCTGCCCCCAGCCGGTCATCCGGCCGTAGACCAGCCGCGGGTTGCGGGCCAGCGCCTCGTCCGGCCCGATACCCAGCCGTTCGGCGACGCCCGGACGGAACCCCTCGATCAGCGCGTCGCAGCCCTCGATCAGCCGCAGCACCACCTCGGGCCCGCCGGGCTTGCGCAGGTCGAGGCCGATCGAGCGGCGGCCGCGTCCGAGCGGACCGGCGGGCAGCGCGTCGAACATGCCGTCCCCGGCGAGCTTGTCGACGCGGATCACGTCGGCACCCAGGTCGGCGAGCAGCATTCCGAGCAGCGGCACCGGCCCGATCGCGGGCAGCTCCAGCACCCGCACGCCGTGCAGTGGCCCCGCCATGATCAGCCCCCTCAACCCACTGTTGGCCCCGTAGCAGGCTCACCCGCGGCGTGTCGCCCTGCTACGGGGCCAACAGTGCTAGAACGTGTCGTTGCTCTCGGCCTTCTTGCGCAGCAGCGGGTTCGGCGCGAAGCGGGCGCCGTACGCCTTCGCGAACTCCTCGGCCCGCACGACGAAGCCGCGCAGCCCGGTCTCGCCCAGGCCGTCCAGCCGGGCGAACCCGTTGATGTACTGCAGCACGCCACCGGTCCACGGCGGGAAGCCGATGCCCATGATCGAGCCGATGTTCGCGTCCGCGGCCTGCACGATCACGCCCTCTTCGACGCAGCGCGCCGACTCGACCGCCTCGATCACCAGCATCCGTTCGCCGAGCTCGTGCAGGTCGACGGACTCGGGATTCTCGACCGGGAACACCTCGGCCAGCCCGGGCCAGAGCCCGAGCCGCTTACCGGTCTCGTCGTAGTCGAAGAAGCCGGCGCCGCGCAACCGCCCGGGCCGGCCCAGCTCGACCATCTTCTCCACCACGGCCTCGGCCGGGTGCGCCGTGTACGACGTTCCGGCCGCCTTGCGGGTCTCGTCGCGGATCTTCAGGAACAGCTCCAGGTTGAGCTCGTCCGCCAGTTGCAGCGCGCCGACCGGATAACCGGCCTGGGTCGTCGCCTGCTCGATCGAGGCCGGGGCGACGCCCTCGGCGGCCATCGCCAGCGCCTCGTTGACGAACGTGCCGATCACCCGCGAGGTGAAGAACCCCCGGCTGTCGTTGACGACGATCGGCGTCTTCTTGATCTGCGCCGCGAAGTCCAGTGCCCGGGCCAGCGCCTCGTCCGAGGTCTGCTCGCCGCGGATGATCTCCAGCAGCGGCATCTTGTCGACGGGGGAGAAGAAGTGCAGCCCGATGAAGTCGCTCTTGCGCTGCACGCCCTCGGCCAGCGAGGTGATCGGCAGCGTCGAGGTGTTCGAGCCCAGCAGCGCGTCCGCGGCGACTGCCGGCTCGGCCTCGGCGAACACCGAGTGCTTGAGCTCGACGTTCTCGAAGACCGCCTCGACGATCAGGTCGCAGCCGGCCAGGTCGGCGTAGTCGGCGGTCGGGGTGATGCGCGCGAGCACCGCGTCCGCCTGCTGCTGCGTGCTCTTGCCGCGCGAAACCTGCTTGTCCAGCAGCTTCTGCGAGTAGCCCTTGCCCTTCTCGGCCGCTTCGAGCGAGACGTCCTTGAGCACGACCTCGATTCCGTTGCGCGCCGAGACGTAGGCGATGCCGGCGCCCATCATGCCGGCGCCGAGCACCGCCACCTTCTGCACCTGGCGCGTGTCGTAGCCGTCCGGACGCGAGCCGCCCGCGTTGATCGAGTTCAGGTCGAACCAGAACGCCTGGATCATGTTCTTCGCGGTCTGCCCCTTGGCCAGGTTCACGAAGTAGCGGCCCTCGATGGCCAGCGCGGTGTCCAGGTCCACCCCGGCACCCTCGACGGCGGCGCACATGATGTGGTGCGGCGCCGGCATCGGTGCACCCTTGAGCTGCTTGCGCAGGTTGCCCGGCAGCGCGGGCAGCATGCCGGCCAGCTTGGGCGAGGTCGGCGAGCCGCCCGGCATCCGGTAGTCCTTCGCGTCCCAGCGCTGCACCGACTCCGGGTTGGCCTTGATCCAGGCGCGCGCCGCGGCGAACATCGCCTCCGGCGTGGGCGCCACCTCGTCGACGATGCCGATCTCGAGCGCCTGCGCCGCCTTGTAGCGGGTGCCCTGCAGCAGCACCTTCATCAGCCCGTCGACGATGCCGAGCAGCCGGGTGATGCGCACGACGCCGCCACCACCTGGCAGCAGGCCGAGCGTCACCTCGGGCAGTCCGAACTGCGCCTTCGGGTTGTCCAGCGCGACGCGGTGATGGCAGGCGAGCGCGATCTCCAGCCCGCCGCCGAGCGCGGCGCCGTTGAGTGCGGCGACCACCGGCTTGCCGAGGGTCTCCAGCCGGCGCAGGTCGGCCTTGATCGCGGTGACCCCGGCTGCGAACTCGGCCGCGTTGGCCTCGGTGACCTGCGACAGCAGCCGCAGGTCACCGCCTGCGAAGAAGGTGTCCTTGCCGGACGTGACGATCACGCCGCTGACCGAATCCCGCTCGGCGTACAGCCGGTCGATCGCAGCCTTCATGGACGCCTGGTAGGCGCCGTTCATCGTGTTCGCGCGCTGGCTCGGGTCGTCCAGGGTGAGCGTGACGATGCCGTCCGCGTCCTGCTCCCACTTGATGGTGTCGTTGCTCATGCCACACGCTCCACAATCGTCGCCACGCCCATGCCGCCGCCCACGCAGAGCGTGGCCAGCCCGTACCGCAGGTCGCGGCGTTCCAACTCGTCGATCAAGGTGCCGAGGATCATCGACCCGGTGGCGCCGAGCGGGTGGCCCATCGCGATGGCACCGCCGTTCACGTTCACCTTCTCGTGCGGCACCTTCAGGTCCTTCATGAACTTCATGACCACCGCGGCGAACGCCTCGTTGACCTCGAACAGGTCGATGTCGGTGACGTCCAGCCCGGCCTTGGCCAGCGCCTTCTGCGCGGACGGGACGGGCCCGGTCAGCATGATCGTCGGTTCGCTGCCCACGACGCCGGTGGCGACCACGCGGGCGCGCGGGGTCAGCCCGAAGTCGGTGCCGGCGCGCTCGCTGCCGACCACGACCAGCCCGGCGCCGTCGACGATGCCGGAGGAGTTTCCGGCGTGGTGCACGTGGTTGATCTTCTCGACCCAGTGGTACTTCTGCAGGGCGACCGCGTCGAAGCCGCCCATCTCGCCGATGCCCTCGAACGACGGCTTGAGCCCGGCGAGGGACTCCGGCGTGGTTCCGGGGCGCACGAACTCGTCGTGGTCCAGCACGATCTCGCCGTTGAGGTCGCGGACCGGGATCACCGAACGGGCGAAGGCGCCGTCGGCGATCGCCTTCGCCGCGCGGGTCTGCGACTCGGCGGCGAAGGTGTCCACGTCGGCGCGGCTGAAACCCTCGATGGTGGCGATCAGGTCGGCGCCCACCCCCTGCGGGACGAAGCCGGTGTCGTACGCGGTCTCCGGGTCCTGCGCCCACGCGCCGCCGTCCGAACCCATCGGCACGCGGGACATCGACTCGACGCCGCCGGCGAACAGCAGGTCCTCCCAGCCCGAGCGGACCTTCTGCGCGGCGATG
The DNA here is from genome assembly GCF_027247405.1 of Jatrophihabitans cynanchi. Lineage (NCBI taxonomy): Bacteria > Bacillati > Actinomycetota > Actinomycetes > Jatrophihabitantales > Jatrophihabitantaceae > Jatrophihabitans > Jatrophihabitans cynanchi. The sequence continues at coordinate 712,660 of NZ_CP097463.1, read as the reverse complement.
TTCACGGCCTCGAGGCCGGAGGCGCAGAACCGGTTCAGCTGCAGCCCGGCACCGGAGGTGCGAAAGCCGGCCGCCAGGGCGGCGGTGCGCGCGATGTCGGCGCCCTGCTCGCCCACCGGGGTGACGACGCCGAGGATCACGTCTTCGACGGCCTGCCGGTCGATGCCCGGGTTGCGGGCCAGTACTTCGGCAATCAGCCCGGTCAGCAGCGAGATCGGCTTGGTGCCGTGCAGCGACCCGGTGTTCTTGCCACGCCCGCGCGGCGTGCGCACGGCGTCATAGACGAACGCTTCGGTCATGGGGTCCCGTCCTGTCGCGAGTGGTTACCCGATACTGCCAGTTTTACTGTCACAGTTGTCAAGTGCCAGTAAGTGTGTCATTGGTCTACGCTTGCGACCCATGTCCGCGGTACCCGCTCCCGACGGCGACACGCTCACGATCGACGAGCTGGCCGCCCGCACCGGCATGACGGTGCGCACGGTGCGGTTCTACGCCACCGAAGGCCTGCTGCCCGCTCCGGAGCGGCGCGGCCGGGTCGCGTACTACGACGCGCGGCACCGGATGCGCCTCGAGCTGATCCGCACCCTGCAGGAGCACGGCTACACCCTCGCCGCGATCGAGCGGGTCCTGCAGCGGATCCCGGCCGACGCCGCGCCGTCCGAGTACGCGGTGCACGCCGCCGTACTCGCGCCGTGGCTGCCGGAGCAGACCGAGGAGCTGGACCGGGCCGCGCTCGAGCGGCGGGTCGGCCGGCGGCTGACCGAGGACGAGCTGCGGTACCTGGACGGCATCGGCGCCCTGCACGCGGCCGGCGGCGACACCTACCGGGTGTCGCCCGCGCTGCTCGGCCACGCGCTCGAGCTGCTGGCCCTGCCCGTCCCGGCGAGCGTGCTGCACGACTCGGCCGAGATCATCGGCGAGCACGCGGCCGCCGTCGCGAACGGGCTGACCGACGTCTTCGTCAAGGCGATCTGGGGGCCCTACCAGCGCGGCGAGCTGGGCGACGAGCAGGTCGTGGCGATGCTGTCGCGGCTGCGTCCGCTTGCCATCCAGGGGCTGGTCAGCGCCTTCGTGCGCGCTGCCGACGCCGCCGCACGGCGCGGCGTCGACGGGTAGTCGCGTCGACGGGTAGCCGTCAGGGACGGTTCACGCACAGGTCGGCCGGGTCGGGCTGCTTCTCGCCGACGCCGGCCTGCGGCAGGCAGACCGGCGGCATCGCCTTGGCGATGGCCGTGGCCAGCAGCGGCAGTTCGCCCGACCCGCTCGATTTCGGGAAGCTGATCTCGACGTAGGCGGCACGGTCGATCGCCACGTACACGTGGGCGTCGGACGTGTCGTGCTCCAGGAACGACACCCCGTTCACCACCGGAACGAAGTCGGCGCTGCCGGGCTTGAGGTCGGCCGGACGCGGGACGCCGCAGCGCACGATGACGGCGGGCTCGCCCCAGGCGACCACGAACAGCGAGTCCGGCCTGGGGTGCACGACGCGGGGCAGCAGGTCGCCGAGCCGCTCGGGCAGGGTCTGCAACAGCTTGGTGCACGACGCGGCCGCGGCCGGATTCGACGGCGGTGCGGTCGGGGTGAGCGCGGGCAGCGCGCTCGGCGGCGCACTGGCGGTGGTCGGCGCCGAACCCGGACCGGTCCCGCCGGACAGGCCGAAGATCAGCCCCAGGACGATCACGATCGGCACGGTCAGCGCGGTCGCGATCAGCGCCGCCCGGCGGGTGTCCGGGGAGATCTCCAGGCCCCTTGCTACAGGTGGACGACCGGGCAGGTCAGCGTGCGGGTGATCCCGGCGACGCCCTGCACCTTCGCGACGACCAGCTTGCCCAGCTCGTCCACGGTGTCCGCCTCGGCGCGCACGATCACGTCGTACGGACCGGTGACGTCCTCGGCGTTGGTGACCCCGTCGAGAGCGCCGATCTCCTGCGCCACGGCGGCGGCCTTGCCGACCTCGGTCTGGATCAGGATGTAGGCATTCACACTCATCGGCGCGCCCCTTCGGTGCTGGTTCGTCCGGACGGTATGAACGTAGCGCAGGGCCCCGCCGGTGCCGCGTGCCGGCCGGACGGGCCGGTCCCGGGCGATCGGCTCGATACAGCAGGAGTGACGTCATCACCGTTTCAGATGTCGGCGAGTTCGGGTTGATCAGGCGGATCACGGCCGCGCTGGCCGGGGCCGACACGACGCTGCTCGGTCCGGGCGACGACGCGGCGGTGGTCGCGGCCGCCGACGGCAGGGTGGTGGCGTCCACCGACATGCTGGTGGAGAACCGGCATTTCCGCCGCGATTGGTCGACCGCGAACGACATCGGGCACAAGGCGGCCGCCCGCAGCCTGGCGGACATCGCCGCCATGGGGGCCGTGCCGACCGCGTTGCTGGTCGGGTTCGCGGCGCCGGGCACGCTCGCGCTGGACTGGGTCGACGGCCTGGTGGCCGGGCTGCGCGAGGAGTGCGGCGAGGTGGGTGCCGCGGTGGTCGGTGGGGACGTGACGGCCGCGGACACGATCACGCTGGCGGTGACCGCGCTCGGTGACCTGCAGGGGCGCGACCCGGTGACGCTCGGCGGGGCCCGCGTCGGCGACGTGGTCGCGGTGGCCGGCCGGCTGGGCTGGAGCGCCGGAGGGCTGGCGGTGCTCGGGCGCGGGTTCCGCTCGCCGGTGCAGGTGGTGACCGCACACCGACGCCCGGAGCCGCCGTACGCGGAGGGCCCCCGCGCGGCGCAGCTCGGCGCGACGGCGATGACCGATGTCAGCGACGGGCTGATCGCCGACCTCGGCCACATCGCCGAGGCGAGCGGGGTGCGCCTGGAACTGCGCGGCGAGGCGATCGAGGTACCCGCGAAGCTGGCCGAGGTGGGGGCCGCGCTCAACGTCGACCCGCTGGTGTGGGTCCTCACCGGCGGTGATGACTACGCGCTGGCCGCGACCTTCCCGCGCGGTACCGACCTGCCGGAGCAGTGGCGCGTCATCGGTGCCGTCATCGACGGCGAGGGCGTGCGTGTCGACGGGCGGCGCTGGCCGGTCGGCGGCCACGAGCACTACCGCTGAGTGGCAGCCGGCGAACGGCGGCATCGGAGCCGCCGGATAACCTCGCGGCCGTGGAGTTGCTGATCCAGACCCGGGCGTACGACGACGCCGACGTGATCCGCCTGGTCGAGCAGGTGCAGCAGGAGTACGTCGTGCGCTACGGCGGGCCGGACGAAGCGGTCGTCGAGCTGGCGGAGTTCGAGCCGCCCCACGGCCTGTTCCTGGTCGGCCTCGCCGACGGCGAACCGGCCGCGACCGGCGGCTGGCGCCGGATCGAGAACGGCGTGGTCGAGATCAAGCGGATGTACGTGGTGCCGCACGCGCGCGGGCACGGCTTCGCGCGGCGGCTGCTCGCCGAACTGGAAACCAGCGCCGCCGCGTCGGGCGCCACACGGGCGGTGCTCAACACCGGCAACCAGCAGCCCGAGGCGATCGCGTTGTACGAGAGCTGCGGCTACCTGCGGGTGCCCGCGTTCGGGCACTACGCGTGCCAGCCGGGCGCGCTGTTCTACGGCAAGGAACTCGGCTGACAGGTTGCTGTAGCGGCCACGTCGGTCTCGGCGGCCGGCGGTGCGGCGGCCGGCGGTGCGGCGTCCGGCGCGTCCGGCGCTGCGTCCGGCGGTGTGGCTGACGGCGCGTCCGGCGCGCCCAGCTCGGCCGCGAGCGACGCGGCGTGCGCGCGGTTGTTCGCGCCCAGCTTGGCCGATCCGGACGCGATCTGGGTGACCACCGTGTGCCGCGATACGCCCAGCCGCGAGGCGATCTCGGAGTTGCTCAGCCCCTGTCCGACCAGGTGCAGCACCTGAGCCTCGCGCGCGCTGAGCAGCCCGGTGCCGCGGCGCGGCGCGGGGCTGCTGCGCCGCAGCCCGCACGCCCGCAGCGAGCGGTGGATCCGACCCAGCAACGGCAGCATGCCGGCAGCCTCGACGCGCTGCTCGAGGTCGGTGAGCACCGCGACCGCCGCCGCCGTGTCTCCCGCCGCCGCGAGCGCCTCGCCCCGGCGCCACAGGCAGCGCAGCTCGCCGCGCCGGTGATAGGGCGCCCAGAGCCGCGCCGCTTCGGCGAACGCCTCGGCCGCAGCGGCGTGCTCGCCCGCGTGCCGCAGCCCGAGCGCGACCGTCTCCGGACGTGCGCCCAGCACGCCGGGCACGGTCTGCTCGTCGACCGGTGCGCCCGGGTCCTGACCGAGATCGGCGAGCACCCAGGCGCGGGTCACCTCGCCGTATACGCGCACCGTCGGGAACAGGCTGCGGGCCAGGAACGCCTCGACGTGCCGGCGGGCCTGCACCGGTCGCCCGCCCCAGAGCTCGGCCTCGGCGTGGATCCAGTCCAGCACCTGTCCGTTGTCCTGTACCGCCTCGGCGGACGCGCCGGCGAGCAGCCGCACCGCCTCGTCGATGCGGCCCAGGTCGATCAGGGCCAGGCAGTACGTCTCGGCGACGCGGTCGCGACTGCGCGCGTCCAGGGCCGCACCGGCCAGTTCGTCGAAGCCGTACAGGACGGCCGCGTAGTCGCCGATCTGGAAGTCCAGGTTGAGCAGGCCGATGCGCACCATGGCCTCGCGCTTGCCCAGGCCGAGCTCGCGGCACCGGCCGATGTACTCGTGGGCCACAGCGCGGCCGTGCTGCGGGTCGCCCGCGGTCTCGCTCATCGCGACCAGGTTCAGCGCGGCGGCGACCTCGGTGCTCAGGTCGCCCTCCGCACGGGCGAGGTCGACCGCGAGCTGCACGTGCTCGGCCCAGTCGGGTTCGCCGCAGAAGAACAGCGCGGTGCCGTAGATCGACTCGGCACGTGCGCGGATCCGCCCGGTCGACGTGGCGTGTTCGAGCGCGACGCGGGCAAGTTCCAGACCGTGCGGGTAGTCGGCGTCGAGGAAGATCGGGATGCGCGCGGCGGCGATCTGCAGCTCGACCTCGACCTCGCTGTCCGAGCCGCCGGCCAGCTCCAGCCCGGACGCGACCGCCGAGCGCATCACCTCCGGCCGGCCGGCGATCCAGGCCGCGCGCGAGCGAAGCAGGCAGGCCCAGGCCTGCGCGTCGCGGTTGTCGGCCGACACCGCGTCCAGCACGGTGTTGAGCCCGTCCCAGTCGTCGACGGTCTGCAGCGCGAGCGCCGCTCTGATCCGCAGCTCGTCCGCCTCCGGGCCCTGCGCGCAGGTCGCGGCGATGGCCAGGTGGGCGGCCCGTTCACCGGGGTTGCTGGTCTGCTCGGCGGCGCGCAGCGCGGCGGTGTGTGCGGCGGGCCGGTCGTCGGCGTGCAGGAAGTGCCGGGCGGCCTCGCCGGGATCGCGCACGCCCCGCGCGATGCGGGCGTGCAGCGCCCGGCGTTCGTCCGCCGCCATCTGGTCGACGGCGACCTCGCCGAGCAGCGCGTGCCGGATCTCGATCCCGTCCCGGTCGGCGACCGCGAGGCCGGCGGCGAGCAGCCCCTGGACGCCGTCCGCCCCGAGGTCCTCGACCGGCACCGGACGTCCGGCGAGCGCCAGCAGGCCGAACGCGTCGCGCCCGGCATCGTCCAGGTGGCGCAGCCGGGCGGCCATGGCCAGCCGCAGGCTCTCGGACGGCTCGCCCGAGGACGCCAACTCCTGCAGCAGCAGCGGGTTGCCGCCGGTCCGCTCGATCAGGGTGCTGACCGCCGCCTCGGGTAGATCGGGGTGCAGCGTGCGCAGCAGTTCGGCCGACTCGTCCGGAGTGAACGGCGGCAGCTCCAGCACCGCGAAACCCGCCGCGCCGAGCGTGCCGATGACGTCGTCGGAGCGTGGTTCGCCGCGGCGGACCCCGGTCAGCAGGCCGAGCCGGCCGCCGAGGACGCCGACCACCTCGAGCGTGCCCGGGTGGGCCCACTGCAGGTCGTCGAGCAGCAGCACGCCGTCGCCGACCTGGGCCTCGACGTCGGCGCTGACGGCCTGCGGGTCGGCGCCGACTACCGCGCGGCCGAGGGCTCGGCGTAGCGGCAGGTACTCCATCCAGGACAGCGTCGAGAGCGCGCCACCTTCGTAGCTGTGCCGTCCCGCGCGGGCGGCGGCAGCACGCAGCAGCGTCGTCTTGCCGACGCCGGCCTCGCCCACGACGACCGTCGGCTTGTCCTCCCCGAGCGCGCCCAGCAGGCGGTCCAGCTCGTCGTGTCTGCCGATGAGCACGCGAGGATCATGACACGGTCCGGGCACTCGTGTTCCGGTGTGCGCGTGCTGTGGTTGCAGGCGGCGGCGGGTCCACGTCGGGACCGGGTGCGACCGGCGCCGCAACGCGGTCGGCGAACTCAGCCGGGTTTGATCCCGGCCCGGGCGGCGAGCACGACCGCCTCGGACGTGCTGCTCGCGCCCAGTTTGGCCCGCGCCGACGCCAGCCGGCGATCGGCCGTGCGGCGCGACAGGTGCAGCGCCCGCGCCGTCTCGCCCAGCGTCGCACCGCCGAGCAGGTGAGCCAGCAGGGCCCGCTCGTCGTCGGTGAGAACGGGCCGCCGCGCCGCCGCACCCAGCCGGTGCTCGAGCGTGCCCAGCCGGCGCAGGTCGTCGCAGAGCCGGTCGATCACCTCACGGTCGGCAGCGGCGTCGACGACGACGTCCGCGCCGATCACCGCCGCCAGCACGGCCCGTCCCGCGTCGTCGGCGTCGGCGACCGTCCCCACGCAGACGGTGCGCGGGCCGTCGGCACGCACCCGCCACCCCGTGACCACGGTGCCTCCGCCGGCCGCGGCCTCCCGGGCGGTGTCGGCGACCGTCTGCGGGTCGGCCCCCTCGAGCACGATGTGCCGGCCCACCTCAGCACCACCGGCCGGCCAGCACGTCAAGATCATGCCACGCAAGCCGGTGGGTGCAGACGCGAAACGGCCCGCCTCGCCGGAGCGAGACGGGCCGTTGTCGATGGTGTGGACGGTCAGCCGCGGGTGACCTTGCCGGCCTTCAGGCAGGACGTGCACACGCTGATCCGGCGGCGCGTGCCGGGCGCGACGAGTGCACGCACCTTCTGCACGTTCGGGTTCCACCGGCGGTGGGTACGGCGGTGGGAGTGCGAGACGGACATGCCGAAGCCGGGCCCCTTGCCGCAGACATCGCAGACGCTGGCCACTATGGCCTCCTTGGACGTGCGCACTATCGCGCTGATGGTGTCGGACGAGACTTGGCGCCCGAATCGTGCTGCGGGCAACCCGAGCAGTCTAACGGCTGCCCCGCCGCGGCCGCAAAACGCCACCGATCCGCCACGTAGCGGCGGGGCGGTTCTGTCGGTGCGGCCAGTATCCTTCGCACGAACTGCCCGTGGCGAGCTGGGGGTGCACGTGCTGGAGTCGCTCGACGCGGACGCCATCCGCGGTTGGAGCGTCGCTGCGGTCACCTCGCTCGACGCGCACCGGGCCGAGATCGACGACCTGAACGTGTTCCCGGTCCCGGACGGCGACACCGGCACCAACATGGCGGCGACGCTGCGCGCCGGGGCGGACGCGCTCGCGGCGGCCGACGCCGCGACGGTCGGGGACGCACTGGCCGCCCTGGCACGCGGCGCGATCATCGAGGCCCGCGGCAACTCCGGCGTCATCGTGGCCCAGTTGCTGAACGGCATGGCGACGGCGGCGGCGGGCGCGGACCGGTACTGCACCGCCGAACTGCGTCGCGGGCTGGCCGAGGGGGTGTCCCAGGCGTACCACGCGGTCGCCGAGCCGGTCGAGGGCACCATCCTCACCGTGGCGCGGGCCGCGTCCGAGCAACTGCCCGCCGGCGACGTGCCGCTCGCGCGCGCGATCACCGCGGCGGTCGCCGCCGCCGATTCGGCCCTGGCGCACACCCCGGACCAGTTGAGCGCGCTCGCCCGCGCGGGAGTCGTCGACGCCGGCGGCCGCGGCCTGGTGCTGCTGCTCGCCGCGCTCGCCACCGTGATCACCGGCCGAACGCCTGCCCTCGCGAACGTCGCCGCTCCGGCCGCGCGCAGCCGGGTGCCGCGCGAGAGCGGCAGCGCGGCGTTCGAGTACGAGGTGCAGTACCTGCTGCAGGCCGGCGAGCAAGCCACCATCGCGCTCCGGGACCGGCTCAGCGGGCTCGGCGACTCGGTGGTGGTGGCCGGGACGGGCGACGGCACCTGGAACGTGCACGCGCACGTCAACGACGTCGGTGCCGCCATCGAGGCCGGGCTCGCGGCCGGGCCCACCTGGCGCATCAGCGTCGTCCGGTTCGCCGACGCTGCCGGCCCGGCCGACGCCGGTGAGCATGCCGCCGGGCCCGCTGTTGCCACGCGGGCGCGGACCGCCGGCGCCGTCGTCACGATCGCGCCCGGTGCCGGCGTGCGGCACCTGTTCGCCGGGGAGGGCGTCGTCGTGCTCGAGCCGGACGCCGGCGCGGACCTGCAGCCGCACGACGTCGCCGCCGCGGTGCGCGGGACCGGCGCCACCGAGGTCGTGTTGCTGCCGAACGCCGAGCGGATGACCGACGTCGCGCACGCCGCTGCCGAGCAGGTCCGGGCCGACGGCGTGCGCGTGGCCGTGGTGCCGACCCGCTCGCCGGTGCAGGGCCTGGCGGCGATCGCGGTGCACGACCCGGCGCGGCGCTTCGACGACGACGTGGTCGCGATGGCCGAGGCTGCCGCGGCCACCCGGTTCGCCGAGATAACCGTCGCGACCGAGCGGTCGTTGACCTCGGTGGGCATCTGCCAGCAGGGCGACCTGCTCGGGCTGATCGACGGCGAGGTGGTCGAGATCGGCCACGGCCTGGTGGCCGTCGCCTTCGCGCTGGTGTCCCGGCTGCTCGGGGTGGGGGTGGAGCTGATGACCGTCCTGGTCGGCGCCGACGCCCCCGCGGGCCTGGGCGAGCTGATCGCCGGGCACGTGCGCGAGCGCGCCCCGCTGACCGACGTCAGCGTCTACGTCGGCGGGCAGCCGCGCTATCCGCTGATCATCGGGGTCGAATAACGTCGTCATGGCCGATCTGAACACGCCGCTGAGCGCCATCCTCGGGAGCCGAACGACCAAACCGCTGGAGAAGGCGTTCGAGATCCGCACGATCGGTGACCTGCTGCGGCACTACCCGCGCCGGATGGACGAGCGTGGCGAGCTCACCGATCTGGCGTCGCTGCGCGTGGACGAGGACGTCACGGTCATGGCCGAGGTGCGCAGCTGCGTGGAGCGCGACTACCGCAACCAGTCGACGGGGCGCCGCGACGTCCGCATCGAGGCCACCGTCAGCGACGGGCGCGGCTCGCTGCAGCTGGTGTTCTTCGGCGGCCGCAACCGGTGGCGCACCCGCGATCTCGTACCAGGCACGCTCGGCCTGTTCTCCGGCAAGGTGGGCGAGTTCCGCAGCCGCCGCCAGCTGATCCACCCGGACTACATGATCTTGCAGTCGACCGACATGGCGATGCAGGAGGCCGACGTGTTCGCGCGCCGGCTGATCGCCGTGTATCCGGCCACCAAGGACGTCCGCTCCTGGACGATCGCCAACAGCGTGGGCATCGCGCTGGACTCGCTCGGCCACATCACCGACCCGCTGCCGGACGAGCTGCGCGCGCGACACGGGCTGATGGGCCTGGACGCGGCGATCCGCGCGATGCACCAGCCGGACGATCGTGACCAGTGGTTCGCGGCCCGGCGCCGGCTCAAGTGGGACGAGGCGCTGCTCGTCCAGCTGGTCCTCGCCCAGCGGCGCGCACGGGCGGCGGCGAACCCCGCGACGCCGCGGCCGCCGCGCGCGGGCGGTGTGCTGGACGCGTTCGACGCCCGGCTGCCGTTCACCCTCACCGCCGGCCAGCGGGAGGTGGGTGCCGTGCTGTCGGAGGAGATCGCGGCGGCGCACCCGATGCACCGCCTGCTGCAGGGCGAGGTCGGCTCGGGCAAGACCGTGGTCGCGCTGCGGGCCATGCTGCAGGTCGTCGACGCCGGCGGCCAGGCCGCCCTGCTGGCACCCACCGAGGTCCTCGCCGCCCAGCACGCCCGCACCATCGAAGAGTTGCTCGGCCCGCTCGCCCGCGCCGGCCAGCTCGGCGGGGCGGACGTCGGAACCCGCGTCGCGCTGCTCACCGGCTCCCTCGGCGCGGCGGCGCGCAAGTCGGCGCTGCTAGACGCGGCCGGTGGCGCGGCAGGCATCGTCGTCGGCACGCACGCGCTGATCCAGGAGCAGGTCCAGTTCGCCGAGCTGGGGCTGGTCGTCGTCGACGAGCAGCACCGCTTCGGCGTCGAGCAGCGCGACGCCCTGCGCGGCAAGGCCGAGCGACCGCCGCACGTGCTGGTGATGACCGCGACGCCCATCCCGCGCACGGTGGCGATGACCGTCTTCGGCGACCTGGACACCTCGACGCTGGCCGAGTTGCCTGCCGGGCGCGCGCCGATCTCGACGGCGGTGGTGCCGGTCGCCGAGCGCCCCACCTGGCTCGAGCGCGCCTGGGCCCGGGTCCGCGAGGAGGTCGCGGCCGGCCACCAGGCATTCGTCGTCTGCCCGCGGATCGGCGCCGACCTGAGCGAGACGGAGGCCGAGCTGGACGCCGAACTGGGCCCGTTCGCCGACGAGCCACGGCAGCGGCGCCCGCCGCTGGCGGTACTGGACATCGCCCCGATGCTCGTCGAGGGTCCGCTCGCCGGGCTGCGGCTGGGCGTGCTGCACGGGCGGCTGCTGCCGGACGAGAAGGACCGGGTGATGGGCGACTTCGCCGCCGGCCGGCTCGACGTGCTGGTCGCCACCACGGTGGTCGAGGTCGGCGTGGACGTACCGAACGCGACGGTGATGGCCGTGCTGGACGCCGAGCGGTTCGGGGTCTCCCAGCTGCACCAGCTGCGCGGCCGCATCGGCCGGGGGAGCGCGCCCGGCGTCTGCCTGCTGGTGACCGAGGCGGGCGAGGGTTCGCCGTCGCGCGCCCGGCTGGACGCGATCGCCGCCACCACCGACGGCTTCGCGCTTGCGCGCCTGGACGTCGAGCAGCGGCGCGAGGGTGATGTGCTCGGGGCGGCGCAGAGCGGCCGGCGTTCGCAACTGCGGTTGCTGTCCCTGCTGCGCGACGAGGACCTGATCGTCGCCGCGCGGGCCGAGGCGAGCGAACTCGTCGCGCGCGATCCGGAGCTGTCCGCCTTTCCCGCGCTGGCCGCCGAGTTGGCCGTGCTGCAGGCCGACGAGCGGACCAGCTATTTGGACAAGGCGTGAGGATCGTCTCAGGCGCCGCCAAGGGCCGCCGCCTGCGTGTCCCGGCCCGCGGCACCAGGCCCACGTCCGATCGCGCCCGCGAGGGCCTGTTCAACTCGCTCGGCTCGCTGGTCGACCTGGCCGGCGCGCGCGTGCTGGACCTGTTCGCCGGCTCCGGCGCGGTCGGGCTCGAGGCGCTCTCGCGGGGTGCCGGGCAGGCCACCTTCGTCGAGTCCGATCGCGCCGCCTGCGAGGTGCTCCGGCGCAACGTCCAGGCGGTCGGGTTGCCGGGGGCGACGGTGCTGCGCCGGCCGGTCGCACCCGTGCTCGCCGAGCGCCCGGACGAGCCGTACCAGTTCGTGTTCGCCGACCCGCCGTACGCGCTCGCCGAGGCGGCGGTGCGGGCCGTGCTCGGGTCCCTGCTCGACGGGGACTGGCTCGCGGACGGTGCGTTGCTGGTGCTGGAGCGCTCGGCGCGGGCACCGGAACCGCAGTGGCCCGAGGGTGTGGCGGTCGTCATGAACAGGCGCTACGGGGAGGGCATGCTTTGGTACGGTCGCGCCCGATGACAACCCATGCCTCCCGGGTGCGCCGCGCCCTGTGCCCCGGCTCGTTCGACCCGGTCACCAACGGTCACCTCGACATCGTCGGGCGCGCCGCCCTGCTCTACGACGAGGTCGTCGTCGCGGTGTTCGTCAACGAGTCCAAGTCGTCGATGTTCAGCGTCGAAGAGCGCCGCGCGATGCTCGAGGAAGCCACCGCCGCCTACGGAAACGTGCGGATCGACGCCTTCCACGGCCTGATCGTCGACTACTGCACGGCCCACGACATACCGGTCATCGTCAAGGGCCTGCGCGCGGTCAGCGACTTCGACTACGAGCTGCAGATGGCCCAGATGAACCGTGGCCTGGCCGGGGTCGACACGCTGTTCATGCCGACCAACCCGGAATACAGCTTCCTTGCCTCTAGCCTGGTGAAGGAGATCACGAAGTGGGGCGGCGACGTCTCCTCGCTCGTTCCGGCCCACGTTCTCAAGCGACTGCAGGAGCGCACCGGCACGACGCACTGAGCAGGGAGTGAGCAGCATGACCGAGGAAGCCCTACGGCGCGCCGACGAACTGCTCACCGAACTGGTCGAGCTGGTCGAGACCGCCCGCACCCTGCCGATGTCCTCCTCCTGCGTCGTGCCGCGCGAGCACGTCCTGGACCTGCTGGACGGGCTGCGCGAGACGCTTCCGCCGGAGATGGACGAGGCCCGCCGGGTGATCGCCAACCGGGACACCTTGCTGCACGACGCGAACGCCTCGGCGAACACGACCAGGGAGCGGGCCGCTGCCGAAGCGGAGGCGCTGGCTTCCGACGCCAAGCAGCGCGCCGAGCGGCTGGTACACGAGGCCGAGGTGCGCGCCTACGACATCGTCGAGGAGGGCAAGACCGAGCATGCCCGGCTGGTGTCGGCCACCGGCGTGCACCAGGCCGCGGCGCGCGCGGCCGCCGAACTGCGCGAGGCCGCCGAGGCGTACGACGCAGCGGTGCGCGAGCAGGCTGACGGGTTGTCGGCGTCGCTGCACGGCGAGGCGGACCGCTATGCCGCGGACGTGCGGGCCGACGCCGAGCGGTACGCCGACAAGCTCGCCCGCGACGCCGAGGACTACGCCGACCGCACCCTGGCCGAACTGGCCGGCACCTTGCAGCGTGCCGCGGCCACCGCCGAGCAGGGGCGGGCCGCGCTGGCCCAGCGCCGGGCCGCGGCCGCCGCACCCGCCGACGGCCCGGACGAGCGCCGCGGCGCCGCCGGCCGCCAAGACCGGCCCAGCGACCGACGGGACAGCGAACAACGGGACAGCGAGCGCCGCGACCCCGACAAGACGGCGATTTCGGCCTGAGCACCGGGCTCGGCTAAGCTGTACGACGGCCTCAACCACGTCAAGGCCGACCCTCGTATGCCTGAGAACTCGACACCGAATCCCGGCGCTCCGCGCGCCGATCCGCGCAGCCCGTTCGTCTTCGACGTACGGGAGCTCGGCCGTCGCGCGGGGTCCATGCGGGCCTATCGGCGTAGTGTTCCCGCGCCTGCGGGGCTCGGCCTGGACATCATCGCGGTGCCGGAAGGTGCCCCGCTGGCGATCGACGTGCGGCTGGAGTCGGTGACCGAAGGCGTCCTCGTGACGGGTTCGGTCAGCGGCCCGGTGCGCGGCGAGTGCGGGCGGTGCCTCGGACCGGTCCACGATGAGCTCGACGTCGAGCTCTGCGAGCTGTTCGCCTATCCGGACAGCACCACGGACGCGACGAGCGAGCAGGACGAGGTCCACCGGCTGATGGGTGACTACCTCGACATCGAGCCGGTGGTGCGTGACGCGACGGTGCTGGCCCTGCCCTTCACCCCGCTGTGCCGACCGGACTGCGGCGGCCTGTGCCCGGACTGCGGGCAACGGGTCGACGACCTTCCCGCGGGGCACGCGCACGAACAGCTCGACCCCCGGTGGGCCGCGCTGGCAGCGTTCGGTGACACTGACAGCGACGCTGACGGCGACTCGTCGGGGTCCCACACCAGTTCGACTAAGGAGTAACGACGTGGCTGTTCCGAAGCGGAAGATGTCGCGCAGCAACACGCGCTCGCGCCGATCGCAGTGGAAGACCAGCGCGCCGACCCTCGTCGCGTGCCCGAACCGGGCCTGCGGCGAGCTGAAGCTGCCGCACACCGCCTGCAAGAACTGCGGGCAGTACGACGGCAAGCAGGTCCTCGGCGTCTGACGCCCGGCATGGCTGCTGTTTCCGAGCCGGCCGACCAGGACCGGCTGGCCAAGGCGCTCGGCGTCGAGGTGGACGCCGAGCTGCTGACGCGCGCGCTGACCCACCGCTCGTACGCGTACGAGCACGGCGGCCTGCCGCACAACGAGCGGCTGGAGTTCCTCGGCGACTCGGTGCTGGGCGTCGTCGTCACGGACACCCTGTTCCATGCGCACCCGGACCTGCCCGAGGGCAAGCTGGCCAAGCTGCGGGCCTCGGTGGTGAACATGCGCGCCCTCGCCGACATCGCCCGCGGGATCGGCCCCGACGGCGGGTTGGGTGCCTACGTCCGGCTCGGCCGAGGCGAGGAGAGCACCGGCGGACGGAACAAGTCCAGCATCCTGGCCGACACCGTCGAGGCGTTGCTCGGCGCCATCTACCTGGCCCAGGGGATCGACGGCGCGGCGCGCGTGATCCACGAGCTGTTCGACCCGCTGATGGAGGCGGTGGCCACCGGCGAGGCCGGCCTGGACTGGAAGACCACCCTGCAGGAGTTGACCGCCGAGCGGGGCCTCGGTGTCCCCGAGTACGTGATGTCCTCCGAGGGCCCGGACCACGAGAAGACCTTCACCGCGCGCGCGGCGGTCAACGGCCGCACCTTCGAAGCGTGCACCGGCCGCAGCAAGAAGGAGGCCGAGCAGGGCGCGGCCGAGGTGGCCTGGCGCGCGATCACCGCAGACGACGCCGCCGCCTCCTGAGCCGGCCGGTCCCGCGTGCCTGAACGTGCCGATGGCTGAATCGCCCGATGCCTGAACTTCCCGAGGTGGAGACGGTCCGCGACGGGCTGGCGCGCTGGGTGGTCGGGCGCACGGTCGCGTCGGTCGAGGTACGGCATCCCCGCGCGGTGCGCCGCCACCTGCTCGGTGCCGCCGACCTGGGCGCCCGGCTCGCCGGCGCGCGGATCACCGCGGCGTCGCGGCGGGGCAAGTACCTGTGGTTGCCGCTCGCCTCGGCAGCGGAAACGGACAGCGCCCTGGTCGCTCACCTGGGCATGAGCGGGCAACTGCTGGTGCGCCCCGCCGATTCGCCCGACGAACGGCACCTGCACGTGCGGATCCGCTTCGCCGACGTCCCGCCGGACGGCACCGGGACCGAACTGCGTTTCGTCGACCAGCGCACCTTCGGCGGCCTGATGCTCGATCAGCTGGTGCCGGCCGTCGACCGCCCGGACGAGCGGCTGCCCGCGCAGGTGCGGCACATCGCCCGCGACCCGCTCGACCCGCACTTCGACGACGCGATCTTCAGCGCCCGGCTGCGGCGCCGCGACTCGGCGCTCAAACGCGCACTGCTCGACCAGAGCCTGATCTCCGGCGTCGGCAACATCTACGCCGACGAGTCCCTGTGGCGGGCCCGGCTGCACGGTGAACGCCGCGGGCAGACGCTGCGGCCGGCCCAGGTCCGCGAGTTGCTCACCCAGGTGCGCGCGGTGCTGACCGAGTCGCTGCGTGCCGGAGGCACCTCCTTCGACGCGCTGTACGTGAACGTGAACGGCGAGGGGGGCTACTTCGAGCGGGCGCTGAACGTCTACGGCCGCGAGGGCGAACCATGCCCGCGCTGCGGCACCGCGATCCGCCGGCTGGCATTCATGAACCGTTCCAGTTTCCTGTGCCCGAACTGCCAGCGGCGGCCACGGAGTTGACCGTTCGATACCGCGGTGCGACCATAGTGTGACCTGATCGGAGCCGACTCGCGTCATCATGTCGGGCCCGGCCCCGCAGCGTCGACAACAAAGCCACCCTGGATCGGGCCACCGTGGAACACCGCGGGCCCGGTATCCGGTGAAGTGAAGGGTCGCCATATGGCACGCGCCTTGCTGGGTTACGTCGGCACCACCAACGATCAGTACCTCGCCCTGGAAGTGGCGCGGCTGCGCCGGCGGGTGGCCGAACTCGAGTCCGAGATGGCCGAACTGCGGGCCACGGATCACGCCGAACTCGACCTGGAACTGCATCGCATCGCCGAGGTATCCCACCCAGCCCTGACCTGACCCGGCCCCGCTGTCAGGCTTGACCGGGCCCAGCGCCGGCCGGACCGGGCGGTGCGAGCCGCCCGACGCGCGCTAAGTTCTCTTTCCGACGAATCCGCCGGACGGCGTGCGCACGCCGTGAACCTGATCCGGGAGACCCGTGCATCTCAAGTCGCTGACCTTGCGGGGTTTCAAGTCCTTCGCATCGGCCACGACGCTGCGCTTCGAGCCGGGCGTCACCGCCGTGGTCGGCCCGAACGGCTCCGGCAAGAGCAACGTGGTCGACGCGATCGCCTGGGTCCTCGGCGAGCAGGGCGCCAAGGCACTTCGGGGCGGCAAGATGCAGGACGTCATCTTCGCCGGCACCGCCGGCCGGCCGCCGCTCGGCCGGGCCGAGGTCACGCTGACCATCGACAACACCGACAGCGCGCTGCCGATCGACTACACCGAGGTCTCGATCACCCGGCGGATGTTCCGCGAGGGCACCAGCGAGTACGAGATCAACGGCGAGCAGGTGCGCCTGCTGGACGTGCAGGAACTGCTCTCGGACTCCGGTATCGGCCGCGAGATGCACGTGATCGTCGGGCAGGGCCAGTTGGACGCCGTGCTGCAGGCCCGTCCCGAGGACCGCCGCGGCTTCATCGAGGAGGCGGCGGGCGTCCTCAAGCACCGCAAGCGCAAGGAGAAGGCGCTGCGCAAGCTGGAGGCGATGCAGGCCAACCTGACCCGCGTCACCGACCTGACCAACGAGCTGCGCCGCCAGCTCAAGCCGCTGGGCAAGCAGGCCGAGATCGCCCGCCGCGCCGCCGGGGTGCAGGCCGAGCTGCGCGACTCGCGGCTGCGGCTGCTCGCCGACGACCTGGTCACGCTGCGCGCGGAACTGGACAAGGACGTCGCCGACGAGGAGGCGATCCGCCGGCACCGCACGCAGGTGGAGCAGGCGCTGGAGCAGGCGCGCGCCCGCGAGGCCGAACTGGAGCAGGCGGTCGCGGCGGATGCGCCGCTGGTCGCCCGCACCCAGGAGACCTGGTACCGGCTGTCCGCGCTGGAGGAGCGCTTCCGCGGCACCGCCTCGCTGGCGGGCGAGCGGGCGAGGCACCTGGCCGCCGAGCCGGAGCAGGCCCGCACCGGCCGCGAGCCGGAGCAGATGGAGGCCGAGGCGGCCGAGGTCCGCGTGGAGGAGGAGCGGCTGCAGGCCGGTCTCAACGACGCGAAGGCGGCGCTGGCCGAGGCGGTCGCGGAGCGCCAGGACTTCGAGCGCCGCCTCGCCGAGGCCGAGCGCGCGCTGGTCGCCGCCGCGCGTGCGGTCGCCGACCGGCGCGAGGGGCTGGCCAAGCTGATCGGCCAGGTCAACGCGCTGCGCACCCGCGCGGCCGCAGCCGCGGACGAGATCACCCGCCTCACCGCCGCCGCCAACGACGCGCGCGAGCGCGGCGCCGCGGCCGACGCCGAGCTCAATCGCGTGCAGGCCGAGGTCGGCGTGCTGGACGAGGGCGAGCTGAGCCTGGACGAGCGGCACGAGGCCGCGGTGTCGGCGTACGAGTCGGCGGCCGCGCGGATGCGTGAGCTCGCCGCCGGCGAGCGCGAGGCCGAGCGCGAGCGGGCCACCTGGACGGCCCGCGCCGACGCGCTCGCGCTCGGCCTGACCCGCAAGGACGGCGCCGGCGCCCTGCTCGCCGCGGGCGACCGGCTCCCGGGTGTGCGCGGCTCGCTGGCCGCCCTGCTCACCGTCGAACCCGGGTACGAGGCGGCGATCGCGGCCGCGCTCGGCGAGGCCGCGGACGCGATCGCGGTCGACTCGCTGGACGCGGGGCTCGCCTCGCTGGCCCACCTCAAGAGCGAGGACGCCGGTCGGGCCGCGATGGTCCTCGCCAGCGTCGTCCCGAAGACTCTCCAACCCGACGTCGACCTGCCGTCCGGTGCCCGCTGGGCGCTGTCCCTGGTGCAGGCACCGGAGGAGCTGCGCGGCGTCCTGGCCCTGCTGCTCGCGAACGTGCTCGTGGTCGACGACCTGGAGCTGGGCAGCCGGACGGTCGGCCACGGTGCGTTCGGGCGCGTGGTCACGCTCGACGGGGACGTGCTCGGTACGGGCTGGGTCGCGGGCGGCTCGGCGTCCACCCCCAGCGCGATCGAGATCCAGGCCGCCGTCGACGAGGCGCAGCAGAAGGCCGACGAGGCCGCGGCCCGGCACGAACGGCTGCACGCCCAGCTGACCGAGGCGACCGCCCGGGCCAGCGAGCTCGAGGCGGACGTGGAAGCCGCATTGGACGCGCTGCACCAGTCGGACGCGCGGCTGTCGGCGGTGGCGGAGCAGCTTGCCGAGCTGGGACAGAAGGCCCGCTCCGCGAACGCCGAGGCCGATCGGCTGGAGACCGCGCGGCACGCGGCCGAGCAGGCGCGTGACCGCGACCTGGCCGGGCTGTCCGAGCTCGAGGAGCGCCTGCACCTCGCCGAGACCCGGTCCGACGAACCGGCCGAGCCGGACACCGCCGAGCGTGACTCCGTGCAGGGCGAGCTCGCGGCCGCCCGCCAGGCCGAGCTGGAGGCTCGGCTCGCGGTGCGCACCGGCGAGGAGCGAGCCCGCGCGGTCGCCGGCCGGGCCGACCAGCTGATGCGCGCGGCCGAGATCGAGCGCGCCGCCCGGCGGCGGCAGCAGGAGGCGCGCGAGGCCCGGGCGCGCGCGGCCGTGGTGGCTGCGGCGGTCCGCGACGTGGCCACCCAGGTGCTCGGCCACATCGGCCGTTCGGTCGCCGCCGCCGTGACCGAGCGCGACGCCGCGCAGCAGGCCAGGGTGGTGCGCGAGGGCGAACTGCTGACCCTGCGCGCCCGCAGCCGCGAGCTGGCCGCCGAGCTCGGCCAGCTCACCGACGCGGTGCACCGCGACGAGATGGTGCGGGCCGAACAGCGGCTGCGGATCGAGCAGCTGGAGACCCGCGCGGTCGAGGAGTACGGCGTGGCCGTCGAGGCCCTCGTGGCCGAGTACGGGCCGGACCAGCCGTGCCCGCCCAGCGCGATCGAGACGGCCGAGTACGAGCAGGCCAAGGAGCGCGGCGAGCAGGTGAGCGCACCGCAGCCGGGCCCGTTCCACCGTCCCACCCAGGAGAAGCGGGCCTCGCGTGCCGAACGCGATCTTGCCCTGCTCGGCAAGGTGAACCCGCTCGCGCTGGAGGAGTTCGCCGCCCTCGAGGAGCGCCACCAGTTCCTGTCCACGCAGCTGGAGGACCTGAAGGCGACCCGCCGCGACCTGCTCACCGTGGTCAAGGAGGTCGACGAGCGGATCCTCGAGGTGTTCACCAGCGCCTACCACGACGTCGCCCGCGAGTTCGAGATCGTCTTCGAGGCGCTGTTCCCGGGCGGTGAGGGCCGGCTGGTGCTGACCGATCCGGACGAGATGCTCTTGACCGGCATCGACGTGGAGGCCCGCCCGCCGGGCAAGAAGGTCAAGCGCCTGTCGCTGCTGTCCGGCGGGGAGCGCTCGCTGGTCGCGGTGGCGCTGCTCGTCGCGATCTTCCGGGCCCGGCCCAGCCCGTTCTACGTCATGGACGAGATCGAGGCCGCACTCGACGACACCAACCTGGGCCGGCTGCTGCAACTGGTCTCCGACCTGCGCTCGAGCAGCCAGATCATCATCATCACGCACCAGAAGCGCACCATGGAGATCGCCGACGCGCTCTACGGCGTCACGATGCGCGGTGACGGCGTCACCCAGGTGATCAGCCAGCGGCTGCGCGAGGTGCAGGAGCCCGCCAGCGCCTGATCAAGCGTCCGGTACGCGTCAATTACCTGTGAAATGCGTCAGCCGGGGCCGGGCGTCCAGGGCGTGTCCAATACCGTGGTGGCGTGACGATGCCGAGTTCTGCCTCTCGACCGCGCCGCTTGTGGGGGTTCGCCGTGCTCATCGGTGCCGCAGCCGCCACCGTCCTGACGTCCTGCAGCACGGGCAGCAGTGGCCCGAGCCCTGCGGTGACGGTGACGCAGCACGACACGCCGAGCAGCAGCGACTCGACGACGACCACGCCCACCACGCCGCCGCCGAGCACCACCAAGCCCACCGGCCTGCCGGTGCATATCCGCACCGCCAACTCCGACAACGCCACCTATGGTGTCGGCATGCCGATCATCGCCTACTTCAGCAAGAAGATCACCGACGCGTCGGCGCTGAGCACCGGCACCAAGGTCACGGCGAACGGTGCCCCGCTCAAGGGCGGCTGGTACTTCGAGTACTCCGCCGCGAACAAGAACTACCCGATCGAGGGGCACTGGCGGCCCGAGCACTACTGGCCCGCGCACAGCACCGTGCACGTCGACATCCCGATGAAGGGCAAGTCCGCCGGAACCGGCCTGGTCTTCGACAACAGCCTGACACTCGACTTCGCGATCGGCGCCTCGCACATCGTCACCGTCGATGCCTCGACGCACAAGCTGACGGTCGTCGCCGACGGGCAGAAGTGGGGCACCTTCCCGGTCTCGCTCGGCGCGAACAACACGCGCACCCTGAGCGGCACCAAGGTGATCATGGAGAAGGGCCTGGACATCTCGATGCGCGGCCCGGGGTACTACGACCCGCACGTGAAGTACACGCAGCGGCTCACCTACGGCGGCGAGTACCTGCACGCGGCGCCGTGGAACAAGTACAACATCGACCACGGGATCGACTCGTCCAACGGCTGCACCAACCTGCACACCGCGGATGCGAAGAAGCTGTACGGGTTCCTCGACATCGGTGACGTCGTGCAGTACCCGAACGCGAACGGCGGCAAGATGCAACTCGGCGAGGGATACGGCGACTGGAACATCCCGTGGGGCCTGTGGCAGACCGGCGGTCTGGTGCACAGCTCGTGACCCGGCCCGGCACCGCCCGGCGCGCCCGGCGGCCCCGCGGGCTGCTGCTCGCCGTACCGGCGTTCGCAGCGCTCGCCTTGTCCGCGTGCTCGAGCGGGACGGCGGGAACGCCGCACTCGCCCGCCGGCACCTCCGGGGCGCCGGCAACCGGTCGTGCGACCTCCGCGCCCGCCTCGGGTGCCCCGGCGACCGCGAGCAGCAGCACCGCGAGCGGGCCGGCGAAGACCGTGCACGTGTCCTCGCTCGAGGGCGACGGTGGGACGTATGGCGTCGGCATGCCGATCGTGCTGCGGTTCACCCCGGCCCCCACCGACTCGAGCGCGTTCACCAAGGCGGCCACGGTCACTGTGAACGGCCAGCCGGCGAACGGCGCCTGGTACTGGGAGCAGACGACGGCGGACGAGAAGAAGACCAACACCTACGAGGCGCACTACCGTCCCAAGGGGTACTGGCCGCCCAACGCGACCATCGCGGTGAAGCTGCCCATCGGCGGGCTGAGTGCGGGCAAGGGCCTGGTGTACAGCGACAAGCTCACCTCGATCACCTTCCAGACCGGCGACGCGCACGTGTCCACCGTCGACGGGCAGACCGAGACGATGAGGGTGACCTCGAACGGCAGGCTGGTCAAGACGCTGAAGGTGTCGCTCGGCAAGGCGCAGACACCGACGTACACCGGCACCAAGGTCGTGATGCAGAAGGGTGAGGCCAACCCGAGCGGTAGCGGCCTGCGACCCGACGGAGCGGTGCGCATGGTCGGGACGGATCCGAACGATCGCTACAACCTGATCGTGCCGTGGTCCGTGCGGGTCACGATGTCCGGCGAGTACGTGCACGCCGCATCCTGGAACGGCGGCAACATCGGCGTGCGGTCGACCTCCAACGGCTGCACCAACCTCAACGTGGGCGACGCCAAGTGGTTCTACAAGTTCAGCCAGATCGGCGACGTGGTGACCTACAGCAACACCGGTGGCACCAAGATGCCGTCGTGGGACGGCTTCGGCGACTGGAACGTGCCGTGGGGCATGTGGGCGCAAGGCGGTCTGCTGCTCAACCACTGACCTGCCCGTGCCGTGCCGGAGCGCCGGGCTGAGAGGATGAGCGGGTGATCTGGCTCTGGGTTGCCCTGGCAATCGTCCTCGTCGCCGTCGTGCTCACGGTGGCGCTGGTGGTGCCGCGCCGCCGCCGCCCGCCGGCCCCGCCCGAGCCCGGCGTGGACTACCGGCCAGGGGTCGGCGACGACGCCGAGGTACCGCGGGACACGCCGACCAGATCGGTGGGGACGGTCGCCGAGCTCCCGGTCGAGGACGTCCTGGCGCCGCCTGCCGAGGAACTCGTCGCCCCACCGGCGGTGGAGACTCCCGAGCCGACGGCAGGCCGGCTGCTGCGCCTGCGCGCCCGGCTGGCCCGCTCGCAGTCCGGCCTCGGCCGCGGGCTGCTCGCCGTGCTGTCGCGCGACCGGCTCGACGAGGACGCGTGGGAGCAGATCGAGGAGTCGCTGCTCACCGCCGACGTCGGCGTGGGCGCGACCAGCGAGATCGTCGAGCGGCTGCGCAACCGGACCAAGGTGCTCGGCACCCGCTCGCCCGCGGAGCTGCGCGCGCTGCTGTCCGAGGAGCTGGTCACCGCGCTGCTGCCCGAGCTGGACCGCTCGCTGCACACGCTGCCGGTGGCCGGGCGTCCCGCTGTGGTGATGGTGGTCGGCGTCAACGGAACCGGCAAGACCACCACGTGCGGCAAGCTCGCGCGGGTGCTGGTGGCCGACGGGCGCACCGTGCTGCTCGGTGCCGCGGACACGTTCCGTGCCGCCGCCGCGGACCAGTTGCAGACCTGGGGCGCGCGCGTCGGCGCCGAGACCGTGCGCGGGCCGGAGGGTGGTGACCCCGCGTCGGTCGCGTTCGAGGCAGTCAAGGCCGGGACGGCAGCGGGCGTCGACACCGTGCTGATCGACACCGCCGGCCGGCTGCACACCAAGGTCGGGCTGATGGACGAGCTCGGCAAGGTCAAGCGGGTCGTCGAGAAGCAGGGACCGGTCGACGAGACGCTGCTCGTGCTGGACGCGACCACCGGGCAGAACGGGCTGACGCAGGCGCGCGTGTTCACCGAGGTCGTCGACGTCACCGGCATCGTCCTGACCAAGCTCGACGGCACCGCGAAGGGCGGCATCGTGATCAGCGTGCAGCGCGAGCTCGGCGTGCCGGTCAAGCTGATCGGGCTCGGCGAGGGCGCCGATGACCTGGCGCCGTTCGACCCGCAGCAGTTCGTCGAGGCCCTGCTGGGTGAGGCATGAATCCGGCATTCACCACACCCGGGTGTGATGGGTACCGGATTCATCGAGGGGGCGGGCGGGCATGAGGGCGCTGTACAAGCCCGCGGCGGCCGCGGGGCTGGAGCTGGTCGAGCGGCCCGAGCCGTCGGCCGGGCCGGACGAGGTGATGATCCGGGTGCTGCGCACCGGTATCTGCGGCACCGACCTGCACATCGAGTCGTGGGACGCCTGGGCGGCCGGTGCCGTCGACGCACCGCTGATCCCGGGCCACGAGTTCTGCGGCGAGGTGGTCGAGGTCGGGTCCGCGGTGCGTGACGTGCGCGTCGGCGATCTGGTCTCCGGCGAGGGACACGTCGTGTGCGGGACGTGCCGCAACTGCCGGGCCGGGCGGCGGCACCTGTGCATCCGGACGTCCGGCGTGGGTGTCAACCGTGACGGCGCGTTCGCCGAGTTCGTGGTGCTGCCCGAGTCGAACGTGTGGGTGCACCACGAGCAGGTGGACCCGGATCTGGCGGCGATCTTCGACCCGTTCGGCAACGCCGTGCACACCGCGCTGTCGTTCCCGCTGGTGGGCGAGGACGTGCTGATCACCGGGGCCGGGCCGATCGGGCTGATGGCGGCGGCCGTCTGCCGGCACGTGGGCGCCCGGTTCGTCGTCATCACCGACGTCTCCTCCTACCGGCTGGAGCTGGCCCGCGCGATGGGTGTCGACCTGGCCCTGGACGTGTCTCGGGAGAACATCGCGTCGGCGCAGCAGCGGCTGGGCATGGTCGAGGGCTTCGACGTCGCGCTGGAGATGAGCGGGCACCCGTCGGCGCTGCCGGACGTGATCGCGAACCTCAACCACGGCGGGCGCATCGCGATGCTGGGGCTGCCCGCGCAGCCGATCGAGATCGACTGGGGCAAGGTGGTCACCCACATGATCACCATCAAGGGAATCTACGGCCGGGAGATGTTCGAGACCTGGTACGCGATGAGCGCGATGCTGCGGTCCGGGCTGGACATCGGCGGCGTGATCACGCACCGCTTCCCGGCCGGCGAGTGGGCCGAGGCGTTCGCGACCGCGCGCGGTGGCCGGTGTGGCAAGGTCGTACTGGATTGGACGGTGCTGTGATGGCGTACGGAGCGGTGCGCGACCAGTTGCGCGACACGCTGCAGGAGATCCGCGCAGCGGGGCTGTACAAGAACGAGCGGCAGCTCGCCTCGCCGCAGGCGGCGAAGATCATGACGGCGGACGGCAGCGCCACCTCGCCGGTGCTGAACTTCTGCGCCAACAACTACCTCGGCCTGGCCGATCATCCGGCCGTCGTCGCCGCGGCGAAGGCGGCTCTGGACGACTGGGGCTTCGGGATGGCCAGCGTCCGGTTCATCTGCGGGACGCAGACCCAGCACACCGAGCTGGAGCGGCGGCTCTCGGCGTTCCTCGGGACCGAGGCGACGATCCTGTACTCGTCCTGCTTCGACGCGAACGGCGGCCTGTTCGAGGTGCTGCTCGACGAGCAGGATGCGGTGATCTCCGACGAGCTCAACCATGCCTCCATCATCGACGGGATCCGGCTGTGCAAGGCCGTGCGCTACCGGTACCGCAACCGGGACATGGCCGACCTGCGCGCGCAACTGGTCGCCGCGTCCGGGGCGCGCCGCAAGCTGATCGTCACCGACGGCGTGTTCTCGATGGACGGCTACCTGGCCCCGCTGGCCGAGATCTGCGAGCTGGCCGACGAGCACGATGCGATGGTGATGGTCGACGACTCGCACGCGGTGGGGTTCGTCGGCCCTACCGGCGCGGGGACGCCGGAGCTGCTCGGCGTGCAGGACCGCGTCGACGTGGTGTCCGGGACGCTCGGCAAGGCACTCGGCGGGGCGTCCGGCGGGTACATCGCGGCACGCGCCGAGATCGTCGAGCTGCTGCGGCAGCGCTCGCGCCCGTACCTGTTCTCGAACGCGGTCGCCCCTGCCGTGGTGGCCGGCTCGCTGGCCGCGCTCGACCTGATCGCGGGTAGCGAGGACGCCCGCGCGCGGCTTCGCGAGAACACCGCGCTGTTCCGGCGGCGGATGGCCGAGGAGGGCTTCGACGTGCTGCCCGGCGAGCACCCGATCGCGCCGGTGATGTTCGGCGATGCGGCGCTGGCGGCGCGGGTCGCCGACGAGATGCTCGGCCACGGCGTGTACGTGATCGCGTTCAGCTACCCGGTCGTGCCGCAGGGCAAGGCCCGCATCCGGGTGCAGCTGTCGGCGGCGCACTCTGCGGGGGACGTCGAGACGTGTGTTGCCGCGTTCGTCGCGGCTCGGTCCGCTGCCTGACCGTTGGCCCCGTAGCAGGGCGACACGCCGCGGCGGTCCCTGCTACGGGGCCAACGGTCAACCGAACTTCTGGCGGGACGCCACCACGCGGCGCAGGTCGTCGCCCGCGTCGAGCACCGAGCGGCGCACGCCCGGGTCCAGGTCGTCGCGCGCGAGCAGGGCTTCGGTGAGCTCGACGGTGTGCGGGTCCGCGGCGGTCTGCGGATAGGCGTACTCGCTGACCCGCGCGAGCACCCAGCCGGAGCGGATCGCGGCCAGGTCGGCGATCTCGGCGAAGTACCGCTCGACGTACGGGGCTGTCAGCTCACGCTGCGACGGCTGCCAGAATGCGTTGGCGATCGCGTACAGCTCGTAGTTCGGACAGCCGGCGTCGGCCATGATGGTCTGCCACGCGGCGTGCTTCGCCTCGGCATCGGGGCGCAGCGCCCGGCAGGCGGCGGCGTGCACCGCGCCCTGCGTGCTGCGGTCGGCGGCCGCCTCGGCGTCGAGCTGCGCAACGTCCAGCGCGCCGAGCGTGGCCAGCCGGCGCACCACCTCCCAGCGCAGCTCGGTGTCGATCACGACGCCGTCCGGCACCGCCGCGCCCGCGAGCCAGCCGCGGAGCCGGTCGGAATCGGCGCACGCGCGGACGTAGCCGCGCACCGCGGCGAGCTGCAGCCCGGACCCGGGCACGGCGGCGGTGGCGACGTCCAGCAGCAACACCGCCAGCCGCTCGGCCGCCGTGTCGCACTCGGCTGGCGGAAGGTAGCGGCCGATCAGCACCTCGCTCAGCCAGCGCGCCAGCACGCCCACCACCGCGTCGCTCGGGTCGATCGCGAGCACGGCCAGTGCCACCTCGAGCGCCGCCTGCGGTGCCAGTTCCGCGTCGGCGACGGCCAGGCGCATCGCGTTGCACACCACCACGCGCGGCAACGGGTCGAGCCCGCCGACCGCGGCCGGCAGCGCCCGCCAGGCCGCGTCGTCGAAGGCGATCTTGGCCCAGGTCTCGTCCAGGGAGTCGGCGATCACGAGCTGTTCGCTCCGGCCGAGCGGGACGGACGTGGACGGTCCGGCCAGCAGCGCGGGCTGTTGCGCCACCTGCCGCCCGGCCGCGTCGAAGGCGGCCACGGTGACCGCGTGCCGGCGCAGGGCGTGCGTGCCGGGCGGCGGCTCGCAGTGCACCGTCACCGTCCCGTCGACGTGCTCGGCGCGCAGCGTGTCCAGCCCGGACGACTGCAGCCACTGCTCGGTCCAGGCCGGCAGGTCCGCGGCGCCCGCGGCCGTCCAGGCGGCGAGCAGGTCCGCCAGCGAGGCGTTGCCGAACGCGTGATCGGCGAAGTAGCGCCGCAGCCCGGTCAGGAACACGTCCTCGCCCAGGTACGCGCCGAGCTGGCGCAGCACGGCCGCCCCCTTGGCGTAGGAGATGCCGTCGAAGTCACTGAGCGCGGTCGCGGCGTCGGCCGCGCCGTTGCCGGCGACCGGGTGCGTCGACGGTCGCCGGTCGGCCGTGTAGCCCCACGCCTTGCGGACGATGCCGAACTCGACCCAGGACCGGTGCCGCGTGACCGCATCGCACACCCGGTGGCCGAGGTACTCCGCGAACGACTCGTTGAGCCACAGGTCGTCCCACCAGCGCATCGTCACCAGGTCGCCGAACCACATGTGCGCCATCTCGTGCGCGATCGTGCTGGCCCGCACGGCGTGCTCGGCGTCGGTGGCGCGCGAACGGAACACCAGCGGATCGCGGAACGTGACGCAGCCGGGGTTCTCCATCGCACCGGCGTTGAATTCGGGAACGAACGCCTGGTGGTACTCGCCCCACGGGTAGCGCACGCCGAAGAGCCGGTGGAACTCGTCCAGGCAGTCGGCCGTGATCTGGGCCAGCTCGGCGGCGTCGCGGTCCAGGTGCTCGGCCAGCGATGCGCGCGCGTGCAGCACCAGCGCGATCCCGTCGTGCTCGGTGCGGATCGAGTGGTACGGCCCGGCGATCAGCGTGGTGAAGTACGTCGACAGCGGCCGCGCCTGCTCGAGCAGCCACGATCCGTCGGCGCCCCGCGTGGCCGGCGCGTTGCCCGCCACCGTCCAGCCGTCCGGGCAGCGCACCTCGAAGCGGTACGGCGCCTTCAGGTCGGGCTGGTCGAAGCAGGCGAACCAGCGCGGCGCCGCGTCCAGGAACGACATCGCGTAGAGGTAGACGTTGCCGTCGGCCGGGTCGACGTGCCGGTGCAGCCCCTCGCCGTCGTGCGAGTACGCCATCTGTGCCTCGACGACGAGTTCGTTGCTCTCGGCCAGTCCGGTGAGCGGCAACCGCCCGCCGGCCATCGTCTCGACCGGTACCGGCGTCCCGTTCAGCGTGACGCGCGTGAGCCGGTGCGGCTTCACGTCCACCCAGCTACCCCGTCGCGGGTCGGCGCAACGGAACCGGATCCGCGTCCTGGAGGTGAACGTCGGGCCGTCGCCCGTCAGGTCGAGGGCCACCTGGTAGCCGTCGACGCCCAGCAGCTCCGCCCGCTCGGCGGCTTCGTCCCGCGTGATGCTCCGCACCCGATCGACGCTATCGGTTACACGCCGGAAACACGCGGCGGCGCTTTGACGAAACAGGCCGCCGCCAGTCTTGCCCCAGCGCGAACTGCTCGCGCCGCGATCTTCGACCACCCGAAAGGAGCCGAACGCATGCCAGATCTGAACACGGGTAACACCGCGTGGATGCTGGTGTCTGCGGCGCTCGTGCTGCTGATGACACCCGGCCTGGCGTTCTTCTACGGCGGCCTGGTCCGCTCCAAGAGCGTGCTGAACATGCTGATGATGAGCTTCATCTGCCTGGCGACCGTGCCCGTGCTGTGGCTCGCGTTCGGGTACGCGTTCGCGTTCGGTACCGCGCACGCGAGCATCATCGGCTGGGACAACGAGCTGGCCGGTCTGGGCAACCATTCGGCGGTGCTGACCGCGGTCAACGGCGCGGGCGTGCCGGTCCTGGTGTTCGCGGCGTTCCAGTTGATGTTCGCGGTGATCACCCCGGCGCTGGTGTCCGGCGCGGTCGCCGACCGGATCAAGTTCTGGGGCTGGACCGTGTTCGTGCTCGTCTGGGTCAGCCTGGTGTACTTCCCCGTCGCGAACTGGGTGTTCGGCACCGGCTGGATCCTGAACAAGCTGCACGTGGAGGACTTCGCCGGTGGCACGGCCGTGCACATCAACGCCGGCTCCGCCGCGCTCGCGCTCGCCCTCGTCGCCGGCCGGCGGGTCGGCTGGCGGCGCGATCCGATGAAGCCGCACAACGTGCCGTTCGTGCTGCTCGGCGCGAGCCTGTTGTGGTTCGGCTGGTTCGGCTTCAACGCCGGTTCCGAGGGCGCCGCCGACGGCGTGGCAGGGCTCGCCTTCATGACCACGACGGTCGCCACCGCCACCGCGGTGCTCGGCTGGCTGCTGGTCGAGCAGCTGCGCGACGGGCGGCCGACCACGGTGGGCGCGGCGTCAGGCGCGGTCGCCGGCCTTGTCGCGATCACGCCGGGCTGCGCGTTCGTCAGCCCGCTCGGCGGTGCGGCGATCGGCTTCATCGCCGGCCTGCTGTGCGCGCTGGCGGTCGGGTTGAAGTACCGGTTCGGCTTCGACGACTCGCTCGACGTCGTCGGCGTCCACCTCGTGGGCGGGCTGGCCGGCACCGTCCTGATCGGCTTCTTCGGCTTCGACGGCGGTGCGGCGGCGGTCGGCTACGTCGACTCCGCCGGCAATCCGGTGTACCAGCGCGGTCTGCTGTACGGCGGGGACGCCTCGCTGCTGGGCAAGCAGGTGCTCGCGGCGGCAAGCGTGATGGCGTACTCGTTCGTGATCGCCTACCTGATCGCCACCGTGCTCAAGCGCGCCGGTGCGTTCCGGGTCAGCGCCGAGGTCGAGATCGCGGGCATCGACGAGCACGAGCACGCCGAGACCGCCTACAACTTCTCCTCGGTGCTCGGCGGCGGGCTCAGCGGTGTGGGATCGTCCGGTGCACACGCGCCGGCGCGGTCGGCAATCGAGAGGGTGGACGCATGAAGTCGGTCGTCGCGGTCATCAAGCCGTTCAAGCTGGACGACGTGAAGGCGGCCTTGGAGGTGCTCGGCATCCAGGGCCTGACGGTCAGCGAGGCGCAGGGCTTCGGGCGCCAGCGCGGGCACACCGAGGTCTACCGCGGCGCCGAGTACGTCGTGGACCTGGTGCCCAAGGTGCGGGTCGAGGTACTGGTCGATGACGCCGACGCGGTGGCGGTGGTCGATGCGATCGTCGAGGCCGCGCGCACCGGGAAGATCGGCGACGGCAAGGTGTGGGTCACCCCGGTGGACACGCTGGTCCGGGTGCGCACGGGTGAGCGCGACGCCGACGCCGTCTGAGTCACTGGGCGAGGTCCGGGCCGGCGTGCTGCGCCGGCCCGGACTCGTCGGCGTCCGGCTGCGAGCGGCGCTGGCCGATGCGTACGACGACTGGCTGCGCACCATGCTGGCGGACCTGCCGCTGCCCTACGGTGGCGTTGCGCTCGCCGCGATCGGCAGCCTGGGCCGGCGCGAAGTGGTGCCGGGCTCGGACCTGGACCTGCTGCTGTTGCACGACGGACGGGTGGGCGGGCTGCCCGATCTTGCCGAGCGCATCTGGTACCCGATCTGGGACAGCGGCGTCGGGCTGGACCACTCGGTGCGCACCGCGGACGAGGCGGTCAAGGTGGCCCGCACCGACCTGAAGGCCCTGCTCGGCATGCTCGCCCTCCGGCATGTGGCGGGGGAGGAGGCGCTCACCGCCGCCGTCCGCACGCGGGTGCTGGACGCCTGGCGGGCGAGCGCGCCGACCCGCGTGGGCGAACTGCGTGAGCAGGCGGACGGGCGCGCCGCTCTCGGCGGCGAGGCCGCCTTCTTGCTCGAACCCGATCTGAAGGACTCGCGCGGCGGGCTGCGCGACGGGCAGGCGCTGCAGGCGCTCGCGCTCGCCCAGCTCGTGGATGTCTCGGACGCTGCCCGCGAGGCGCACACGACGCTGCTCGACGTCCGCGGCGAGCTGCATCGCCGCGCCGGCCGCGCCGACGACGTGCTGCGCCTGCAGGAACAGGACGGCGTGGGCGAGGCGCTCGGGCTCGGCGCGGCGTCCGGTGAGGAGGTGCTGCGGCGGGTGAACAGGGCCGCGCGAGTACTCGCGCACAGCCTGGACGCCGCCCTCGTCCGGTCCCAGCCACTGCCGCGCCGCAGGTTCGGCCGGGCGCCCCGTGCGCCGAGCCGGGTCGGGCTGGCCCGCGACGTCGTCGCGCAGGACGGCGAGGTGGTACTGGCTCGCGACGCCAAACCCGCGACCGACCCAGGGCTGGTGCTGCGGGCGGCGCGGGCCGCAGCAGAGGCCACGCTGCCCCTGTCCGAGTTCACGCTCGGCCGGCTGGCCACCGAGACGCCGGCGCCGCCCGAGCCGTGGCCGGACCAGCTGCGCGCGGACTTCCTTGCCCTGCTCGGCACCGGCCCGGCGGCCGTCCCGGTGCTCGAGTCGCTCGACCTGGCCGGGCTGCTCGAACCGCTCGTGCCGGAGTGGTCGGCGGTGCGGTTCCGGGCCCAGCACAATCCGCTGCACCGGTTCACCGTCGATCGGCACCTGCTGGAGACGGCGGCGCGGGCCGCAGCACTGACCCGTTCGGTGTCGCGCCCGGACCTGCTGCTGGTGGGCGCGCTGCTGCACGACATCGGCAAGGGCCGGCCGGGTGATCACTCGGCCGCGGGTGCCGAACTGGCCACGACGATCGCGCTGCGGATGGGTTTCGCCGCGGCGGACGTCGCGGTGATCGCCGCGCTGGCCCGCCATCACCTGCTGCTGCCGGACACGGCGACCCGCCGCGACCTGGACGACCCGGCGACGCTCGGCATCGTCACCGCCGCGGTAGCCGGGTCGGCCGGGTTGCTGGACCTGCTGCACGCGCTGGCGATCGCCGATGCCGCGGCCACCGGCCCCGCGGCCTGGAGCGACTGGAAGGCCGGGCTGGTCGCGGACCTGGTGCGCCGCGCCCACGCCGTCCTCCGCGGTGCACCACCGGAGCCGGTCGCCGAGCTCGACGATGAGCGGCGCGCGCTGGCCGAAGCCGGCGAATTGGCGGTGCTGGTGCGCCCGTCCGAGGTGGTCGTCGCGGCCGCGGACGGGGTCGGCGTGCTGTACCGCACGGCCGGGGTGCTCGCGCTGCACCTGCTCGACGTGCGGTCCGCCTCGATCCGCACCCACGCGGGGATGGCGGTGAACACGTTCGCGGTGGAACCGCGCTTCGGGACGATGCCCGAAGCGAGCCGGGTGCGCGCCGAGCTGACGCGCGTCCTGTCCGGGGACACCGGGCTGGCCGAGCGGCTCAGGGTCAAGGAGCGTTCCTACGCCAGGCCGGCGGCCGCCGCGCGGCCCGCGCCGACCGTGCACTGGTTCGACGACGAGGCGACCGACGCCACCGTGCTGGAGTACCGCGCCGACGACTCGCTCGGGCTGCTGTGCCGCGTGACCGCGGCCCTGGAACGCTGCCAGCTGGATGTGCGGTCGGCGCGGGTGTCCTCGCTCGCCGGCGCGGTGGTGGACGCGTTCTACGTGACGACGCGGGACGGCGCCCCGGTACCGCGAGAACGCCGTCCCGACATCGAGGCCGAACTGCTGCGGGCCTGACTCAGCTCGCCGGGCTGATCGCGTGGCCGAACCGGAACGTGTTGCCCGGGTCGTACCTGCCCTTCACCCGGCGCAGCCGCGCGTACTGCTCCGGTGCCCAGGCGCGTGCCCGGTCGGGCTCGTCGCCCGGGTGCCCGTGCAGGTTCACGAAGGTGCGGCCCGTGGTGTGCGGCGCCAGTGCGGCGCTCAGCCCGGCGAGCGCGGGCTGCACCGCGCCGGCTGCAGGGCCGGCCAGCATCCCGACGGCGGTCAGGGAGAACGCCGCCTCGCGCGCACCGACCGCGTCCTCGAGCTTCGGTTGCCGCGCCAGGGCGGCACCGAGGTGGCGCACCTCGACGAGAAGCAGCGGGCACTGGGACTGCGGCCCCGCCTGGGCGACGAGCGTGTCGATCGTCGCCCGGTCCAGCTCGGCGAGCAGGCCGCCCGTCTCGGTGAACGGCACTGGATGATCCGGGTCCTGGTGGATCAGGTCGAGTTCCTGGTACGGCAGCTCGTGCAACATCTCGATGACAGCGGGCGCGCAGCTGCGCATCGGCTCGACGAGCCGCTCGCCCTCGGCCGGGTCGCCCGGGTAGCAGATCCGCAGGTGCATGGTGAACTGCCCGCGCAGCGGTGCCGGGATCTCCGGGAACGGCGGGAGGCGCAGGAACGCCAGCGAACTGCACAGCTCGTCCGGGACGGTTCGCACCCACTCGGCGTACGCGGCCATAACGGTCGCGGCGTCCTCGCCGCGGAAGAAGATGCCGCCGCCGTACACCCGGGCAAGTGGCAGCAGCTCGAAGGTCATCGACGTGACGATGCCGGCGTTTCCGCCGCCGCCACGCAACGCCCAGAACAGCTCCGGCTCGTGCTCGGCGTCGACGTAACGGATCACGCCGTCCGCGGTCACCACCTGGAGCGAGCGCACCCGCTCGGCGGCGAAACCGAACGCCCGGCCCAGCACCGGCAGCCCGCCGCCGACGGTGAACCCGACGACCCCGACGTCCGAGGTCGAGCCGCACAACCCGGCGAGCCCGTGTTCGGCGGCCGCGTCCAGCACGGCGCGCCACTTCACGCCGGCCCCGACCGTGGCGGTGCGCGCCCCCGGGTCGATCGCGAACGTGTCCATGCCGCTGGTGTTGATCAGCATGCAGCGCTCGAACGACTGGTGCGCCCCGTGCCCGGTCGCCTGTACCGCGACGGGCAGCCCGGCGCCGCTCGCATACCGGACCGCCGCGGCCACGTCCTCGGCGCACCGGGCGGCGACGACCACCGGTGCGCGGTGCGTCACCGCCAGGTTGAAGCCGGCCACCGCGTCCGGGTAGCCGTCGTCGCCGGGCAGCAGCATGCGGCCCCGCAGTGCCATCGGCAGGTCTGCCAGCGTGTCGACGTACGTCATCGTCTCCTCCGTCCTGCCGTGGTCCTGGCCACGGCAATCCCGTCAGAGGATGCGCCGGGCGGCGCGTTGATACATCGCTCATCTGCGCCAACCGGCTGTGCGGGCGGGCTCACAGTCAACCCGGTGGGGCCCGCGGGCCGGCTGGCGGTAATCTTCAAGGCGCTGCACGGGCCGACGCTGTCCCGGTCCGGATACCCACATATCGGTCATCCGGTTGTCCGCGATCGTCGTACTAGTTCGTACCAAGTCGTACTAGGGAGCTCCGTTGCGCATCCCCTTCTCCGCCGTGCCCGACGCTCAAGGGCTGTACGACCCGCGGTTCGAGTCCGACTCGTGCGGGGTCGCGTTCGTCGCCGACCTGCACGGACGGCCCGATCACGCGATCATCGCCCACGCGCTGACCGCGCTGCACAACCTCGATCACCGCGGCGCGGCCGGTGCCGAACCGTCCTCGGGTGACGGGGCAGGCATCACCGTGCAGGTGCCCGACGCGTTCTTGCGCGCGGTCGTCGACTTCGACCTGCCCCCGGTGGGCGAGTACGCGGTCGGCATCGCGTTCCTGCCCACCGACGCGCGGGCCGCGCGGGCCGCGGTCGAGCTGGTGGAGCGGACGGCCGCCGAGGAGGGCCTGAGCGTGCTCGGCTGGCGCGATGTCCCGACCAGCCCGGACGGGCTCGGGCCCACCGCGCGCAGCGTGATGCCGGCGTTCGCGCAGGTGTTTCTCGGCGGCGCGAACGGGCTCGACCTGGAGCGGCGGGCGTTCGCCACCCGCAAGGTCGCCGAGCACCGGGCGCGCGACGAGGAGCTCGAGCTGTACTTCCCGTCGCTGTCCGGGCGCACCCTGGTCTACAAGGGGATGTTCACCACCGACCAGCTCGGCACGTTCTTCCCGGACCTCACCGACGAACGCTTCGCGAGCGCGATCGGCCTGGTGCACAGCCGGTTCTCCACCAACACGTTCCCGTCGTGGCCACTCGCGCACCCGTACCGGTACATCGCGCACAACGGCGAGATCAACACGATCCGCGGCAACCGCAACTGGATGGCGACCCGGCAGGCACTGCTCGAATCCGACCTGATCCCCGGTGACCTCAAGCGGCTGTTCCCGATCTGCACGCCCGCGTTCAGCGACTCGGCCAGCTTCGACGAGGTGCTCGAACTGTTGCACCTGTCGGGACGCAGCCTGCCGCACGCGGTGCTGATGATGATCCCGGAGGCGTGGGAGAACAACCCCACGATGGACCGGCAGCGGCGCGCGTTCTACGAGTTCCACGCGTCACTGATGGAGCCCTGGGACGGGCCGGCCTGCGTCAACTTCACCGACGGCACCATCATCGGAGCGGTGCTGGACCGCAACGGGTTGCGGCCCGGGCGGTGGTGGCACACGTCCGACGGGCTGGTCGTGCTCGGCAGCGAGTCGGGTGTGCTCGAGCTGGATCCGGCCACGATCGTGGCGAAGGGGCGGCTGCAACCGGGACGGATGTTCCTGGTCGACACGGCTCGCGGCGAGATTCGCGCCGACGCCGACATCAAGGCAGAGCTCGCGGCCGAGCACCCGTACGGCGAGTGGCTGCACGCCGGCCTGGTTCAGCTGGACGATCTGCCCGAGCGCGAGCACGTGACGTTCAGCCACGAGTCGGTGACCCGCCGCCAGCAGATCTTCGGCTACAGCGAGGAGGAGCTGCGGGTGCTGATCGCGCCGATGGCGCGCGAGGCGGCCGAGCCGATCGGGTCGATGGGCACGGACACCCCGCTGGCGGCGCTGTCGCAACGTCCGCGGCTGCTGTTCGACTACTTCTCCGAGCTGTTCGCCCAGGTGACCAACCCGCCACTGGACGCGATCCGCGAGCAGATGGTCACCTCGGTGGCCGGGACGGTCGGGCCCGAGCAGAACCTGCTGACGCCCGGCCCGGCGTCCTGCCGGCAGATCGTGATCCCGCGCCCGGTGATCAACAATGACGAGCTGGCCAAGATCTGGCACGTGAACGCCGACGGCGACATGCCCGGCTTCGCCTGCCAGCTGATCGACGGACGGTTCCGGGTGCACGGCGGCGGCGAGGCGTTGACGGCGGCGATCGAGCGGGTCCGGCGCGAGTGTTCGGAGGCGGTGGCCGCCGGCGCGCGGATCCTGATCCTGTCCGACCGCGACTGCGATGCCGACCACGCGCCGATCCCCGCGTTGCTGCTCACCTCGGCGGTGCACCAGCACCTGGTGCGGACCGGGCAGCGTACCCAGGTGGGGCTGGTGGTCGAGACCGGCGAGGCGCGCGAGGTGCACCACATCGCGCTGCTGATCGGCTACGGCGCCGCAGCCGTCAACCCGTACCTGGCGTTCGAGTCGATCGACGACCTGGTCGCGAACGGTGCGATTGCCGAGCTCACCGCTGAGACGGCGATCGTCAACTACATCAAGGCGTTGAGCAAGGGCGTGCTCAAGGTGATGTCCAAGATGGGCATCTCGACGATCGCGTCGTACACCGGCGCGCAGGTCTTCGAGGCGTTCGGCATCGCGCAGCCGGTGCTGGACGAGTACTTCGGCGGGACGCCCTCGCGGCTCGGCGGCGTGGATCTGGCCGTGCTCGCCGAGGAGGCTGCGGCGCGGCACGCGACCGCGTACCCGCTCGTGCCTACCGCGAAAGCGCATCGTCGGCTGGAGGTGGGCGGCGAGTACCAGTGGCGGCGCGAGGGTGAGCTGCACCTGTTCAACCCGGAGACGGTGTTCTTGCTGCAGCACGCGACGCGGCAGCGGCGCTACGAGGTGTTCCGCGAGTACACCGAGAAGGTCGAGGCCCTGAACCGGACCGGCGGCACGCTGCGTGGGCTGTTCGAGTTCGCCTCGGACCGCGAGCCGATCCCGGTCGAGGAGGTCGAGCCGGTCGAGTCGATCGTCACCCGGTTCGCCACCGGCGCGATGAGCTACGGCTCGATCTCGGCGGAGGCGCACGAGACGCTGGCCATCGCGATGAACCGCCTCGGCGGCAAGTCGAACTCGGGGGAGGGCGGCGAGGACGCCGAGCGCTACACGCCCGACGCGAACGGCGATTCACGCCGCTCGGCCGTCAAGCAGGTGGCGTCCGGCCGCTTCGGCGTGACCTCGCACTACCTCGTCAACGCCGACGACATCCAGATCAAGGTGGCCCAGGGCGCCAAGCCGGGGGAGGGCGGCCAGCTGCCCGGCTACAAGGTGTATCCGTGGATCGCGCGCACCCGGCACTCGACGCCCGGAGTGGGCCTGATCAGCCCGCCACCGCACCACGACATCTACTCGATCGAGGACCTCGCCCAGCTGATCCACGACCTGAAGAACGCGAACGCGCAGGCACGCGTGCACGTGAAGCTGGTCGCCGAGTCCGGGGTCGGCACGGTCGCCGCGGGCGTGTCCAAGGCGCACGCCGACGTCGTCCTCATCTCCGGACACGACGGCGGGACCGGGGCCGCGCCGCTGACCTCGCTCAAGCACGCGGGCCTGCCGTGGGAACTCGGCCTGGCCGAGACGCAGCAGACGCTGCTGCTGAACGGGCTGCGCGACCGGATCACCGTGCAGGTCGACGGTGCGATGAAGACGGGACGTGACGTGGTGATCGCCGCGCTGCTCGGCGCCGAGGAGTACGGGTTCGCCACCGCGCCCCTGATCGTGTCCGGCTGCGTGATGATGCGGGTCTGCCACCTGGACACCTGCCCGGTCGGCGTCGCGACACAGAATCCGGTGCTGCGCGAACGGTTCACCGGCAAGCCGGAGTTCGTCGTCACGTTCTTCGAGTACCTGGCCGAGCAGGTCCGCGAGATCCTCGCCTCGCTCGGTTTCCGCTCGTTGCAGGAGGCGATCGGGCACGTCGAGGTGCTCGACGCGCGCAAGGCGATCGAACTGTGGAAGACGGACGGGCTGGACCTCACCCCACTGCTCGCGGTTCCGCAGTCGCCCTACGGCAACGCGCTGACCAAGACCCGCGAGCAGGACCACGCGCTCGACGCCGCGCTGGACAACACGCTCGTGCAGCTGTGCGAGGGGGCGCTGCTCGACGCGGTGCCGGTCAAGCTGGAACTGCCGGTGCGCAACGTGAACCGCACCGTCGGGACCATGCTCGGTTCGCTGGTCACCCGACGCTACGGGGCGGCAGGGTTGCCGGACGGCACGATCGACGTCACGTTCCGCGGTTCGGCGGGGCAGTCGTTCGGCGCGTTCCTTCCGCGCGGGATCACGCTGCGGCTCTTCGGCGACGCGAACGACTACGTCGGGAAGGGTTTGTCCGGCGGGGTCATCGCGGTGCGCCCGGACGACCGGGCGCGGTTCGTGGCCGAGCAGAACGTCATCGCCGGCAACGTGATCGGCTACGGCGCGACGAGCGGCCGGCTGTTCCTGCGTGGCGTGGTCGGCGAGCGGTTCGGGGTGCGCAACTCCGGCGCCGACCTGGTCTGCGAGGGCGCCGGTGACCATGCGGCCGAGTACATGACCGGCGGCACCGCCGTGATCCTCGGACCCACCGGACGCAACGTCGCGGCCGGGATGTCCGGCGGTTACGCGTTCGTGCTCGACCTGGACGCCTCGCGGGTGAACGCCGAGCTGGTCGACGTCGGGCCGGTGAGCGAGGACGCCGCCGAGCGGTTGCGTGCTCTCCTCGCGGCGCACGCGGCGCACACCGGGTCCGCGGTCGCGGCCGCGCTGCTCGCCGACTGGCCCAGGGCGCTCGGCCGGTTCACCGCGCTCGTGCCGCGCGAGTTCCAGCGGATCCTCGAAGCGGCCGGCGGATCCGCCCGTCCACCCCGTTGAGTGGCGACTTTGCGGTTCAGTGGCGACCTATAGCCCGCCACTCAACCCGTAACCCGCCACTCAACAGGCGAAGCCCTAGGCTGAATGTGTGAACCGCCGCGCGAAGATCGTCTGCACCCTGGGCCCGGCTACCGACACCCCCGAACGCGGCCGCGCGCTCGTCGAGGCCGGGATGGACGTCGCCCGGCTCAACTTCAGCCACGGCGTGCACGCTGACCACGGGCGGCGCTACCACGAGATCCGCCAGGCCGCCGAGGTCGCGGGCCGCAACGTGGCCGTGCTCGCCGACCTGCAGGGCCCCAAGATCCGCCTCGGCACGTTCGCCGACGGTCCCGTCGAGTGGGCTACCGGCGAGCGGGTCCGGATCACCGTCGAGGACGTCGAGGGCACCCACGACCGGGTGTCCACCACGTACAAGCAGCTCGCCGCGGACGTCCGGCCCGGTGACAAGCTGCTGGTCGACGACGGCAACATCGCGCTGGTCGCCGTCGAGATCGAGAACGGCACCGACGTGGTGTGCGACGTGACCGAGGGTGGCAAGGTCAGCAACAACAAGGGACTCTCGCTGCCCGGCGTCGACGTCAGCGTGCCGGCGATGTCGGACAAGGACGCCGAGGACCTGGAGTTCGCGCTGCGCCTGGGCGTCGACTACATCGCACTCTCGTTCGTCCGGCACGCCGAGGACATCAAGCTGGTGCACCAGGTCATGGACCGGGTCGGCGTCCGG
Source organism: Jatrophihabitans cynanchi (assembly GCF_027247405.1). Classification (NCBI taxonomy): domain Bacteria; kingdom Bacillati; phylum Actinomycetota; class Actinomycetes; order Jatrophihabitantales; family Jatrophihabitantaceae; genus Jatrophihabitans; species Jatrophihabitans cynanchi. The sequence goes on along the minus strand of NZ_CP097463.1, from coordinate 673,880 downwards.
CGTCCGGTCATCGCCAAGATCGAGAAGCCCGAGGCCGTCGACCGGCTCGAGGAGATCGTGCTCGCGTTCGACGGCATCATGGTCGCGCGCGGCGACCTCGGCGTCGAGATGCCGCTCGAGCAGGTGCCGGTCGTGCAGAAGCAGGCGATCCAGATCTGCCGCGACAACGCCAAGCCGGTGATCGTCGCGACGCAGATGCTCGAGTCCATGATCAGCCACTCCCGCCCGACACGGGCCGAGGCCTCCGACGTCGCGAACGCAGTCGTCGACGGCGCGGACGCGGTCATGCTCTCGGGCGAGACCAGCGTCGGCAAGTACCCGGTGCAGGCGGTCGCGACGATGAGCCGCATCATCACCTCGGTCGAGGCGTCGGGCCTGCGGGTGGGCGCACTCAAGCACAACCCGCGCACCCCGGGCGGCGCGATCGCCAAGGCAGCGCGGGACATCGGCGACGCTCTCGGTGCGGTCGCACTGGTCGCGTTCACCCAGACGGGCGACACCGCGCGGCGGCTGTCCCGCTTGCAACCGCGCCAGCAGCTGCTCGTGTTCACGCCGGTCGAGCAGGTGCAGCGGCAGATGGCGTTGCTGTGGGGGGCCGAGGCCCACTTGGTGTGGACGGTGAAGACCACCGATGACATGGTGCGCCAGGTGGACTCCGCACTGCTCAACCGGCGGGTGTGCCGTCCGCACGACCTGGTCGTCGTGGTCGCCGGAACCCCGCCGGCAACGCCCGGGGCGACGAACACGATCCGGGTGCACCACATCGGCGACGTGCTGCGCCATGACCTCTGAGCCCCGCCGCCACGCTGGTCCGGCCGACGACCTCGGCACCGATTACGCCCCGTGCTTTGACGAGGTCGGGCAGGTCGCCGTCGACGGACTGGTGCGCCTGCTCGACCTGGAGCGGATCGAGGAGAACATCTTTCGCGGTGACAGCTCGCGCACTCGCTGGCAGCGCGCGTTCGGCGGCCAGGTCGCCGGGCAGGCGCTCGTCGCGGCCGGTCGCACCGTTGATCCCGACCGGCACGTCCACTCGCTGCACTCCTACTTCATCCGCCCGGGCGACTCGAACGCGCCGATCGTGTACGAGGTCGATCGGGTGCGCGACGGGCGCTCGTTCAGCACCCGCCGCGTCACCGCGATCCAGTTCGGCCGGGCGATCTTCGCGCTCTCGGCGTCCTTCCAGCTGGAACAGCCGGGACTCGAGCACGGCTCGCCGATGCCGGCCGCACCGCCGCCGCAGTCGCTGCCGACGTTCGAGCAGCGTTACGAGCGTGCGGACAAGGAACTCGCCGACTACTACCGCACCAACCCGCGACCGATCGATCTGCGCTACGTGGACGACCCGCCCTGGCAGTACGCCGATCCGCAGCCGCGCGAGGGGATCAACCGGGTCTGGATGCGGGCGAACGGCCGGCTTCCGGACGACCCGCTGCTGCACGTCTGCGTGCTGACCTTCGCCTCGGACCTGACGCTGCTCGACTCGGTCCTGGTGCGGCACGGACTGGTCGCCGGCCAGCAGGTGAAGGCGATGGCCTCGCTCGATCACGCGATGTGGTTCCAGCGCCGGTTCCGCGCGGACGAGTGGATCCTCTACGTCTCCGAGTCACCGACCGCTTCCGGCGGGCGCGGGCTCGCGTCCGGTCGTTTCTTCGACCAGTCCGGACAGCACCTGGTCAGCGTCGTGCAAGAGGGCATGGTCCGGATCTCGTAGTCGCCGTTGCGTGGTCGGCTTGGTCCTGGCGCACTCTGTCATGCGATTGGGGTGTCCTGACCCCTCGATTGCATAAGCCTCCGCGGCAGATAGCCCCGACATGGACAAGCGAGCTCCGGCTGGTTGCGGCATCGAGTGACCAGAGCGTCACGAGCGTGGCGGTCAGCGCAAGAACGGGGCATCGTGACCGCGGCACGTCCGGGGAGCGCGATCGCTCTTCGCGCCCCGAGAACGTCGATGCAGATCCAGTGAGCTACGGCGAGGACAGCAGTTGCCACGCGGCCTGAACGTGCCGGCTCTCGGTGAGGGTGCCGCCGATCGCCATGCGCAGCGCCACCTTTCCGTCGACGACTGTGTGGGTCAGGTACAGCTCGCCCGAGGAGTTGACCCGCTCCATCAGCGCACGCGTCGCCTCGTCGCCGGCGCGCAACCGGAATGTCACCAGCGCAAGGGGGTGTGGCGCGAGCAGTTCGAAGCGATCGTCGGCCGCGACCCACGACGCGAACTCCTGCGCCAGCGCGACGTGGCCTCGGACGTGTTCGCGCAACCCCTCGGCGCCGTACCAGCGAATGACCGCCCACAGTTTGAGCGCGCGGAACCGCCGGCCCAGCGGTACGTGCCAGTCGCGATAGTCGATCACCGCGCCGGACTCGGTCGCGGCATTGCGCAGGTACTCGGGCAGGATCGACAGCGCGCCGACCAGCGCGGCTCGATCGGCAACCCAGAACGCGTCGCAGTCGAAGTTGGTCAGCAGCCACTTGTGCGGGTTGGTGCAGTACGAATCGGCCCGTCCCACACCGTCGTTGATCCAGCGGAACTCCGGCGCTACCGCCGCCACCCCGGCCCAGGCGGCGTCCACGTGCAGCCACGCCCCGTGCTGATGCGCGATGTCGGCCAACTCGCCGACCGGATCGATCGCGCCCGTGCCGGTCGCCCCGATCGACGCGACCACCAGCGCCGGGGTGACCCCGCGCCGCACGTCCGTCTCGATCGCCTCGCGCAGCAACGTCGGCTGCACGGCAAGCGTCGCGGGATCGACAGGGATCTTGCGTAGCGCGTCGGCGCCGAGACCGGCGACCCGACAGGCCTTCTCGACGGACGAATGCGTCTGCTCCGAGGTGTAGACGGCGTACCGTCCGCTGCCGACCCCCTCACGCTCGGTGCGGCCGCCACTCACCCGATGCAGCGCGGCGATCAGGGCGACGAGCGCGGCATCGGACGCCGAGTGCTGGATGACCCCGCCTCCCGAGCCCGAGGAACGGAACGTCGACGGCAGGTCGAGCAGGGTGGCGAACCAGTCCAGGACGTGTGTCTCCAACTCGGTCGCGGACGGAGACGTCGCCCAGAGCATGCCCTGCACGCCCAGCCCGGACGCCAGCAGGTCGCCGAGGATCGCAGGCCCGCTTGCGTTGGCGGGAAAGAATCCGAAGAACGACGGGTGCTGCCAGTGCGTGATCCCGGGGAGCAGCACGTCGTCCAGGTCACGCAGCACGGCCTCGAACGGCTCGCCGTGCTCGGGCGGGTCGGACGGCAACGCGGCGCGGATGTCGCCGGGCGCGACCTGCGAGAGCACGGGCAGCGACTCGACATTCTCGTAGTAGTCGGCGATCCAGTCGATGACCTCACGGCCGTAGCGCCGGAACTCGTCAGGCGTCATATGGGCGGTCACGGCACCGTCCTCGTCAGCTCTGGTACCGGCTGACGTAGCCGCCGATCGGGGGACGCTGGGCGATCATGAGCCGGTTCCAACTGTTGATCACGACGATCGCGATGAGGATCTTGCCGACCGTCTCCTCGTCGAAATGCCGGCGCAACTCGTCGAACGCGGCGTCCGGGATCTCGCCGCGCTCGAGCGTGGTCACGGCTTCGGTGAACGCCAGCGTCGCCCGCTCGGCAGGAGTGAAGAACGGCGTCTCGCGCCACGCGTCGAGTGCGTAGATCCGTTGCTCGGTCTCACCGAGTGCCCGCGCATCCTTGGTGTGCATGTCCAGGCAGAACGCGCAGCTGTTCAGCTGCGACGCGCGAATCTTGATCAGCTCTGCCAGCAGCGGGTCGAGGCCGCTGGAGTGGCTGCGAGCGTTGAAGGCCATCATCGCCTTCAGCCCGTCGGGGTAGGAGTCGGCCAGGGAGTAGCGCGTTGTGTCGGTCACGCTCAGGACGATAACCCGCGGCGGAATGGGATCAGATGGAGCTCTCCTGGTCCGCGTCGCTCATCGCGGTGGCGTTGCCGCGCAGCACCGCGAGGCGCTCGGCCAGTGCTTCAGGGTCGTGCCTCTCCTCGTACGCGTCGACCACCGCGTTGGCCTCGCCGTCGACGACGATCTTGCCCTCCTCGAGCCAGATCGCGCGGTCGCAGGACTGACGCACCACCCCGAGGCCGTGGCTGACCAGGAACACGGTTCCGGCCTGCTCGCGCAGCTCACGGATCCGCGCCTCGCTGCGGCGCCGGAACTGGGCGTCGCCCGTGGCGAGCGCCTCGTCGATCAGCAGGATGTCGTGGGTGCGGGTCGCGGCGATCGCGAAACGCAGCCGCGAGCCCATCCCGGAGGAGTACGTGCTCATCGGCAGCGAGATGAACTCGCCGATCCCGGCGAACTCGCAGATCTGCTCGTACTGTTCGGCGATCTCCGACGGTTTCATCCCCAGCGCAAGACAGCCCAGGACGACGTTGCGCTCGCCCGTCATGTCACTCATCATCGCCGCCGAGATGCCGAGCAACGACGGTTGACCCTGCGTGTAGATCGCTCCGGAGGCCGGTGGCATCAGCCCGGCGATGGCGCGCAGCAAGGTCGACTTGCCCGATCCGTTCGGACCGATCAGGCCGATCGCCTCGCCGCGGTAGGCGGTGAAGCTGACTCCGCGCACGGCATGCACCTGGCGCATTCCCGGCAGCGATTCGCGCAGGATCATGCGGCGCAGCGCGGCCGGCGCGCCGCCCTTGCCGGACTTTCCGATGATCTTGTAAACCAGGTGTACGTCGTCGACCACCACGGTCGGTTCGGCGGTGGCGCGCACCGCAGCGATGTTCGCCTCAGACACGTCCGTACTCCTCCTCGCCCTGCCAGAAGATGAGATAGCCCGCGCCGAGTGCGACGATGGCCCAGCCGATCGCGAGCGGCCAGGTGTACGGGTGCACCGGATTGTTCGTGAGCAGTGCGTTCCGCGCCACGTTCACGTAGACCGCTCCCGGGTTGACCTCGAGCACGGTCTTCACCCAGTGCGGGCGGCCTTTGGTGAACTCCGTGATGCTGTACATGACGCCCGAGGTGTACATCCACACGCGCGTGATGAACGGCAGCATCTGCGAGGTGTCCGGCACCCGCGCGCCGAGCCGGGCGAACAGGAACGCCAGGCCGAGCGAGAACGCTGCCTGCAGCCCGACGGCCGGGATCAGCAGGAACCAGCGCAGCGACAGCGGTTCGCCGGTGAGCAGCACGACCGGAACCATGATCACCATCGACGACACCAGCTGCTGAAGAGCGGTCAGTGTCGTCGACACGGGCAGCACCGCGCGTGGGAAGTGCAGTGACCGGGTAAGGCCGAGGTTGCCGCTGATCGCCCGGGCTCCGGCCGTGAGCGAACCGCTGGTGAAGCTGAAGACGAACAGCCCGATCGTCAGGAACGCGATGAAGTTGTCCACGCCGCGCTTGGTGTGCAGCAGCACGCCGAAGATGAGGTAGTAGACCGCCACGTTGAGCAGCGGCGTCAGCAGTTGCCAGGCCTGGCCGAGGAAGCTGCGGGAGAAGCCGACCGCGTTGCTGGCGGTGGAGAACTCGGTGATGAAGTGACGCCGGGCCCACAGCTGGCGCGTGTAGGTACCCAGTGGCAGCCGGGCCCCGGCGCGCTGCAGCCCGTAGCGGGCTACGAGTGCCGCCACCTCGTCTGAGCTGTGCGCGGTACTGGTCACCGATTCCTCCTGGGCCGTGGTCACGCGTGGGTTGCGAGTCGGTCGCGCAGTTGGCGGATGAACCGCTGCTGGGCGCGGTTCAGTCTGTCGGACAGCAGTTTGTCCATGAGCGCGATGTCCACCAGCGGCGCGTCGGTGCGCGAACCGGGCAGCACCGCGGCCACCGCCTCGACGAGCGCGTTGATCTCGGCGTCGGTCGCCTTGTTGGTCAGCGCGCGGAACCGCTGCCGCAGCGCCCCGAGGGTAACGAGAGCGGCCGGGTCGGCGAGCAGTCCGCTCGCCTCGTCCAGGACACCCGGCATGCCCTGTGGGTGAAGCGCGTCCAGCAGCGCCGCGGCCCAACCTTCGCCGACGCGCAGTTCGTCGGACGGGCCGAGCAGCCCGTGCCCGCGCAACGCCTGGGTCAACGTCCGCACCGGCTGCTCGAACGTCTCGGAGTCCGCAAGCGCACGCAGCCGGTCGCGGGTGGCGGTCAACTGCCCGATCTCGGAGTCGATCTCATCGGCCAGCGCGCGCAGGGCCGCCGGCAGGGACTCGTCATCGGTACCGGCATGCGCCATCTGCTCGGCGATCTGCGGGATCGGCATACCGACCGCCCGCAGCCGGACGACGCGCACCAAGGCCACCACGTCCTTGCCGCCGTACCGGCGGTAGCCGGAGCCGTCCCGTGCGGGCTCGGGAAGCAGTCCGATTGCGTGGTAGTGCCGCACCGCGCGGGGGCTGACGCCCGCGAGGCCGGCCAGCTCACCGATGGAGAGCCGGCCCGGCGGGTCGCTGGGCAGTTCACTACGCACGTACCTCACTGAACACCTTGACGTTACGTCAAGGTCAACCGCCCTCAGCCGCGGCACCGCGCGGAGTGCGCAGGCTCACAGCCGGCGCCGCCGAACGGTTGCGCGGTGCCCCCGGTGGGATTCGAACCCACACTCGATGGTGTTTGAGACCATTTCCTCTGCCAGTTGGGATACAGGGGCGTGCGGCAATCGTAGCCAAGATAGGCTGGGGTCCTGCGCCGAGCGCGCAAGATTGGCTTTCGATCCGAGAGGGACGCACCGTGGCTGCCGCCGATGTCAGTCCGATGCCTGACGCTACGGATGCGCCGGCGCGGCGGGTCGTGATCGCCGAGGACGAGGCGCTGATCCGTCTCGATCTGCGCGAAATGCTGCGCGAAGAGGGTTTCGACGTCGTCGGTGAGGCGGGCGACGGCGAGCAGGCGGTCGTGCTCGCGAACGAACTGCTTCCCGACCTGGTTATCTGCGACATCAAGATGCCCAAGATGGACGGGATCACGGCGGCGGCCCAGATCGTGGGCAAGCGTGTCGCGCCGGTGGTGATGCTCACCGCGTTCAGCCAGCGCGATCTGATCGAGCGGGCACGTGACGCGGGCGCGATGGCCTACCTGATCAAGCCGTTCGAGAAGCGCGACCTGCTGCCCGCCATCGAGATGGCCATGTCGCGATTCGCGGAGATCAAGGCGCTGGAGGCCGAGGTCACCGGGCTTCGCGAGCGGCTCGAGGCGCGCAAGCTGATCGAACGGGCCAAGGGCGCGTTGATGACCAAGCACGAACTGACCGAACCCGAGGCCTTCCGCTGGATTCAGCGCGCGGCGATGGACAACCGCACCTCGATGCGCGCTGTGGCCGAACTCGTGCTCGGCGGCGACGACCAGCCGGCCTGAGCGACGTCGGCCATAACTGTCCGGTATTCCCGCAAATCGGGCCTGTCGTGGTTGAGATTTGGTCACGACCCGGCCGCCGCGGGGGGCGAGGCGTACCGCGATGTGGACACGTGCACTAACGTGCGGCTGGTCACAGGACGGATCATGGCGTCCCAAACACGTCCTACAAGGACCTCAATGGAGGCAATGCAGTGCGTAATCGTTCACTGACCGCAGCCGCGGTGCTTCTCACAGCCGGTGCATTGGCACTTTCCGGCTGCGCGAGCAAGGGCAAGAAGAACGACACCAACCCGCCACCGGCGAACACGGCGGCCAACACCTCGCCCGCCTCGACCCAGAGCAGCAGCCCGGCAGCGCAGCTGAACCCGGTGCTGCCCGCCGGCGACGGCAGTGGCAAGTGCAGCGGCGTGTCCATCGCCTACATCGGCGCGCTGACCGGGGCGAACGCCGCCCTCGGTATCGCGATCAGCAATGCCGCCGCACTGGCCGTCGACCAGCACAACAAGGCCAACGCCGGCTGCCAGGTCACCTTCAAGAAGTTCGACTCGCAGGGTGACCCGTCGGTCGCGCCGGGCGTCTCGACCCAGGCGATCAACGAGAAGGACATCATCGGCGTCGTCGGCCTGCCGTTCTCCGGCGAGTCGAAGGCTGTCGGTGCCGCATTCAACTCGGCCGGCCTGGTGACGGTCTCGCCGTCGGCCACCAACCCGGATCTGTCCAAGAACGGCTGGAAGACCTTCCACCGCGTGCTGGGCAACGACGCCTCGCAGGGCCCGGCGGCCGCGAAGTTCATCACCGACACGCTCAAGGCCAAGAAGGTCTGCGTGATCGAGGATGACTCCGACTACGGCAAGGGCCTGGCCGCGTCGATCGAGTCCGCGCTCGGGAGCGCGGTGACCTGCAAGGACGACGTCAAGACCGGCCAGAAGGACTTCTCGGCCACCGTCAACAAGGTCGTCCAGGCAGCGCCGGACGCGCTGTTCTACTCCGGTTACTACGCCGAGGGCGGCCCGTTCGCCCAGCAGCTGCACGGTGCGGGCTACACCGGCAAGTTCGTCGCGCCTGACGGCGTGAAGGACCCGCAGTTCATCAAGCTGGCCGGCCAGGCAGCGGCGCAGGGTGCCTACTTCACCTGCCCGTGCGTCCCGGCTGACGCGAGCAAGGAGTTCGCCGCGCAGTACAAGGCGAAGTACGGCACCGACCCGCAGACCTACTCGGCCGAGTCGTACGACGCCGCGACGATCCTGCTCAGCGGCATCGACCACGGCAACGACACCCGCGCAAAGCTGCTGGACTGGGTGAACGCCTACGACGCCGACGGCATCACCAAGCACATCAAGTTCGACAGCACGGGTGAGCTCGCCGGCCAGCCGGCGATCTGGTCCTACGTCGTACAGGGCGACGCGATCGTGAAGTACCAGCAGATCGGCGGCTGACACCGCTCTTCACGAACAACTGTGACGTCACCGGCCCGGGCGGCCCAACAGGCCGCCCGGGCCGGAACGTGACCGAGGAAAGGACGCCCACCCTCCGTGTCCACGCTCCACCTGGCGAGCAACACAGTGCTGGCCGAGAACTGGATCCATTTCGACACGCACAGCCTGGGACAGCTGTTCTGGGTCGACACCCTGTCCGGGCTGACGTACGGCGCGATCTACGCGCTCATCGCGCTCGGTTACACCCTGGTGTACGGCTTGCTCAAACTGATCAACTTCGCGCACTCCGAGGTGTTCATCGCAGGCGCGTTCGCGGCGTACTTCACCCTCAAGGCCTGCGGCTTCTCGCCGGGAGCGATCTACTCCACCACGACGATCGCAGTCATCGGGTTCATGCTGCTCGCCACTCTGGTGGCGGCCGTAGTCTCATCCGGCGTCGCACTCGCCGTCGAGCGGGTCGCGTACAAGCCGCTTCGGGCGCGGGGCGCTCCCTCGTTGGTCTTCCTCATCACCGCGATCGGCGCTTCGCTGACGATCCAGCAGATCTTCTTCGTCTGGCGCGGTGCCAATGCCGAGCCGTCGATCCTTCTCGTGCTCAAAGAGCCTGAACTACAGGTCTTCTCGGCGCAGGCCAACAACCAGCAGATCATCATCGTCGTCGCGGCGATCGTGTTGATGGTGCTCATCGACGGATTCATCAACCGGACGCGCGTCGGCCGCGGCATTCGCGCCGTCGCGCAGGATCCCACGACCGCGACGCTGATGGGCGTGAACCGCGAGCGGGTGATCATGCAGACGTTCATGATCGGCGGGGTCGCCGCGGGCATCGCCGCGAGCCTCTACATCATGTACATCCCGACAGGTGTCATCTACAACGGCGGCTTCATCCTCGGCATCAAGGCATTCGCCGCGGCCGTGCTGGGCGGGATCGGCAACCTGCGGGGTGCACTGGTCGGTGGGCTTATCCTCGGTCTCGCCGAGATCTACGGGCAGACCCTGTTCGGCAGCGGCTGGCGAGACGTCGTGGCGTATGTACTGCTGATCGCGGTGCTGCTGATCCGGCCCACCGGGATCCTCGGCGAGTCGCTCGGGAAGGCACGCGCATGAGCGAGACGAAGGCGACGGCTGTCGTCGAGCGGCCGGAGGACACGCCGGTCGAACGACCTGGTGCCGTCCTGGTCGCCGCGGTCCTGGCAGCAGTGCTCGCCGTGTTGCTCGTTGCCGCCGCCGTCGGACTCGCGTTCGACCTCGGGCCGGCCAGCGAGTTCCATGACGCGGCGAAGGCACGCTCGCTCGGCGGCTCGGGCAATGTGATCGCCGGCGTGCTGCTGGACCTGATCGCCGCCGCCGCGCTGGCGTTCGCCGGCGTGCTCGCCGCGCAGAGCCGGGTGCGCTCGCGACGCTGGCTGCTCGGCGGAGCGGCGCTCACGGTCGGCATCAGCGTCGTCTGGCTGCTGATGCAGCAGAAGTCCTCGACCGTCGTCTGGGCGTGCATCTTCGCGGCGCTCGCGCTGGCGATGCTGACGTTCGCGCTGTTGCCGGCGTCGACGACCTGGTTCGGCCCGGAGGTCACCGCCCCGCCGCGGCGAGTGGTCAGCTTCCGCGCGCGGTGGAACAGCCTGAGCCGGCAACAGCAGTGGCTCTGGTCGATCATCGCGATCGCGGTGCTGGTGATCCTGCCGTACATCAGTTCGGACTTCCCGTTGCTCGGCCTGATCAACACCGAGCCCGGCACCGACTTCCCGATCTCGCTGTTCAACGCCGCGCGCACCGCGCTCATCGCGATCGGCCTGAACGTCGTCGTCGGCCAGGCCGGCCTGCTGGACCTCGGTTACGTCGGCTTCTTCGCGATCGGTGCCTACGTCGTCGCGCTGTTCACCAGTTCGGACTCCACGGTCCGGGTGTTCACTGACCCCAATTCACCGTGGGCCTGGCTGATCTGCGTACCGATCGCGATGGCGATCACGATGGTGTCCGGGCTGATCCTCGGAGCGCCGACGCTGCGCCTGCGGGGCGACTACCTGGCGATCGTCACGCTCGGCTTCGGTGAGATCGTGCGGCTGCTGGCCGACAATGTGACGCCGCTGCGCGGCAACATCGGCTTCCAGAACCTGGCCCGGCCGCCGGGTCACCATGCGGACGGGACTGCGGTCTTCTCACAGACCGACGGCAAGCCGTGGTACTGGCTCACCATCGGGCTGATCGTCGTCGTGCTGATCTTCGTCGGCAACCTGGAACGAAGCCGGGTCGGCCGCGCCTGGGTAGCGATCCGAGAGGACGAGGACGCCGCCGAGATCATGGGCGTGCCGACGTTCCGCTTCAAGCTCTGGGCGTTCGTCATCGGTGCGGCGATCGGCGGGCTGTCCGGCGCGCTGTTCGCCGGTCAGATCGGGTTCGTCAACAACCAGCGGTTCGACCCGGTCACGTCCATCCTGTTCCTGGCCGCCGTCGTGCTGGGCGGCGCGGGCAACAAGGTGGGTGTCATCGTCGGTGCCTTCCTGATCTCGTACATCCCGGACCGGTTCACCTCGATCTCGGAGTACAAGTTCCTGATCTTCGGCATCGCGCTGATCGTGCTCATGTTGTTCCGGCCGCAGGGCCTGCTCGGTGCGCGGCAGCGGCTGCTGACGTACGGTCGCCAGGCGTATCAGCGACTCACCGGCGGGCCGGAGCGGCTGGACACCGGCACCGGGGCTTTCGCCACGGGGGTCGCGTCCGGGGCGATGTCCGCCGAACCGGTACCCGACGCGCGGGCGGGGGAGGCGTAGCGATGACTGATCCGAAGCACACCGTCGAGGGGCTGTCACCCGACGCGGTCATCGAGCAGGTCGAGCAGCACCGCGACATCCACACCGGCGTCGGCGAGACGCTGATGTCGATGCAGGAGGTGACCCTGCGCTTCGGTGGCCTGACAGCGCTGGACAGCGTCAGCTTCGACATCAAGCGTGGCGAGATCCTCGGCCTGATCGGCCCGAACGGTGCCGGCAAGACGACCTGCTTCAACGCGATGACCGGCGTCTACCGGCCGACGTCGGGCACGATCACCTTCGACGGCACCGTGCTCAAACGCCAGCGGCGGTACCAGATCACCCGGCTGGGCATCGCCCGGACCTTCCAGAACATCAGGCTGTTCGCGGAGATGACGGCGCTGGAGAACGTGGTCGTCGGGTTGGACGCCCGGCACCGCACCAGCGTTCCCGGGGCGCTTGTCCGCACTCCGCGACACTTCCACGAGGAGAAGTCGGCAGTCGATCAGGCCATGGCGCTGCTCGCCTTCGTCGGCATCGCCGACCGCGCCGCGGACAAGGCTCGCAACCTGCCCTACGGCTACCAGCGGAGGCTGGAGATCGCCCGAGCTCTGGGCACCGAGCCGAAACTGCTCTGCCTGGACGAGCCGGCGGCCGGCTTCAACCCGGCCGAGAAGGACGAGCTGATGGGGCTCATCCGGCAGATCCGCGACGAGGGCTACACGGTCCTGCTGATCGAGCACGACATGCGCCTGGTGATGGGCCTGACCGACCGCATCGTGGTGCTGGAGTTCGGCAACAAGATCGCCGAGGGCAAGCCGGAACAGATTCGCGACGATCCGGCCGTCGTGGCGGCCTACCTGGGGGTTCCCGACGATGGCGCTGCTTGAGCTCGACGACGTCTCGGTCAACTACGGGCGCATCCGTGCCCTGCACGACATCAGCATCGCGGTCGAAGAGGGCGAGATCGTCACGCTGATCGGCGCGAACGGTGCCGGCAAGACGACCACGATGCGGGCGATCTCCGGCATCCGGCCGCTGTCCACCGGCCGGATCAGTTTCGCCGGGGACGACATCACCAAGCTGCGCGCCGACCTGCGCGTGGTACGCGGCATCTGCCAGGCGCCCGAGGGTCGTGGTGTGTTCCCCGGCATGACCGTCCTGGAGAACCTGGACATGGGCGCCTACGCCCGCAAGGACCGCAAGAACCTGCCGGCCGAGCTCGAGCACGTCTTCGAGCTGTTTCCCCGGCTGAAGGAGCGGCGTACCCAGGTCGCGGGCACGATGTCCGGCGGCGAGCAGCAGATGCTCGCGATCGGCCGCGCCCTGATGTCCAAGCCGCGCGTGCTGCTGCTGGACGAGCCGTCGATGGGGCTGGCGCCACAGTTCATCGCGCAGATCTTCTCGATCATCGGCGAGATCAACCGGGCGGGCGTGACCGTTCTGCTGGTGGAGCAGAACGCATCCAAGGCACTCAACCTGGCACACCGCGGCTACGTGCTGGAGACCGGCAGCGTCGTGCTCAGCGGCACCGGGCAGGAGTTGCTGAACGACGACCGGGTCCGCGCCGTCTACCTCGGCGGGGAGGTCGCGGCATCTTAGCCAGGGCAGCGCCCGCGCGGGAAGCTCGCGCACAGGTTGCTGCCACCCGAGTGCCCCGTCGTTCCCGCCGGCCAGGCCCGGTTCTAGGGTGTGGAGGGTTTGCGAGAGCGATCTCGCCCGAGTCGCATGGAGGCGCCGCCGTGTCACGTGTGAATGTCAGGGTCCGGCCCGCAGATGTCCTGGACGTTCCGGCGCTCGTCGACCTGATCCACTCCACCGATGTGACCTCCGGGCAGTTCAGCGGCCGCGCGCTGCTCGATGACAGCACCGAACACCTGACCCGTCGGCTGAACGAGATCCTGGCCGACGGGACGCGCAACCTGACCCTCGCCATCGACGACCCGACGGGCGAGATCGTCGGGCTGCTGGTGACCCGTCCCGACGACGTCGGCGCGATCGACCTCACGCCGGTGCTGCACATCACCCACCTGATCGTGGCGCCCGACCAGCGCCGCCGCGGCGTCGGCCGTGCGCTGCTCGCCGCCGCCGTCCACCTTGCCGACGAGCGCGGCGTCGAGCGGGTGCTCGCCACCGCCGCCGCCGGCTCGCGGGAGGGCAACCGCTACCTGGCCCGCCTCGGGTTCGCCCCGCTGGTGGTGCACCGGGTGGCGTCCACCAGCGTGCTGCGCCGCGCGCTCGGCCTGGCCGACGCGCCCGAGCGGATGGCCGTGCTGCGCCGGGCGCGGCTGCTGCGGGCCCAGCGCACCAGCATCGCCGCCCGTTCCGCCCGCCGCGCCTGAGGCTCGTCGTAGCGCGCTCCTAGACTGCGGTCGTGACAGTCGCGAGCTCCGAACGTCCCACGCTGCTGCTGCTCGACGGGCACTCCCTGGCGTACCGCGCGTTCTACGCGCTGCGCGAGGTGGAGATGTCCACGACCACCGGGCAGCCGACCAACGCGGTGTTCGGGTTCACCTCGATGCTGATCAACCTGCTGCGCGACGAGAACCCGACGCACATCGCAGTGGCCTTCGACGTCTCGCGCAAGACGTTCCGCAGTGACGCCTACGCCGAGTACAAGGCGGGTAGGTCAGCGACGCCGGACGACTTCAAGGGTCAGGTCACGCTGATCCGCGAAGTTCTCGACGCGCTGCGGATCTGCTCGTTGGCGGTGGACAACTTCGAGGCCGACGACGTGATCGCCACGCTCACCACGCAGGCCGTCGCGCAGCAGATGCGGGTGCTGATCTGTACCGGCGACCGCGACGCCCTGCAACTGGTGAACGACGACGTCACCGTGCTCTACCCGCGCCGCGGCGTCAGCGATCTCACCCGGTTCACGCCGGAGGCAGTGCAGGAGAAGTACGGCCTGACGCCCGCGCAGTACCCCGACTTCGCCGCGCTCCGTGGCGACCCGAGCGACAACCTGCCCGGCATCCCCGGGGTGGGCGAGAAGACCGCAGCCAAGTGGGTGCGCGAGTTCGGCACCTTCGACGCGCTCGTCGCGGGCGTGGACACCGTCAAGGGCAAGGTCGGTGACGCGCTGCGGGACAACCTCGCCAGCGTGATCCGCAACCGCCGGCTCACCGAGCTCGTGCGCACGGTCGAGCTCGAGGTGGGGGTCGACGACCTGGCGCGGCAGCAGTGGGACCGCGACGAGGTGCACAAGCTGTTCGACGACCTGCAGTTCACCGTGCTGCGCGACCGGCTCTTCGCCACGGTCGCCGCGCCGGAGCCGGAGGCGGAGCAGGGGTTCGACGTCGCGGTCACCCGGCTCGGTGTCGACGAGGTGGCGCAGTGGCTGGACGAGCACGTGCGCAGCGGGGCACGTGCGGGGCTGGCCTTCCGCGGCCAGTGGGGGCGCGGCACCGGCGTCCTGACCGGCATCGCGCTGGCCGCGACGGACGGCGCAGCTGCCTTCCTCGACCCGGCCGCGCTGACGCCGGCCGACGAGAGCGCGTTGGCCGGGTGGCTGGCCGACCCGGCGGCCACCAAGGCGGTGCACGACCTCAAGGGCCCGCTGCTGGCGCTTCGGCAGCACAACTGGACCATCGACGGCGTCACGTCCGACACCCAGCTCGCCGGCTACCTGCTGCGGCCGGACCAGCGCTCGTACGACCTGGCCGACCTCGCCCTGCGCTACCTGCGCCGCGAACTGCGCAACAACGACGCTGCGACCGAGTCCGGCCAGCTGACCCTGGACGGCGGAGTCGAGGAGTCGGACGAGGCTCTCGCTCAGGTCGAGACTCTGCGCGCCGCTGCCGTCCGGGACCTCGCGGACGCGTTCGACCGCGATCTGGATCGCGACGGCGCGGTCGGCCTGCTGCGTGAACTGGAGTTGCCGCTCACCTACGTGCTCGCCGACATGGAGGCGACCGGGATCGCCGTCGACACCGACGCGCTGCTCGCGCTGCAGGCCGAACTCGCGGCAGGCGTCAAGGACGTGGAGCAGGACGCGCACCGGGTCGCCGGGCGCGAGTTCAACCTCGGCTCGCCCAAGCAGCTGCAGGAGATCCTGTTCGACCAGTTCGCGCTGCCCAAGACCAAGCGGATCAAGACCGGCTACACCACTGACGCCGACTCGCTCGCGGACCTGTACGTCAAGACCGAGCACCCGATCCTGGAGCTGTTGCTGCGCCACCGCGAGGTCGCCCGGCTCAAGACCGTCGTCGACGGGCTGCTTCCGCTGGTCGACGACCAGGGCCGAATCCACACCACGTTCAACCAGACCGTCGCGGCGACCGGCCGGCTCTCGTCCACCGACCCGAACCTGCAGAACATCCCGGTGCGCACCGCCGAGGGCCGGCGCATCCGCGAGGCGTTCACCGTCGGCGCCGGCTTCGAGTCGTTGATGACCGCCGACTACAGCCAGATCGAGATGCGGATCATGGCGCACCTGTCGCGAGACGCCGGGCTGATCGAGGCGTTCCAGTCCGGCGAGGACCTGCACACGTTCGTGGCCTCCCGCGCGTTCGACCTGCCTGCCGACCAGATCGACAGCGAGCTGCGCCGCCGGGTCAAGGCGATGTCGTACGGGCTGGCGTACGGGCTGTCGGCGTTCGGGCTGTCCAAGCAACTGAAGATCACGCCCGAGGAGGCGCGCGGGCAGATGGACGCGTACTTCACCCGCTTCGGCGGCGTGCGCGACTACCTGCACTCGGTGGTGGAGGACGCCAGGCAGACCGGCTACACGGCGACCATCCTGGGCAGGCGGCGCTACCTGGACAAGCTGAACAGCGAGAACCGGAACCTGCGCGAGATGGCCGAGCGGGCCGCGCTGAACGCTCCGATCCAGGGCAGCGCAGCCGACATCATCAAGATCGCGATGCTCGGCGTGCACCGCGGGTTGGCAAATGCGGGGCTGCGTTCTCGACTGCTGCTGCAGGTGCACGACGAACTGGTGCTCGAGATCGCGCCGGGGGAGCGTGAACAGGTCGAAGACCTCGTGCGCGCCCAGATGGGCGGCGCGTACCAGCTGGACGTGCCGATGGACGTCTCGGTCGGCATCGGCCGCACCTGGCACGAAGCGGCGCATTGACCCAATCCGCGCTCGCTGTACTCGCGTCTGGCGGCCTCTTCGCGCGCAGCGCGATGAAGTGGACTCGGCAACTCAGATGGTCGACACTTCGGCCTCGGCGGCGAATCGATGGGCCGGAGCTGGCCGTCGCAGGCTCAGCCAGAGCGCCACGGCGGCGGCCCCCGCTGCGATTGCGGCCAGCGTGGTCACGAGCTGGCCGGGTTCGGATACATGGCCGATGCCCAGCACGATCGCGAGGTCGATGACAATCGTCCCCCAGAGCAGCGCTACCCGGCCGGTCCGCCGTTGCGCAAGGCCGGCGAGGATCGCTAGTTGCACAAGTGACAAGAGCGATCCCAGCAGCGCGAACAGCCAGATCACGCCGTCCAACTGGTGGTACTTGCTGCCACCCACGACACCCACGACCACGTGGCCCAGCGCGGCGGATCCGAGAACGACAGCGCTGCCCAGCGTGAGCACGACCGCGACTGCGCTGCGCGCAGTGCGGTGGTGACGCGTTGTCTCGGACAGCGAGGCAAACATCAGCGAGATTGCGGACTGCGGCAACCAGAGGGCGCCGCGCGTGATCACTGAGCCGAGCGCATAGGCCCCTGCCTCCGAGCTGCTGAGAATGTGTCGGGCGAGCAGCACGTCCATGCTGGTCAGCAGCAGAAACGCCCCAAGTGCATGCCCGGCGTGCAGAGTCTCGGCGAACATGCCGCTCGGAGCTCGCCGACGCAACGCGATCCGGTGCCTGGCAGAACCGCGGCCGCCGCCCGCCGCTATGAACGCCGCAATCGCAGTGCCAGCGAGAATTCCGGTGAGCGTCGCGTCCGGACTGTGCCCGGCGAAGAGCCCGACCAAGCCACCGGCCGACCGGCCACCGGTAGCCGCGAGGGTGAGGGCAGCGAGCGAGCCGAAGCGGCGCTGGCCCTGAGCGACCCCCATCGCGGTGCCCAGAACCGCGTTCGCCGGCACGGTTGCCGCGACGAGCGCGATCCCAAGGACGGATGACAGGTGCAAGAAAGCTCCGAGTGCCGGGCTAGATGTGAGCAGCGCCGCTGCGGTGACAGCGGCAATCACGGCTGTCCCGCGCACCAGCCCATCGGCCCCTGTCTCGGTCGCGACTCGCCTGGCGCTGACGGTTTGTAGCGCGAGCAATGGAACGGTGGATACCAGCAGCAGCCCGAGGAGCGAGGACAATTCTCCATACTCGGGCGTGGACAGCGTGCGAGCTGCGACGAGCAACAGTGCATAGCTGAGCGCATTCGCCATGACGAACGCCGCCGGCACCGACGCCGCAGACAGCGCCGGCGAGCGTGCCGCGGCAATCCGCACGCCGCACCGTCCTTCCCGGCCCCGACCTGGCGCCGCAGCGACGAGCCTAGAGGCGCTGCGCCGGTGCGGGTCCGTTCTGTTGAGGAGCACGGGCAGCAACTGGCAACGAGGGCAGCTGAGCAGCAGACGAGCTGCGTGGAGTATTCAATCTCCCCGACAGCGGGTGAAACCGCGGCTTTGGCACCAGATATGTCAGGTGATCCTGTTATCGGCGGGTTACCGGCGAGTAGACATGCGCTACGCTTTGTGCCTGATTACACCTCCCGCCACCGCCGATCGAACCTCATCACGGTGCCTGGGAGCGTCGCGGGCGGGCGGCCGCCGCCCGTTTCCTCAACGAAGGGTGCTCTTGATGCTCCGCCGCTCGCTCGCCATCACGGTTACTGGCTTGGCGCTCGCCGCCGGCATAACCGCGTGCAGCAGTTCGAAGAATGACAACGGTGGCTCGACCAGCACCACGCCTGTGAGCCAGCCGTCCAGCGCGGCGTCATCCACGCCCACGCCGACTTCGAGCAGCGCGACGGCGTCGACGCTGTTCGGCCCAGGGTGCGCTTCGCTCGGTATGAGCGATGCCGCCCTCGCTCCGGCAGGTGCGGTGCCGGTCGGTACCGTCGCGGCCAACGTGCCGTTCCTGTCCAGTGTGGTTACTGCCGCCAATGCCGCCGGATTGACTGCGACCCTCAATGCTGCCCCGGCGCTTACCGTGTTCGCGCCTGTCGACGATGCCTTCAAGAAGGAGCCCGCCGCGCAGGTGCAGGCGCTGCTTACAGATCCGAAGATGAAGCCGGTTCTCGTGGCTACCCTCCGATACCACGTGTTGGAGGGCAAGGTCGCGAAGGATGCCTTGGTTGGCAAGCACAAGACGATGCAGGGCACTGACATCACGATCACCGGTAGCGGTGACGACTATGTGGTGAACGGCAAAGCGAAGATCATCTGCGGTGGAATCCAGACCAAGAACGCCACGGTTTACCTGATCGACACTGTTCTGCACCCGGCCAGCTGACGGCCGCGAGATGGCGAAGCGGTCGACGCTCGTCATGGCGGCGGCGGGCATCGTGCTCGTCGCAGCCGGTGCGATCGCCAAGTGGGTGGTTGCGCCGGCCCTTGTCAAGGCGCCCTTGGACATCACGTCGACGACGGTCGCCGAGGGAAACAGCAAGGTGTTCGTCATCGCCGCGCAGGCTGTGCAAGAGGTGCATGTGATAGCTACTCGCGTTGTCACCGGTGACAAGCACGCCGGCACTGGTGATGTGGCGGTGTACGACGAAACGCTCTGTCTCGTTGCCGAGGGCACCAAGGTCGATTCGGCAGGCTGCGCATCCGCAGCCGATCCAGGATTCATCGAGAAGACCACGGACCGCGTCGCCTTCGACAGGGTTGACGCCACTGCTGTGGCGGATCAGAAGTACAAGGCGAACGTGAATGGCGATGCTGCCGTCAAGCACACGGGTTTGGACTACACGTTCCCGATCGACACAGCGAAACGGACCTACTCGCTGTTCGACACGATCGCCGGAAAGGCATTCCCGGCGAAGTACGAGGGCAGTCAGACGCTGCACGGACTGACCGTCTACCGGTTCGTGCAGCAGATCCCGGACACGCCGATCAAGATCCAGTCATTGATTCCCGGGATCTACAGCGGCACGACGACGGTATGGGTCGAGCCGACCACCGGCGTGATCGTGAAGGGTGCCCAGCACATCGTCCAGAAGTTTGCCTCCGACGAGTCGGTCGTCTTCGACGGGACACTGACGTTCAACGACAAGACCGTGCGCGAGCAGGCCGACTTCGCCGACGACCAGCTGACCAAGATTCACCTTATTCGCAACTGGGTTCCGCTCGCCTTGGCGATGATCGGCATCCTGCTGCTCGCAACCGCGTGGTTCGCCGCGCGACGTCGGCGGCCCTCGGAGGTTGTGCCGACTGAACCACTCGCGAGCCCGGACGCCGAGCAGGGGTAGCGCCGGGGCGGAACGTCAGTTCAGGTCGCTGACGTAGATCGCGGTGCCGGGCAGGATCGCGCCGCGCAGCGGCGACCACTGCCCCCAGACCTCGCTGTGCCCCGCCGGCCACTGCGGCTCCACGATGTCGACCAACCGGAAGCCGGCGTCGGCGAGCTCGCGGACCCGGTCGCTGAGGGTGCGGTGATGCTCGACGTAGCTGGCCTCGCCGCTCTCGGCGTACTCGACGTACGGCGTGCGGTCCCAGTACGGGATCGTGGCGGTCAGCCCGTCCGGCCCCGGATCGTCCGGGAAGCACCAGCGCAGCGGATGGGTGGTGGCGAACACCCAGCGACCCCCAGGGCGCAGCACCCGGGCGACCTCCCGCATGACCCGGGCCGAGTCCTCGACGAACGGGACGGCGCCGAACGCGGTGAACACGATGTCGAACCGGGCGTCCGGGAACGGCAGGTACTGGGCGTCGGCCTGCACGAGCGGCACGTGCACGCCCGTGCGTTCGTTCGCGGCGCGGGCGTGCCGCAGCATTCCGGCCGACACGTCGGACGCCAGCACCTCGGCGCCCTGACCGGTCAGCCATCGCGAGCACATCGCCGCGCCGCAGCCGACCTCGAGCACCTGCCGGCCGCGGACCTCGCCGAGCAGCCGGGCGTCCTGCTCGCGCAGCGCCTCGGGGGACCAGACGAAGTCGGCGTCGCCGAGGAATGCGCCGTGCTCGGCGTGGTAGGCGTCCGCGTCGGCGTCCCACCAGCTCCGGTTGGCCCGCACCGTGCTGGGGGCGTCCTGCGCGCGCCGCGTCACGCCGGCGACCGGCGGCATCTGGTCCACGTCAGCGATCCTGCCAGCCGGCTGTCGCGCGCCACCGCGGCACCCGCTTGCAGGCCCCGGATTTCCGGCCACCCGGGGGTCCAGAGTAGGCTCAAGCCTGCGGACAGGTCTGTGGCCTCGACAGGGAGTAGGCCGCTCGTCGAATCCCATCCGGTATTCCTCGATCCGGACGTGCCCGCACCCGCACGAGAAACTGTCAGGACCTACCTACTCAATGACGTCCACCACCGCAGCACCGACCATCCCGCAGGTCGCGATCAACGACATCGGCTCGGCCGATGACTTCCTCGCCGCGATCGACTCCACGATCAAGTACTTCAACGATGGCGACATCGTCGAGGGCACCATCGTCAAGGTCGACCGGGACGAAGTCCTCCTCGACATCGGGTACAAGACCGAAGGTGTCATCCCCTCCCGCGAGCTCTCCATCAAGCACGACGTCGACCCCAACGAGGTCGTCTCCGTCGGCGATGAGATCGAAGCTCTCGTGCTCCAGAAGGAGGACAAGGAGGGTCGCCTGATCCTGTCCAAGAAGCGCGCTCAGTACGAGCGGGCCTGGGGCACGATCGAGGAGAAGAAGGAGAACGACGAGGTCGTCGAGGGAACGGTCATCGAGGTCGTCAAGGGCGGCCTGATCATCGACATCGGGCTGCGCGGCTTCCTGCCGGCCTCGCTCGTCGAGATGCGCCGGGTGCGCGACCTGCAGCCGTACGTCGGCAAGACGCTCGAGGCCAAGATCATCGAGCTGGACAAGAACCGCAACAACGTCGTGCTGTCGCGCCGCGCGTGGCTGGAGCAGACCCAGTCCGAGGTGCGCAGCGAGTTCCTGAACAAGCTGGCCAAGGGCCAGGTGCGCACCGGTGTGGTGTCCTCGATCGTCAACTTCGGTGCGTTCGTGGACCTCGGCGGCGTCGACGGCCTGGTGCACGTGTCCGAGCTGTCCTGGAAGCACATCGACCACCCGAGCGAGGTCGTCGAGGTCGGCCAGGAGGTCACCGTCGAGGTGCTCGACATCGACCTGGACCGCGAGCGTGTCTCCCTGTCGCTGAAGGCGACCCAGGAGGACCCGTGGCGCCAGTTCGCGCGCACCCACCAGATCGGCCAGGTCGTTCCCGGCAAGGTCACCAAGCTCGTCCCGTTCGGCGCGTTCGTGCGCGTCCAGGACGGCATCGAGGGCCTGGTGCACATCTCCGAGCTGGCCGAGCGCCACGTCGAGATTCCCGAGCAGGTCGTGAACGTGGGCGACGAGCTGCTGGTCAAGGTCATCGACATCGACCTGGACCGGCGCCGCATCTCGCTCTCGCTCAAGCAGGCCAACGAGGGCGTGCTCGCGGACGAGCACTTCGACCCGGCGCAGTACGGCATGGAGGCCCAGTACGACGACAAGGGCAACTACATCTACCCCGAGGGCTTCGACCCGGACACCCAGGAGTGGCTCGAGGGTTACGACGAGCAGCGCGAGGCGTGGGAGAAGCGCTACGCCGCCGCCCGCGAGCGTTTCGAGGCGCACAAGAAGCAGCTCGAGGAGGCGCAGAAGGCCGACGCCGACGCAGCTTCGGAGTCCGGGGAGGCCAGCACGTACTCCTCCGACACCCCGGAGAGCAGCGGCACACTCGCCTCGGACGAGGCGCTCGCCGCGCTGCGCGAGAAGCTCGCCGGCCGGTAGTTCTTCGGCGTCGCACTGACGCCAACGGGCCCGGGACCTTGCGAGGTCCCGGGCCCGTTGCGTCTGCGCCCGCCCCACCCACCGTCGCCCCACCCCCGCTGCCCCACGCCCGCTGCCCCACGCCCGCTGCCCCACGCCCGCTGCCCCCGCCCCGCTGCCCCCGCCCCGCCGCCCCACCCCCGCTGCCCCATCCCGCCGAGTGGCGACCTTGCCCGTCGAGTGGCGGCCCACAGCTCGCCACTGGCAGGGTCAGGTCGCCACTCGGCGGGGGAAGTGCAGCGGGGGCGACTAACCTCTGCCCGGTGAGAGTCGGACTGACCGGGGGAGTGGGCTCGGGCAAGAGCACGGTCGCGCAGTTGCTCGCCGGGCACGGTGCGATCGTCATCGACGCCGACGCGATCGCGCGCGAGGTGGTGGAACCGGGCACGCCCGGGCTGGCCGCCGTCGTCGCCCGGTTCGGCGACCGGGTTCTCGGACCGGGCGGACGCCTCGACCGCGCCGCGCTGGCCGCGATCGTGTTCCACGACGCGGGCGAGCTGGCCGATCTGAACGCGATCGTGCACCCGCTGATCGGGGCACGCACCACCGAGCTCATGGACAGCGCGCCGGCTGACGCGATCCTGGTGCACGACATCCCGCTACTCGTCGAGGGCCGGCTGGCCGGCGGCTTCGACACCGTGGTGGTAGTGGAGGCCGGCCTGCAGACCCGGCTCGACCGGCTCGCCGAGCGCGGCCTCACCCCCGACGACGCGCGCGCCCGGATGGCGAGCCAGGCGAGCGACGAGGAGCGCCGGGCGGTCGCCGACGAGCTGATCAGCAACGACGGGACGATGCAGGCGTTGGAGCGCGAGGTGGCCGAGCTCTGGCAGCGGCTGGTGCGCCGCCGAGACGAGATTGCAAGGGGATCAAGGGGATCAGCGTGAGGGGCGGTTTGGAACGGCCGTGCGCGATCGGATAGAGTCATCGCTCGGTGCACGGCGCGAGAATTCGCCGCCGATGACCGTGCGGACGTAGCGCAGCTGGTAGCGCATCACCTTGCCAAGGTGAGGGTCGCGGGTTCGAATCCCGTCGTCCGCTCGAGGCACCACCTACACGCCGAACCGGCGTGATCGAGGTGGCCCGACAGATCGACGATCCGCACAGTGGCGGCGTGGCCGAGTGGCTTAGGCAAGGGCCTGCAAAGCCCTGTACGCGGGTTCGATTCCCGCCGCCGCCTCGCAGGACAACCATCGGACATCCGGTGTACATACGGGCGATTAGCTCAGTGGGAGAGCACTACCTTGACACGGTAGGGGTCACTGGTTCAATCCCAGTATCGCCCACACCTTCGGAGGTCCCAGTTTCTGGGGCCTCCGTTCATTTTGGTGATCGATTCCGTCGGTGAGGATTTACCTGCCCGGTAATGCACCACTGTTCCGTCCTGCGCGCCGAGTGCCTTGTCCTGTGACGGTTTCGTGCCCCAAAGCCTGGGTCGACTGGCTTTTGCTGTCGGTTGCCGGGCTGGTTATCGCGGCGTGGTGGTGTCGCCCAACTGTGTGACGAATGGACCGCGACGAGTGACGGCCGGACCATCGCGGTAGCCGATCACCGCATCCCGCAGTCACTGGTCGCGGCTGCCGCCGCCCTGGAGATCGGTGTCCACGGATGGGACGTGTTCCAGGCCAGCGGACACCACCGGCCGATCCCACCTGACCTGGCCGCAAGGCTGCTCGCGATCTCGC
Source organism: Jatrophihabitans cynanchi (assembly GCF_027247405.1). Lineage (NCBI taxonomy): Bacteria > Bacillati > Actinomycetota > Actinomycetes > Jatrophihabitantales > Jatrophihabitantaceae > Jatrophihabitans > Jatrophihabitans cynanchi. Next base: position 649,828 of record NZ_CP097463.1, on the reverse strand, counting down.
CCAGTTGCTCCCTGCCGACAACGGTCACCCGCTGTTCGCGCCACCGGTTCGCACTTGCACGACGGACAACGCCGGCGTGCAACTCATCGCGTTCCTCGGACGCTCGCCGGCCGCCGCGCGTCCGACCGGAACGGACACACCACGACCATGACCGGCATCGTGGCAACGAACGTGTCTCGTCATCGGGCGTTCGCGCGCATATCCGCGTTAGCCGGTGCAGTGCACCTGCGCGTCGGCCCAGTCGCCGTGGTCGTTGCCGTTCCCGTCACCGGCGTCGCCCACGATCAGGTCGAGTACCTGCGCCCCGCTGACGTCCACGTCGAGGGGAGTCGCGTCCTGATGTCCCCGGATGGTCGGTGTGGTCAGCAGAGTCTTGCCGTCGGCGACCACCATGAACGTCACCGTCCCGGCGCCGTTCTGCTCATCGTCGACACCGACGTCGGCGGTGAACCGGGTGCAAGCACCTGCGAGATAGACCTCGACGTCGCTGACCGAGTTGGTCCCGAGACCCTTGTGGTAAACCACGCCGTTGATCGTGATCGGGTTCCCGTCGCCGGCAGCCTGCTCGCCGTTGCTGGTGTCCCGCTCGACCGGGCCCCAGCCGTTGGTGGCGGACAGGAACGGCAGGTCGCTGACGTAGTCGTCGCCCGGCAGCGGAGGCGGCGGCACCGAGCGCACGATCCGCTCGCCTGAGTTGCTCGCCGGCCGCGCGGACTGCGTGTAGCTCACGACGGCAGTGATCGCCGACGCTTGCGGCAGGTTGCCGGACGGTGCCCGCACCTGCCAGCTGAACGTCGTGGAGTCACCCGGATGCACGGTGCCGACCGCCGCCGGGATGCCCGGACCGGCCGTCCACCCGTCCGGCACCTGAAGCGCCGCGGTCAGGTCGGTCGTGTTCGGCGCGTCGGACGGGACGGACACAGTCGCATTCGCGGTGAACGTCTGCCCGGCCTGCACCGCGTCGGGCACCTGCAGGTCAACGGTCGTATCCGGCCGTTTCGGCATCGAGTACTTGTGCGGGTCGTAGCGCGGGCTCTCGTTCTGCGCGACCTGCAGCGACGAGGCGAAACTGCCGTAGTTCGTCAGCGAGACCTTGCCCAGCCCGCCCGTGGAGCCGTCGAGGTTCCACACCGCGATCGCGATGCTGTTGGACCCGTTGGGGTTCAGGATCCCGTTGGGCACCGGGAAGCTGTGCTGCGGCCCGCGGTAGTTGACGTAGTTGCCGACCATCCATCCGTTCACCCACAGCATCGCGCGGTACTTGCGGGACGAGTCGTCGCTGATCGTCAATCCGAGGGATGTGTCCTGGCCCTTGGGCAGGTCGAGCGGCACGTCGGCGCGGTACCAGGAGATGCCCGGGCGCGTGTCGGTCGTCGGCAGTGTCACCGTCGACCAGTTGTCGTCCGGGTAGCCGGGCAGCGACCAGCCGGCGCGCTCGCCGTACAGCCCCCCGGTCGACAGCGGCCCGCGGACCGGGTCGATCTCGTTCTCGCCGCCACGCACGCCCTGCAACCGCCACGTGATCGACGTGAGCGGTGCGCCGGTGACCGAGGCGCTACTCAGCCCGCGAGCGGTCTTGTTCGCGTTCGTGGAGTTGTAATCCTCGTCGTGGCCCATGTTCACGGTGAGGACCGAGAGCACGTTGTCGCCGCCGATCTTCAGCGCGCCGGCCGGGAAGGCGAAGTCGGCGCTGCCGGAGGTGGAGCTGCCGAGGAACGCCCCGTTCAGCCACGCCGAAAGTGCCTGTGCGCCCCCGCCGGAGTCCGACACGAGATGGATGCCCTGCTGGCTGCCGTTGCCGCGGAACCGGCCGCGGTACCACGTGTTGCCGGTGTGGAAGCCGTAGTCGTCGGCGTAGAGGACCGGCAGCGTGGTCACACCGCTCGAGCTGTTCGTGGTCATCTGGTCGGCCACCTGCCAGCTCGAGTCGTTGAAACCCGGTTGCGCCTCCGGCGACTCCGCCTGGTGCTTCCACGTCGTCAGTGTGGGCAGCGTGATCGGCGCCGCCGTCCGGATCGTGCCGGTCAGGCTGCCGGTGCTCGTCGGCGACGTGTGCACAGTGTTGCCGTTCCACGTCACTGTCGACGCCGACGTGAACACCTCGATGTTCGGGTCGGTGCCGTTGTCACCGGTGAGCGCGACCGTGCTGGCGTCCGGGCTGCTGGTCGCGGCGCGCAGCAGGTGCGTGCCGCGCACGAGCACCGGGCCCGCCGCGGTGTCCTGTCGCCAGAACGTCTCGGCGGTCGGCTTGTCGGCGAGCAGGAGCAGCAGCGGACGCGAGCCGCCGCCGGAGATCGTGACGCGGGTCAGGCCGTCGTGCTGGTAGTTCAGCCGTAGGTCTCCGGTGGCCGCGTCCCAGGTCGTGGTGACCGCACCACCGCTCGCCTGAACTAGCGGCCGCGACCGGTAGTTCAGGACGCTCTCGCCGTCGCTGCCCTTATCGCCGTAGAGCACCGCGACGTCGCGGTCGCCGATCGTCGCGTTCGTCATGATCTCCGACGTCGAGTACTGCAACTGCGAGCCGCCGAGCCTGTAGTTGGCGACGATGACATGCGAGTCGCGCCCGTTGAGCAGGATCGCGGTGCCCGGCTGCTGCGGCACCACCGGATAGGTGGGGTTGGTGGCCGCGGCTCCGGTCGGCACGTCGATGGCGTCGATGGAGACGAAGTTGTCCGTCGACCCGGACGCGTGCGTGCCGTCCACTACGATCTTCAGCGTGTGCTGGCCGTCCGTGAGACCGGCCTTCGAGAAGAGGACGGCCTGGCTCTGGCTGCCGGAGCAGTCGACGGTGGTCTGCTTCACACCGTCGAGGTAGACGTCCGCGAAGCCGTGGTTGTTCGTCTGCGAACCGATCCAGCGGATGGCCGTTCCGGTGAACGGGACGGTCAGCGAGTCACCCGCCTGGTTGGAGAACGACTCGCTGTTCTTGTAGTCGCCGCCGGTGTAGCTCTGGTTCGCGACGTGCGACCACGTTCCGGCGTACTGCAGCGGCGGGATGTCGGCGTCGTCGTAGGTGTAGCTGGCGTTTCCGGCCGGCTGGGCGTTGAAGTCGATCGAGATGTGAGTGGTGTCGACCGAGGTGGACGTCGAGTTGCTGTGGCGCAGGATGTGGAACTGCGTCTTGGTGCCCGGGTTCATCCGTGCGGTGTCGACGATCGCGGAGTTGTCGGGCGGGGTGACGTTGATCCGGTCGGTCTCGGTCAGTGGCGCGACCGACTGCGTCAGATAGCCGATCAGTTTGTCCTCGTAGTACTTCGGGTCGAGCTGGCGGGTCTCGCGGATCGCCGCGCCGTAGTCGTAGGACGTGTAGTTCTGCGGCTCGCCGAGCCAGCCCCAGTTCGTCCCGCCGTAGGTCATGTAGAAGCTCTGCGCGGTGGCGCCGACCGCGATGTTCTGCTTGTAGAACACGTTGGCGAACTGGTCGTTGATGAGCTGGGCGCACTTGTCATAGCCCGGTCCGCCCCACGGATCGAACGCGCCGCCCTGGAACTCGGGCGTGTACAGCGGCCGTCCCTCCGGGTGGTCGTAGCTGATGTTCGGCACGCCTCGCCACTGTGTCGGGTTGGAGCAGTTGAAGCCTTGCGGGTAGGCGTCCGGGCCGTCGATGTCGAGCATGCCGACGCCGGAGTTGAACGTGCCGTTGTTGTTGCCGGTCAGCGGGACGGTGATGCCGTCGGCGCGCGCCTTGTCCTCGAGGTGCTGCATGTACGTGCGGCCGGCGTCCGAGCCGTCGTAGTACTCGTTCTCGATCTGGTAGGCGATCACCGGGCCGGTGCCAGTGGTGAGCTGGTGCCGGGCCAGGATGCGGTCGATCTGCGTCATCCACTCGTCGGAGTACTTCAGGAAGTTCGGGTCGGCACTGCGGTTGTTCTCCTTCTTGGTGGTCAGCCATCCGGGCAGGCCGCCGCTGTCGACCTCGGCGTTGATGTACGGTGCCGGCCGGGCGATCACATAGATTCCGGCCTGCTGCGCCTCGTCGAGCAGCTTGTCGAGATCGCGGACGCCGGTGAAGTCGTAGATGCCCGGTGCCGGCGAGTGGTAGTCCCAGTCGAAGTACAGCGAGACCGCGTTGAAACCGGCCGCCTTCATCTTCTGGAAGATGTCGAGCCACAGATCGGGGCTGGGCAGCCGGAAGTAGTGAAACTCTCCCGACCAGAGGTAGACCCGCTTGCCGTCGATCTTGAACGAGTAGCTGTCGTAGGTGACCGTGTGGGCGGTCTGCGAGGCCGCGTCGGCCGCCGGTGCGGCCGATCGGTGGTGTGCCGGACCGGGTGCCGCCGCGGCGGCGGTGGCACCGGCCAATACGGTGACTGCCGCGGCCGCGGCAGCGATGACCTTACCGATCATGGAAGTCCCTTTCGATCAGTTGCAGCTGATCTGGGCGCCGGCCCAGTCGGAGTGGTCGTAGCTGTTGCCGTCGCCGCCGTCGGTGAGCACCATGCGCAGGAACTGCGCACCGCCGAGATCACCGGTCAGGTGTACTGCGCCCTCCGTCCCGGTGCGCACGCCACTGTCGGCGACCTTCGTGCCGTCCGCCCACACCTGGAAGTCGACCGACCCGCGGTCGCCGACCTCGTCGTCGATGCCGACGTCGCTGTTGAAGGCGGAGCACTGCCCACCGACATAGACGTCGATTTCGCCGGGTGCGTGCGCGCCGACCCCCTTCGCGTACGTGACTCCGTTGATCGTGATCGTGTTCCCGTCGTCTGGTCCGGTCTCGCCGTTGCTGCGGTCGCGCTCCGGCGGCCCCCAGCCGTTGGTCTGGCTGGTCCACGGCACGTCGCTGACGTACGCGGCGCCGGACGGCGGCGGGTTCGGCACCAGTACCTCCGCGGTGCCGGTGGTGCTGCCTGGCCGCAGTTGCGTCCCGTCGTTCCACTCGAATGTGGCCGAGGCGGTCAGCGTGTAGGAGCCCTGCGGAGTGCCGGCCGGCGGCGTGACCCTCCAAGACGTCGCGAACGAGTCGTTCGTCGTCACCGACGAGTCACCCGCCGGCCCAGCTGCGTCCACTGTCCAGCCGTCTGGCGCCTGCAGCTGGACGGCGACGTTCTCGGCCGGCACGCGGCCGGTGTTGGTGAAGGTGGTGGTGACGGTGTTCGCGGCGCCGGGCCGCGTCACCGCCGGACCGCCGGGATAGGCCGACGGCGTCGACACCGAGACGCTGGTCGCGGGCGCGAAGGTGTCCCAGTTTCTGTCGGCGGAGACGCGGTACATCGCGGTCGCGTGCGGCGCGACGTTCGCACTGATCTGTCCGGCAGACTCGGTTGTCCTCTTCGACCACAGGTCCGTCATCGTGTAGGCGCCGTGCGACTTGCCGAGGCCGGCCTGCGCCGCGGTGGTCGACATGGTGGCGGCGGAGTCGCCCTCGTTGAACATCGCGACCGCGACGTCGCCGTTTGCGAGCGCCTTGGCGAACGTGAGGTGCGTGCCGTCATTGCTGATCACGCGGCCCTGCGCGCCGAGCGGGTCCTGGTCGACGGCGATGACGTCCTTGTTCAGGTAGATCGCCATGGTGGCCGGCGTGGCCTTGCGCAGGTCGGTGCCGACCAGCAGCGGAGCGGCCATCTCGGCCCACAGCGAGAAATGCGAGCGGTACTCGGTGTCGGTCATGCCGCCGTTGCCGATCTCGAGCATGTCCGGGTCGTTCCAGGCACCGGGGTGTGCGTCCGGCCACAGCGGCGCGTTCTGGTTGACGATCGACTTCAGGCTGTTCCAGTTGTCGCTGATGTCGCCCGTGGTGCGCCACAGGTTGCCGACGTCACCGGCCCATGTCCACGGCTGGTTCACCCCCCACTCGCAGATGCTGTAGACGATGGGCCGGCCGGTTGCCGCGAGCGCGTCACGCATCGCGGTGTACCGGTCGATGTACTGCTGCTTGGTAGCACTGCCGTTGTTGTTGCAGTTGTCGTACTTGAGGTAATCCACGCCCCAGTCGGCGAAGCTCTGCGCGTCGGTCTGCTCGTGGCCGAGGCTGCCGGGGTAGCCGGCGCAGGTGGCGGTGCCGGCGTCCTCGTAGATGCCCACCTTGAGTCCGAGCGAGTGCACGTAATCGGCGGTCCCCTTGATGCCGTCCGGGAACTTGATCGGGTCCGGGACGAGACGGCCGTTCGCGTCGCGTTGGTGGGTCATCCAGCAGTCGTCGATATTGACGTACTCGTAACCGGCGGCCTTCATGCCGGAGCTGACGAAGAAGTCCGCCGTCTGTTTGATCAGCGCCTCGCTGACGTTGCAGCCGAACGCGTTCCAGTCGTTGAAGCCCATCGGCGGGGTCCGGGCCAGGCCGTTGTCGAGTGCGGCGGCCGGCGCCTGCGCGACCACCTGCTCGGTGGCCACCGCTGCCGCGGCCATCCCCATGACCACGGCGATCGTGCCGATCCCCGAGACGATCTTCTGCCGCATGCTCATCGGTATCTCCGATCCATCGGGATCACTCAAGTCCGAACAGGTATGCACACGTTCTAGCATCGGTATATGTCTGTGACAAGGCATTGCGGCGAATTGGTGGGTTTGTGGAGGAGGCACTCGCACCGGGTCAGCTGCCAGTTCGCGCAGCTGAGACGCTCGAAAACTGACTGCGGTCGGGCCGGCGGAACGGTTCTGGTGGAAAATGTTGGATTCGGGGATGCGATACCGGCGATGAGACTCACGGTGGAGGCCCGCCGAGCAGCAGGCACGCACCCCTACCCTCAGGAAGACCTGCAAATCTTCGACTCCACGTTCGGGCCGCCCGACCCGCAGTTCGAGCAGATCGCGCCCCAGGGCGTGCCGGCATTCAACATCAAGGACGGCCATCAGGTCGGCTGAGCCGCGGAGCTGACCCTCGACGTCGAGTGGGCGCACGCGGCCGCGCCGGGCGCGAAGATCCTGCTCGCGCTGGCCCGGAGCAACGACGACACGGACGTGTACAACACCAGCAAGTACGCCGTCGACCACAACCTGGGCGACGTCATCTCGCAGGGCTTCGGCGAGGCCGAGACATGTATGCACCCGACCCTGCTCGCCGAGCAGCACGTTCTGTTCGACGAGGCGCAGCAGAAGCCGATCACGGTGTTCGCCTCGTCGGGCGACAGCGGCGCGTCCTCGCGTCGCTGAATGTCGACTTCGGTGTGACGGGCTCCAGATACCCCCCTGGGGTACTTGACCGACGCCGACCACTCGGGTAGACCTGTGTCGTTACGGATACCCGGTAGGGGTATAAGCGGCGGGTGTCGCCCTGAGCTTGGGAGTAGAGGATGTCCAGTCATCCGCGTCGGTGGGCCGCTCTGTCGGTCATCGCGCTCGCGCAGTTCGTCGTCATCATGGACACCTCGATCATCGGGGTCGCGCTGCCTCGGATGCGCGAAGACCTCGGCTTCAGCCCCGACGGGCTGCAGTGGGTGTTCAACGCATTCGTCATCGCCTTCGGCGGCCTGCTGCTGCTCGGCGGCCGGCTGTCAGACCTGCTTGGCGCCCGGCGGGTGTTCAGCGCCGGGTGGGGGATCCTTCTCGCCGGGTCGGTCGTCTCGGCTCTCGCCGGGAGCACAGGCGTCGAGTTGGTCGGCCGCGCCGTCCAGGGCGCCGGGTCGGCACTGATCGCACCCGCGGCCCTCACCTTGCTGATGACCCTGTTCGGCGGTACGGCCGAGTTGCCGAGGGCTCTCGCCTTCTACGGTGCCGCCGCACCGGCCGGCGGGACTGCCGGCGTATTCCTCGGCGGGGTGATCACCGAGTGGCTCTCCTGGCCGTGGATCTTCTGGCTCTACGTGCCCATCGCGTTGGCCGTCCTGCTGGCCGCCCCGTTCGTCATGCCGGCCAACCCCGGCCGGGCCGGCGCGGTGGACGTGGTCGGTGCTGTGACTGTCACCGGTGGTCTTGCACTCGCGGTTCTCGGCGTCGTTCGGGCCCCCTCTGTTGGATGGGGGAGCGCCGAGACCCTCGGCACGCTGGCCGGCGCGGTCGTGCTGTTGAGTACCTTCCTCGTGCTCGAGGCAGGGGTCCGCGCCCCGCTGGTCCGGCTCGGCATCTTCCGCTCACCGATGCTGGGAGCGGCGAATCTGGCGCAGCTTCTGCTCGGGGCCGCGTGGGTGCCTCTCTGGTACTTCCTCAATCTGTACTTGCAGCAGGTGCTCGGTTACGGCGCCTTCGCTTCTGGCTCGGCGCTGTTGCCGATGACCGTTCTGATCATGGTGTTGATGGTCGCGGTAGCGCCGAAGCTGATCACTCATTTCGGCGTGAAGCCGCTCATCGTCGGCGGTCTCGTAGCCCTGGCTGCCGGCCTGTTCTGGCTCTCCACCGCGAGCCCGACCGGCACCTTCGCGGTCGACGTCCTGCCTGCCTCGCTGGTCGCGGCCCTGGGCCAGGCGTTGGCGTTCATCCCTTCCCTCGGCACGGCGCTGTCCAGCGCCCCGTCGGAGGACGGCGGCTTGGCTGCCGGCATCGTCAACACCTCGTACCAGATCGGCTCCGCGCTCGGCCTCGCCGCGATGACCGCGGTCGCGGCGACGCATGGCGGCAACCGCGTCGGCGAGGCCTTCGCGCTGACCAACGGATACACGGCCGCCTTCACGGGTGCGGCGGTCATCGCACTCGCTGGTGCAGTTCTGGTCGCGGTCACGCTTCGAACCCCGCGATCCGGCGACCGGGACGCCGAGGACGCCGCTCGCCAGCACCTGACCGACGCGAACGTCTGAAGTCAGGAGAGCCTCCAGTGGGGGAGCTAAGCAAGATCGCCGGCGTGGAGGCGGTGTCGCTCGAGGTCAGGCCACTTCCAGCGTGGTGAACATGCCGGCGGCGTAGTGGCCGGGGAGGTTGCACACCAGCTCATAGCGGCCGGCCGGCAGGTGCAGGCTCATCCAACCGGTCGCGCCGGCGGTGATCCCGTCACCGTGGCCGGCCGCGCAGCTCGCGGACGCCTCGCCGAGGCGGCCGGCCTCGTCCACGGTCCCGCCCGCACCGACGCTGCGAGCACCGGGCTGCTGCCCGGCGGCCAGCGGCAGCACCACCAGCTCGTGGGCGAGGTAGCCCGTGTTGGTCACAGTCAGTGAAACGGTCCCCGCCCGCACCGATGTCGGCGAAGCGAGCACACGCATCATGCCGCGGTAGAAATTGCGCCAGTCGCCCTGGCGCATCATCCCGCCCGAGCCGCCCATCATGCCGCCGCGCGTCGTCATCGACCGCATGTCGACCAGCCGGACCGACACCTTCGCACCGGGCAGTGTCGGTGCCGCGCAGCTCGCGTCTCGCCCGCGATGCTGCGAGCCGAACGCGCCGGAGGCCCCCGCCACCGCCATAGTGGAGCCGGCGGCCAGCAGCACGACGGCCGCAGCGCCGGTGAGCAGGCCGCGCCGGCCCAGCGGCGGCCGCGAGGTCGGGGCACTCATCGGGCGACGAGGGTGGCACGACGAGTGCGGTACTCCTCGTCGCTGATCTCGCCGCGGGCGTATCGCTCGTCCAGGATGTCCTGCGCCCTCGGTCGCGACGGATCGCCGCCCTGCCCATGCATGGTCGCCGCAGGCCCGCCGCGTGATGTCCGATCGGCGGTGTGGCGGACCAGCCAGATGATCCCGGCGACCACAAACCCCCAGAACAACAACATTCCGAAGCCCATCAGCAGCCAGTTGCCTGCGGCCCATCCGCCGCCCCAGTTGTGCATCATTGCGTCACGTCTCCTGCGTCGATATTCGGCCCGCGCACCTGGCCGCCTTCTGCCAGCGTGCGCCTGCCCCGTCCGGGGCGGCAGGGGCTTTGGTCGCAACCCGCCGGACACGCAGTGCGCAGTGCAGCAGCCACTGCCCGGGGTCGTCGACGCGCTGCAAATGGCCACCGCCGGCGGCTACGTTCAGCCGCCCGGGTGGTCTGCGTTGGTCCGGCAAGCCATCGTTTCCGGCGCAGGGTCCGCGTCATCAGCCGATGGCGGGCACTGCTCCGCCGCGAAGTACCGCGCCTGCGGTAGGCCCGGAGCCTGCCGCAAGATGAGGCGCGGACGGCCGGCTGCGCCTTGCGGTGATCGGGTGAACACGGCGGTGCTGGCGCGTCGACGACCTCGCCGGCCGCTGCTCACCCGACGCGCTGCGGTCGACGTGGCGATCGCGGCCGGGGCGGCGGCGCGGGTCGATGCCCTGTCGTTTGCTGCTCGATGATCTGCGTGCCGCAAACGAGTGAGCAACTGGTGGCCGACGCGATGGCCGAGTTGGTGGAGGGCGACGCCGAAATTCGCGGACGGCTCCGCAAGCCGGCCCGATCGGTGCGGAGCGCGGGCGCTCGCCGGGCCGCCGCCGATATCGTCCGGCACACGGTCGTGCACCAAGGCCCGTGGGTCGGCACGTGACCGCGCCGCCGTCCTCCGCGAGACGCGGATCGTACGTAGAACGCTTCCCGATTCCCGCGCTCGCCGGCTCGGTTCGGACGGTGTGGGTGCAGTCCGTCGGTGACGTTCCGTATGTCCAGCGGCACCTGCCCACCGGCGGTGTCGAAGTGCATTGGCCGCTGGGGGGTCGGCCGCACTTGCTCGGTCCGCTGACCGGTCCGCTGGTCGAGTTGATCCCGGCGGGCACTGTCGTCGTCGGGGTCCGGTTCCAGCCCAGTTCGGCGCTGCTGGGCGCAACGTCGCTCGAGGACATAGTCGATCAGCGCGTCGCGGTCGACGATCTCGGGTACCGGTGGGTCGAGCGGCTTGGCGAGGCGATGCTGCTGGCCCCGACGCCGGGACAAGCGCTTCAGCTGTTGCAGCGCTTCTTGCTGCGACACCTGCCCGTGACACGCCGCGATCCGCTGGTGGATGAGGTCGTCCGCCGGCTGATGCCCTGGACTGCCGTTGAGGTTGCGACCGTGGCGGACGAGGTTGGCCTGTCGACCAGCCAACTGCGGCGCCGCTGCCTACAGGCGTTGGGGATTGGCCCGAAGGCGCTACAGCGAACCCTACGGTTCCAGGGCTTCCTCGCTCTCGCGCAGGCCGGTGCAAGGGCGACCGGTCGCCGGGGTGTCGACGGCATGGCGGGGCTCGCGGTCGACGTGGGGTACGCCGACCAGGCGCACCTCAGCCGCGAGGTGCGTCGCCTGACCGGGCTGACCCCGACCGCCTTGCTGGGCGGCGACCTCGACCGGTGCCTGTGCGGCCACGATCACTCGGCCTCCTACGCGCCGTTTCTGGCCGCCCGGCAGCCGAGGGCGAGCAGCAAGCTGCCCGGCGCGAGCGTGCGCGATCCGTTCAAGACCCGCGACGGCGCGCGTTCCTAGTCTGCCGAGGTGACCCCATCCCTGCGACCCGTGCGAGGTTTCCGGGGCGATGTGATCACTGCCGACCACCGCGACTACGCGACGTCGCCGGCGGGGTGCGGACCCAACGTGGGCATCGCCGGCCTCACTGATGGATCCCGAGACACCGTTCAACGCGCCGACCCGTACCTGGACATCTCCCGCCTCACCGCAGCCACCGGCTTCACGCCGGCATTCGACCCGATCGCCGCCCTCGCCGACTACATAGCCTGGCGCACCCACCACGACCGATGAGCTCGGCCCACCTTCGATCACAGGAGCCCTCATGCTCGAACCGCACGTCCGCCGCGTCCTCGACGGCGCCCCGATCGCCCACCTCGCCACCATCCAGCCGGATGGATCGCCCCACGCCACGCCCGTCTATGTCGGCACACGCGGCGAGCACATCGTGCTGTTCACGGGTCCGAACAAGCGCAAGGCCCGCAATTTACGCCGCGACCCGCGCCTGGCGCTGTCCATCGCGCCACCGGACAATCCCTTCGAGCCGATCGCCATCCGGGGCCGCGTCGTCGACTGGATCGAGGGCGACAGCGCGTGGCCGATTATCGATCGGATCGTCGCCAAGTACGTCGATATGGCGTACCCGCGCGACGAACCGCGCGTCGTCGCCGTGGTCGTGGCCGACCGGCAGAGGGTCGGCATCCGATGACGCCGCACGTGCAGCGTTTCGAACACACGGAACCAGCGTCGAACTATCGCGCTTCATCCGTCCCGACCACGAACCCGGCAACCCCACCGCCATGGCCACCGTGCTCGGGCTGCGCAACATCGCCTTCGAAGTCGACGACCTGCACGCGACCGTGGACCAGGTCGCCGCCGAGGGCTTCGAACTCGTCGGCGGCATAGGACAGTGGGAGAACAGCTGGCTAATGGCCTACGTCCGCGGACCCTAAGGCATCATCGTCTCCCTCGCCCAACGAGTCCGGGACCAATCCGTGGACACGTGACGTCTCAGCAGACTCGCTGAGATCGATTAGCCGTGACTAGGCTCGATTCTGTGCGCACCTGCGCGATCAGGTGATCAGCGCCGAGATGGAGCACGACCGCTCCGGGAACGCTGCCGAGCTCGTTGACGACGTGTAGGAGACGCCCAGTTCGGACGCCGCCGGCCGGGTCGCGTAGTCCTGCAGCCCCCTGTGACGTGCAGCCCCCTGTGACGTGCAGCGCGCGCCTGCACAACAGCGGGAATGGCCCTCACTGGGCGGACTGGGTCGCTTCGGCTGCGGACTGGCCGTGTCCCGGGATGAGGGCGTGGGTCGCGCGGGTGCAGAAGATGACAGCGCCGGCGAGGCTTGCGAGTGCGCCACTGAGGAAGAACCCGACGCCGTGCCCGGCGGCACCGGTCACCGCCTGGTCGATCGTGGCGGCGGTGAGGGCGACGGTCGCCGCGGCGAAGGCGGCCGCGCCGAGTGCGTCGGTCAGGCCATCGGGTAGGACGGTCGCGGGCGCGATGTGACGCCGAGCCAGCGTGTAGCAGGCTAGGACCACCAGGCCAACGACGCCGGCGAGGACCCGTAGGGACACTGCGTCCTGAGCGGTTTCGGTGATGGAGTGACGACCGGTGCCCAGCACGGTGGCCGCACCGACGAAGCTGTCGCCGGCCAGGGCGTTCATCACCGCGACGATCCCGCCGCTGAGGCCGACCGCGACCAGCCCGCACCCGCCGAGCAGGATCGCTGCGCGCGTGAGTTCAAGGACCACTGTCGTGAATGAGCGCTGCCACGATCCGCGGGTGAGTTCGCTGCGCGGCCCGAGGCGCCGTACCGCTTCGCGTTCGGCCTCGACACGGGTCATGCCCGCAGCTTCGTGCAGGCTGGCGGCAGCGAACAGGTGGTCGCCGGCCTCATCGAGCAGCCTGCGGGTGGTCCGCGCGTCGGCGTGGGCGTGGCGCAGCAGGTCGTCGAGGTAGTCCTCGATCGGTGATCGGTTCGCATCGTTCATGCCAGCACCGCCTGCATGTTCGCCACGAAGCCCTGCCACTCACGCCGTTGGGTGAGGAACTCCTCGCGTCCCTTCGGGGTGAGCGTGTAGCTGCGTCGGCGTCGGCCCTGCGCGATCTGGATCGTGCTCGCGATCAGGCCGGCGTTCTCGAGTCGGTGCAGCGCCGGGTAGATCGAGCCCTCGGCGAGGTCGAACTGTCCGCCGCTGCCATCGCGCAACGCGCTGATGATCGCGTACCCGTGGGCGGGTCCGTGGCGCAGGACGCCCATCAACAGCAGGTCGAGGCTTCTGGTGACGTGTGCGCTAGCCATGCCTCCGAAGTCTAGGCATAGAGTGTCGAGGTGTCCAGCGCCTCCTGGCCGTGTCGCCGGCGACGGCACGCTCGCCCTGTCAATGCTTGCCGACGGCGTGGGCCTCACGCACCGCGTAGTAGACGATGACGAGGCCGGCGGCCGGGTCGGCCCACCACCAGCCGAGCACGGCGTTGAATGCGAGGCCGAGCAGGACGGCACAGGCGAGCAGGCCGTCGATGACGGTGACACGCGATTCGGTGGTGAGGACGCGGTTGCCGAGCGCGGTGCCGACACGTTTCTTGCCATATGCGAGGGCGAACATGACCAGCGCGGTGATCGCGGTCCACGCGATCCCGACCCGGCTGTGATGGGGGTGATAGCCGGCAGCCAGCACAGCCACCGTCTGGATGGTGAGGTAGGCGGCGAGGGCGAGGAACGCGGCGGCGATCAGGTGCAAGGCTCTGCGTTGCCGGTCTTCGCCGGTGCCGGACAGTTCCCAGAGCACGACGGTGCTGGCGCCGATCTCAATGAGGGAGTCCAGCCCGAACCCGGCCAGGGCGACGGAGCGGGCCGTGATCGCGGCGGCCGCGAGCACCATGATGCCGATGACGTTCCAGGCGAGCGTCGCCGCTTCGAGCCGGCGGCCGCGCCGCAGCAGCACGGCGCCGGCAGCGTCGGCGGTGCTGGTCACGGGTGCATCTCGTTCTCGTGGCCGGCGTGGGCGGCTCGCTCCAGCTGGAAGGTGGAGTGGGCGAGGTCGAAGTGCTCACCCAGGCAGGCCTGCAGTTCGTCGAGCAGTTCGGGTGCGTGCCCGTCGTGGAAGCACTCGTCGTCGAGCACGACGTGCGCGGACAGGGTCGGCAGACTCGAGGTGACGGTCCAGACGTGCAGGTCGTGGACGTCTTGGACGTGCTCGACCTCGAGCAGGTGGGCGCGGATGTCATCGAGGTCGATGTGCGCCGGTGCGGCTTCGAGCAGGACCCGGCCGGAGTCGCGCAGCAGCCCCCAGGACGCGTGCAACATGAGCGCGACGACGACGAGGGACGCGATCGCGTCGGCGCGGGTGAACCCGGTGGTGAGGATGACGATGCCGGCGATCACGGTTCCGATGAATCCGTAGAGGTCGGTGAGCAGGTGCGCGAACGCGCCCTTGATGTTGAGGCTGTCGCGGTTGCCGCGAGCCAGGATCCAGGTCGCGGCGATGTTGACCGCTACCCCGACCAGGGCGACGAGGAGGACAGGCAGGCCGCTCACGGCGGGCGGGTGAACCAGGCGGCGGATCGCCTCGTAGCTGACGACGCCGGATACGACGAGCAAGGTGACGCCGTTGCCGGCGGCGGACAGGATCTCGGCACGCTTCCAGCCGTAGGTCCACGCGCCTTCCGCGGGTCGTCGAGCCAGCCGAAGCGCCCAGAGGGCAGCGGCGAGCGCGCCGACGTCAGACAGCATGTGCCCCGCATCGGACAGCAGCACCAGCGACCCGGCCGCGATCGCGACGACGACCTCGGCGAGCATGAACGCGACCAGCAGCCCGAGCGCGATCCTCAGGTGCCCCTCGTCGGACTGTGCATGGTCATGGCCGTGACCGTCATGACCGCCGTGGTCATGGTCGTGGTGCTCGCTCACTGGTGCACCCCTGCGGGGCTGGCGTGGACGGTGACGCCGGTGAGGCGGCGGACGTCGGCGAGCAGGTGGGCTTCGGCGTGGTGGGCGATGTCGTGGGCTTCGGCGAAGGTAGCCGCGGCGTCGACTGTGATGTCGGCCTCGGCGTGCAGGGTGTGCCCGATCCAGCGGATGCGCAGGTCATCAACGGTGTGGATGCCATCGACACCGGCGATCGCCGCAGTGGCCTGGTCGACAAGGTCCGGGTCGACGGCGTCCATCAGCCGGGCGCCGACCTGCTTCGCCGCAGAGTGCAGCACGCTGCTGGCCGACCCGACCCGGGTCCGCATGCTGTGGGCGCTGCGCGACGCCGACCTGGATGTGGCGAGCCTGGCCGCCGTGGCCGGCTGCCGCCCGACGGTTGCCAGTCAGCACCTGTCGAAGCTGCGGTTCGCCGGTCTCGTGGAAGGCACCCGTCAGGGCCAGCGGGTGGTGTATCGGCTCCGCGGAGGACACGTGCGCGCGCTGCTGGCCGAGGCACTGTTCCAAGCCGATCACCAGGTCAGCGGCGCGCCGGTGCACGACTGATCGTCATCGCAGACTGTCACCGGATGCCCACGCCGCATGTGCACGCTCACGTCGGACAGCACAGCTGCGATCAACCGCGGCGTCTGCGCGAAGTCGAAGTAGGCCTCGGCCAAGGGCGCTGAGAAAGGACCTCTCATGACGAGCTGGCGCGCTCACCGCAACGAACCCCACACGAGAGCCATGAGCGGGAAGCTGAACTGGCTGCGGGCAGGCGTCCTCGGCGCCAACGACGGCATCGTGTCCATCGCGGGCCTCGCGGTCGGTGTCGCCGGCGCCACGACCGCCCGCGGCCCGATCCTGACCGCGGGCGTCGCCGGGCTACTGGCCGGCGCGGTGTCGATGGCGCTGGGCGAGTACGTCTCGGTCAGCAGTCAGCGCGACTCCGAGCGCGCACTGCTCGCGAAGGAGCGCAACGAGCTGGCGACCCAGCCGAACGAGGAACTCGCCGAACTCGCCGCCATCTACGAAAGCAAGGGACTCAGCCCCGCAACTGCCGCAACGGTGGCAGCCGAGCTGACCGCACACGACGCCTTCGCTGCCCACGCCGAAGCAGAACTGCGACTCGATCCCGACGAACTCACCAACCCGTGGCACGCTTCCGCGGCATCAGCGGCCGCGTTCACGCTCGGTGCGCTCCTGCCGCTGCTGGCGATTCTCGTCCCGCCCGCTGCGGTACGAGTGCCGTTGACCTTCGCAGTCGTGCTGCTCGCTCTCGGCCTCACCGGCGCGGCGAGCGCTCGCCTCGGCGGTGCACCGGTCCGAGCCGCAGTCGCCCGGGTCGTCATCGGCGGCGCTCTTGGGATGGCCGTCACCTACGGGATTGGGCACCTGATCGCATTCAGCGGCGTCGCCTGACCCGAGTCGACCTGGTTGAGGCCGATCGCGAAGCGGCTGCTCTGGTCGCGCGGTTCGGTTCGCGGCGAGGAGCAATTGTCCAACGCCGGCCGCGAGCGGCACGAGCGGGACTGCTCAGGCCGAACCGATCGACCGGATGATGAGGTCCATGACGGCGCCGACGTCGGAGCGGGCCTGCGCGCGGTCGTCGGCGCGCGCGAGGAAGAGCGCGGCTTCGCGGAGCGCGCCGAGCAGGGTGTGGGCGAGCGGCGGGATCGGTTGGGCGGGGATGCGCCCGACCTCCGCCGCCCGGGTCAGCAGCGCCTGCACCAGTCCCATGTTGTGCTGGTTGCTGATCTCGGTCCATCGTTCCCAGCCGAGCACGGAGGGCGCATCGAGCAGCATGATGCGAGCCATCTCCGGTTCGGTGCACACGTCGAGGAAGGCCGCGGCGCCCAACTGCATCGCCGCGATCGGGTCGGCAGTGCCGTCGCTCTCCACAGCCTGCAGGATGCGGACGTTCGTCTCGACCTCCACTTCCTCGAAGGCGGCGGCGAACAGGGCCTCCTTGTCGGCGAAGTGGTGGTAGAGCGCACCGCGGGTCAGCCCTGCGGTGCGGACGATCTCCTCGGTGCCCACGTCGGCATAGCCCCGGGCCGCGAACAGGGTGCGCGCAGCGCTCACCAGCGCCTCGCGGGTAGCGGCCGATCGAGACTTCTGGGTTCGCGGCTTGCCTGTCATACAGACAGTATGTATGGTGACGGGGTCATGGCGCCATATTATCCCGAGGAGGGCGCAGATGCCGACGATCGATCTCCCGCAGGGGCCGCTGCACTACCGGGTCGCCGGACCGGCCGTGAGCGGCGAGCCACCCGTGGTCTTCCTGCACGGCATCCTCGTCAACGGCGAGCTGTGGACCGCAGTGGCGGATGCCCTGGCCAGGGCTGGCGTGCGCTCCTACGCGCCGGATCTGCCGCTCGGCGCCCATCAGGTCCCTCTGCACCCCGACGCCGATCTCCACCCCCGCTCCGTTGCGCAGCTGGTGATCGACTTCCTCCAGGCGCTCGACCTGCGCGAGGTCATCCTGGTCGGCAATGACACCGGCGGCGCGCTTTGCCAGTTCCTCATCGATCTCGACGATGACCGGATCGGTCGGCTGGTGCTCACCAACTGCGACGCATTCGACCAGTTCCCCCCGGCACCGTTCGGACTGCTGGTCAAGGCCGGCCGCCGGCCGGGCCGGCTGAAGTTCCTGATGACCACGGTGCGGCCCACCTGGGTGCGGCACTCGGCCCTGGGCTTCGGGCCGCTGACGGCCAAGCCGCTGGACGCCGACCTGACGCGACGGTGGATCACACCGGCGCTCACCGACGGTCAGATCCGGCGGGACACCGCCCGCTTCATGCGCGCCATCGATCCGTCGGACCTGCTCGAGGTCTCCACCCGTCTCCACCGGTTCACCAAACCGGTGTTGATGGTGTGGGGGGCCGCCGACCGGTACTTCAAGCCCGCTTTCGCCCACCGTCTCGCCGACATATTCCCGAACGCTCGGATCGTCGAGGTCGAGGGCGGCCGCACCTTCCTTCCCCTGGACGAACCGGACCGTGTGGCGCACGAGATCCTCGCCGCCATGACGGGTGACGCCGAGCGAGATCGCGCAGTTCTGCAAGGCCCGCCCACGGACTCAGAGACCTCACCCGCCTGAATCGCTCCGGCTGACCACAGCCCACCACAAGCACGTGGCGCGTCCGTGCGCCGACCACATCCAGCGCAGCGACCTGCGCTGATCCCAGCGCGCCCGGACGCGCCGGTCCGATCGCCGGGCGCCCGGACGACCAGCCCGGCCCGGACCGTCCCACCGATGCACACATCGCCACACCGAGAGGCTCCGATGACCGTTCATGAACCCGTCGCGCCGGCCGACATGCGCAACCCTGCCCCGACCGCGCGGCGCATTCCCAGCGCGGTCGTCCTGGCCGTCCTCTGCGTCGCCACGTTTCTCGCGCAGCTCGACGTCTGGATCACCAACGTCGGCCTGCCGGCGATCGGCCGCGGCGTCGCAGCCGATTCGCTGTCCGACCTGAGCTGGGTGTTGAACGCCTACGCCATCGTCTACGCCGCCCTGCTCGTGCCGGCCGGGCGCCTGGCCGACCGGTACGGCGGCAAGGCCGCCTTCCTCCTCGGCTTGACCGTCTTCGCGGCGGCAAGCCTCGGCGCCGGACTGAGCAACGACCTGTGGGTCCTCATCGGCTTCCGGGTGCTGCAGGCTGCCGGAGCCGCGGTCCTCACCCCGAGCAGTCTCGGGCTGGTCCTGACCAGCGCGCCGCCGGCCAAGGTGACCGCCTACGTGAAGATCTGGGTGACCACAGGCGCGCTGTCCGCCGCATGCGGGCCGATCGCCGGCGGAACGCTCATCCAGGCGTCCTGGCGATGGCTGTTCCTGATCAACATCCCGATCGCCCTCGGCGCGCTCGTCGTGGCCGGCATCGTCGTGCCGAACACCCGGCACGAGCGCAGCGGCCCGTTCCCGGACATCGCCGGCGGCCTGCTGATGATGGCCGCGGTCGCCGCGTTGTGCCTCGGCGTGGTCAAGGCACCGGACTGGGGGTGGACGAGCGGGCGCGTGATCATCTCGCTGGCCGCTGCCGCCGTTGCGCTGGCCGCGTTCCTCCTGCGCTCCGCCCGACACGCCGCGCCCGTCATCCAGCTCAACTACTTCCGGGACCGGGTTTTCACCGCCAGCAACCTCGTCGCGATGCTCGCCTTCGGTTCGTTCGGCCTCGTCCTGCTCTCGGCCATCCTCTGGATGCAGGGCCACTGGGGCTACTCGCCGCTGAAGACCGGGTTCGCGACCGTGCCCGCTCCGGTGATGTTCGCCGTCGGCGCCGGCGTTGCCGAGCGACTCGTGCAGAAGGGCCGGGCCCGCGTCGGCACCGTCTCCGCGGCAGGGCTGATCATCGCGGCTGCGGGTGCGATCCTGCTCGTCACGCTCGTGCAGGTGGAACCCAGCTACGCCGCGCGCTTCCTACCCGGCTGGTTGCTCTTCGGCCTCGGCCTCGGCCTCGCGATCCCCGCCGCGGTCAGCACGGCCACCGTCGAGCTCCCACCGGAGGAAGCCGCGACCGGCAGTGCGATCGTGCAGATGTCGGCCCAGCTCGGCTCCGTCATCGGCGTCAGCGTCCTCGTCGCGATACTCGGCACCGCCTCCGCGGCAGCACCGCTCGGCGTCTACCACCAGGCGTGGTGGGTGTCCTTCGCGGTCGGGCTGTCCGCGGTGCTTGCGGCCCTGGGCATCAACCAGCGGAGCATCAACCAGCGGCGCATCAACCAGCGGAACCGAGCCGCCGGGAGCGATTCGCGCGCCTGACAACCCTCATCCCGGCCCGTCCCAACCGTCCCGACCCGTCCCGACCGATGCCGGCAACCGGCCGGCTCGGGCCACATTGAACGGAGATCGCCATGCCAATGCTCGACATCCACATCCCGCAGGACGCGCTCACCACAGAGGTGGAGGAGCACCTCGTCGCCCGACTCACCGACCTGCTCATCACCCACGAGGGCAACGACCCCACCAACGTTGAAGCGCGCTCGATCACCTGGACCTGGGTGCACCGCCCGGCGAACGTCTTCGTTGGCGGCGAACCGACGGATCGCCCGCGCTACAAGCTCGTGCCCCAACTGCCGGAGGGACAGTACGACGACCAGCGCCGAGCCGCAATGATCGCGGCGCTGACCGATGCGGTGCTCGACGCCGAGGAACGCATGGGCCGCTCGCGGGATCCGTTCATCGTCTGGGTGTTCCCGATCGAGATCCCCGAGGGCACCTGGGGTGGGGGCGGCGAGGTGTACCGGCTTGCAGACATCGCTGCGCTCGTACTGGAATCAACGGAGAAGGGTCGGGCCTACGCGGAGGAACGTCTCGGTTCTCGCGCGGTTCCGGACCCGACCACGAGCGATTGACCTGCATCCGGGCGCTGTCCATCTCGGTGAGGCTCGCATCGCGGTAGGCGATCTCGCGCTGCGGGATGATCTCCAGCCTCCCAGGAGCGCAACGGTCTTCGGCCGGTCGTAGGCCTCGACGGCCCCGGCCGGTGACGTGTGCGCTGGCGAGGCGGTGCACCGTGGCGGGCGCGAGGCCGGGGGCGGCGGCGACCCGGTCTACCTGTTGGTAGCCGTAAGCGGGGCTGATGTCCGGATCGAGTCCGGACCCGCTCGCGGCGACCGCGTCCGGCGGTACCACGGTCGAGGGGACGCCGTCGGCCGTCGTCGCGGCGTCCCGCGCCACCGCGATCAATGCCGTCAGCTTGGCCGAGCTGGGGCCGAGGTTGCTGCTCTCAACGGTCACAGCAGCTCAAGCCCCCCGCAGCACCACGACCAGCACGACGAACGCTGCCACTGTCATCAGCACGAATCCCGCGCCTGCCATCGCCGGTCCTTCTGTTCTCGCCTGGACAATCGGTACCTCGTGGCCGCCTCGAGCGACAGATCACGGCACGGACTCCTTACGCCGAAGGCATGTCCGCTGACGGATCCCTAACGCTGGCCCGTCATCGGCCGAGCTCGCACGTCGGCGGGAGTGATCGGCGAAGGCTTGCCGGCCGTCGACGACGATCGCGACCGGCACGTGACAATCGGCACCCGAGGGTTCAGATTCGCGCGCACCGGGCTTAGCGTCCTTTCGTGCTCATCGACCGACTCGACCACCTGGTGCTGACAGTGCGGGACATCGACACGACGATCGACTTCTACGCGCGGGTGCTCGGCATGCGAGCCGTCGAGTTCGGCGCGGGTCGAAAGGCGCTCGTCTTCGGCCGCAGCAAGATCAACCTGCATGCGGCTGGCCGCGAGTTCGAACCGAAGGCCGACCGGCCGACACCCGGGAGCGCGGACCTGTGCCTTGTCGCCGAGACGCCGCTGCACACCGTGATCGAGGAGTTGCAGGCGCACGGCGTGCCGCTTGTCGAGGGCCCGGTGCCACGGACAGGGGCGACCGGTCCGATCCTGAGCGTCTACCTGCGCGACCCCGACGCGAACCTCATCGAGATCAGCAACTACCAGAACGAGCGGACGGACGGACGGCCCTGAAACGCGCGCACACGCGGCGCTGACCTTCCGGCGCTCAGGCGCGCCGCCGGCGCGGCCCCTGAGCCGGGTGCAGCGACTCCACTCGCGCCCGCAGCCCCTCCGTCGCCGCCTGCACCGCGTGGCGCATCACCCGGCGAACGACGAAACCCGGCACCGGGAAGATCGGGGTGATCTCGAGGTCGTAGCGCACGTGCGACGTGCCGTCGGGGCCGCGGGTGATCGTGTAGCTGCCGCGCTGGTCGGACTGCTGCGACGCGTGGACGAGCGTCCAGCTCACGCCGCGCTGGCCCCACGCGTAGTCGATCACCTGCTCGTCGGTGAGCCCGGCCGCCGTTACAGCCATCGTCGCGCGCGCGGGCCGGTCGGCGCCGTCACGCTCGTCCACGGTCGCCCGTTTGTGGACGGCGGACCACGCCGGATAGCTCGGCAGGTCGGCGAGCACCTCGAGGATCTGCTTCGCGCTCGCCCGGATGTCGGTCTCGCCGCTGACCTTGACCATTCCCGGATGCTAGGGCGCTCCCGCGGTGTCGCGGACGGGCCGGGCGTCCCTGATGCACACGGCACTAGGTCACCGCGTCAGGGCGTGAGCCGGTCGCGCTGTTCGGGTTCCAGGCCCTCGGTCGGATGCACCGGAGGCTTGTGTTCGTCCCGGCGCCACGCGGAGAAGGCAGCCGTCATGGCGAGCAGCCAGGCAACACCGATGACGACCCCGCCCACCACGTCCGAGAGGTAATGGACCCCGAGAGCGATACGCGAGAACCCGATCAGCCCGACGATCACGGCGGCCGCAACAGGGAGCCAGGCGCGCGCTCGCGGCGCCACGACCGGCAAGAAGATCAACACCAGGATGCCGCACCCGACCGTCGCGGACTGCGCGTGCCCGCTCGGGAACGACTTGCCGGCGGCGGCCGCAACCGGATCCACCAGATGGGGCCGCGCGCGGTCGACCAGGGTCTTGACGAGCCGGTTGAGCAGCGAGCTGCCCAGCGCGGTGACGGCGAGGAACGCGGCAAGCCGCGGCAGTCGCCGCCACACCAGCCACAGGAACACGGGCGTGAGCACGATCCACCAACCGGTCGTTGACCCCACGTGACTGATGACCCGCATGGCCGACGTGAACGTCGGATGGTCCACGGCGAACCCGTGCAGTGAGTCGGCTGTGTCGTGGTCCAGGTGCAGCAACGGATCCGACTTCGCTCTCACGAGCAGCACGAGCAGCGAGAACGGCACGGCGAGGATCAGGACAGCCGCGAACGCGAGCAGCGAGCGGGCGCCGAAGCGCCGGCCGGCCCGACCTTCGTCCATCGTGTTCGCGTCACGCATCGCCGGTTGCACCCGCACGTAGACGCCGTGAGCTCGTCAGGCCAGACTGGCTGCTGTGCCGACCGCCGAGGATCCCAGCGTCCAGCGGTGGTTCCTCACCGAGCGAGAACGTGGCAACCCCGCGTCGGACATCCGCGGTTGGTCGACGGGAAACGCGGTCCAACCGCTGGTCGACGGAGCCGAGTACTTCCCAGCACTGCTGGCCGCGCTGCGTCGCTTGCGCGCGGGCGACCAGGTGTACTTCGCCGATTTCCGCGGCGACATCGAGGAGTTGCTCGACGGCCCCGGGACGTCCGTCGGCGAGGTCTTCGGCGAGTTGGCCGCGCGGGGCGTCCAGGTGTTCGGGCTGATCTGGCGCTCCCAGCCCGGCTGGCTCGACCAGAGCGAGGGCGAGAACGCCGACCTGGCCCGCGCGCTCTCCGACGCCGGGGGCGAGGTGCTGCTCGACTCCCGGACCCGGCGGGCCGGATCGCACCACCAGAAGTTCGTCGTGATCCGCTGCCCCGGCCGTCCGCAACTCGACGTCGCCTTCTTCGGCGGCATCGATCTCGGCCGCAGCCGCAACGACGGCGGGCAGCATCAGGGCGATCCCCAGCCCATGGAGTTCCCGGCGGCATACGGCGAGCGGCCGCCCTGGCACGATGTGCAGGCCTCGGTTCGTGGCCCGGCGGTCGCGGACATCGAGCACACCTTCCGGGAGCGGTGGTACGGCAGCACGGTACTCGACGTCTCGAGTCCGGTGCGCATGCTGATCGACCGGGCCTACCACGCCGGCAAGCTCGTCGGACGTGAGCTGCCCGAGGTCGAGCCCGAGCCGGCACAGGCCGGCACTCACGCCGTCCAGGTGCTGCGCACCTACCCCGCTCGCCTGCGCCGGTACCCGTTCGCGCCGCTGGGGGAGCGCAGCATCGCCCACGCGTACCGCAAGGCGTTCGCCCGTGCGCGCAGGCTGATCTACATCGAGGACCAGTACCTCTGGGCGCCGTTCGTCGCGGACCTGCTTGCCGACGCGCTCACCGCCAACCCCGACCTGCACGTCATCGCCGTCGTCCCGCGATTTCCCGACAAGGAGGGAGCGTCGCGCTGGCCCAGCCTGGTCGGCCGGGAAGAGGCGATCGCGGTCTGCCGGCGCGCCGGCGGCGAGCGATTCGCGATCTACGACGTCGAGAACCCCGAGGGCGTCCCGGTGTACGTCCACGCCAAGGCGGTGGTCATCGACGACGTCTGGGCGATGATCGGCTCGGACAACCTCAACCGGCGGTCCTGGACGCACGACAGCGAGCTGTCCTGCGCGGTCCTCGACGCCACCCGTGACGAACGCGAACCGAGGGACCCGGCCGGGCTGGGTGACCGAGCGCGAGTCTTCGCTCGCGACCTGCGGTTGAGGTTGTGGCGCGAGCACCTCGAACTGGACGACGGTGTGGCCACCAGCGCCATCCTCGATCCGCTGCTGGGATATCGGACGATGCGCGCGAGGGCCCAGGACCTGCAGGACTGGCACGACGCCGGTCGTCGCGGTCCCCGGCCGCCCGGCCGGCTCCGTCCCCACTCGCCCGAACGGCTGCCGCGCCGGCACCGGCTGTGGGCGGTTCCGGTCTACCGCTTCATGTACGACCCGGACGGGCGCGCACTGCGGGACCGGGCGCGGCGCCGCGCGTAGCGAGGGCCTCATCCGGTGGGCGATACGCATGCGCGCAGCACGCCCCGCTCAGCGTCCGGTGTCGCCGTCGAGTTGGTGCACCGTGCTCTCCTGGTGCACCGTGCTCTCCTGGTGCGCCCTGCTCTCCTGGTACGCCGGGCTCTCGGGGTGCACCGGGCTCTCGGCTCGCCCCGGCCGCAGCAGGATGAGCCAGATCGCAGCGAGCCAACCGAGTGAGAGCACCGCGCCGCCGATCACGTCGCTGGGGTAGTGCATGCCCCGGTACAGCCGCGCGAACGCGACGCAGGAGGGGACGAGCACCGCGGCCAGCACGGCCACCGTCCGGAGCCAGGCTCGCCTGCTCGTGCGCACGGCGATGATCGCAACGGCCCCGTAGAGGCAGATGGCCGCCGCCGTATGACCGGATGGGAAGCTCGACGTCGGCGGCGCATCGTCGAGGTGCGTGACGGTGGGACGGTCGCGGTCGATGATGAGCGTCGTGCACAGGAAGATCGTGACCTCGCCGGCGAGTGCGGCGAGAAGGAACAGCGACTCGCGCCATCGGTGCAGGTACAGCCGCAGCGTCACCAACACGATCAGCCCGGCGGCCAGCACCGTGATCGTCTCGGCAGCGTAGGTCAGCCAGTGGGTGACGGCGTTCCACGGCGCGCTGCGATGGCGCGCCAGCCAGCGATCGGTCGCGCCGTCGAGGCGTTCGAACGACGTGGCTCGCAGTGCGTGCGTCAGCAGGTAGCCGATGCCGCAGAGCGCGGCCCATAGCAGAACCGCAACCGACAGGAGCCGGGCCAACACGCCGCCCGTCCGAACGCGGTCTGCAGCCTCGCCGCGCACCGGTGCGGGTCGGGCGGCGACGGACGCCGCCATGTCAGGTCCTGCGCCACTTCGCCTCGGCGAAACCGTAGATGCCGAACACGACCAGGCCGGCGGCGATGAGATACAGCAGCCAGGACCAGGACGACGAGTCCGCCAATTGCCGTAGCGCGCCGTCCAGGCCGGTGGCCTTCCGCGGGTCGTACTGGACCGCCGCGACGATCACCAGGGCACCGGCGAGCGCGAACACCGCGCCGCGGGCGGCCGTGCCGAACACCCCCAGGAACTCGACCACCCGGCGCGTGCGCGGGCTCATCTGGCCGAGGTTCAGGTACTTCTCGAAGCTACGGGTCAGCCCCTGCCACACCAGCACGAGCCCGCAGATCACCACGACAGCCCCGACGATTCCGACGGCCCACCGGCCGCCGGTGTGCCGCATCGTCTTGGCCGTGAACTCCGCCTGCTGGCCGGCCTGGCTGCTGGAGGAGTTCTGCAGCAGGAGCGTGAACGCGCTGACGGCGAAGAACGTGTAGATCACGCCGCGCGCGAACGACTGCAGGCGCGGCACGGCCTTGTTGCCCTCCCCGACGACACCGAACGCAGCCTCGGAGAACCGCCACAGCGCATAGGCGGCCAGACCGACCGCAATCACCCAGACCAGGGCGGTGCCACCGGTGTGCCGGGTGAGCGCCTGCAGTGCGCCGCGCTGGTCCGCCTCCCCGCGCGGCGAGCCCAGCGCGAGGGCGATCGCCAGGATCCCGATGAGCAGGTAGATGGCGGCGCGAGCGGCCAGGCCGAGCCGGGCGAGCCGCTTCATCGGATCACTGCGGGCTGCTCCCCGTGCGGTCAGCGTTGCGGTCATCGTCGCTCCTCGATCACGCGGCCGCCCCAGCCGCCGCTTCCCATCGGGGTACCCGCCGACCCAAGATCGCTAAACGTGGACATCACGGCAGCGCCGGGCCGGACGCTCACCCGCCGACGGTGCTGAGGACCGGCGGGCACGGCCCCGCCAGTCGCCCCAGCCGGCGACCTGGCTGCAGCCACGGTGGCAACCACGGGGGTGCTCGGGGCGCTCAACCCCAGCGGGTACCGGCCGGCACCCGCAGGGTGGTGTTGATGCGGTTGAAGAAGTTGGTCGTGGCGAGCATGAGCACGATGCCGTTGAGCTGGTTGTCGTCGAAGTGCTGTGCCGCCTGAGCCCAGATTTCGTCGGTGACCGCGCCCGGGTTGTCGGCGAGCCGGGTGGCCGCTTCGGTCAGCGCGAGAGCCGCCTTCTCGGCGTCGGTGAACAGCGGCGACTCGGTCCAGCCACTGGTGGCAAGCAGCTTCTCGACGCTCACCCCGGCCTTCTGCGCTGTCTCGACTCCGGCGTCGAGGCACGCGCTGCAGCCGTTGATCTGGCTGGCCCGCAGGTGCACCAGTTCCAGGGTGCTGGCGGCGACGCCGCTCGCGTACATCGCCTTGTACAGGTGCCGGACCGCGGTGATTACGTCCGGCGAGATCGTGGTGGTGGTTCTGGCAGTCATGTCGTTCGCTCCTAGTCTCGTCCAGGTGGGTACGGCACAACGACGCGGCGCCGGGCGGATGTGTAACAACGTCCGTGTTGCGTTCTGCCGGCGCGGCCCGTCGTAGGGGTGAATCACCAACGCGCAGGAGGACCGATGACCCAGGACGACGCGCTGGCTGAGAGTTTCGAAGCCAGGCGCGGCTACCTGCACGCGCTGGCGTCCAAGATGCTCGGCACGCATGCAGATGCCGACGACGCGGTGCAGGAGACCTGGCTGCGGCTCGCCCGCGCCGGCGCCGACGGCATCGACAATCTCGACGCCTGGCTGACCACGGTGACCGGACGGGTCTGCCTGGACCTGCTGCGTTCGCGCACGGCGCGCCGCGAGGACTCGCTGGAGATCCACTTTCCGCTGCCGGAGCCGGCTGATGCAGCGAGCCCGGAGCGCGAGGTGGTGCTGGCCGAGTCGGTAGCCCTGGCGCTGCACGTGGTGCTCGATGAACTCAACCCGGCCGAACGGGTTGCGTTCGTACTGCACGACCTGTTCGCCGTCCCGTTCGAGACGGTGGCGGACGTGCTGAGTCGGACGCCGGAGGCGACCCGGATGCTGGCCAGCCGCGCACGCCGCCGGATCCGCGTCGACGGGGCCGGGCCCGAAACACCGGAGGCGGGCCGCGAGGTCGTGGCGGCCTTCTTCGCCGCTGCCCGCTCGGGCCGGCTGGAGGATCTGGTGGCGCTGCTGGCGCCGGAGATCGAACTGCGCACCGACCAGCTGTTGGTGCGCGGCGCGGTTCAGGTCGCCTCGCGCGCGATCATGTTCGCCCGCCCGCACGCCGCCGTCCACCGCGCTGTGGTCAACGGTCTGCCCGGTGTCGTGGTCGCGGTCGACGGGCGACCGTTCTCGATCATGGCGTTCACGGTGCGGCACGGGCACATCACGGCGATCAGCGGGCTCAACGACCCGGCCGCGCTGGCTCGGCTCGTGCCGTCCTGGATCGCCTGATGCCGGCAGCTCGGCAAATGCCGATAGCATCCGCTCATGCCGATCGCCGTCGTGGTCACCCGCGACGACGCCGGTGCGCCGACGACGCGTGAGATCTATGCCCGGGGCGAGCGCTACCGGATCGGCGACGGGAACCTGCAGATCCTTACGGCCGATTCCCGCGTGCTGGCGCTGTACGGCTCGGGCAACTGGCTTTGCGCGTACGTGGCCGGCACGGTCGCGGTCACCTCGATGGGCAAGGACTGCAGTCTCGGTCTCGGCTCCCCCGAGGAGAACAGGGCGGCTGCGCCGGACGCGGCGGAGGCCGGCGAGTTCACCGCAGGCGACCTGGTCGCCGACCTACCGACGGCCGACGAGCCGACGGGCGACGAGCCGACCGGCGACCTACCGACGGCCGACGAGCCGACGGCCGACGCGCTCGGCGGCGGCGCCCGGGTCGTCGCGAGCGCACCCGCGCCGCGCCCCGCGGAACCGACCGATCCGGCACCAGGCGTCGCTCGCGATCGCGCGCCCGCCCACAGCGATCCGGACAGCGCGCGCCCGTCGTGGATGCAGCCGGTCGTGTTCCGGCCGAGGAAGCTAGCGCCCAGCCGTCCGCCGGAGGAGCAGCCGGCGCCGTCCGGTATGCGGACCGTCGCCTTCCGGCCCAAGACCTTCACCCGCAACGACGTGAGCGAACCTCTGGCGTCAGCGGGGGAGTCCGGGCCGCGACCGGTCGTGTTCCGCAGGCGGACGTACCGCGCGGTGCTCATCGAGACCGAGCCGGCGCCGGCGGATGCCGGCCCGCAAGCGGACGACTAAGCCGCCGCCAGGCCTTCGCGTCTAGGCGTTCGCATCTAGGCCTTCGCGTCTTGGCTCGCCTCGGCCTCGTCGGCCTCGTGCTCCATGAGGATCTGCGCGCCGGTCTGGTCGGCCACGCCGGCGAAGCCTTCCAGGTCGAACTCCAGGCTCATGCCTGCGTCCTCGAGCTGCCGCAAGAAGTCGGCCATCTGCTCCTCGGACGGCTTGGAGCGATCACCGGTGTTGACCATCCGCTCGATCCGGCCCGCCCGGACCATGATCTCGCCCGAGAACAGTGCCTCGGACTCGGCGAGCAGCCCGGCATCCTCGGACTCCTCGGTCTCGTCTTCGTCATGCGAGCTCATCCGAATGGTGAAGTCGGTGCCCACGGCAAAGCTCTCCCAGCCCGCGCCCTGATCCGGTGCCGAGCTGGCGGCGGTGTCGACGATTCCGGTGACCGGCGCGTCGTCGTCGCGGTGTAGCAGGCCGCTCTCCAGGTGCACCACACTGTCCTCGCCGCTCGCGTCCTCGCTGCCCTCAGTGTCGTCGGACTCCGATTCCTGTCCCTTGCCCTTCGCCTTCGCTTTCGACTTCTTCAGAACGGCTGCCAGCGCCCTTTCGATCGCCTCGCGGCGGTCGCGGACGAACGGGACGAGCTCGTCGAACTGCAGGAAGCGAAACGCCTCGAACCACGGATCGGTCGCGAGAACGTCGAGCGCGGCGCGGACGATGCGCTCCCTGTCGCCGGACGACACATCCGCACCGAGGCCACGAGCCAGGATCGCGCTGGCCTGCTTGTGCAACTGGATCCGCTCCCGCAGCTTCTCGGGATTGGGCAGGCCGGCGTTCTCCGCGGTGTCGGTGTCGGTGTCGTTCGTGACGTCGGTGTCGGTGTCGTTCGTGACGTCGGTGTCGGTGTCGTTCGTGACGTCGGTGTCGGTGTCGTTGTCGTCCTTGACGTCGGTGTCGTTGTCGTCCTTGACGTCGGTGTCGTTGTCGTCCTTGACGTCGGTGTCGTTGTCGTCCTTGACGTCGGTGTCGTTGTCGTCCTTGACGTCGGTGTCGTTGTCGTCCTTGACGTCGGTGTCGTTGCCGTTCTCGTTCGTGACGTCGTTCTCGTTCGTGACGTCGTTCTCGTTGCCGCTGTCGTTGCCGCCGTCGTCCTCGATGTCATCCTTGAGGTCGTTGCCGCTGTCGGCGTCGGTGCCGTGATCGGCGTCCGAACCGGTCTCGCTCTCGTGCTCGGAGCCACCCGACTCCGCGCCGTCTTCCTTTGCCTCGCCGCCGGTGTCGGCACCGGACTCGTCCTGTGGTCCGGCCGCGCCGCCGGCCGCGCGGATGAACTCCTCGTGCCGTTCGCGCAACTGCGCGACGGTCAATCGGCGAACCGCGCCGTCCGCGGCGTCTACGTCAGCGCCGCCGGCCACGGGAGCCTGCCGGCGCAGCGCGCCGAGCGCGGCGTCCGCCATCCGATCCGCCTCCGCTTCCGCGGGATCGTCGGCGCGGCCGATCACCGGCCCGTCCGACCCGGGCGCGGAGACGGTTCCGCTCGCCTGCTGCACCACGTGCGCCAGCTCGTGCGCGATCAGGTGGTCGCCGTCGGCACTGACGGACTTCCCCTCGGACAGGTAGACATCGCTGCCGTAGGTGAATGCGGCCGCCCCGACCGACTGGGCGAGCTCGTGCGCCTCGGAGTCCGCGTGCAGCCGCACCCCGCTGAGGTCGGTGCCGAACTGCTGCCCGAAGCGCTCGGCCAGCGCCGGAGGAAGCGGCGCGCCGCTGCCACTGCGCCGGCGCAACGCGTCGACAACGTCATTGGACGGCCGGGTGCCACCGAGCGGATCGGCGCCGGACGACCCTGGTCCGCTCGGTGCAGGCGCAGCCACCCTGGTGGCCACGCCGGGAACGGGAGCGGTCAGCGAGCTGGCCGACTCGGGACCGGCGGGCGCGGCGTCCTCCACGGGGGCGGGCGCAACCGCGTCGGACGGTCGCTGGATGTGCTCACGCTCCATCATCGCCTCCTGCGACCGGTCGAACGTCGAGCCCGGCTGTCGCCGGGCCGCTGATCAGTCCTCGTCGGAACTGTCGGTCTCGTCCTCGGAACTGCTGTCGTCCGAGCTGCTGTCGTCCGAGCTGCTGTCGTCCGAGCTGTCGTCGTCGCTACCGAACAGGTCGTCCCCGGAGCTGTCATCCGAGCTGTCGTCGTCGCTGCTGCCGAACGGGTCGTCGTCTCCGAAGCTCATGTCGTCATCGTCGTCGTCGGACTTGGTCGTGATCACCTCGACGTTGTCGTCGACGTGCACCGACAGCCAGTTGCCCGAGCCGTAGGTGGCGATCAGCTGCGGCTTGGCGGACACGATCGACAGGTCGCCACCTTCGGTCGAGAACTTCACGCCGCTCTCGTAGACCTCACGTGTCGTCGGCGCTCCCGCATCATCGCGCGCGATGATCACTGTGATGGACATGGCTGGCATACTAGCGCCGGGATCGGTCGTGACACAGTTCCGGCGTGACCGTGCGGCGGCAATTGCGCAGGCAGGTTTGCCGAATTCGGCCTCGCAAGTGCCGCATCCATTCGGCGGGTTCGCAGCTAATGTGTCCAACGCCCGCAGACCGCGCGCGGTGAACGACGAGGAATGGTGGTCCGATGCGTCTGCCGAAGGCTCCGCTGGCCGCGGTGCTGCTCCTCGGCTGCGTGGCCGGATGCACCAGCAGTGGCAGCGGCTCGCACAAGGTCTCGGTGTTCGCGGTCAAGCCCGGGCAGTGTTTCACCGCGCCCGGCACCGTCAAGGTTCAGCTCAGTTCGCTGGCCGAGGTCGACTGCTCGAAACCGCATACCCAGGAGGCGTACGCGGTGGTTCCGTACACCGCGACAGGCGGCGCCGCGAGTACCGGCACACCCGCTGCCCGGGCACTGACCTCGTCCTACCCCGGCGAGGACGTGCTGACCACCTTCGCGCAGGGAGCGTGCGCGCAGCGCTATCGCGGTTACGTCGGGGTCGATTACCTCGATTCGACGCTGTTCTTCACGTATCTGCTGCCGTCGGCGCGAAGTTGGGAACAGCAGGCTGACCGAAATGTCCTGTGTTTTGTGACGACGACCGGAACCATGCTCACCAAGTCCGTCAAAGGCAGCAAGCAGTAGGGGAGCGTCTTATGCCGCAAAATGCCGTTCTCGGAGCCGTCCTGCAGTGCAGTTTCGGGATGGCGCCATCGACCCTGAACCCACTGCCGACCTCGCGGGTCACGATCGAGGGCAAGCCGGCGGCGACGATCACCGACTTCGCGCCGATGGTCAACGTGCCTCCGTTCGGCATGTGCTCGAGCCTGGCGAATCCCACGGTCGCGGCGGCGACGGCTGCGGCGTTCGGTGTGCTGACCCCGATGCCGTGCGTGCCGGTGACGACACCGTGGAAGCCCGGTGCGCCGAAGACGACGCTCGGCGGCAAGCCCGCGCTGACCGCCGGGTCGACCTGCAACTGCGCCTGGGGCGGTGTCATCCAGCTGGTCATGCCTGGCGCGATTTTCACCCAGTCGAGCTGATCGTCCGGATCGGCGCAGTTCTCGCCGACCCCGCCTGATGCGGGGCGATTTGCGTCGACGACGACACGAATCGCGGCACACAACGATTGTTCGCACACCCCTGCCGTAAAGACCGTGCAAGGTATAGCCTTCGGCCGAGATCAACTACCCCACCTCCTCCGCAAGAGCAAGATCGGAGTCCGCCCATGCCCACGTACACCGCGCCGGGTGTCTACGTCGAGGAAGTCCCGTCGGCACAGAAGGTGCTGTCTGCGGCGCCTACGGCGGTCGCCGCCTTCGTCGGTTTCACCGAACGCGCGCCGAGTGACGATCCGAACGACCCACAGGGCGCGGCTCCGCGCCTGGTCACCAGCTGGTCGCAGTTCGAGGCGCTCTACGGCGGCTTCGCTCCCGGCTGCGTGCTGCCGCTGTCGGTCTACGGCTACTTCGCCAACGGCGGCTCGATCGCCTACATCTGCCGGATCCCGAACACCGATCCGTCCGGACTGCCGTCCCGGCTCGCGCTGCCGGCTGCGGACCGCGCGCTGGGCGAGCCGCTGCAGATCGAGAGTGTCGACCCCGACGCGAACATCACGATCGACATCGCGACCGACGACAGCGGCGACGATTCGGCCGAGGGCCCGGCGTCGTTCACGCTGACCGTCCTGCTCGACGGCGAGGCCGTGGAGCAGTACCCGAACCTGACCTTCGGTGGCGACCGCGATGTGAAGACGGTCGTCAACAAGGCCTCGACCAAGGTCAAGGTCGACCTCGGGCTCGCCAAGGGCACCGACCTGTCCAGCCAGCTCGAGCTGATCAAGCCGGGGCAGTACGCGCTGGCCAAGGCCGCGGCGAAGCCGGTCAACGTCACCGGCCGCCGCTTCGCCGGTTCGGAGTCGGCCCGGTCCGGCATCAACGGCCTGGCCATCGCCGAGGACGTCACGATGGTGGTCGTCCCCGACCTGATCACCGCGGCGACCAAGGAGGACGGCAGCGTCGACCTGAACCTCTGGAAGGCCGTCCAGACCGCGCTGATCTCGCACTGCGAGCAGAACGGCAACCGGATGGCCGTGCTCGACGCCCCGCCCGGGATGAGCCCGCAGCAGATCAAGGACTGGCGCTCGGACGTCGCGATGTACGACTCCGCGTTCGCCGCGCTCTA
The DNA here is from genome assembly GCF_027247405.1 of Jatrophihabitans cynanchi. NCBI lineage: Bacteria > Bacillati > Actinomycetota > Actinomycetes > Jatrophihabitantales > Jatrophihabitantaceae > Jatrophihabitans > Jatrophihabitans cynanchi. The sequence continues at coordinate 616,465 of NZ_CP097463.1, read as the reverse complement.
CTACCCCTGGATCAAGGTCGAGAACCCGATCGGCTCGAACGGCAACGCCGAGGTCTTCATCCCGCCGTCGGGTCACGTCGCCGGCGTCTGGGCGCGTACCGACGAATCCCGGGGCGTCTGGAAGGCGCCCGCCAACGACACGATCCGCGGCGTCCTGGACATCGAGCGCGCGGTCACCCAGAACGAGCAGTCACTGCTCAACCCGATCGGCATCAACTGCATCCGCCCGTTCGGCACCCGCGGCATCCGCATCTGGGGCGCTCGCACGCTGGCCTCGGACAGCGACTGGCGTTACATCAACGTCCGCCGGCTGTTCAACATGGTCGAGGCGACGATCCTCGAGGGAACGCAGTGGGCCGTGTTCGAGCCCAACGACATGGCGCTCTGGGAGGGCGTGAGCCGGACCCTGACCGGCTTCCTGCGCGGCCTGTGGTCGGCCGGAGCGCTGTTCGGCGCGACACCGGACCAGGCGTTCTACGTCAAGTGCGACGCCGAGACCAACCCGCCGGAGTCGATCGACGCGGGCAAGCTCGTCGTCGAGGTCGGGATCTCGCCGGTCAAGCCGGCCGAGTTCGTGGTCTTCCGGATCAGCCAGCAGAAGCAGATCGCCGCCTAGCCGTCATCGCGTTCCACCTGAGGGAGTTCAGCAATGCCCAATGACCTGATCAGCAACGACCCGATCGTCGCCAGGAACTTCTACCTGGAGATCGACGGGCAGAATCTCGTGCTCTCGGGGGTGTCCGGGCTCGAGATCGAGCTCGACGTCGTCTCCGTGCAGCAGAACGGCAAGGACGGCAAGCAGCAGCACATCAAGACCCTGGGTGGCGTGTTGAAGGCGCCGGAGATCCAGGTGACCCGGATGGCACCGCTGAACGCCAAGAGTGACCCGCTGTGGAAGTGGTTCATCCAGATCCGCGACTCGGGCATGAAGGCGACGGCGCGCGCGGCGACCCGCAAGAACGGCTCGATCGTGCTGTACGACAGCGCCTATGACGAGGTGGGTCGCTTCAACTGGTTCAACGGCTGGCCGAGCAAGATCGCGACCGACTCGCTGAGCACCGACTCGAACGACCCGATGAAGGAGACGATCACTCTCGTCGTCGAGCGGATCGAGCGGGTCAAGTAGTTTTCATGAGTGCACTGAAGACGAGCTACGAGTTCACGCTCCCGCGCGGGTACGTCGACGGTCAGGGCCGGGTGCACCGCACCGGCACGATGCGCCTGGCGACCGCGCGGGACGAACTCGACCCGCTGCGGGACCCGACCGTCACCGGTCCGGACGACCCGCGCCTGACCATCCTCGTGCTCACCCGCGTGGTGGACCGGCTCGGGGATCTGGAGCTCGTCACGTCGCACGACATCGAGGGTCTGTTCGCCGTCGATCTGGCGTTCCTGCAGGACTTCTACGGCGTGATCAACTTCGGCAGCAAGGAAGAGTACGACGAGCTGATCCGCTCGCAACAGCAGACCTCGTTGCTCGGCGACACCGACCCGGCGCCGCAGCCCGATGCGGCACCGTCGGCACCGTCGGCACAGACCCAGGAGGACCCCGGCACTGATCCGGCTCGACCCGCCTTGCGGACGGCAGTCGAGGAGTTCTCGCGTCAGACGCCATAGGTGAGTGCTCATGCTGCGTTACCCGGCTGATGCCATCTGGCAGGAGATCGCGTACCTCGCCTATCACCTGCACTGGCCGCTGGACACGCTTCTCGATCTCGAGCACATGGACCGGGTCAGGATGGTGCGGGCAGTAGTCGCGCTCAACGAGCGGGCATGGCAGGCGGTGCGTGAATATGGTCAGTAGTCTCGATCACCTCGGTGGCGACCCGGCGATCGCGAGCCGCTTCCTGTTCGAGGTGGACGGCGTCGAGATCGGCATCTTCAAGGAGGTGCGCGGCCTGGAGGTGACGGTCGGGACCGAGGAGATCAAAGAGGGCGGCCAGAACGGCTACGTCCACAAGATCCCGGCGCGGATGACCTGGCCCAACATCGTGTTCCGCCGCGGCCTGACCCAGAGCGACGCGCTGTTCGACTGGATGTCCAAGTCCTCGGGCGAAGGATTCGCCGGTAACGGCAACAAGCTCAGCCGCTCGACCGGCGCGATCACCGCGATCACGCACACCGGGGCCCGGCTGCGCTCGTGGCAGCTGCAGGCCGTGTTCCCGGTGCGCTGGAAGGGCCCGGAATTCAGTATCGACAAGAAGGAAGCGCTCGAGGAGGAGCTCGAGATCGCGCACCACGGCTTCAAGAGCAAGACGTTCAGCGCGCCGTGAGCGCCGACACTCCACCCGAGACCGGGGTGCCGCCGGGAGGGTTCGGCGCCGGCGTCGCGGATCGGCTTCGGCTGCCCGGCCCGACGCACCTGCGACCCCGCCCGTCGCGGATCGGCAGCATCGCCTCGTCGTCGGGGCGTTTCGCGGCTGCGCTCGCCCGGCCGATCCCGGTCCGGCAGCGACTGCAGGGCCCGCAACTCGCGCGGGTGAACTCGTTCCGCGACGCCGGCACCCAGCCGCCGCGCTGGTGGTTTCCCGAACCCGCGGCCGCGGCGGAGCAGCCCCGGCCGGCCCGGCACTTCGGCCGGCCCGAGCGTCTCAGCGGCGACCAGCTGCCGCGCCGCGGCCTGCCGCGGGCGGCGCACCGGATGCCGGACGAGCAGACCAGGCTCTCCACGACGCCCGGCGGCATCGTCGAGAGCCTCGTGTCGACCGCTGCGCCGGTGCGGCGGATGGACGCCGTCGTCGCCGCCGGCCCGATGCTGACCTCGCACGACCGCGCCAAGCTCAATGCTGTGACGGCGGCGACCCGAGCGTCACAGGCGCGTGAGGCGATCGCGCGCGAGACGTCCGCGGGTGCCGGTCGGCCAGGGGGCGGCACACCGGCCCGGGCCGCCCTGCGCCGCACCCCGGCCAGGACCGAGCCGACCCTCCCGGCCGCACCGGCCCCGGCGAGAACACCCGGCCAGCCGGCGGCGCCGGCGGCTCGGACAGCGACGCCCCCGCCGCCATCGACGCCAGCCGGCACAGCGCCATCGAGCACAGCGCCATCGAGCACAGCGCCATCGACCACACCGCCATCGACCACACCGAGCGGAACCGCGCTGCCGGCTGGTGGGCCGTCTGCGGCGCAGAGCGCCCGCGCGACCTGGTTGCCCGCGCGAGCGCCGCGCTTCGACACCGCCCGCCGCGCGGCCCGTTCGGGCGGAATATCGGTCCCGCCCGGCCACGCCTCGGCGACCGGCGCGGCGAACGAGGCATTGCTGGGCGCCGCGGCCTCGGCTACCGAGAGCAGCGCGGTGTCCACCGGAGTCGGGCTGCGCTCGGCGACCGCCCCGCGACTCGGCGGCGCACTGGCCGGGGGAGCGTCGCTCGGCGTGCTGGGCTCGCCCGCCGGGCTCGGGACCTCGGGCCTGCGGCGCATGGTCGGTGGCGCGCACGCGGTGCGCCCGGCCCTCTCGACCGCGCAGGCCCGGCTCGGTCTGTTCGCGCCGGCCGGGCTGCCGGGCCGATCCGAGCGGATCGACCGGTCGGCGGGCCACGCACCAGCCGCCAAGCACGCGCAGCGCCCGGCCGGCCGAGCCGCGACCGCGCCTGCCCCGACGCCTTCCCCGACGTCAACAACGACGCCCACAACGACGCCTGCCGCCGCGCGGACCGCGCAGCCGCCGCAAGCAACCGGCACCTCAGCGGCCACGGCCGGACGGTCTGCGGCAGAGGCCGTCCAGCGGGCAGCCACCGGTCGGGACGTCGGCACCGCGGGGGCCGCCGCTTCCAGGACCTCGGGCGCGGGCGCACCGGCCGATCCTCAGCTCGCCGGCCGGACCGGCGGCGCGGCCGCGCCGGCTCTCGGTTCGCCCGGCGGGCCCACTTCGTCGACGCTCCGACGCTCCGCGCGCCGGTTCGAACCGCGCGGCGTCGACCTCGCGACCGCACGCGGACTGGCCGGTGCGGTGCAGCCGAACCGGCTGCTCAGCCCGGCGCTCGCCGCGGCACAGCTGCCCAGTTCGAGCAGCTATCCCGGCTGGCTGCCCGGCCGGATCCCGGGGGGCGGGCCGGAGCATCGGCCGGAGCGCCGCGGGCGGCTGCACCGCTCGCCGGAGCCCCGGCGGGGCGAGCAGGCGGCCCGGTCGGTGCCGGGCAGCAGCAGCCAGGAACCCCTGCTGCGGACGGCAGACCCGCGGGCAATGGGCGACCTGCTCGCCAGCGGCCGCGGTGCGGTGCACGGTGCCGCGCCGGAGCAACTGCGTGCGCTCGCGTCGGCGTTCGGCCCGGGGGAGCAGATCCGCCCGGCCGGGGCGGCCGCCCCGCGCGGTGCGGTGCCGGCGGGACTCGCGTCGCCCGGCCCGGCACGCTCGGACGTACCGCTGTCAGCCGGCCCGGGGGCGTTCGCCGCGTCCGCGCTCGCCGGGCCTGATCGCCGCGCCGGTACGCGGCCCGAGCGAGGCCGGCAGCACACCGGCCGAACGGCGCCACCCGGCGGGCGCGAGCGGTCCGGGACGGGCCACGGCGCCGCGGCCAGAGCGAGCGCGGCCGCCTCGGCGTCGCTTCCGGCACCGACCTACCTGCCGGCACCGCCGCCGGTCAGCGTGAGCCGGTCACCGGCCGCCCGTGCCGGGTCACCGCCGGTGCCCGCATCGGCGCGGCCGGGTGCGCCGGCTCTCGCGCGTGGCCCGGACGGCACGCTGCGTCGCTCGCTGGTCGACACCACCGCCGACCTGTTCCGTGCCGAGGACGCTGCAGCATTCCCGTCCGACGAGCTTCAGGAAGGACAGCAGATGGCCCAGAACGATCCGGCCCGACTGCGTGTGGTCCGCTCGGGCGAAACCGGCTTCACCGCCGAGGCCGCCGCCCCGAAGGAGGTCTCCGTCCTCGACGATCCGCGTCGGCTGCAAGAACTTGTCGATACCGTGGTGGAGCGCATCGAGGCCAAGGTGATCGACGAGCTCGAGCGCCGCGGCCGGCGCCACACCCCGGGAGCATTCTGATGGCTGAACTCGAGAAGGCCTTCCTGACGTTCGAGGGCAAGAACCGCAAGAAGCTGCCGTTCCTGTTCAATCCCGAGTCGATCACGCTGTCGCGCAGCAACGAATGGACCAGCACGCCGATGCCGGGCCGCGCTGTCACGACGGCGATCTTCGGTGGGCAGCAGTCCGGGTCGATGAGCTTCGAGCTGATCTTCGACACGACCGACACCGGTGGCCCGGTCACCAAGTACACCAGCGAGCTGTTGCTCGGCATGGAGATCGATCCGGACCTGCCCGGCTCGGACGAGAGCACGAACAACGGCCGGCCACCGATGGTCGTGCTGCATTGGGGCCAGCTGTCCTCGTTCCCCGCGGTGATCAAGAGCGCCAACGTCACGTTCGACTACTTCTCGCCCAGCGGCGTTCCGCTGCGGGCCCGGGTCAAGGTCGATCTGATGCAGTACACGGCCTCGAACGCGTTCACCCGGCAGAACCCGACGTCCGGGACGCCGCGTCCGCACCGGGTGCACCGGGTACAGCGTGGCGAGACGCTGGACCGCATCAGCGCCAAGTACTACGGCGACTCGACCCGGTGGCGGCTGCTGGCCGACGCCAACGGCATCGAGGACCCGCTGGGCATCCGGCCGGGCTCGTTGATCACCGTCCCGCAGCTGGGTTCGGGATGACCACGGCGATCGGTGCCATCGCTCCGGTGATCAAGCGCGAAGGCGCCGAGCTGGAAGCCACTGCGCTTGCCAAACTGGTGCATCTGCGGGTGGAGCGCTCCGCCGGACTCACCGGGCGGGCGACGATGCGATTCGTCGACAACGGCTACACCCTGTCGGCAGGGGACATCTTCGCGCTCGGGAAGAAGATCGACATCACGGTGCCGGACGGCGGGTCGCTGCTGTCCGGAACGGTGACTGGCATCAACCTGGAGCAGAGTTCGCGCGGTGCGCCGGAGCTGGTGGTCGTGGTCGACGACGCCGGTTACAAGCTCGCGCGCGGCACGCAGGTCACGACGTACCTCAACGGCACCTACGACGACGTGGTGCGCAAGATCGCCGGACGCCACGGGATGCGGGCCGACGTCAAGGCGACCGGTGTCACCGCGGAGTACGTGCTGCAGGCGGGAACCGATCTCGCCTTCCTGGACATGATCACCGAGCGGCTCGGCTACGTGTGGTTCGTCGACGACGGCCCCACGCTGGTGGTCAAGCCGTTCTCGGCCGGCGCGCCGGCGGCGACGCTCACCCTTGGCGAGGACCTGCAGCAGTTCTCGGTCCGCGCCTCGGGGCTGCGGCCCACCGAGGTCAAGGTGCACGGCTGGAACCCGGACGTCCAGGACGATCTGGTAGACCAGAACCCCTCGCCGAGGGCGAGCGCAGTGCCGGAGTTGGTGAAGGCGTACGCCGGGAACGGCCCGACGAATTCGCTCACCGCCGCGTCGACCGCCGTCGCTGACGCCCGGCCGCTCACCAACGCCGAGGCCAAGACGCTCGCCACCGCGTACTACGAGGAGTGGTCGGCTGCGGCGGTGGTCGCGCGCGGCACGGCCGACGTCTCCGGTGCACTCAAGCCGGGGGCCACCGTGCAGGTGAAGGACGCCGGGCCCGCGTCCGGCAAGTACGTCCTCACCTCGGTGGAGCACATCTACGACAGCACCGGCTTCACCACCCGGTTCGTGTCCGGGCCGCGCCGTCCGTCCGGGCTCGTCGACACGCTCGGAGCGCCCGCGCCAGACCCCGGATTCGCGGTCAGCGGCCTGATCATCGCCATCGTGACCGACTGCACCGACCCGGACTCGGCCGGCCGCGTCAAGGTGCGCTACACCGGCATCGGCAACCGGGTGGAGAGCCCGTGGGCGCGCGTGGTGACCCTCGGCGCCGGACCGGCCCGTGGTGCGGTGTTCAGCCCGGAGGTGAACGACGAGGTCCTGGTCGGCTTCGAGCACGGTGACACCCGCCGTCCGGTCGTCCTCGGTGGGCTGTACAGCAAGAAGAACACGCTGCCGACGGGGGAGAAGTTCGTCGACGGCGGGAACGTGAAGTACCGGCGGATCACGTCGCGCAAGAACCACATCCTCGAACTCGCCGACGGCGACGACCCCGCGTCGCAGCACCTGCTGCTCCAGCTCGGCACCGCTCAGCACAAGCTGCGGCTCGGCGCCGACCGCTTCGACATCGAGGTGGCGCAGGGCAAGCCGATCACCATCAAGGCGGGTGAGGCCAAGTTCGACATCAGCGCGAGCGGCGATGTCACCATCGAGGGCACCAACATCTCGATCAAGGCGAAGGGCAACCTCGACCTGGAGGGCGTCAAGACCACCGCGAAGGGCACTGGGCAGGCGATCGTGCAGGGCGCCCAGGTCCAGGTCAAGGCCGACGGCGTGGGCAGCGTCGAGGCCAGCGGCCCGTTGACGCTCAAGGGTGCAGTGGTGGCGATCAACTGATGGCCGACAACCTGCCGATCCGTCCGGAGGAGCCGACCCGCTACGACGCGACCTTCGTCGGGCGCGGCTTCAGCTGGCCGATGGAGGTCGACCACACCGGCTCGATCCGGCTCACCGACACCGTCGAGGACATCGACCGGTCGATGCGCATCGTGCTGATGACCGCTCCCGGCGAGCGGGTCATGCGGCCGCGTTTCGGCTGTGACATCTGGGACCTGCTGTTCGAGCCGGTCACGCCCAACCTGCTCGGCCTGATCGCCTCGGCCGTCTACGAAGCGCTCGGGCAGTGGGAGCCGCGGGTGCAGGTGGACGAGGTCGTCCCGGTGCCGGACGTCGATGACGGCGGGCTGGTGCGGGTCACGGTGACCTATCACGTCAAGGCGACCAACGACCGGCGCAACCTGGTCTTCCCGTTCTACGTCATCCCCCACGAGACCGAGTAGCGAGAATCCGATGCCGTTGCCCGCCCCCGAACTCGACGACCGCAAGTTCCAGGACATCGTCGACGAGGCCAAGCGCCTGATCCCGCGCTACTGCCCCGAGTGGACGAACCATAACGTCTCCGATCCCGGTGTCGCGCTCATCGAACTGTTCGCCTGGATGAGCGAGATGGTGCTGTACCGGATCAACCAGGTCCCCGAACGCCTCTACGTGCACTTCCTGAACATGGTCGGTGTCGAGCCGTTCCCGCCGTCGGTCGCGCGCGCCGACCTCACGTTCTGGCTCTCGACGGTGCTCGAGACGCCGGTCGTCGTGCCGGCCGGCACTCAGGTGATGACCACGGCCGGGGCCAGTGGCGCGGCCGAGCCGGTCGTGTTCACCACGTCCGCCGACCTGGTGATCGCGCCGCCGAAGCTGATGTCGGCCATGACCACCACCGCGCACGGCGACCGCGCGACCGACGTGTGGGACGGCGTGCGCTTCGACGTCCTCGGCGTGCCCTGCTTCGCCTCGCCGACGATCACCGCGGGCGACGCGTTCTACCTGGGTTTCGCCGAGAGCCTGTCCGGCACCGCGATCCGGCTCACGTTCGCCGCGGAGGCCGAGGGGATCGGTGTCGACCCGCGCAACCCGCCGCTGGTGTGGGAGGTCTGGAACGGTGAGGCGTGGCTGACCGCGCAGGTCACCGAGGACACCACCGGTGGCCTGAACCGCGCGGGCAGCATCGTGCTGTTGATCCCGGTCGAGCACGAACTGCTGTCGGTCGGAAACACCGCCGCGTACTGGGTGCGGGTGCGCCTGGTCGATCCGCATCCGGGGCAGCCCACCTACCAGGTCTCGCCGCGGGTCCGTGCGATCACCGCCGAGACGCTCGGCGGGACGGTGAGCGCGGAGCACGCCGAGAACATCCCGACCGAGGTGATCGGGCGCAGCGACGGCCGGCCCGCGCAGGCCTTCACCGTCTCGCACACGCCGGTACTGCCGCGTCGCCTGGGCGAGAACGTCGTGGTGACCGATACCGACGGAGCCGTCGAGTGGACCGAGGTCGAGGACTTCACCCGATCCGGTGCCGACGACACGCACTACGTGTGGGAGAGCGGCAGCGGGACGATCCGCTTCGGCCCGCGCGTCCGCTACCCGGACGGCACGGTACGGCAGCACGGACGCATCCCGCGCGACGGCGCCCAGCTCAGCGTGACCGGCTACCGCTACGGCGGTGGCGCGCGGGGGAACGTCGGCGCGCGCACCCTGACCGTCATGCGCTCGACGGTGCCGTTCGTGCGCAGCGCGGTGAACCTGCTGCCCGCCACCGGCGGGGTCGACGCCGAGACGGTGGGCGAGGCGCGGGTGCGCGGCCCGCTCACGCTGCGCACCGGCCAGCGTGCCGTCACCGCGGGCGACTACGAGCGGCTCACCCTGGAGTCCTCGATCGAGGTCGCCCGGGCCCGCTGCCTGTCGGCGCAGCGCGGCGACGGATCGGTGCGCCTGCTGGTCGTCCCGCAGGTGCGCGGCGACGCGACCCGGCACACGATCGACGACTTCGCCATCCCGGTGCCGCTGATGCGCACCGTCACCGAACACCTCGACGCGCACCGCCTGGTCGGCACGGCCATCGAGGTGGGCACCCCGTACTACCAGGGCATCTCCGCCGTGGCGCTGATCCACGCCGGGCCGGGCCGGCCGGCGACCCTGGTACGCCAGCGCGCGATGGACGCGCTCGCCCGGTTCATCAATCCGCTCTCCGGCGGCCCGGACGGCACCGGCTGGCCCTTCGACGTGGACATCAACGCGGCGGTGGTGACCCAGCTCCTGGAGAGTGTGGAGGGCGTCGAGCGGGTCGACGAGCTGCTGCTGTTCGAGTACGACCTGCGCACCCGGCAACGCCTCGGCACGGCCAAGGACGTGATCCGGCTCGACCAGCACTCGCTGTTCCTGTCCGCGTCCCACCAGGTTGTCGTGCGATGATCGAAGCACCCGTCCGCATCCGCCCGAGGCCGCAGCCATGACGTCGATCGTCCCGCGCGACAGTGCGCTACCTGACGGCGTGCGCAGCTCGGCCCGCAGCGCCTACTGGATGCTCGACCAGCTTCCGGTGGGGATGCTCGACGGCGACTTCTTCGTCCGCTTCGTCTCGATCTTCCAGGAGCTCGGCACCACGCTGCTGGAGGACGCCGACAACATCGACAACCTCGTCGATCTCAGCGTCGCCCCGGACGTGATGGTCCGCTGGCTGAGCTCGTGGATCGGTGGCGGCACCATCGATCCCTCGCTGCCGCACGAGTTGCAGCGGCGCATCGTGAGCAGCGCGGCGCACACGCTTACCTGGCGCGGCACCGCCCGCGGGCTGAAGCTGTTCCTGGAACTGGCGAGCGGCGGCCCGGCCGAGGTCACCGACGGCGGCGGGGTGTGGCGCGCCGGCGAGGCACCCGCCGACACCACCTGGGTCAGCATGTCGGTACAGTCCACCGGCTGGATGCCCGAGAACGACTTCGTCGAACTCGTGCGCGACGAGGTGCCGGCGCACACCCGCGCGGAGCTCTTCGTCGCCGGCCGGTGCGTCTGGCGTTCATACGGGGAGCCGATCGGGTGAGCGAAGACCAGACTCTGCAGCCGGGTACACAGCCGGGCTCGTCGGCGCAGACCCGGACGGACCCGGCACGCTCGGGTCCGCGCCACCTGGGCGGCCCCGGACTGCCGCCGGTCGGTGCGCCACCGGTCGACGTGACGACAGCCGGTGCGCCACCGGTCGACGACGCCACGACACCGACCGTCACGATCGACTTCGGCAGCGCGGCCGGGCCGGAGCAGCCGGCGTACCCGAGCGGTGCCATGTCGGCGCCCGCTCCGACCGCGGATCCCGCCCCGGCGTCCGGCCCGTCGCCGGCCGCGTTGACGTCCAGCCCGCCCGAACTGGTCAACTGCCCCGAGTGCGGTGCCACCCAACAGGTCCAGCTGAACCGGCGCGACGCGAGCGACTTCTGTTCGCAGTGCGACTTCCCGCTGTTCTGGACGCCGTCGCGGGTCGAACGGGAGCGCGCGGCCGCAAGCAACGGGGAGTCGTTGCGCCGCCTGCCCGGTACGGTCGGGCGCTCCACGCTCGCCTCGGCAGCGTGCCCACACTGCGCCGAGCTCAACCTGGTGTCCGCCGTGGTGTGCATCCGCTGCGGGCAGCTGATGCACCCGGTCGAGGCGCCCCCGCCGCCGCCACCGCCACCCGCACCGCTGCCCCCGCCGCCGGTGGTCGAGGTCGTGCCGGAGCGCGGAATCCCCTGGTGGGTATGGGCATTGCTCGGCCTCGGCATCGCCGCGCTGATCACCCTGGTGGTGCTCATCCTCACCGGCACGATCGGCTGATCGCGCGCCTGCCCGACCGCCTGAGGCTGCGGCCGCGCCGGGTCAGGGTTGCGTCACCATCGTGATCGTCACCGTGGGCGGTGTCAGCGCGGTGATGTCGAATGCGGCGCTCGTGCCGCTGACCGTCACCGTCGTGGTGACGGGCGGCGTTCCGGCGGTCTTCGTGTAGGTCGCGGTGGCCGACGCCGTCCAGCCGGTGCCGAACGGGACCCCGGTGAAGGTCACGCTGCCTCCGGACGCGGCGGTCTTGCTCGCGGGCGCCACGATCCCGCTGCCGGCCGGCGGGACGAGGGTGACTGTGGCGTTCGTACCGGCGGGGAAGGTATCTCCCGCCAATGTCACGGTGACCGACGCGCCGCGCTCCACGAGGGGGATCACCGGCTTCGGGGCGGCGGACGTCAGGTCGGTCGAGGTCACCGTCCAGTTCACCGCGGGGCTGGTGCCGGTCGCGGTGTAGGTCGTCCCGGCCGCGCCCCAGAACGAGTCGGTCAGAGCCGAGCCCGTGGTCACCGCAAACGTGTCGTTCTGGTAGACGGGGTTCGCGCCGTCAGAGACGGTGAGCTTCACCGTCGAGGGTGGCGTGACGTTCGGGTCGCTCGCGAGCTTGGTGGCCACCACGTGCAGGCCGACCGAGTACTCGTTCAGCCCGTAGGTCAGCGGCACGACGCTGGTGTCGTCGGTCGTGGGCACGATTACCGGACTGGCAGCCGCGGTCGTGCACGACACGGGCGTGGTCGGCGACCCGTCGGTGCAGCTCAGCGCGGCAGAACCGTTCGTCGCCGCCAGCGTGCCGAAGTGCCCGGTGGGCAGGTCGAGCGAGAGCGCCCAGCTGCCATAAGGCACCGCGAGGAACGTCCACTTGGTCACCACGCCGTGCGCCGGTGCTGTCCGCGCGGTCGAGACCGGCGCCTGCGGGGTCAGCGTCCAGGTGCTGTCGGCGGCGGAGGTGAGCAGTACGTTCGCCGCGCTCTTGACGTCGTCGCCGTCGGCCGTCGTGGTGATGGTCAGCGTGACGTCGTGCGTGATGCGGACCAGGGTCCTGTTGAGCGTGGTCGCGGCGTTGTTGTGGTTCACGACCACGCCGGTGATCGTCTGGGTCTGGTAGCCGGTGCTGCTCAGTTGCACCGTCCAGGTGCCGTCCGGCACGTTGGTGAGGCTGTAGGTGCCGGTGCTTGCCCCGGTCGTCGGTGTCGTGACGTCCATGTTCTTGCCGTCGGTGCCCTTTGCCACGGCGAACGTCGTCGCGGTGCCGGTGCCGATCTGCACGCGCACCCCGTCGAGCGGTGCGTCGGCCGGGTCCTTGCCCTGCTTGCCCTGGACGAGTCCGGTCACCGTGCTCGCGCCCAGCGTCACGAAGACGGTGTGCGTGGTCTGGGACTTGCTCACCGTCACGGTCTGGTCGGTCTGCGGCCGGATCGTCGTGCCGGTGACCTGCACCGCGTAGACGCCGGGAACCACGTTGTCGAAGTCGAAGGTGTTCTTCGCCGACGCCGTCGAGGTGCTGTCCACGACGGTGCCGTCCTGCAACAGGGCCACCGTGATGCCGTCGGTGAGCACCGTTCCGTCACCGAGTTTCACCGTCACCGAGAAGGTGGTGACCTTGGTGATCTGCAGGTCGATCTCCGGCACCGCCTGCGATCCGGGGCTGACGTTGATCACGGTCGAGACGGTGCTGTAGCCGGTGAAGCTCGCGGTGATCAGCCACGGACCGGAGTCGAGACCCTGCATCTGGTTCGTGCCGGTGAGGCTGAACAGGCCGTCCTTGTCGGCGGTCGCCGTGAACGGTCCGATGTTCCCGGTCGTCGCCAGCGTGCAGGTGGTGGCGCCGTCGGCGACGGTGCCGCTGCAGCGCTTGGCCGTGATCGTGGCGCCTTCCAGCGGCTGCAGCGTCGGCGTCTTCGCGAACGAGCCCGCTCCCTGCACCTTTCCGGTGACCGTGCCGGCGGCGGTGAGCGTCACCGCGCACGACGGGGTCGCTCCGGGGGCGATGACCACGCTGGTGGCACCGTCGGTGCACGTGAGCGGTACCGAGGAGTCGAACAGGTAGCCGGGTGCGTGCACCTGGACCTGGTACGCGGGTTGGGTGCCCTGGAAGTCGGTCGTGGGCAGCAGCCCGGTGAAGCTCACCGAGCCGCCCGAGGACGTCTTCGGGCCGAGGGTCGCGCCGGTGTTGGGGATCAGGCTCACCAGGGCGTTGTCGGGCAGGCCGGTGACGCTGAGACTGCCCAGGGGCACCAGGGACAACTGCGGGCTGCACGGCGCGTTGGGCACGCACTGGAACGTGTAGCTCCACGGCGCGAAGCCGGAAGCGGTGACCGAGACGGTGTACGTGCCGGGCACGATCAGCTGTCCCGCCGACAACGCGTCGTCCTTCCAGCTCAGGATTCCCGCGTTGTCCGACTTGACAGTGAGGTTCCCGGTCCCGAGCGGGAAGGCGGTGACCGCCAGGTTCGCGCCGGACAGGTTGCCAGGTAGCGGCGTGGCGGTGAGCGCGCCGGCGAACGGGACCGGGTTGGGGATCAGCGAGATGACCTTGAGCACGCTCGAATCGATCGCGGCGTCGGCCTGGTTCAGCGTCTGGTACCCGTTCTGGGCATCGACGTGGAAGGTGGCGATCGGCACAGCAAGCGGGAGCGCGCGGGTGGCCGAGGCGATGAAGGGATCGCCCGCACAGCCGCCCGGCAAGGGACCCGTCGGCGGCGATCCGTCCTTGCTGATCGCGAAGCAGCCGAGCGGGTCGGTGGTGACCTGCACCTGGGCCGGCGGGTTCGCGGTGCCGTTGGTGTAGCTGGTCACGCCGCTGATCGTGATCGTCGTGAACGGCAGCGGCTGGGCGGTGCCGCTCCACGAGGTGACGACCCGGCCGACGAACGTGTCCACCGGAGCGGTCAGCGTCAGCGCGACGTTGCTCGTCCCGTCCAGCGCAACGCTGGTGAACGCCGTGGCCGACACCGCGAGCCCGGCGGTGGTGGTGGCCTTGAGCGTGCAGGTGTAACCACTGGCGGCCAGGCCGGTGACCAGCAGCCCGCCGGCGCCGTCGGTGCTCTTGCCGACCAGGCTGACGGAGCCGCAACTGGAGCCGGCGGTGAGCGTGGTGTTGGCCAGAGCCGGGACCGCGCCGGAGGTCGGGTCGGGCGCGGTGAGGGTGAACTGGATGCGGCCCCTGCGCTGGATCTGCCCGTCGAAGCGCCCGGTGCCGCCGTCCTTCACCGTGACGATCGGCAGCGGGAGCGGCTGCGACGCGGTGAAGTCTGGGTTCGTCACGACGATGAGCATCGAGTAGGAACCTGGACACAGGTTGCCGACGGTGAATGCCCCACTGGCATCGATCGTGCCGACCGCGGGCGAGGACTTGCCGGTCAGCAGGCAGTCCGACACCGCCGGTGGCGTGCAGTCGGTGGGAGCCGTGCCACTGCCTTGCGGTATCGCCCAGACACAGTTGGTGAACGTGCCGCCCGCCGTGGCGTCGAACCGCGACGAGACGGTCCCGGTGATCGTGCTGGCGGCGAACAGGTTGACCTGCGGCGCGCGGGCGACGCTGTTGAGCGGAACCCGGACGTCGACGGTGGCCGGAAGGTACCCACTGATGGTCGAGCCCGCCTTGACCTGGACACCGATCGTCAGCTTGTAGAGGCCGGGCATGAGCCCCTCGGTCTGCCCCGCCAGCGTGTACGCGGTAGGACCGGACGACGAGGGCGGGGTCAGCGAGCTCGGCGTCACCGGCACCGGGTGGCCGTTGCTGTCGTGCAGCACGAAGGTGACCGTGCAGTCGGTCGGCCTGCCTGCGCACAGCGTGCCGCTCGGGTTCGCGCCGTCGCCGACGAAGCCGGTGATCGTCGAGTTGCTGGTGGTCACCTGCGCGCTGAGGTTGATCGTCGGGACCACAGTCGTCTGTCCGGCCTGCACGGTGATGGTGAAGTAGCCCGAGTTCGAGCCGGCGTAGGTCGCGGTCACCACGTAGGTGCCCGGGCTCACGCCGTTGATCCGGAAACCGCTGGTGCCGCTGGTGATCTTGTACGAGTTCGAGTTCGAGGTGAGCGTGACGCCCGCGCTGATCGGTACGCGCGCGCCCGTGGGTTTGCCGTCGGAGCCGAGCTGATCACCGGTGATCAGGCCGGTGACAGTCGCGCTCGAGGAGACGAGCAGTGCGGAGGCCGTTGCCTCGCCCTGGCCCTTCTTGATCGTCACCGGTTGCGTCTGCGGCAGATAGCCGGCCGCGGCCATGGTCACGGTGTACTCGCCCGGCGGGAGCCCGGGCAGGGTGTAGGTGCCGGCGATGTCCCCGTTGGTCACGGTGGTCGCGGTGCGCGTGATCGTCCCGTCGGTCGCGGTGACCTGGACGCCGCCCAGACCGACGATGGTGCCCAGGCTGTTGGCGCCGGTGACGGTGCCGTGCAGGGACGCCACTCCGGTGCGCAACCGCAGGTTCTGCGTGGCGGTACCGCCGGCGGGGAGGGTGCGGATCGCCGACTCGGTGCTCAGCCCGTCCTTGCTCGCGGTGACGAGGTAGGTGCTCGGAGTGGAGAGCCCGTCGACCGACCAGGCGCCGACGTCGCCCTTGGAGTTCGAGCTGGTGGTGATGGTGTTGGTGCCGTCGGTAATGGTGATCTTCGCCGCGCCCACCGGGCCGGACGGGCCGGTGATGCGTCCGCTCAGATGCCCCTGACCGGGCAGCAGGGTGACGGTCAGCGGCTCGGTCGCCACCGTGGCCGCCGAGTCGATGACGTACCGCTGGGTCTGGTAGCCGGGCTTGGCGAAGGTGACCAGGTAGTACCCCGGCGCGCGCACCGCCGCGAACGCCCACGCGCCGTCGGACTTGGTCACCGTCGAGCGGTTCTGCGCGTCGGTTGCCGGGGTGGCGAGCAACACCGAGCCACCCCAGATCTTGCCGACCGGCCCGAAGGATTCGGAGTCGACGCCGACCAGGTGCGCGGTCTGGGCCGACTCGTCGACGAGGGAGGTCGGCCGCATCGCGACGGTGGCCCCCGAGGCGCCGGTGCCGGCGACGGTGCCGCTGAGTTGCACGCTCTTGGCGGCGGCCGCGGCAGCACCGGAACCGCCGGAACCGCCGGAACCGCCGGAACCTCCGGAGCCGCCGCTGCCACCCGAACCGCCCGTGCTGCCGGAACCACCCGTGCTGCCGGAACCTCCGGAGGGGTGGCCCGTCGCAGCGGTGCCGGTGGCGGTGCCGCCCTTGGACGGACGCACCTTGTTGATCGCATTGCTCTGCAGCCCGGCGACCTTGTCCGCCGCGGCGTTGTGCGCGTCCTGGACCTTGGTCGCGAGCTTGGGGATGAACACCAGGGCCAGGCCGGCCCACAGCGTGATCACCGCGAGCAGCACGAACGCCTTCGGGCCGTTGGCGCCGAGGAACGCGCGGGTGGTCACGGCGCCCTCGGCCCGCCGCGCGGCGCCCGAACCGCGTGCGCTGACGGTGTAGGTGAAGCGCTGCCGGTGGCCGAACGTCCGCGGCTCGATCTTGATGCGGCCCGGGACGGCGACGCTCGAACCGGCCGGGACGTCTACCCGTTCGGCAGCGAGTTCGACCTCGGCGCTCTCGGGCGAGTGGACCTCCAGCAGTACCTCTTCCGGTACCGGGCCGGTGTTGTGCAAGGTCACCGAGATGCGCTTGCGGAAGCGGCCGGTCGTCTCCGGCGGTTCGATCGCCACCTCGATCTGCCCGGGGGAGTCGACGACCAGGGTGAGGTCGGCGATGGCCGCGCTCGAGGTGGCGTTGCCCGAGGCCGGATCGATCGCCTGGACGGTGAGCGCGAGCGGGTAGCGCGCCGGCACCGTCCCGGGTGTGGGGTTGAAGGTGATCTCCGCGATGATCGTCTCGCCGGGCATCAGCGGCCGGCTGCGGGTGGGTCGCGGCAGCCAAGCGGCGTCCACGCCGAGTGAGGTCATCGCCAGGATGCGCGGCTCGGGTGCGGTGTTGGTGATGACGGCGGCCGTGCTGATCGGTACGCCGGCGGCGGTACGCAGCACCGGCTCGACCTGGATCGTCGGGGGCGTCTCGCTGTAGCCGCGCCTGCCCGGCGTCGTCACGAGGTCACCGTGATCACGACGCCGTCGTGTGGCTTGCTCGGTTCCACCGTCACCTGCTCGGTCGTCGTGGCGTTGGCCGGATCGCCGGTGGAGCCGACGGCGACGATGTAGGTACCCGCTTCGAGGTTGTCGAACTCGAATCGGCCCGTGGCGCCGTCGGTCTGAGTGGTGGCCGCGAGTGTGGTCGGGTAGTCGGCCTGCCGGTACAGGAAGACGGTCCAGTTCAGGCACGGCCCGGTGGTACAGCCGACGACGGTCCCGGACATCGAGGCAGGCGGGGCCAGCGGCACGTTGCGGTGCAGCGACTGGCCCGCGACGAGCGTGATGACCTGCGCGCTCGGGCTGGTTCCGCTGCCGGCGCTGACGGCGAGCGTGTAGGTACCCGGCGGGATCTGCTCGATCCGGTACATGCCACAGTTCGGGGCCACGCTGGCCGAGGTCACCGAATAGGTGCTCGCCCCCGAGCTCAGGCTGATGGTGGCCTCACCCAGTGCATTGGTGCTCGTGTCGCACACGTGCCCGCCCCCCGGCTGGCTGATCTGTCCCCAGACCGTAGCGGTTGCCGGGGTCATGCTCACCGCAATGCCGGACGAGGTGATCTGCGCGCCGAGCGAACCGGGGGTGAGGTTGCCTGCCGCGTCCAGCGACACCGACACGGTCTGCGACTGCAGGTCACTGCGGGCGAAGGTGACCGTGTAGGTCCCGGGCACCGCGAGCCCGCCGACCACCCACGAGCCGATGTTGCCCTTGCTCTCGGTGGCGGTCTGGACGGTGAGCTGGCCGTCGGTGACGGTGACGCCCACCCCGGCCGCGCGTTCGTTCCGCGGCAGCAGGCTCACCACGCCGTGCAGCGACGCGGACGACTTGTTCAGCGTGATCGACACGCCGGCGAGCTTCTGCCCGGATCCCAGGCTCAGCGTGACCGTCTGCGAGGCGAACCCCGCCGCGCTCGCGACCAGGGTGAACGTGGCCGGCGTCGGCAACTGGCGCAGCGTGAAGGTACCGGCGTGGGCGCCGGTGAGCGAGACGGTGCTCGCGGTCTGCTGGCCGGCGGTCGCGGTGACCGTGACGTCGGCGAGCGGGCCGTCCTGCGAGGTGATCGTGCCGGAGATCAGCCCGTCGCCCTTGCTCAGCGTCAGGTGCACGCCGGTGCGCGTCTCCCCGGCCCCGACGTCGATCCGTTGCGTCGACGTCGCGTACCCGGTCTTCACCACGACAAGTTCGTACACGCTCGGCGACGGCACGTTGGCCAGTGAGAACGAGCCGTCGGACCCGATAGGAACGCGCTGCACGACCGCGCCACCGTTGTCCGGCGGGGTCACCGGTACGGGCGCGGTTCCCAGCGGCCGGCCGGCCGCCGCGTCGGTGGTTGCGCCGCCCGGCAGCGTCTCGAGGAACAGGGTTGCGGCCGAGACGTCGTCGCCGACGACGGTTCCGCTGATCGATGCCGGCACGCCGCCGAGGCTGACGTTCAACCCGCCCTGGACCTGGCCGGCCGCCAGCGTGATCGTGGTGGCGTCCGCGGCGTTCACCGCACCGGGGTACCAGATCTGCACGAAGCCGGCGCCGCGGAAGCTGAGCAGGTACTTGCCGGCCGGCAGATCGGTGACGCTGTAGGCGCCCTTCGCGTTCGTCGCGGTCGTCGCGACCGGCGTGGTGGTGTCCGAGGTGGCGAACACGCTCGCGGTCACCCCGGCGACCGGCTTGCCCGAGGTGAGCAGCGAGACGACACCGGAGACACCGGACTGGCCGGTGGTCGCGGCGTTGTTCTTGGCCGCCGCGACCTGCAGCGCGAGGTTGCGGTCGGCCGTCGACTGCGCGACGAGCCGGGACAGTGCGATGGTGATCACGACCGCGAAGACGGTCGCCGCGAACAGCAGGCCGAGCAGGGACAGCGCGCTGCGGGACATCACCGACTTCTGGATGAAGGTCGCGCCGGCCAACGGCTCGCGCTCCTCGCCGGACGCCGGTTGCGCGGGCGGTGGTTCGAGGAACGCGTCCGGGGCGATCTCGTCGAGGTACACCGACAGGCTGCGGACGGTCGGCGTGCCGAGGAAGTGCCGTTTGGCGGAGGCACGCATGTCGAGCACGCTGTGCTGGCCCGGCGCGAGCGAGACGTGCGCGGGCTCGAAGTCGAACCGCACCTGGTTCTCCGGGTCGTCGCCCGCGAGGAAGCCCCGGATCGCTGTGTTGCCCGTGTTCTCCACCAGCAGGCTGAACGTCGCGCGCTTGCCCGCCGTGATCGCCATCGGATCGACCCGCAGCTGCACCACCGGATTCGGCGGCACGGTCAGGTCGATCTCGGTGACCTTGCTCTCGTACGGCGGGGTCAGCTCGCGGACCTGGACCGCGATCCGCCGCGCCCCGGCCGGGATGCCACGCGGTACGTCGACCATGATGGTCAGCACACGCGTCTCGTCCGGGAACAGCGCGATCTCGTCGGTGTCCAGCTGCACCCAACCGGGGTCGGCGCCGAGCACGCGGATCGCGTAGCCGGCGATGATCGTCGCGGTGTTGGAGATCGTCACCGTGATCAGCTGGGAGACGTTGGGCTGCAGGTCGGCCTGCAGCGGGGACACGTCGACGCGCACGTCAGCCCCCCAGCTTCAGGTTCTGCGTGACGGTGCGCCCGGCGACCACGGTGACCAGCGCAGTCTGCTGATCCTTGCCCGGGGCGGTGACGGTGACGCTGTAGCTGCCCGGCTGCAGGTCGGCCAGCCGATAGCCACCGTCGGAACTGTTCGAGGTCGTGGTCCAACTCTGTTGACCGTTGGTCGCCGTGATCGTCGCGCCGGCGAACGTTCCGGCGTTGCTCCGGATCGTGCCGGCGATGCTGCCCAGCTTGGCGAACAGCCGGATCGTGACGCTCTGCGCCGCACCGTTGTCCGCGAGGGTTACCGGCACGCTCGTCGGCGCGTACCCGTCGATCGAGGCGGTGAGCGTGTACGAGCCGGGTGCGGTGAGCCCGTTGATCGCGAACGTGCCCGGACTTCCAGAGGTGAGCGTGGTGGCCGTCGGGTTGCCCCCGCTGGAGTTCACCGCACCGCCGACGGTGACCGTGGCGCCGCCCAGTGGCTGCCCGTCCGGCCCGACCACCTTGCCGGACACGGTGCCGGTGCCGCTTGTCAGTCTGAAGTTGAACGCCGGACTGCTCTGCCCGGCGGCGAGGTCGACGATGCGGGTGCTCGTGCCGTGGCCGGCGCTGGACACGGTGATCACGTAGGTGGCCGGTGTGGGCAGGTTGGCCAGGACGTAGGCGCCCACCTGACCGGTCGTCGGGGTCAGCACAGTCAACGGGCTGCCGTTCACGGTCGTGCTCACGCTCGCGCCGCCGAGTGGTGTCGTCCCGTCGCTGACCAGGCCGCTGATCTGCCCGGTGCTCGCGCCGAGCACGACCGTGGGCTCGAGGCGCTTGTCGCCGCCGCCGACCGAGTCGACCAGCGTGCTCGACTCGTAACCGGCCGTGGTGAAGGTGAGCTGGTAGCTGCCCGGGGCCGGGAGCGCGGGCAGCGTGTACGCGCCGCCGGCGGTCTTGGTGGTGGCGATGGGCTGTCCGGTCTGCTTGCCGAGCAGCGGCCGCGCGGTGACCGTGGTGACCACCGGCGTGAGGGTGTCGCCCGGGTCGACCTTGCCGGAGATGGTGGCCGGCTCGCCCACGATGCTGGCGTTGATGTTCGACGTGGACCCCTGCGCGACTGCCGTGACGCTCTGGGCACCCGCCTGGGTCGGGCTGGCCGGGTACCACTGCGGGACGTAGCCGCTCGCGCTGAACTGGATGTAGTAGTCGGTGGGGAACAGGCCGGCCAGCGTGTAGGTGCCGTCGGCCTGGCTCGCCGCCGAACTCATCTGGACGAGGCCCTTGCTCCCCATCCGGTAGGCCTGGACCAGGATCCGCCCCACCGGCTGTTGGTCGTTCGCCGCGGTGATCGTCCCGCTGATCGCGCCCCCCATCCCGGGGGGCAACTGCCCGCTCTTGGTGAGTGCGCCGGCGGGCGCTGCCGCCGCGCCACCTGAACCTGCGGCCCCACCGGAACCACCAGCGCTACCAGAGCCACCGGACCCGCCGGGCCCACCGCCGGATCCGGCGGCGCCGCCGGGGCTGTTCAAGCTGGCGAAGAACGAGGCGGGCGCCTGCTTGGTCATCGGGTCGGAGGCGAACACCTTTCCCAGCCCGAGCAGGAAGATGGCTGCCCACACCGCGACGATGCTTACCAGGATCAGCACGGTGAGCAGGCCCCGGCTGATCAGCGGCCGCTGCCGCAACTGCACCGTCGTCTCGCGGTTGAGCACGATCTCGGCGGCGCTCTCGGGCGTCTGGTCACCGTTGACCCGCGGGAACTGGTCATCAGTGATCCGCGGGATCGCGGCCGTCGGCTGGTCGTCCGCGAGCGCCGCGAAGCTGCGCTCGTCCGGAAGCCGCGCGGCCGCAGTCGGCGCGGTGATGACGCGCCCGCTCGCTCCGAGCACGACCGTGCGGTCGATCTCGGCACCGGTGAACATCCGGGGCCCACGCACGTCGACGAGTACCGGCGCCACCACGCCGGGCTCGAGGCGGCGCCGCTCCGGGGTGAAGGTGACCTCGACGCCGCGGTCGGGGTCGTACGCGCTCATCGTCACGTCGAGCGGGACGTTGCCGTGGTTCGCGATCTCCAGGACGAAGCGCCCTGACCGGCGGGCCCGCACCAGCTTCGGGCGCACGGTCATCCGCATGCCCGGGCGGGCGGCCACGTCGAGGTCGATGTCGACGTAGGACGGCGGTTTCGTCGTGCCGTGCGAGATGACCTGCACCGTCAGGGGATGGCGCCCGGCCGGGTGCGAGGTCGGCACGGCCAGGCCGAGGGTCACCTTCCCGGCCGTGTCGGGGAACAGCGGGAGCATCGCCGGGCTGGCCGAGACGTAGTTGTCGGGGAGCCCGATGATGTGGGCGCTGACGCCGTCGATGATGTCGTCGGTGTTGACGACCTCGACGACAACCGATGTACTGTCGCCCGGTTCGACCTCGAGGTGGCGAGTGTCGGTGGCAACGCGCATCAGCGTCGCACCGTCTCAGCCTCGAAGTGGGAGTGCATGGTCGAACCTTTCACGAACACACGAACGCACCGGGACGCGTTCGCACCCCGAATGAGCTGATGGCGCCGTCGGCGCGGGACCCCCTGTTGCCCACGTGAACTGCGTGTCAATGATCGAGCATGATCGCCACAATGTCCACGGCCCGCGGGTGATACGCCGCGCCCGTCCGCACTAGCCCGGTTTGGCCCCGTTGCCGGCCCTTGCGGCGCCTTCGATGCTGGTGACGGCGGCCGGTTCGGGCGTCCAGCCGAAGGTGTCCGCCGCGACCGTCACCTGCATCGCGAACCCGGCCTTGAGCGTGCCGCCCGCGCCGTTCCAGATGTCCCGCGCGCGGTGCCGTTCGTCCTCGACGAAGGTGAGGTGGACCGAGGACGACAACGGCTTGGGCAGGTACTCCGGCGGCAGCGTGTCGAGGCCGGCGATACGGCTCAGGACCGACCCGAGCAACTGGTGCTCGTCGCGCGGGTTCCCGGCCCAGGCGCTGACCAGGTAATCGAGTTCGACCATAGGCTGCGGTGCGCGCCGCTCGGCCTTGCCGGTCTCGTCCACCCGGCGGACGGCGGCCCGGTGCGGCTGGGAACTGCGGGTGACGTCGAACAGGAACAGGTTGACCGTGACCCTGGACAACGCGGCGGACCAGTTGCTCGACGGGATCTCGAAGCTCACGTCGGCGGCGTCCTCGGGCAACGGCACCTGGGCGCGCAGGAACCGCTCCAGCCCTTCGTCGACGATCCGGATGAACACGCCGGTCTCCGCATCCGTGTCGCGCTGCCGACCTGGTGCCGGCCGCTACGCTCTGCGTAATGTAGCGCCTTCGGCCGCGGCGAGCCGCGCACGCCGAACCGCCGCTCGCGGCGAGCGCGCAACGTGCAGGCGCAGGCGCGGACGGAGGGCAGAGGTGCGGACAGCGATGGCGGCGTTGGTCGGCGAACTGACGCTGGCCGCGGCGCGACGTACCGGAACGGCGGAGCTGCCCGAACTGTCCGGCGTGCTCAGCATCTTGCGGGCGGAATACCCCGACGGGGCCGAGGACGAGCACGCGCCGCTCGCCGGTGTCGCGGACGTGTTCGGCCTCGACGCGACAGACCGGTTCCTGCTGTGGGCCGCCGTGGCGCCGGAGCTCGACGCCAACGTCGGCTACGCGTACGCCGGGCTTCGCGGCAGCACCGGTGTCGCGCGCTGCACCGTCGCGCTGGCGCTGGAGCTGGCCGGAATCGGCAGTGCGGCGGCCGAAGGGTTCGCGCGGCTCGGCCCGCGCGCCACGCTGCGCCGGCACGGGCTGCTGCAGGTTGCCGGCACCGAGCCGTGGGGCCAGCGCAGGCTGCAAGTGCCCGACCCGGTCGTCGCCGCGCTCGCGGGCGCGGTCCCGGAGGACCCGCTGGTCGCCCCGCTGCGCACCGCGCCGGTCCCGCTCGAGCTGCCCGGCGGTGACCTGGTCTCGGCCGCGATCGAGAACGGCGTCCGGCTCATCTGGATCCGCGCGGTGCGTGGTGCCGCGGGCGCGTCGATGGCCGCCGGCTCCCTCGACGCGCTGCACATCGCCAGTTACGCCGTCGATCTGCTGCGGGTCGCGTCCGACCGGGCCATCGCCGACGTGCTCGTCGCCGCGGTGCGCGAGGCCGGGTTACGCGGGTGCGCGCTGATCCTGGCGAACGCCGACGCCCTCGCCGAGCGGGGCGACTCGAGCGCGTTCGAGGTGCTCGCGCGGGCAGCGGTGCCGGTGATCGCCGTGTCGAGCCGGCCGTGGAACCCGTCGTGGCTGCCGCACCTGCCGCTGCTTGTCGACGCCGAGCGGCTCGATGTCGCCCAGCGTGCCGCGCTGTGGCAGGTCAACCTCGGCGACATCGCCGCCGAGGACGCCGACCTGAGTGAGACCCTGCTCGGGCTGCGGATGAACCCGGAGGCGATGGCTGCCGCGACCCGGTACGCCAAGCTGGTCGCCGCGGCACGCAAGGAGCCGTTGTCGGCCGCGATCGTGCGCGACGCCGCGCGGCGGGTGAGCGGTTCCGGCCGCACCGGCGCGGGCTTTCTCGCCTCCACCACGACCGGCAGCGGCCTCGGCTTCGGCGACCTGCTGCTGCCGACCGCTGCGACGAGGTCGCTGCACCAGCTCGTGACCTGGGCCAGGCATCGTGACCAGGTCGCCGCGCAGGGGCTGTTGCGCGGCGCGGGGCGCGGGATCGCCGCGCTGTTCGCCGGCAACCCGGGCACCGGCAAGACGCTCGCGGCGAACATCGTTGCGCAGGAACTGTCCATGGACCTGTTCCAGGTCGAGCTGTCCTCGGTCGTCGACAAGTACATCGGCGAGACCGAGAAGAACCTGGAGCGGGTGTTCCAGGCGGCCGAGTCGCTGGATGTCGTGTTGTTCTTCGACGAGGCGGACGCGTTGTTCGGCAGCCGGTCCGAGGTGCACGACGCGCGCGACCGCTACGCGAACCAGGAGATCGCCTACCTGCTGCAGCGCATGGAGCAGTTCGACGGCATCACCATCCTGGCGACCAACCTGCGCGGCAACCTCGACCGCGCGTTCTCACGGCGGATGAGCTTCATCATCAGCTTCCCGGACCCCGACCCGGTGATCCGCCGCCGGCTGTGGGAACACCATCTCGCCCAACTGCAGAGCCTCGACGACGACGACCCGATCGCGCTGGACTTCCTCGCCGAGACCGCCGAGCTCACCGGCGGCGACATCCGCAACATCGTGCGGGCCGCGGCCTTCGACGCGGTCGGCCTCGGCGAACCGGTCGGCATGCGGCACATCGCGGTGGCAACCCTGGCGGAGTACCAGAAGCTCGGCCGGGTCCTGCCCGAGCACGGCTTCGGCCTGTACCTACCGGCCACCGACGAGGCCGCCGCGCTGCGTCCGTGAGCGGCACGGACGCTCGTCAAGAGAGCCGCTGAGCCGTACGCTCTGCTCACCGATCATGGGAAGGGGCACCAGTGAGCACGCACCGCCTGCTCCGCGCTCCGGCTTCCACCACACCCGTACCGGCCGGCGATGCGGACGAGTTGCTGCAAGCGGTCGAGGCCGAGGTCACCGATCAGCTGGCCGTCCCGGTTCAGGGTGTGGCGCTGCGCCGGGCTGCCAAAGGGGGCGACGACCCGCTGGGCGGCACCGCCGCGGAGCCCTCCGTCGTGGCTGCGCTGCAACGCCAGTCCGGTCAGGGCGAGCCGCTTCCGCCCGAGATCGCCGAGCGGTTCGAGCAGCAGTACGGGTTCGACTTCGGCAACGTGCGGGTGCACTCCGACCCGGCGGCGGCGACGCTGGCCGATCAGGTGCAGGCACGCGCGTTCACGCACGGGAACGACATCTACTTCGCCGCCGGTGCCTTCGACCCCGGTGCGCCGGACGGCCAGCGGCTGATCGGCCACGAGCTCGCCCACGTGGTGCAGCAGAAGGGCGGCGTGGCCCTGGACACCGACGCCGGCGTTCAGCGCTCGGTGCTGCGCCGCGACCCACCCACGGCAACCGCAACGGCGCCCACCACGACCACGCCCAGCACTGAAGCGCCGACCACTGCGCCACTGACCACTGCGCCACCGACGACTGCGCCACCGACGTCCGCGTCCGCCACGCCGGTTGCGCAGAGCGACGTCGAGCGGTTCACCGCCCTGGTCGCCGGTGCCGCGCCGGCCGACGCGGGGGAGGCCAAGCAGCGCCTGATCGAGCTGCGCGCGATCGTGACCGCGCTGTCCGAACCGCAGCGCCGCACGCTCTGGTCCGACGACGCGTTGATGGCCAAGGCGCGTGTGTACCTCGGCGGTGTCGAGTTCATGGGCCTGGTGGCAGCACTGGGCATGGCGCACCAGGGGTCCGTCGCGCACAAGAGCGGTACCGAGGTGGACACGGTGATCCGCACCTGCCTGGGCACCGGGCCGCTGAAACCGTTCATCGAGGCCGCCGTCGGAAAGGGGCGGCAGGCCGAAGGTTTCGTCGCGATCCTCGACAACGCCAACTGGGCGCGGGTATACGAGTCGGAGTTCCCGAGCGAGCCGGTCGGCAGTGAGGAGGAACTCGAAACCAACGCGTTCACCTCGACCACGCAGAGCGACTCGCCGATCGTGCTCAACGCCGACCGGGGCAATCCCGGCACGGCGATCCACGAGGGGATGCACCGCTACCAGGACGACGCGGTGCTGAACAGCTACGGCTCGGAGTTCAACGAGGCGCTGACCGAGTACTTCACCCGCAAGGTCACCGAGCATCCCGACGTGGCCATCGACCGCGACAACTACGAGGACAACCTCGACTGGCTGACCGACGCGTTCGTCCCGATGCTCGGCGCTGGCGCCGAACTGCTGCTCGCCGCCGCGTACTACAGCGGCACGGTCGCACCGCTGAAGCAGGCGTTCGTCGACTTCCGCAAGGCAGAGCACGGCGAGACCGGCGAAGAGGCCGAGGAGGCCTGGACCGAGTTGCTCGAGGACGTCCAGAGCGAAGACTGGGACGACGCCAAGGACGCCTGCAAGCCGTGAACCGACCCGATGACGACCTCGTCAGCCGCATCCGCGCCTTGCTCCGCGTGAGCGAGGCCGACTCGGAGACCGAGCCCGCGCAGCTGCCCGACGGCGTATCGGCCGATGCCGCGCTCGCCTTCGGGTTCGCCGACGGCGGGCGCGCCGATGTGTACGTGTTCGACACCGGTGCGGCCGCCGCGGCCGCGCAGGCGACGGTACGTGACAGCGACCCCGCGCCGGCCCGGACGGCGGTCAACGGCGCGCTGCTAGTGGTGCTGAGTGGCGAACACGAGCAGCGCACGCTACGGCGCCGGGCGTCGCATTTCGCCGGACGAGAATGAGATGGGAGTACCGCACACGTTTCGTCTCGGGCCTGTCGCCTGACTGGCGCAGGCCGACGCGGTAGCCGCGACCACGCTGAGGCCCACCGCACACCAGGTCATTAGCACCCGTGATCGCGGGGACCCAGGCATGGTCGTCGATCCTTCAGAAAAGGTTCCGCGAAACGCCGCAATCTTGACTGCGCTGTCACACCGGAATCGAAGCGGGGGCCCGCCGCCAGCTGGACCGTTACTTCAGGGCCGGGCGTGTCATGTTGCCGGGCGCTGACGCCGTCGTGTCCAGCTGGCGCTTCAGGCTGTCCCAAGCCTTCTTCTGATCGGCGGTGACGCCTGACTTCTTCGATTCCTGCGTGCAGAGCGCCCCGTAGTCGCGAATGATCTTCTCGACCTTGAGGGACTGGTTCTTCACGGCCTGAATTGTCTTCGAGTCCAGCTTCCCGTAGTGCTTCTTGACCTGCAGGGCGCCCTCGCAGAGGTCGCGCAGTTTGTCCAGCTCCGGACCGAGATCGCGGTTGAACACCTTCACGTCGACCTTCTTGGCCTCAGCCTTCTTCTTGGCCTCCGCCCAGAGAATTCGCGCCGTGCTCTGCTTGGCGATGTGCGCCTTGAGCAGCATTTCCGTAGTCGGCTTCATCCCGCCCATGAACCACGTCCCATGTCTTCCGGCACGACTACCGCCCGGCGCGAGTAGCCGCCCGGCGAGTATGTCGCGGGCCGCGATCGCGGTCAATGCCTGCCGAAACGCGAATGCGGCACATGGCGCGGCCGGTCGGGCGGTACGCGTTATGACGGCCAGGCCCAGTTCGCGACCTCGGGAATGTCCTCGCCGTGCTCACGCGTCCAGGTCCGCGCTTCCAGCCGGGCATCGACCATCTCCTGCCGCAGTCCGGCGGCGCGGGGTCCGAGCGTCGCGACCCGGTCGATGACGTCGATGACCAGGTGGTACCGGTCCAGGTCGTTGAGCATGACCATGTCGAAGGGCGTGGTCGTCGTGCCCATCTCCTTGTAGCCGCGCACGTGGATGCTGCTGTGGTTGGTGCGGCGGTAGGTGAGCCGATGGATCAGCCAGGGGTAGCCGTGGAACGCGAAGATCACCGGGCTTTCGCGGGTGAACAGGGTGTCGAACTCGCGGTCCGGAAGCCCGTGCGGGTGCTCGTCCTCGGGCAGCAGCCGCATCAGGTCCACGACGTTGACCACCCGGATGCGCAGGTCGGGCAACCGCTCCCGCAGGATCGAGGCGGCGGCGAGGGTCTCCAGCGTCGGGATGTCGCCGGCGCAGCCGAGCACGACGTCGGGCACGGTGCCGGTCTCGTCGTTGTGCCCGGCCCAGTCCCAGATACCCGCGCCGCGTGTGCAGTGCCGCGCGGCCTCGTCGACCGACAGCCAGTCCTGCTGCGGCTGCTTTCCCGCGACCACGACGTTGACGTACTGCCGCGAGCGCAGGCAGTGGTCGTACGTGGACAGCAGCGTGTTCGCGTCCGGTGGCAGGTAGATCCGCACGACCGCCGGCCGCTTGTTGAGCACGACGTCGAGAAAGCCCGGGTCCTGATGGGTGAACCCGTTGTGGTCCTGGCGCCAGACGTGTGAGGACAGCAGGTAGTTCAAGCTGGCGACCGGACGCCGCCACGCCACCTGCGAGCTGGCCTCCAGCCACTTGGCGTGCTGGTTGAACATGGCGTCGACGATGTGGATGAACGCTTCGTAGCAGGTGAACAGTCCGTGCCGGCCGGTGAGCAGGTACCCCTCCAGCAGGCCCTGGCACATGTGCTCGGACAGCACCTCGATCACCCGGCCGGTCGGATCGAGACGGTCGTCGAACTCGCCGATCTCGGCCTGCCAGTTGCGGCCGGTGACCTCGAGGATGTCCTGCAGCCGGTTGCTCGCCAACTCGTCGGGGGCGAAGGTGAGGAAGTTCGTCCGGTTGAGGTCGGTCACGTCGCGCAGCCAGCTGCCGAGTACCCGGGTCGCCTCGTGCATCGTCGCGCCGGGGGACGGGACGTCCACGCCGTAGTCGCGCCAGTCGGGCAGCCGCAGATCACGCAGTAGCGCGCCGCCGTTCGCGACCGGGTTCGCGCTCATCCGGCGCTCGCCGGTCGGCACCGCGTCCAGCAGTTCGGCCACCGGACGACCGGCATCGTCGAACAACTCCTCGGGCCGGTAGGAGCGCAGCCACTGTTCGAGCACCCGAAGGTGCGTGCCGTTCGTGCGGGCCGACGGGAGCGGCACCTGGTGCGCGCGGTAGGTGCCTTCGACCTGTTGACCGTCCACGACCGGCGGGCAGGTCCACCCCTTCGGTGTGCGCAGCACGATCATCGGCCACGCCGGCCGGCGGGCGCCCCCGCCGGTGCGAGCGGCCTGCTGGGCCGCAGCGATCTGGTCCAGGCAGGAATCGACGGTGGCGGCCATCGCCTGGTGGACGGCGGCGGGGTCGTCGCCGCTGACCATGTGCGGGTCGTAGCCGTAACCGCGCATCAGCTCCAGCAGCTCCGGCTCGGGGATCCGCGCCAGGATCGTCGGGTTGGCGATCTTGTACTGGTTCAGCGCGAGGATCGGCAGCACGGCGCCGTCACGCGCCGGATTGAGGAACTTGTTCGCGTGCCAGCTGGTGGCCAGCGGGCCGGTCTCGGCCTCGCCGTCTCCGACGACGCAGAACACGGTCAGGTCGGGGTTGTCCAGCGCCGCGCCGTACGCGTGCAGCAGCGAGTAGCCCAGCTCGCCGCCCTCGTGGAACGAGCCCGGCGTCTCCGGCGCGCAGTGGCTCGGCACCCCGCCGGGGAAGGAGAACTGGGTGAAGAACTCGCGCATGCCTTCGGCGTCCTGCGGGATATGGCTGTACAGCTCGGAGTAGGTGCCCTCGAGCCAGGCGCACGCGTTCGGGCCGGGCCCGCCGTGCCCGGGACCGGCCACGAAGACCGCGTTCAGCCCGCGCGCACGGATCTGCCGATTCGCATGCACCCACACCAGGTTCAGCCCGGGCACCGTGCCGAAGTGCCCCAGCAGCCGCGGCTTGATGTGCTCGGCGAGCAACGGCTCACGCAGCAGCGGGTTGTCCTTGAGGTAGATCTGGCCGACCGCCAAGTAGTTCGCCGCCCGCCACCATGCGTCCAGCCTGCGCAACTCGTCGCGTCCCAGCGGACCGGCCACGTCGCCGAGGAAGTACGGGGTCGGCGCGCGCGTCTCGCCGGTACCGCCTGTCACGAAGTCCGCCGCCGTGTCCGCGCCGGTGCTGCTCATGTCGGTCACCCCACCCACGGTGCCAGATCACGTGGTGACAGGCCATTATCGGCCGGCCGGCACCGTTGCGTCCGGGCGGCGCGTGCCCCGGCGGGCGAGGGCCGCGATGCTCCGGTGCGCGATCTCGACGCCGATCGCGCCCGCGGCGCCGAGGGGTGCCGCGATCGACAGCCGCAGCGGTGTGACGTCCAGCAGGAACAACCCGTGCCCCAGCGGCGCGATGGCGATGATGATCGCGACCGCGCCGGCCATGGTCGCCACCAGCGCGAGCTTCCAGCCGACGAGCGGGCGGGCCAACACGAGCAGCGTCCACAGCGAGACGATGAGCACGATCAACGCTGCTGTCGTTCGCGCCTCCTCCACGCCCGCGCCAACGTCCGTCCACCGCGTCACCTGATAGCCGAGATAGGCGCTCACTCCCGTGATCGCGCCGACCGGGATCGCGAAGCGCAGCACGCGGCGCAAGAACCCGGGCACGTACCGGCGGGTGTTCGGGCCGAGGGCCAGCACGAAGCCCGGGATGCCGATGGTGACCGCCGAGATCAAGGTCAGCTGGATCGGCGCCAGCGGGTACGCGATGCCGGTGAACGCGACCAGGATCGCCAGCGCGAACGAGTACATGTTCTTGACCACGAACAGGTTCGCGGCGCGCTCGATGTTGGCGATGACGCGGCGACCCTCGGCGACGACCGACGGCAAGTGCGCGAACCGGCCGTCCAGCAGCACGATCTGGGCGACCGCACGGGTGGCCGCCGTGCCATTGCCCATCGCGACGCCTATGTCGGCGTCCTTGAGGGCCAGCGCGTCGTTGACGCCGTCGCCGGTCATCGCGACGACGTGGCCGCGCAACTGCAGCGCCTTGACCACGGCACGCTTCTGATGGGGCGTCACCCGGCCGAAGACGCTGTGCGTGTCCAGCACCGCGCCCAGCTCCTCGAGATCCTCGGGCAGCGTGCGGGCATCGATCGCGTCGGCCGCACTGTCCACCCCCGGCAGGTGCAGCGCCGCGGCGACCGCGCCGACCGTGCGCGGGTTGTCCCCGGAGATGACCTTGAGCGCGACGCCCTGCTCGGTGAAGAAGCGCAGCGTCTGCTCGGCGTCCTCGCGGATGTGCTCGGCGAGCACGACGAGCGCGGCGGGGGACAGGTCCGGTGGCAGTGGGGCGTCCGTGCCGATGCCGGAGCCGCTGGCCGCACGGGCGAGCAGCAACACGCGCGCGCCCTGCTCGGCGATCGCGTCGGCGCGCTGACGGGCATCGGTCTGTGCCGCGCCGGCGTTCGCGTGCAGCACCATCTCCGGTGCGCCGAGAACCCAGTCACCGTGATCCGCGGTGAGGACGGCCGACCACTTCCGCGCGGAGGAGAACGGAACGGCGCGCACCTCGCCCCAGTCGGCGGCGGGAAACTGCTCGATAAGCGCGGCCGACGTCGCGTTGCTGTCACCGCAGCGGGTCAGCACGCCGAGCCCGGCCCGCACCTCGGACTCGTCCGTGCCCGCGAGGACCTCGAGCCGGTCGAAGCGGATGTCGCCGTCCGTGAGCGTCCCGGTCTTGTCCAGGCAGACGACGTCGACTCGGGCCAGCCCCTCGACGGCGGGCAACTCCTGCACAAGGGTGGACTGGCGCACCAGGCTGACGGTGGCGATCACGAAGGCCAGGCTGGTGAGCAGTACCAGGCCCTCGGGCACCATGCCGACCAGCGCCGCGACCGTACCGGTGAGCGCCTCGCGCCAGCCCTCGTTGTCCTTGCTGCGGAACTGGCTCCAGATCAGCACCGGGGCGACGAGCACCAGCATCAGCGAGATCCAGCGCAGCAGCTTGTTCGTTCCCGCGACCAGCTCCGAATGGGTCACCGTGAAGCGCCGGGCCTCGCTGGCCAGGCTTGCCGCGTACGCCGCGGCGCCCACGGCGGTCGCCTGGAACCGGCCGTGGCCGGCGACGACGATCGAGCCGGAGCGGACCTGGTCGCCGGCCTCCTTGGGGATCGGGTCGGACTCCCCGGTGAGCAGCGACTCGTCGAGCTCCAGGCCGTCGGACCCGCGGACCTCGCCGTCGGCGGGAACCTGGTCGCCGGCGCGCAACTCGAGCAGGTCGTCGAGCACGACGTCCGCGATCGCGATCTCGCTGGTGGCTCCGTCGCGAACCACCCGGGCGTGCGGCGCGTTGAGCACGGCGAGCCGGTCGAGCGTGCGTTTGGCGCGCACTTCCTGGACGATCCCGATCGCGGAGTTGGCGATCACGACCAGGCCGAACAACCCGTTCTGCCACCGGCCGGTTGCCATGATGACCACGAACAGCGTGACGAGCAGGCCGTTGAAGACCGTGAAGACGTTCGCCCGCACGATCTCGCCGGTGGTGCGGCTGGTGCGTTCGTCGGTCGCGTTGGTGTGCCCGGACGCGACCCGCTCGGCGACCTCGGCGGCAGACAGCCCAGCCGGGTTCGGCCGGGCCGCTTCCTTCGGCGCGGCTGGGAACACAGCCCCGCGGGGGACACCGTCGACACCCGAGCCCTCGGCCATGGCTGCATGCTGCCACCCTCTGCCCCGGGAACCACCCGGGGCCGAAGCACGTTCCGGTCGACCTGCGTCAGAACCGGTGTTCGCGGCGCAGCCGTCGGGGGCGTCCGTCAGGGTCGTAGATCGCCCGGTAGAGCGGCCGTGCCCAGAGCCGGGTGCGTGACCCGAGCCCGGGCGGATCGTAGGGACGCAGCCGGCCCGGCGGCCGCGGGCCGGCGCATCCGTCCCGGTGCCACTGCTGCAAGCGCGCCGCGGACTCGGCGAAGGCGGCGAACAGGCCGGCCGGGTCGAGCAGGTCGGCGTCGCCCGGCTGCCCGTCGCCGGTCCGATCGGGGTCGGCTGGTCGATCCAGGTGCTCGCGGGCCAGGGCCAGCCGCAGCTCGCGCGGGAACTGTCCCGCGTCGTCGATGACCGCACAAGTCAGCTCGGAGTCGTGCGTCCATGACCGCCGGTTGACGTTGTCCGAGCCGATCGACGCCCAGACGTCGTCGAGGATGCAGACCTTCGCGTGCACGTACACCGGTACGCCGGCATGGTTCTCCAGGCCGTAGACCGCCACCCGGTCACCCCCGGCGGCGCGGATCTCGCGCAGCGCATCCTGGCGGCCGATCAGGTTCGGCGGCATCGTCCAGCCCTCCTGGTCCGGGTAGTGCGGGATCACGACGATCAGGTGCAGCTCGTCGTGTGCGGCGAGCGCGTCCGCGAAACTGCGCACGATCTCGGCTCCCCAGAAGTACTGGTCCTCCAGGTAGATCAGCCGCCGGGCGCGCGAGATGGCCTTCTGGTAGCCGCGGGCGACGCTGCGCTCGCCACGCGAAGCGAACGGGTAACCGCGCTTGCGGTACGGGTAAGTGCGCAGCAACTGCACGGCGCAGCTGCCGCGTGGCGCGGGATCGGGCAGCTGGGCGGGCAACGGATCGGTGTGCGTGTCCTCGCCGCGCACCAGCTCGCCGATCCGGTACAGCGGGTTGCGCGCCAGGGGAGCGGGGTCGTTCCAGCGTTCCCGGAACACCGCCTCGACGTCGCCGACCGCCGGCCCGCGGATCTGCGCCTGGGCGTCGTGCCACGGCGGTCGCTCGCCGTAGACCGCGGCCATCGGCTGGCGCTGCGCGTCGCCGTGATGCTGCTCGTCGTCCCGTCTGCTGTGGCACAGGTCGATGCCGCCCACGAAGGCGACGTCGAGTTCGGGTCGTCCCCGGTGCCGTAGCACCGCGAACTTCTGGTGGTGCGATCCGCCGGTCCGCACCCGCATGTCCAGCAGGCATTCGCCGCCGGCCGCCTCAATG
Organism: Jatrophihabitans cynanchi; assembly: GCF_027247405.1. Classification (NCBI taxonomy): domain Bacteria; kingdom Bacillati; phylum Actinomycetota; class Actinomycetes; order Jatrophihabitantales; family Jatrophihabitantaceae; genus Jatrophihabitans; species Jatrophihabitans cynanchi. Next base: position 582,307 of record NZ_CP097463.1, on the reverse strand, counting down.
TCCTCGCCCAGGTGCCGGTTCTCCTGCGCGCTGAACGCCAGCCGGTCCCAGTGCGAACGCCAGACCAGCGCCTTGACGACCACACCACGGCGGGCGGCGTCGGCGAGCGCGGTCGCGATGTCGTGCCCGGGTCCGTCGTCCAACTGCTGGTCGGGGTCGCCGCGCCAGTCGGTGAACAGCAGCAGGTCACCGCGTTCGAGGCCGGCGATGTGCCGCCGCAGCTCGGCGAAGTAGGTAGCGCCGTGGATCAGCGCCCGGACCTCGTTGCCGGTGGACCAGGCCGCACCGCCCTCATGCCGGCAGTCCAGCACGGTGTCGGGGTTGTCGCGCTGCTGTGCGGTCAGGAACCAGTCGTCGTAGTCCACAGTGTCGGCCTACCCGTTCTCGGCCCAGAGTGCTCGCACGGCGGTGGCAGCCGGCTCGGACCGCTCCCGCGGCAGGTAGTGGCGAGCGTCGATGGCGCGGACCTGGGGTCGGCCGCTCGGCGTTCCGCTCCGGCCAAGCTTGGCCCCGGACAGGGCGAACTGGCGTCTGCCCGGGTGGATCTTTCTCGGTTGCCGTCGCCGGTTGCATCGCCGCTGTTGTGTGAAAGCGCATCGGCAGTCCGGCTCGCGCCGCATCGTGCCCTGGGCCGACGGCGGACCCACCCATGTGGACAACGGCTGCCTACTCTGCACGTTCCATCACCGCACGTTCGAACGCCTCGGCTGGGTGTGCCGCATGCTCAGTGGGGGTCCCCCCGCCGATGAAGGCGTAGCCGGCAGGGGAGGGATCCCGCACTGGATCCCACCCGCCTGGACAGGCGACCAAACCCCCGTCCGCAACACCGCACACGACCCCGCGCCCAGCTACCCGCTCAAGACCTAGCCCGATCCACTGCGCGGATTGATCGGAGGGGCGCTGACCGCGGAGAGAGGCAGGCAGACGAGTCCTGCCCCGGGCGACCCGCGGCCAGCACGAAGATCACGTGAGCAACTCAAGGCCGAACGGTGGATCCGGCCTTAGGCGGCGTGCGGGTCCTTTCGGGAGAGCCCGCCGACCTGATCGCGCCCGCCGGCCTTCGCTTCGTACAGCCCGGCGTCGGCCACCGCGTACAGCCCGGCGAGCGTGTCCGAATGCGTCGGCAGGTGCGCGACACCGACCGATGCGGTCAGGCGCAGCACGGTCGGGGCGTGTGAGCGGGTCATCGTGGACATGCTGACGTCGAACCGGTGGCTGCGGATCGCGCGTAGGACCTCGTCCGCGATCGCATACGCGGCATCGAGCGAGCAGCCCGGCAGCAGCATCGCGATCTCGTCGCCGCCCATCCGCGCGATGGCGTCGGTGTGCCGGCTCAGATCGGTCAACAGCGCGCTGAGCTGTTGGAGGACGGCGTCCCCGGCCAGGTGGCCGTGGACGTCGTTGACCTTCTTGAAGTTGTCGAGGTCGAGTACGAGCAGCCCGAGTTCGTCGGTGGACTGGTTCAGCTCGGCGGCCCGGTCCAGGGCGCGGCGCGTGAACAGGCCGGTCAGCGGGTCCACCGTGGCCTGCTTCTCCAGCTGCGCGATCAGCAGATCGGTGCGCCGGCCACCGACGGCCAGGGCACCCGCGGTCACCGCCAGGGTGGCCGCGACGAAACAGGTGTTCGCGATCGCGGTCCAGCCCGACCCGAGCGCCACGTTCACGATCGTCACCCCGGCCGTAACCGCGGCCGAGACACACGCCACGCCCACATAGTGCAGTTGCGCGCCGGCGTACAGGACGGGCAGCAGGAAGAACACCTGCGCCGCGACGGAGGCGTCCGCGCTCAACAGGTCGAGCCCGGTGATCGCTGCAACCGCGAGGAAGGGGAACGCCGCCCAGGCCCAGACCGCGTCGCGGCGGCGGAAGCGCAGGTCGCATGCGAGCGCGAGAAGGAACAGGCATACGGCGACGCAGGTCCCGGTGACGCCCGCCGACTGGTTCGCCGGGAACAACGTCCGGGGCGCGAGCACGCTGAAGACCAGCGTCACACCAGTGGCGGCCACCGTGAGGGCGAACAGCACCTGGCGCGCGACGGCTGGGTTTCGTGGCACGAAGGCGCCGAGCACATACACGGACGTCACATCGGCCACGGCGCGTGAAACTCAAGCATGTGACGAGCACGGTGACGCCGGCCACCCGGTGGCTGCAGCAGATCACGCGGGCCGGGTGTTGAACGGGGTGGACCAGCTGGTCGTGTTCGTTAGCTCCGATCGCTGGTATCTCGAACCGGCGCCGTCCTCAGCCTGCGCGCTGACAGACCCAGTCGCCGGGCAGTTCGCCGTCCGCGAGGAAGGTCCGCAGTCGTTCGGCCGCCTGGCCGTCGAGCGCGGTGTCCGCCTGCGGGTACAGAATCTGCTCCTCCTTGCCGTTGTGGTGCTGCAACTGCACGGTGAGCTCGCGGATCAGGGTGCGGACCTCCGGATTGCCGGCGTCGGCACGCAACTCCAGCGTCAGCGCATCGAGCGTGCGCCACATCTGGCCGTGCTCGCGCAGCATGACGAATACCGGAGCCACCAGGCCGGCCTCGCTCAGGGCCGGGAAGAAGAACTCCTCCTCGAGGTAGATGTGCCTGCGCAGCGCGGCAATCGCTGCGACCAGCGCTTCCCGCTCCGCCTCCGGGGCGCCGCCGGTGCCGAAGGCCTCGATCCCGGCGTCGATCTCGTGGTGCTCGCGCTCGAGCGCCTCCGCCAGCGACGGTGCTGCCTCTGCTGATGCTGCCGCTTCTGCCATGCCGTTCTCCTCCGTCCGGCCCTGTCTGGTCCGCCACAGGGCTTAGCTTGCCGGTAATAAAGACGAATACTATGGTAAATATACCAAGGCGAGGAGGCCCTCATGAGCCTGACCGTGTACGCGGACTTCAGCTGCCCGGACTGCTACCTGGCCGCCCATCGCGTCGACGTCCTGCGGGCCGCCGGCGTCGCCGTCGACTGGCGCGCCGTCGAGCTTTCCCCGCACCTGCCTGTGGGCGGGCGCAAGTTGAGCGCGGACGAGCAGGACGGGCTCGCCCAGCGGTTCGCCGAACTGGACGAGTTGCTCCTGCCGGGCGAGTCGCTGCCACGGACGATCCCGGCGTTGCTGCCCAAGACCGAGGCAGCCGTCTCGGCCTATGCCGAGGCCTACGGCATCGGGGTCGCCGACGATGTCCGGCGGCTGCTGACCGCGCTGTACTGGCAGCAGGGCGCCGACATCGGCAGCCCGGCCGTGCTGCGCGGCCCGCTCGAGGGCCCGATCCTGCGCGGCACCTCCACGGTCGAGGCGCTGCGCTCGTCCGGCTACGCCGTGAGCGTCGACCGCGGCCCGATCACCTTCGAGGCATGGCGCCGCACCGTGACCTGGCACCGCGAGTGGGCCGCCCTCGGCAGCTCGGCACTGCCGGTCGTGCTCACCGGCGGGGCGACGCTGAGCGGGCGCGACGCACTGCAGCGGCTGGGCAAGGAGATCGACTACGCGCAGGCACCGATCGCCCCGGCTTGGGACGACCCGCGCCGGTTCCCGCCTGCAGGCACCGCCACGCCGACGGCGCGCTGGGTGTCCTGGTGCGGCGGTCGCTGGCGGCGCGGATTCCGAGTGCCCGCCGCACGGTGACAGCGACCGCACACTTCCCCCCTCTTGACGCACACTTCCCCCCTCCGGTTACCGGAATCGGGCCCCGGATCTCGTAACCCGATGGGGGAAGACGCGCTGACGATGGGGGAAGACGCGCTGACGCCGCCGAGTGGTCAGCGGGCGAGGAACACCCCGTGCGCCCCGTGCTCGCCGTCGACCATCGCGTGATCCACGAACGGATAGTGCCCGGCGCTCGGCAGGGTGAACTCGACGAAGCCGCCCTGGCCGGGAGCGAGCGCGAGGGTTTGTGCCGCACCGTGTTCGGCGTTGCCTGCACGCAGCTGATAGGCGCCCTCGGCGAACACGGTGTCGAACTGGGTGCCGACCACGTGGAACGAGGTGCCGTCCTGCGGCCCGGCGTCGACCACCCACACGCGGATCCTGGTGCCGGCGTCGACCTCGATGGGCGCGTGGTCGTACTGGTCGACGTACCCGTTGAACACCACCGCGTCGGGTTGCCGCGCGGAGATCTTGCGCTCGTCGGCGATGCCGCCCTGTGCTCCGAGATACAGCTCGGACTGGACCATGACGTACTGGGCGGCCACCGGCGCCAGGCCGGGCGGGTCGACGATCACGGCACCGAACATGCCGTTCGCGATGTGTAGCGACATCGGCATCGTGCTGCAGTGGTACAGCCAGGCCCCCGCGTACTTCGCGGTGAACTCGTAGACCAGCGACTGGCCCGGATCGATCGAGCGCATGGCGGTGTCCGGGTTGACCGCTCCGGCGTGGAAGTCGATGCTGTGCGCCATGTCGCCGTGGTTGACGATGGTGATGACGAAGCGGTCGCCGACCCGGCCGTGCAGCACCGGACCGGGCGCCGTGCCGTTGTAGGTCCACAGCGCCTGGCGCACGCCCGGCGCGACCTCGGCGACGACGTCCTGGACGGTGAGCGTGAGCCGGTGGACGTGCGCATCCGGGGCGAGCGGCAGCGCCGGATCGTAAGCGTGCCAGTCCGGCCCCGGCGCAGCGCCGAAGTTGATGGCGGGGGAGGTGTCGCCGCTAGCGGCCATCCCGGGCATCGTCGCGCTCCCCGACGGCGCGCCCGTGACCTGGATGCTCATCGTCATGCCCGCCGCCTTGTGCCCGGGCACGGTGCACCAGCCTTGCAGCGCGTGCGTGACCACCCCGACGTCCAGCCGGGCGCTCTGTCCCTGCGCGAGCAGTGCAGTCTGCGGCCCACCGTCGAGGTACAGATCGTGGCGCGTCGCGTCGGCGTTGGTCACCTGCAGTACCAGGCGGGTTCCGCTCGGCACGGTGATCACCGAGGGTGAGATGTGCATCGCCTGCAAGGTCACCGCGACGGTGCGCTGGCCGCCACCGTCGATGGCCACCGTGTCGTGCGCCGTCCCGCGGCCGACGAACACGGCAACCGACAGTGCGACCAGCACCAGCACCGAACCGAGGGCAAGCCCGATGACACGCTCGGAGTGACGTCGCGGGGTGCTCACGCCGCCTTCTTTCGCGCGAGCGGCACCGGGCGGGACACGTTCGAGCGGGCCCGCAGCACCGCGGCCGCCGAGGCGATCAGGAACAGCACGATCGCCAACTCGGTGCCGCTTCCGCCCACCTGCCACGCGATGGTGTTGCCCAGGTAGTCCCCGGCGACCAGCCTGACCAGCAGGGCAAGGTGCAGCACGGCCAGATGGACGTAGAACCAGGGTCGGAACGGCAGCCGGACGCCGAGCACGGCGGGGACGATGACCGGCGCGTGGCCGAAGATCATCGACATCACGAAGCCGAGGAACACCGCGTGCAGCGCGACATCGTAGGTCGCCACGCTGCGTCCGAGATCGCCGGCGGCCAGCCAGACGACGCCCGCGCTGAGCAGCCAGGCGTACCCGGCGAGCAGGCACACCGCCATGAACCGGGTGACGCCGGCGATCTTGACGGTGCGCCGGGCCACGTCGTACTTCGCGCCCCACAACGCCAGTCCGACCAGGCCGGCGCCCGCCAGCCGGACCCCGACGGTCGCGGTGGATCCTGACACCGCGGTCATCGCGAGCCCGGCGCCGAAGGCCGTCCCGGCGACGGTGAAGGCGCGCAACGAGGCCTTGCTCAACAGCGCGACCCGGGCCAGCTCGAGCCGCTCGCCGAGGATGGTGAGGACGAGGAAGCCCGCCAGCCACGGGACGAGACGCGGGATCGACCAGCCGCCGAGCCAGAGCACGGTCGCGACGTACCAGCACACGCCGCCTGCCGCCATGACCACGAGATGCAAGGCCGGCGCGATGGTCATGACCACCGCGTAGACGATCAGGAACACGACCGCGGCGACACAGAGCAGCGACCAGCCCAGCACGCCAGGCAACCCGGCCAGCAGGGCCAACCCACCGGTCCCGGCCGCGATCGGGGCCAGGAAACCCCACGGCCGGCGCAGCGCAACCGCACGCTCCAGCGAGATCACCGTGCCCAGGAAGCCGAGCGCCATCAGTGGTCCGTGATCGGCGGCGGTCGAGGACCGCAGCGTCGGCAGCGGCAACCCGAGCAACAGCAGGCCACCCCAGAGCCCCGCGAGCAGGCACACGACACCGAGGACGAGCACCGGCAGCCGGCGCGACAGCGTGGCGGCCATCATCACCAGCCGAAGGCCTGCTTGGCCTCGTCGGACATCTTCTCCGGCGTCCATGGCGGGTTGTAGGTGATCTCCACCTGCACGTGATCGACGGCACCGCTCTCCAGCAGCACGCGCTCGATCTCCGCGGTGATGTAGTCCCCGAGCGGGCATGCCGGAGTGGTCGTGGTCGCGAGGACCGCCGCGTTCCGGCCGTTGACCTCGAGGCCGTAGACCAGCCCGAGCGAGACGATGTCGACGCCGAGTTCCGGGTCGGGGACGCCGCGCAGCAGTTCGCGCAACTGATCGGCCTCGCTTCCGGCGTCCAGCAGGTGTGTGACGGACAACGGTCCAGCTCCCATGGCTTGTATTTTTCACTAGTCGAGGTGTAAAAACAAGCTGAGTGTAAATACAAGCTGAGTTCATTTCCGAGACGAGGAGAGCGGAATGTCGATCGGCACCGCCGTGACCACAGACGCGAATGCAGCGGTCATCAGCGCGATCCGCGCCCACCACGCCCAGCTCGCCAGCCAGTTGCGCGCGTTGACCGCGGACGTGCTGACGTCCGCACGCGCCGGACACGACGCCGCCCCGGCGCGCCGGGCGCTGGAGGACTGGTACCGCACCGAGTTGGTGCCGCACGCGGTGGCCGAGGAGCACGCGCTGTACAGCGAGGGCGCGGAGCTGGACCGCACCCGGTTGCTGATCGACGGCATGATCGCCGAGCACCGCTCGCTCGTCGGCCTCATCGGCGAGCTGGGCCTGGCACGCAGCGCGTTCGACGCCTCGACCGTCGCGGCCTCCGCGCTCGCGCTGTTCGAGGTGCACCTGAGCAAGGAGAACGACCTGCTGCTGCCCGCGCTCGACCAGTCCGGCATCGACCTGCCCGCCGCGCTCGACGGAATGCACGAGATCCTCGGCGGCCACGAGCACGCCGGCGCCGGCGCGAGCCAGGACGGTGGCTGCGGATGCGGCTGCTCGCACGAACACGCCGACAGCGAGCCGGCCGCAGGCCCGGTTGCGGTGCAGTTCGGCGAGCGCCCGGAGCCGGCCGCCCCGAGCGCGTCCCCGGCCGGTGTGCCGGACGGCGGCCTGGACGTGCGCCTGTTGCCGCACGGCCAGCGTCACGAGATCATCTTCGGTCGGCTCGATGCCCTGGCGCCCGGCGAGGAGCTGCTCATCGTCAACGACCATGACCCGAAGCCGCTGCGCTACCAGACGTCGGCGCTGTGGCCGGACCGCTTCGAGTGGACCTACCGCGAGGCGGGCCCGCAGGTCTGGCGCGTGGCCATCACCCGTGTCGGCTGAGCCCGACGCCGTCGACGGCCTGACCCGGGTTCTCGTTCGCGCCTGCCGCCAGCTGGCCGAGGCCGGTCAACCGCGCGCCGCCGGCCGCCTCGCCGCCGACGGCTGGAAGCTGCTGCGGGCCGGCCACCCTCGACAGGCCATGCACCTGGACGGCGCGATGCACCACATCGCGCGAATGGAAGCGCAACTGGAAGCCCGACAAGACCAACGACCGACGAGCAAGGAGACTGCTGTGCCCAGTGAAGAGCCCGCACCCACCGATGACCGCATACTCGACGTCCGCACCGAGATCCCGAGGCGCCGTCACGAACTCATCTTCGAGTCGTTCGGCAAGATCGCGCCGGGCGAGGCGTACGTGCTGGTGAACGACCACGACCCCAAGCCGCTGCGCTACCAGTTCGAGGCCGAGAACGCCGGCGAGTTCAGCTGGGAGTACCTGGAGGAGGGGCCGGAGGTGTGGCGGGTGCGCATCGGCCGGGTGGCCGCCGCGACCGGCTGAAGCTGTCACCGCGAACGGTTCGCGGGCCCCGTCCGTGAGGGACGGGGCCCGCTGCCGTATCTGGGGCTCAGGAGTGAGCTGCGCCCTCGACGGGAGGATGGCCGGCGACCAGTTCGGTGTCGACCCCGAGCGGGCCGAGCTTGCCGGCCCCGCCGGGTGATCCGAGCGGTGCGTCGCGACCGGGCAACGGCTCGGCGAAGAACCGCGCGTTGTCCTCGGTGAACAGCTGCCACTTCTCCGGCAGGTCGTCCTCGTAGTAGATGGCCTCGACCGGGCACACCGGCTCGCACGCGCCGCAGTCGACGCATTCGTCCGGGTGGATGTACAGCGCCCGCGAGCCCTCGTAGATGCAGTCGACCGGGCACTCCTCGACACAGGCTCGGTCCACGACGTCGATGCACGGCTCGCCGATCACGTAGGTCATTTGTCTGCTCCCTGTCGTCTGTGACTGTTCCTGATGTACCTGTTCAACTGGCCAGCACCGATCCGAGCGCGATCAGCACCAGGCTGAGCACGCCGATCGCGGCGCGCAACAACGCGGCGCCGCGCGCGCACTTCTGGACACGGCGCTTGAGTTCGAGGTCGTCGGGCGCAGCGACGGAGCGCGACCGGAGCCGGCCCATCCGGCGCGCCTGCACGACACCTACGCACAGCGCGGCGACCAGGGCGAGCGCCACTACCACGGCGCTGAGCACCGTACCGTCCCAGCCGTGGTCACCGAGCAGGACGGCGCCGGTGCCGAGGGCGACGGCAAGAGCTGGGGCGCCGACCCGCAGGTAGGAGCGGCCGAGGCCGCGGAAGAACGCGATGCGCTGGGCTGGGTCGAGCGTGCCGGTGGCGACGCGGGCGACGACCGCGATCGCGACGTAGCCGCCGACCCAGATGCAACTGGCCAGGGTGAATAGGCCCAGCACGATGGCCTGGGTGGTGTCGGACATGAGGGGCTCCAGCGGACGGGGTGGTTCAGTTGGGCTCGAGCAGCGCCTCGACGCTGACCCGGGCGCCGGCGAACAGCCTGGACACCGGGCACAACTGCTCGGCCTCCTGCACCGCCTGCGCGAACTCGTCGTCGTCCAGGCCGCTGACGCGGGCCCGGACCAGCAGTTGGGAGGAGATGATCGTCGGCAGGCCGTCGACCTCGTCCAGGGTGACGCTGGCCTCGACCCGCAGCCGCTCGGGGGGACGGTGCCGCTCGGTCAGGCGCAGCGACAACGCCATCGCGAAGCAGGACGAATGTGCGGCGGCGGCCAGTTCCTCCGGGCTGGTCTTGCCCCCTGGCTCTTCGGTGCGGGCGGCCCAGGTGACCGGCAACTCGCCGAGTGCGCCGCTCGCGCCGGTCAGCGTGCCTCCGCCACCGGCCAGTGAGCCCTCCCAGGTGGTCACGGCGTTGCGTACTGCGATGCTCATCCGACTCGTCCTCACTGCGCCACCGGGGCCGGGCGCCTAGCGTCCTCACCAGTTTATCCGAATGGCGTTGGAAAAACTATGGGCGGTCGGCTCCCGGCTCCGGATCATGTGCGCCCGAGCGTGGGCCGTCGCCGCCGAGCGTCGCCGACGCGACGCTCGGCATCGGCTCGTGCCGCTTGCCCGAGTGCGCCTCGGCAGCCAGCTGCTCACGCAGGTGGGGGTAGTGGTACTCGAACGCCGGCCGCTCGGAGCGGATCCGCGGGATCGAGGTGAAGTTGTGCCGCGGCGGCGGTGAGGACGTCGCCCACTCCAGCGAGTTGCCGAAGCCCCACGGGTCGTCGGCGGTGGTGATCTCGCCGTACCGGTAGGAGTGGTAGACGTTCCACACGAACGGGATCATCGACGCCCCGAGCACGAACGAGCCGATCGTCGAAACCGTGTTGAGGGTGGTGAAGCCGTCCGTCGGCAGGTAGTCGGCGTAGCGGCGCGGCATGCCCTCCTCACCCAGCCAATGCTGCACCAGGAAGGTCAGATGGAAGCCGATGAATGTCAGCCAGAAGTGCACCTTGCCCAGCTTCTCGTCCATGTAGCGGCCGGTGAACTTGGGGAACCAGAAGTAGAAGCCGGAGTACACGGCGAACACGATCGTGCCGAACAGCACGTAGTGGAAGTGCGCCACCACGAAGTAGGTGTCCGAGACGTGGAAGTCCAGCGGCGGGCTGGCCAGCAGCACGCCGGTCATGCCGCCGAACAGGAAGGTCACCATGAAGCCCAGCGAGAAGATCATCGGGGTGTCGAAGGTGATCGCACCGCGCCACATCGACCCGATCCAGTTGAAGAACTTCATCCCGGTGGGCACGGCGATCAGGAACGACATCACGCTGAAGAACGGCAGCAGCACCGCGCCGGTGGTGAACATGTGGTGCGCCCACACCGTCATCGACAGTCCGGAGATCGCGAACGTCGCGAGCACCATGCCCTTGTAGCCGAACAGCGGTTTGTGGCTGAACACCGGGATGACCTCGGTGACGATGCCGAAGAACGGCACGGCCACGACGTACACCTCGGGGTGGCCGAAGAACCAGAACAGGTGCTGCCACAGCATCGCGCCGCCGTTGTTGGCGTCGAAGACCTGCGCGCCCAGGTTGCGGTCGACCCACAGCACCAGCAGTGCGGAGGTCAGGATCGGGAAGATCAACAGCACCAGCAAGCTGGTGACCATGATGTTCCAGGTGAAGATCGGCATCCGGAACATCGTCATTCCGGGTGCGCGCAGGCAGACCACCGTAGTGACCATGTTGACGGCGCCCAGGATGGTGCCGAGGCCGGCGATGCCCAGGCCGATGATCCACAAGTCGACGCCGACCCCGGGCGTGTTGTGCACGCTGTTGAGCGGCGCGTAGGCGAACCAGCCGAAGTCCGGGGCGCCGTTGGGTGTCAGGAAGCCGGACAGCGTCATGATGCCGCCGAACAGGTACAGCCAGTAGGAGAAGGCGTTCAGCCGCGGGAACGCGACGTCGGGCGAGCCGATCTGCAGCGGCAGCACCAGGTTCGCGAAGGCGAACACCATCGGCGTGGCGAACAACAGCAGCATGATCGTGCCGTGCATGGTGAACAGCTGGTTGTACTGCTCCGGCGAGAGGTACTGCATTCCCGGGCGGGCGAGTTCGGCCCGCATGAGCAGCGCCATCACGCCGCCGAGGGCGAAGAAGACGAAGGCCGTGACCATGTACATCCGGCCGATCATCTTGTGATCGGTCGTTCGCAGTAGCTGGCTGAACAGCGAGCCCTTCGCCGCCGTGTGCTCGGGGAACGGGCGCACCGTGATGGGCGCGGGGACGGGTGTTTCCGGAGACTTGACCGTGGTCACGTGCCGGACTCCCTTCGCGGAGAATGAGTTACGTTGTTTCTACCAGCTTCTTATGGAAAAATTGAGTGGTGCCCAACACTGACCTGACGCGCGCCGACCCGCCCACCGGGGCGGCGATGGGGGACAGCCGTGCGCAGGTGCTCGCCGTACTGCAGGCTTCGGCCGGCCCGATCGGTGTCGGCGAGGTCTCCAGCAAGGTCGGGCTGCACACGAACACCGCGCGGTTCCATCTCGACGCGCTGGTCGAGCAGGGCCTGGCCCAGCGCACGAGTGAGGTGCGCGCGCAGCCCGGCCGGCCGCGCACCCTGTACAGCGCGACCGCCGACGGCGTCAGCGCCGGGCGGCGCAGCTACCGGCTGCTCGCCGAGATCCTCACCAGCTACCTGGCCAGCCAGAGCGATCGTCCGGTGGCATCCGCGGTCGAGGCCGGCGAAACCTGGGGCCGGTTCCTGGCCGAGCGTCCCGCGCCGTACCGCCGCGTCGACGAGGCGACCGCGACCGAGCGCCTGGTCGCCGCGCTCGAAGAGATCGGCTTCGCGCCCGAGGCCGTGGCCTCGGGCAGCTCCGCGACCGAGCGGCAGATCCTGCTGCACCACTGTCCGTTCCGCGAGGTGGCCGAAGAACACCGCGAGATCGTCTGCGGAGTGCATCTCGGGCTGATGCGTGGGGTGCTCGCCGAGCAGTCCGCGCCGGTGGCGGCGGAGCGGCTGGAGCCGTTCGTCGAGCCCAACCTCTGCATCGCGCACCTGCGCACCGGCACCAAGAACTCCGGTACCAAGAACTCCGGCGCCAAGGGAACCGGGGCAAAGGGAACCGACATGAGGGCACCGCGCACGGCCCGGCGGCACGCCAGCTGAGCCGAGCGATTCGGACCTCGACGGACCCCTCGTGTCAGCCTCCGATAATTCGTCCCCGATCGGGTGTCGACGCTACCCGCAACCGAACCGGCGAGGAACCCGAGTCCGGACAACACGCCGCCCGGCCCGGCCCCGGCTCGTCCGGTAATGATGGTGCGCGGGCGTAAGTGGATCTTCCTGCGCCTCCGGCGTCAGCGGCAGGCGAGCTCGATCGAGCCGAGCCGGTCGTAGCGGGCCGTGATCACGTCGCCCGGCGCGACCGCGAACGCTTCGGTGAGCGCGCCGGACAGCACGACCTGGCCGGCGCTCAGCCCGCGATCGCGTGCAGCCAGCGCGCGCACCAGCCACGCCACCGACGCGGCCGGGTGGCCGAGCACGGCGGCGCCCGCGGCCGTCGCCACCAGCCGCCCGTTCTTCTCCAGCACGACGCCGGTCAGGCGCAGGTCCAGCCCGGCCGGCGACGTGCCCTGGCCGCCGAGCAGGAACGCGGCGCCGGACGCGTTGTCGGCAGCGACGTCTGGCAACGTGAACGAGTAGCCCGAGTAGCGCGAGTCGAGCACGTCGATGGCCGGGAACACCGCCTCGGTGGCGGCCAGCACGTGCGCGGCGGTGACGTGCGCGCCCCGAAGGTCGGTGCGCAGCAGGAACGCGACCTCCGGCTCGCAGCGCGGCTGGATGAACCTGTCGCACACGAGCGGCTGGCCGACGTCCAGGGCCATGTCGCTGGTGAGCCAGCCGTAGATCGGCTCCTCGACCTTCATCTGCTTCTGCTTCGCCGCGCTGGTCAGCCCGAGCTTGGCGCCGACGACGGTGTTGCCGCGCGCCACGCGTTCGGCGATCAGCGCGTCCTGCACCGCGTAGGCGGTCGCGACGTCAAAGGCACCCGACGTCGTCGTGAGCGCCTCGATGCCGGTGCGCTCGTCGACGGCCCGGATCAGCCGCGCCGCCAGCTGCTTCGGCTCGCTCACTTGTTCGCGGCCAGCTCGAGCGCCACGTCGATGATCATGTCCTCCTGGCCACCGACGACGCCGCGCTTGCCCAACTCGATCAGGATCTGCGCCTGCGAGACGCCGTAGCGCTTGGCGGCCCGCTCGGAGTGCAGCATGAACGAACCGTAGACGCCCGCGTAGCCGAGGATCAGCGCTGCCCGGTCGACCATCTGCGGGCGGTTCATCGCCGGCCGCACAACCTCCTCCGCCACGTCCACCATCGTCATCGTGTCGACGCCGGTCGCGACGCCCATCCGGTCGCACACCGCGACGAACACCTCGGTCGGGCAGTTGCCCGCGCCTGCCCCTGCGCCGCCGGTGCAGGCGTCGATGTGCAGGGCGCCGTGATCGAGCGCGGTCAGCGAGTTCGCCACCGACAACGACAGGTTCTCGTGCGCGTGCAGCCCGACCGGTACGTCCAGGCCGCCGACCAGCGTCTCGATGCGCTCGGTGACCGTCTTGGTGGTGAGTGCGCCCGCGGAGTCGACGCAGTAGACCACGTCGGCACCGGACTCCTGCATGATCAGCGCCTGGCGCAGCAGCTCGTCCGGGCTGGTCATGTGCGCCATCATCAGGAACCCGACGGCTTCCATGCCCAGTTCCTTGGCCATCCCGATGTGCTGCTCGGCGATGTCGGCCTCGGTGCAGTGCGTCGCGATCCGCGCGACCTGCACGCCGGCGTCCTTGACCGCCTTGAGATCGTCGGCCACGCCGATGCCCGGCAACAGCAGGCAGGCGATCTTGGCCTGCTTGGCGGTCTCGACGGCGCGGCTGATCAGCTTCATCTCGTCGGTGCCGGAGAACCCGTAATTGAACGACGAGCCGCCGAGCCCGTCGCCGTGCGAGACCTCGATGACGGGCACGCCGGCGCGATCGAGCCCGGCGACGATGTCGATCGCCTGCTGCTCGGTGTACTGGTGCGCGACGGCGTGCGAGCCGTCGCGCAGCGTCGAGTCGGTGAGCCGGAACGCCGGCTTGGCCGCGGTGGCTGGTGCGCTCACTTCGATGCTCCTGCGAGGTGGTTGGCCTTGGCCTCGCCGACGGCCATCGCCGCGGCGGTCATGATGTCCAGGTTCCCGGCGTAGGTGGGCAGGTAGTCGCCGGCGCCCTCGACCTCGAGCAGCACGACGACGCGGTGCGGGACGACTCCGCCGGGCGTGTTGAACGGCCCCTCCTCGATCGTCACCGGGTTCTTGAGCCGGTACCCGGGCACGTAGTTGGCGACGTCCTTGACCATCTGCTCGACCGAGTCGACGACGGCCTCGTGATCGGTTCCCTCCGGCAGCGCGGCGAACACCGTGTTGCGCATCAGGATCGGCGGGTCGGCCGGGTTCAGGATGATGATCGCCTTGCCGCGCTCGGCGCCGCCGATCTCCTCGAGCGCACGGGCCGTGGTGCGGGTGAACTCGTCGATGTTCTTGCGGGTGCCGGGCCCGGCCGACACGGACGAGACGGTGGAGACCATCTCCGCGTAGGGCACGGTCGCAGCGCGGCTGACCGCGGCGACGATCGGCGTCGTCGCCTGCCCGCCGCACGTGATCATGTTGACGTTCGGGGCGTCCAGGTGCGCGGTGAGGTTCACTGTGGGGACCACCTTGGGGCCGCGCGCCGCAGGAGTCAGGTCGATCGCCCCGATGCCGAGTTCTTCGAGGATCTTCGCGTTGCGCACGTGCACGTAGGCGCTCGTCGCGTCGAATACCAGGTCCACCTCGTCCGGATGCTGCTGCACCCAGTCGATGCCGGTGTGCGGCGCCTCGATGCCGAGTTTTCGCGCGCGGGCCAGGCCGTCACTGTCCGGGTCGATGCCGACGAGCGCGACCAGCTCGAGCACCTCCGAGCGCCTCATCTTCATCATCAGGTCGGTGCCGATGTTGCCCGAACCGATGATCGCGCAGCGTGTTGTCATGGGTTGCCTTTCGTGGTGATCAGACGACGCGCAGGCCGACCGGGCCGAGCCGGTCGAACTCGGCACGGAACTGTTGCCCGGCGGTGATGTCCAGCGCGGCGTGCAGGGCGCCGGTCATGACGAACTGTCCCGCCTGCAGCGAATCGCCCACGGTGTGCAGCGTGTTCGCCAGCCAGGCGACCGCGGCGAGTGGGCTGCCGAGCGCGGCGGCACCCGCGCCGGTGGCGACGAGTTCGCCGTCGCGGGTGAACGCCATGCCGATCAGGCGCACGTCCAGCCCTTCGGTGGGCACGACGTTCGAGCCGAGCACGATGGCGCCGCTGCTGGCCAGGTCGGCGATGGTGTCGGCGAGCTTGATCTTCCAGTCCCGGATGCGGCTGTCGACGATCTCGATCGCGGCGACGGCGCCGCCGACCGCGCGGGCGGCGTCGACGGCGGTGCAGTCCGGGCCGGCCAGGTCGGCGCTGAGCACGAGCGCGATCTCGGCCTCGACGCGCGGGTGGATGAAGTCCGCGACCGCGATCTCGGCGCCGTCCTGGTGCACGTGGCTGGCCAGCACCGGGGCGAAGTCGGGGGAGTCGACGCCGAGCATCTGCTGCATCGGTGCGCTGGTGAGCCCGAGCTTGTAGCCGACGACGCGGTCACCCCCGGCGAGCAGCCGGGCGACCAGGTCCTGCTGCACGCGGTAGGCGTCGGCCATGTCCATCGCGGGGTGGTCATCCGTCAGGGGCTCGATCGGCGTGCCCGACCCGCGGGCGGCATGCAGCGCCGCGCCGAGATCGCGCACCTGCTCGTCGGTGAGGCTCACTCGGCCTCCTTCGTCGGCCGCAGAGACGTTGCTGTGCTCGATGGTGAGCTCGCAAGCTCGCTCACTCGGCCTCCTTCGTCGGCCGCAGAGACGTTGCTGTGCTCGATGGTGAGCTCGCAAGCTCGCTCACTCGGCCTCCTCTCCGGTTGTCCGTTGGCCCCGACGCTAGGCCATCGGCCACCGGCGCCCACGTCCGCCGTTCCACTCACCGGAACATTTCGCCGGCTGCGGGGACGACTCGGAGGTCAGGGCCGGAAGCGGCGCAGCCGCAGCGAGTTGGTCACGACGAACACCGACGAGAACGCCATCGCCGCCCCGGCGATCAGCGGGCTGAGCAGCCCGGCCGCGGCAACCGGGATCAGCACCACGTTGTATGCGAACGCCCAGAACAGGTTGCCCTTGATCGTGCGCAGGGTGCGGCGCGACAACCGGATCGCGTCCGGAGCCGCGCTCAGGTCGCCGCGCACCAACGTCAGGTCGGCCGCCTCGATCGCGGCGTCGGTGCCGGTGCCCATCGCCAGGCCGAGGTCGGCCTGGGCGAGCGCGGCGGCGTCGTTCACGCCGTCGCCGATCATCGCCACCACCCGTCCGCTGTCCTGCAGTTCCCGGACGGCGTCCACCTTCCCCTCGGGCAGCACGCCCGCGATCACGTCCGACTCGTCGATGCCGACCGAGCGGGCGATCACCACCGCGGCCGCCCTGTTGTCGCCCGTGAGCAGCACCGGCCGCAGCCCGAGGGTGCGCAGCTCGGCGATCGCGTCGGCGCTGGTCGCCCTCACCGCATCGCCCACGACGCACAGTCCGCGCACCGCGCCGTCCCACGCGACGAACACGACAGTGTTGGCCTCGCCCTCCGCGGCGGAGGCTGCGTCGTCGAGTTCGGCCACCGGAGTCAGCCCCCGCTCGGCCAGCCAGCTCGCCCGGCCGACGGCGACGCGACGCCCGGCCACCGTCCCGCTCACCCCGAGCCCGGCCGCGTTCGCGAATCCGTCGACCGGCGCGAGTGCACCGAAACGCTCGCGCGCCGCTGCCGCGATGGCCGCGCCGATCGGGTGTTCGCTCGCAGCCTCGAGGGCGCCGGCCAGTCGCAGCAACTCGTCCGGGTCCACGCCAGCGACGGTCCGCACATCGTTCAGCGTCATCCGCCCGGTGGTGACGGTGCCGGTCTTGTCCAGCACCGCGGTGTCGGCGCGGCGGGTGTTCTCCAGCACCTGCGGGCCCTTGATCAGGATGCCGAGTTGCGCGCCCCGGCCGGTGCCCACCAGAAGCGCGGTGGGCGTGGCCAGCCCGAGCGCGCACGGGCAGGCGATGATCAGCACCGCGACCGCTGCGGTGAAGGCGTGCACCGGATCGTCACCGACCGCGAGGGTGATGATCAACGTGCCGAGCGCGATCAGCAGCACGATCGGCACGAACACGGCACTGATCCGGTCGGCCAGTCGCTGCACCGGCGCCTTGCCGGCCTGCGCTGCGACGACGAGCCGGGCGATCTGCGCCAGCCGGGTGTCGGCACCCACGCGGGTGGCCCGCACCAACAGACGCCCGCCGGCGTTGATCGTGGCGCCGGTGACGCTGTCGCCGGGGCGTACCTCGACCGGCACCGGTTCGCCGGTCAGCAGGCTCTCGTCCACCGCGGACGATCCCTCGACGACGATCCCGTCGGTCGCGACCTTCTCGCCCGGCCGCACCACGAAGGTGTCCTCGACCCGCAGGTCGTCGATCGGCACGCGCGACTCGATGCCGTCGCGGATCACGGCGACATCCTTGGCGCCCAAGTCGAGCAGCGCCTTGAGCGCGGCGCCGGAACGCCGCTTGGCCCGCAGTTCCAGGTACCGCCCGGCGAGCAGGAAGACGATGACCGCCGAGGCCACCTCGAGGTAGATCTGCGCGGAACCGTCGCCGCTCGCGGAGGTCAGTTCGAAGCGCATCCGCATTCCGGGCATGCCGGCCTCACCCCAGAACAGCGCGTACAGCGACCAGCCGAATGCCGCCAGGGTGCCCAGCGAGATCAGCGTGTCCATGGTCGCGGCGCGGTGCCTGAGGTTCGTCCAGGTGGCCACGTGGAACGGCCGGCCGCCCCACACCACGACCGGCGCGGCAAGGGTGAGCGAGAGCCACTGCCAGTTGTCGAACTGCCACGGCGAGACCATGGCGAGCACGAGCACCGGCAGGGTCAGCACCGCCGACACGAGCAGCCGGTGGCGTAGGTCGCTCAGTTCGGTGTCCTCGGGCTCAAGCGACCCCGGCGACCCCGGCGACCCCGGCGCGACGGTGCCGGCCGCGGCCGGCACACGCGCCGTGTAACCGGTGGCCTCGACGGTGGCGATGAGTTGCGCCGTCCCGACGCGGTCGGGGTCGAAGCGCACGCTCGCCTGCTCGGTCGCGAAGTTGACGTCCGCGTGCACGCCGTCGAGGCGGTTGAGCTTCTTCTCGATCCGTGCCGCGCACGACGAGCAGGTCATTCCACCGACGTCCAGCACCACGCTGGATGTGCCAGCCGCAGTGCCAGCCGCAGTGCCTGCCGCAGTGCCGGTCGGCTCGCTCACCGGATCAGGCTCCTGCCAGTTCGTAGCCTGCTTCGTCGACGGCGGCACGGATCTGCTCGTCGGTGAACTCGGTTCCGCTCACGGTGACCCGGCCCGCTGCCAGGTCGACGTCGACCGAGTCGACCCCGCTCAGGCTGCCGATCTCGCTACGCACCGCCTTGACGCAGTGCTCGCACGTCATCCCGCTCACCGTGTACGTCTTGTCCGTCATCGCTGTCCTTTCTCGGTCCTCTTACCGAACTATACCCACGGGGGGTATAGTTGCAAGTAACGAAGGGATCGCAGCATGCACGGCTACACCGAGAACAAGGACGCCTACCTCAAGCGCCTGCGCCGGATCGAGGGGCAGGTGCGCGGCATCGCCAAGATGGTCGACGAGGACAAGTACTGCATCGACATCCTGACCCAGGTCAGCGCCGCGACCAAGGCGCTGCAGTCAGTGGCACTCGGCCTGCTCGAGGAGCATTTGGGCTCGTGCGTGGTCGACGCCGCGCGCGCCGGCGGTCCCGAGGCGGACGAGAAGGTCCGTGAGGCCGCCGATGCGATCACCCGGCTGGTCCGGTCATAGGCACGGCCGGTCCTGCGGACTAGATTCGGCCACATGGATGCGGTAGTCCGCCAGATCGCAAGCTGGCAGGCCGAGCGCCGGCCGGTGACCGTCGTCAGGCTGCTCGCGGTGCGCGGTGTCAGCGGCCACGACAGCGTCCCGCTGGCCGCTTTCACGCCGGGCGAGCCCGCCGCGGGACGCGTTCTGTCCGGCGCGCTGGACGCGCTCGTCGCCGCCCCGGTCGAGCGCGGGCAGCTGCTGGAGCTCAAGGTCGACGACGCGGCGGCCGACCGCTGCGGCATGTCGTGCGGCGGAACCGCCCAGGTGCTCGTACAGCCCGCGGACGAGCTTCCGCAGGAGGCGTGGCGGCTCATCGCGGCGCGGGAACCGGTCTGCCTGGTGACCGACCTCGACGGCGAACGCGCCGCGGCGACGCGCGTCTTCACGCGCGCGACGATCGGCGAAATCGCCGCCGGCTACTCGAACCTGGCGCGGTTGTTCGCGCGCGGCACGAGCGAGGGGGCCGTGCTCGACGGCGTCGCGGCGACCGCGATCTGGCCCGTCCCGCATCTGGTGATCGTCGGCGACGGGCTGATCGCAGATGCCCTGGTCGCCTCGGCGCACCTGCTCGGCTGGAGCACCGAAGTCGCGAACGATGCGGGCGCTGCGGACCAGGTCGGGCAACTGGCCTCGTGTGACGGCGTCGTGGTGCTCAGCCACGACCGGGCGGTCGACGGACCCGTCCTCGCGGCGGCGCTCGCGGGAGATGCCGGCTACGTGGGCGCGCTGGGTGCCCGGCACACGCAGAGCGCGCGCGCCGAATGGCTGGCCGCGCACGGCGTCACCGATCTCGCGCGCGTCCATGGCCCGGCCGGCCTCGATCTCGGTGCGCGCACGCCCGCGGAGATCGCGGTCGCGATAACGGCCGAGATGCTGGCGGCGCGGTCCGGCCGGGCACCGGCGTCGTTGCGTGAGCGGAGTGGGCCGGTGCACGACGACGGCCTCAACGCGCCTCCGCCGCGGTACCCGCTCTCGTCCGGGTAGCCGCCGTCAGCCGACCGCGTCAGCGAGCGCGAGCACCCGCCGCGCGTCGGCGACGTGCAGGTTCTCGATCAGCTTGCCATCGAGCGTCGCGACACCCCTGCCTTCGCGAAGCGACTGCTCGAACGCGGCGATCACCGCGTGTGCATGCTCGACGTCCTGCGCGGACGGGGCGAACGCGGCGTTGCACGACTCCACCTGACCGGGATGGATCAGCGTCTTGCCGTCGAAGCCGAGCACCCGGCCCTGGCGGCACTCCGCGGCGAAACCCGCCTCGTCCTTCACGTCGTTGTAGACGCCGTCCAGGATCGTCTTGCCGTGTGCTCGCGCGGCCAGCACGCACTGGGCGAGGGCGTGCACCAGCGACGTCCGCCCCGGTGTGTGCAGGGCGCGCAGTTCGCTGAGCAGGTCGTTGGTGCCCATCACGAACGTGGTCAGGCGTGGCGTCGCGGCGGCGATCTCGGCCGCGCGCAGGATAGCCGCCGGTGTCTCGATCATCGCCCAGATGGCGAGCTGTTCCGGCGCTCCGGCGGCGAGCAGTGACTGCTCGACGTGCCGTACGTCCTCGGCCGAGTTCACCTTGGGCACCACGACCGCGGCGGGCCGTGCGGCGGCCGCAGCGCCGATGTCATCGGCGTGCCACTCGGTGGCCAGCCCGTTCACCCGGATCGTCACGACCCGGGTGCCGTAGTCACCGGACGCGGCGGCCGCGCAGACCTGGTCGCGGGCCGTTGCCTTCGCCTCGGGCGAGACCGCGTCCTCCAGATCGAGGATCAGCCCGTCCGCCGGGATCGTCTTCGCCTTCTCCAGCGCCCGCGCGTTCGAGCCGGGCATGTAGAGCACCGAGCGCAGCGGGATCTCACTCATCGCCGGCTGCCGCATACGAATCGGCCAACTCCGGATCCAGCTCGGCGAGCGCCTCGGCGAGGTCGACGACCACCTTGCACTGCTTGACGGTGGCGTCGTCCTGCATCTTGCCGTCGATCATCACCGCGCCGGTGCCGTCGCCCATCGCGTCGATCACCCGTCGGGCCCACCGGACGTCCTCGGCGGACGGGCTGAACACCTTGCGGGCTATGGCGATCTGCGCCGGGTGCAGGCTCCAGGCACCGACGCAGCCGAGCAGGAACGCGTTGCGGAACTGGTCCTCGCAGGCCACCACGTCGGCGATGTCGCCGAACGGTCCCCAGTACGGCAGGATGCCGGCGGCGGCGCATGCGTCGACCATGCGCGCGATGGTGTAGTGCCACAGGTCCTGCTGGAAGGTCGGTCGCGTGCCCTGGATCTCGCCGTCGACGGGGTCGGTGCGGACGAGGTAGTCGGGGTGCCCGCCGCCGACCCGCGTGGTCTTCATCCGCCGGCTGGCCGCCAGGTCCGCCGGGCCGAGCGAGATGCCTTGCATGCGCGGGCTGGCCGCCGCGATCTCGTCCACGTTGGCAACGCCCGCGGCCGTCTCCAGGATCGCGTGCACCAGGATCGGACGGTCCAGGCCGGCCTTGGCCTCGAGCTGGGCGAGCAGCCGGTCGATGTAATGGATGTCCTCCACGCCCTCGACCTTCGGCACCATGACCACGTCCAGCTTGTGGCCGATCTCCGGAACCAGGGTGGTCAGGTCGTCCAGGATCCACGGCGAGTCGAGGCTGTTGATGCGCGTCCACAACTGGGTCTGCGCGAAGTCGGTGTTCTTGGCGATCTGCACGAGGCCGGCGCGCGCGGCTTGCTTCCGATCCGCCTGGATCGCGTCCTCGAGGTTGCCGAGCAGGACGTCGACCTTGCCTACCAGTTCGGGAACCTTCGCGGCCATCCGCTCGTTGCTCGGATCGAAGAAGTGGATCATCCGGGACGGACGGAACGGGATCTCCTGGACCGGCGCGGGGGCGCCGAGGGCCAGCGGTCGGAAGAAGGCTTTCGGATTGCGCATGACTCTCCATCCGTATTGCGGGGCTGGGCAACGCTATCGAGCACCCGCGCGGCTGCGCGACTTGCTGGGAGCCGAAACACACCGCCTGGCGGACTCGTGAGCGCCACGTCACCGGCCGCATGAGCGCCTCCGCGCCGGTCGCATGAGCGCCTCCGGGGTGCGCCGGCTGGCGGACCGGCTGGACGGGGCGCGCATGCGGATCCGCGCGCTGCCGGGCGGCACCATCGCCTGGCGGGTGCTCGTCACGCTCGTCGGCGTCGCCATCATCGTGCTCGGAATCATCCTGCTGCCGCTGCCCGGTCCCGGCTGGCTGATCATCTTCGCCGGCCTGGGTCTGTTGGCAACGGAGTACGCGTGGGCGTCGCGCCTGCTGCAGCGCACTCGCAGGTACGTGCTCGCCTGGACGAGGTGGGCGGCGCGCCAGTCGCTGTTCGTGCAGTTCCTGATCGGGCTCGCCGGGCTGCTCGTCGTCGGCAGCGCGCTGTGGCTCGCCTGGTGGCTGGTGTCGTGAGCCGCTGAGCCGACGATCGTCATGCAATTGCGGGGTCCCGGCCCCGCGGTCGCATGACCATCGTGCCGTGTAGTCTGACGTGGCTTCACGACGCGCGCGTCGGGCGATTAGCTCAGCGGGAGAGCACTGCCTTCACACGGCAGGGGTCACTGGTTCGATCCCAGTATCGCCCACCACCCACAAGTCCGGATTTCAGCCGGATGTGTGACGTGGTTTAGCGAGATTCACACTCGGCAATGAGGTTCTAGTCCTCAGGTCGAGTGTGGCTGTGCGAGCCGGAGTCGTTCGGTTGGCTGCTGGGTCACGCCGGCGATTAGCTCGAAATCCTTGTCGACATGAAGCACCACCAGCCCAGCCAGTTCAGCGATCGCGGCGATGATCAGATCTGGAACGGATGGCGCCCGGTGATGTCCGAGCCCCGCGAGCGATTCTTGGACCTCGATGGCGCGTGTCTCGATTCTAGGAGTCGCGTTCTCGATAGGCATCGCAGCGACAGGCGGTCTACGCAATTTGGCTCGAAGATCATCTGCCGATCTCGCGGAGAATCCGACCTCCAGGATCGTGACAGTGGCGATCCGCACGAGTCCTCGATCAATACGAGAGATCCACTCTGACGCGTCCAGGCTCTCACTCAGACGAACGAGCGCTGACTTGTCGATGAGCCAGCGCCGCGTCTCCGCAGCGGTCACTCCCACGCCTGCCGCATGACCTCTGACTCAGCGAGATCGCTGAATGTCTGGGTGAACCACCGCAGGTCGTCCATCGTGACGGGCACGGTCGACCGCATCGCGTCCTGTGCGAGCTGGCGACGCAGGTACTCGTTGCGCGACAGCCCGAGCTTCGTTGCATGCGACTCGACCGCCGCAAGGACGTCATCGGGCACGTCGCGAATCAGCACATCTGACATCAGGCCACCTCCCTGCGATATCTGATGCTATCACCTTGAGATGCGGGTGCCGACCAACCTACCTGCGAGTCCGATACCTGGTCCGCCTACCAGCACAGGTCGGTTCGCATGAGGGTAAGTAAGGCCCACCACCTAGAAGTGCGAATCTCGGCCGGATATGTGACACGCCGGCAGCGAATCAAGTGGCTTGCCGGCTGTTGGCGATTCCGACGAACGTAACCACCGCTCGGTTGAGCCGGACGATGTCGGCGTCGTCGAGTTCGCCGATACGTTCACTTAGCTTGGCCCGTCGAACCGTTGTGATCTTGTCGACCATCAGCCTGCTGGTAGCACTGAGGCCGGTCGCCGGAGTGGCTTCGACGACGAGGCGGAACAAGGGCGCGTCGGTCGGATCTGTGGTGAACGGGCAGAGCGTGATGGAGTCGGTATCAAACCGATCGTCCTGAACAATGACCGCCGGTCGGGACTTGCCGGCGTGGTCAGGTCCGCCAGATGCCGTCCAGATTTCTGCCCGTCTCACTCGCCCGGCCACTCGGAGATCGCGTCAACGAAGTCCTGATCGGCGTCAGCTGTGTGGCTGGCGGCCACTAGGCGAGCCTGCCGATGCGCCTCGGCAGTGAATTCGGGTGAGCGGACATCCGGAAACCCAGATCTGGATCGGGCGTAGCGCCTGAGCCCGTAGGCGAGCACGATGGGCGCGGACTCGTCTCCGCGTATCGGACACGTTGACGGCTGCCGCGAGCCGCACAGCCGCCTGCTACGCACAGACGCCTGCTACGCACAGACGCCTGCTACGCACCGCGCAGATCGCGCCGTGCGAAAGCGACGACGCCCGCGATCGCGGCCGCGAGCCCGATGGCGGTGATGACCGCGACGGCGGCCGGCGTCATCGGCTCGCCGGGCAGCCGTGCCAGGTGATGGAACGGGGACAGGCCGAGCACCGCGTCCGGCCAGGCGAGCGCGGCGCCGAACGTGTCGAGCAGGTAGCCGAGCACGGCGAGGGTGACGGGTACGACCACGGTCAGTTCCGGGGCGATGCCGAAGGTCAGCACCGCGAGGCCGGTGAACAACACCAGCAGCGGAACAGTGCCGAGCAGCGGCTCGATCACCTGCCAGGTCGTTACGGGGGCGTCGACCGCGCGGGTGCCGGCCCAGAGGGCGGCGGTCGTGGCGGCGGCCAGCAGCAGCGCCGCCAGCAGCGCATGCGCGGCCGTGATCGCAAGCCATCGCCAGCGCACCACACCGCGCACCAACAGGTTGTCCAGGCGCCCGTCCGCCTCCTCCTGCCGGGTCGCGCCGACGCGCCAGCCGAGGAAGGCGGCGAACGGGAGCGCGAGGAACTTGGCGATATAGCTCAGGTAGCCGACCGCCGGCACCGACATGTCCATGCCCATCGATTCGAGCATCTTGCGGTACGTCTCGTCGTCCTGGATGAACTCGACCAACGCGCCGGTCATCAACCCGAACACGAACGTGACGACGGCGAGGGTCAGCGCCCAGTAGACCAGCGCTGCCGAGTTGAGCCGCCAGCCGAACCCGGGCGCGCTGCCGAGCAGCCGGAAGCTGGACCGGTGGCTGCGTGCCGCGCGCAGCAGCGCGCTGCCCGTGTCGCGACCGCCACACACTGCCAGCGCGACGCCGCCGAGGATCACCGCCGCGGCCACCGGCGCGAGCAGCCAGGTCCAGTCGTTGTCGGAGAACGGCCGAAGACGCTCCACCCAGCCGAACGGGGCCACGGTAAGCAGCCAGATGCGCCCATCGGCGCTGTTCGCGACGACCCGCACGACGAACGCCGCGGCGAGCAGCCCGAGCCCGACCGAGACGGCAGCGCGGCGTGGTGCGACCACTTGAGCCACCAGCGCGCCGAGAGCGGCGGCCACGGCGCACAGCGCGCCCAGCCCGATGCCCCACAAGACCGCGCTGGTCAGCGACTCGCCCAGCGCGACGAAGGGAAGCGCCGCGGCCACCCCGACGCCGGCCGCAGCGGCGGCCAGCGCGGCCAGGTGCGCGGCAAGCGCCTGCCGCGCGGTCAGCGGCCGGGACAGCACGAGTTCGGCACGGCCGCAATCCTCCTCGCCCCGGGTCAGCCTGATCGCGGTGAGCAGGGCCCAGCAGCCGACGATGACCATCAACATCCAGCCGCCGTCCCACACGGCGAACCCGCCCGCCGTGTCCACACCGCTGGGAACGCCCTGCATCATCCGCACCGCCGTGGACGTCGACAGCTCGAGCAGCTTCTGTCGTGACGCCTCGTCGGGATAGGCGCCGCGGAAGACCAGCACCTCGATCGCCATGTAACCGGCCGCGGTCAGCCAGATGAGTGACGCGCCGCGGCGGATCAACCGCCAGGACATCACGAACCGGGGCCCGAACCGGAGCTCTGGCCCGGCCGCGGGACGCAGCGGGGTCGCCGGAGCGCGTGCCAGCGTGGTCATCGGCGGTCCTTCACCCCGTAGAACCCGAGGAAGACCTCCTCCAGGTCCGGCTCACGGCTGCGCAGCGACACCACCGGACGCCGGCCGAGTTCGGCGAGCAGCGGCTGGGGCGAGCCGTGAACCGAGACCCGCACGGCGCCGTCCACGCGTTGTTCGGCCACGACGCCCGGGACGTCGCTGAACGAGGGCACCGGCCCGTCCATCACGATCTCGAACACCGCGACGTCCCTCTGTCGCAGCGCGTCGAGCGTGGCGACCTCCACCAGTCGGCCGCTGCGCAGGATCGCCACCCGGGTGCAGATGTCCTCGACCTCGTCCAGGATGTGCGAGGAGAGGAACACGGTCTGGCCCCGGGCCGCGGCCTCGCGGACGATCTGCTGGAACTCCGCCTCCATCAGCGGGTCCAGCCCGGCGGTCGGCTCGTCGAGGAGCAGTACGTCCGGCCGATGCATCAACCCGGCCACCAGCGCGACCTTCTGCCGGTTGCCCTTGGACAGCGTTCGGATCCGCCGGCTGGGATCCAGGTCCAGCCGGAGCAACAGCTCGTCCAGGTACGCCTGGTCGACCCCGCCGGAGAGCCTGCCCAGCAGGTGCAGTGCCTCCAGACCGGTCAGCTGCGGCCACAGCGCGACGTCCCCGGCCACGTAACCGAGGTGCTGGTGGGCCCGCGCGACGTCGTCGACGGGTACGCCCAGCACCCATGCGCGTCCGGCACTCGGGTGGATCAGATGCAGGAGCAGCCGGATCGTGCTGGTCTTGCCGGCCCCGTTGGGGCCGAGGAAGCCGAACACCTCGCCGCGCTCGACGGTGAGGTCGAGATGATCGAGCGCGAGCACGTCACCGAAGCGCTTGGTCAGCCCTTCGGTTCGGATTGCGGGCGTGCACGACATGGACATCGCGGCCTCCTAGCCGTCCACTACGACGCTAGGTACCGCGCGGATACCGCAAACACGGCCATTGGTCCCGCCGGTGGCTAACCTGGCGGACATGAGTGCCACGCCACGCTGGTTCAGCGACCACGCCGCGGACCACTCCGCCTGGTACATCGACCGGTTCCGCAAGATGGCCGCGGACGGTGCGGATCTCGCCGGCGAGGCGCGCATGGTGGACGCCATGGTGGCGCGCGGCGCGCGCATCCTGGACGCCGGCTGCGGGCCGGGACGGGTCGGCGCCGAACTCGCCGCGCGCGGCCACCACGTGGTCGGCGTCGACGTCGACCCTGAGCTGATCGCGGCGGCCGAGGCCGATCACCCCGGACCGCGCTGGCTCGTCGCGGATCTGGCCGAACTGGACCTGGCCGCGCTCGGCGAGCCGGAGCCGTTCGACGCGGCGGTGATCGCCGGGAACGTCATGGCGTTCGTCGCGCCCGGAACCGAGCCGGCGGTGCTCTCGCGCGTGGCCGCGCACCTGCGGCCGGACGGGTTCGTCGTGATCGGCTTCGGCCTCGACCGCGGTTACCCGCTGGACGACTTCGACGCCCACGCGCGTGCGGCGGGTTTGCTGCACGAGCACCGCTTCGCCACCTGGGACCTGCGCCCGTTCGCTGACGAGGCCGACTTCGCGGTCACCGTGCTGCGCCGGCCACGCTGACCGGTGCGATCAAGGCGGTGCGATCAGGAGGGCAGGACGAGTTCGAGTTCGAGCCACTCGGCCAGGTCGGCGATCTCGGCGTGGATCGCCTCGGCCATCGCGGCGCTGAACGGGACGTCCTCATGGATCGCCTTCACGCGCAGCACGCCGGCCTTGTGGTCGGCGCTCGCATCGAGCTTGCCGACCAGGGCGTCGCCGTAGAGGATCGGCATCGCCCAGAACCCCCAGCGCCGGGCGGCGGACGGCTTGTACATCTCCAGCTGGTAGTCGAACTCGAACAGCTCGACCATCCGCTTGCGGTCGTACACCAGGCGATCCAGCGGTGACAGCAACGCGGCCCGCCCGCCGAACGGCTGCCCGAGCTGCCCGAGCTGATCAGGGTCCACCCGCCATTCGCCCCGGACGCGGTCGACGACCGCGGGCTCGCCCACGTCGCCGACGTCCAGCGGTTCTCCCGGCGTCGCGGCTGCTCGAACCCGGGCGATACCCAGCGACGCCAGCCGGCGCTCGGCCCGGATGCGCAGCGCGTCCGCGAGCGGGACCGGCTCGTCGTCCGGGAAGACCCGCTCGGCCAGGTCCCACAGCCGGTCCCGTCCGCGCCGCCCCGCCGTGGCAACTTCGCCGCGCAACTCCAGGAACTCGAACATCATCGTGACGTTGCGGTTGTCGTTCCAGCCACTCGATTTCCACGGTATTGCGGCGGTATCCGGAACTTCGCGCGAGGTCAACGGGCCCTCGCGCTCGAGCCGGTCGAGGATCTCCCGGCGGAACGCGTCGTTGGCCTGCACCCAGTCCGACTGCGAGTGGCGCCAGCCCGGCGCGCCGCCGGGCTCGCCCCAGGCCTGCATCTCCGCGCGGAACAGCGCGATGTCCTCAGCGGGTCGGATCAGCATGCGAAACTCGACCAGCGCCCCGCCTCGCAGCGCGGCGGTAAGTTCGTCGCGGTAGTACGCCGAGCCCAGCCGGGTCCAGACCACCAGATCGGCGTTCGGCGCGACGGCGTCGGTGGGGTCGGCCTGCAGCAGCGTCAGCCGGTTGACGGTGTCCAGCAGCCCGGCCGGACGACACGAGTCCAGTAACTGGGCACGCACCGCTATCCGGCGCGCGTCGGTCCGCGAGAGCTCATGCACGAGCGCCACGGTAGGCCCGCGAACCGACGACGCCGGTGAGCGCCGCCGCGCGGCCGTTGAGGTAACGCTGCTCGGGGATGCTGGTCGCCAGTCGCGCGGCCGCTACGTAGGCGGCGCGCGCCTGCTCGCCCCGGCCGGCCAGCTCGAGCAGGTGCGCGCGCACGGCGGGAAGCCGGTGGTTGTGGCGCAGCCGCGGGTCCTGCAGCAGCGGCGCGACCATGGCCAGCCCGGCGTCCGGGCCGTCGACCATGGCCACCGCGACCGCGCGGTTCAGCGTGACGACGGGGTTCGGCGCGATGTCGGCCAGCATCCGGTAGAGCTCGGCAATCTGCGCCCAGTCGGTGTCTTCGGGGCGCTCGGCCTCGGCGTGCACCGCAGCGATCGCCGCCTGCAGTTGGAACGGGCCCACCGGCCCCGAGGGCAGCGCGGCCTCCACGAGCGCGATGCCTTCGGCGATGCGCGGGGTGTCCCAGCGGGCGCGGTCCTGTTCGGCCAGCGGAACCAGCCCACCGTCCGCTCCCACCCGCGCGGCACGGCGGGCGTCGGTGAGCAGCATCAGCGCGAGCAGGCCGGTGAGCTCGCTGCGCTCCGGCAGCTGCCGGTGCAGCAGCCGGGTCAACCGGATCGCCTCGCTGCTGAGCGAGACGTCGAGCAGGCCGGGCCCGTCGGTGCTGGTGTGACCCTCGGTGAAGATCAGGTACAGCACGTGCTCGACCGCGCTCACGCGGGCGGGCAGCTCGTGCGCGGGCGGCGCCGTGAACCGCGCGCCGGCGGACCGCAGCCGCGCCTTCGCCCGGCTGATCCGCTGCGCCATGGTGGCCTCCGGGACGAGGAACGCGCGGGCGATCTGCGCGGTGCGCAGCCCACCGGCGGCGCGCAGGGTGAGCGCGACCTGCGCGGGCAACGGCAACGCGGGGTGGCAGCACAGCAGCAGCAACCACAGTGAGTCGTCGCCGGCGGCCGCGACGTCGGCGCCCGGGACCACGAACTCGTCCGGCGGGGTGCGCCTGGCCGTCGCCTGCTCGCGTTCGGCGCGGGCGTGATCCGCGCGCCACCGGTCGACCAGGCGTCGCGAGGCGACCCGCACCAGCCAGGCCGTCGGGTCCGCAGGTTGTCCTTCGGCCGGCCAGTGCCGGGCCGCCGCGAGCAGTGCATCCTGCAGCGCGTCCTCGGCGGCGTCGAAGTCGCCGTAGCGGCGGACCAGCGCGCCCAGGACGTGCGGCGCACACTCGCGCCACACGTCCTGCGGATCGCCCGGGATCATTGGTCGTCGGCACCGGGCCACATCGCCGGACGCAGCTCGACCGTGCCGCCGGGCTGGGCGAAGTGTGCCGCGATCTGCTCGGCACGCTCGCGGGTGCGGCAGTCGATGAGGAAGAAGCCGGCCAGCTGCTCCTTCGTCTCGGCGTAGGGGCCGTCGGTGGCCAGGTTCTCCGGCGGGTTCCAGCGGTACAGCGTGGCCGTGGCCGGGTCGGCCAGGGCCTCGGCGGTGACCAGTTCGCCGGACGCGGAGATCTCCTGCATCAGTGCGTCGAACTCGCGGTCCATCCGCTCGTGCTCCTCCGCGGGCAGGGCACGCCCCTCGTCGGTCAGCAGCTGGGTGGGATGGCCCCATGGTCGGGGGTTGCTGTGGATCAGGATCACGTAGCGCACGGGTGTCTCCTTGGTCGGTCCGGGCGGCGGTGTGCCGCGATGACTTACAGAGGACGGAGGCGTGCGGGCAACCTCGACAGCGAGCCGGGCTCAGCTAAGCAGACCTCGGGCGCGGGGGTGTTCAGGCGGCAGCGGCCAGCGGGGCGTCGGCGGTCTCGACGACCAGCGCCGCCTCGTCCTGCCGGTAGCAACGGCAGCCACGCCAGAGCCACACCGTCAGCAGCAGCGCGGCGAGGATCTCGCTGCCGGCCAGCGCGCGTTCCACGACACCGCCGACGTGCCAGACGTGGCTGCGGTCGGTGAAGGCCATGATGCTGCCGCCGAGCAGCGCGACGAACCAGATGCTCGCGCCCCTGGCGAGCCAGCCGGCCACCCGCGGCAGGCCCGAGCAGCCGACCCGCATCCGGTGTCGCCGGGCGAGCAGCAGCGGCGCCACCGGCAGCCCGGCGAACGCAGCCATGGCGGCGACCCAGTGCAGTTCCGCGGCCGGGGTGAGCGCGCCGTCCGGGAGCGTCCGGTTCGGGAAGAGCACGACGCCGGTGAGCGCCAGGCAGCAGCCGGCGGTCACCAGCACCGGCAACGACACGCGGGACAGCTCGCCGGCTGCGACGAGGGCGGCGAGCAGGCACAGCAGCCCGACGATCAGGGCGAGCACGCCGCCGTTGAACAGCCAGCCGGCCGGGGTCAGCGCGTAGTTGCTCAACGGGACG
This sequence comes from Jatrophihabitans cynanchi, assembly GCF_027247405.1. Lineage (NCBI taxonomy): Bacteria > Bacillati > Actinomycetota > Actinomycetes > Jatrophihabitantales > Jatrophihabitantaceae > Jatrophihabitans > Jatrophihabitans cynanchi. The sequence goes on along the minus strand of NZ_CP097463.1, from coordinate 551,509 downwards.
GACACCGGGTTGAGCCGCCGGCTGACCGGCAGGACGTGCAGGCTGACGAACGCGCTCACGCAGCACAGCACGGCCACAGCCGACACCGCCGACAGGGTGCGCACCACCCGGGTACCGCCTACCGCAGGCTGCATCGCCGCGCTCCTTCGTGCAGACGCAGGCATCGCGACGCGTGGGTGGACGGCAGTGGGGAACACCGCCCCGCGGCGACCTGCGTTATCAGTTCGTTATCCGATGGTTACCCAGTCGCGACCTTCCGCTATCGTCTCGCCGGGGGCGAAGAGCGCCACGAGAGCGCCGAGAGCGCCGAGAGCGCCACGAGCGCCGAGAGCGCCACGAGCGCCACGAGCGGTGCGGGCGTCGCGCCGGGAGCACCGCGCATGCCACGCTGTAGGGCAGCCGTGGACTCGATGCCGTGCGGGAGGTGGCAGTGGGCGAGGACGTGCCGAGCCGGGAGTTCACCCGCGCCGACCGGCAGGCCTACCGCACCAAGGTGCGCACCTGCCTGGACGTGTTCGCCCGGATGCTCGCCGAGTCCAAGTTCGACTTCGAGCGACCGATGACCGGGCTGGAGATCGAGTTCAACCTGATCGACGACGCGCAGGACCCGGCCATGCGCAACGCGCGGGTGCTCGGCGCCATCGCGAACGACGACTTCCAGACCGAGCTCGGCCAGTTCAACATCGAGATCAACGTGCGGCCGCGCGCCCTCGGCGGCACCGCGTTGGACGAGCTCGAGGCCGAACTGCGCGACAGCCTGAACGAGGCGGAGAAGCGGGCGCGCGGCGAGGGCGCGCACATCGTCATGATCGGCATGCTGCCCACCCTGACGGGCGAGCACCTCACCGGCGAGTCACTCAGTGCCAACCCGCGCTACCGCCTGATCAACGAGCAGATCTTCGCCGCGCGCGGCGAGGATCTGCACATCGCCATCGAGGGTGCCGAGCGGTTGTCGGTGCACGCGGACACCATCGCGCCGGAGGCCGCGTGCACGTCGGTGCAGTACCACCTGCAGGTCAGCCCGCAGGAGTACGCGGCACACTGGAACGCGGCGCAGTGCCTGGCCGGCGTGCAGGTCGCGCTGGGGGCGAACTCGCCGTTCCTGTTCGGCAAACAGCTGTGGCGCGAGACGCGGATCGCCCTGTTCGAGCAGGCCACGGATACCCGTCCGGAGGAGCTCAAGGCGCAGGGCGTGCGGCCGCGGGTGTGGTTCGGCGAGCGGTGGATCACCTCGATCTTCGACCAGTTCGAGGAGAACGTGCGCTACTTCCCGGCGCTGCTGCCGGTCACCGAGGACGAGGACCCGGTTGCCGTCCTCGCGCGCGGGGACACCCCGCAGCTCGGCGAGCTGCGGATGCACAACGGAACCGTCTACCGGTGGAACCGCCCGGTCTACGACGTGTACCGCGGCCGCCCGCACCTGCGCGTCGAGAACCGGGTGCTCCCCGCCGGGCCGACCGTGGTCGACGTGCTGGCCAACGGCGCGTTCTACTACGGCGCGCTGCGCATGCTGGCCGCGGCGGACCGGCCGATGTGGACGCAGATGTCCTTCCAGGCGGCCGAGGACAACTTCGAGTCCGCCGCGCGGCTCGGCATCGGCGCGCACCTCTACTGGCCCGGGCTCGGCGAGGTGCCGGTGACCGAACTGGTGCTGCGCCGGCTGCTGCCGCTCGCCCATGAGGGGCTGGCCGCGTGGGGTGTGGATGCCGCGGTCCGCGAGCGGCTGCTCGGCATCATCGAGCAGCGCTGCATCACGGAGAGCAACGGCGCCGAGTGGCAGGTGCGGACCTTTCACGCGGTCGATGACGCCCGGCAGCCCCTGGACCGCCGCGACTCGTTGCGCGAGATGCTGCGCCGCTACGTCGAGCTGATGCACAGCAACCAGCCGGTGCACACCTGGCCGATCGACTGACCGCTGCGTCCACGCGATCACGATTCGGTGCGCAACACGTCCCCGAGCCCGGTGACCTCGATCAGCTGGCGCACCGCCGTCGACGGTTCGCGCAGGAGCACTGCCTTGCCCGAGCTGCGGGCGCGCAGCAGCACCGCGATGGCCGAGCTGTCCAGGAACTGCACGCCGGACAGGTCCACGACCAGTACGTCGACGTCGCTGCGGGCCAGCAACGGGAGCAGCGCGCGTTCCAGCGCCGGAACGTTGGCCAGATCGACCTCCCCGCGAACCGTCACCAGCGCGACACCGTCGCTGACGGTGGACCTCGTCACCAGCTGGGCAGACTCCGGGCCGTCCTTCACACCTGCCATCTCATCCCCAGCACTGCGACGTCGTCAACGGCGCCTTGGCGGCGCGCTGGTCGGGACTTTCGTCCCGCGCAGTCGGGACGATTGCTGCGACTGGCAGGCACGCGGGCAGCCGAGACTAGGTGTGCAGCTGGCGCAGGCCCGCGTCAGGACCGCGGGCCCGCGCCACTGGACGACTTGGACTCCGACCAACTAGGAGAGACGTGACCGCCCAGCTCAGCGACACCGCACCGTCGCGGAACGCATCTGGAGCCGCCACCCGGCCCGCCCTCATGCTCGGCCTCGCCACGCTCGGCTTCGCGCTGAACTTCTGGGCCTGGGCGCTGCTCAGCCCGCTCGGCGTGCACTTCAAGGCCGTGCTGCACCTGAGTTCCTTCCAGCAGGCGCTGCTCGTGGCCGTGCCCGTCATCGTCGGCTCGCTCGGCCGCATCCCGGTCGGCGCACTCACCGACCGGTTCGGCGGCCGGATCATGTTCCCGCTGATCTCGTTCGCCACCATCGTCCCGGTGCTGTTCATCGGCGAGTGGGGCTACCGGTCCTACGGCGCGCTGCTGGTGGGCGGCTTCTTCCTCGGGCTCGGCGGCACCACGTTCGCCGTCGGCGTCCCGTTCGTGAACGCCTGGTTCCCCCCGAAGCGACGCGGCTTCGCCCTCGGCGTGTTCGGCGCGGGCATGGGCGGTACCGCGATCAGCGCGCTCACCACCGTCAAGCTGATGAACGCACGCGACATCCACGCGCCGTTCCTGCTCACCGCCGCGGTGCTCGCCGCGTTCGGCATCCTTGCCGCGATCGTGCTGCGGGACGCCCCCGACCGGGTGCGGCCGAGCGAGCCACTGGCCCGTCGCCTGCGCGCAGCGGCCCGGCTGCGCGTGACCTGGGAGCTGTCCGCGCTGTACGCGGTCGCGTTCGGCGGGTACGTCGCCTTCGGCGTCTACCTGCCCACCTACCTGAAGTCGGCCTACGGGCTCACCCAGCAGGACGCCGCGAACCGGATGGCCGGGTTCGTGCTGCTCGCGGTTCTGGCCCGTCCGATCGGCGGTTGGCTGTCCGACCGCATCGATCCCAGCCGGGTGCTCGCGCTCGCGTTCGGTGTGGTGGCGTGCAGCGCGCTGCTCCAGGCGAGCACCCCGACGCTCGCCCCCACCGGAACCATCGCGTTCTTCGCCATGGCCCTCGCCCTCGGCGCCGCATCCGGCGCGGTGTTCGCGCTGGTCGCCCGGCGCGCACCCGCCTCGATGGTCGGCTCGGTCACCGGCGTGGTCGGGGCGGCCGGCGGGCTCGGTGGGTTCGTGCCGCCGCTGGTCATGGGCAGCGTCTACAGCCGCTACGGCAGCTACGCCGGCGGGCTCGCCGCCCTCGCGGTCGTCGCCGCCGGCTGCCTGCTGTTCTGCGTCGTGCAGAGCCGGGCGAACGCGGTTCGCCCGGCGGCCGAGCGAGCTTGAGATGTGCGAGTACTGCGGCTGCCAGGACATCCCCGCCATCGCCGAACTCACCGCCGAGCACGACCGGTTGCGCGGGCTGAGCCGTGATCTCATGGACGCCTGCGAGACGTGCGACCTGGACGTTGCGCGTGGGCTCGCCGGCGAGATGCTGCGCGTGCTGGGGCCGCACACGGCGGTCGAGGAGGACGGGCTGTTCCCGGCGCTCGAAGCGGAGTACGGCAACTACGTGGCAAACCTGGAGACCGAACACCAGCGGGTCCACGCGGCGCTGGAGAACCTGTTCTTCGTCGCGCCGCCGGCCAGTTGGCCGGCGGACACCATCGCGGTGCTCGACCTGCTCTTCGAGCACATCCTCAAGGAACAGGACGGGCTGTTCCCCGCAGCCCTGGCCACCCTCGACACGAAGGGTTGGGACGGAATCATCGCGGCCCGGCGGCGGGCCACAGCACTCGACGCGTCTCTCGTGCGATCTGCAGGTCCTCTCGCGCGGTGATCACCAGCGTCCGGGCGCGCGCGGATCTCGAGCTGACGTCGAGATCGCGACCGGCAGAGGCGTTCAGCTCTTCGTCGATCGCGATCCCGAGATGATCCAGCCGCTCCGCAACCGCCGCCCTGATCGCCGGGGCGCGCTCGCCCACGCCGCCGGTGAACGCCAGCGCGTCGACTCCGCCGGCCGCCGCGGCCATCGCCCCGATCGAGGTGACCAGCCGGTGCAGATACACCGCCAGGGCGAGCCGCGCCCGAGCATCGCCGGCCGCGGCCTGCCGCTCCACCACGCGCATGTCGGCGGAACCGGCCAGCGCGAGCAGGCCCGAGCGGTGTTCGAGGGCGTCCGCGATCTCGCGCGGCCGCAGCCGCTCGTGCTCCTCCAGCCAGAGCACCAGCCCGGGATCGATCGCGCCGGACCGGGTGGCCATCACCAGACCGTCGAGCGGCGTGAATCCCATGGTGGTGTCCACGCACCGCCCGTCCACCACGGCGGCGAGCGAGGCCCCGGCCCCCAGGTGGCAGGTGATCACGCGCAGCCCGGAGCGCTCCAGAATCTGTGCCACCCGCGCCGAACAGTAGGCGTGCGAGAGGCCGTGGAAGCCGTACTTGCGCACGCCGTACCGGTCCTGCCACTCGCGCGGCACCGCGTAGGTGTAGACCGAGTCGGCCATCGTGCTGTGGAACGAGGTGTCGAAGCAGGCGACGGCGGGGACGCCCGGCAGCGCGGCGGTCACCACGTCCAGTGCGGCCAGCGACTTGGGCTGGTGCAGCGGCGCGAGGTCGGTCAACCGGCGCAGCGCCGCGGTCACGTCCGGATCGATCCGGACCGCAGCCGAGAACTGCGCGCCGCCGTGGACGATGCGGTGGCCGACGGCCGCCGCCCGGGCACCGCTGTCGGCCCGCAGCCGCTCGAGCGCCGCGTCCAGCTCGCCGTCCGCCAACCGGTCGACAGCCGGCAGGTCCGCGGCAGCGAGCAGTTCGTCGCCGGCGCCGATCTGGCGCAGCTTCAGGCTGCTGGATCCGGCGTTGACCACGAGAACATCCACGCTGTCGACCCTGCTGCATACCGGCTGGTCACGGCAAGATGACGACGCCGTCGCCCGACCTCGACGTGAGCTCGGCGGCCACGCTGCCCGCCGAGCAGGTCGCCGAACGACTCGGGACGACCGAGCGCGGCCTCACGAGCGCGCAGGTGCGCGAACGGCAACTGCGTTACGGCCAGAACGCGGTGGCCTCGCACCGGACGCGTGCCCTGGTCGTGCTCGGCAGACAACTGCGCTCGCCGTTGCTGTTCCTGCTGGTCGCGGCCGCGGCCGCCTCGTACTTCGTCGGCGAACGCTCCGATGCGGTCATCATCGCGGTGATCGTGACACTGTCGGTCGGTCTCGGCTTCGGCAACGAATACCGGGCCGAGCGCGCCGCCGAGTCCTTGCACTCGCAGGTGCAGCACCGCACGTTCGCCGTTCGTGACGGCGGTGCGGTCGAGGTCGACGTTCGCGAGCTGGTGCCCGGCGACATCGTCGAGTTGCGGCTCGGCGACATCGTGCCGGCCGATCTGCGGCTGCTCGCCGTGACCGCGCTGGAGTGCGAGGAGTTGGTGCTGACCGGCGAATCACTGCCGGTGCCGAAGTTGCCGGGCCCGGTTGCTCCCGGAACATCGCTCGCCGAGCTGACGTCGTGCGCGTTGATGGGCACGGTGGTGCACGCGGGCACCGGGCGCGGTGTGGTCGTGAGCACCGGCCCGCGCACCGAGTTCGGCCGGATCGCGGTCGGCCTGAGTACCCATCATCTCGACACCGAGTTCCAGGTCGGGCTGCGGCGCTTCTCGATGCTGCTGGTCTACGTCGCGGCGGTGCTGACGACCTCGATCTTCGTGGCCAACGTCGCGCTGCACCGACCGGTCATCGACGCGTTGCTGTTCTCGCTCGCGATCGCCGTCGGCATCACGCCGCAACTGCTGCCGGCGGTGGTCGCCACGAGCCTGGCGGCCGGGTCCCGACGGATGCGTCGGCGCCGGGTGCTGGTCAAGCGGCTGGTGTGCATCGAGGATCTCGGCGACGTCGATCTGCTGTTCACCGACAAGACCGGCACGCTCACGGACGGTCGGATCAGCTTCATGCGCGCGGTGCCGGCGCCCGGTAGCGACGCGTCGGCCGTGTTGCGCTGGGGCCTGTTGTCGACGGACGTCGGTGCGAATGCGCTGGACGACGCGCTATGGACCTCACCTGCTGCCGCGGCCGGGCGGGACCTGCTGGACGGGTACCGCCGGCTCGACACGCTGCCGTTCGACCATCAGCGCCGGCTGGTGTCGATGATCGTGGCGGACGCCGCTGGCACGCGGACGCTGGTCACGAAGGGCGCGCCGGAGACGGTGCTGCAGCGCTGCGTCGACGTGCCTGACGCGGCGCGTGCAGCGCTTGCCGCGGAGTTCGCCGCAGGCAATCGCGTGGTCGCGGTCGGGCTGCGTCCCGCGCCCGCCGAGGGGATCCCGATCGCGGCTGCCGAATGTGAGTTGGAGTTGGTCGGCCTGCTCGTCTTCCTCGATCCGCCCAAGGCGGGTGCCGGCGCGGCGCTGAAGCGGCTCAGCGATCTCGGTGTCGGGGTCAAGGTGCTGACCGGCGACAGCGCGCCGGTGGCACTCAAAGTCTGTGCCGACCTCGGGTTGACCGGCGGTGGTGCCCTGTCCGGCACCGACCTGGACTACCTCGACGATGCCGGGCTCGCCGCCGCGATCGCGACGACGACCGTATTCGCCAGGGTCAGCCCGGAGCAGAAGGCGCGGATCGTTCGAGTACAACGGCGCTCCGGCGGCGACGTCGCGTTTCTCGGCGACGGGGTCAACGACGCGCTCGCCCTGCACGCGGCCGACGTCGGGATATCGGTCGACTCCGGCACCGACGTCGCCAAGGACGCCGCCGACGTCATCTTGCTGGAGAAGGACCTGGACGTGCTGGCCGACGGGGTGGCCGAAGGGCGGCGGATCTTCGCCAACACGATCAAGTACGTGCTGATGGGCACGTCCAGCAACTTCGGCAACATGTTCAGCGCTGCCGGAGCATCGCTGTTCCTGCACTTCCTGCCGATGCTGCCCTCGCAGATCCTGCTCAACAACCTGCTCTACGACGCCGGACAACTGGCCATCCCGACCGACGACGTCGACGAGGAGCAGCTGCGCCGGCCCTCGCACTGGGACCTGGGGCTGATCCGCCGTTTCATGCTGGTCTTCGGTCCGATCAGCTCGATCTTCGACTTCGCGACCTTCGCCGTGATGCTGTGGGTCTTCGACGCCGGCCCGGCCGAGTTCCGCTCCGGCTGGTTCGTGGAGTCGCTCGCGACGCAGAGCCTGGTGGTGTTCGCGATCAGGACACGGCGGGTGCCGTTCGTGCGCAGCCGGCCGAGCCTGCCGTTGACGCTGACAGCGCTCGGCGCGGCCGGTATCGGGGCGCTGTTGCCGCTGACCCCGCTCGGCCACGTGCTCGGGTTCTGGGCCCTGCCGATGGGATTCTTCGCGACGCTCGCCGCGATGGTTGTGGTGTACCTGGTACTGATCGAGTTCGGCAAGCGGCTGTTCTACGCGCACGAGCGTGCGGAGGTTCCGCCGCACGCGCCGAAGCCGGGCCGGCACCTGCGCCGCCGCGCGTCCTACTTCAGCACCGCGAGCCGCGATCGGTCACCCGGCCCCGGCGATGCGACACGGTGATGGTCTCGGGCATCGGGATCGCGGACAGGTGCGTCCGACAGCAAGGCCGTTGCCCTCCTGCTGGTCGCTACCGGCCGCGGCGAGCGACCACGAGAAGTGCAACGGTGCCCGACCGGTGCGTTCCGAACGAGAGTGCCGCGCGGCCGGACGCCGGTCAGTTGTGCAGGACGGCCGCACCGCTGAACGCCCCCGCCGCGAGGTCGCGCAGCGCGCGGTCCGCGTCGGCCATCGGGTACGGCGTCGTCGTGGCGCGCACGCCGAAACGGGCGGCCAGCTGCAGGAACTGCTCGGCGTCGGCGCGGGTGTTCGCGGTGACGCTGCGCAGCCGCCGTTCGTAGAACAGCTCGCGCTCGTAGGCCAGCGCGGGTACGTCCGACAGCCAGATGCCGGCGACCGCGAGCGTGCCGCCGCGGTCCAGCGCCCGAAGCGCGAGCGGCACCAGCTCACCGGCGGGGGCGAACAGGATCGCGCCGTCCAGCTGTTCCGGGGGTGCGTCCGTCGGGCCGCCCACCGAGTCGACCCCGAGCCGGCGCGCGAGCTCCTGATTGGCTGCGCCGCGCGTGAGCACGTGGACCCGCAGCCCCTCGTGCAGCGCGACCTGGGCGGTCAGGTGCGCGCTGCCGCCGAAACCGTAGATCCCCAGCCGGCCGCCGGGCGGGACGTCGGCGGCGAGCAGCGCGCGGTAGCCGATGATGCCGGCACACAGCAGTGGCGCGGCCTGTTCGTCGCCGACCTCCTCGGGCAGCGCGAACGCATACGCCTCGTCCACCAGGCACGCGTCCGCATAGCCGCCGTCGACGTCCCAGCCGGTGAACGTCGGCGCCACGCACAGGTTCTCCGCGCCACGCCGGCAGTAGCGGCACGTGCCGTCCGTCCCGCCGAGCCACGGGACGCCGATCCGCTGGCCGGGCGCGAACCGGCTCGCGCCCGGCCCGAGCGCGTCGACCCTGCCGACCACCTCGTGCCCCGGCGTGACGCCGTGACGGCGCGCCGGAAGGTCACCCTCGGCGAGGTGCAGGTCGGTGCGGCACACGCCGCAGCACGTCACCTGCACCCGGACCTGGCCAGGTCCGGGCAGCGGGTCGGCCCGCTCGACCCGGCGAAGCGGATCGGTCGCGATCGGGCCGGGACGGTCGACGATCCAGGCGTGCACGTGTTCAGTCTGCCGTGAGCCGCGCCGGCTCCGCCCCGCCGGTGTCCAGCCGGAACGGCGGGTACTCGTCGGTCATCAGCGCCGCGTAGGCGGCGACCCGGTAGCACCAGCGGTTCAGGCCCATGATCAGGTCGAACAGCGAGCGCGGGTAGCTGCCGGTGAACGCCAGGGTGACGACGGCGATGAACGCCAGCACCGCGATCAGGCCGACATGGCCGCCGCCCCAGCCGCCCGAGAAGATCGCCACCACCAGGTACTGCGGGATGGCGAGCAACCACCACTTCACCAGCACCAGCCCGCGCGAGAGCCGCTGCGGGTATTCGACGTCGAGGTCGGCCGGGTAGTCCGGATCCGGGTGCAGCGAGAACGGCGGATAGCGGTCGGTTCCGAAACCGTTGAGGGTGTAATACGATACCCGCCAGCCCCAGCGCAGCACCCCGACGTTGAAGCCGAAGATCGAGCGTGGGTAACGGCCGGTGAACAGGATCGCGAATCCGGCGATGACCGTGAGCACGAACGCGGCGATCCACAAGAACACCAGCACGATCAGGTGCGGGATGATCAGCAGCCATTTCACCAGCCACAGCCAGCGGCTCAACTGCGGGTCGAGCCGCGCCTGCAGCCGAACCGGGTACGGATGCACGGCGCGCTTGGGCTCCACCTGGCTCACCCTCCTGTGGTCACGAGCCTGGTCAGGTCGATCAGGCGAGCGGTGTAGCCCCACTCGTTGTCGTACCAGCCGAACGCCTTCACCAGCCGTCCGGACGCCTGCGTCAGCGCTGAGTCGAACACGCACGAGGACGGGTCGCCGATGATGTCGCTCGAGACGACGGGGTCGGTGGTGTACCGCAGCCGACCCGCCAACGGTCCGCTGGCCGCGGCCGCCTCGAAGGCGGCGTTGACCTGCTCGGCCGTGACCTCGCGGTCCAGCAGGACGGCCAGGTCGACCAGCGAGCCGTCCACGACCGGCACCCGCAACGCGACGCCGTCCAGCCTGCCCTTCATCGCCGGCAGCACCTCGCCGACTGCGCGGGCGGCCCCCGTCGTCGTGGGGATGATGTTCACCGCGGCGGCGCGTGCGCGTCGTGGGTCCTTGTGCGGCGCGTCGAGCACGTTCTGGTCGTTCGTATACGCGTGGACCGTGGTCATCTGCCCCCGCTCGATGCCGAACGCGTCGTTCAGCACCTTCACCATCGGCGCGACGCAGTTGGTCGTGCACGAGGCGTTGGAGATGACGTGGTGCCGCACCGGATCGAAGGTGTCGTCGTTGACGCCCATCACGATCGTCGCGTCCACGCCCTTTCCCGGAGCGGAGATGAGCACGCGCTCGGCGCCTGCCGAGAGGTGTGCTGCGGCGCTGTCACGGGTGCGGAACTTGCCCGTCGACTCGATCACGACCGACACCGCGTGCCGGTGCCAGGGCAGCTGGTCCGGTTCGCGGATGCTGGTCACCGCGATCTTGCGCCCGTCGACGGCGATGGCGTCGCCCAGATCCTCGACGGCGCTGTGCAGCGGGCCGAAGGTGCTGTCGTAACGAAGCAGCCGGGCCAGGGTGGCGGTGTCGGCGACGTCGTTGACGGCCACCACGTCGATGTTCTCGGACGCCAGGGCAAGCCGCAGGTAGTTGCGGCCGATGCGCCCGAACCCGTTGATGCCGACGCGGGTAGTCATCGGGCGGTCACCGACGGCACCGCCTGGTCGCCATGGACGACGACGACGGGGCAGGTGGCGTGTTCGGCGACCTTCGCGCTCACCGAACCGAGCAGCAGGCCGGTGAAGGCACCGCGGCCACGACTGCCCACGACCACCATCAGGGCGCCCTTGCTCTGCTCGATCAGCAGTTCGGCGGCGATGGCCTCACGGACGACGATCTTCAGATCTGCGGGCCGGTCCGCGCCGAGGGTCTCGTCGACGAACACGTCCAGGCGCTTCTCCAGGTCCTCGGTCGGGCTCCACTCCAGCGGCACTGCGCCCCAGCCGTAGCCGACCGGCAGATGCCACGCGCTGACGACGTCGAGTTCCGCGACCGCCCAATTGGCCAGGCCGGCGGCCCAGCGCAGTGCGTGCCGCGACTCCTCGGACTCATCGACGCCGACGACGATCCGGCGGCGGTCCACACCCTTGTCAGTCATGTTGCTCGCTCCTCTCGGGATCCCTTCCCACCCTGCTCGGCGCGAGCGGGCGCGGTCAGGGCGCAAGGTCCCGACGGCCCGGGACCTCGGCCCGTACCCGCGTTGCGCGGACAGCACGACGCTGAGTCCGTGCAGGAACTCGCCGCGCCCGAAGCGCCCGCCCAACTGCCGCCGGAGCTGCGCCGGCAGTGGACGGAGTTCCTGACCCGCCCCACGGTCGCCGGCCACTTCGACCCCCAGTCGGTCGCCGCGCTGCCCGAACCGGCGCGACGCTGGTTGCGGTTCGCGATCGCGCCCGGAACCGAGCTGCGCCGATGCGTCGAACTGGAGTTGCACGGCCGGATCAGGCTCGGCCGGTGGCGCTCGTTCCGGGCGCGTCAGGTGCTCGTCGGCGGCTGCGGCTACATCTGGGCCGAACGCACCCGGCTGTTCGGGCTGCCGCTGTCGGGGTACGACCGGCTCACCGCCGGCCACGGCGAGATGCGGCACGCGATCGCCGGGCGGATTCCGGTCGTCTCGGCAACCGGTGCGGACATCACGCACAGCGCGGCCGGGCGGCTGGTGGCCGAGATGCTGCTGGTTCCCGCGGCAGCACTCGATCCGGGCATCCGCTGGAGTGCTGTGGACGAGGACACCGTGACCGTCACCGTGCCGTTCCTACGCCACCACTACGAACTGACCTTGTGCGTCGCGCCCGACGGCGAACCGCGGGCGGCGGCACTACGCCGATGGGCACAGGTCGGCGGCGCCGGGTTCGGCGAGCATCGGTTCGTCGTCCAGGTCGACCAGCCGCGCACCTTCGACGGCTTCACCATCCCGACGCGCGTCCGGGCCGGGTACGCCGACAACGCCGATGGGCACCTCGACCCGTTCATCGAGCAGTTCGTCGACGACGCGACCTTCCATTGACGGGCACCGTGGCCGGTGGCGCGCCGGACGGCGCTCACGCAACGGAGGCGCGGTCACTGCGGCAGATGACGACCGAGCCCACCGAGCTGCTGCTGCGCGACCTGGGCAGCTGCCGTGGCGGCCTCGGTGAGCGCGAAGCGGCGCGGCGTCTGGCACTGTACGGCGCGAACGTGCTACCGGTCAGCGGCGGCGCGCGATGGCTCGTCGAACTGGGTGCCCAGTTCACGCATCCGCTCGCCCTGCTGCTGTGGTTGGCCGCCGGGCTGTCCTTCGTGACCGGCAACCCGGCCCTGGGGTGGGCGATAGTCGGCGTGATCGGCGTGAACGCACTCGTCGCGTTCGCGCAGGAGCGGCAGGCAGCTCGGGCGGTCCAAGCCCTCGCGGGCTACCTGCCCCCGTCCGCGCGGGTGGCCCGGGACGGCGTCGTCCGCACGGTGCCGGTCGCCGAGATCGTGCGCGGCGACGTCCTGCACGTCGGCGAGGGCGACCGGATCTGCGCGGATGCCCGACTGCTGGACGGCGAGCTCGAGCTCGACATGTCCTCGCTCACCGGTGAGTCGGTGCCGGTCGTCCGGGCGGCGCGACTGCCGGATGTCGCGGACCGGCTCATCGACGCTCCCACAGTCGTCTTCTCGGGCACCTCGTGCACGTCGGGGCAGGCGACGGCGGTGGTGTTCGCGACCGGCAGCCACACCGAACTCGGCCGGATCGCTGCGCTCTCGCAACGCGGCGCAGGCGAGGAGAGCCCGTTGCAGCGTCAGGTACGCCGAACCGCATGGCTGATCGCGGCCGTCGCGATCGCGATCGGTGTGCTGTTCCTCCCGCTCGGCCTGCTGGCGGGGCTGTCGCTGCGTGACGCCGCTGTCTTCGCAGTCGGCCTGCTGGTGGCGAACGTCCCGGAGGGCTTGCTGCCGACGATCACCCTGGCCCTGGCCGTCGGCGTCCGGGTGTTGGCCCGTTCAGGTGCCCTCGTCAAGAGGCTGTCGGCCGTCGAGACGCTCGGGTCGACGACCGTCATCTGCACCGACAAGACAGGCACCATCACGCAGAACCAGATGGCCGTCGAGCGGCTCTGGGCCGCGGGCCGGGAGTTCGCCGGTGCTGAGGACGCGAGCGTGGCCGTCGCCCTGGCAACGGTCATGGCCGACTGCAACCCGCTCGAGGCGTCCGCGGACCCGATGGAGCGAGCGCTGCTCGGCTTCGCCGAAGCCGTCGGCGTGCAACCGGGTCAGCGGATCGCCACCTTCCGCTTCGACAGCAGGCGCAAACGGATGAGTGTCGTTGCGCGGCACGGCTCGCAGGTCGTGGTGTCGGTCAAGGGCGCGCCGGAGTCGGTACTGCCACTGTGCACGTCGTGGTGGTTCGGCGGTGATGTGACGAGCGCGCTGACACCACCGGACCGGCAGCTCGTCGAGGATGCGGTGGACGCGTTCGCGCAGCGCGGGTTGCGGGTGCTGGCGTTGGCCGAGCGACGCGGCGCCGTCCCGTCCGGCGCCGAGGACGCCGAGGACGCCGAGTCGCGGCTGTGCCTGCTCGGGCTGGTGGCCCTGCTGGACCCACCGCGGCCCGAGGTGGCCGACGCGGTGGCGGCATGCCACCGTGCCGGCATCCGCGTGAACGTCATCACCGGTGATCACGCGCGGACGGCGGCGGAGATCGCCCGCCAGGTGGGCATCCGGGTGGACCGCGTGGTCACCGGCCCGGAACTCGATGCGATGACCGATCGTGAGCTCGACTCCGTGCTGGACCGCGACGGCGACATGGTGTTCGCCCGTAGCACGCCGGAGGGAAAGCTGCGGCTCGCAGATGCCTTGCGGCACCGCGGCGACGTCGTCGCGATGACGGGCGACGGCGTGAACGACGCCCCAGCGCTGCGGCGTGCGGACATCGGCGTGGCGATGGGACGTTCGGGAACCGACGTGGCGCGCGAAGCGGCGACGATGGTGCTGACCGACGACGACTTCGCGACGATCGTCACCGCGGTGCGCGAGGGCCGCAGGGTCTGGGAGAACCTACGCAAGTTCGTGCTCTACATCTTTGCCCACGCCGTTCCCGAGGTGGTTCCCTTCGCGGTGTTCGCGCTGAGCGCGGGCGCCGTCCCGCTGCCGCTGACGGTGCTGCAGATCCTCGCCATCGACCTCGGTACCGAGACGCTGCCCGCCTTGGCGCTCGGCCGCGAAGGTGCCGAGCCGGACGTCATGGACCGCCCGCCGCGCTCGCGCGGCGTGCACCTGATCACAGCACGACTGCTGGGACGGGCCTGGCTGCTCATGGGCACGGTGTCCGCCGTGTTGGCCATGGCGCTGTTCTTCCTGGTCCTCACCCGGGCCGGCTGGCGGCCGGGTGACGCGGTCGCCGCCGGCCATCGGTTGCATGCCGCCTACCTGCAGGCGACCACGATCACCTTCCTGGCGATCGTGGCCTGCCAGGTGGGCACCGCGATCGCAGCCCGAACCGAGCGGGCGGCGCTACGCGACATCGGCCTCACCAGCAACCGGCTGCTGCTCGCGGGCATCGCCTTCGAGATCGCCTTTGCGGCCGGTGTCGTCCTGCTGCCCCCGCTGCAGCGGATGTTGGGGACGGCCGCACCGCCGCTGTACACCGTGCCACTGCTGCTGGCCTGCCCGGTCCTGGTCTGGGGCGTCGACGAGTTCTACCGCGCCGTGGCCCGCCGGCGGGCGGCCGACGTGCCGCCGCCGCGGGACGGACGAACCGGACCGGTGGGACGTTCGGCCCTGCTGCCGCCGCGGCAGCGGCCTGAGGATTGGAGTACCACGCGGTGACGGCGAGGGGTGAGGACATGGAGTTCGACAAGCTCGATCTTTCGGCAGCCCTGCACCACGCCGCCTCGCAAGCCGCGCTCGCCCCGTCGATCCACAACACCCAACCGTGGCGGTTCGCGATCAGCGGCCCGAGCCTGGAGATCTTCGTCGACGGGACCCGGCACCTTCAGGTGCTCGACCCGTTGGGCCGCCAGTTGCTGATCAGCGTGGGCTGCGCAGCCTTCAACGCCCGCGTCGCACTGGCCGCACTCGGCTGGCGGGTACAGGTCGAGCGCTTCCCCGACATCACGCGTCCCGAGCTCGCCTACCGGATCACGATCGTCGACGCGCACCTGGAGTGGATCCCGCTCGGCGAACTGGCGGCGTCCATTGCCGACCGGCACACCAACCGGCGCCAGTTCGAGGACGATCCGGTCCCGGCGGAGGTGATCGCGGAGTTGATCGACGCGGTCGCGGAGGAGGGGGCGGAGCTGATGCCGGTGACCCGCCCGGAACACCGGCTGGCGCTCGCGGCGCTGAGCCAACGCGCCGATGCGATCGAGAACGCCGATCCCGGGTACCGGGCCGAACTGCGGCGGTGGACGACGGACGATCCGCGCCGCCCGGACGGCGTGCCGGCGATGTCGGTCCCACACGTGGACACCGGCTCGGGCGACGACCTGCCGATCCGCGACTTCGACACGCACGGAATGGGCTGGCTGCCCATGCGCACCCACTCGGCGTTGACGCAGTGCCTGATGCTGCTGAACACCAGGGCGAACCGCACGGTCGACTGGCTACGGGCCGGCGAGGCGTTGGAGCGGCTGCTGCTGGAACTGACCAGGCGCGGCTACGCGGCCGGCCCGTTGACGCAGGTGATCGAGGTGCAGCAGACGAACCGCGAACTGCGCGCCGAACTCGGGCTCGAGCACTTCCCGCACATCCTGCTGCGGGTCGGTCGTGCACCGGCCATGCCGCCGGTGAACCGCCGCCCACTGTCGGAGCTGTTGGTCACCGAGTCGCAGGAGGCCGCACAGTGAGCGATTCCGGCCTCGTCCAGGTTCGCGTGCACGGGCGCGGCGGCCAGGGCGTGGTCACTGCGGCCGAGGTGCTGTCCGTCGCCGGTTTCCACGACGGGCTGCAGGCGCAGGCCTTTCCCAGCTTCGGCTCCGAACGCATGGGCGCACCTGTGGTGGCGTACTGCCGGCTCGCGAAGGCGCCGATCCGCACCCGCGAACCGGTCATGGCACCGGATGCCGTGATCATCGTCGACGCCACCCTGCTGCACCACGTCGACGTCTTCGCCGGGCTCGCACCAGCCGGCTACGTCGTCGTCAACTCCACGCGCTCACCGGAGGAACTCGGACTGGCCGACCTGTCGGCGCGGATCGGGCCTGACCGGCTTCAGGTGGTGCCCGCGACCGACCTGGCCCGCCGGCACACCGGCGCCGCGGTGCCGAACATCTGCCTGCTCGGTGCCTTCGCCGCACTGACCGGCGCGGTGTCACTCGCCGGCCTGGAGCGAGCGGTGCACGAACGCATGGCCGCCGCGATCGCCGGCGGGAACGTGGCGGCCGCGCGCGCGGCCCACGACCTGGTCAGCCGAAAAGTGGTGAGCACGGATGTATGAGCAAGTGGAGGGCTCCCGCGCGGTCGCGCTGGCGGTCGCCCGCTGCCGGCCCAAGGTGATCGCGGCCTATCCCATCACGCCGCAGACGCACATCGTCGAGGCGCTCGGCGCGATGGTGAAGGCGGGCGAACTGGCCGGCTGCGAGTTCCTCACGGTCGAGTCCGAGTTCGCCTCGATGTCCGCCTCGCTCGGTGCCTGCGCTGTCGGCGCGCGGGCCTACACCGCGACCGCGAGCCAGGGGCTGCTGTACATGGCCGAGGTGCTCTACAACGTCAGCGGGCTGGGCCTGCCCGTCGTCCTTACCGTTGCGAACCGGGCGATCGGGGCGCCGATCAACATCTGGAACGACCAGAGCGACTCGATGAGCCAGCGTGACTGCGGCTGGGTGCAGCTGTACGCGGACGACAACCAGGCCGCGGTCGACCTGCACGTCGTCGCCTTCCGGCTCGCCGAATCGCTGTCGCTGCCGGTGATGGTGTGTGTCGACGGCTTCGTCCTCACCCACGCGATCGAGCCGATCGAGGTGCCCGGCCAGGAGCAGGTCGACGCCTTCTTGCCTCCGTTCACGCCGCGGCAGGTGCTCGACCCCGACCACCCGGTGACGATAGGCGCGATGGTCGGGCCGGAGGCGTTCACCGAGGTGCGCGCGATCAGCCACCGCACCCTGCTGCGCGCCGCGGACGTCTTCGACGAGCTGACCGAGCGCTACGCGCAACTGACCGGGCACCGGTTGTCGGCCGTCTCGCCGTACCGTGCCGAGCACGCGCGCACCGTGTTGCTGACCATCGGATCGGTCACAGGCACGGCACACGAACTTGCCGACGAACTCGCCGCCGAGGGCCGCGATGTCGGGGTGGTGTCGCTGACGCTGTTCCGGCCCTTCCCGGTCGCAGCGCTGCGCGACGCCCTGCACGGTGCCGCCGAGGTGATCGTGCTCGAGCGTGCCTTCGCACCGGGCGCCGGCGGGGTCATCACGCCGGACGTGCGCGCCGCACTCACCGGCCTGCCGATCACGGTGCGCACCGTGATCGCCGGGCTGGGAGGGCGTCCGGTCACCAAGGACTCGCTCCGCACCGTTCTCGACGACGCGGCGGCCGGCCGGCTCGAGGACCTGCGCTTCCTCGACCTGCACGAGGACGTCGTCGATGCAGCGCTCGCCGCAGGAGGGCTGTCATGACGCAGACGGCGAAGTTCTACCAAGTCGGTTCGCGTGCCGTGGGCAACCGGCTGCTCCCGCTCGACCAGCGCACCGAGCAGGCGAATCCCGAGCGGCGCAATGCGCTGACCTCGGGCCACCGCGCCTGCCAGGGCTGCGGCGAGGCGTTGGCCGCGCGCTACGTGCTGGACGCGGCCGCGCACGCCGTCGGCGGCCGGCTCGTGACGGTGAACGCCACCGGCTGCCTCGAGGTGTTCTCCACGCCGTACCCGGAGAGCGCCTGGCAATTGCCGTGGTTGCACTCGGTGTTCGCGAACGCGGCCTCGGTCGCGTCCGGCGTCGCCGCCGGGCTGCGAACCACGGGCCGCGGCGACATCCGGGTGCTCGCGCAGGGCGGGGACGGCGGCACGGTAGACATCGGCTTCGCGTGCCTGTCCGGGATGTTCGAGCGCAACGACGACGTGCTCTACGTGTGCTACGACAACCAGGCCTACATGAACACCGGCGTGCAGCGCAGCGGGGCGACGCCAGGCGGCGCGCGGACCGCGACGACCGAGGCGGTCGGCGCCGAGCCGGGCAACCTGTTCGGCATCGGCAAGGACGCCGCGCGGATCGCGATCGCCCACGACATCCCGTACGTCGCCACCGCGACCGTGGCCGAACTGCACGACCTCGAGGCCAAGGTGCGCAAGGCGATGAGCATTCGTGGCGCCCGCTACCTGCACGTGCTGGTGCCCTGCCCGCTCGGCTGGGGTTCGGCCACGTCCGAGACGGTCCGGCTGGCGCGGCTGGCACAACGCAGCGGGCTGTTCCCCGTCATCGAGGCAGAAGGCGGCGTGGTCACCAGCGCGCTGCCGATCCGCGGCCGGGTGCCGGTCGAGGAGTACCTGCGCCCACAACGCCGGTACGCCCACCTGTTCCGTGGCGAGGGCCGGCCCGATCTGGTCGCGCGGGTGCAGCGGCTGGCCGACCAGAACATCGTCCGTTACGGGTTGTTGGACGAGGAGAGCTGATGAACAAGCCGTTCGCGATCACGCTGGACGTGCGGTCCAGCCTCGCCAACCACACCGGCATGTGGCGCAGCGAGCGCCCCGTCTACACGGCCGGGCTGCCGCCGTGCCAGCACGCCTGCCCGGCCGGCGAACACGTCCAGGCGTGGCTGTACGCCGCTGAGGACGGCAGCTACGAGAGTGCGTGGCGCCGGCTGGTGCAGGACAACCCGTTCCCGGCCGTGATGGGCCGGGTCTGCTACCACCCGTGCGAAACGGCGTGCAACCGCGCGGAACTGGACTCCGCCGTGGGCATCAACTCCGTCGAACGATTCCTCGGCGACCGGGCGATCGACGCCGGCTGGCGGCTGCCGGATGCGGCACCTGCGACCGGGCGCCGCGTCCTCGTCGTGGGGGCCGGACCCTGTGGCCTGTCGGCGGCCTATCAACTGCGCCGCCTGGGCCACGAGGTGCACGTGCACGACGCGGGGGAGGAGCCGGGCGGGATGATGCGCCACGGCATCCCGACCTTCCGGCTGCCCCGCGACGTTCTCGACATCGAGATCGCCCGGCTGGCCGACCTCGGCGTCACCTTCTGCATGAACAGCAAGGTCACCGACCTACGGGAGACGATGCGAGCCGGCGGGTTCGACGCGGCGCTGATCGCGATCGGGGCGCAGCTCAGCCGCCGCGCCTACCTGCCCGCCGGCCAGGCGTCCCGGGTGCTGGACGCGTTGAGCGTGCTGGGCAGCGTCGCCGACGGCGAGCGGCCCGGCCTGGGCCGCGCAGTGGTGGTCTACGGCGGCGGCAACACCGCGATGGACGCCGCGCGCACCGCGCGGCGGCTCGGCGCCGACGATGCTGTCGTCGTGTACCGGCGTACCCAGGCGCAGATGCCCGCCGACCGGCAGGAGCTGGACGAGGCGCTCGCCGAGGGCGTCCGGATCAAGTGGCTACGCACCATCGCCGCGGTCGGCGAGGGCTCGCTCACCCTGGAGAAGATGACGCTCGACGAGGCCGGGCTGCCGCAGCCGACCGGCGAGTTCGAGGAGTTGGCCGGGGACGCCGTCGTGCTGGCCCTCGGCCAGGACGTCGACCGGAGCCTGCTCGACACGGTGCCCGGACTGCGCGTGGTGGACGGGGTGATCGAGGTCGACGAGGCGATGATGACCGGTAGCCCGGGCGTGTTCGCCGGCGGCGACGCCGTGCCCACGGACCGGTCGGTGACACACTCGATCGGCCACGGCCGCCGGGCCGCCGTGGCCATCGACAGCTGGCTGCGCCGGCAGGATCCGCCGGCGCAGAGGCAGGAACGCGATCCGGTGCCGTACTCCGGGCTGAACACCTGGTACTACAGCGACGCGCCGCGCAGCGTTCGTCCCCGCCTCGAGGCAGCCCGCCGGACGGACACGTTCGGCGAGGTCGTCGGTGGGCTGGACGAGGACACCGCACTGTTCGAGGCGCGGCGCTGCCTGTCGTGCGGCAACTGCTTCGGCTGCGACAACTGTCTCGGGGTGTGCCCGGACAACGCGGTGATCAAGCTCGACGGCGCCAACCACTACGCCATCGATCTCGACTACTGCAAGGGCTGCGGACTGTGCGCGGCCGAGTGCCCGTGCGGCGCCATCGAGATGGTGCCGGAAGAGAGTTGAACAGGAGGCGATGACGATGACGATGCTCTCGTCGACATGGATGCCGGAGCTGAACCCGGACTGGGTGCAGCAACACGCCGAGCATCGCGAGACGACGCTGCGGTACCTTCGCGAGCTCGGCACATCGACGGGCGAGGCGTCCAGCCGAGCGGCTACGACACCGGTGGCCGAGGTCATGGTGCGCGGTGTCGTCGCGGCCCGGGAACAGGCACGCTTCCCGGACATCGTGCAGGCCCTCGCGCGCAATCACGTCGGAGCCGTGCCGGTGCTCGACGAGCGGCGCCGGGTCGTCGGGGTGATCTCCGCCTCGGACCTGCTCGCCCACAGCCATCCGATGCGCGACGCGACGGCTCGCGAGCTGATGACGACGCCCGCGGTGGTGACCACACCGGACGCAACGGTCGAATCCGCCGCCCGGCTCGCCGCTCACAAGCGGGTGCAGCGGCTGCCTGTCGTCGACGCCGACGGCGTGCTGGTCGGCATCGTCGCGCGAGCCGACCTGCTGCGGGTGTTCCTTCGTAGCGACACGCCACCGACCAGCCATTGAGGAGACTCAGATGCGTGCGATCGTGATCTACGAGTCCATGTACGGCAACACGCGGCAGATCGCGGAGTCGATCGCGGAAGGGCTCAGCGCCGCCGCCGACACCGCGGTCGTCCCCGTCTCGAAGCTGGCGCCGGACACGGTCGCCGGTGCCGACCTGATCGTGGTGGGTGGCCCGACGCACATGCTCGGGCTGAGCGGTCCGGGCAGCCGGCGGATGGCGGTCAGCGCGGGGCGCAAGGCCGGCAGCGGGCTGACCGTGGAGGACGGTGCCGACGGTCCGGGGCTGCGTGAATGGTTGACGACGACTCGCGGGCGCGGTGCGGCCGCTGCCTTCGACACCAAGCTGCACGCCAGGCTCAGCGGCCGGGCGTCGGTCCGGATCGGCAGGCGGCTGCGCAGGAGCGGTTACGACCTCATCGCCCGGCCGCGGAGCTTCTACGTGTCCAAGACCAATACGCTCGAGCCGGGCGAGCAGGAGCGCGCGCGCAGTTGGGGCAGCGGCCTGCTGGGCGCGGTCACGGCCGGAACGGGCGCGGTCGGCGATCACTGACGGGTCGTACGTCCGCACGGTCCCGGCCTTTGGCCCCTGCTCCGGCGGGTTGTTCCCCACAAGACTGAGGCCATGAGCAGGCAGGACGAGATCTACGTAAGTGGTTACGACGGCTACGCGCAGCTCGATCCGGCGGATTCTCTCGCCGGCGAGATCGGCGAGGACCCGCTCGACGCGGGTTACTCACCGCCGGATCATGCACCCGTCTCCTCGCGCCACGACCAGACGTACGCACAGATGTCCACCGCCGAGTCGCTGGAGCGCCACCTCGCCGCGGAGGAGCCGGATGTCTGCGAGCGGGACCTGGATCGCGCGTACGAGGACGACCGGGCCGGGCGGCTGGTGAGCACGGGCAACATGTTCGTGCAGAACGAGACGCCGTACGGCGAGGACGTCGGCCGCGCCGGCTGGGGTGCGAGCGCCGAAGAGGCCGCGATGCACATCGTCGACGATTGACAGCACCACCCGGCGGTGCCTGGCGAGATCGCTCAGGTCATCGAGGTTCCTCGGATCATCGAGGTTCCTCGGATCATCGAGGTTGCTCGATCGCGGCGACGTCGTCGGCGCCGGAGGCCAGCAGTTGCCGGCCGAGTTCGGCCAGCGCGCGGCCGACCGCGATCTCGTCGCCGATCTCCGGCACGGCCGGATCGCGCGGGCTGCGCCGCGCCACACCGTCGGCGGTGAGCACGTTGTCACGCGTGTTCAGGACCGCTCGAGCGGTCGTACGGTCGTCCTCCTCGGTGATCCAGACCTGGATCGGCCACTCCTGGATGTGTGTCATCGTCCGCTCCCTTACGCTCGAATCGCCTGCCTGCTGAGGTTTCCCAGGGCTTCCAGCGTGTCCCGGCCGTCG
Organism: Jatrophihabitans cynanchi; assembly: GCF_027247405.1. Taxonomy (NCBI): domain Bacteria; kingdom Bacillati; phylum Actinomycetota; class Actinomycetes; order Jatrophihabitantales; family Jatrophihabitantaceae; genus Jatrophihabitans; species Jatrophihabitans cynanchi. The sequence goes on along the minus strand of NZ_CP097463.1, from coordinate 529,286 downwards.
GCGGCGCGACAGGGCCCAACGTCCGCAAGGGCGGTGGTCCTTCTGCCCGCGCCGATCCCGGGACGGCAGCCGCGCTCAGGTCTGCTCCGCGCCGCCTGCGGCCGCATCCAGACCGAGGATGTTGGTGATCTCCTGGGCGAACCGCTGCGGATCTGCGATCAGCCAGCCGTGTGTCCCCTCGATCGTTCGGACCGGGGGCTCGCCCAGCGCCGCCCGGAGCGACTCCAGGCACGCCCACGGCAGCACCGTGTCGTTGCGTCCCCAGAGGATCACCACGGGCAGGCCGCGGTCCTTCAGTGCGGCCAGTTCGGCGCTGAGGTCTGCCCGGCGGGCCAGCTTGCCGACCTGCCACATCGCTCGGGGCCGAAGAAGCGCGTTGGGCACCGCGTCTGCCGCGATGACCGGAAGGATCCGGGTGAGTTGCCTGAGCGACAGGACGTCGGTCTGCAGGTGCAGTCCCCAGTCCCACAGCGGGCGTTCTGACATCGGTCGCAGCTGCCCCCCGCGCACACTCCAGGTGGCGCCGCCGATCGCGTTCACCAGGACCAGCCGGTTGACTCGGTCCGGCCAGTCGTACGCGGTGCGAATGGCGACGCCGCCGCCGAACGAATGCCCCACCAGGGCGACCGGTTCGCTCAGCCCCACAGCGTCCAGGAATTTCGCCACCCAGCTGCTGTAGCCGGCCAGGCTGAACTGGTCGGGCGGCAGAGGTGCCGTGCCGTGCAGGCCCGGCAGGGCCGGGGCGTACACGCGAACCCCGTGCCGGATCAGTTGGTGCAGCGCCCTTCGGTAGGCGCGCATGTCCAGGCCCCAGCCGGGCAGGAAGACCAGCGGCCGGCCGGCACCGGCGACGGCGAACGCCGCAGGTCGCCCGTCGACGTCGAGCCAGCTGCGCTGCAGACGGCCGGATTCGGGCCGGCTCATCCGGGATCGGCCCGCTCGGCGAGGTCGGGCCCGAGCACGGTCAGGACCTGCTCGACGGCGCGCTGCACCCCGTTCTCGGTGTCGACTCGGACGGCTCGGGGCCAGGGCGCGCGCTGCACGGCGAGCCGGCGCGCCACGTCGGCCCCTGCGCGCGAGCTCGATTCGCCGTCGGCCAGTCGTTGCTGTGCGCGCTGCGCGGCCAACTCCGGCGCGACGCTGCACTCGACGGCGACCAGCGTGCTGGCCGTGTCGACTGCGAGCTGCTCTGCCAACGCACGGGTGCACGGGTCGCCCCAGGTCGCGTCCGCGATCACCGAGACGCCGTGCTCGAGTGAGGTTCGGGCGCGCGCCAGCAGCCTCCGGTAGACCGCGGCCTTGGCCGCTGGGTCGTACCGGTCACGACCGCCGAACTCGCGCCGGATCTCATCGGTGCTGAGCAGTGACCAGCCGAGCCGCTCCACGAGCGCGCGGGCGAGGGTGGTCTTCCCGGATCCGGGCGGCCCACCGACCATGATCAGGTTTACCTCGCCGGAGCGGAGGTGGCGCAGTGCGATACGCAGATACTCGCCGGCCTCGGCGTTCGGCAAGCCTTGCGCCGAGCGCAGTGCGGCGATCTTTGCGCGAACGAACGCGCGATAGGCGACGTAGTGATGGCACAGCGACTCGACGGCCGGTGCCCCGCTGAACTCCAGGTACCAGTTCAGGAAGCGCTCGGCGAGGTCGGGTCGGCCCAGATGCTCCAGGTCCATCGCGAGGAACGCGACGTCGTCGAGCGCGTCCACCCACCGCAGCCGGTCGTCGAACTCGAGGCAGTCGAGCACGCGCGGGTGATCCGGAAGGCAGAAGATGTCCTCGCTGAGCAGGTCCCCGTGCCCGTCGAGGTAGGCGCCGGCCGCGGCCCGCTCGGCGAACAGGTCGGCCCGGCCGTCCAGATAACGCATCGCCAGCCGCGCGACCTCGGCGTGCTCCTGCGCGGGGACGGCCATCGGGCCGAGCAGTTCGCTCTCGCGCAGATTGTCAGCCCACCGCCGCCGCAGCCCGGGTAGGCCGGCTTCGGCGTCGATCTCCGGCCCGCGCCTTGCGCGCGAGTGGTAGCACGCCACGAGCCGGGCAAGCGCGCGCAGGTGCTGGTCGACGTCGGCGCCCGACTGCACCAGGGTCGACAGCCGCAGTTCACTCGGCATCCGGCGCATCGCGATGCCGCGCTCGAACGGTTCGCTGTCGCTGCCGGCGATGGTGACGACGTCGAGGTACACGTCCGGGCTGAACTGGCGGTTGAGCTCGACCTCGCGGCGGCAGTCCGCGAGGCGAGCCGCATCAGTCACGAGGTCCACGAACCCGAGGCTCACGTGCTTCTTGAACTTGTAGGCACGATCACCGAACATCAGCACGACCGCGCTGTGCGTCTCGTGGACTTCGGCGGCGTCGGCCGCGGCCGTGGAAGGCATCGCGCGTCCCTTCGATTTCGTCCGAACCTCACTGTGGTCCCCGGCGAATGCTCCCGGCCAGGGACTTTGGACTCTCGCGTGCCCGCATGCTGCTGCGGTCGGATGCACAGACAGGTCGAGGAACGGGACGTCGCGCATGGCGAGTTCGAGTGCAGCGCAGTCGTGCATCGGGCGCACCGTCGATGCCGTGATCCTGGACCGTGAGCACGTGATGTCCCGACTGGACCGCGTGCGGGCGCGCGATGTGCGGCGCGCGGCGAACCGCTTGCGCGAACAGGGTGTTGAGGTGGTCGTGCTCGACACGACAGACCGGGTGGCGCTGCAGGCGGAGCTGGACAAGCTGGCCGCGGTCGGAATCACGGGCGAGCTGGTGCTCGTGCTGCGGGCCGGGCCGGAGCTGGTGTCCGGGCTGCTCGCCGAGCAGGTGCGCAGGCGCCGCGCGCGCCGCGTACCGGGCATCGATGAAGACGTGCGCTGGACCGTCTACGCATCAGACGCCGGCACGGCGGACGCCGTGCTCACGATCGGCGCCGGCGGCATCGGCACGCGCGGTAACCGCGAGGAAGCCGCCGGCGCAGTCGCTCCCGCCATGCCGCTGCTGCTGGCCAGCGGCATCTACTGCGGTTCGGGGTCCGCCGAGCACCTGCTCCCCGGGCCGGCGTGGACGGACCTGGACATTGCACCGCCGGTGGTGCGGGACGAGCGCATCCTCGACCTCCGCTCGGGCGTGCTGCTGCGCACCGAGTCGACGCCCGGCCCATCGCCGCTGAAGAGCATGCGTTTCATGAGCGTCGCACGCCCGGGAGTGGTGGCACTTCGGGCCGAGGCCGCGGTCGGCCGGCTCCGGCCCGGTCGGGCGTTACGACCGGCGGCGACGGAGTCGTCCACCGCCGGCCAGGTCGACGGGCGATGGTGGGCGCAATCGACCGGGAACAGCGGCGGAATCGGTGCGGTCGCCCGGCAACGCATCGGTCGCGACGGCGCGATACGGACGGTGCAGCGGCTGGCCGCGTACGTGATCGCGCCGCAGCGCCCGAAATTGTCGAGCGCGCAGGAGTTGCTCGATGAGGCCGAACGTCTCGGGTTCGATCGGCTCCTGGCCGAACAGCGTGCGGCGTGGGCCGGGCGATGGCGCGACGCCGGCGTGGAGATCCCCGACGACCGGGCGGCGGAGCTCGCGATCAGGTTCGCACTGTTCCAGCTGTGGTCCAACGCTGACCGCCGTGGCGAACAGGGGCTCGGTGCCCGTGGGGTGTCCGGGCCGGGGTACAGCGGCCACGTGTTCTGGGACAGCGACGTGTTCGTCCTGCCGGCGCTCGCGACAATGGACCCGGCCGCCGCCGCGGCGATGCTGCAGTACCGCGTGCGGCGGCTGGCCACCGCACGGGCCGCCGCCCGCACCGAAGGCCGGTCGGGCGCCAGATTCCCGTGGGAGTCGGCCTCGAGCGGCGCGGACGTCACGCCGGCGACCGGTGCGATCGGTGGTCAACCGGTGGACATCCTGACCGGCCGCTTCGAGGAGCACATCACCGCGGATGTGGCGTGGAGCGCCGTGCACCTGGCGCGATGGTGCGGTGAGCCGGCCGGCGGGACCGCCCCGGTGCGCGAGCTGCTCGTCGAGACGGCGAGCTACTGGTCCTCGCGCGTACGGCTGGACGCGGCCGGCGCCGCGCACCTGGACGGCGTCATCGGTCCGGACGAGTACCACGAACTCGTCGATGACAATGCGTTCACGAACGTGCTGGCGCGCTGGAACCTGCGCACTGCCGCCGCGCTGAATCCGGCCCACGCGGACGCGGCGAACTGGCGTGAGCTCGCCGACAGGCTGGTCGACGGCTACGACCCCGAAACAGGTCGGTACGAGCAGTTCGCCGGCTACTACCGGTTGGAACCGCTGCGCGTCGCCGACTTCGCCGTCGCACCGGTGGCCATCGACGTGCTGCTGGGCCGCGAACGCGTGGCCGGCTCGCAGCTGATCAAGCAGCCGGACGTCCTGATGCTGCACCACCTCGTTCCGGACGAGGTCGCTGCCGGCTCGCTGATCCCGAACCTCGACTACTACGAACCTCGGACGGCACACGGATCCTCGCTCTCCCCGGCGATCTCGGCAGCGCTTCTCGCCCGCGCCGGTCGCCCGGACGAGGCGCTCGCGTTGCTACGGGTCGCGCTGCGGCTGGACCTCGACGACCTGACCGGCAGCACCTCGTCCGGGCTGCACATGGCGACGTTCGGCGGCGTGTGGCAGGCGCTCGTGTTCGGTTTCCTCGGCGCGCGGGTGGACAGCGGCGCACTGACGCTCGACCCGTGCCTGCCGTCCGGCTGGCACACCGTCACGGTCCGGATGCGATGCCTGCGCCGGCGGGTCCGGGTGCGGGTGGCCGACGGGCGTGTGGAAGTCGGCACCGACGGTCCGCTGGCGGTGCGGCTGCTCGGCGGCCCGCCGGTGCGGGTGAACGGCGTGGCGGCGCTCGTGCCGGCACCTCGTGCGGAGGTGAGGCGATGACTCAAGTGCTGGCGGTGGCCGAGCCGGGCGGGGGAGCTCCTGTCGTGGAGGTCGGGTCCGCGCTGGCCGAGGTACTGCGCGCCGACTTGCGCACCCTGTCCGCGACGCGAGGGCAACTGGCGGCGCACCGCGCGAGTGAGGTGCTGGCCGAGCTCGACACCGTGGACGTGGTCGCGGCGGTCCTCGCTGCGGGGCCGGACGAGGACGCGGTGTGCTGGCGCGTCGTGCGGCGGGCCCGCAAGCCGGTGGTGCTCGTACCGCCTGATCTCGGCCGGCCGGTCGCGGCTGTCTCGCGGGTGCTGGTGCCGCTCGACGGCACGCCCGCGTCGGCCGAGGCGGTGGCGGACCTCGTCGCGCTCCTTGCCGGCGCCGGCGTCGACATCGTGGTCCTGCACGTGTTCGACGCCACGACGGCGCCGATGTTCTGGGATCAGGCTGCGCACACCCAGCAGGCGTGGTCAGCGCAGTTCCTCTCGCGGCACGCGCCGGCCGGGGGACGGCTGGAGTTGCGCTCCGGAACGCCGGGCGAGCTCGTCGGCTCGGTTGCCGAGGCCGAGCAGGCAGACCTCATCGCGCTCGGCTGGTCCCAGCATCTGGAGCCGGGCCGGGCGCTGACGGTGCGCCGATCGGTGCTGGAGGCAGGGCGGCCGGTGCTCCTGGTCCCGCTGAAGAACTGAGGACCGTGGCCGCCGGGCGCAGTGACGTTCGGCCCTGCCGTGCCGATCTGCTGCCCGCTGTGCTGAAGGGGTGATGCAGGCGCGGGCGGCAGCGGATCCCGCCGACACGATGCGGCCGGGTGGCCGGCGGCCCATGCGTATCGGCCTCATCGCGCCGCCCTGGGTACCCGTTCCCCCGCCCCGCTACGGGGGCACCGAAGCGGTGGTCGACAATCTGGCTCGCGGGCTGAGCGCGCTGGGACATCAGGTCGTCCTGTTCACGCTCGGCGATTCGGCGTGCCCGGTGCACAAGTTCTCGCTGTACGAGCGGGCGGTCGAGCCCATGGGAAGCGGAGCGTACGAAGCAGCGCACGTGCTGGCGGCGTACGACGCGCTCGCCGACGTCGACATCATTCACGATCACACCCTGCTCGGTTCGCTGATCGGCCCCGCGAACAGCTTCGGCGCCGCGCCCCGCGTCGTCACCAATCACGGCCCGTTCAACGCCGAGGCGCTGCGTATCTTCTCCGCCACGACCGCGCGGGGCGTCGCCCTCGTCGCGATCTCACAGGCCCAGGCGGTCAGCGCAGGCTCGGTGCCCGTCACCGCGGTCATCCACCACGGGATCGATCTGGACGCGTACCGCTTGGGCCCCGGCGGCGGCGACTACCTGCTGTTCGTCGGGCGGATGTCGCCGGACAAGGGAGTTGCACGCGCCGTGCGGATCGCGCACCGTGCGGGGTACCGCATCGTGATCGCGAGCAAGGTGCGCGAGGCCGACGAGCGCGCCTACTTCGCCGAGGCGGTTCGCCCGCTGCTCCGCCCGTCGGACGAGGTCCTCGTGGAGGAGCCGCTGGCCGGGCGCGTCGAGCTGTTGCGTCACGCGCCCGCACTGATCGACCCGATCGCCTGGCCCGAACCCTTCGGGTTGGTGATGACCGAGGCGCTCGCCTGCGGGACGCCGGTGCTCGGCTGCCCGTACGGCGCGGCACCGGAGATCGTGGATGACGGCGTCACCGGCTTCCTCGCGCGGAGCGAGGACGACCTCGTCGCGGCGGCCGGCCGGCTCGGTTCGATCGACCGGCTGCGCTGCCGCGCAGCCGCGGCGCAACGATTCTCGATGCAGCGGATGGCGGGCGATCACGAGCGGCTCTACGCGCGGCTGCTGGCCGCGCGGCCGGCTGCAGACCGGTGGCGGCACCGTCCGCCGGTGGGTCCAAAGTCCCCGCAACTGGGGTACGTGGAACCTACTGGCCGCCCGCAGGTTCGCGGATCCTCATCACATGAGATTGCAGCCTTGGCACCCGTCACCGGGGCCGCGCCCCAAGCGTGACGGCAGCGAAGAATTCGATTTCCCATGGGACGACCTGCTGATCGCCGCGGACGAGGTGCGCGCGCCCGAACGGGCCGACTGCTGCCCCGGCGCGGCCGCGTACCGCATCGTCCTGCCGCGCGCTGACGGTCGTGCAGGTCGGCGCGAGCTGCTCCTGTGCGCGCACCACTACCGCAGCGGGCGCGCCGGGTTGGAGCGCACCGCGGCTGCCGTGTTCGACGTGCGGGGCAGGCTCGTGGCCAGCTATCCGGTCGAGGGGCCGGCCGACGGGCACGCGCGACAGAGCTGAGCGGGGGAGCTGACGATGGGCGTGGCCGAATCCCCGTCCCGTCCGGTCGAACGAGCCGGTCTGGACGTCCTTGTCGATTCCTTGGCGCGCGAGCTGAGCGCGCAGCTGGGTGCGACGGCGCAACCGTCGACCATACGGGCGCACGTGCGGCTCGCCCTCGAGCAGCTGCGCGGGTCGGTCGCGCACGACTCCCTCTCGGAGATGGCCGTGCGGCTGGCCCGCCACCGCCTCGAGAGCAGTGCCGGGGCCGGTGAGATCCCGATCGGACGGTGAGCACGCAAGACAGCGGGCCGGGGGCCGGCAATTGCACCGACCCCCGGCCCTGCCGCGACTACTACGGTCAGCCCTGCCCGGGCGCTGCCACGCACGTCCCCCGCCATGCGCGGCGCGGTCCTACCCCTGGCGTCAGTGCTCCGGCCGTCGCGGCGCTGCGGCGCGACGCGCCGCAGGCTTCTTGGTGCCAGCAGACCCGGACGGCGTGCGGGCACTCGCCTTCGTGGCGGTCCTGGCCGGCGCGGGGCGTCGCGCCCGGCCGGCAAGTTGCTTGACCGCTGCGCCGGGCTGCTCGAGCGTGCCGACCAGCGCGTGCCGCATGGACGCGGCCACCGCGGCGAGGTCCTTGCGCAGCACCGGGTCGCGCACGACATCCCCGGCCGTTCCGAACGCGTCCTCGATCGCGGCGATCAGCGACTGCACCGCCGCTTCGACCGCGGCCCGCTCGGCGGTCACGTCGGCGCCCGCCTGCTCGAACCGGTTGCGCACGTCCGTACCCAGCCGGTCGAGATTGGCACTCACCTGGTCCCACGGGGCTGTCCTGGTGGTCATTTGGTGCTCCCTCCTTCGGTGACACTCCCACTCTCGGCGCGCCCGCGCGCGGGCCCCAGGGGCTTTGGTCACCGATCACGCGGCGCCCCGTCGGCACAAGGCCCAGGACGTTCGCCCCTGGCTTCGAACTCGCGGCCGCGGTGTGCTCTGCGCGTGACCGCGTTCCAGAACCCACCAGTCGTGGGTGGCGGCGCAGCGACGATCACCTTGATCGAGGGGTCGTCGTTCTGCATCAGCGACGCGAACGCGAACATGGACGCCCGAGCGGTCCAGGGCCTGTTCGTCCAGGACACCAGGGTCATCTCGCGCTGGCGGTTGCGGATCAACGGTGCGGATGTGCTTCCGGTGACCGTGCACCGCTCCGATCCGTTCGCCGCGTCCTTCATCGGGCGGGTGGCGCCCGCGGACGGGCGGTCCGACAGCGCGGTGCTCGTGATCCGCCGGCGCTACGTCGGCAACGGCATGCGTGAGGACATCACGGTCCGCTCGACCGGTGCTGATTCGGCACGCTGCCGAGTGGAACTGGCCGTGAGCGCGGACCTGGCCGACCTGTTCGAGGTGAAGGACCAGCGTGCGGGCGTTCTGGACGCGCACACCGACGTCAGCGTGAGCGGGCAGGAACTGCGGATCACGCGGGTGCGGGCCGGACGGCCGTTCGGCGTGCTGGTTCGGATGCACGACGTCGGTGCGGTGCTCACTGCGGATGGAGCCATTTGGCAGATCGCGCTGTCGCCGCGGCAGACGACGACCATGACCGTTGAGGTGCTGCCGATCATCGCCGGGAAGACCATTCCCCTGCTCCACAGCCGGGGCGAGGACGCCGCCGAGGCGGCGCCGGCACGCAAGGCACGCGCCTGGCAGCGTGCCAGCCCGCAGATCCACACGGCCGACCGGGCGTTCGGGGCGGTGCTCGGGCGCAGCCTGGAAGATCTCGGATCGCTCCGCATCTTCGACGCGTCCCATCCCGAACGCGCCGTTGTCGCGGCGGGCGCACCGTGGTTCATGGCCCTGTTCGGCCGTGATGCGCTGCTCACCTCGTGGATGCTGCTACCCGTCGACAGCTCTGTCGCTCTCGGCACCCTGCAGACGCTGGCCGAGCGCCAGGGGAGCGAGTTCCAAGCGGCGTCAGAGGAGGAGCCGGGGCGAATCCTGCACGAGACCCGGCTCGGCCCGGTGGCCGAGTTGGCGCTCGGTGGCGCCAGCACCTACTACGGCACGGCAGATGCGACCGCGCTGTTCGTCATGCTGCTCGGCGAGCTGAACCGTTGGGGACGCCACCGGGACGAGGTGGACGCGCTGTTCCCGCACGCGGCGCGCGCGCTGCGTTGGATCGAGGAGCACGGCGATCAGGACGGCGACGGCTTCGTCGAGTACGAGCGCAAGACCGACCGGGGGCTCGTGAACCAGGGTTGGAAGGACTCGTGGGACGGCATCAACTTCGCCGACGGCCGGCTCGCACGAACGCCGATCGCGCTGGCCGAGGTACAGGCGTACGCCTACGCTGCGTTCCGCGCCGGCGCGGCGCTTGCCGCGCAGGTCGGTGAGCAGGCAGCGGCGCAGCGATGGGCGGGTCGGGCGCGCCGGCTTCGCCGACGGTTCAACGAGACGTTCTGGCTCGGCGACCGAGGCTGGTACGCGGTGGCCCTGGACCATGAGAAGCGGCCCGTCGATGCCCTGACCTCCAACATCGGGCACTGCTTGTGGACCGGGATCGCCGATCGGGACAAGGCCGCCAGGATCGCCGACCTGTTGCTGTCGCCGCCGCTGTTCACCGGCTGGGGGATCCGGACGCTGTCGTCGTCGATGGGTGCCTACAACCCGATGAGCTATCACAACGGATCGGTCTGGCCGCACGACACAGCGATCTGCGTGGCCGGCCTGACGCGGTACGGCTTCGTGGACCACGCCCAGCGTGTCACCGCCGGTCTGCTCGATGCAGCCGAGCACTTCGAGCACCGCCTGCCCGAACTGTTCTGCGGGTTCGCGCGAGAGGAGTTCACCGACCCGATTCCGTACCCGACGTCCTGCTCGCCCCAGGCATGGGCGTCGGCGGCGCCGCTGTTGCTGCTGCGCAGCATGCTGCGCTTCGATCCGGACGTCGGCGCCGGACGGCTGTGGTGTGCGCCCGCAGTGCGCGATCGATTCGTTCCGCTGCGCGTCGGCGGCATCCGCGTCGGCTCGCAGAACGCAACCATCGAGGTGCGCGCGGACAGCTGGGAGATCGGTGGCCTGGACCGCAGCAGCGGGATCGAGTTGATCAGGGCGGCACGGCCGGCCTTAGTGGACGGTTAGCGTGCCGGTGCCGGTGCCGGTGCCGGTGCCGGCGTCGAGCGGTGTGCGGCCGCCGCGTCCGAGCCGCTGCCCTCGCTGTAGCCGCTCGTCATGAGCTCGACGATCAGTTGCCGGCTCAGCTCCTCGATCGGCCGGACAGCAACCAGCTGACCGAGGTGCAGGACGGCGATGCGGTCGGCGACCGCGAACACGTCGTTCATGTTGTGCGAGATCACGATCACCGCGATACCGCGGTCGGCGAGCTTGCGGAGCAGGTCGAGGACGACCCGGGTCTGCACCACACCCAGCGCCGCCGTCGGCTCGTCCATGATCACCAGTCGCGAGTTCCACAGGACGGACTTGGCGATCGCCACCGCTTGGCGTTGTCCACCGGAAAGCGCGCCGACCCGCTGGCGGATGGATCGGATGCTCGTCACGGACAGGTTGCGCAGGGTGTCGCGTGCGGCCAGCTCCATGGCCTCCTCGTCCAGTGGCCCGTGACGGCGTACCTTCTCGCGGCCGAGGAACAGGTTCTGGACGACGTCGAGGTTGTCGCACAGCGCCAAGTCCTGGTACACGGTCTCGATCCCGAGCGCCGCCGCGTCCTTGGGACCGCGCAGGAACACCGGGTGCCCGTCCCAGATCAGGCGTCCGGAGTCCGGCGGGTAGCTGCCGGCGATGCACTTGATGAGCACCGACTTGCCCGCGCCGTTGTCGCCGGCGAGCGCGGTGACCCTGCCCGCGGGCACGTCCAGCGACACATCACGCAGCGCCTGGACGGCGCCGAAGCTCTTGCTCAGATGCTCGATCCGTAGCAGTGGCTGTTCGGTGACCATGGCCCGGCTCCCTTGCCTACGACGGCGCGGTCGGCGCCTTGTGTCCTGGTGTCTTGTTTCCTGGTGTCCTTGTGTCCCTGTGTCCACGGTCGCGAGCCGGAACGCGTCGCGGCAAGTGCCCTTGGGCGGCACTGGTCCCGATCAGGACGGGCCGTTGGGCCCTGACAGCTCCGCTGCGCCCGGACGAGAGTGGACGCAGGGGATCGACGATGGGGGTGCCATGAAGACGATCAAGTGGTTCGACGAGATCGGTCTGGGCGACGCCGCGCAGGTGGGCGGCAAGGGCGCCAACCTCGGCGAGCTGACGTCGGCAGGGCTGCCCGTCCCGCCCGGCTTCGTCGTGACCAGCGAAGCGTTCCTCTCCGCGGTCGAGGCGTCCGGGGCGCGCGGCAAGCTCCGCGAGCTCACCGCCGACCTCGACCCGACCGACGACGCCGCGCTGACCCACGCCAGTGAGCTCGCGCAGGCGCTGATCGGCTCAACCCCGCTGCCCGTCGAACTGGCGAAGGAAGTGGCGGCCGCCTATCACGACCTGGGCGACGACATCGCGGTCGCGGTGCGGTCCTCGGGAACCAGTGAGGATGCCGGCGACACCTCCTTCGCCGGGATGAACGTGTCCTACACGAACGTGATGGGCGCGCAGGCCGTGCTCGGCAGGGTGGTCGACTGCTGGGCATCGGTGTACGGCAAGCGGGTCATCTCCTACCGCGCCGCATCCGGCGTGGACGAGGAGCCGAGCATCGCCGTCGTGGTGCAGCGGATGATCCCGTCCGAGCGGTCCGGCGTGATGTTCACCGTGGACCCGTCCACGAACGATCGCGAGCAGCTGGTCATCGAGGCGATCCTCGGCCAGGGCGAGGCGATCGTCAGCGGACGCGTCGAACCGGACACCTACCTGGTCAACAAGCAGGGCCCGCGCATCGTCGGTGTTCGGGTCGGGCGCCAGCACCTGCAGATCGTCCGAGGCGCGGACGGCGCGGACGAGGAGATCACGCTCGACGAGGACAGTGCGCAGGCGCGGGTGCTCGATGACGCGCAGATCCTCCAACTCGCCCGGATCGGTCTCGACGTCGAACGCCACTACGGCACGCCGCAGGACCTGGAGTGGGCCGTCGCGGACGGGGTGACCTACCTCGTGCAGTCGCGGCCGATCACGACGCTGCACGATGACCGCCCGGCACAGCCCGGCCGGGCCGACGTCCTGCTCAGGGGCCTGGCCGCCTCGAGCGGGCGCGCGTCGGGTGCGGTGCGCGTGCTGATGACACCCGAGCAGGGCGTCCAGCTGCAGGCCGGCGAGGTGCTGGTCGCGCCGATGACGAGCCCGGACTGGGTGCCCGCGATGCGGCGGGCGGCCGCACTGATCACCGACGGCGGCGGGATGACCTGCCATGCGGCGATCGTGTCGCGCGAACTGGGCGTCCCGTGCGTGGTCGGTGCGCGCAGCGCCACCACGACCCTGCACGACGGCGATGTCGTGACGGTCGACGGCCGCACCGGCGAGGTGCTGGCCGGCGTGGTCGGCACGTCAGCCATCGAGCCCGCGGGCAGCGCGGCTGCGGCGGCCGCCCCGGCGGCGACCCCGCTGGGCACCAAGCTCTACGTGAACCTGGCGGTAGCCGAGCACGCCGAGGAGGTCGCAGCCCTCGACGTCGACGGGGTCGGCCTGTTGCGCGCCGAGTTCATGGTCGCCGATGCGCTGCACGGCGTGCATCCGCGCCTGCTGCTGCAGCGGGGGCAGAAGCAGACCTTCATCGACGAGATGACCGAACCGTTGCTGCGCATCACCAGGGCGTTCGCGCCGCGGCCGGTGGTGTACCGCAGCATCGACTTCCGCACCAACGAGTTCCACGGACTGGAGGGCGGTACCGAGTTCGAGCCGCACGAGGAGAACCCGATGATCGGCTACCGCGGCTGCTACCGGTACGTCGACCAGCCGGACCTGTTCGAGCTGGAGTTGGACGTGCTCGGCGCGGTTGCCGAGCAGACGCCGAACCTGCGGCTGATGATCCCGTTCGTGCGCACCGCCTGGGAGCTCGAACGATGCCTGGATCTGGTGCGTGCCCACCGGACGGCAGCTCGGCTGCCGGTCTGGGTGATGGCCGAGGTGCCGTCCGTCGCATACTGGATCCCCACGTACGCACAGCTGGGTATCGAGGGGGTGTCCATCGGCAGCAACGACCTCACCCAGCTGATGCTCGGGGTCGACCGCGACTCCACGGTGTGCGCCGAACTCTTCGACGAATCCGACCCTGCCGTGCTCGACGCCATCGGGCGGATCATCGCGGCCTGCCAGGACGCGGGGATCACCTCCTCGCTGTGCGGGCAGGCGCCGTCGAACCGTCCTGAGTTCGCCGAGCACCTGGTGCGGCTCGGGATCACGTCCGTCTCGGTCAACCCCGACGTCGTCGACCCGGTGCGCCGCACCATCGCAGCCGCGGAGCAGCGGGTGCTCCTCGAGGCCAGCAACCCCGCGCGCCGGGCCGGTACGAACCTGCACCCCAGACACCAACTCCCGCGCAGAGAGGCAACAACGTGAACAGCACCGCAACGGCGCCGCTCGTCCTCGGCTTCGACGGCTCCGAGGGGGCCGACCAAGCGCTGATCTGGGCGCTGGACGAGGCTCGGGCGCGCCGGCTGCCGGTGCGGATCGTGCACGCATACGACGGCACGTACACGTACGGCTCGATGGCGATGTACGGGAACCTGCCCGCCGCGGACACGAAACTGGTGCGCAGTGCGGCGAAGACGATCCTCTCCCGCGCGGAGGCGGACGCGGCCGCGTACGCGCCCGATGTCGAGGTCACCACAGAGGCGATCGACGGCGACCCGGCGCCCACCCTTCTCGCGCAGGCACGGGGCGCGGCCCTGGTGGTCGTTGGCTCGCGGCGCCTGCACGCGACCGGATCGATACTGCTCGGCTCGGTCAGCACGGCCGTGGCGGCCCGAGCGAGCTGCCCGGTCGTCGTCGTGCGCGGGCCTGCGGGCGACGCGGCCGAGCGTGCCCGGGTGGTCGTCGCGGTCGACCCGCGCGAGGAGTCCCAGGAAGTGCTGGAGTTCGCCCTCGAGTACGCCAGCCGGCACGGTGCGCCGCTGCGTGCGGTCATGTGCTGGCACCCGGACCTGCTCACCGAGATGGTCTGGAGCCCCAAGCCGCCCGCGCCGGCGAGAGGCGAGGCGTGGTTGTCGGAGGCGCTGGCCGGATGGCGTGAGCGGTACCCGGACGTGGACGTGCACGGCGCGGTGATCCGCGATCACGCGGTGGCCGGGCTGGTCTCGGAGTCGACCGCGGAGCGGCTGCTCGTGGTGGGCTCGCGCGGGCGGCATGCGCTGGCCGGCACGTTGCTCGGCTCGGTGAGCCAGGGCGTGCTGCATCACGCGACCTGCCCGGTCGCGGTCGTGCCGCTGCACTGACGAACACGTCGTCTTGGACGAGCGGACGCACGCGACGGCCACCGATGTGACTGGCAGCCGCGTCGGTGCCACCTCTCCCCACGGGCGAACGAGACCGAAGCCGGTCAGCGGGACGCTTCGGACAGCAGACTGATCACTGCGACGGAGATCGCGGACCAGTCTCGGTTGCCTTCCTCTGGCTTCTCCGACGCGGCGACGACATGACCCGATCCTGATCACCGCGACCCGTCCCGCGTTGCGTCGAGTTCGGTGAGCTCGACGTCGTCCGGCTTCGGACGAGGCCCCGTTGTTGTGCGAGCCTGCTGGGTGTCGCGCAGGACTATCCAGGTGTCCGCCAGGGGGCCCAGGTGGGCGAGCTTGTCGGGGTTGATGACTGAGCGGATGATCTGGATCTGCCCGTCGAGGATGTCGAGAGTCCATGTGTTGACGACCTTGCCTTCTTGGTCGCGGAAGATCGCGCCCGGCTGGCCATTGAGCTGGTGCGGCTGAACGACCCCGCCCACCCGTGCGAACGGCGCGGCGAGGGCGGCGAGCATCCTGGCCACGTTCTCGACACCGACGATGCGTTCGGCGAACTGCGGGGCCTTGCCGCCGCTGTCGCCGATGAGCTGGACGTCGGCGGCGAGCAACTCGCGCAACTCGTCGACGCTCCCGTCTCGGACGGCGTCGAGGAACCGGGCGGCGAGTTCTTCGCGCCGCTTCCGATCGGCCTCGAAGCGAGGTCGTCCTTCGTCCATGTGGCGGCGAGCCCGGACCGCCAGCTGGCGGCATGCCGCCTCCGAGCGTCCTACGGTCGAGGCGATCTCGGGGAAGTCGAAGGCGAACACCTCGCGCAGCACGAAGATCGCCCGCTCGAGCGGGCTGAGCCGCTCGAGCAGCAACAGTGCTGCCATCGACACCGAGTCGGCAAGCTCGGCCGAACGCTGCGGGTCCTGGTATGGGTCTCCCAACAGCGGCTCGGGCAACCATGGCCCCACGTAGTGCTCGCGGCGCAAGCGCGCCGAGCGCAACACGTTGATCGAGACCCGGGTCACAGCGGCGCAGAGGTACGCCTTGGCTGACACCGGCGTTGTCGTGGAGGCGGTCCAGCGCAGCCAGGTCTCCTGGACGGCGTCTTCGGCCTCGCTTACGCTGCCCAGGATTCGGTAGGCGATCGAGAACAGCAGCGGCCGAAGATCCTCGAACTGCTCTATCCGTGTCATCCGAGTTCTGCCCTGAACCCCTGTCGCCAGGAGGGGTAGCTCAGTTGCCAGCCGAGTTCGCGTTTGGCCTTGCTGTTGGAGAAGCCGCGGCCTGCGGTCATCATCAGCACCGCTTGATCCCCGGCCAGCAGCCGAGCCAACCAGACGGGAACTCGCCGCGGAGGCTTCGCGCCCGCGCACTCGGCCAGATAGGGCAGCCACTCGCTGGCGGGCGCAGGGTCGTCGTCGACGACGTTGAACACGCCAGTGACTTTCTGCTCCACGGCCAGGACGGTGGCACTGGCCGCATCGTCCAGATGCACCCACGAGCTGTAGCCGGAGCCGCGTCCGACAAGCGGGTACTGCCGTTTGCGCAGCAGCGTGACCTGGTCATCAATGGCACCCGGCCCGTAGAACGCGCCGTATCGCAGCACCGCGCCGCCGATCGCGAGCACCTTGTCCTCGACTCGCTGCAGCACCGCGAGTCCGGCATGCGACGCCGTCCCCTCCATCAGGTTCAGCGGGTCCTCTTCCGTCTTGACCCATCCTCCGTGCGGTGTGCCGTTCCAGCTGGCGTAGCCCTGCGCAACGACATGCGGGACGCCGGTCGTCTCGGCTGCCGCCAGGAGATGGTCCGTCCCCTCGGCCCGCAACCGGTTCGTTTGGGCGAACCACCGGTCCGGGTGCTTGATATCAGGCTTACCGGCGTGCGTCATCGAAATCGCCGTCATCTGGTGCACGATCACGTCCGGCCGGGACGCGGCCACCGCCTCACCGACCGATGTAGCGTCCAGCCCGTCCATCATCACGCCGTCGGCGCCCAACTGCGCCAGCAGACCCAACTTGGCCTCGGTGGTCGTCGTCGCCGTCACCTCGTGCCCGTTGGCCACCAGCTGCGGTACCAGTCGCCGACCCAGAACGCCGCTGCCGCCTGCCACAAACACTCGCATGATCCGTACCTCTCCTCGTATTCGCTGCTTGTTACACGAGACACGACAGAGTCGCCTGATGTGACATGACGGGGCCGCCGCTAGATGTCACAAGCCGCGCGCCCCGGTGGTCTCGGTAGTGGGCAACAGACCGCGTCGGGAAGGGGTGTCATGGATCTGGAACTGACGGGCACGGCCGCGCTGGCTGTGCCCACACAGTGTCGAGCGCACTTGCCGACAGCGGTACGCATCCCGTCGTCTGCGATCTGTCGACCGCGACCGGACCGCCGCGCCCAGTGCCAGCGGCGCAGACCAAGTGACGGACACGCGGGATTTCTTCACGCTTCCTGTCGAGCTCAGCGGACGATGAGCTCGGCAGGAAGTGTTGGTTCTGGGGTGGGCAAGCGGCGGTGCCGTCCGAGGCGGCGGGTGTGGCCACGACCCCGTTTCCCCCACCCGGAAAGCAGGCGGCGCAGGCATTTATCACAGTTTGATGTTTCTTGTTCCGTGCCGCGAATGTCCGTGCCTGTCTACCCTTGACCCGGGTTACCCCCGGCGGGACACTCTGCGCAAATGATCGCGTTCCGCGATCACAGTGGAGGGTGGCACAAGTGCAGAAGAGATCTCGCATGTCCATCATCGGGTCTGCGGCGCTGGCACTGGGCGGCGGTTGTCGTGCCGACGTCGACCTCGGCGTCGGCCGCGGCGGTCGCGACCACGACGGTCTTGGCCCAGCCAGGTGGGTACATCACCACCTACACCGCCGCGAACGGTGACGTCACCAAGGTGTTCGCGGCCACGCCGATGACGATCATTCCCGACGCCCCGACCTCAGCAAAGATCACGGCGAGCGGCGTGAGCGCCACCCAGCATTCGGGCGGTGTCTCCATGGTCCCAACCACGGCACGGCGGGTTCCAGTCATCGTCGCAACACGACGACTTGATGGCGGGATGGTAGTGCTTGGTCAGCGGACGATGGTGTGGATGAGTTCGAGCAGCGACGTGTCGGTGTTGCGGGCCCAGGCCTGCGCTGCGGCGGTGAGGGCGAGCACTGAGCCATAGAGGAGCTGCTGCCCGCCTTGGCGGGTGATCAGTGTGTCGAGGGAGCGGAACGCCCTGCCTTTGCCGGCGAGGGTGAGGATGTCGGTGGCTGCACGTTCCCCGGTCCAGTGCCCGGCCGGCAGCCGAGCGTGGCTGGCGAGCCCGGTCGGAGCGTCGAGGTCGTGGCCGGACAGCCAGGTGTCGAGTAGCCCGAGGGCGACGCCGATGCAGCCGGCCACAGTGGCGCTGTCGTTGTTCGGGGACTCGGGTGGGACGGAGTCGATTACCGCGGCGGCGCTGCGAGTGTCGTCATCGACGATCGCTTCGATGGCCAGCCGCAGCGTGGTGATCGCGTACCCGCGAGCTTCACCGACCGGGCTGAACAGTTGCATGTTGCGCCGTTCGACCGCACGGTTCATCGCCGCCTGCAACGTTTCCAGGTCAGGCGCGTCGATGTCATCGACGTCGATACCCTCCTCGGCCAGCAGAGGCGCCAACTCGCGCAGCATCTCCTTCGCCAGCCCGGGTTTGTGCTCCACGATGGGCATGCCCGTCGGTGGTGGCTCTGGGGTACGTCGTCGCATGTCCGGCACCGGTTCGCCCTCGTCGTCGTCGGGTCAGAAGTCCACCGCGCGGCGAGGATCGAGCCGCGCCGCCAGGCGGGTCAGCATCACTTGCAGCGCAGGGACGCTGTCCGGGCCCTCGGGCATGCGCTCCAGTGAGGCGGCCAGCAGGTCGGTGTCCTCGCCGGTAAGCCAGCCGTGCCAGATCCGCAGCAGGTCGGCCAGCTCTGCGGCGTCGTCGGCCGACAGGCGGACCTCCTCCGCATCGGCGGCGGCCTCCTCGATCACATGGTTCAGGCTAGGACACCGCCTGCGGGCGCGATGAACAGCCGGGCCGGGGTGTGCCAGTCCAGGGTCTTACGGGGACGGTCATTCAGCTCGGCAGCGACCTCCTCGAGCCGGACGGCGTCGTGGACGCGCAGGTCGCTGCCCTTCGGGAAGTACTGACGCAACAGGCCGTTGGTGTTCTCGTTGCTCGGCCGCTGCCACGGCGAGTGAGGATCGCAGAAGAACACCGGCATACCCAACGCAGCAGCGATCTCAGCGTGCAACGCCAGCTCACTGCCCTGATCCCACGTCAACGACCGACGCAGCTGCGGCGGCAGCGGCGCGAACGCGGCGATGATCGCGTCACGAACCGCCTCGGCGGTGTGTCGTTCGGGTAGATGCAGCAAGATCGTGAACCGGGAACACCGTTCGACCAGCGTGCCGATCGCCGACCGGTTCTGCGCACCGGTGATCAAATCGCCTTCCCAGTGCCCAGCAACGGACCGGTCGGCCGCCTCCGCGGGCCGCTGGTCGATCATCGTCATATCCACCAGCTTCGTCGGCCGGCGCTGGTCAGGGCGCCGATGCGGCTTACGGCGCCGTCGACGAGTGCGCAGCACCGGCGGCAGGTCCCGGCGCAGCCCACCACAACCGGGTCGGTAGATCGCCTGATAGATCGTTTCCGGCACCAGGTGCCGGTCCGGCCGGTTCGGGAACTCCTCCCGCAGCGCGTGGGCGATCTGCTCCGGACTCCACCGCTTCTCCAGCCGATCCTGCACGAACGCACGCAGCTCGGCGTCGTTGACCAGCTTGCTGCGGCCCGGCCGGGTACGGCGAGCCTCGGCCATCCGCTGCGCGGCGAACGGCAGATACCGCCCACTGTCCAGGTCTCGGTTACGACGCAGCTCGCGGCTGACCGTGGACGCCGGCCTGCCCAACTCGGCCGCGATCGCGCGCATGCTCAGCCCGGACCGGCGCAGGTCGGCGATACGGACCCGCTCGTCCTCGTACAGGTAGCGTGGCGAGATCTCTCGACTCGGCGCGTTGACCACGGGCGAATAGTGGCGCTTGCGACCGTCGGGAAGCGTGACTGTGCGCCCCAACCGCCAGCGTGTCCCCGTCTTGCGCGCGATGCCCACGAGCTGGCACGCCCGCCGGTTACTCACCCCCTGCGCGATCAGCTCAGCAAACCGCTCACGCTTGTCAACATCTGGCTCGCGACCACGCCGACCACGACCCGCCATAGCAGCTCCCGGAAACCTCCGGTGTTGCAACGATCGCTAGAAACCGCCCACTGAACAAGGCCCAACTCAGCGCTCAACTCGCGGCGATCCAGCCGATGTCGGCCTACGACGAGCTGCTCGCCCTCGGTGCCGACCCGGCCGACATCGCGGGGTTTCAGGATGTAGGCACCACTTACTCAGCCACCGAGACTGCGAAGAAGAAGTCGGGGACGGCCTCGCCGTACAGCAACACCGGCGGCGGCACCCAGGTCAGCAATCCGCCCGCATGCGTGGACCAGTCGTTCGACGGCGGGCACGGCCACGTCTACGGCTGCGATGTCACCCGACGGGTCGCGACCAGTGGTTCGATCTGGTATCTCACCGACGCGATCGCGTCCACGGAATTTGTCAAGGCGGTTGAGGCCAGCGGGAGTTATGCGGCTGCGGTGACGGGCTCCTGTTCTTGATCTTCGGTCTGGGTGATTGGTGGGTTGATCCAGGCGGCGACGGGTAGGTCGAGGATCTTCGGGTCGGTGTCGCTGCTGAACCGGTGCGGTGTCGCCGTGCGGGCCGCGGCCAGAGCGCTTGCTCGTCGCTCGGCGATGGCTTCGGTGAGGCCGTAGTGGACGTCAGCGGGCGTGTGCAGCCCGATGCCGCTGTGGTGGTGTTCGTGGTTGTAATGCTGGACGAACTCGTCGAGGAACGACCTGGCGTGCTGCAGCGAGCCGAACCTGTCGGGGAACACCGGCGCGTACTTCAGCGTCTTGAACCAGGCCTCGGAGAACGGGTTGTCATTCGACACCCGCGGCCGTGAATGTGAGCGGGTCACGTTCAGGTCGGTGAGCAACGCAGCCACGGTCTTCGACGTCATCGAGGTGCCCCGATCGGCGTGCACCACCCTCGGGGTGCCGTGGATGGTGAAGACCTCCTGCATCATTTCCTCAGCCAGGACAGCGGATTCGGTGACGTGCACGCAGGCGCCGACGATGTAACGGGAGTAGATGTCGATCATCACGTAGGCGTCGAAGTAGGAGCCCTTGACCGGGCCCCGCAGTTTGGTGATGTCCCAGGTGAACACCTCACCGGGTCCGGTCGCAACCAGTTCTGGGCGCACCCGCGCCGGATGACGGGCCAGCCGGCGCCGGTCCTTGACCTGGGCGTTGGCGGCCAACACCCGATACATGCTCGACACCGAACACAGATACCGGCCGCGGTCGAGCAGCACCGCATAGATCTGCAGCGGCGTGCGGTCCACGAACTCCGCACTGTTGAGCACGGCCAGCACCTCGATCCGCTCAGCGACGCTGAGCCGGTTCGCCGGCGCGGTGCGTGGCGACGGCCGCGACGTCGTCGAGGCCGGCCGGGCCTCAGGGCGCCCGGCGGTGGCTCGGGCGACACCGGTCAGACCAGCCGCGTCGCGGGTTGTCATCCCAGCCAGGGTCAGCGCCCGGTAGGCGGCCATCAACGCCGCGTGGACGGCGGATCGTCCTGCGCGCTCTCGGAGATCTCCTCCAAGAGCGCGTGCGCTTTTCCCATGATGTCCAACGCCACCTCGGTCCGCACCAGACGCCGCTGCGCCTTGTCCAGCTGGCCCCGCAGCCGGGCGATCTCCGCCTGCTCCGCGCTCAACCGGCCCACCTTCGCGCCGGCCGCACGGCCCTCGAGCACACCGGCGTCACGCAGCTTGCGCCACTCGGTGACCTGAGACGAGTACAGCCCCTGCTCCCGCAGATACGCCCCGCCCTGACCAACCCGGCACGCCTCGTCATAGGCGGCCAGATGCTGCAACTTCTCCGCTGGGGCAAAGGATCTCCGCCGAGACGGACCACCGGCCCGCGGCTGGGAACCACTCATGAACCCATCATCGACGACAGGGGCAGAAAGCACGGAACTCGACATGGTCATCATCCTGAATCTCGCCCTGCCGGAGCGGACTTGCTAAGAGCCGCTGGCCTCAACTCACCCTGACACGCAGGGCCAGCGGGTCGATGCATGACACCGGCTGCACGTTCTGTGACCACATCACCGGTTTGAAGTTCGGCAACAAGTACGGCAGCGGCAACGTGATCCAGGACTGGAACCCATCCAGCACCGCCAGCATCGGCTCCTGTCACCAGACGACGTTCTCTCTTGCGTACAAGGGAGTCGGTGTGTCCGACACTGCCACCAACTGCCCGGAGACGTATGGGCTGTACAGCATCAATTCCACCAGCTACTCCACAAAGTGGGACGGCAAGGGCAACGGCCCGAGCGACGGATCGCGGTCCACGAACGCTGTTGACGGGGTGTACAACTGCGGTTCGTGCAGCTATCCGCCGACGGTGTCCGCTACCTGGTGGTACACCACCTCCTGAGGAGCGGGGTCGTCATGGAGACTACGAAGGCCCGACCTCGGGTGGCAGCCCTACCTCCACGGTCACGGAAGGTTCAGGTGGCGGTGTCCATCGTCGGGGCTGCCGTCGCGCTATTCCTGGCTGGATGGGTCGGCTGGGCGCTGCACACGCAGACGCATCGGGACGTGAGCGTGCTCGGCAACTCGTTCACCGGCAAGATCGACATTCTCAACACCACACACAGCGCTGGCTGCGTCCAGGGGGCGCACCAGCGGGTGTGCAGTGACATCCTGAATGAGGAGGGTCAGGCACTGCACGTCGGTGATACGGTGCGTGCCGTTCACCAGCAGTACAAGGACAGCGCGGGGAACGGGATCGACATGCTCGTCATCGTTCCGAAGCGCGCTCCGTAGCGGCCGGGTGCGATGGCCCGGCACCACCTCCCGGCATAACTGGCCGGAGGCGATGTGCTGCCCGAATCGCTACCTGCGACCAACGTCCGTGGAGCGATCTCAGCGACGTCACTGTGGTGCACGCCGCGCAGTTCGCCGCACTCGCGGCACGCTCGATGCGTCGTCGTGGACGTGCTCACGCGGCGGCAGCGGAGTGAGCGAGTGCCACAAATCGTTGCCTCGGCGTTCTCGCCATAGAACGCAGCGGCAGTGCTGCCTCGGCTTCGCTGTTCGCCACCCGCACGCCCCGCAGCGCGACGACTCCCTCTGTCATGTGCAGCCGGTCGGACACGACACGGAAGGCACGCGTCAGCCACGACACCGAACACCTGCCGTCAAGTGACCACTCTCATCGGCTGGTGTTCGCCAACAGTCATCGGCAGAGCGCCGGGCCGTCCTCGTTACCCACCAATCACCAACACTTCCTGCCGAGGTCAGCGGACGATGAGCACCGGGCAGCCGGCGTGCTGCGCGCAGGCCGCACTGACCGAACCGAGCAGCAAACCGGCGAAGCCGCCGCGCCCGCGGCTGCCCACGATCAGCATTTCGGCGCCCCTACCGGCGTCCAGCAGGGCCTGCGTCGCCGGACCCTGGCGCACCAGCAGCCGCATTCCGGTCGGCCGGCCCGCGGCGAACACCGCATCGACCGTGCGGGTCAGCGTGGCCCGCGCGTCGTCCTTCGGGCTCCACGATTCGGGCAGGTACGCGCCGCCGTAGCCCACCGGCACGTGCCAGGCGATGACCGCGTCGATCTGAGCCCCGGTCGCCAGCGACATCCGGGTTGCCCAGCGCAGTGCCTGCTCGGACTGCTCCGATCCGTCGACGCCGACGACGATCCGGCCGGCGCTCGAGCCGGGGTCGGTGCTGCTGCTCATCTTCCCAGCCCGTCCGCATGCACCCGGATGATGCCCGGGACGGTGCTCACCAGCCGGACGGCGGCATCACGCAGGCGTGCGTCGTCGAACGGCCCGTGGATGGTGGCGACGCCGTCGCGGACGGACGCCCGCCAGCGCTCGCTCCCGGCGAGCTCGTCCAGTCGCGCCCGGACCTCGGCGGCGAGCACCGCATCGTCCCGCAGCAGGGTGCGCAGCAGGTCGCGGCGGCTGACGATACCGATCAACGTCCCGCCGTCGACGATGGGCACGGCGCGAATGTCGTTGTCGACCATGAGCGCCGCCACGTCGGCGGTGTCGGCGCCGCCGCCGAGACACTCGACCACCTCGGTCATCACCTGCGAGACCACCTGCGCGGGATCGGGCTGTGGTTGCGTGTTCACGGCCAGGTGGCTGCGTGGGTCACGGGGCAGCCGGTCGCGGATCAGATCGATCTCGCTGACGATCCCGATCAACCGGCCGTCGTCGTCGACCACCGGCAACGAGGTGACCCGGTTGGCGGCCATCGTGGCGGCGGCCGCGCGCACCGACGTGTCCGGGCCGACCGTCAGCACCTCGGTGGTCATGAGCTCGTTCGCCTTCATGGCTCGCAGTCAACCCCGTGCCGGCGTGCCCGGACAGTGGCGTTGGTCCCGAGCGCTGTCCACGTTCGGTCCCGCGCGCCGGCGATCGCGACCTGAGCGGTCGCCGGATCAGGTGTCCGAATCGGGACCAATGGCACCCTCGGCGGGACCATCGAATCTGCCCGCGCCACCGCCGTTCCGGTGTGCTGGACGCATGGTCACCACGACGTCGAGGATCACCCTGCTGCGGCGCGCAGTTTCGGCCGCGACGCTCGCTCCATCGGTGCACAACACCCAGCCCTGGCGCTTCGCGATCTCGGCGGACTCCCTGGAGATCAGGGCGGACCGCTCGCGGCAGCTGGGGGTGCTGGACCCGACAGGACGGCAGATGTTCCTGAGCCTGGGCTGCGCCGTTCTCAACGCGCGCGTCTCGCTCGCCACCTCCGGCGCGGGCTGCGCGGTGCGCCGGTTCCCCGATCCTGCCCGCCCGGACGTGGTCGCCGTCGTGCAGCTCCGTCCGGACCTGCCGGCCGACCCAGAGCTGGCGCGGCTGGACCACGCGATGCGCAACCGGCAGACGAACCGCCGGCACTTCACAGACGTCGCGGTGCCGCCGGAGCTGCTGGACGAGCTCATCGCCGTCGCGGCGGCCGAGGGCGCCGTCGCCCACCCGGTGCACGGCGCCGAGGACCGGGCCGCCGTCGCCCGGCTGAGCCAGCGCGCCGATTCCGCGCAGATCACCGACGCCGCCTACCGCGCCGAGCTGCGGCGCTGGACCACGTCCGACCCGAGCCGGCTGGACGGGGTCCGGGCGATGGTCGTGCCGCACGTCGACGGCACGTCCGGCGATGACGTCCCGATCCGCGACTTCGACACCTCGGGCACCGGTTGGCTGCCCGCGCAGACCCATTCGAGCCTGGACCAGTGCCTGATCCTGCTCGGCACGAGGGCGGAGAACCCGGCAGCGTGGTTGCGCGCCGGCGAGGCGCTCGAGCACGTCTGGCTGGTGCTCACCGACGCCGGCTACTCGGCCAGCCTGTTCACCCAGCCCATCGAGGTCGGGGCGGTGCGCGAGGAACTGCGCACGACGCTGCGTCTCGAGGTGCATCCACATCTGCTCATGCGAGTCGGACGCGCCGACGTCGCCCCATCGACCCACCGCAGGCCGGTGGAGGAGGTACTCGATTCATGACAACGGCTTATGCGGACGGTGTCGACGCGGTACGCGCCGACGGCGCGCTGGTGCACATCCGGACGGCGATGCCCGAGGATCTCGAAGGGCTCACCGAGCTGCACGATCGCGCTTCGGACCGCTCGCTCTACCTGCGCTTCTTCAGCGCCGGCCGCGAGTGCGCCCAGCGGTACCTGCCGTCGCTCGTCCGGCCCGCCGACGGCGATCACCACACCTTGCTGGCGCTCATGGGCGACCGGGTCGTCGGCGTTGCCGAGTTCGAGCGGGTCTCGCCCGAGGACGCCGAGGTCGCGTTGCTGATCGACGACGAGCAGCAGCGGGAGGGAATCGGGACGCTGCTGATCGAGCACCTCGCCGAGGCGGCCAGGGACGCCGGCTACCGCTGCTTCGTCGCCGAGACGCTGGCCGAGAACCTCACCGTGCTGCGGCTGTTCACCGACCTCGGGCTGCCGATCGAGCACAAGTTCGAGGACGGCTCGGTGCAGGTCCGGATCCAGCTGCAGATCGGGCCCGGAGCGATCGCGGCGTCCGACCGGCGCGAGGCGGTAGCCGACGCGGCGAGCCTCGCCCCGATCCTGGCGCCGCACTCGGTCGCGGTGATCGGCGCGAGCGCCCGGCCGGGAAGCATCGGACACCAGGTGCTGCGCAACATCGTCGACTGCGGCTACACCGGGCTCGTCTACGCGGTGAACCCGCACTGCGACTCGATCCTGGGTGTGCAGTCGGTGGCCTCGCCTGCCGACCTACCGGTCGCCCCGGACCTTGCGGTCATCGCGGTGCCGGCCGCGAGCGTCCTCGGGGTGGTGCGTGCCTGTGGCGCCCGCGGGACCCGGGGCGTGGTGCTGTTGACGTCCGGGTTCGGCGAGCTGGGGGAGGCGGGCCGAGCGCAGGAGCGCGAGATCGTGCGCGCCGCGCGGCACTACGGCATGCGGCTCATCGGCCCGAACTGCCTGGGCGTGCTCAACACCGATCCGGCTGTCCGGCTCAACGCGACCTTCGCGGCGCTGCCGATGCAGGACGGCGGCGTGGCGCTCGCCTCGCAGTCCGGCGCCCTCGGCATCGCCGTTGCCGCGGTCGCCGCGCGCTCCGGCGTCGGCATCGCCCAGTTCGTGTCGATGGGCAACAAGGTCGACGTCAGCAGCAACGACCTGCTGATGAGCTGGGAACGGGACCGGCGGGTGAAGGTCATCGCGCTGTACCTGGAGTCGTTCGGCAACCCGCGCAAGTTCGCCCGGATCGCGCGCCGCATCGCCGCGACCAAGCCGATCATCGCGATCAAGGGCGGCCGCACCCCGGCCGGTGAGCTGGCCGGCCGCTCGCACACCGCGGCGGCGGCGAGTTCGGATGTCGTCGTCGACGCGCTGTTCACCGATGCCGGCGTGCTGCGGGTGGACACCATCGAGGAGCTGCTGGACGCCGCACGCGTGCTCGGCAGCCAGCCGGTGCCCAGCGGCACTCGGGTGGCGATCGTCGGTAACTCCGGCGGGCCGCAGATCCTGGCCGCGGACGCCGCAGCGGGTGCCGGGCTGGACGTCGTCACGCTGTCCGACGAGACGATCGCGCGGCTGCTGGAGGTGGCACCCCGGGCGGCCTCGCACCACAACCCGGTCGATCTCAGTGCGGCGGCCGATGCCGGCCAGGT
This sequence comes from Jatrophihabitans cynanchi, assembly GCF_027247405.1. Lineage (NCBI taxonomy): Bacteria > Bacillati > Actinomycetota > Actinomycetes > Jatrophihabitantales > Jatrophihabitantaceae > Jatrophihabitans > Jatrophihabitans cynanchi. The sequence continues at coordinate 502,511 of NZ_CP097463.1, read as the reverse complement.
GGGGCGCGCCGTTCAGGTGCTGCTCGAGGCGCCCGAGGTCGACGCCGTCCTCACCGTGTTCACCGAGACCGCGGTGGGCGATCCCGTCGCGGTGCTGGCCCGGATCGCGCAGGTTGCGCTCGGCAGCACGAAGCCGGTGGTCGCGACGCAGGTCGGCGGAGCTGTGGGTGTGACGCCCGCGCGCGACGACTCCGCGCCCGTCCCGGTGTTCGCCTTCCCGGAGCCGGCGGCGAGGGCGATCGCAGTGGCGGCACGCTACGGGCAGATCCGCGCCGCGATACCCGCCCCGGCCGTCCCGCTCGGCGGCGTCGACCGGGCCGCCGCGCGCGAACTCGTGGCGGCGGCTCGCGACGACGGCACGGACTGGCTGGACGCCGACCAGACCGCGCGGTTGCTGATCCACTACGGCATCACCGTCTGCCCGCAGCGCGTCGTCGGCGACGCGGACGCCGCGGCGGCGGCAGCGATCGAGCTCGGCTATCCGCTGGTGGTCAAGGCTGCCGGCGGCGGGCTGCACAAGAGCGAGCTCGGTGCGGTGCGCGTCGGGATAGCCGACGAGCGGGAGCTGCGCACGAACGTCGCCGAGATCGCCGCGGCGGTCCCCGGCACCGACATCCTGCTGCAGCCGATGCTCGCCCCCGGCACCGAGCTCATCGTCGGTGCCCTGCAGGACCAGCGCTTCGGTCCGGTCGTCATGATCGGGGCCGGTGGTGTCCTGAGCGACCTGTTGGCCGATCGGCAGTTCGCCCTCGCGCCGCTGGACGAGGCGGCCGCCGCGCGGCTGGTCGGACGGCTGCGGACCGCCCCGCTGCTGGACGGCTACCGCGGCCGGCCGGTGGTGCCCCGGGCAGCTGTTGCCGACGTGATCGCGCGCATCGCGCAGCTCGTCGACGACGTCCCGGAGATCGCCGAGCTGGACCTGAACCCGATCATCTGCCACGGCAGCACGCTGACCGTGGTCGACGCTCGGATCCGGGTCGCGCCCGCACCGCGGGTTCCCGATCCGGTCCTGCGTCAGATGGCCGACCGGTGAGTGGTGCCGACCGGCCCGCGCTCACCTTCCTCGGCGGCGTGGGGACGGTCACCGGCAGCAAGCACCTGCTGGACACCGGACGCTCCCGGGTGCTGCTCGACTGCGGCCTGTTTCAGGGGCTCTCGTCGCTGCGGCGACGCAACTGGGCGGCGCCACCGGTCGACTGGCACACCGTCGACGCGGTGGTGATCACTCACGCGCACCTGGACCACTGCGGGTACCTGCCGGTGCTCGCCAAGCACGGCTGGTCCGGACCGGTTTTCGTCACGGACGGGACCGCGCGGCTGGCCGAGATCGTGCTGGCAGACAGCGCCCACCTGCAGGAAGAGGACGCCCGCTTCGCGGACGCGGGCGGCTGGAGCAAGCACCGGCCCGCGCTGCCGCTGTACGACGCGCGCGATGCCTCGCGCGCGTGCGACCTGTTCACGCCGGTGCGGCACGGCGACGCGGTGCCGATCACGGACGACGTCACCCTGACGTTCGGGCGCGCCGGACACATCCTGGGCTCGTCCTGGGCCCAGCTCACCGTCTCGGCACGGCCCGGACCGCGCAGCGTCGTGATCAGCGGTGACCTCGGGCGCGACGGCCACCCGCTGTTGAGTGCCCCGCAACAGCGCCCGGACAGCGACGTGCTGCTGATCGAGTCGACGTACGGCGATCGGCTGCGCAGCGACGTGGACACGCTGCAGGCCCTCGCCGACTGCATCACGCGCACCGCCGAGCGGGGCGGCAGCATCCTGGTTCCCGCCTTCGCGGTCGACCGCACCGAGGTGCTGCTGGCGGCACTGAAGTCGCTGCGCGAGTCCGGCGGGATCCCCGACCTCCCGTGGTGGTCGACAGCCCGATGGCCCTGGCCTGCCTGCGGGTCTACCGCGAGGCGATCAGCGCCGGTTGGCCGGAGATCCGGCCGGATCTGTCGCTCGACGTGTTGTCCACCGAACACGTGTTGGAGGCGCACACCGCGCAGGAGTCGATGCGCTGGAACGATCCGCGGATGCCGTCGATCGTCATCTCGGCGTCCGGGATGGCCACCGGTGGACGGGTGCTGCACCATCTCAAGCACATGCTGCCCGACCGCCGGCACACCGTCGCGGTCGTCGGCTTCGCTGCCGCAGGCACGAGGGCACGCCAGCTCGCCGACGGTGCCCCGCACGTGAAGATCCACGGCGAGTACGTGCCGGTTCGCGCCGAGGTGGTCGTCCTCGACGGGTTCAGCGCGCACGCCGACAGCACCGAACTGCTCGCCTGGGCCGGCGGTGCTCCGGCACCGCGCACCGGTTACGTGGTCCACGGCGAGCAGCACTCGTCCGAGGCGCTCGCTGCCCGGCTGCACGCCGAACTCGGCTGGACCGCGGTCGTGCCGCGAGAAGGGGAACGCGTGTTGATCTGACGTCCGGCCGGCACGGAAGGGGGCGGCCGGACGGGGCGTGGGGACGGACCGCGGCGGTCTGTCCCCACGCGCATGTCCGGTGTGCTGTCGTTCTCGTTGTTGTGGACGTCTGGTTCCGCGGCGCCGATCGACTGTCGCGCGACAGGTAGCCGTCGCCCGCTTCGGCTGCGTTGTTCGACGGCTCGGCGGGTGCGGCCGGGGAACCTTCAGGGTGCCGTCGCGGCGCCATGTGCCGGTGTGGTCGGAGGCGAGGTTCAGCGCCAGGCTGGCCGGCATGGGTCCGTAGCCGGTCAACTCTGCGGGTTCGCCTGTGCGGCGAACTGATAGAGCGCGGCGTCCAGGGCGAATCCTCCACCGACTTGGCCGTGACCCCGCGCTCGTCCGTGTGCGTCCTGAACGACAATCTCGAGGTCGGGCCGGTCGCCGCGATCGTGCGTCCGACGCCGTAGCGCCGGGCCACTGGTTGTCGCCCGACGCACGTGTCGATCGGCGTGGCAGCGCGGTGCCGGCGGGGGCCGCTGGCGCTTGCTTCTCGTGGCGCGCATGGCACCGCGGCACGGGCTGAGGCATTGTTCAGGGCAGACCCGACTCGCTCGCGCTCGAATCAGCCGGCCGGCGCCGTAGACATCTGTAGTGCGAACCTGGAGACACCCATACTCGGCGCCCCGCCCCGCCCGCCGCAGCCTGACCTGCCGAACAAGGAGCCGACAGCGGTGGGGCGGACCGCTCGGTCCGCCCCACCGTCGGTGCCCACGCGATCAGGTCCGGAACAGCGCGACCTTGAGCGCTCCGGTGTCCGCGGCATCGGCGAACACGTCGTAGGCGTCCATCATCTCGTCCAACCCGAACCGGTGTGTCACGAACTTGCTGGTGTCGAGTTGCCCGGCCGCCAGCATGGTGAGCAGCCGCGGCGTCGAGTACGCGTCGACCAGCCCCGTCGTGATCGTGACGTTGCGGATCCACAGCGACTCCAGGTGCAGCGTCGCCGGCTTGCCGTGCACGCCGATGTTCGCCACCCGGCCGCCGGGCCGCACGAGTTCGGTCGACAGCTCGAAGGTCTCGGGCACCCCTACCGCCTCGATCACGGTGTCAGCGCCGAGGCCGTCGCCGATCCCCCGAAGCGTCGCAACCGGGTCGTCGTCGACCAGGATCGCCTGCGTGGCACCGAACTCCAGCGCCGCGTCCAGCCGCGTCTTCGCCTTGTCCACGGCGATGATGCGGGACGGGCTGAACAGCCGTGCCGTCGTGATCGCGGCCAGCCCGATCGGGCCGGCACCCACGACGACGACGGTGTCGCCGGGACTGACCTTGCCGTTGAGCACGCCGACCTCGTACGAGGTGGGCAGGATGTCCGCGAGCAGCAGCGCCGACTCGTCCGTGACGTTCGCCGGCAACGGGTAGAGCGAGGTGTCCGCGAACGGCGCCCGCACGTACTGCGCCTGCGTTCCGTCGACCAGGTGACCGAGGATCCAGCCGCCACCGTTACGGCATTGGCCGTAGACGCCGACCCGGCAGTACGCGCACCGCCCGCACGGGGAGATGCACGAGACGAGCACGCGGTCACCCGCCCGCACCGACTGCACGCCGGCGCCGACGCTCTCGACGGTGCCGACGGCCTCGTGGCCGAGGATCCGGCCGGCCGTCGTCTCGGGCACATCGCCCTTGAGGATGTGCAGATCGGTGCCGCAGATCGTCACGGCGTCGATCCGGACGATGGCGTCGCCCGGGTCCTGCAGTTGCGGATCCGGGACGTCGGTCCAGGCGTGCCGCCCGGGCCCGTTGTAGACGAGTGCCTTCATAGCAGTGCTCCTTCCGGTTGAGTGTCGGCGCGATCGGTGACCGCGCGGCTGAGCTCGTCCCGCACTTCGGTGGGACGCGCGAGGGGAACCAGCACCACCGGACACGCGGCGGTATCGAGCAGTTGCCGGTACCGGGGCTCCTGGGTGATGGCCGAGCGGCGGGCGCGGCGGCCGATGACGAGCAGATCCCGCGGCCGGCAGAAGCGCGTCAGCTCGGCCGTCGGCTGGCCGGTCAGCAACTGCGTGCCGGGCGGCTCGATGCCTGCCGGCGCCGTGCCGTCCGGCGTGACGTGCACCGCCGTCAGCGGAACGCGGATCGAGGCGGCAGTGAGTTCGGCGTAGCGGAGCAACTCGACGTCCTCGGGCTGCGCGCCCACCGCGACGACGACGCGTTCGGGCGGCCACATCGCGCCGGCCGGGACGACGGCGAGCGGGCACGGGGTGCGCGCGGCCAACCTGGTGGGCGTCGAGCCCAGCAGCACCGTGCGCGCGCGGTTCTGCCCGCTCCGGCCGACGACGAGCAGACCGGCACGCCGGGACAGGTCGGCGAGCTGCCGCCAGGGGGTGCCGAGCAGTATCTCGCTGCGAACAGGGAGCGCCGGCTCGGCGAGCGCGGCGATCTCGCGTGCCGCGTCCACCAGCGGGCGTACGGCCGCGCGCAGTTCGGCGCGCACGGCGCTCGACTGCGCCAGCACGCTGTCACAGGCGTCGCTGGAGTGCACGATGGCAAGCAGGTCCCGGTTGGATTCGGCAAGATGGGCGGCCCATCGCACCGCGGCGGCACTGCCGGCCGAACCGTCGACTCCGACGACGACTTCGCTGTTGGGACGCACGATGTCCTCCGAGGTGGCGCGGGATCAGCACCCTCGACAGTTCTCCGGGTCTGTGGTCCCGGACACCGTCCTGCGTCCCGAAGCGGCGATGACGTTCGTCCCTTCGTCCGGCTGCAGGAGCGGCGTGCGAGCGGGCCGAATGACCTTGGCGGGCAACGGACGGGACCAAAGTCCCTGCGAGCGGCCGGACGGCGCTGGCATGGTGGAAGAGCCGCCTCACGAGAATCCGGACGAATCTATGTCGAGCATGACCGCGACCAAGCTGACCCACGCGCTGCGCCGGGCGGCTGTGCGGGCGACCCTTGCCCCCTCAGTGCACAACACGCAGCCCTGGCGGTTGCGGCTGGGCGCGGACACGATCGAGATCCGGGTCGAGGAGCAGCGCCGGCTGCGGGTGCTCGATCCGTTCGGCCGCCAGCAGATGATCAGCTGCGGTTGCGCCCTGTTCAACGCCCGGGTCTCGCTCGCGGCGGCCGGCCTGGACGTCGAGGTGGAGCGCTTCCCCGATCCCGCCGAGCCGGACCTGATCGCGCGGCTGCGCATCCTGGGCACGACCGAGGCGTGGGACCCGATCTCCGACCTGGACGTCGCGATCGACAAGCGCCGCACGAACCGCCGCCGGTTCGACCAGACACCGGTGCCCGTCCCCGTCGTGCAGGCCCTGGTCGCGGCTGCGGCCGCGGAGGGGACACAGGCGTTCCCGATCGAGCGGCTGGAGCATCGCCGGACCATCGCCCGGTTGAGTCAGCTCGCCGACCGGATCGAGAACGCCGACCCCGCCTACCGCGCCGAGTTGCGCGCCTGGACCAGCGACAACCCCACCCGGCTCGACGGCGTGCCGGCGGCCGCCGTCCCGCACGTGACCGGGCACTCGGGCGACGAGGTGCCGATCCGCGACTTCGACACGCACGGATCGGGCTGGTTGCCGACCGAGACCCACTCGAGCGCGAGCCAGTGCCTGATCCTGCTCGGCACCGACGCCGACAACGCGGCCAGCTGGCTGCGCGGCGGCGAGGGCCTGGAACGAGTGCTGCTGGAGATCACCCGGCGTGGTTACGCGGTCAGCCCGTTCACCCAGGTGATCGAGGTGGCCCGAACCCACGAGATGCTGCGCATCGAGCTCGGCTTGCGGATGCACCCGCACATCCTGCTGCGGGTGGGCAGAGCGCCCGAGACGCCGGCGGTGCGGCGGCGGCGCCTGGTGGAGGTGCTGAGCGAGTCGGATGCCTGATCGTGGCGCGCCCGACGCGCAACCAATAGCGTTGATGCCTATGGCAGACGACGAGCCGCCGCGCGGCCGTCACGAGGTCGCCGGGCCCTCGGACGGCCCGAAACTGCGCCTGGACGAACTGCTCGCCCAGCTGGTTGCGCGCGCCGAGGAGGTGATCGCGGCCCAGGACCGGCTCGGCGGGCTGTTGAACGCCAACCGGATGATCATCGGCGACCTGGCCCTGCCCGTCGTGCTGCGGCGCATCGTCGAGGCGGCCTGCCAACTGGTCAACGCGCGCTACGGAGCGTTGGGGGTGCTGTCGCCCGCGGGCGGCCTGGCCGAGTTCATCAACGTCGGCATCGACGAAGACCTGGCGCGTGCGATCGGGCACCTGCCCGAGGGCAAGGGGCTGCTCGGCGCGCTCATCGACGATCCGCAGCCGATCCGGTTGCGCACGATCGCCGACGATCCGCGCTCGGTCGGCTTCCCGCCCAACCACCCGCCGATGAGCTCCTTCCTGGGCGTGCCGATCCGGGTACGCAACGAGATCTTCGGCAACATCTACCTCACCGAGCGGATCGACGGCGAGTTCACCCTCGAGGACGAGGAGCTGGTCACCGCACTCGCTGCCACCGCCGGTGTCGCGATCGAGAACGCGCGGCTCTACGGCGAGGCGCGCCGCCGGCAGGACTGGCTGGAGGCGTCCGCGCAGATCACCCGCCAGTTGCTGTCGGTCATCGGCGAGGACCCGCTCCACCTGATTGCGCGCCGTGCGCGTGAAGTCGCCGACGCCGACCTGGTCAGCGTCGTCCTGACGACACCGGACGGCGAACGGCTGATGGTCGAGGTCGCCTCCGGGACGGGCGCGGACTCGCTCGTCGGCATGACGTACGACCGGGAGAACACGCTCGCCGCGATCGCGTTCGACACCGGCCAGCCGATCCTCGTCGCCGATGTACAGGCCGACCCCGAGCGGTACGTGCACCTCATCGCGGCGGCACCGGTCGGGCCCGTCATCGTGCTGCCGTTGCTTGCCTCGCAGGGGGTGCGCGGCGCCCTCGTGGTGGGCCGGCTGCGCGGCCGGGCCCGCTTCGACGAGGCCGACCTGGACATGGCGACAAGCTTCGCCAACCACGCTGCCCTCGCCCTCGAACTGGCCGACGCCCGCGACACCCGTCAGCGGATGGTGCTGCTGGAGGATCGGGAGCGCATCGCCCGTGACCTGCACGACCACGTGATCCAGCGGCTCTTCGCCACCGGGCTGACCATCCAGAGCCTGGCCGCGGGGGCGCCTTCGGAGCAGGACGCCGGCCGGCTCAGCGCCGCGGTCGGCGACATCGACGAGACCATCCGGCAGATTCGCACCAGTATCTTCCAATTGCGCGGCAGCCTGGTACCGAACTCCGGAGGGGTCCGCGCGCGGATTCTCGAGATCGCCGAGGACCTGAAGAACATGCTCGGCTTCGATCCGGTGCTGCATTTCGACGGTCCGGTCGACTCCACCGTGCCGGACAACGTGATCAGCGAACTGCTCGCGGTGGCGCGGGAGTCGCTGACCAACGTGGCGAGGCACGCGGACGCCTCGAACGTCACCGTCACCGTCACCGCCGGTGCCGACCTGACGCTGGAGGTCGTCGACAACGGCGTCGGCCTCGGCGAGAGCACGCGGCGCAGCGGGCTGGCCAACATGAAACTGCGTGCCGAACGACTGCACGGAACGATGAGCGTCACCGACGCGACGCAGCCGGAGAGCGATACCGGCCGTAGGGGAACGAAACTGCAATGGAAGGTGCCGCTGCCATGACCGAATCGATTCGCGTATTCCTGCTCGACGATCACGAGGTCGTCCGGCGTGGTATCGGCGACCTGTTGCAGGCCGAGGGTGACATCACGGTTGTCGGCGAGGCGGGTAGCTACGCCGAGGCGATGGCGCGCATCCCCGCGGTGCGACCGGACGTCGCGATCCTCGACGCCCGGCTGCCCGACGGCAGCGGCATCGACGTGTGTCGCGACATCCGCTCGGCGATGCCGGACGTCCGCTGCCTGATCCTCACCTCGTACGACGACGACGACGCGATCTTCGCGGCGGTGATGGCCGGCGCGTCCGGCTACCTGCTGAAGGAGATCCGGGGCTCCTCGCTGGTCGACGCGGTGCGCCAGATCGCCGGGGGCAGGTCGCTGCTGGACCCGAACGTCACCGAGCGGCTGCTCGCCCGCATCCGCAAGGGCGCGCCGGTCGACGAGCGGCTGGCCTCGCTCACCGAGCGCGAGCGCGAGATCCTCGACCTGATCGCCGAGGGCCTGACCAACCGGCAGATCGGTGAGCGGCTGTTCCTGGCCGAGAAGACGGTGAAGAACTACGTTTCCGGGCTGCTCGCCAAGCTCGGCATGCAGCGCCGCACCCAGGCCGCCGTCTACGGCGCGGACCTGCGGCACCCGTGAGCTGAGCGCGGGACCTTTACTGCGTTCGCACGGGACGTTCGGCCCCGGCGCCGACCCCCTCCTTCCATCGATGATTCATCTGACGCCCGAACGAGGCGATCAGGACATCGATCAAGGAGACAGACATGCAACGGCGCAGATTCGACAAGGTCGTAAGTTGGGTCGGCGTGACCCTGGCAGCGCTGCTGCTGGTTGCCGGCTCCCTGCTCACCTGGGCACACAACTTCGTCGGCAACGAGGTTCACGACCAGCTGTCCTCGCAGAAGATCTACTTCCCGACGACCGCCGACCCGGAGCTGAAGCAGCCCGAGTTCGCTGCCGTTCGCCAGTACGCCGGTCAGCAGTTGACGACTGGTGCGCAGGCCGAGGTGTACGCCGACCACTTCATCGCCAACCACCTCAAGGCGATCGGCGGCGGGCAGACCTACGCGCAGTTGAGCGCGCAGGCGCAGAAGAGCCCTAACGACACTGCCCTCGCGGGCAAGGTGGCCACGATGTTCAAGGGCGAGACGCTGCGCGGCCTGCTCCTGAACGCCTACGCATTCGGCACCATGGGCACCATCGCCGGCATCGCCGCGATCGTTGCCTTCGGCGGCGCGGGAATACTGCTGGTGCTCTCCGCGCTCGGGCTGTGGCACAGCCACCGCGTGCGTGAGGACAAGAAGGTCTTCGACGGCAGCCACGAGGCACTGCCGATCAGCTGACCAACCCACGAAGCGAAGGCCCGGGCCGCTCGGCCCGGGCCTTCGCGCGTTGTCGCCATCGTGCGCGCGATGCAGCCTGGGCGGCCACAAGCCCGGCCGCGCACCGACTGAGGCGGTAGATTGACGCGTCCGCCGATGCCCGTCCCCGCTCGCCCGAGCCCACGCCGAAAGTCATCGCGTTGCTGCGCATCTGGTTCAACCGCACCTATGCGACGAACAGCCACGTGATCGCGATGCTGCGCGCCAATCCCGGCGGCCGCGCGGTGCACGTGATCGGCACCCATCCCGACCCGGATTCGCCGGTGCTGGCGGCCTGTGACCAGTGGGCGATCGAGCCGGAACTCGCGGCAGGTGAGTACGTGGGCTGGGCGCTGCAGTTCGCCCGCGAGCACGGCGTCGATCTGCTGATCCCGCGGCTGCACATGGCCGAACTCGCCGAAGCACGCGCCGAGTTCGCCGCGGCGGGCACCCGGCTGCTGTGCGCGGACGCGCCGGCCGTCCGGCTGTTCGCGGACAAGGTGGCCGCCTACCGGGCGGCGGCCGGCGACGGGCTGCCCGTGCCGCCGTATCGGGTCGTGCGCGACTCGGCCGGGTTGCGCGCCGCGCACGCCGAGTTCGCGAAGATCGCCGACTGGGTGTGCATGAAGCCGACGAGCGGCGTGGGCGGCAACGGCTACCGGCGGCTCACCACGGCGCCGCCGTCGCTGGCCGACTTCGCCGGCGAGGTCAGCTCGCGGGTCCAGCTCGAGGACGTGTGCCGCGCCCTCGACACGGCCGAAGCCGACGCCAACCCGTGCCACGAGCTGATGGTGATGCCGTACCTGGACGGGCCGGAGATCAGCGTCGACGTCGCGGCCACCGCCGAGGGTGAGCCGCTGGCAGCGATCGGTCGCGGCCGCTCGCGGCGCCGGCGGCTGATCGTCGACGACGTCCCCGCCCGCGAGATCGCGCAGCAGTTGACCCGCACGCACCGGGTCAGCTACCTGTCCAACACCCAGGTGCGCTACTGGCAGGGGCCGGACGACCCTGCGCCGCGTGCATACCTGCTCGAGCTGAACACCCGGATCTCCGGCGGGCTGTTCCAGACCGCGCTCGCCGGGGTGAACCTGCCCTGGGCCGCGGTCCGGCTCGCCCTCGGCGAGGACGTCGAGCCGTTGCGTCCACGGTTCGGCGCCGGGTTCACCACCGTGGCGGCGCTCGTCGCGCTGCCGTGAGAGTCCTGTGCGGGCCCGGTACTCGATAGAGTCGGGACGCACACACTCATTCCTCGACTCTGGAGAAGCGCGTGAGCATCAGTCTCGTCAAGGGCGGCAACATCTCGCTGACCAAGGAGGCGCCCGGCCTGCAGGCCGTGGTGGTCGGCCTGGGGTGGGACGCGCGCACGACCGACGGGCAGCAGTTCGACCTGGACGCCAGCGCGATCGTCTGCAACGCCGCCGGCACCGCGCTCTCGCCCGGGCACTTCGTCTTCTTCAACAACCTGACCAGCCCGGACGGCGCCGTGCGGCACACCGGTGACAACCTGACCGGCGAGGGGGCCGGCGACGACGAGCAGGTCCAGGTGAACCTGGCCGGCCTGCCCGCCGAGGCGGACAAGGTGGTGTTCCCCGTCTCGATCTACGACGCGGACACCGCCGGGCAGAGCTTCGGCCAGGTGCGCAACGCCTTCATCCGGGTGATGAACGCCGCGGACAGCACCGAGCTGGCCCGCTACGACCTGTCCGAGGACGCCTCCACCGAGACCGCGATGATCTTCGGCGAGTTGTACCGCAACGGGGCGGACTGGAAGTTCCGCGCGGTGGGGCAGGGCTACAGCTCGGGTCTGGCCGGCATCGCGCGCGACTTCGGGCTGAACGTCTGAGAGCGCTGCCGCGACTCGGCGATTCCTCCGGCCCGGTGGGCTAGGGTCGATGGTCCACGCTCCACAGCCAGGAACTCGTAACGCAGGAGGAAGCCATGGGCGTCAGCCTCAGCAAGGGCGGAAACGTTTCGCTGACCAAGGAGGCCCCTGGCCTGACCGCGGTCCTGGTCGGCCTCGGATGGGATGCGCGCACCACGTCCGGCCAGGACTTCGATCTGGACGCGAGCGCGCTGATGATCGGGACTTCGGGAAAGATCCTCTCCGACTCGCACTTCGTCTTCTTCAACAACCTGACCAGCCCGGACGGGTCGGTCGAGCACACCGGCGACAACCTGACCGGTGAGGGCGAGGGCGACGACGAGGTCATCAAGGTGAACCTGGCGGCGGTCCCCGCCGAGTGTGACAAGCTCGTGTTCACGGTGTCGATCTATGACGCCGAGGCGCGCGGTCAGTCCTTCGGTCAGGTGCGCAACGCCTACATCCGCATCGTCAACCAGGCCGGCGGCGCCGAGATCGCGCGCTACGACCTGTCCGAGGACGCGTCCACCGAGACCGCGATGCTGTTCGGCGAGGTGTACCGCAACGGCGCCGAGTGGAAGTTCCGCGCGGTCGGCCAGGGCTACACCAGTGGCCTGTCCGGCATCGCGCGCGACTTCGGCGTCAACGTCGGCTGACGCGAGAATCTAGCGGGACGGGGCACGGATGTTCGTACGCACCTTCGGGGCGTCCATCGGGGTTGCGGTCGTCGGCCTCGTCCTCGGCTGGCTCTACGGCGGCGGCACCGGCCTGGCCCTGACCGCGATCCTGGCGATCCTCGAGGTGTCGCTGTCGTTCGACAACGCGGTCGTGAACGCCACCATCTTGGTGCGGATGAGCCCGTTCTGGCAGAAGATCTTCCTGACCGTCGGCGTCGCCATCGCGGTCTTCGGCATGCGCCTGGTCTTCCCGCTGGTCATCGTCGCGATCACCGCCAAGCTCAACCCGGTCGAGGCGATCCGGCTCGCGCTGGAGAAGGGCGACCCGAACGACAAGGGGACCTACGGGTACCTGCTGCACCAGGCGCACCCGTCCATCGCGGCGTTCGGCGGCATGTTCTTGCTGATGCTGTTCCTGGACTTCGTGCTCGAGGAGCGCGAGCTCACCTGGCTGAGCTGGATCGAGCGGCCGCTGGCGCGCATCGGCAAGCTCGACCAGTTGTCCGTGGTGATCGCCCTCGGCGCGCTCGCGCTCGCCGCGTACACGCTCGGTGACACCGCTGACACCGCGAACCACCACCGGATCTCGACCGTGCTGGTCGCCGGCGTGCTCGGGATCTGCACCTACCTGCTGGTGAACGGCCTGGGTGAGCTGTTCCACACCGACGAGGACGCGCTGGAGGAGGAGGGCGGCCACGTCCACATAGCGGCCGGCGGGAAGCGCGTCGTGCAGGCGGTCGGCAAGGCGGCCTTCTTCCTGTTCCTGTACCTGGAGGTGCTGGACGCCTCGTTCAGCTTCGACGGCGTCGTCGGCGCTTTCGCCATCACGTCCGACCCGATCATCATCGCGATCGGCCTCGGTGTGGGCGCGATGTTCATCCGGTCGCTGACCGTGTTCCTGGTGCGCAAGGGGACGCTCAGCGAGTACGAGTACCTCGAGCACGGCGCGCTGTGGGCCATCGGCGCGCTCGCGGTGATCCTGCTCGTGACCATCGAGTACGAGGTGCCCGAGGTGGTCACCGGACTGATCGGGGTGGGCTTCATCGCCGCCGCGTTCCTGTCCTCGATCGTGCGGAACAAGCGTTCGGAGCAGAGCGAGGACAGCGAGCGGGAACCAGCAGCCGTCTGATCGGAGTTGGATAGGTATGGGAATCGACTACACCAAGCGCCCGGCGCAGCCCGCCGCGCCCGAATCCGCACCAGCCGCCGCCCCGGTGTCCCTGTCCAAGGTGACGCTGACCAAGGCCGCGCCGTCGGTGTCGCTGACCAAGCAGGGTTCGGCCGGCGGCACGCTGCGGGTGAACCTGAACTGGAACGCCCGCCCCGAAGGCGGTGGTGGCCTGTTCCGCAAGGCCAAGCCGCTCGACCTGGACCTGGGCTGCCTGTACGAGTTCGCCGACGGGACCAAGGGTGTCGTGCAGGCGCTCGGCAATGCGTTCACGGCCGCACCGCGCGGGGTGAACCAGCGGGTCATCTGGCTGGACGCCGACGACCGGTCCGGCCGTAGCGAGGGCGGCGAGAACCTGTTCGTCGACCTGGCGTTCGCCGGCCAGATCAAGCGGATCCTGGTGTTCGCGCTGATCTACGAGGGCGCCGCCAACTGGGCCGCCGCCGACGGCGTGGTCACCCTCTTCCCGGCAACCGGCCCGCAGATCGAGGTGCGCCTGGACGATCCGCGCGACGGCGCGCGCATCTGCGGGGTGGCGATGCTGGAGAGCACCGGCGGCGACCTGGCCGTGCGCCGCGAGGTGAACTACATCAACGGCGGCCAGCGGCTGCTGGACGAGGCCTACGGGTGGGGCATGAACTGGACGGCGGGGCGCAAGTAGCCGGCCCGCACACCCGGTACCGTCGAGGTGCGCGCTAACGCACTGTGCAGGAACGAGGAGAGCTGATCATGTCCGAACTGGACCTCGGTACGGTGGCCACCCCGGCCGCCGCAGCACCAGCACCCGCGGCGACCGGCAACGCGCTGGTGCTCGCGCCGCCGGCCCCGGTGGCCGTGGTGCAGGAGGAGCAGGCCGCCGGCGCGATTCCGGTCGACGACGCGAAGAAGACCGAGCTGGCGGCCAAGGCCGCGGCGTTCGCGAACGAGCTCGCCTCGCTGGACACCCGCTCGCCGCAGTTCGCGCAGAAGGTCACCGCGATCACCTCGATGGGTGACAAGGACATGCGCGCGGTCGCCAGCGTGTCCAACCGGATGCTCGACCGCCCGGCGGCGGTGGTCAAGGCGAGCAAGGGCGGCGGCGGGGGCGACGCGCAGACACGCGTCGCGAACACGCTCGTCGACCTGCGCGCGACGGTCACCGAGCTGGACCCGAACCGCGCGGACCTGTCCGGTGTCAAGAAGGTCCTCAAGTGGCTGCCCGGCGGTGACAAGATCCAGCGCTACTTCGCCAAGTACGAGTCGGCGCAGACGCACCTCAACGCGATCATCAAGTCGCTCGACTCGGGCCAGGACGACCTGCGCAAGGACAACGCGGCCATCGAGACCGAGAAGGCCAACATGTGGACCCTGATGGGCAAGCTGAGCGAGTACAACCAGCTCGCGAGCGCGCTCGACGAGGCCATCACGCAGAAGGTCGCCGAGCTCGAGGCAGCCGGCAAGACCGACGACGCCAACACGCTCAAGTCGGACGCGCTGTTCGCGATCCGCCAGCGGCGGCAGGACATCATGACCCAGATGGCCGTGTCCGTGCAGGGCTACATGGCACTCGACCTGGTGCGCAAGAACAACGTCGAGCTGATCAAGGGCGTCGACCGTGCCCAGACCACCACGGTCGCGGCGTTGCGCACTGCCGTGATCGTGTCGCAGGCGCTGGCGCGGCAGAAGCTGGTGCTCGACCAGATCAGCGCGCTGAACGCGACCACGTCCAACCTGATCGAGTCGACGTCGAACCAGCTGCGCATCCAGGGGGCGGAGATCAACCAGCAGGCCTCGAGCAGCACGATCGAGATCGCCAAGCTGCAGGCCGCGTTCGACAACGTGTTCCAGACGATGGACGCCCTGGACACCTTCCGGGCCCAGGCGGTCGACTCGATGGCGCAGACGGTCACCGCGCTGGAGGGTCAGATCGAGCGCGCCAAGCCGTACCTGGAGCGCACCCGGCGCGGTGAGGGTGCCGACCAGACTCAGATCGGTTCCTGACGTAGCGGGATGACCTGGTTCCGGCGCCTTCGGGAGGAGGCACAGTCCGAGGCCGCGCCCGATGAGTCCGACAGCCCTGACGCGCTGCGGGCGCGGATCTTCGAGCTGATCGGCTTCGTCAACCAGAACGCGGGCAAGCTGCCGGGCGAGGCCGTGGTCATCGCGCGGCGGATCACCGACACGGTGCGCGAGGTTGTCGACGGCGCCGATCCGCAGCACGGTCTGGACATCTACGCGGTGGTCTCGATCAGGGGCATCCTGGACGACTACCTGCCGACCACGCTGCGGACCTACCTGGCGCTCGACCCGGGGATCGTCGACGTTCCCCGTCCGTCCGGCCGTACCCCATCGGCCTCGCTGCTCGAACAACTGGACGCGCTGTGGTCCTCGGCAACCGACCTGCATGTGGCGGCGCAGGCACACGATGCGGACTCGCTGCTGTCGCAGGGTAACTTCCTGCGCACGAAGTTCACCGGTTCGGACCTGGATCTGTAGATGGCTGTCATGAAGCGCGGGGCGAACGTCGCCCTGACCCGCGAGGTGCCCGGACTGACCGGCGTCGTGATCGGGATGGCCTGGAACGCGGGGGCGGAGACGGCACTGTCCGACAACCTGGTTTCCGCCGCGCTGCTGTGCGACGCGAGCAACCGGGCGCTGTCGGAGAAGCACTTCGTGTTCTTCAACCAGCTCGCCTCCCCGGACCTCTCGGTCACCGACCTGGAACGGGCGGTGGGGGAGGATCAGGACCAGATCGAGATCGACCTGAACGCCGTGCCCGCGAACGTCGATCGGATCGTCGTGGTGCTGTACGTCAATGACGGACCGGCTCAGCGGCGCACCCTGGGGCAGTTGAAGTCGTGCGTGGTGCGGGTGCTGAACCTGGCCGACAACGGCGAGCTGGTCCGCTCCGAGGATCTGGCGCCGGCGCTGTCGAGCGAGACCGCGATCGCGCTGGGCGAGGTGTACCGGCACGAGGGCGGCTGGAAGTTCAAGGTGCTCGGGCAGGGCTACTCGCGCGGGGTGGGCGGGATCCTTGCCGACTACGGGCTCACGGTCTGAGCCGTGATCACCGATCCGAAGTTCGCACCGCGGCGCGGCGACCTGCCGTATCTGCGCCGGCGGCGGCGTCCCAAGGCGGCGACGGCCGGTCCCTCGGGTTCGGTGGCTGCTTCGTCTGCGGCTGGTTCGTCTGTGGCTGCTTCGTCTGTGGCTGGTTCGTCGGCTCCGAGCGGGCCGATCTCCTTCGATCGTCCCGAGCGCCGGCGTACCGAGCCGTCTGCCTCGCCACCACCGAAGGCAGCTGCGCCGACGGGCGCTGTACCGACCACGTCCACGCCGCCGGCGCGCCGCGCGCCGGCCGGTCCGGCACCGAAGATCTCCTTCGACCGCCCGGACCGGCGCAGGACGGCAGCACAGCCTGCCTCGCCGCCGCCACCGCCACCGCCTGTGGTGCCGCCGGCACCGGTGCCGTCGGTGTCGTCCTCGCTCGACCTGGACGCGCCGGACGCGCCGGCCGCGCCGGACGCCCCGGTCGCGCCGGCCGCACCGGCTGCATCGCAGCCGCCCGCCGCGGCAGTCCCGCCGGCTGTGCCGTCGACCTCGCTCGATCTGGATGCCGGAGCAGCTGCGGCCGGTCGACCTGCTGTGCCCGCTCCCGCACCTTCTCCCGCTGCCGCCGGCCCGTTGCTCACGCCGCCCGGCGAGCCGCCCCGGCGGATCCGAGCCGACGCACGCGTCCGTGCGGGCTCGCGGACGATCCTGACGGTCGCCGAGCCGACCGTGACGCTCACCCGGTTGCAGAGCGCGATCGGGACGCTGCACTTTGAGGCTGCCTGCTCGGACGAGGTGGGTGATCTTCGGATCGGTGCCGCTTATCAGTTGCGCTCGGGCCAGTCGTCGACCGTGCAGTTGACCGGCGGCAACCGGCTCGCGCCACCGCGCTCACGGCGACCGATCCTGATCAGCGCCCACGAGCGGTTCGGGACGATCTCGGTCGACTTGCGCCAGTCCCGCGAACTGGAGCGGCTGGCGATCTACGCGTTCTCCGAGTCACGGACCGCGCTGAACTGGGGTGGCAGCCTGATTGTCGAGACGTTCGGCAAAGCGCGCATCGAGTTGCCGCTGGAATCGCTGCAGGGTGGCGACGTGGCCATGCTGATGTCGCTGTACAACGTGCGTGGCGAGTTCGTGCTGCGTGCCGAGATGCAGGCGCTCAACGGTGGGGTGCGCGAAGCTTGTCGTGCCTACGGTTACGACCGGATCACCTGGCTAGACGATCGAACGCCCGTCGACTGAGACGCGCCACTCGGCGTTGTCGTTCCGAATGCACACGGTGACAGACGGTGCCACGCCAGCCGTCTACCGCTCGGGTATTGGCGTTGTCGTTCGTAACCCACATTGCGGTCGGTCGGCTCGCTATTATCCCGCCCGGCCTCGTCCGGGAGTCGGAGTTGTCGTTCCGAACGCACATCCGCCCGGGCGTCACGGCGACCGGCCGAGTCGCGCTCAGACTGGGCGAACCACCTTTGTGCACAAGGCGATTCGCGTTCGCAAAACTGTCAGACCCTCGCCGTAACGTGCCCGGCATGCCAGCTACTCCTGTTCCCCTCTACGACCTGGATCCGGGCTCGCTCACACCCGAGCAGCGGGTGGATGCGTTGATCGCCTCCGAACGTGAACTGGCCCGGCTCTCGGCACGGCAGCAGCGGATCATCACCGCGATCAGCGACGACCCCTTTGCCGGAGAGTTGACGCCGGGGTTGGACAAGCAGTACTTCCTCGAGCAACTCCGCGCCACCCTCGGCGAGTCGATGGGCGCGGTGCGCGGCCGCGTCGCCATGGCCACCGAGCTGGTGCACCGGCTGCCGGACAGCCTGGCGGCACTGGAGGCAGGGGTGATCAGCTCGCGGCAGGCATGGCGACTCACCGACCAACTCCGGCCCCTCAGCGATGCTGCTGCCGGGAGAGTTGAGGAGGCGGTACTGGAATACATGCAGACCCGCCGCGAGCACAGCGGCTTCTGCCGGAAGGTGAAACGGGAGGTCCTCAAGCACGATTCCCGCGGCAGCGAAGAACGCCGCGCGACGGCGATGGCCGAGCGTCGGGTCGCGGTCAAACCGGTCGAGGACGGCATGACCTGGGTCGGCGGCACGCTGCCGGCGCCCGACGGATTGGCTCTGGACGCTGCACTCGATCAGCTCGCCGCGCAGGCAAAGGCCGCCCAGCCGGACGATGACCGGACGAAGGCGCAACGCCGGGCAGACGCCCTCGGACAGCTAGCGCGGGACGTCCTGGCCGGCCGATGCGCCCACTGCACCGGAACGCCCGCCCCACTACGTCCCGCGGTACAGGTCACCGTCGCCCTGTCCACGCTGCTCGGCATCGACCACGAACCCGCCGAACTGACCGGCTACGGGCCCATCCCGGCCAGCTTGGCGTTGCACCTGGCGTTCGACCACAGCGGCACCTGGCGCCGCCTGGTCACCGACGACCTCGGCCACCTGATCGACTACGGCCGTACCACCTACCGGCCACCCGTCGCGCTGCGCGACTATGTGATCGCCCGCGACCGCACCTGCCGCTTCCCGGGCTGTACCCGCCGCGCCGACACCTGCGAACTGGATCATGTCACCGCGTGGGTCGACGGCGGAACCACCAGCAAAGAGAACCTGACCCCGCTCTGCGTTCGTAACCACCACTGCAAACACGAAGCCGGCTGGCACGCGCACAGGCGCCGCGACGGCACCATGGACTGGACCGACCCCACCGGACACCACCACCTCGTCCCACCGGCCACCTACCCCGTTGACCACACCCTCGACAGGTGCGTTCCAGACGGCAACGCCGAGCCGGAGGATGGCGACAGCGGGACGGCAGGCGAGCGCGCCGCGTAACCCGACGCCAGCGGCCGCCGGACAGGTCCGCCTCAGCGCGCACGGCCTAGTCCACTCGGTGCCAGCGGGTGTCCGAGGTACCGCGGGACCAGGTCTCGGGCGAGCCGGTGAGCTGCAATACGTCTGCGAGCCAGTACGTCTCGTCCGGGGACCATCCGGCCAGCACCGACGCGGCGTCGCCGACCGGCACCGCGGCCCCCGCCGTCGTCAGGTAACCGAGCACGGACAGGTGCACCGCGTCGTAGGAACCCGCCACGGACGGCCAGTCCGGAATCGACCACCGGCCACGCCGACCGGTCGCGCGCCACCAGTCCGGTCCGCGCGACTCGCTGACGTCGAGCGGAAAGCGCATGACGAGGTCGGCCCAGTCGGCCGGTCCACCGATCTCGAACGCCCTCGGCCCACGCACTGGCGAAACCGGCGAGCACACCGCGCGCGTCCAGCCGAGCGAGTCCTCGACGAGAGACAACCGCACCGGTCCGCGCTCAAGGATGCGCGTCGTGATCACCAACCGCGCGGGATGCGACGGCGCCGACCACCATGTCCCGCTGGTCCGCTCCCAGTGCGCCGCATCCAGGTTGCCGAAGCGCGTGTTCAGCCGGGTCTGTTCAGCGTGCCAGTCGCGAAGTGACTCTGACGCGCCGGTGAGCGGCGGGTCAGTTGGCCGGTCGTCCAGGACGAACCCGACGTGCAGCTGCGGACCGGACAACGGCGTCGCCCACCACGCGGTCAACGGGCAGCCGAGCACGGCGTCAGCGACCGGCCGCAGCAGTTCGCGTACCGTTTCAGCGGCGATTGCCTCGTCGCACTCGTCCGGCTCCTGCCAGTAGCGCGCGAAGTCCACGCTTCGGCCCAGTGCGTCGAACAACCGCGCATCCATCGCGGCGTCCGCGGCCGACAACCGCTGAACCGTCGTGTCCACGGCGGCTTCGATGTCGGCGTGCGGCACGTCGAACAGACCGATTTCCGGTAGACCCAGCACCGCCCAACACAACCGGCGCCCGCGCGGCCCGGCAAGCAGATCCGTCACGGCGCAGCCGCATGCCCGGCGGCCGGATCCACCAGCTTCTTCACGGTCCGCCCGTCGTGGTACTCGCCGATCGCCCGCATCTCCCAGGTGGCCGGCCCGGTCCGGCGCAGCATCGCCATCAGCACGCCGGTCTTCGGCTGCGACTCGGACAGGTCGAAGCGCACCAGCTCCTGGCCGGTCGCTTCGTCGACAAGACGGCAGAACGCCCGAGCGACCTCGGTGAACTTCTGCCCGCTGAAGGAGTTGATCGTGAACACCAGCGAGTGCACCTGCTGCGGCATGGCGAGCAGGTCGACCCGGATCTGCTCGTCGTCGCCCTCGCCCTGGCCGGTCAGGTTGTCGCCGGTGTGCTGCAGCGCCCCGCCGAAGTCGCGCAGGTGCATGAACCAGACGATCTCCAGCTTGCTGCCCTGCTGGTCGAACGCGATGCACGACGCGTCCAGGTCGATGTTGCGCCGGCCCTTCGCCGGATCCCAGCCGAGCCCCATGATCACCTTCGCCAGCGGCGGGGCGCCGGTCTTCACCAGGCTGACCCGCTGCGCCTTGACCAGACTCACCCGGCCGGCGTCGAGGTTGCCTGTTCCGGCCGCAGATGCTGCCGGCGGTGCGTAACCAGGCGGTGCGTAACCAGGCGGTGCGTAACCAGGCGGTGCATAACCAGGTGGGGGAGGCGGCGGTGGCGGCGGGACGTAGCCCGGTGGTGGCGGCGGCGGGACGAAGCCGGGAGCCGGAGGAGGCGGTGGTGGAGGAAGTGGAGGAGGTGGTGGAGGTGTCGCGGCCGGCGGAGCATCGTCGACGGTGATGCCGAACTCGGTCGCCAGACCGGCCAATCCGGCGTCGAAACCCTGCCCGACGGCGCGGAACTTCCAGCTGCCGCCGCGGCGGTACAACTCCCCGCCGACGAACGCGGCCTCGTTCGCCGCGCTCATCGCGAAGCTCGCGATCTCGGCACCGGACCCGTCGGCGAGCACCAGTTGCAGCGCGGGCACCTGGCCGAAGGTGCCGCCGTCGGCGGACGCCGCGAGGACGATCCGATCGACGGACGCCGGCACCCGGTCCAGCTCGATGTCGATCGCATCAGCGGCCTGCGCGCCGAGGCTCTTGCCGGCGTGCCGGACAGATCCACTGGCGTGCTGCGGCTGGTTGTAGAAGACGAAATCGGCGTCCGAGGCCACCTTCCCGTTCTCCTGCAGCAGCAGCGCGGACGCATCGACGTCCGGCACGCCCGGCCCGGCGGACCACTGCAGCGTGGCCCGGACAGCGCGCTGCGTGACCGGCAGGTTGCTCCCCTTGCTCATCTGGGTCATGGCCCGATCCTGTCAGACGGACTCTGCGGCGGTCAGGGCATCTGCACGTGGCGCGCTGCCGCGGGGACCAGCTTCTTCGGCGCGTGGAAGTCGTGGAACTCGCCGATCGTCCGCACCTCCCACCACTGCGGCCCGTGGCGTTTGAGCATGCTCAGCAGCACCGCCGTGCTGGGCTGGGTGTCGGTCAGCTCGAAGCGGGCGAGCTCGAGGTTCGTGTCGCCGTCGACGAACCGGCAGTAGGCGCTGCGCAGATCGGTGAACGACTGCCCGGAGAACGAGGTCAGCGTGAACATCAGGGCGGCGACCTGCTCGGGCAGCCGGTGCAGCTCGACCAGGATCCGCTCGGCGTCGCCCTGGACGGTGCCTCGCGGCTGTCGCCGGTGTGCTGCAAGGCACCGTAGAACTCGTTCAGGTGCCGCTGCCAGACGATGCCCAACTCGTTACCCGCGGAGTCGAAGGCGACCACCGACGCGTCCAGGTCGACGGCCACCAGCCGTGCCAGCGGCGCGCCGTTCGGCGCGGCCAGCGGACGCCGCTCCCGATGCCGCAACGCGAGCGGTTCGCCTGTGCAGGGCACGGCGGCCGGACCGGGTGCCGGTGGCGGCGTGACTACCGGCGCCGGAGCGTCCGGGACGGCGGCCGATACCGGTGTCTGCGGGTCCGAGCCGTCCACGTCGATGCCGAAGTCGGCGGCCAACCCGGCCAGCTCAGCACCGGACACCCGATCCACCAGGACGAGTCGCAGCCCGGAGACCTGGCCGAATGTTCCCGCAGTTGCCGAGGCTGCCAGTACGATCCGGTCCACCGTCGGCGGCACCTGGGGCAGGTCCACCTCCCACCCGCCAGTCCGGGCCGAGCAGCAGCGCGGAGGCGTCGACGTCGGGAACCTGCGGCCCGACGGAGAAGTTAAGCGTGACACGAAGGGCGGAGGCATCGATCGTGACGTTCGCGCCCATGCTCATTGCGTCATGGACGGATCCTGCCAGAACGACAACCTGTCACGCAGGCGTGGAAGCATGAGGCCCGATGCGACATTTCGACTTTCTTGACGCCGCCGACCGGCAGCGGTTGTTCCTGCGTGAGCCGGAGACGTTCAGCGCCTCCGCCGACCTGGAGCTGCTCTCGGTCGCGCTCGGTGCCACGCTGTACAGCCCGGCCAGCCGGCCGGCGCTGGCACGTGACATCGCCCGCCGCGCCGGCGAGGGCGTCGTCAGTGTGGTCGCGTGCCTGGAGGACGCCGTCCCTGACGCCGACGTGCCCGCGGCCGAGCGGAACGTCCTGACGCAGCTGCGGCAGGTGGCCGAGAACGGCAGCGCGATCCCGCTGGTGTTCGTCCGGGTGCGCCGGCAGGAACAGATCGCGATGATCGTCGACGGGCTGGGTCCCGCGGTCGGAGTGCTGTCCGGGTTCGTGCTGCCGAAGTTCTCCGACGAGACCGGGCCTGCCTTCCTCGACGCCCTTGCCGACGCCGAACTGCGCTGCGGGCACCGGCTGCTCGCGATGCCGGTGCTGGAATCCGCCGCGATCATCCACGCCGAGACGCGGGCGCAGACCCTGCACGCGGTGCGGCAACTGCTCGACAAGCACCGCGAGCGCATCCTGGCGGTCCGGCTCGGCGCCACCGACCTGTCCGCCGCGTACGGGCTGCGCCGAAGCCGCGACCTGACGATCTACGACGTTCGCGTGGTGGCCGACGTCATCGCCGACATCGTCAACGTGTTCGGTCGCGCGCGCGGCGGGTACGTCGTCACCGGCCCGGTGTGGGAGTACTTCACCGGCTCGGAGCGGATGTTCAAGCCGCAGCTGCGCGAGTCGCCCTTCGTCGAGCACGA
Organism: Jatrophihabitans cynanchi; assembly: GCF_027247405.1. NCBI lineage: Bacteria > Bacillati > Actinomycetota > Actinomycetes > Jatrophihabitantales > Jatrophihabitantaceae > Jatrophihabitans > Jatrophihabitans cynanchi. Next base: position 479,334 of record NZ_CP097463.1, on the reverse strand, counting down.
CGAGCGCCGCCTGCGCGCCCGGCTGATCGCCGAGGACCTGGACGGCCTGATCCGCGAGGTCGCGCTCGACCGGGCGAACGGGCTCACCGGCAAGACCGTCATCCACCCGAGCCACGTCGCAGCGGTACACGCGCTGTCCGTGGTCACCCACGAGGAGTTCCAGGACGCGACCGACGTGCTCGGGACGTCCGCCGGCGGGGGAGTCGCCTCGTCCGCCTACCGGAACAAGATGAACGAGAGCAAGCCGCACACCGCCTGGGCGCGCCGCACCATGGTGCGCGCCCGCGCGTTCGGCGTCGCGCGGGAAGAGGTCTCCTTCGTCGACCTGCTCGGTGCGAGCCTGCAGCAATGAGCCCGGTGTGGGACGGCCAGTGGCTGGCCGATCGGCTCGGGATCCGGCTGGACAGCATCGAGGGCGTCGACGTCACCGAGTGGGTCGGGCTGGCGCTGCGGCGCAACCCGAAGCGGGCGCACCTGCTGGTGTCCCACTTTCTCGGCAAGCACATCCCGGCCGACCCGCGGACCGTGTACGGGCTCTCGCTGAAGCTGGGCACCAGCGTGCGAGCGGTACTGCGCGACGAAGCGGCGCTGGTGATCGGGTTCGCCGAGACGGCGACGGCGCTCGGTGCCGCGGTGTCCGATGAGCTCGATGTCGACTACCTGCACACCACCCGCCGCCACGTTGGTGAGCTCACGCCGTTCGGTAACTTCTTGGAGGAGCACAGCCACGCCACCAGCCATCTGCTGTACCCGGACGACCGCAGGCTGTTCGACCCCGACCGCGCGCTGGTCCTGATCGACGACGAGCTGAGCACCGGGCAAACCGCCATGAACATGATCCACGCCCTGCAGCGAATCGCGCCCCGGCGGCACTACGTCATCGGCTGCTTCCTCGACATGCGCGGGTTCGTCAACATCGCCACCATGCACGCCTTCGCGGACACGCTCGGCATCGAACTGCAGGCCGTCCGCATGGCCGGCGGCACGGTGCACCTTCCCCCGGACGTCGTGGCGCGTGCCGACGCGCTGATCGCCGCGCAGCCCGACCCGGCACCGCCCGCGCCGCCGCGGGCGAAGGTGCGGCTGGTCGAGTCGATGTGGCCGGCCGGCGTTCGCGACGGCGCCCGGCACGGGTTCCGCTACGAGGACCGGCGGCAGGCCTCGATCGCCGCCCGTGCCGTGGCCGCGCGGCTGGCGGAGCTGATCGAGGGGGACCGGGTACTGGTCCTGGGGTACGAGGAGCTGATGCACGCGCCGATCCTGGTCGCGATAAGCCTGGCGGACTGGGCCGACGAGGGGCGCATCGTGCGCGTCTCGTCGACCACGCGCTCGCCGGTGCTCGCCATCGACGAACCCGGCTACCCGATCCGCACCGCGCTCACCTTCCCGGCCCACGACGACCCAGCTGACGGCCCCGGCCTGCGCTATGCCTACAACGTCGCCCCGGAGGCCGGCGCCGAGCCCTACAGCGACATCGTGCTGCTGCTCGACGACGTGGCCGACACGCCTGCGTTGTACGCGCCGGGCGGTCTGCTCGAGCAGCTCGCCGGGGTGTGCGAACGGCTGTTCGTCCAGGTGCTGCCGAGCTTCCGGCCGACGGCGTGATGCTGCCCGATCCGCTCCGCGGTCCGGGCTTCGGCAGCTATCGTCCGGACGAGGTCGCGTGGCTGCTCACCGACCTCTCCGACGTCGAGCTGGAGGCACCGACCGAGGAGCGCGAGGAGGCGATTCAGTCCGGCGGCGCGCACTACGCCGAATCGCTACCGGTGGAGTACCGGCCGACACCGCGCTATCAGGCGCTGTTCCGTGCGGCGCTCGCCGAGTCGGCCGCGCGGATCGCCGTGGCCGTCGGCGTGGTCACCGAACTGGTGCTCGCCGAGCGCGGCCCGGCACCGGTGCTCGTGTCGCTGGCCCGCGCCGGGACGCCGATCGGCATCCTGATGCGCCGGTGGGCCCGCTTCGCGCACCGGGCCGACCTGCCGCATTACGCGGTGAGCATCGTGCGCGGGCGGGGCATCGACACGCTCGCGCTGCGCTACCTGGCCGTGCACCACGACCCGGCCACGGTCGTGTTCGTCGACGGCTGGACGGGCAAGGGCGCCATCGCGCGTGAGCTGGCCGCGGCTGTGCACCGGGCGAACGCCGAGCTGGACACCGTGTTCGGCAGCGACCTCGCCGTGCTCGCCGACCCGGGTTCGTGCGTGCGCAGCTTCGGCACCCGCGCCGACTTCCTGATCCCGTCGGCCTGCCTCAACTCGACGGTGTCCGGGCTGGTGTCGCGCACCGTGCTCAACGACGCGCTGATCGGACCGGAGCAGTTCCACGGCGCGAAGTTCTACGCCGAGCTGGCCGGCAGCGACGTCTCCGGCCTGTTCCTGGACGCGATCAGCGAGCGATTCGCCGAGGTGGCCGGCACGGTCGCGCGCGCCTGGCCGGCTGTGCAACGCGGTGACCGCGCGCCCAGCTGGTCCGGCTGGCGGGCGGTCGAGCAGCTCAGCCGCACCCATCGCATCGGCGACGTGAACCTGGTCAAACCCGGCGTCGGCGAGACCACCCGGGTACTGCTGCGCCGGGTGCCGTGGAAGGTTCTCGCCCGTGCGGACCGCGTCGCCGAACTCGGCCACGTGCTGCTCCTGGCCGAGGAACGCGGCGTCCCGGTCGAGTACGTCGACGACCTCGCCTACAGCTGCGTCGGGCTCATCCAGCCGGGGTTCACCCGGTGAGCGTGCTGGTGGCAACCGACCTGGATCGCACCCTGATCTACTCGCGCAAGGCGATGGCGCTCGGCGAGCTTCCACCGGCCGTCGTCTGCGTCGAGTTGCGCGACGGCAAGCAGGCCTCCTTCATGACCGAGCAGTGCGCGAAGCTGCTCGAGGAGCTGGCCCGGCGGTCCGTCCTCGTGCCGGTGACCACGAGAGTGCCGGGCCAGTACCAGCGGGTGCGGCTTCCCGGCCCGCCGGCGCGGTTCGCGGTCGCCGCGAACGGCGGGGTGATCTACGTCGACGGCGTGCCCGATCCGTCGTGGTCCGGCCAGGTCCGGCGGCTGCTGAAGGAACGGTTCCCGCTGTCGTCGGTGTGGGCCTACGTGGCCCAGGTGTGCCGGGCCGAGTTCACCGTCAAGCTGCGCAACGCCGACGAGTTGTTCTGCTACGCGATCGTGCACCCGCACCGGCTGCCGACCGGGTTCGCCGACGACGTCGCGGGCTGGGCGGCCGAGCGCGGCTGGCGTACGTCGTTGCAGGGGCGCAAGCTCTACTGGGTGCCCGAGCAGCTGACCAAGAGCGCCGCGGTCGCCGAGGTGGCCGCTCGGGCCGGTGCCACCAGCGTGCTCGCGGCGGGCGATTCGCTGCTGGACGTGGACATGCTGCTCGCCGCCGACCGTGCCGTCCATCCCGCGCACGGCGAGCTGTTCGAGCGCGGCTGGTCCGCACCACGGGTAGCGCGCACGGCGGCCCGCGGCGCACTCGCCGGGGAGGAGCTGGTGCGCACCCTCAGCGGCTGGGCCGTCCGCTGATCAGCGGGCCTTGCGGCGCCGCACGATGATCAGCAGGACCAGCAGCACGAGGACCAGCGGAGCGAGCCGCTTGGCGACGGCAGGCCCGGCAGACTCGAGCAGGTTGATCGGCTCCGGCTCGGCGGCCGGTCGCGCAGGCGCGGCGGCCACCGGCTCGGCCGGCGGCGTCTCACCGGCAGCCGTCGTGGCCGGTGCCTTCTTCGCTGCCGCCGCACCGGCTGCAGCCTTCTTGGCCGGCACCTTCTTGGCGGGAGCCTTCTTCGCCGCCGCCACCGGCGCATCGCCGCTGAGCTGGCCGGCCAGGCAGTCGGCGAACTGGCCGATCAGCTTGTTCCCGACGTCGACCATCACACCGCGGCCGAACTGCGCCGGCTTGCCGGTGATGTCCAGCTCGGTGACGACCTTGACCTCGGTGCCGGCACCAGCCTCGGCAAGGTTCGCGGTGATCTTGGCGGCCGCGGTTCCGTTGCCGCGGGCGTCGCGGCCGCGCGCGTCGATCACTGCGCGGTGGACGGTCTCGTCCTTCTCCACGAAGCTGGCCTTGCCCTTGTAGGTCAGGCCGATCGGGCCGAGCTTGACCTTGACGGTGCCGGTGAAGTCGTCGCCGTCGACGGAGTCGATCGCGGCACCGGGCATGCACGGCGCGATGCGTTCGATGTCCAGCAGGACGCGCCAGGCCTCGTCGATGCCGACCGGGACCGTGAACGAATGCTCGAGTTGCACGGATCAGACTCCTAAGTGGTGCCGACCGCGGCCAGGACGGCCCTGCGGGTGAGCACCCGGGCCAGGTGCTCGCGGTAATCAGATCTACCAGACAGGTCGCTCGGCGCGTTGCTGCCCTCGGCGGCATGCTCGGCGGCCGCGCCGATCGCGTCGGCCGAGGTGTTCGCTCCAGTGAGGGCTTGTTCGGTGGCGGACGCGCGCAGCGGGGTCGAGCCCATGTTCGTCAGCCCGATCCGCGCCTCGGCGATGGTGCCGTCACCGGCCCGGTTCACCAGGGCGGCCACGCCGACGATCGACCAGGCCTGTGCGACCCGGTTGAACTTCTCGTAGTGCGACGTCCAGCCGTTGCCCAGCTTCGGGACGCGCACAGCGGTGAGCAGCTCGTCCGCGGCCAGCGCGGTGGTGAGGTAGTCCCGGAAGAAGTCGGCCGCCGCGATCCGCCGCTCACCGCCCGGACCGGACGCGACGAGCTCGCAGTCCAGCGCGAGCGCGACGGCGCCCAGGTCACCGGCCGGATCGGCGTGCGCGAGCGCGCCGCCGAACGTGCCGCGGTGCCGCACCTGGGGGTCGGCGACGGTCGCGGTCGCCTGCGCGATCAGCGGCGCGTGCTCGCGCACCAGGTCGTCGTGCAGCACCTCGTGGTGTGTGGTCATGGCACCGATCACGATCGCGTCGCCCTCGTCGCGGACGCCCTTGAGTTCGGGCACCCGGCCCACGTCGACGACAGTCGACGGGTAGGCCATCCGCAGCCGCAGCACCGGGATCAGCGACTGGCCACCGGCGAGCACCTTGCCTTCGTCGCCGGCCTCGGCCAGGCAGTCCAGCGCCTCGGCGAGCGACTCGGGTCGCGCGTACTCGAACTGTGCCGGGATCATTGCGCACCTCCCTGGACCGCGCGCCAGATTCGCTCCGGCGTCATCGGCATTCGCACGTCGGTGACGCCGAAGGGACGCAGCGCGTCGACCACCGCGTTGACGACCGCCGGGGTCGAGGCGATCGTCCCGGCCTCGCCGACACCCTTGACGCCCAGCGGGTTGTCGGTCGACGGGCTGACGGTCCGGTCGGTCGTGAACGACGGCAGGTCGCTGGCCGACGGCAGCGTGTAGTCGACGAAGGTCCCGGTGGTCAGGTTGCCCGCGTCGTCGAACACCGCCTCCTCGAACATCGCCTGCGCGATGCCCTGCGCCAGCCCGCCGTGGACCTGGCCCTCGATGATCATCGGGTTGATCGGGTTGCCGACGTCGTCGACGCACACGTACTTGCGGATCTTGGCCATGCCGGTCTCGGTGTCGACATCGATCGCGCACAGGTGCGTGCCGTGCGGGAAGGAGAAGTTCACCGGGTCGTACACGGCGTCCGAGTCCAGGCTCGGTTCCATCCCGTCCGGCAGGTTGTGCGCCGTGAAGGCCGCGAACGCGATCTCACCGAGAGCGACCGACGAGCCGGGCGAGCCCTTCACGCTGAACGAACCGGCCTCGAACTCCAGGTCGTCCTCGCTCGCCTCGAGCAGGTGAGCGGCCACCCTGCGGGCCTTCTCGATCACCTTGTCGGCCGCCTTGACGATGGCGATGCCGCCCACGGACAGCGAGCGCGACCCGTAGGTGTCCAGGCCCTTGGGCGAGGACTGCGTGTCGCCGTGGATGATCTGGACGTCCTCGAACGGCACGCCGAGCCGGTCGGCGACGATCTGGCTGAACGCGGTCTCGTGGCCCTGCCCGTGCGCGCTCGCGCCGGTGACCACCTCGACCTTGCCGGTGGCCAGCACGCGCACCGACGCGGCCTCCCAGCCGCCGGCGCCGTAGTCCAGCGAGCCGAGCACGCGGGACGGGGCCAGCCCGCACATCTCGGTGAACGTGGAGATGCCCAGGCCCAGCTGCACCGGGTCCTTGCGCTCTCGACGCTCGGCCTGCTCGCGCCGGAGTGCGTCCCACCCGATGAGTTCGAGCGCGCGGTCGGTCGCCGCCTCGTAGTTGCCGCTGTCGTACGTCAGGCCGCACACCGTGGTGAACGGGAACTCCTCGTGCCGGATCCAGTTCTTGCGGCGCAGTTCCATCGGGTCCATGCCCAATTCGGCCGCGAGCTCGTCCATGATCCGCTCGATGGCGAAGGTGGCCTCGGGCCGCCCCGCCCCGCGGTAGGCGTCGGTCGGCGTCTTGGTGGTGAAGACCCCGTCGCAGACGAAACGGTAGGCGGGGAACTTGTAGATCGAGTTGTACATGAATGCGCCGAGGATCGGTACGCCCGGACCGACCAGCCGCAGGTAGGCGCCCATGTCGGCCAGCAGGTGCACGTCCAGGCCGGTGACCGTGCCGTCGCGCTTGGCGGTGATGGTGATGTCCTGGATCTGGTCGCGCCCGTGGTGCGCGGTCATCAACGACTCCGAGCGCGACTCGGTGAACTTGCACGGTTTGCCGAGCCGGCGCGCCATGAGCGTGGTGAGCACCTCTTCCGGCGTGACCGGGATCTTGCCGCCGAACCCGCCGCCGACGTCCGGCGCGACGACGCGCACGGCGTGTTCCGGGATGCCCACGGTGAGCGCCAGCATGGTGCGCAGGATGTGCGGGATCTGCGTGGCCGAGTGGACCAGCACACCGTCGCCCTGCGGCTGCACGACCACCGACCGCGGCTCCATGAACGAGGGGATCAGCCGCTGCTGGATGAACCGGCGGGTGAGCGTGACCTCGGCACCGGACAGCGCGTCCTCCATCTTGCCGCCGGTGCCGGCCTCGCCGGAGTCGAAGACCCAGGTGTACGACTTGTTCGACGAGGTGTTGTCCGGGTGGACGAGGTCGGCACCGTCGGCCAGGGCCGCCTCCATGTCCAGCACCACGGGCAGCGGCTCGTAGTCGATCTCGATGGCCTCCAGGGCGTCCTGCGCCTCGGCCTTGGTGCGGGCGGCGACCACGGCCACCGCCTCGCCGACGTGGTTCACCTGGGTGACCGCGATGCTCGGGTGACCGGGGTTGACCATGTCCTTGGTCACCGGCCACGCGCAGGGGAGGCTGCCCTGCGTCTCGGCGAAGTCCTGCCCGCTGAACGCGGCGACGACGCCCGGTCGCGTCCGCGCGGCGGACACGTCGATCGAGGTGATCCTGGCGTGCGCCATCGGGCTGCGCAGGATGGCCAGGTGCAGCATCCCGGGGAGCACCATGTTGTCGGTCCACGTGGTGCGCCCGGTGATCAGGTGCTGGTCCTCCTTGCGCCGGCGCGCCTTGCCGATCTCGGCTTCGGGGCGGTCGCTGACGGCGGTCATGACGCTGCTCCGGCGCCGGCTGCCGCGCCTGCCGCCGCGCCCGCCGCGGCCTGCACCGCGCGGACGATGTTCTGGTAGCCGGTACAGCGGCACAGGTTGCCCTCGATGCCCTCGCGGATCTCCTCCTCGCTCGGGTGCGGGTTGTGCCTGAGCAGGTCGCGGGCGGCCATGATCATGCCCGGCGTGCAGAAGCCGCACTGCAGCGCGTGGTTGTCGTGGAAGGCCTGCTGCATCGGGTCCAGCCCGTCGGTGCCGGCCAGGCCTTCGACCGTGGTGACCTCGCTGCCGTCGGCCTGCACGGCCAGCACGGTGCAGCTCTTCACGCTCAGGCCGTCCAAATCGACGGTGCACGCTCCGCAGTTGCTCGTGTCGCAACCGACGACCGTCCCGACCTTGCCGACCTGCTCGCGCAGGTAGTGCACCAGGAGCGTTCGGGGCTCGACGTCGTCGTGGTAGCTGACCCCGTCGACAGTCACGTTGATCTTGGTCATCGCGCCTCCTGAATCGAGCGTCCCGGATCAATCAACCTAGCGTGAGCACCCTCACATGGCGAGGCCGCTCACATCCGATTCCTGGTTCGGCTTCACTCGATTGGATCACCTGCCGATAGGGGCGAGCGTGAAGAGTCGGCGGCGCCAGGCCTCCCACGGGGGCCCGCGCCTGTTCTTTGTGTACGCCGCGGCCAGCCTGGTCCCGGTGGCGGCGCTGGGCGCCGTCCTGGTGCGCAACGAGCAGCACTCGGGCACCGAGCGCGGCCTCGCGCAGGGCCGCGCCCAGGCCGACGTGATCACCCAGATGGCGATCGCCCCGGCACTGGACCGGCGCGACCTGCAGGGACCGGTCAGCGCCTCGGTCAATCAGCGGCTGCACCAGGCGATCGACCTGGCGCTGTACAAGGGATCGCTCACCGGCATCCGGCTGCGCACCTTCGACGGCAGCATCGCCTACTCCGATGACGCAGCCGCCGCCTCGGTGCCGAGCTCGGACCCGGCGTTCCGGACGGTTGCCGACCACGGCGGCACCACCGTCGCTGTCGTGGCGTCCCCGGACGGCGCCCCGGGCAAGGCGATCCGGGTGCTCGAGCCGGTCGTGCCCAACGCGACCGGTCAGGCGACCGGCGTGCTCGAGCTGTACCTGCCGTACGCGCCGATCGCCGAGGTGGTGCAGGCCGAAGAGCACCAGACCTACCTGCGCCTCGCCGAAGGACTCGGCGCGCTGTATGTCGTGCTCGCCCTGATCTCCTGGTCGACCACGCGCCGGCTGCGCCACTATGCGGCGAACCAGGCGCATCAGGCGCGGCACGACCCGCTCACCGAGCTGCCGAACCGGTCACGCTTCCGCGAGCAGGCGGCCGCGGCCGTCGAGGCCGCCGAACAGGGCGGCCAGGGCGGCGCCATCGCACTCGTCGACCTGGACCGGTTCAAGGAGGTCAACGACACCCTCGGCCACCACGCCGGCGACGAACTGCTGCAGTGCGTGGCCCAGCGGCTCAGCGCGGCCGTGCGCACCGACGATCTGGTCGCCCGCCTCGGCGGTGACGAGTTCGGCCTGCTGCTTCCCGGGGTCGCCTCGGCCGAGGTCGCGCGAAACCTGTTGCGCGAGGTGCAGCGTCAACTCAGCGAGCCGATGGAGATCGACGGCGCCAAGCTCACCGTCGAGGCGAGCGTCGGCCTGGCGCTGTACCCGAAACACGGCACCGACGTCTCGCTGCTGATGCGTCACGCCGACGCCGCCATGTACCAGGGCAAACGCGGCAGCGAGCGCACCGTCGTCTGGCAGCCGGAAAGCGCGACCCCCCACACGCAGTGGCACGTGTTGCTGACCGAGCTGCAGCACGCACTGTCTCGCGACGAACTGGTGCTGAACTACCAGCCGAAGATCGACCTCGGCACCGGTCAGGTCTGCGGCGTCGAGGCCCTGGTGCGCTGGGACCACCCCGAGCGTGGCTTCCTGCCGCCGTCGGAGTTCATCCCGGTGGCCGAGAGCTCGACGCTGATCCACCCGCTCACCGAGTGGGTGCTGCGCCGCGCGCTCGGGCACCAGCGCGCCTGGCAGCGGTACGGGCTCGACTGGCCGGTGGCCGTCAACGTCTCGGCGCACAACCTCGAGGCACCAGGCTTCGTCGCCCAGGTGCTCGGGATCGTCGGCGCGTTCGGGGCGCGCCCGCAGGACCTGCTGCTCGAGCTCACCGAGACGGCCCTGGCAGCGGACAACGCGACCACCGAAGCCAGCATCGTGGCGCTGCGCGAGGCGGGCGTGCAGGTCAGCCTGGACGACTTCGGCACCGGCACCACGGGGCTGCTCCAGCTGCGCAGCATGCCGGTGCAGGAGATCAAGATCGACGCCGTCTTCGTGCGCGAACTCGGGGCCAACTCCGGTGACCGCACGATGGTGCAGGCCATGCTCGAGCTGGCGCACGGGATCGGCGTCCGGGTGGTTGCCGAGGGCGTCGAGGACCAGAGCTCGCGCGACTGGCTGATCGCCGCGGGCTGCGATGCCGCCCAGGGCTACTACTTCCAGCGCCCGGCGCCATGGCCGGAACTGGCCGAACGCTTCGCCCCGCTGCCGTCCCACCGATCCGCGGTGGCTGAACCGGCAACGCGCCAGACCGTAGAGGTAGTCAGAACGTGAAGCTGCATTCCCTGCCGCGCCGGGGCGCGGCCATCGCCCTGTCCGCCACGCTGCTGCTGGCCGCCGGCTGCGCGAGCAGTTCCAAACACGGGACACCGGACGACCCGGGCGCTTCGCTGCGGGTCAGTCACCAGCTCAACGCCGACCTGCCCGATGACATCCGCTCGCGCGGGGAACTGCGCGTGGTCACCGACGCGAGCTACGCCCCCGCGTCCAGCTTCGCGGCGGACGGCCGGACGAACATCGGCTTCGAGCCCGATCTCGGCGCCGCGCTCGGCCGGGTGCTGGGGATCAGGGTGGTGTTCCGCAACGCCGACTTCGCGACGTTGCCGGCCCTGGTCAACTCCGGGCGCGCCGACCTGATCATCAGCGCGATGACCGACACCGCCGAGCGGGAGAAGGACCTCGACTTCGTCAACTACTTCGCAGCCGGCACCTCGGTGGTCGTCTCGCGCGGCAACCCGCACGGCATCAGCGACCTGGAGAGCCTGTGCGGCCAACGGGTCGCGGTCCAGGCCGGCACCGTCCAGCAGGACCTGCTCAAGCGTGAGCAGAGCCGATGCGGCGCAAAGCTCATCAAGGTCACGGCGACCGACACGAACGACGACGCGCTGATGCTGCTGCGCACCGGTCGGGCCGCGGCGATGCTGATGGACTACCCACCCGCGGAGGCGCTGACCACCGACCCGAGCACGCGCGCGCACTACCAGCTGGCGACCACCACGCAGTACGAGCCGGGGCTGTACGGCATCGGCATCGCCAAGGGGAACACGGCACTGCGCGAGACCGTGTCGGCCGCGCTGTCGGTGCTGATCTCCAGCGGCACCTACGCGGCGGTGCTGCGCGAGTGGAACGTGTCCGAGGGCGCGGTGGCCGAGGTGTCCACCAACGCCGCGACCGGCGGCTGAGCAACGCCCCCGCCCGGCGACTGGTCAGCGCGCAGCTGCCGCGCTGACCTCGTGGTGTATCGGCCCGGCGGTGGCGCGCAGCTGTGAGCCGGTGCCACCCCAGCGCGCGGCGATCAGCTCGGCGGCGACCGACACTGCCGTCTCCTCCGGCGTGCGAGCCCCGACGTCCAGCCCGATCGGGGCGTGCAGCCGGGTCAGTTCCGCATCGCTCAGGCCGCGTTCGCGCAGCTGGGTGAGCCGGTCCTCGTTGGTGCGCCGCGAACCCATCGCGCCGACGTACGCGAGCGGCAACCGCAGCGCGATCTCCAGCAGCGGGACGTCGAACTTCGGGTCGTGCGTGAGCACGCAGACCACGGTGCGACCGTCCACCTCGGTCTTGGCCAGATACTTGTGCGGCCAGGCCACGATCACCTCGTCAGCGTCGGGGAAACGCTTCTTGGTGGCGAAGGTCGGCCGGGCGTCGCAGACCGTCACCCGGTAGCCGAGGAACGCGCCGATGCGCGCGACGGCAGCCGCGAAGTCGATCGCACCGAACACGATCATGCGGGGCGGCGGGGCGTACGACGCGACGAACACCGCGATCTCGTCCCCCCGGCGTTCGCCGTCCGGGCCGTAGTGCACGATGCCGGTGCGTCCCTGTTCGAGCATGCCCTGCACGTCGTCGCGCACCGCGTCGTCCATCCGGGTGCTGCCGAGCGTGCCGCCGGCCGAATCCGGTCGGACGATCATGCGTTGCCCGATGCGCGCCTCATCGCCGCTGATGAGCGTGGCCACGGCGACCGGGTTCCCGGCGCGGACGTCCTGCACGAGCTCGCCGAACTCCGGGAAACCGGTGCGGTCGACCCGCTCGACGAACACGTCGATGATGCCGCCGCAGGTCAGCCCCACCGAGTACGCGTCGTCGTCGCTGACGCCGTAGCGCTGCAGCACCGGCCGGCCGTCGGCTCGGGCGGCCTCGGCGAGTTCGTACACGGCGCCCTCGACACACCCGCCGGACACGCTGCCCACGGCGGTGCCGTCCGGCCCGACCGCCATCGACGCGCCGGGCTGGCGCGGTGCCGACTTCCAGGTGCCGACGACGGTTCCCACGCCCACCGGTTCGCCGGCCTGCCACCAGCTGAGCAGGTCGTCCAGCACGTCACGCATGCGCGATCACCTCCGCAACGTTACGCAGCGCGTCGAAGCTGTGCCCCGAGACGAGGTCGTCCAGATGGGGCAGTGCTGCCATCATGCCCGCCGTGAGGGGAGCGAAGCCGCTCTTGCCCTTGTGCGGGTTCACCCAGACGACGGTGTGCGCTAGCCGGGCGAGGCGGGCCATCTGCTCGCCGAGCAGCGCGGCGTCGCCGCGCTCCCAGCCGTCGGACGCGATCACGACCACCGCGCCGCGTGCGGTGCCGCGCTGCCCCCACCGGTCGAGGAACGCGCGCAGCGCCTCGCCCAGTCGCGTCCCGCCGCTCCAGTCGGGTACCGCGGCGCCCGCGGCCCGCAGCGCGAGCTCGGGGTCACGCAGCCGCAGCTGGCGGGTCACGCGGGTCAACCGGGTGCCGACGGTGAACGCCTCGGTGCTCGCCGGCGCGACCCGGACCGCGGCGTGCGCGAACCGCAGCAGCACGTCCGCGTACGGCGCCATCGACCCGCTGACGTCCAGCAACAGGACCAGGCGGCGCGGCCGGTCGCGGCGCCGCTGGTAGCGCAGCGCCCCGGGCTCGCCGCCGTCGCGCAGCATCTGCCGGACGGTGCGCGGCACGTCCAGGCGCTTGCGCCCGCCGCGGGTGAGACGCAGCGTGCGCCGGGTGCCGACCCGCGGTGCGAGCAGCGCGATCATGCGGTGCACCTCGGCACGCTCCTCGGCCGAGAGCGCGGCGATGTCGTGCGTGCGCAGCAGCTCGGTGTCGGCGGCGGCGGTGCACAACAGGTCCTCGTCGGTGTCGTCCGGTTCGCCCGACACGTCCGCGGCAAGGGTGCGGACGGCGGCGACCTGCGGCAGCGGGCGATCCATCGAGGGCACCGGCAACGGCGGCCGGTGCAGCCCGAACCAGGCGTCGAACAGGGCGTCGAACTTCGGCAGGTCGTCCGGCTCGGAGCAGAGCGTGAGCCGGGTCGCCCAGTAGACCTGGTCGCGGTCGCGCGGATCCACCCGCGCGAGCGCGGCGACGCTGGTCGTGAGCCGGGTGCGGTCGGCCGCGACCCCGGCCGCGCGCAACGCGCGGGCAAAGCCGGTGAGGACGTCGACGGGCGCGCTCACCGCTCAGCCGAGCCGTTCCAGCAGGTCAGGCAGCAGGTCGCGCTCCACGCGCACCTGGTCCTCGCGGTACTTGATCGCGGCACCGAGGCTGGCGGCGGCGATGTCACGGGTGAGGGCGCGCGCGCCGAGGACGTGCAGCGCCCGCGTCCAGTCGATCGACTCGGCGATGCCGGGCGGCTTGAGCAGGTCCGCCTCGCGCAGCCGGCCGACCACGGCAGCGACATCGCGGGTCAGCTTGTCGGCGGCGTCCGGAACGTGCCGCTGGACGATCTCGACCTCCCGGGCGAAGTCCGGGTGATCGACCCAGTGGTAGAGGCAGCGCCGCTTGAGCGCGTCGTGCACCTCGCGGGTGCGGTTCGAGGTGAGCACGACGAGCGGGGGAGTCTCGGCGCGGATCGTCCCGAGCTCGGGGATGCTCACCGCGTTCTCGGCCAGCACCTCCAGCAGGAACGCCTCGAACTCGTCGTCGGCGCGGTCGATCTCGTCGATGAGCAGCACGGACGGGCTGTGCTCGAGCGCCTGCAGGATCGGCCGGGCGATCAGGAAGCGGCGCTGGTACAGGCTGGCCTCGAGGTCGCTGGTGTTCGCCGCCTCCACGGCCCGCAGGTGCAGGATCTGCCGCGGGAAGTCCCAGTCGTAGAGGGCCTGGCTGGCGTCGATGCCCTCGTAGCACTGCAGCCGGACGAGCCGGGCGTCGGTGATCTCGGCGAGTGCCTGCGCCAGCGCCGTCTTGCCGACCCCCGGGTCGCCCTCGAGGAACAGCGGCCGGCCCATCGCGATCGCCAGGTAGGCCGCGGTGGCCACGCCGGTGTCCGGCAGGTAACCGGCGGCGTCGAGGGCGTCTGCTACGTCGGACGGTCCGGTGAAGGTGCGTGGCTGCATACCCCGAGCATGGCTGTTTTCCGCGCGCCGCGCATAGTCTCGGGCCATGTCGCGCGTCGCGGGTGTCGTGCTGGCCGCCGGGTCGGGCAGCCGGATGGGCGTTCCCAAGGCGGCGCTGGTGGTCGGCGGGGCTGCGCTGCTCGAGCGTGCCGTCCGGGCCCTGGCCGACGGCGGCTGCGCGCCGATCGTGGCCGTGGTGCGCGCCGGGGCACGAGTTCCCGAGCCGGCGCGGGGCGTGGTCAACCCCGAGCCGGAACGGGGGATGCGGTCCTCGCTGGAACTCGGGGTGGACGCGGCCGGCGCGGCCGATGCGGTCGCCGTGCTGCTCGTCGACACGCCCGGTATCGGCGCCGACGCGGTGCGTGCGGTGGTGCGCGCCTGGACGCCGGGGCGAATCGCGGTGGGCTGCTACGCCGGCCGGCGCGGGCACCCGACCGTCATGTCTGCCGAACTGTGGCGCGAGGCGCTGACGCTCGCGGCGCCGGACGAGGGCGCGCGGGCGCTGCTGGCCGCGCGCCCGGACCTCGTCGACGAGACCGCCGTACCCGGGCGCGCGGACGATCTGGACACCCCCGAGGACGTCGCCCGGTGGGAGAGCGGTGGGACAGCGGTGGAAGCGTGAGCGATCCGTTCGATCTGAACCGGTTCGTCGCGGCACAGGATGCCGGCGGTACCTACGAGCGCGCGCTGGCCGAACTGCGCCGCGGCCGCAAGAGCAGTCACTGGATGTGGTTCGTGTTCCCGCAGTACGCGGGCCTGGGCTCGAGCGCGACGTCGCAGCACTACGCGATCGGCTCGCTCGCCGAGGCGCGGGCCTACCTCACGCACGAGGTCCTCGGTCCGCGGCTGCGCGAGTGCGCCGCGGCCGTGCTGGCCGCCGGGGCGGGCAGTGCCGAGCAGATCTTCGGCGGCATCGACGCGGTGAAGCTGCGCTCGTCGATGACGCTGTTCCACCGCGCCGACCCGGACGAGCCGGTGTTCCAGCAGGTGCTGGAGCGCTACTTCGCGGGGCAACCCGACACGGCGACCGAACGGCTGCTCGCCGACTGAGGCAGGCCGCGGCCGGCCGGCCGCCCTGGGCAGCCGCGCCGAACGGCGTCCATTGATGACAGCCGGCTCAGCCGAAGCCGCGCGAGTCCTGCTTCAGGGCGGTGTCGACGCATAGCGCCGCGGCGACCACCATCAGCCGCAGCGGGTCCTGCAGCGGCCGGTGGATCTGCACGACGTAGTTGTCGGCCGTGGTGAACATGGTCTTGGCCAGGCCCTCCCACGTCTTGGTGATCCGGGCGACCTCGGTGTCGGTGTGGTCGCGGATGTTGAAGTTCCAGGCCCGCCAGTTCTCGCCGTTGATCGAGCCCAGCGTGTAACCGCCGGCCTCGATCGCGAAACGGATCTTGCCGATCGCGTTCTGCTGCACGATCTGGCCGATCTCCCGGCCGGTGGGGTCGGCGATGATCACCCGGGACTTCACCAGCTTCGCCGGGCGGGTCAGGCCGAGCAGCACGTTGCCCTGCATGTCGACGACCTGCAGCGAATGCGTCATGTACTGGTCCAGCGAGGTCAGCACCCGCATGGCCTTCTTGACGTTGCTCTGCCCCACCTCGCGCACGGCAGCGAGCTGCTGGCCCTGCTGGTCGTACACCGCGTACTCGTTGTTGACCTCGATCAGCTTGGCCTTCTGGTTCACCACCAGGATCGGCTCGGTGAAGATCGAGCCGGTGCCCTGGAACGCGGCGACCCCGGCGGTGCCCGCGCGGCCGACGTCCCCGACGACCTTGCTCGTGTCGCGCTGCACCGTCGGCACGTGGCCGCCGCCGACCGGCGGGTCGACCGAGGTGCGACCGTGCGAGGAGACGTGCTCGGTCCAGTTCGTGCCGTCGAAGTAGCGCAACTCGTGCCGGCCGAGCGGGTCGGCGTACCAGTTGGCGGGAGCTGGGGGAGTCGTGGGCCCGGTCATGCGCGACAGCTTAGAGCCTGGGCGGCTACTCGGTGATGGCCTTGATGCCCGCGATGTGCCGCTTGGCGAGTGCGGGGTAGTGCTTGGGGTTCAGCTTGATCCACATCTCGGCCGGGGTGCCGGCCAGCTCCCGCTTGACGACCGCAGGGACTCCTGCCGCGAGGACGCCGGGCGGGATGCTCACCCCGGGCTGCACGAGCGAGAGGGCAGCGACCAGCGAACGAGTACCGATCCGGGCCCCGTCCAGGATCACCGACCCGTTCCCGACCAGCGCCTCCTCCTCGAGCACCGCGCCGTGGACGATGCACTGGTGCGCGACCGTCGCACCCGGCCCGATCTCGGTGGTGACCCCCGGCGGGCAGTGCAGCACCGAGCCGTCCTGCACGTTGGCGTTGGCCCGGATCACGATCGGTCCGTCGTCGCCGCGCAGCACGGCGCCGTACCAGATCGATGCCCCGGCCTCGATCGTCACGTCACCGATCACGGTCGCGGTCGGCGCGACGAAGGCGTCGGCGGCGATGGTCGGGCTGACGCCCTCGAACTCGTACAGGAACGCCACTGTGCTGTCTCCTTCGCTCTACTTCGGCGGGGTTGCGGTCAGGTCGGTGCAGGCGCGGTCGGCCGTCCACTCGGCCGTGATGCGGGCTCGTTCGGCTCCGGTCGCCGGGACCGGCACGCCGCGGTCGTCGAGCCGGGACGGGGCGAATCGATCGGCGACGACCTTGCCGCCGCGGAAGGTCAGCGTCAGCACGCCGTTGTCGTCCTGGTTGTTGCGGAACGAGCGCCACCACAGGTAGTTGCCCAGGCCGTATGCGACGTACGTGCCGTCAGCGCGCCAGCCGGCCCCCTGCAGCACGTGCGCGTGCGTGCCGATGACGGCCGCTGCACCCGCCGCCGCCAGCGCACCGGCGAGCCCGGTCTGGTCCCCGTTCGGGCAGGTGTGGAACTCCGTGCCCCAGTGCAGGTACACGACGACCACGTACCCGGCCCGGTGCGCGGCACGCACATTGCGCACCAGCCGGTCGCTCCACGCGTTCGCGACCCCCGCGCTGGTCGGGCCGGCACTGAACAGGCGCAGCGTCGTCTCGTCCTGCACCTGGTCGGCGGCGAAGATCGCGACCTTGGTGCCGTTGAGCGTGATGCGGTACGGGGCGAACGCCGCGGCGTCGTTCCGGCCGATCCCGATGACGGGGAAGCCGGTGGCCCTGATCGCCGCGAGCGAGTCACGCAGCCCGGCGGCGCCGTAGTCGGCGCCGTGGTTGTTCGCCATCGTCGCGACGTCGATCCCGGCGTCCCGCAACGCGATGAGCGCCGACGGCGGCGCGCGGAAGGTGAACGCCTTGTTCTGTGCCTGGCCGCCGGTGGTGACGGCCGTCTCCAGGTTGACCATCGTCAGGTCCGCGGCGCGCAACCCGGCGGCGGCCTGGCCGAACACGGTCGCCGGGTCCGCGCGCAGCCGGTCGGCCGTCCGCTCGGCGAAGTTGACGTCACCGGCGAAGGAGATCGTGAACGGCCCCGGAGCTGGCGCGGCCGCGGTGGCAGGCGAAGTCGCGGTCGCAAGGGGAGCCGGCGCATGCGTCGGCTGCACGGCTCGGGACGATGGCGGCCGGGTCGCGGCGTGCTGCGCGTCGGCTCCGGTGGTGCACCCTGCCACCGCGGCCGGCCCGGCGACGAGCACCGCAATGATCACCGCAGCCAGGCGCCGGCGGATATGCGGTCGGGCGGGTACGGGCACCGCACTAGCATTCCTTGCATCAGCCGCGTCGGCTCGAGCACCCCGCCCGGACCGGTTCATCCTCGCGCGGCCGAGCCAGCGAAGGAGCATTCCGTGTCCGCCAGCGCCGCGCCGCAACCGTCCGCCGCCACCGTCCGGGTCGCGGCCGGCACGACGGCCGACGACGCGCTGCGCGCGGCCGGGATCGACGTCAACGGCCCCGCCGGTGCGCTCGTCGTCCGCGCCTCCGACGGCACCCTGAAGGACCTGGCGTGGGCACCGGAGACCGACGCCGACGTCGAGGTCGTCACCGCCGCGTCCCCGGACGGCCTCGCCGTGCTGCGGCACTCCACCGCGCACGTGCTCGCCCAGGCGGTGCAGGACCTGTTTCCCGGCACCCTGCTCGGCATCGGCCCGCCGATCCAGGACGGCTTCTACTACGACTTCCTGCCCTCGCGCCCGTTCACCCCGGACGACCTGGCCGCCATCGAGAAGAAGATGAGCGAGATCATCAAGGCCGGCCAGCGGTTCGCGCGCCGTCCGATCGACGACGACGAGGCGCGCGAGGAGCTCAGGTACGAGAAGTTCAAGATCGAGCTGATCGGCCTGAAGTCCACCGCGAGCGGCGACCTCGACGGTGCGGCCGAGGGCGCGTCGGTCGAGGTGGGCGCCGGAGGCCTCACCATGTACGACAACCTGGACGCCAAGACCGGTGAGCGGGTCTGGACCGACCTGTGCCGCGGGCCGCACCTGCCGACCACCCGGCGCATCCCGGCGTTCAAGCTGATGCGCTCGGCCGCCGCGTACTGGCGCGGCAGCGAGAAGAACCCGCAGTTGCAGCGCATCTACGGCACCGCGTGGGCCACTCGGGACGACCTCAAGGCCCACCTGCACCGGCTGGAGGAGGCGGCCAAGCGCGATCACCGCAAGCTCGGCGCCGAACTGGACCTGTTCAGCTTCCCGGACGAGATCGGCTCGGGGCTTCCGGTCTTTCATCCCAAGGGCGGCGTCATCAAGCGGGTGATGGAGGACTACGTCCGCCAGCGGCACATGGAGGAGGGTTTCGAGTACGTCGGCACGCCACACATCACCAAGCAGCACGTGTTCGAGCTGTCCGGCCACCTGCCGTACTACGCCGAAGGCATGTTCCCGCCCATGGAGATGGAGGGCGCGAACTACTACCTCAAGGCGATGAACTGCCCGATGCACAACCTGATCTTCCGCTCGCGCGGGCGCTCGTACCGCGAGTTGCCGCTGCGCCTGTTCGAGTTCGGGCACGTGTACCGCAACGAGAAGTCCGGTGTGATCCACGGGCTGACGCGAGTCCGCGGCTTCGCCCAGGACGACTCGCACTCGTATGTGACCCCGGAGCAGGCGCCGGCTGAGATCGAGCACCTGCTGCAGTTCTGCCTCGGCCTGTTCCGCGACTTCGGCCTGGCCGACTACTACCTCGAGCTGTCCACCCGCGACGACTCGCACCCGGACAAGTTCGTCGGCAGCGACGAGGACTGGGCGGTCGCCACCAAGGTGCTCGAGGACGTCGCTGTCGCCTCCGGCCTGGACCTGGTTCCCGACCCCGGCGGCGCTGCGTACTACGGCCCGAAGATCTCCGTCCAGTGCCGTGACGCCATCGGGCGCACCTGGCAGATGTCCACGATCCAGTACGACTTCAACCAGCCCAAGGGATTCCAGCTCGAGTACCAGGCGGCCGACGGCACCCGCAAGCAGCCGGTGATGATCCACTCGGCGAAGTTCGGCTCGATCGAGCGGTTCATCGGCGTGCTCACCGAGCACTACGCCGGTGCCTTCCCGACCTGGCTCTCGCCGGTTCAGGTGATCGCCATCCCGATCAGTTCCGAGCAGGACGAGTACCTGGGCGACATCGAGAAACGGCTGCGCACGAAGGGCATCCGGGTCGAGGTCGACACGTCGGATGACCGCATGCAGAAGAAGATCCGCACCGCGCAGAAGGCGAAGGTGCCGTTCATGCTGCTCGCGGGCGCGCAGGACGTCGAAGCGGGCGCCGTGTCGTTCCGCTACCGCGACGGATCGCAGCGCAACGCGATCGCGATCGAGCAGGCGATCGAGGAGATCGTCGCGGCGGCGGCGAGCCGCAGCAACGAGTCGCCGACGGCGGGCACCTTCTCGTGACCTCGGACGGCGGAGCCGAGGACGCCGCCGAACTGGCAGGCGAGGCGGACTCGTTCGGGCGGCTCTGGACGCCACACCGGCTGGTCTACATCAAGGGCGAGAACAAGCCCGGCCACGACCAGGCCGGGACCGAGTGCCCGTTCTGCTTCGCGCCGACCCGCTCGGACGAGGCCGGGCTGATCATCGCGCGCGGTGAGCTGGTCTACTCGGTGCTCAACCTGTACCCGTACAACGCCGGGCACCTGATGACCGTCCCGTACCGGCATGTCGCGGATTACGACCGGCTGACCGCTCAGGAATCGGCCGAACTTGCCGATTTCACCCAACGGTCGATGCGCGCCCTGCGCACCGCCATGACACCTCACGGTTTCAACATCGGCCTCAACCAGGGGGCCGTTGCCGGAGCCGGGATCGCGGCGCACCTGCACCAGCACGTGGTGCCGCGATGGGGTGGCGACACCAACTTCATGCCCGTGGTCGGCCACACCCGGGTGCTTCCGCAACTGCTCGCGGACACCCGGGACGTGATCGCCGCGGCATGGGCTGCCGAGCATGCGGAGTCCGCGCGGACTGCGCCCACCGCGGAGGATTGATGCGCCGAACGGGCACGATCGTGGCCATCATCGCGCTGGTCGGCTCGGCGCTGGTCGGTTCGGTGCTGAGCGTGCCCGCGGTCGCCGCCCCGGCGAACCCGTCGAGCCCGGCGAAGCCTTCCGGCACGGCGCCCTCGGCTGGTTCGGGGGCCGCCGTGCGTGGCGCAGGGCCGGCCGCCGCGACGCTGCGCTCGGTGCCGGCCAGGCCGCCGGCCGCGACCGCGGTCGCGCCCCAGGTGAAGCCGGCGGTCACGCCGCAGTCCCGGGCGCTGCCCGCGAACGTCGACCCCCAGAGCGTCCAGGTACCCGCCGAGGCGAACGGCCAGGTGCTGCTCACGGTCACCGGCGACCCGGCCACGGTCCGGACGCAGGCCGCGAAGCTGGGCGGACGCGTGCTGGTCAGCGCCGGCCGGAGCAACTCGGTCGAGGTGCCGCCGGCAGCGATCGGCGCGCTCGGCTCGGCGCCCGGCGTCGGCGCCGTCGAGCCGCCGGTGCGCGCCTACGTCCAGGACAGCACATCCCAGGGCGTGGCCAAGTCCGGCGCGGGCACCTGGCAGGCCGCCGGTGACAAGGGTGCGCACACCGCCGTCGCCATCGTCGACGCGGGGTTCGCGAACCTCGCCGCCGAGAAGGCGGCCGGTCACATCACCTACGCCGGCTACAACGCCGGCAACTGCCCAGGTGCGGGTACCTCCGGCGCGAACTCGCAGCACGGCACGGCGGTCGCCGAGATCGTGCACCAGATGGCGCCCGCCGCCAGCATCTACCTGTACTGCGTGCAGGACACCGTCGCGTTCGTGGCGGCCGCGCGGGACATCGTCAAGCGCAAGATCATGATCGCGTCGAGCTCGCTGGGTTTCCCCGCCGACGGCCGTGGCGACGGCTCCGGCGGCTCGGCGACCGCGAGCGGTGCGGTTCGCTCCGCCCGGCTCGCCGGGGTGCTGTGGATCCAGTCGGCGGGGAACAACGCCAGGGAACACTGGTCCGGCCGGCTCACCGACTCCGACCGCGACGGGCACGTCGACATCGGCTGCTCGGGCCGGACCTGCCCCGAGGTCGACTCCATGTTCATGCCACCGAACTACGGCTCGGCCGAGGTCGTGCTGAAGTGGGACCAGTGGCCGGTCTCGGCGGACACCGGTATCACCCTGGTCGCGTACGAATCCGCCTGCACCGATGACAACTTCGACGACTGCACGCTGCTGACCAGCCAGTCGGTGCGGCACCGGGCCGGACGGGTGCCCGCCCTCGGCCTGACCGTCGACAACCCGGGCTACTTCCTGCGGGTCGACGTCGCGATCAAGATCAGCGCGGCCTATCCGTCGGTCGCCTACGACCTGTCGTACTGGGGCGAGGTGTCCGACCCGTCCTATCTCGCGTCCTGGCACAGCAGCCAGGCGGCCGCCGGCAGCGTCACCGAGCCGGCCAACTCGCCGTACGCCTTCGCGGTCGGCGCTGCCGACGTCACGCGCAGTGCACTGGAGGCGTTCAGCTCGCGCGGCCCGACGATCGACGGCCGCACCAAGCCGGACATCACCGGCTGGGACTGCGTGCGCTCGAACCTGCCCGCGTTCAGCAGCCCGGAGAACCCAGCGTTCTGCGGAACCTCGGCTGCGGCCCCGCACGTCGCGGGCGCGGCGGTGCTGGTGCGCTCGGCGCGGCCGTCGATGGACGCCACCCAGATCGAGACGTTCCTGCAGCAACGGGCCAACTCGGGCAAGCCGCTGCTGCCGCCGAGTCGCGCCCTCGGCTACGGCCGGCTCACCCTGGGCAGCACTGCCGGCGTGGCACCGCCGCCCGGCTCGGGCTACGTGGCGCTCAGTCCGCGCAAGGTGCTCGACACCCGCACGCGGCTCGGCGGCCACCATCGCAAGCTCGGCCCAGGCAGCGTCCTCACGCTCCGCGTCGCCCACCTGCCGAGCACCGCGACCGCCGTCGCGCTCAACGTCACCGCGCTGACGCCGACGGCCACGACCAGTCTGGGCGTGTTCCAGGGCGGCACCGGCTGGCCGGGCACCACCAACCTGAGGCTGAGCCGCGCCGATCCGAGTGTCACCGCTTTCGTCACCGTCAGCCTGGACCGCAGTCGGCACACCGTGTCGATCCGCAACGCCCGCGGGCACGTCAATGTGCTGGCGAGCGTGATCGGCTACTTCCGCACCACCAGCAGCACCGGGTTCGTGCCCGTGTCGCCGCGTACCGTGCTGGACACCCGCACCCGCGTCGGCGGGCACCACGCGGCGCTGCGCAACCGGTCGCGGGTCACGATCAACCCGCACCTGCCGGCCGCCGCTACCGCGGCCGTCGTGAACCTGACCGCGCTCGGCGTCACCGGGCACGGCTACTTCGGGCTGAGCAACGCCTGCTCGAACACGACCTACCAGCTGACGTCGAACTCCGCCGCCCGTACCGTCCTGGCGATCGTGCGGCTCAACCCGGCGAACCGGATGTGCCTGCGGTTCGCGGGCACGCGTGCCGACGCGCGGGTGCAGGTCGTCGGATACTTCGCGCCACGCCGCGGTTACCGGTTCCATCCGGTGCTCACGCCGACGCGCATCGTCGACACCGCCCGCGGCATCGGCGGCCGGCCTCCGGCGACCCTTCGGTCCGGCCGCTCGAGCACGTACTACGGGGCCGGCCTGAACGGAGTGCCGCTGCGCGCCAGGGCGATGTTCGTCGGCCTCACCGACACCAGCGCCACCTCGACCGGCTACCTCGCGCCGTTCGCCGGTTCGCGACGGCCACACCGGCTGTCCGCCGGCCTCACCTTCAGTCGGCATCGGATCACCGACGACTCGGCGGTGATCGGGCTGTCCGGTCGCCGGTTCGGCGTCTTCAACAGCCACGGACGCACCGGACTGACCGTGGACCTCTACGGCTACTTCCTGTAGAGCGGGCCGTAATCTGGCGCGCATGCTGCATGTGCGCGGGATCTTCCTGCCCGACGAGGCCGAGCGCGACGCCTGGGTGCTCGACGGACGGTTGACCTTCACCCGTCCGGCCGGCGCGACCGACACCGTCGCCGACGGCGGCTGGATCCTGCCCGGCTTCGTGGACGCACACTGCCACATCGGGCTGGGCCTGCACGGTCACGTGCCCGATCCGGACGATCAGGCCGCGCAGGCCCTGCTCAACCGTGAGGCCGGCGCGCTGCTGCTGCGTGACGCGGGATCACCGGTCGACAACACGTCGGTGCAGGCGCGCGAGGACCTGCCGCGGCTGGTGCGCGCCGGGCGGCACATCGCTCGGCCGCACCGCTACATCCGCGACCTGGGCATCGAGGTCGAGCCGGACCGACTGGTCGCCGAGGTCGCGACGCAGGCCGCCGCCGGCGACGGGTGGGTCAAGCTCGCTGCCGACTGGATCGACCGCTCCGTCGGCGATCTGGCGCCCGTGTGGCCTGACGACGTGCTCAAAGAGGCGATAGCCAAGGCGCACGAACTCGGCGCGCGCGTCGCCGCCCACGTCTTCGGCGAGGACGCCCTGCCGGGGCTGATCGCGGCGGGCGTCGACTCCATCGAGCACGGCACCGGACTGGACGACGACCTGATCGCCGCCGCCGCGGCGAGCGGCGCGGCAGTCGTCCCGACCCTGATCAACATCGACAACTTCCCGTCGATCGCCCTCGCCGGTGCCGCCAAGTACCCGACCTACGCGGCGCACATGCGCGCGCTGTTCGCCACCTCGCGCGAGCGGATCCACGCCGCGTACGAAGCAGGAATACCCGTCTATACCGGGACGGACGCGGGTGGCTCGCTGCCGCACGGGCTGGTCCGCGAGGAGATCCGGGCGCTGGTCGGCGCCGGGATCCCGCAGCCCGAGGTGATTGCCCAGGCGTCGTGGCGCGGCCGGGAATGGCTCGGCCTGCCCGGTTTGGACGAGGGCGGGCCGGCAGATTTCTGCGTCTTCGACACCGACCCACGCCGCGACCTCGCCGCGATCTACCAGCCGCGCCGCATCGTGCTTCGTGGCGCAGTTGTGGGATGACAGGCGGTACCTGTGTAGCCCATGATCGGTAGCCAACCGGGAGGGATGGCTATGCGAAGGCGCGCGTATGCGGTCGCTGTGGTGGTATGCACCGCGATCACTGTGGTGGGGTGCACGGGCGGCGGTTCGAAACCGGGGCCGCACAAGACACGTGACGGCGGCGGGACGTCTGCCCAGCCCGGCGTGAGCCGGGCGGCACGCGCCGTCGACGACCCGAAGAACATCCCGGACGCAGCGGCGCTGACGAAGGCGGCGGCAGGGCTGCCCGCCGATCCCGCGCAGGCGGCCAGCGCGCTCGTGGACCGGATGTTCGGCGACGATGCCAAGGCGGCGGTCGCCGCGACCGGCGAACTGCTGCGCCGCGCCGGGCTGCCGATCGTCAGCGGCAAGGGTGGCCCGCCCGTCGCCATGCCGGACGCCATCACGATCACCAACGCCCCGGTCGGCGTTGAACTGTTGCCCTCGCTGGCGCAGCTCGCACGTACCGGCATCGGGTACGACCTCGATCAGGTGCGCGGGATGCTGCAGGCGGTCGGCGCGCCGGAGGCCGCCCTCACCGATCGCCAGTTGGTGGCAGGTCTCGCCGCCTGGGGCAAGGGCGTGAAAGACCCCGCCGTGACCCGCTACGCCGGGGCCGCGGAGCGCGCGCTCGCCGCGCGGCACGGGCAGCTGCTCGATCCGGCGCAGGTGCTCGACGCCAAGACGACGGCCGCACTGATCGACAAGCCCGAGTCACTCCCGCTGGACACGTACAACCAACTGATCGCCGAGCCCGATCGCGTCAGCTTCGACCCCGTGCAACTGCTGCTGCTCGCGGCGCACGCGGACAGCGAGGCGTCCGACAAGCCGGTCGTGAAGCAGGTGCCGTCGGTGCTCTCCGGCGCGAAGCCGACCGACCACCACTCGCTCGCCGCAGTCGACTTCGGCACCTGCGCCGACATCGCGGGTGACTTCGACGGTGAGGTCCCCGGCGCGGTGAAGGGACACGCCAAGGCCACCTTGCAGGAGTACCTCAAGCAGGACATCGAGGCGACCATCGGCAAGGAGGCCGCCGAGAAGCTCGAGAAGGGCTGGGGGAACTACGACAAGCTCACCGACGTGCTGTCGACGATCGCCTTCGTCACCTCGCTGCGCTTCGACGTCGCCCCGCTCGGCAAGGGCACGACGCACTTCCTGCACGACGAATCGGCGCACGCCAACGACGTGAAGGTCCAGGCGCATGCCTACTTCAAGGCGACCGTGCCGGAGGAGTACCGGCCCTGCTTCGCGCTCGCCGGCATCGGCCTGCCCGGCAACAAGGACCTCAAGGACATCGAGATCACCTGGACCCTGCCGAACGGCCGGGTCGCGCTCAAGCCGGCGACGGTCGGCGACAGGCAGTTCGATCACCCGGTAGCACTGGACGAATCCGGCCTGTCGACCGTGCAGCTGACACCGCGCCGCGAGCTGCACCCGCCCAAGCAGGGCGACGACCAGACCGTCGCCACCGCGCTGCAACAGGTCAAGGCGTCATTGGACAAGGACTGGCTCGAGGCGCACATCTCCGATCTGATCCCGCTGCTGTTCAAGGGCTATGAGGGCGTCCCGGACGTCATCGAAGGCGTGCTGTGGAACAACCTGCTGAACATGATCAAGAAGTTCAGCCTGCCCAGCGTGGTGGTGACCATCCCGGTCACGTATCACGGTTCGAACGTGTACCGGATCCTCGGCGACGGCTCGATGAACGTGATCTTCGAGGGCACCATCGGGCTCAAGGCCGATCTCTATTCGTGCAAGGGCCTGCGCGGCCCGTGGCAGGGCACCATCGCCATCACCGGGACCTCCGGGCCGCTGCTGGAGGCCACCGGCAAGCTACTGGGCGTCAAGGCGAAGGGAAGCGGCACCGACATCGTCAAGGTCCACTTCCTGCTCAACGAGAAGGTGAGCCAGCCGCAGAAGTTCACCTTCGGCAAGTACGGCGTCGTCGTCGAACTGGATCAGGATGCCATCGACAAGGGCCTGCAGACCGGCGGCAACTACGCCAAGGAGGGCACCCGGATCCGGCAGGTGGGCGTCGCCTCCTGGCTCGTCGGCGGGCAGGACGTCCGGGTGCTCGGCAACATGCTCGGCTCGTTGTTCAGCCACGGCACCGAGATCCCGGTCGAGGCGGCCGACGGAGACCTGCGCTGTCCGGGCACGGCGATCTACCAAGACCCGTTCGACTGAGCCGGCAGGAGATGACGATGAGCAGAGTGCGTCGAACGATCGCCCTCGCGGCGTGTGCGGCCGTGGTCCTCACCGGGTCGCTGGCCGGCGCGGCCGCGCGAACCGCCCCGGCGAAGAGCGCGACCGTCGCTGACACGGTGCCTGACGCGTACGGTCTGGACCAACTCGACGCGGCCGTCAAGGGCTCGCAGGTGAGTTTCTTCCAACGGCGCACGTGTGCCGCGGTGCTGAGCACGCTGCAGGCGGGACAGTGGACCATCTCGCTGTTCGCCAAGCCGCAGAAGGGATCGCAGCTGTACGTAGGCACGATGACCTACGGCGAGCGGGCGGCGATGTTGATGATGACGGGCTCGGGCACGTCCTGCTCGGGCACGGTCACCGTCGACGCCGAGCAGCCGATCACGTCGTCCGGCGACCTCACCGCGTCCGGGACCGCCAAGGCGCTCACCTTCTACTGCCACGTCGGGCCGGACCTGAACGGCACGAGCATGACGGACGTGGTGCTGACCTACATCGGCATGTACCGCAGCGCGTCCGGCGCGTTCATCGTGATGGTCAACGGACCGGCGACGGTGGGGACGCACAAGCTCGTGATGGACGAAGACAGCGGCCAGGGGATCACCGTGCTACCGGTGAAGCCGGGTCTCGACGCGCTGAAGGCGATGACCGGCTTCTTCGGCGGGATGTACTCCGGCGACGGCTACGGCGAGGACACCAGTGGGCTTGTCGGGATGTACGGGGGCGGTGGCACGCTTGCCGTCACCTCGGCCCAGCCCTTCGCCGCCACCGTCACCGGCACGAACCTCACCGACCAGGATCACAAGAGCAAGCACCTGTCGTTCACAGCAGGGATGGGCTGCGACAGCTGAGGACGTGACCGGACCGGTGCCGGCAGCCCCGTAGAATCAGGGCTCGACATGAGCGCCGTCGCGTTGCCCCGATTCGGTAGCCGGCGGACCCCTTCGGCGGTGGCCGGCTGGCTGCTCGCGGTCAGCGTGTACGTGCTGGCGGTGTTGCACCGCACGTCGCTCGGCGTGGCCGGCCTGCTCGCCGAGCAACGCTTCGGCATCACCCCGGCGCAGCTGAGCGTGTTCATCTTCCTGCAGTTGGGCGTGTACGCGGCGATGCAGGTGCCGACCGGGGTCCTGGTCGACCGCTACGGCCCGCGTCGGCTGCTCGTCATCGCGGCGATGCTGATGGGCTCGGCGCAGCTGCTGTTCGCGCTCGTGCCGTCCTATCCGGTGGCGCTGCTGGCGCGCACCGCGCTGGGCTGCGGCGACGCGATGACCTTCATCAGCGTGCTGCGGTACTCGGCGACGCACTTCTCGCCGCGCCGCTACCCGGTCGTGGTCGCGCTGACGTCGATGGCCGGCACGATCGGCAACATCCTGGCCACGCTGCCGCTCGCGGTGGTGCTGCACGACGTCGGCTGGGGCGTCGGCTTCGGCGTCGCGGCGGTCGGCTCGCTGGTCGCGGGCGCCTTCGTCTGGTTACTGCTTCCCGCCGCGACACCACCGCGTCGACTGCACGGCGTGCGCGAGGTGCGCGACGGGGTGAGTTCGGTGCTCGTGCGGGTACGCACCGCGTGGGCGTTGCCCGGCACCCGGCTGGGCTTCTGGGTGCACTTCGCCTGCATGTCCTCGGCCACCGCGTTCGGCGTGCTGTGGGGCAACACTTACCTGATCAAGGCGGCGGGCTTCTCCGCGGCCGGTGGCGGAGCGGTGCTCATGTACGGCGTGATCGCCGCGGCGCTGGCCAGCCCGCTGATCGGCTGGCTGATCGGGCACCGGCCGATCCTGCGGGTGCCGCTCGCACTCGGCATCTGCTCGGTGACGATCGCCGGTTGGGTGCTGCTCGTCGCCGCTTTCGGCGATCATCCGCCGCGGGCATACGTGCTCGTGCTGTTCGTGGTCATGGCGCTCGGCGGCCCGGCGTCGATGGCCGCGTTCGCGCTCGCGCGCGACTACAACCACGCGCGCACGCTCGGCACCGCGAGCGGCGTGGTGAACGTCGGCGGGTTCGTCGCGACGGTGATCATCGCGCTCGGCATCGGCTGGGCGCTCGACGCGCTGGGCTCCACCAGTGCCCACACGCTTCGGTTCGCCGTGCTCGTCGCGGTCGCGGTGCAGTTGTTCGGCACGGTGCGGATGAGCGTGTGGCTGCTGCGGCTGCGTGCGTTCGCGCTGGACCGGCAGGGTGCCGGCGAGAGCGTCCCGGTGCCGGTCGTGCGTCGCCGGTGGGACCTGTCGCCAGAGCTGGATGAGGCGGAATAACCCTCAGCTTGAGGTCGTGAAACTGCCTATTGCGCACCGGTGTCGGCGGCCTGTAGAACTATGCCTACGCCAGCCGCAAGGCGGGCGGGCACAGGCTCTGAAGCCGGATCGGTTGCCGGGGAAACCCGGTGGCAAGCCGCGGGTGATGACGTGGTGGTTCGGGGGAGGGCCGGTGCAGGTTCACCCATCATTGGTGGGCCGTCCGTGGGCCTCCTCGAACTCATACTTCGAGGAGGCCCACACCTTTTTCTACCCGAGCGTGCCCGAGCTGACGCGCAGCGGCCACCCAGCTCTCAGCCCAGCGCGTTGCGCGCGATCACGTCGCGGTACCAGTGCGCCGAGTCCTTCGGCGTGCGCACCTGGGTGTCGAAGTCCACGTGCACGATGCCGAATCGCTTGGAGAATCCCCAGGCCCACTCGAAGTTGTCCATGAGCGACCACAGGAAGTAACCGCGCACGTCCGCGCCGCCCTCGATCGCGGCGTGCACCGCGCGCAGATGCCCGTCCAGATACGCGATCCGGTCCGCGTCACGCACGCGCCCGTCCGATCCGAGCCGGTCGTCGTACGCCGCGCCGTTCTCGGTGACCATGAGCTCCAGGCCCGGGTACTCGTGGTGCACCCAGAGCAGCAGCTCGGTGAACGCGGCCGGCTCGACGCGCCAGCCCATCGCGGTGTACGGGCCGGCCTGAGGCAGCGCGAAGGCGAGGTCGGTGCCCGGGTACGGCATCGGCCCGGACGCGCTCTGCGGGTCGTTGATGAAGCCGCGCTCGGCCCGGGCAGCAAGCTCGGGCGTCGCTGCCGCGACGAGCGTCGGGCTGTAGTAGTTGACGCCGAGCACGTCGGTGCCGACGCCGATCGCGGCGAGGTCGCCGTCCCGGACGAAGGAGAAGTCGGTGACGTGCTGCAGGTCCGCGAGCAGCGCCTCGGGGTAGCGGCCGCGCAGCACCGGGTCCAGGAAGATCCGGTTGCTGACGTCCTGGACGTGCCGCGCCGCCCGCCGGTCCGCCTCGGCATCGGACGCGGCGTGCACGGCGGCCAGGTTGAGGGTGAGCGCCACCTTGCTCCCAGCCGGCAGGTGCGCGCGCAGCGCGGTCGCGCCCAGCCCGTGTGCCAGGTTCAGGTGGTGCGCCGCGGTGAGCGCGGTCGCCAGCCCGGTGATGCCCGGGGCGTGCACGCCGGTGCCGTAGCCGAGGAACGCCGAGCACCACGGCTCGTTGAGGGTCGTCACCATCGGCAGCCGGTCGCCGAGTTCCTGCGCCACGACCGCGGCGTACTCGGCGAAGCGGGCCGCGGTGTCGCGGTTGAGCCAGCCGCCTGCGTCCTGCAGCGGCTGCGGCAGGTCCCAGTGGTACAGGGTTGCCGCAGGCGTGATCCCGCGGGCCAGCAGCTCGTCGATCAGCCGCGAGTAGAAGTCCAGTCCGGCCCGGTTCACCGCGCCCGACCCGGCCGGCACGATGCGCGGCCAGGCGATCGAGAACCGGTAGGCGGCGAGGTTCAGCTCGGCCATCAAGGCGACGTCCTCGGCCACCCGGTGGTAGTGGTCGACCGCGACATCGCCGGTGTCGCCACCGGTCACCTTGCCCGGCGTGTGGCTGAAGGTGTCCCAGATGCTGTCACGGCGGCCGTCCTCGTGAACGGCGCCCTCGATCTGGTAGGCGGCGGTGGCGGTGCCCCACAGGAAGCCCGGCGGGAATGGGACGGCGGCGGTCGACATGGGGACCGATCGTACTGTGAGAGCGCTTTCAGCGCCTAACGTCACCCGCTCACGCGGAGCGCCGCCGGACCACCTCGGTGGGCAGCACGGTGGCCAGGTCCGGATGCCCGCCGTTGATGCGGGCGACCAGCACCTCGGCCATCCGGCGGCCGAGCTCCTCGATGGGCTGGCGGATCGTGGTGAGCGGCGGGATCGCCAGCTCGGCCAGCCGGACGTCGTCGAACCCGACCACCGCCACGTCGTCCGGAACCCGGCGGCCCCGCTCGGTCAACACCTGCAGCGCCCCGTGCGCCGTCAGGTCGGACGCCGCGAAGACGGCGTCGAGTTCCGGCACGGTGTCGAGCAGCCGGGCCATCGCGCGGGCGCCACCCTCGTGGCTGAAGTCGCCCTCGGCCACCAGCGAGGCCGGGGCGGCGAGCCCGGCCGCGGCGAGGGCGCGCTGGTACCCCGCCAGCCGGTCCTGCCCGGCCGTCATGTCCAGCGGGCCGGTGATCGTCGCGATGCGCCGCGCCCCGCGGGCGATCAGGAGTTCGGTGGCGGCACGCGCGCCGCCGACGTTGTCCGAGTCGACGCTGTAGAGCGACCCGTCGTCCCGGAACGGCCGGCCGTTCAGGACGGTCGGCACCCCCATCGCCTCGAGCCGGGACGGCAACCGGTCCTCGCCGTGCAGCGACACCAGCAGCGCCCCGTCCACGTGGCCGCCGCGCGCGTACGTCTCGAACTGGGCACGGTCACCGGCGTTGGAGGCGACCACGAACAGCAGTTGCAGCCCGGCCTCGGCAGTCGCCGCGTGCGCGCCGCGCAGGATGCCGGCGAAGTACGGGTCACCGAACAGGCGCTGCTCGTCCTCGGCCACCACGAACGCCAGCGAATCGCTGCGCCGGGTGACCAACGAGCGCGCCGCGCGGTTCACCGTGTAGGACAGCTCCTGGGCCGCTCGCAGCACCGCCTCGCGCGCCTGCTCGCTGACGTTGGACGCCCCGCGCAGCACCCGGCTGGCGGTCGCCCGGGACACACCGGCGTGCGCGGCCACCACCTCCAGGGTGGGCCGCCCCTCGTGGGCGTCCGGGCGGTCGGCTGGCGCCATGGCGCTGCGCTCCTTCGCGGATCGGCGGGTGCACTCGTGGCGGCCGCACCATCGGCACGGTGAGCAGTCGCCGCAGTCTAACCAAGCCCCGGCCTGGCGGCGGGGCGAGCGAGGCGGTTACCGGACGGACTCACCAGCTCGGGCGGCCCGGAGGCACCGGTGGACGCCGTACGCCGCACGCCCGGGGATCTGGCAGAATGGCGAGCTGAGTACCGGTCGGTGCGCGGACCCTCTCCCCGCCTCCGGCCAGTCCACCTGGACGCCCGGCACCCGAGAACCCCACCCGGACCGCCGGCGCGCCCGCCCAAGAACACAGTCTGGAGAATCCACACCAGTGGCAACCAAGATCAAGCTCATGCGTCTGGGAAAGATGCGCGAGCCGCACTACCGCATCGTCGTCGCGGACGCCCGCACCAAGCGGGACGGCCGCTCCATCGAGACGATCGGGGAGTACCACCCCAAGAACGACCCGTCGGTCATCAAGGTCGACGGCGAGCGCGCCGCCTACTGGCTCGGCGTCGGCGCGCAGCCGACCGAGGCGGTCACCGCGATCTTCAAGGTCACCGGTGACTGGCAGAAGTTCAAGGGCGAGCCGGCTCCCGAGCCGATGAAGCTCGCTGCCCCGAAGGCGGACAAGCGCGCCCTGTTCGACGCCGCCCTGGCCGAGGCCGGTGGTGAACCCGAGGTCGCCGCGACCACGCCGAAGAAGCGGGCACCGAAGGCCGCCGAGCCGCCGGCCGCTGCCGACGCACCGGCCGCCGACGCACCGGCCGAGACGCCTGCGGAGACTGCCGCCGAGACCCCGGCGGACGAGGCGGCGAGCTGACGTGCTCGAGGAAGCCCTCGAGCATCTGGTGCGCGGCATCGTCGACCACCCGGACGACGTGCAGGTCGACCTGGTCGACAACCGCCGTGGCCAGCGCCTGGAAGTACGCGTGCACCCGGACGACCTGGGCCGCGTGATCGGCCGTAACGGGCGTACCGCCAAGGCGCTGCGCCAGGTCGTCCACGGCGTCGGCGGTAAGGGAATCCGCGTCGACGTCGTCGACGTCGACCGCCGCTGAGCACCTCGCCGATGCCGGGCGAGGACATCACCGTCGGCCGCATCGGGCCGCCCCGCGGCGTCCGGGGGGAGCTGTTCGTGCAGCCCTGGACCGATGTCCCGGAGGAGCGTTTCGCGGCCGGTTCGGTGCTGCGCACCGAACCGGCCGAGGCCGGCCCGCTGACGGTTGAGTCGATGTCCAGGTCCGGTGGCAAGACGGTGATCCACTTCGCCGGTGTCGACGACCGGGCCGCCGCCGAGGCGCTGCGTGGCGTCCGCCTGGTCATCGGGGCCGACGAACGGCCGCCGTTGCACGATCCCGACGAGTTCTACGACACCGAACTGATCGGCCTGCAGGCGCGCACGGTCCGGGGCGCCGAACTCGGCCCGGTGACCGACGTGCTGCACGCCGGCGGCGCCACCTACCTGGTGCTGGACGTCGAGGGTGCCGAGCGGCTGGTCCCGTTCGTCGCCGCCGTGGTGCCCGAGGTCGACGTCCCCGGCCGGGCCGTGGTGATCGATCCGCCCGAGGGTCTGTTCGAACTATGAGCCCACGTCAGCTGAAGATCGACGTCATCACCATCTTCCCGGACTACCTCGCGCCGCTGCGGCAGTCGCTGCTCGGCAAGGCGATCGAGCGCGGCCAGGTCGAGGTGGCCGTGCACGACCTGCGGCAGTGGACCGACGACGTGCACCGGACCGTCGACGACACCCCGTACGGCGGCGGACCGGGCATGGTGATGCTGCCCGAGCCGTGGGGGCGCGCACTGGACGCTGTCGCGCCGCCGGACGGCCCGGGCCGGCCACGGCTGATCGTGCCCAGCCCCGCGGGCCGGCCGTTCACCCAGGCGCTGGCCGAGGAGTTCGCGGCCGAGCCGTGGCTGCTGTTCGCGTGCGGGCGGTACGAGGGTATCGACGCCCGGGTCGCCGAGTACGCGGCGCAACGGATGCGGGTGGACGAGGTCAGCCTCGGCGACTACGTGCTGGCCGGGGGAGAGGTAGCGGTCCTGGTGATCGCCGAGGCGGTGTCCCGGTTGCTGCCCGGCGTCCTCGGCAACGCGCAGTCCGCCGTCGACGACTCCTTCTCCGCCGGTCCGGACGGGCTGCTCGAGGCGCCTGCCTACACCAAGCCCGCTTCCTGGCGCGGGCTGGACGTCCCGCCGGTGCTGCTGTCCGGGCACCACGGCGAGATCGCCCGCTGGCGTGCCGAGCGCTCCCGCGAGCGCACCGCCGAGCGGCGGCCGGACCTGCTCGGCTGAGCGGCGCACCGGCGCCGGTTTCGGGTTGCGGCGGGCGATGTGGCATCATCGTGGGGTTGCCCGCTGCGCGTCGCGCGCCGCGAATCCACGCCCCGTCGGTGGCGTCGAACGCCGCCCGCACCGCCCGAGATGACCTACGAGGAAGCGACCTACTGATGAACACCCTCGACACCCTGGACGCCGAGTCGCTGCGCAGCGATGTGCCCGACTTCCGTCCCGGCGACACGCTGAAGGTGCACGTCCGAGTCGTCGAGGGCAACCGCTCGCGCGTGCAGGTGTTCCAGGGCGCTGTGATCCGGCGTCAGGGCGGCGGCATCCGGGAGACCTTCACGGTCCGCAAGGAGAGTTACGGCGTCGGGGTCGAGCGCACCTTCCCGGTGCACACGCCGATCATCGAGAAGATCGAGGTCGTCACCCGCGGTGACGTGCGGCGCGCCAAGCTCTACTACCTGCGCGACCTGCGTGGCAAGAAGGCCAAGATCAAGGAGAAGCGCGAGACCGCCGCGCGTTGACCCACCCCGCGCTGACCTGCCCCGCGCCGGCCTGTACCGCGTGAGCGACGACGCCCGGCCCGAGGAACCCGAGTCCGCCGACTCCGCGCTCGACGAGCGGCTGGCCGACGAGCTGGCGCTCCACGACGGCACCGACCCGCGCGTCCCGGACAGCGACGGCGCACCGCCGCCGCCCGCGCCGGCCGCCGAATCACCCGCCGGGTCGACCGCCGACGCGTCCGCAGGCGCGCCCGGCGAGCACCAGCCCCGTCACGCCGGACGCGTCGGCGATGACGCGCAGCCGACGACCGGCCGGCGCGCACGCCGCCGAGCTGCCAAGCAGCAGCGCAAGCGCAAGAAGGCCCCGTGGTGGGAGCTGCCCGCGCTGGCGCTGTTCGCGATCGTCGTCGCGATCCTGGTCAAGACCTTCATCGTGCAGCCGTTCTACATCCCCTCGCAGTCGATGGAGAAGACGCTGCACGGCTGCCCCGGCTGTTCCGGCGACCGCATCCTGGTCAACAAGCCGATCTACGACCTGCGTGACCCGCATCCGGGCGACATCGTGGTGTTCCATGCGCCGCAGGGCTGGGACGACGAGCCCAGGCCGAGCGTGCCCGGCAACCCGGTGCTCAAGGTGGTCCGCGGGTTCGGACAGCTGATCGGCTTCGTCCCGCCGGATGACCTGGTGCTGGTCAAACGCGTCATCGCGACCGGCGGTCAGACGGTCAAGGGCACCGCCGACGGCAGCGTCTACGTGTCCAAGACGGGTCCGGGCGGGCAGTTCCGCAAGCTGGACGAGCCGTACGTGTTCGAGGACGGTACGGACGGGCACGCCGCGTTCGGGCCGGTCACCGTGCCCAAGGGCCGGCTCTGGGTGATGGGCGATCACCGCAACGACTCGGCCGACTCCCGGTTCCACTGCGACGACTCCGGCAGCGGCAGCAATACCGGCGCCACCTGTGACCCGCAAGAGAGCACCGTCCCCATCGGCAAGGTCATCGGCAAGGCCTTCATCATCGCCTGGCCGCCGTCGCGGTGGCGGACATTGGGCACGCCGGCGACGTTCAAGCAGGCCGCGTTCGCGGTGAACGGCGCGATCCCGGTCGGCGGCGCCGCGGTGGTCACCCTTCCGCTCTGGCTGCTGCGCAGGCGTCGCCGCCGGTGGCGCCGGGGCGCGTAACGTCGGCAGCGCCATGGCCCGACGTACTCCCTACCCGCTCGCGTTCACCCCGCCGCGCCTGCTGGTGCGCCGCGACGTCGGGCTGCTCGCCTACGAGGCGGCGCTGCGGCGAGCGGGGTTCAGCCACGTCGCCGGTGCGGACGAGGCCGGTCGCGGTGCCTGCGCCGGGCCGCTGGTGGTCGCGGCCTGCGTGCTGCCGCGCGGTCGCCGCGGCGAGATCGACGGGCTCACCGACTCCAAGCTGTTGACACCGGCGACGCGGGACCGGCTCTTCGACGAGGTTCGCGCGCGGGCGGTTGCCTACTCGGTGATCATCGTGCCGGCGGCGGAGATCGACGCGTACGGGCTGCACGTGGCGAACCTGGCCGGGATGCGCCGGGCGCTGTGCACGCTGACCCCGTCGGCCGACTACGCGCTCACCGACGGCTTTCCGGTGTCCGGGCTGGGTGTGCCGGCCACCGCGGTGTGGAAGGGCGACGCCACCGTGGCCTGCATCGCGGCGGCGTCCATCCTGGCCAAGGTGACCCGGGACCGGATCATGACCGAGTTGCACGAGCGGTGGCCGCAGTACGAGTTCGACCGGCACAAGGGCTACGTGACAGCAGCACACGCGGACGCGCTGCGCGAACACGGCCCGTGCGCCGAGCACCGACGCCGTTACGTCAACGTCCGCCGCGCGCTGCGCGGCGAGGCGCTGATAGGGGACAATGAGGTATCCGCCGACACGGTGGCGGGCGAAATCGCGTTGAACCTGGAGACGGTGTCCGGATGAGTGCCGAGGATCTCGAGAACTACGAGACCGAGATGGAGCTGCAGCTCTACCGCGAGTACAAGGACATCGCCGCCCAGTTCAGCTACGTCGTGGAGACCGAGCGGCGGTTCTACCTCACCAACGACGTCCAGCTGACGCCGCGCAATGCCGACGGCGAGGTGTACTTCGAGCTCACCCTGCGCGACGCCTGGGTGTGGGACATGTACCGGCCGGCCCGGTTCGTCAAGACCGTGCGCGTGCTGACCTTCAAGGACGTCAACATCGAGGAGCTGGACAAGCCGGACCTCGAGCTGCCGGGCGGCAAGTCCGGCTTCGGCGGCTGAATTTCGACGTCCGCGTCGTCCACATCGGCGCACTTGTCCACAGCCGGCTGATTCGCGGCCCGCGGCGTCGCCGGCTGCCGCCACGCTCGGTGCATGCGGAGCAAGGACGTGGTGGGGCGCTACGGCGAGGATCTCGCGGCGCGATATCTGGGCGAGGCGGGGCTGGCGGTCCTGGACCGCAACTGGCGCTGCCCGGACGGTGAGCTGGACATCGTCGCGCTGGAGGGCGCGGTGCTGGCCTTCGTGGAGGTGAAGACCCGCTCCACCCTCGGGTACGGCGACCCGGCCGAGGCGGTGCATGCGGTGAAGGCGGCGCGCATCCACCGGCTCGCGCTGCGCTGGCTGGACGAACACCGCGAATGCGGCCTGCCGCGCCACCTGCAGCTGCGCTTCGACGTGGTGTCGGTGGTCCGGCTCGCGCCCGGCGGGCCCGCGGTGCGGCACCTGCGGGCGGCGTTCTGATGGCGCTGGCCAGCACGTTCGGGGTGACGCTCGCGGGGGTGGCCGGGCAGCTCGTCGAGATCGAGGCGGACGTCTCCGCGGGCATCCCGGGCCTCTCGTTCACCGGGCTGCCGGACAAGTCGGTGCTCGAATCACGGGACCGGATGCGGGCCGCCCTGGTGAACTCCGGCGTCGCCTGGCCGAACCACAAGGTGACCGTCGCGCTGCTGCCCGCGGACGTGCACAAGATCGGCTCGCGCTTCGACCTGGCGATGGCGATGGCGCTGCTGGCGGCGGCCGGCGAGGTCGCTCCCGCTCCGCTCGCCCGGACGGCGTGGCTGGCCGAGCTCGGGCTGAACGGGCGGCTGCGCGCGATCCGAGGCGTGCTGCCGTCGGTGCTCGCAGCCAAGCGGGGCGGCATCACGCGCGTGATCGTGGCGCGGGGCAACGCCAGGGAGGCGGCTCTCGTCGACGGCGTCGAGGTCCGCGCGGCCCGAGACCTCACCGAGCTGATCGCGTGGTTGCGCGGTGAGGGTGAGCCACCGCCGCTGGCTGCCGCCGAGCCCGACCCGGACGATCCCGATCCCGGCGGCGGTGACCTGGCCGACGTCGCGGGCCAGACCGAGGCCAAGCGCGCCCTGGAGGTCGCGGCCGCGGGCAGTCACCATCTGTACTTCGTCGGGGCACCGGGGGCGGGCAAGACGATGCTTGCCGAGCGGCTGCCGGGCCTGTTGCCCGCGCTCGATCGTGATGCGGCTCTGGAGGTCACCGCCGTGCACTCGGTCGCCGGCCGGCTGCTGGAACAGGCCAGGCTGGTCCGCCGCCCGCCGTTGCAGGCACCGCACCACACGGCGACCGTCGCCGCTCTGGTCGGCGGTGGTTCGCACCTGGCCCGGCCCGGGGCGATCTCGCTCGCACACAACGGGGTGCTCTTCCTGGACGAGGCGCCGGAGTTCTCTCCGCGCGCGCTCGACGCGTTGCGCCAGCCGTTGGAGAGCGGGGTGGTGGTGCTGCACCGCGGTGGGGGAGCGGTCACCTATCCGGCCCGGTTCCTGCTCGTTCTCGCGGCCAACCCGTGCCCTTGTGGCAGCCGTGCGCACGAATGCGACTGCGCGCCCCAGGCCAGGCGTCGCTATCAGCAGCGGCTGTCCGGCCCGCTGCTCGATCGCATCGATGTGCGGGTCCAGGTCGACCCGGTCGCGCACGCTGAACTGTTCGCCGACGTGGGCACTCGCGAGTCGAGCGCGCAGGTCGCGGTCCGGGTCGCCACGGCACGGGCGGCCGCCGCGGAGCGGTGGCGCGGCATGCCCTGGCGCAGCAACAGCGTGATCCCCGGCTCGGTGCTGCGGGCCGCGCCGTGGGCGCTGCCGCACCAGGTCCTGCGGGCCACCGAGGGGTACCTGCAGCGCGGCCAACTCAGCGCGCGCGGGTTCGACCGGGTGCTGCGGTTGTCCTGGACCGTCGCCGACCTGGCCGGGCACCTCGCTCCCACCGCGGGCGACCTGGCCGAGGCGCTGTACTACCGCACCGGCTGGGCAGAGTCATGGGCGGCCTAGCAATGGACGGCGCAGCAGTGGACGGCGCAGCAGTGGACGGCGCAGCCACTGGGGGCGCCGTCGACCCACAACTGCTGATCGCGCGGGCCTATCTGAGCCGGGTCAGCGAGCCGGCCTGCATCCCGGTGTGGGACCTGGTGCGCCGGTGCGGGCCGGTGGCCGCAGCCGCGGCGATCCGAGACGGTGCCGTTGATCGCGACGTGGCCGCGGCGACACAGGCTCGCCGGGACAGCGTCGACCCGATCGCCGACCTCGAGGCCGCCGAACGGTACGGCATCGAACTGGTCGTGCCCGAGTCCGAGCGCTGGCCGCACTTCGCCTTCGCCGCGCTCGAGCGCACCGGGCTGGCCAGGGCGGCGCGCTACCGCGACGGTGACCGCACGCACAGCGAGTCCGGTGAGCTGATGCCGCCACTCGCGCTGTGGGCCCGGGGTGGGCTGGACCTGGCGTCGCTGGGCGTGCGGTCGGCCGGAATCGTCGGCTCCCGCGCGGCGACCGCGTACGGCGAACACGTCACGGCCGAACTCGGCTACGGGCTCGCCACCCGCGACGTGACGGTGGTGTCCGGTGGCGCGTACGGCATCGACGCGGCTGCGCACCGAGCCGCGCTGGCCGCGGGTGGGCCGACCGTCCTGGTTTCGGCGGGCGGCTTGGACCGACCGTACCCACCGGGCAACGCGGCGCTGTTCGAACGGGTGGCCGAGTCCGGCCTCCTGCTCTCGGAGAGCCCGCCCGGCTGCGCCCCGCAACGGCGCCGATTCCTGACCCGCAACCGCCTCATCGCCGCGCTCTCGACCGGCACGGTGGTGGTCGAGGCCGCGGCGCGTTCGGGGGCGATGAACACCGCCAAGCACTGTGTCGGGCTGGGCCGGCCGCTGATGGCGGTCCCGGGCCCGGTCACCTCGCCGATGTCCTCCGGTTGCCACACCTTGCTGGGCCGCGACGTCGCCCCCGCCATCCTCGTCAGCACCTCCGACGACGTCCTGGGCGTCGTCGGCGGTATCGGCGAGGGGGCTCGACCGGTCCCGGATAACGACCCCAAGCTGGCTGCCGGTGACCTGCGGGTCGACCTCGACCAGCTCGACAGCACCGCTCGACGGGTGTTCGAAGGACTGCTCGTTCGCCGGTTCGCCCGCCCCGACGAGATCGCCGCGCGCAGCGGGGTCAGTCCGCTGGAGGTGATTCGGGCCCTGCCCACCCTGGATCTCGCCGGCCTGATCGAGACCAGTGACGCGGGCTACCGGGTGGCTGCTCGCCGGCGCCCCGGATGAGTCCGCGCTCAACCGGTCCGTCGGCTCACCGCGGCCGTCGACCTGCAGCTAGCGGCGCTGCCGGACGAACGCCTGCCCCAGGCCGACCGCAACCAGCAGCCAGACGACGAAGCCGACCCAGAAGAACACCAGCGAGATCGTCCGCAGCGAGCGCAACTGGAACTGCACGGCGAGCGCGCTGTTCGCCGCCGCGTACATGCCGATCGGGAACACCGCCGACCACCACACCCGGGTGTAGTGGAGCGCGCCGAGCCGCCGCTCCACGGTCCAGATCTCCGCGTACAGCAGTACCGGGATCCACAGGCCGGCCAGGATCCACACGCCGATCGTGAGCGGTCGGACCCAGGGCAGGTACCCGGCAACGTGCATCGCGCGCGCCCCGGCCTCCAGGTGGGCCCCGGCGAGCGCGCTGATCGCCAGCGCACCCATCAGGATCCAGCTGTCGGGCGTCACCTCGTCCGCGGCGATCGGTCCGGCGACCGCGCGCCAGGCGATCAGCCAGGTCACCGCCAGGTAGATCAGCAGGGCGAGCAACCACAACAGCGCCGCGATCACCAGCAGCACCGACGCGTGCGCACGGATCGCGAGGTCGGCTGCCGTGATGGCCAGTCCGGCGGTGGCGACGGCGGGCAGCAGCCAGGCCCCATGGGCGTGATCGCGCAGCTGGGTGCGCGGGCGCGAAAGCACGTCGCGGATCGCGAGCGGCGTGAGAACCAGCCAGCCGAACAACGCGAGTGAACCGAGCAGCCACACCGCCGCACCGTGGCTGTCGAACCGGACGCCGAGCACCGTGCACGCGGCCACCGAGGTGAACAGGCACAGCGCAACGTCCGGGTCGGTGAGCTCTCCGGCTGCCGAGTGCGGCCTGGCGAGGACACGCAGCACGAGACCGATGCCCAGTACGACGAACGCGGCGGCGGCCAGCACGGCGAGCGGCACGCTGATCCGGGGGTACCGGTGATCGTCGGCGGCCACCGACACGATCCCGGTCGCCATCACCACCGCGAACACATCGGGTGGCAGGTCGGTCTCGGTCAGCCAGCGCGCGGCCACGGAACCGATCATGCCGTGCGCCGATGTGCGTTCGCGCGCGTGGCGCCTTGACCATGCGCCCGCGATCGCGCACGGTCAGGTCGTGGCAACCCGCGCGCGCGTCGATCTCGTCGCGACCCGTGCCGCGCTGCCGGGCGAACTCGGCGCGGCCGTCGACGCGTTCGAGCGGTACCTGCGCCTGGAGCGCAACCGCTCGGGGCACACGGTGCGGGCGTACGTCGGCGATGCGGTGGGGCTGCTCGATCACCTCGCCAAGCTGGGCGGACGGCGGGTCGGCGACCTGGATCTGGGCATGCTGCGCGGCTGGCTGGCGATCCAGCGCAACGGCGGGGCGGCGCGCACCACGCTGGCCCGGCGCGCCGCGGCGCTGCGCACGTTCAGCGCCTGGGCGCACCGCGCCGGGCTGATCGACAACGACCCCGCACAGCTGCTCGCCAGTCCGCGGGCCCACCGCAGCCTGCCGCCGGTGCTCGCCGTCGACGAGGCTGCCGCGGTGATGCAGGCCGGTGCCGACGAGCCGTCCGCGCTCGCCACCCGCGACCGGCTGATCGTCGAGTTGCTGTACGCGACCGGCATCCGGGTGTCCGAGCTGGTCGGTCTGGACCTCGACGACGTCGACCGCGAGCGGCGCGTCGTGCGCGTGCTGGGCAAGGGTGCGAAGGAGCGCACCGTCCCGTACGGCCTGGCTGCCGAACGCGCGCTCGCCGACTGGCTGCGTAGTGCCCGACCGGCGCTGGCGCGCGAGTCCAGCGGCCCGGCGCTGCTGCTCGGCGCACGCGGCGGCCGCCTGGACCCGCGCGCGGCACGTGCGGTGGTGCACGCCCGGATCGCCGCGGTACCCGGCGCGCCGGATCTGGGCCCGCACGGGCTGCGCCATTCGGCCGCCACCCACCTGCTCGACGGTGGTGCAGACCTGCGCACCGTGCAGGAACTGCTGGGGCATGCCAGCCTGGCCACCACCCAGATCTACACGCACGTGTCCGTCGAACGACTGCGTGCCGTCTATACCCAGGCCCACCCGCGGGCCTGAGCACACCGCCGCACGACGGCCCGCCCGTCACGGCGAATCCGCCCACGGTAATAGCCGCACCGGCCCGAGCGGCCGCAGCAGGCCGAGCGGATCGAAGTACGCGTCGCCGCGCCGCGCGCCCCAGTGCAGGCAGCGGCCAGGGGCGCAGCCGCCGTGCGTGCCGTGAACCCGGCCGATGGCCGCGCCGCGGAGGACCGTGGCGCCCGC
This sequence comes from Jatrophihabitans cynanchi, assembly GCF_027247405.1. Lineage (NCBI taxonomy): Bacteria > Bacillati > Actinomycetota > Actinomycetes > Jatrophihabitantales > Jatrophihabitantaceae > Jatrophihabitans > Jatrophihabitans cynanchi. The sequence goes on along the minus strand of NZ_CP097463.1, from coordinate 436,871 downwards.
GCGCACGAGCGGCGTCACCGGCTCGTACTCGGTGCGCACCCCGCCGGCGTGCGCGATCACCACCACGCCACGCCCGGCGACCCGGCCGGCGAAGGACACCGTCCCCGCGCCGGCCGCGCGGACCGGCTCACCGGGGCTGGTCGCCAGATCGACCCCGCGATGCCCCGGCCCCCACTGCGTGCTCGGCGGCACGAAGCCGCGGACCACCTGCAGCGGCGCCACGGGCGGGGCATAGGAGACCGCTGCCGGCGAGCCGGCCGCGCGCGCGTGGCGATGGACCCCGGGTCGGGCTGCCGACGCGCCGGGCAGCACCAGCAACAGCGTGGCAGCGACCGGGGCGGCGATTGTTGCGGCGACAAGCTGCGAGCGGATCACCTCGCCACCCTGGCGACGCCGGGCGACACGAACGGGCAGCCCGCACGCGCCTGTGGACAGGCGCGGCGTTGTCCACAGGTCGGGACCTAGCGTCGCTGCGAGTGGAGATTTGCGGGTGGATAGCCGCGATCTGGCGACCACTGCGGGTCGATCCACAAGCCCGGCTGGAGTCGGCCCGCAGCGGTCGGAAGCGTCAGCGGGCGTAACGCCCGTACCGAACTAGGCAGTTCTTCCGATGTGTCGCCGCACCTCAGCCCCGCACGCTGAGGTCGTCCCCGAGGCCTGAGGAGGTCGACATGTACCGCAACACGCAGACCGATCCGGCGCGGCGCCGCACCGCGGTCGACTACCGGCTCGCCGTGCTCACCCGCGACTACCGCCACCTGCCGCCCATCGCCAACGACTGGTGGTGGGAGCGCCGTAGCACCCGCGGGAACGGCCGTCACGAGCGGTAAGGCGGCCGCCGGCCGGGCGAATAGGGAGTTATCCCGATGCCCGCGCACCCCTTAGCCGCGCACAGTCAACCTCACCACCACAGCAAGCAAGGAGACGGACCATGATCGACAACCAGAACCTGGACGTCGTCGCCGCCGAGGTCGCCTACCGGCACCGCACCAGCGACAACCAGCACGCGCGCGAACTGCACCGGACGCTTCGCCGGTCGTGGCTCGCCCGCAGGAGTTCCGGGCGCACCGGCTGAGACGGATGTCGTAGGAACGCGCGAAGATGACTGGGTGCCCCGCTCCGTGATGACTCTGGTCGGCCGCAAGGCCGAGCTCGCCTCGCTCGTCGGCACACTCGAGCACACCACGGGTGGGGCACCGGCCGTCGTCGTGCTGGACGGCGACGCCGGCGTCGGCAAGACGCGGCTGTTGAGCGAACTGGTCCGCAAGGCGCACGACCGCGGCGTGCTCACCCTGATCGGCCACTGCGTCGACCTCGGTGACGCGCCACCGCCGTACCTGCCGTTCACCGAGGCGTTCGCGCGCCTGGCCGCTCAGGATCCGTCCCGGTCCGAGCGGCTGCGAACGGCATTCCCCGCGATCGCCCGGCTGCTGCCGCGCGGCACCGAGCCGGTGGCACCGGGCGACCGCATCGATCGCGGCGAGCTGTTCGAGTCGGTGTTCGGGGCGCTCGCGCTGCTCGCCGCGGAGGTGCCCGTCGCCCTGTTCGTCGAGGATGTGCACTGGGCGGACCAGGCGACCCGCGATCTGCTGGGCTTCCTGTTCACCCGCCTACGCGACGAACCGATCGCGATCGTGGCGAGCTACCGCAGCGACGACCTGCACCGCCGGCACCCGCTGCGCCCGACCCTCGCGCAGTGGTCCCGGCTGCCCATCGTCGATCGGGTGCACCTCGGCCCGCTACCGGTCGCTGACGTGCGGGCGTTGGTCCGGGCTGCCCGGGGCGGTGCCATCCGCGAGTCGGAGATCCGCACCATCGTCAGCCGCGCCGACGGCAACGCGTTCTTCGCCGAGGAACTGACCGCCGCCAGCGACCAGTACGGCGACATGGGCCAGTTGCCCTGGCAGTTGGCCGACGTTCTGCTCGTGCGGCTCGACCGGCTGGGGCAGGACGCGCGTGAGGTGGTCCGGGTCGCGGCGGTGGGCGGCCGCCGGGTCGGGCACGACCTGCTCGCCAAGGTCATCGAACTGACGCCCACCGCGTTGGAGTACGCGCTGCGCGAGGCGGTCGACGCGAACATCCTGGAACCGACCCCGAGCGGTCGCGGCTACACGTTCCGGCACGCGCTGCTCGCCGAAGCCGTCTACGACGACCTGCTGCCGGGCGAGCGGGTGCGCATCCACGCGGGATACGCGGCGGCGTTCGCGGCCGCCCCGGGCCGGCACACCGCCGAGCTGGCGCGGCACGCCCGCGCCTCGCACGACCTGCTCACCGCCTACCGGGCGAGCGTGTGCGCGGGCGAGGACGCCATGTCGGTCGCCGCGCCGAGCGAGGCGCTGCAGCACCTGCAGACCGCACTCGAACTGTCGGCGCAGCTGCCCGAGCCGCCCGACGACCCGGCCGCGCTGCTGCTCGCTCTCGTCGACGCCGGCGTCGCCGCCGGCCGCGGCTACCGTGCGCTGCGGCTGGCCCGCGAGACGCTGGCCGGCCTGCCCGCCGATGCGCCCGACGAGTCACGTGCGCGGGTGCTCTACGCGGTCGCGCTCGCAGCCGCGGCGGGTGAGGTCGACATGGAGACGTTCCAGGGCACCGCCGAGGCGCTGCGCCTGGTACCGGCCGAGCCACCCACCCCCTTTCGCGCCAACCTGGCGGCGATGCACGGCCGGCTCGCCTTCCTGTTCGGCCGCGAGGTCGACGCCGAGCGCTGGTCCCGCGAGGCCGTCGAGACCGCTCGGGCCGCCGGGGTGCCCGGCGCCGCGGCCGACGCCGAGACCACACTCGCCCTGCTCGCCCGGCGCGCCGACCAACCGGAGGAGGCCGCCGAGCGGCTCCGCGCCGTGGCCGACGAGGCGCAGCGGGCGGGCGAGACCGCGGCCGAGCTGCGCAGCCGCTACAACCTCGGCTCGCTCTACACCGAGCAGGGCGCGCTCGCCGAGGCTCAAGAGGCCTATGAGCACACCGCGCGGCGGGCCAGCGAGCTCGGCCGGCCGTGGGCGGCGTTCGGGCTCGAGGCGCGCGGCATGGGCGGGCTGATCCAGTACATGCGCGGCGACTGGGACGGCGCGCTGCGCACCCTGGACGTCGGTGGCCAGTCGCCGACTCCGCAGGCCGAGGCACTGTATGCGTCGATCGAGCTGCTGGTCCGCGTAGGCCGGGGCGAGCCGGACGCGATGGCGCTGGCCGGCGAGCTGCGTCCCTGGTGGGGACGCGAGAGCCGGGTCGCCCTCAACGCCACCGTGGCGGCCCTCGAGTCGGCCGCGCAGCGGGGCGATGTGGACGCCGCGCTGGAGGCGATCGGCGACGCCGTCGAACTGCTCTCGGTGTTGTGGCAGGACCCGTGGTTCCTCGCCAGGATCAGGCTCTCGGCACTGGGGATCGCGGTCTTCGCCGCGGCGGTCACGGCGGCGCCTGAGGCCGAGCGAGCCGCGCTGGTCAAGCGCGCCCAGACTCTGGTCGAGGACGGCCGCACGAGTGCCGAGAAGGGCGTGCCCAGTGGCCGCCGGCTGGGCATCGAGGCGATCGCCTGGCAGGCGCGGCTGGAGGCCGAGTGGGCGCGGCTGCGCTGGCTGGCCGGCGTCGAACCGCCCGAGGTCGACGAGCACATCGCGCTGTGGCAGCAGGCCGTCGAGGCGTTCGGCTACGGCGACACCGTCGAACAGGTACGCTCCCGCACCCGGCTGGCGGCGGTGCTGCGCGCGGCCGGGCGCAGCACCGAGGCCGCCGAGCACGCGAGCCAGGCACGCGAGACCGCCCGCGCCCTGGGCGCCGGACCGTTGCTGGCGGAGATCCGCCGGCTCGGCACGACCGCGGCCCGATCGGCCGAGCACGGCACCACCGGGCTGACCGATCGCGAGCGCGAGGTGCTCGCGCTGCTCGTCGAGGGCCGTACCAACCGGCAGATCGCCCAGCGGCTGTACATCAGTGAGAAGACCGTGAGCGTGCACGTGTCCAACATCCTGGCCAAGCTGGGCGTGCACAGCCGCAACGAGGCCGCCGCGGTCGCCCGCCGCGACGCTGCGCTGCTCGGCTGAGTTCGCCAGGCGAGGCGCGGCGCGAGGCCTGTCGAGCCGGCGCACCGGCGTGGTCCGCGGCGTCCCCGCAGACCGGCTAGACTGAGCGACGCAGCCCGCGAGAGTGGGCTGACTTCGCGTGCCCGCTCCCACGGGAGTAGGCGGTCGGCCTCGGTCCGTCCCGACGGGACGGCAGCCGTCCGCGACACCGGGCACCAGGGCGGGCGCTCACCCGAGCTGTCCGCGACAACCGAGGCCGCACGCGGGCCGCTGCGTCAGCGTGCACGAAAAGCAAGGAGGACGACCGGCATGGCCGTCGTCACCATGAAGGAAATGCTCGAATCGGGCGTCCACTTCGGGCACCAGACCCGGCGCTGGAACCCGAAGATGAAGCGCTTCATCCTCACCGAGCGCAACGGGCTCTACATCATCGACCTGCACCAGACGCTGTCCTACATCGACCGCGCCTTCGAGTTCGTGAAGGAGACCGTCGCACACGGCGGGACGGTGCTGTTCATCGGCACCAAGAAGCAGGCGCAGGGCTCGATCGCCGAACAGGCCACCCGCGTCGGCATGCCCTACGTGAACCAGCGCTGGCTCGGTGGCATGCTCACCAACTTCCAGACCGTCTTCAAGCGCCTGCAGCGGCTCAAGGAGCTCGAGGCGATGGAGCAGGCCGACTGGGAGGGCACCGCCACCAAGAAGGAACAGCTGATCCTGCAGCGCGAGAAGGACAAGCTGGAGCGCACCCTGGGCGGCATCCGCGAGATGAGCCGCGTGCCCAGCGCCGTCTGGATCGTGGACACCAAGAAGGAGCACATCGCGGTCGGTGAGGCGCACAAGCTGGGCATCCCGGTGATCGCGATCCTGGACACGAACTGCGACCCGGACGAGGTCGACTACAAGATCCCGGGCAATGACGACGCGATCCGCAGCGCCGCGTTGCTCACCCGGGTGATCGCCGACGCGGTCGCCGAGGGCCTGGTGGCCCGCGCGAACGCCGCGGCCAACGCCGGCCGGGACGAGAAGCCGGATGCCGGTGCCAGTGGCGGTCAGCTCGCCGCGGACGAGCCGCTGCCGGAGTGGGAGCAGGAGCTGCTCAAGACCGGCGGCCCGACGAACACCGAGACGCCCGCACCGACCTCCTGACCCCCCGCGAGAACGAGACGAAAGAACGAGATATGGCGAACTTTTCCGCTGCCGATGTGAAGAAGCTCCGCGACGCCACCGGCGCCGGGATGATGGAGTGCAAGAAGGCGCTCGAGGAGGCCGACGGCGACTACGAGCGCGCCATCGAGGTGCTGCGAGTCAAGGGTGAGGCCAAGGCCCAGAAGCGCGGTAGCGAGCGCACCACGTCCAACGGGCTGGTCGCCGCCGCCGAGGGCGCGATGATCGAACTGGCGTCCGAGACCGACTTCGTGGCCAAGAACGAGCAGTTCCAGACCCTCGCGGCCGACATCGTGACGCACTTCGCCGGCTCGTCGGCCACCGACGCCGACACGCTGCGCGCCGAGACGCTCAAGGACGGCAAGACCGTCGCCGAGAGCGTCGACGCGCTCGCGGCCGTCATCGGCGAGAAACTCGAACTGCGCCGCGCCGTCAAGCTCGACGGCAAGGTGGCCACCTACCTGCACAAGAAGTCGTCCGACCTGCCACCGCAGGTGGGCGTGCTGGTGCAGTTCACCGGTGACGACGCCGAGGCCGCCCGCGGCGCCGCCATGCAGGTGGCCGCGCTGCGCGCCCGCTACCTCACCCGCGAGGACGTCCCCGCCGACGTCGTCGCCACCGAGAAGCGGGTCCTGGAGGAGAAGTCGCGTGCCGAGGGCAAGCCCGACGCTGCGCTGCCGAAGATCGTCGAGGGGCGGCTCAACGCGTTCTTCGCCGACAACGTCCTGCTCGAGCAGGAGTCGGTCCGCGAGGCCAAGAAGACCGTCAAGGCGGTGCTCGACGAGGCCGGCGTGACGCTGACGAAGTTCGCGCACTTCGAGGTCGGCCAGTAGCAGTCAACTAAGGTTCGACAAGACCGCACCGCGACGGAAGGGGCCGCTGACTGATGACCGGAACCGGGTCGGCGGCCCCTTCCTCGTCCGGTGCCTACCAGCGGGTGCTGCTCAAGCTGTCCGGCGAGGAGTTCGGCGGCGGCCGCGTGGGCGTCGATCCGGACGTGGTCCACTCGCTCGCCCGGCAGATCGCCGAGGTCGTGCTCGCCGGCACCCAGGTCGCGGTCGTCGTCGGCGGTGGCAACTTCTTCCGCGGCGCCGAGCTGAGCCAGCGCGGCATGGACCGCGACCGCGCCGACTACATGGCGATGCTGGGTACCGTCATGAACTGCCTGGCGCTGCAGGACTTCCTGGAGAAGGAAGGCATTCCGACGCGGGTGCAGACGGCGATCGCGATGGGCCAGGTCGCCGAGCCGTACATCCCGCGCCGCGCCGAGCGGCACTTGGAGAAGGGCCGGGTGGTCATCTTCGGCGCCGGGGTGGGCATGCCCTACTTCTCGACCGACACCGCGGGGGCCCAGCGGGCGCTCGAGATCGGCTGTGACGTGCTGATGATGGGCAAGCGCGGCGTCGACGGCGTGTACGACGACGACCCGCGGACCAACCCCAACGCGGTGCGCTTCGACACGATGACGTACGACGACGTCCTCACCCGTGACCTCAAGGTCGCCGACTCGACCGCGTTCAGCCTGTGCCGCGACAACGGCATGCCGATCGTCGTGTTCGAGCTCAGCGATGGGAACATCGCGAGGGTCGTGCGCGGTGAGAAGATCGGCACCCTGGTCACCGGATCGGCCTGACCGCGTGATCATCGAGCGACGAGCTGTGGAGCGAGCATGATTGACGAGACCCTCTTCGAGGCCGAGGAGAAGATGGAGAAGGCGGTGCACGTCGCGCGGGAGGAACTCGGCGGGCTGCGCACCGGCCGGGCCAACGCGTCGGCGTTCGCGCGCCTCGTCGTCGACTACTACGGCGCGCCCACGCCGATCCCGCAGATGGCCTCGGTGAGCGTTCCCGAGGCACGCATGGCGATCATCAAGCCGTACGACGCGTCGCAGCTCGGCGCGATCGAGCGGGCAATCCGCGACAGCGACCTGGGCGTGAACCCGACGGACGACGGCACCGTCATCCGGGTGGTGTTCCCGCAACTCACCGAGGAGCGCCGGCGCGAACTGGTGAAGGTGGCCAAGACCAAGGGCGAGGACGCGAAGGTCTCGATCCGCTCGATCCGCCGGCACGCGAAGGACAGCCTGGACAAGCTGGTGCGCGACGGTGAGAGCGGCGAAGACGACGTGCACCGCGCCGAGGCGGAGCTGGACAAGCTGACCGGCAAGTACACCGTGCTGGTCGATGACGTCGTCAAGGCCAAGGAAGCCGAACTGCTCGAGGTCTGAGCCGTTGATCGAGGAGACGGCCGTGACCGACGCCGAGCCGAAGAAGTCGCGCGCCGGGCGGGACCTGCCTGCCGCGATCGGCGTCGGGGTCGGGCTCGTCGCGCTGATCGTCGCCAGCTTGTTCGTGTACCGGCCGAGCTTCGCGTTCATCGTCGGTGCGGCCGTGGTCTACGGCTGCTACGAGCTGTCCCGCGCGTTCGGCGCGGCGCAGTTGCGGCCCGCGCTCGCACCGCTGACCGTCGGTTCGGTGGCGATGCTTGCGGCCGCCTGGCTGCGCGGGCCGAACGGGCTGGTGCTGGCGCTGCTGATCACGCTGTGCGGCGTGCTGATCTGGCGACTCGGCGACGGTGCCGACGGCTACCTGGGCGATGTCGGCGCGTCTGCGTTCATCCTGCTGTACCTGCCCACCCTGGCCGGATTCGCGGTGCTGTCCGCACACGCCGACGACGGTGCCGCGCGGATCATCGCGTTCGTGGCGACGGTGATCTGCAGCGACACGGGCGGTTACGCGACCGGCGTGTTCTTCGGCCGCCACCCGCTCGCCCCGATCGTCTCCAAGGCGAAGACCTGGGAGGGGTTCGCCGGCTCGGTGCTGTTCTGCTCGGCGTCCGGGATCTTGTTCCTCACGCTCACCTTCCACCAGCCGTGGTGGACTGGCCTGCTGTTCGGCCTGGCCATCGTGGTGACCGCGACGCTGGGTGATCTCGGTGAGTCGCTGCTCAAGCGCGATCTCGGCATCAAGGACATGGGGACCGTGCTACCTGGGCACGGCGGGATCATGGACCGGCTCGACTCGCTGCTGCCGTGCGCCGCGGTCGCCTACCTGCTGCTGTCCGCGTTCGCACCGGTGTGACCAGGGCCGCGCCCGAGGGCGTGATCGAGGCGGTGGCCCGGATCGCCGCGACGCGTGACGGTCAGACGCGCTGGGTCGGGATCGACGGGTGCGGGGGAGCCGGCAAGTCGACCCTGGCGGCCTCGATCGCGGCAGCAGTCCCGGAGGCCGCCGTCGTGCACATCGACGACTTCGCCGGCCCCCGGATCGCCGAGTGGGACTGGGCGCGGTTCGACGCGCAGTTGGTCCAGCCGCTGCTCGCCGGGCGTCCGGCGCACTACCAACGCTGGGACTGGGACCGCGACGAGGGTGCTGAATGGCACGATGTGCCTCCCGGCGCGGTGGTCGTCGTCGAGGGCGTGTCGTCGACGCGGCGCGAGGTGCACGCGCCCTGGGCGCTCACCGTGTGGGTCGAGGCATCGCGTGAGGTGCGGTTGGCCCGGGCGCTGGAGCGGGACGGCGAGGCGATGCTGGCACGCTGGCTGCAGCAGTGGATGCCGTCCGAGGATGCGTACGTCGCGCGCGAACGCCCGCAGCAGCGCGTCGATCTGCTCGTCAGCGGCGAGGGCTGAGAACGCTGTCGGCACCGCCTGGCACGCTGCTGGGATGCACGAGACACCCGACGAACTGCACGCACTGCAATCGCTGCTCGACCACAGCTTCGAGCGGGCATCCGATCACCTGAAGTCGATCATGGAACCGCAGCGGCGGCTCGGCGCGGAGCGACTGGTGGCCGAGCTCCCGTGCCCGGCCGTGCTGAACATCGCCACCGTGACGAAGGCGGGTGAGCCCCGGATCTCGGCCGTCGACGGGCACTTCCTGCACGGTCACTGGTACTGGGGCACCGCGGCTGACTCGCCCAAGGCACGACACGTGGCGGCCCGGCCGGCGATCAGCGCGTCGTACACACCACGCGACGGGTTCGGCGTCTTCTGCCACGGCAGGGCGGCGGTTCTGGACGGCGCCGAGCGGCAGCTGGTCGTCGATCACTTCACCGACGTCTACGGACGCTCGCCGGAGGAGTGGGCGCCCGGCGCGCTGTACGCCCGGATCGATGCGACCTGGCTCACCGCGTTCGCGATGACCGAGGAGGAACAAGGCGCAACGGGCTGAAGCCCGTTCGGAGCGGGCCGCCGTTTCTGGGACAATGGGACACCTCATGACGTCCCTCCCACTCGTCTTCGACGCGCCCAGGCGCGGCCTGCCGCCGCGCCATCTCGCCGACCTCGACGCAGCCGGTCGCCGCGCGGCGGTGACCGAACTCGGGCTGCCGGCCTTTCGGGCCGACCAGTTGAGCCGGCACTACTTCGCCAGGCTAGAGAACGACCCGGAGGCCATGACCGACCTGCCCGCTGCCGCGCGCGCCCGGGTGCGGGACGAGCTGTTCCCCCCGCTGCTGTCAGAGGTGCGGCACCAGGAGACCGACAGCGGCACCACGCGCAAGTCGCTGTGGCGGCTGCACGACGGCACGCTCGTGGAGTCGGTGCTGATGCGCTACCCGGCCACCGCGAAGCGTCCCGAGCGGATCACGGTGTGCGTGTCCAGCCAGGCCGGCTGCGGCATGGCGTGCCCCTTCTGCGCGACCGGTCAGGGTGGCCTGAAGCGCAACCTGTCCACCGGTGAGATCGTCGACCAGGTGGTGGCCGCGGCCCGCGCCGTGGCGCACGGCGAGATCGCGGGCGGCCCGGGGCGGCTCTCGAACGTGGTGTTCATGGGCATGGGCGAGCCGCTCGCGAACTACAACCGGCTGGTCGCGGCCCTGCACCGGCTCATCGATCCGGCCCCTGGGGGGCTCGGGCTGTCCCGCCGCTCCATCACGGTCTCGACCGTCGGCCTGGTCCCGGCAATCGGCAGGCTGGCCGAGGAGAGCCTCGACGTCACCCTCGCGGTGTCGCTGCACGCGCCGGACGACGAGCTGCGCGACACCCTGGTGCCGGTGAACACGCGCTGGAAGGTGGCCGAGGTGCTCGGTGCCGCCGATGCCTACGCGGCGCGCACGGGACGCCGCTACTCGATCGAGTACGCGATGATCAGGGACGTCAACGACCAGCCGTGGCGCGCCGACCTGCTCGGTGACCTGCTCGCCCCGCGACTCGCGCACGTGAACCTGATCCCGCTCAACCCGACGCCCGGGTCGCAGTGGGACGCCTCGCCCAAGCGCGTCGAGCAGGAGTTCGTCCGCCGGCTCGAGGCGCGCGGCGTCGCGGTGACCGTGCGCGACACCCGCGGCCGCGAGATCGACGGCGCCTGCGGCCAGCTCGCCGCACAGGGCTGACCGGCACCGGGCCGACCGGCACACACGCGATGGCGACCCGCGGCGGCTCGCTCGTCGGGTTGCTGCGCACGGCGGCGCGGCTGGACCGCACCCAGTCCGACCCGATCGTCTCGGCCCGCAACGCCATCGGCGTCGCGCTGCCGCTCGCGATCGGAGCCCTCGCCGGCAACGTCGCGTACGGGCTGCCGTCGACGATCGGCGCGCTGCAGACCGCGTTCGCCGACCGCCCGGGGCCGTATCGGCTGCGCCTGCTGCGGATGCTCGCCACCGCGACCGCGGCCGCGCTCACCAGCGGCCTCGCGGTGGCGTGCTCGCGCAGCGACGCCGCGTCCGTTCTGCTCCTGCTCGTCCTCGGCTTCGGGGCCGGCCTGCTGCTGACCGGCGGACCGGCCGCGACCCAGGTCGGCGTCGCCGCGACCGCGGCCGCCCTGGTTCTGGGACACCGGCCCGAGCCGGCGTCCGTCGCGCCCCATGTGGCACTGCTCGTGCTCGCCGGCGGCGCCGGGCAGGTGCTGCTTGCGATCGCCGCGTGGCCGCTCGGCCGGCACCGTCCCGAACGGCTTGCTCTGGCCGGGCTGTACCGCGAGCTCGTCGGCGTGGCGCAGCGCCCGCCCGGGACGCACGTCGGGCCGCCGGCCGGTGACACGGTCACCGGGGTCCGCCTGGTCCTGTACGGGCTCGGGCACGATCACGGCCCGAGCGTGGAGGCCTACCGCGTGCTGCTCGACGAGGCGGAGCGGATCCGCCGCGAGCTGATCGTGCTGGCGGGGCAGGCCGAGCGGTTGCGCGGCGCCGGCCGCACCGCACCGGAGACCGCGATCCGGACCGGACTCACCGAGTCCGCGCGGGTGCTGGGCGAACTGGCCGCAGCGCTGGAGGACGGCCGCCGCACGGACCCCGCGGTGCTGGATCCGGTGCGTACCGCCATCGACGCGCAGCTGTCGGTGCTGGACGCGGCCGCCGGCGCCGACCTGACCGCCCGGGCCGCCGCCGCGCGGCTGCGCAGCCTGGCCGGCCAGCTGCGCGCCGCCGTCGAGACGGCCCGCGCCGGTGCGAGCGAGGGCCGCAGCGGGGAGGAGCCGGACGTCTACGGCGTGCGCCGGCTGCGTGCGCCGATCGCGATCCTGCGGGCCAACCTGACCCCCAGCTCGGCGGTGCTGCGGCACGCCCTGCGGGTGGCGTTGCTGGTCGCCGGCTCGGACCTGCTGGTGCGACTGGGCGGCGTCGACCGCGGCTACTGGGTGCCGCTCACCGTGCTGGTGGTGCTGCGTCCGGACTTCGCCTCCACCTTCCAGCGCTCCTCGATGCGGGTTGCGGGGACGATCGTCGGCCTGCTGCTCGCGACCGCGCTGGTGCATTGGATACCCGGCGGGCAGTGGTACCAGGTGGTGCTGGTGGCCCTGTTCTTCTTCGGCATGCGGCTGGCCGGGCCGGGGAATCTCGCGCTCAGTGCGGTCGCGCTCGCCGGGCTGGTCGTCGTGCTGCTGGCGATCGACGGCATCGCGCCACATGCCACGGTGCAGTTGCGTGCCGAGGACACCCTGATCGGTGGTGTGCTGGCGCTGGCCGCGATGCTGCTCAGCCCGACCTGGGAGCGCGACCTGGTGCCCAGCCGGCTCGGGGACCTGCTCGCCGCCTACCGCAACTACCTCGCTGCGGTGTCCGATCCGGACTCGGACCTCGCGCGGCGCCAGCGCACCCGGGCGGCGTCCCGGCTGGCCCGCACCAACGCGCGGGCCTCGGTCGACCGGGCCCGCTCCGAGCCGGTGCGTGGCGAGGCCCAGGTCGAGTTGGGCGAGGCGGTGCTCGCCCACTCGCACCGGTTCATCCACGCCATGCTCACCGTCGACGCGGTGCGCACCACCGTGCACCGCGCCGGCCGGATCGACGAGCTGGACGGGTTCATGGTCGCGGCCGCAGCCGTCCTCACCAGCTGCGAGCGCGCGATCCGGGGCGGCACGCCGCCGCGATCGGTACCGAAGCTGCGCCCGCTGCAGGAGTCGCTGGCACGCGTGCTCGCCGCCGACCCCCTCAGTGACCCGGCCACGGCGAGCGCGCTGCTCGACGCCTCGGACCGCATCACCAACAGCCTGGACACCCTGGTGAACGAGTTGCGCAGGCAGCTGGCCTAACGTCGGGGTATGGACGCTGATCATGAAGGGCACCCGTCCGACACCGGCCCGTTCGCCGATCCGGCCCGCTACACCACGCTGCCGAGGCTGACCGGGCTCGCGCTGAGCCCGGACGGGTCGCGGCTCGTCGCCTGCGTACAGCAGCCGGACAGCAAGGGTGCGCGGTACGTCTCCTGCATCTGGCAGATCCCGCTGCAGGGCGGCGAGCCGGTGCGCCTCACCCGCTCGGAGCGGGGCGAGGCGTCGCCCGCCTTCCTGCCGAGCGGCGAGCTGCTGTTCATCTCCGCCCGCTCGGGCGGCAGCGAAGGCAGCGACGGCACCGGTGACGGGACCGCCGACGACGAAGCGGCGCTGTGGCTCCTTCCGGCCGGCGGCGAAGCGCGGCTGATCGCCCGCAGCCCGGGTGGCGTGGCCAGCCCGGTGGTGGCCGCCGATTCGGGGACGGTCGTGGTCAGCGGCAGCCGGCTGGCCTGGACCGCCCCGGACGGCGACGACGGCGCCCGCCGCAAGACCCGCGCCGAGCGCGGGGTCAGCGCGATCCTGCACACCGGCATGCCGATCCGGCACTGGGATCACGAGCTGGGCGAGGAGTCGCCGCGTCTGCTCGCATTCGGCGGCGGGGAGCTGCGCGATCTGACGCCGCACGCCGGCCAGGCGCTGCACGAGACGTCCTGCTCGATCACCGCCGACGGCACGACCGTCGTGACGAACTGGCGATCGCGCCGTCGCGGCGGCCGGTTCGACCGCGTTCTCGTCGGAATCGACGTCGCGTCCGGCGAGCACACCGTGCTCGCCGACGAGGACGGGATCGACTACGTCGCGCCGGTGATCTCGCCCGACGGCACGATGATCGCTGTCGGACGCAACTTCGGCGGTGACTACGAGCGGCCGCTCGCCGAATCGGTGCAGCTGCGCCGGACGGACGGATCGAGCGAGCCGGTGCTGCCGGACCTCGGCGACGTGTTCCCGCACGAATGGGCGTTCTCCCGCGATTCGCGCACGCTCTACGTCGCCGGTGACCTGCACGGTCGCGGTGCCGTGGTGGCCGTGGACGCAGCCACCGGGGCGGCGACCCATCTGCTCGCGGTGGACGCCTCGTACTCCTGCCTGTGCCCGAGCCCGGACGGCCGATACGTCTACGCGCTGCGTTCGGCCGTCGAGTGCGCGCCCACACCGGTCCGGCTGGACACCAGGATCGAGGCCCAGGTTCCGCGCCCGCTGCCGACCCCCGCGCCCACCCCGCAGCTGCCCGGCACGCTCGTGGAGCTCGACACCACGGCACCGGACGGCAGCACGCTGCACGGCTGGCTCTGCCTTCCCCCAGCCGGTGAGCAGCCTTGTCCGGTGATGCTGTGGATCCACGGCGGGCCGTTCAGCTCGTGGAACTCCTGGTCGTGGCGCTGGAACCCGTGGGTCGCGGTTGCCCGCGGGTACGCGGTGCTGCTGCCCGACCCGGCGCTGTCGACGGGCTACGGAGAGGGATCCCTGCGGCGCGCCTGGCCGCACCGTGCCGGCGTCGTGTGGCGCGACCTGGAGACGCTGCTCGACGACGTCCTCGACCGGTTCGATCTCGACCGCGATCACGTCGCCTGCCTGGGTGCGTCCTTCGGCGGCTACATGACGAACTGGATCGCCGGGCACACCGACCGGTTCGGCGCGATCGTCACGCATGCCGGGCTGTGGGCGCTGGACCAGCAGCACGCCACCACAGACGGTGCGCAGTGGAAGACCGGCATCTTCGGTACGCCGGCCGAGCACCCGGACTGGTACGCGGAGAACAGCCCGCACAACTTCGTCGACAACATCGCCACCCCGATGCTGATCGTGCACGGCAACCGCGACTACCGGGTGCCGATCAGCGAGGCGTTGCGGCTGTGGTGGGACCTGGTCAGCCGTTACGACGGAACGCCGGAGACGATGCCGCACCGCTTCCTGCAGCTGACCGGCGAGAACCATTGGGTGCTCTCGCCGGCCAACGCGCAGCTCTGGTACGACACCGTCCTGGGCTTCTGCGACCAGCACGTGCTCGGCCGCGAGTGTCTGCCGAGCACGTTGCTGTGAGGCAGGGCTATTCGGCCAGGACGGCCTGCAACTCCGCTTCGAGCTCGGCGTCGGTGTAGTCCACGTCCGGTGCCGCGGGGCGGCGCCGGATCGCGAACGCGACCAGCAGCCAGGTGGCCAGCAGGAAGACGCTGGCCGCCCAGAACGCCGAGTGCGCACCCGCGACGAATACGTGCCGCGCGGCCTCGGCCGCCGACAGCCCCGGGCGCAGATTGTCTGCAGCGTTGCTGCTCGCCGTGCCGAACACGGTGACCAGCACGGACAGGCCCAACGAGCCGCCCACCTGCTGCATGACGTTCACCAGGCCCGACGCGGCCCCGGAGTCCTCCGGTGCCACCCCGTCCAGTGCGGCGGTGGTCAGCGGCACGAACGCTAGCCCGTTGCCCGCGCCGAAGATCAGCAGCGGGACCACGAGGGCGAGGTAGCCGCTGTGCTCGTTCAGCTGGGTCAGCAGCGCCATGCCGGTGGTGGACAGGGTGATCCCGCCGACCATCACAACCTTCTCGCCGAACCGCTCGACCAGCCCGCGTGAACTCAGCTGCGAGCCCAGGAACACCATCACGGTCAGCGGCAGGAACGCGAAGCCGGTCTTCAGGTCGCTGTAGCCGAGCACTCCGCGCAGCAGCTGGGTGAGGAAGAAGAACATCCCCATCATCCCGGCCACCAGCAGCAGCCGGGCCAGGTACGCGCTGGCGCGGTTGCGGTCGGCGAACAGCCGAAGCGGCGTGATCGGCGACTCCGCCCGCGACTCGGTGCGGATGAACGCGGCCAGTAGCACCAGGCCCGCGGCGAACGAGCCGATCGTCCCGGCGTTCGACCAGCCGTCGCTGGCAGCGTGCACGAAGCCGTAGACCAGCGCGGTCATCCCGAGCGTGGACGTCAGCGCCCCGAGCAGGTCGAAGTGACCGCTGCGCCGCGGCGTCTCGATCAGCACCGGGCGCGCGATCACGAGCAGTGCCAGACCGATCGGCACGTTCACGAACAGCACCCACCGCCAGGACGCCCACTCCGAGAGCATCCCGCCGGCGATCAGGCCGACAGCGGCGCCGCCGATCGAGACCGCGGTGTAGAGCCCGATCGCGCGGGTGCGCTCGCGGGTCCCGGGGAACATGGTCATGAGCAGCGCCAGCGCGGAGGGCGAGGCGAGTGCGCCGCCGATGCCCTGGATGGCGCGCGCGGTGAGCAGTTCGCCCGGGTTCTGGGCGAAGCCGCCGGCCAGTGAGGCCAGGGCGAACAGGGCGATGCCCGCGAGGAAGACGCGCTTGCGACCGAGCAGGTCGCCGGCCCGGGCGCCCAGGAGCAACAGTCCGCCGAACGTGAGGGTGTAGGCGTTCACGACCCAGGACAGCCCGGCGGGGGAGAAGTGCAGCGCGCCCTTGATGTCCTGCAGCGCGATGTTCACGATGGTCGCGTCCAGCACCACCATCAGTTGGGCGGTGAGGATCGCGGTCAGCACCAGCCCGGGGTGGCCGGGCCGGAGGAAGCGCCGGGCGACCGCGGGTGCGGCGCCGGCAGTGTTTGGTGGAGATTGGACAGTCACAGAACACTCCTGAGTGGAGTAGCATCGGGTGAAACGGAAGGGCCCTCCGGAAACAGTAGCGGAGGTAGCCTCCGGATTGCAACGTGATTTCGGTACGGGTTTCGCGAGGAGGCGTCGTGGCGAACACCGCGGAGCAGCTGGTCACGGCTGCCGCCCTGGACTGCACGGCCGCTCGCAAGCCGATGCGGGCGGACGCGCGCCGCAACTACGACAGGCTGCTGGCGGCCGCCCGCGCCGAGTTCGCGTCCCGCGGCGCGGGTGCCTCCCTGGAGGAGATCGCCCGGCGCGCCGAGGTCGGCGTCGGCACGCTGTACCGGCACTTCCCGACCCGGCAGGCGCTGCTCGAGGCCGTGTACGTCGAGGAGGTCATGGCGCTGTGTCGCTCGGCCGAGGACTTCGCCGCGGCAGCACCGTGGGACGCGCTCGCCGACTGGCTGAGCCGGTTCGTCGATTATGTGGCCACCAAGCGGGCGCTGGCCGAAGAGATGATGACCACGATGAGCAAGGACGCGCCGGTGTTCCGCACCTGTCACGACGCGATCTTCGCCGCCGGCGAACCGCTCCTCGCGCGCGCCAAGGCCGAGGGCGTCGTGCGAGATGACGTCGAGTTCCTCGAGGTCATCCAGTTGGTCAGCGGCATCACCATGGTGCGCAACGCGACGCCGGACCAGATGAAGCGGGTGCTCTCGGTCGCGCTCGACGGCCTGCGCTACGGGGTCGAGGCGGGCTGATCGCTGGGTAGCGCGCGCACCGACGCGGGCACCGGGAGCCCGGGCCGCAGGTCCGGTGCCGCCAGCGGCGTCCGGTACCGCGTGACCGCCGGGACAACCCCCGCCCAGGCCTCGCCCGCGACGTCCTCGTCCGGGTCCTCCGGCCAGCCCGCCGACACCTTCAGGGACCACTCCGCGATGGGCAGGGCGAGCACCAGCGTGGCCGCGAGCTCGCGCTCGTTCGGACGGCGCAGCTCGGCCACCCGCCCGGGGATCATCGCGTCGGTGATCAGGTCGAGGGCCGCGAGCTTGTCCGCGCCCTGCACCGTGGCGCAGCTTCCGAACAGGACGGCGCTGCGGTAGCGGATCGAGGACTCGAAGGCCGAGCGCGCCACCACCAGGCCGTCGACCGCGGTGACGGCCAGGCTCACCGGCGCCCCACCGACGAGCCGGCGCATCCAGGGCGAGCCGGTCGAACCGTGCAGCAGCATGCGGTCACGGTCGCGCACCGTCGCGGTCGGGATCACCCGGGGCAGGCCGGCGTCGTCGACGAAGCCGACGTGGCCGACGTGCACGGCGTCCAGCAGCGCGTCCAGGACCGAACGTTCGATGCTCTGCTTCTCGCGCAACCGGGTGACCGTGGTGCGGCTCATCGGCCCATCATCGCGTTCACCAGGCCGGCCAGCCGCGAGGGCCGCCCGCTTCGCCGCTCGGCGTTGTCGGCCCAGGACATCGCACGCAGCCCGGCGTTCGCACCCAGCCAGCGCAGCGGTTCCGGCTCCCAGCGCCGGGAGCGGTGCCCCACCCAGGGCAGCCGGGTCAGTTCGGTGTCCCGGTCGAGGATCAGCTCGGCGAGCGTGCGGCCGGCCAGGTTCGTCGTCGAGACGCCGTCGCCGACGTACCCGCCGGCCCACGCGGTCCCGGTGGCGCGGTCCAGCCCGACCGAGGCGTGCCAGTCGCGGGCGATGCCGAGCGGGCCGCCCCAGCGATGCGTGATCCGGGCGTCGTGCAGCACCGGGAACAGCTCGACCAGGGTGCGCTGCAGTGCATCGAACACCGGTGGCACCCGGTCGTAGGTCGGGTCGATGCGCGAGCCGACGTGATACGGCGCGCCGCGCCCGCCGAAGACCAATCGGTCATCGGCGGTGCGCTGGCCGTAGATGATCAGGTGGCGGTGGTCGCTGAACGTCTCGCGCTCGCGAAGCCCGATCTGGTCCCACACCTGCTCGGGCAGCGGCTCGGTCGCGATGATCAGCGAGTACACCGGGGCAAGCGCCCGGCGCAGCCCGGCCAGCCGGGCGGTGTAGCCCTCCGTGGCGCGCACCACGGTAGGTGCGCGGACGGTGCCGTGGTCGGTGTACACCACGCGCGGCTCGATCGTCGTCACCCGGGTGCGTTCGTGGATCACGCCGCCGCGCGCCTCGACAGCACTCGCCAGTCCACGCACCAGCTTCGCCGGCTGTAGCGCGGCGCAGTGCGGCGTGTAGCTGGCGCCGAGCACCCCGGTCGCGGCCAGCCGGGCACGCGCCTCGTCCGCGTCCAACAGCTGCAGGTCCAGGCCGAAGTCGTCGGACTCGGCCACCTCCGCCCGGGCGCGCTGCAGCTGGGTCGCCGAGCGGGCGAGCACGATGGTGCCGCCGACGGCGACGTCCGCGTCGATGCCCTCGGCGGCGGCTGCCCGTACCACCTCGGTCACCGACGCGCGCATCGCGAGGTACTGCGCGACCGCGGCGTCCCGCCCCGCCTCAGCCGCAAGGGTCGCGATGCCGACCGGGTAGAGCGCGGAGCACCAGCCGCCGTTGCGCCCGGAAGCGCCGAAGCCGGCGATCTCCGACTCCAGCAGCACGACCCGCAGCGTCGGGTTCGCGGCGAGCAGGTAGTACGCCGTCCAGAGCCCGGTGAAGCCGGCACCGACGATCGCTACGTCGGCCTCCGTCGTGCCGGGCAGCGGCTCGCGCGGTGTCAGCGGGCCGGGCAGTTGGTCGAACCAGAGGGACAGCGCGCGGTAATCGCTCATGGTCGTCCCCTCAGTCCCGCCGCCAACTCCTCGCGAGTGGCGACTCCAGCCGCCGAGTGGCGGCGTGTAGGTCGCCACTCGGCGCGGTAGGTCGCCACTCGGCGGGGGAGTTCAGGCGAGCACGTCGGCCAGCGGCACCGCGGTGTAGCCGTGTGACTGCGCCACCGGGGCGTTGGTGAGCTGGCCCTCATGCGTGTTCAGGCCCAGCGCCAGCGCCGGGTCCGCGCGCAGCGCGTCGCGCCAGCCGCGGTTCGCCAGTTCGACTGCATACGGCAGCGTCACGTTGGTCAGCGCGTAGGTGGACGTGTGCGGCACCGCGCCCGGCATGTTCGCGACGCAGTAGAAGACCGAGTTATGCACGCGATAGGTCGGGTCGGCGTGCGTGGTCGGCCGCGAATCCTCGAAGCAACCGCCCTGATCGATCGAGATGTCGACCAGCACCGAGCCCGGCTTCATCCGCGAGACCAGCTCGTTGCTGATCAGCGTCGGCGCCTTGGCCCCGGGGATCAGCACCGCGCCGATGACCAGGTCGGCGTCCAGCACCGCCCGCTCGACCTCGTAGGCGTTCGACGTGACCGTCTGGCAGTGCCCCTGGTAGATCGCGTCCATCTGGCGCAGCCGCGCGACGTTCTTGTCCAGCAGCAGCACCTCGGCCTGCATGCCGAGCGCGATCGCCGCGGCATTCTGCCCGGAGACGCCCGCGCCGATGACGACGACCTTCGCGGCGTAGACCCCGGGCACGCCGCCCATCAGGGTGCCGCGCCCACCCCCCTGGCGCATCAGGTGGTACGAGCCCACCTGCGGGGCGAGCCGGCCGGCGACCTCGGACATCGGGGCGAGCAGCGGCAGCGACCTGTCGGCGAGCTGCACGGTCTCGTAGGCGATGCCGGTGGTGCCGGCCTGCAGCAACGCGTCGGTGCAGGCCTTGTCGGCGGCCAGGTGCAGGTAGGTGAACAGCATCTGGTCCTTGCGCATCCGGTGGTACTCCTCGGCGACGGGCTCCTTCACCTTGAGCACCATCTCGCCGGCCGCCCACACGTCGTCGGCGCCGTCGAGGATGCGCGCGCCGGCCGCGGCGTAGTCGGCGTCCGGGATGGCCGAGCCGACCCCGGCCTCGCGCTCGATGAACACCTCGTGGCCGTGCTGGACCAGCTCGTGCACGCCGGCGGGCGTGATCGCCACCCGGTACTCGTGGTTCTTGACCTCGCGCGGGATGCCGACCTTCATCTGAGCACGCCTCCATTGCCGTGACTGGGTTCGACCAATGATGAAGTAAGCCCGGCCCTCGTACTATATGTCTGCCGAAGATTCTGTAGGATACGGCCGTGGCTGAACATCCTTCGAGCTCGATCCGGCGTGGGGCGGCGCCGCCGAACAATGTTCGTCCCGCACTGGACGCCGTCGACCGGCGGCTGCTGACCGAGCTGGCGGCCGACGCGCGGCTGCCGAACAACGCGCTGGCCGAACGGGCGGGGATCGCGCCGTCCACCTGCCTCGGCCGGGTGCGCGCGCTGCGCGAACGGGGCGTGATCCGCGGCTACCGGGCGGACATCGATCCGGCCGCGCTGGGGCGTCCGCTGCAGGCGATGATCTCGGTGCGGCTGCAGTCCGGCGCACGCGGGCACCTTTCCGGCTTCGCCGAGAAGATGGCCGCGCTGCCCGAGGTGCTCGACGTCTTCTTCCTCGGCGGGGCCGACGACTTTCTGGTGCACATCGCCACCACCGGAAGCGACGCGCTGCGCGACTTCGTCGTGGGCAACCTGTCCAGCGACCCGGACGTCGCGCTCACCGAGACCAACCTGATCTTCGAGCACGTCCGGTCCGGGGCGAGCCACTAGCGTCGTTCCGCCGCCAGGCTCGCGGGGGTGATCGTGACGGTGTCCGCGTCGCGAGTTCGCGGACACCGTCCAGTCCGACGGAGCCTTTCGAGGCTTCTGACGCGAGTGATCAGCGCTAGCTCACAGCCCAACCGGGCCCGGCTCCAGGCCGGTCGCGAGCGCCGGCCGTAGGGTGGCCGGATGAGCTCCCGGCCGATCAGCGCCAACGGACTGGCCGCCGACGCGATCGCAGCAGGAGAGCCGACGGCCTGGTTCGACACGCTGTACTCGGCGGCAGCGCGGGACGAGGCCCAGGTCCCGTGGGACCGGCACGCGCCGCACCCACTGCTCGTGCAGTGGGCGGCCGAGCACGCGCTGGACGGATCGGCCCGGAACGCGATAGTCGTCGGCTGCGGCCTCGGTGAGGACGCGGAGTTCCTCGCCTCGCTCGGCTTCGCCACGACCGGTTTCGACATCGCTCCCGCGGCGGTGGCCGCTGCCCGCGACCGCTTCCCGTCCTCGCCGGTCTCGTACGACGTGGCCGACCTGTTCGACCTGCCGGACGGATGGGCCGGCGCGTACAGCCTGGTGTTCGAGAGCCTGACCGTGCAGTCGCTGCCGCGGACGCTGCGGATGCGGGCGATCGCAGCGGTGCGCAGCCTGGTCGCGCCCGCCGGTCGGCTGCTGGTGGTGTCCGGAGCCCTCGGCGACGGGGACGATCCGGACGAGGGGCCGCCGTGGCTGCTGAGCCGCGCCGAGCTGGACGAGTTCGCGGCCGACGGCCTGGTCAGCACCGGCATCGACTGCGTGCCGGGAGCGGACGGCGGCGGCAGCCACCGCTGGCTCGCGGCCTACGTCCGCGGCTGAACCTAGGCGTGCGGGCCGGCGAAAACCTCCGGCGGAAACGCGCCGTGTGCCACGACGGCGCGGGTGAGCCGCTTGCCCAACTCGATCAGGCGCACGGTGCGGTCCTCGCCGAGGTGTCGCCACGCGGCGGTGTCCAGCCGGTCGGTGTCCGCCTCGATGGATTCGCGCAACGCCACGCCGGCCGCGCTCAACCCGTCGGCGTCCATCAAGCCGCGCGATCGCAGCGCCTCGGTGGCGGCGTCCCACTGCTGGTCGGACCACCCGCGGATCTTCTTCGCCGATTCGACGGTGAAGCCACGGCCGGTCGCCGTGTGGGTGATGATCGCCTCTATCCCGGACAGCCCGGCGCGCAGCAGGGCGGCGAGGTGGCCGTCGCCGCGGTACTCGCGCAGCAACGTGGCCGCGTGCCAGAGGGCCAGGTGCGGCTCGTCCGGCCAGTCGAGCGTCGCGTGCGCGGCATACAGCGGGCGTCCTTCCGGCGCGAGCGGCTCGGTCGCCTCGCGGGCAAGCTGGGCTAGCTCGGTCAGCTCGGCCGAACCGAGTCCCTCGCCGAGGAGCCGGCGTAGTACGCTGTCAGCGATCCGCAGCCGCGCCGCCAGCACCTCCGCGGGCGAGGCCAACGTCCACGCCCGCGGGATGTGCTTGGCCACCATCGCCGGATTGAAGTTGTAGAACGTCGCCGCGGTGACACCCGCGCACACCGCACCCATCGCCGCGGACCGGCTCGCGAAGTACGGCATCGAACCGGGCCGCAGCCCGATGTCGACGTACTGGGCCTGGGCCTCAGGCGCGAAGTACACCAGCGAGTGCAGTGACTCGGTGGCCCGGTGAGCACGCGCGGAGAGTGCAACCGCGAAGTCGTCCGTCATTACCGGACGGTATCGCTACAGCCGGTTCCACGCCTCGGTGAGGACACCGCGCAGGATCTGCTCGATCTCGTCGAACTCGCTCTGCCCGATGATCAGCGGCGGCGCGAGCTGCACGACCGGGTCTCCGCGGTCGTCCGCGCGGCAGTACAGCCCGGCCTCGAACAGCGCCTTGGACAAGAACCCGCGCAGCAGCCGCTCCGACTCGTCCTCGTCGAACGTCTCCTTGGTGGTCTTGTCCTTGACCAGTTCGATCCCGTAGAAGTAGCCGTCACCACGGACGTCGCCGACGATCGGCAGGTCGAGCAGCTTCTCCAGCGTCGCGCGGAAGGCGCCCTCGTTCTGCAGGACGTGCTGGTTCAGCCCCTCCCGCTCGAACAGGTCCAGGTTCGCCATCGCGACGGCGGCCGACACCGGGTGGCCGCCGAACGTGTAGCCGTGCGGGAAGTAGTCGGTGCCGCTCCAGAACGGTGCCGCGATGCGGTCGCTGACGATGCAGGCGCCGATGGGGGAGTAGCCGCTGGTCATGCCCTTGGCGCAGGTGATCATGTCCGGGACGAAGCCGAACTTGTCGGCGGCGAACATCGTGCCCAGCCGGCCGAACGCGCAGATGACCTCGTCCGACACGAGCAGCACGTCGTGCCGGTCGCAGATCTCGCGCACCCGCTGCAGGTAGCCGGGCGGCGGGGGGAAGCAGCCGCCGGAATTCTGCACCGGCTCGAGGAACACGCACGCCACCGTGTCCGGTCCCTCGTACTCGATCGCCTGATCGATCGCGTCCGCGGCCCAGCGGCCGAACGCCTCGAGGTCGTCGCCGTGTTCGGGCGCCCGGTAGAAGTTGGTGTTCGGAACCTTGTGCGCCCCGGGCACCAGTGGCTCGAACCACTTCTTGGCGTCCGGGATGCCGGTGATCGACAGCGCGCCCTGCGGCGTGCCGTGGTAGGCGATATTGCGGCTGATCACCTTGGTCTTCATCGGCTTGCCGACGAGCTTGAAGTACTGCTTGGCCAGCTTCCAAGCGGTCTCGACCGCCTCGCCGCCGCCGGTGGTGAAGAAGACCTTGTTCAGATCACCCGGCGCCAGGTCGGCAAGCCGGTCGGCCAGCTCGATCGCGGCCGGGTGCGCGTACGACCACAGCGGGAAGAACGCCAGCTCGGACGCCTGCTTGTAGGCCGCCTCGGCCAGTTCGGTGCGACCGTGGCCGGCCTGCACGACGAACAGCCCGGACAGCCCGTCCAGGTAGCTCTTGCCGTGGACGTCGAAGATGCGGGCGCCCTCGCCGCGCACGATCGTCGGCACCGGCGCCGTCGCGTAGGACGACTGCCGGGTGAAGTGCATCCACAGGTGCTCGTAGGCCTTCTTCGACAGGTCGCTCGCGTCGAATGCCGGGTCGCTGGTGCGGATGGGTGTGGTGGTCATGCGATATCCCTTGTAGTTGTGGTGCAGTGGTTGCGGAACGCGTTACCGCGCGCCCCAGTTGTAGGTCTGCTTGGCCAGCCGCAGGTACAGGAACGTCTCGGTGCGCATGACGCCCTCGATCGCGCGGATCCGCTCGTTGATCAGTTGCAGCAGGTGCGCGTCGTCCTCCACCACGACCTCGGCGAGGATGTCGAACGAGCCGGCCGTGATCACCAGGTAGTCGACCTCGTCGATCTTGCTGAGCTGCTCGGCGACCGCCTCGACGTCGCCGGTGGCCGAGATGGCCACCATCGCCTGCCGCGCGAAACCGGTCTGCATCGGGTCGGTGACCGCGACGATCTGCATGACGCCGTGGTCGACGAGCTTCTGCACGCGCTGGCGCACCGCGGCCTCGGACAGCCCCACGGCCTTGCCGATCGTGGCGTACGCGCGGCGACCATCTGCCTGCAACTGCTCGATGATCGCTCGCGACGTGTCGTCGACGAGTTCGCGGGGCCCGGTGCGCGCCATGTGCCCCAGCTTCGCCCATCGGGGCGGGATAAAGCAAGCGAATCCGTCGTGTTTCCCCGGAATGACTACGGAATCCCTTGTGGCGAGCGGCGTCACATGCCAGGATCCTCGCTAGCCCGTCCGACGAGCTGGGGAGACAGATGGACCTGACGAAGCCACCTGAGGCAGGAGCGCCCGCGGCGGCGCGGCCCGCGACCGCGAGCCAGCCACTGCCGGCGATCGAATTGGTCGGCATAGCCAAGCGCTTCCACAGCCGACGCGGGGTCGTCGCTGCGGTCGAGCACGTCGACCTGATCATCGGCGAGGGCGAGTTCTTCTCGCTGCTCGGGCCGTCCGGGTGCGGCAAGACCACGACACTGCGGATGATCGGCGGCTTCGAGGAGCCGACCGAAGGACAGATCCTGCTGTACGGCCACGACGTCGTCGGCGTGCCGCCCAACCACCGCGACGTCAACATGGTGTTCCAGTCGTACGCGCTGTTCCCGCACATGTCGGTGTTCGAGAACGTCGCGTTCGGGCTGCGCCGCAAGGCGGTCTCCAAGGCCGAACTCGCGACGCGCGTGGGTGAGATGCTCGACCTCGTCCAACTGCAGGGCAAGTCCGACCGGCGGCCCCGCGAGTTGTCCGGCGGCCAGCAGCAGCGCGTCGCACTCGCGCGCGCCCTGGTGAACCGGCCGCGCGCACTCCTGCTCGACGAGCCGCTCGCCGCACTCGACCTCAAGCTGCGCCAGGCGATGCAGCTGGAGCTCAAACGGATCCAGCGCGAGGTCGGCATCACCTTCGTGTTCGTCACGCACGACCAGAACGAGGCGCTGACGATGTCCGACCGGCTGGTGGTCATGAATGCCGGCCGGATCGAGCAACTCGGCGCGCCCCGCGAGGTGTACGAGCGGCCGCGCACCCGGTTCGTCGCCGGGTTCATCGGCACGTCCAACCTCATCGAGGGGAGGGTGACCCGTGTCGACGGCGACACCGCCGTCCTCGAACCGGGCGGCGGCGAGTCGATCGTGGTGCCGGACGCGGTGCCGGTCGGCGCGACCGTGGGCGGACCGCTGCACCTGACCGTGCGCCCGGAGAAGATCGTCATCAGCCTCGAGCAGCCTGCGGCCGGTCGCTGCACGCTGCGCGGACGGATCGCCGAGGTCGTCTATCTCGGCTCGTCCACGCAGTACGCGGTGCGCACGCCTACCGGGGCGGAGCTGTCCGTGTTCGTGCAGAACTCCTCGGACTCCAGCGACGTCGCCGAGCGCGAGCAGGACGTGTGGCTGTCGTGGCGACCGGAGCATTCGCTCGCGCTGGCCGACTCGCCCGGGCAGCTCGCGCCCCAGACCGTGGGAGCACCGGCATGAGCACACCGAACGTCCCGCAGCCGGGCTGGCTGCCGCCCGACCTGGTGCGTGGCATGACCTCGCCCCGGCTCAGCCGGCGGCGCGCGCTGCAACTGGGAGGCCTGTCGGCGCTCGGCCTCAGCCTGGCCGCGTGCGGCATCCCCGGCGCCAGCAGCGGCAAGAACGACCTGAGCCTGAACGCCGCGCGCAAGAACATCAAGGAGTTCTGGCAGCAGCACCCGAAGAAGACCGGTCAGCTCAACTTCGAGAACTGGCCGCTGTACATCGACGTCGACGACAAGAACAACCACCCGTCGCTCGAACTGTTCACCAAGCAGACCGGCATCAAGGTCAAGTACGACGAGGGGATCCAGGACGACGACTCCTACTTCGGCAAGATCCAGCCGGTACTCGCCGCCGGGCAGAGCATCGGCTGGGACATCATCGTCATCACCAACGGCATCTTCTTGGACAAGCTGGTCGAGCTGGACTATCTGATCCCGCTGGACCAGAACGCGATGCCGAACTTCTACGCCAACGCGAGCCCGCTCGTGCTCAACCCGAGCTTCGACCGCGGCAACGTCTACACGATGGCCTGGCAGTCCGGCATGACCGGCATCGCCTACAACCCCAAGTACGTCGACCGCGAGATCACCAGCTGGCAGGACCTGCAAGATCCCGCGTTCAAGGGCAAGGTCGGCATGTTCGCCGACATCGAGGACACCCCCAACTCGGCGCTCTGCGCGATCGGCGTCAACCCGGAAACGTCCACCCAGGACGACTGGAAGAAGGCGGCCGACTGGCTGAAGAAGCAGCGGCCGCTCGTGCGCAAGTACTACCAGCAGGACTACATCGCCCCGCTGTCCAAGGGGGATCTGTGGATCTCGCTCGCCTGGTCCGGCGACATCTTCCAGGCGAACGCCTCGGGCGCGGACCTGAAGTTCGTGGTGCCGAAGGAAGGGGCACCGCTGTGGACGGACAACATGTGCATCCCGGTGCGCGCGCAGCACCCGCGCGACGCGATGATCTACATGGACTGGGTGTACCAGCCGGACGTCGCGACCATGCTGGCCGAGTACATCAACTACATCACCCCGGTGCCGGCGACCCAGGCCCTCATCCGCAAGGACGCGAAGGACGCTGACAACTCCGACGACCGCGACTTCTACAACGAACTGGCCTCGAGCCCGCTGATCTTCCCGAGCGTCGCCGACTACTCCAAGCTGCACCGCTACCGGGTGCTGGACGCCGACGAGGAGAAGGTCTGGGACGACCTCTTCGAACCGATCTACGAGTCGTGAGGGGCACGGCATGAGTGCGCGCAGCATCCGCGCCCGGCTGGCACCGTACTGGCTGGTCCTGCCTGCCTGGCTGTGGCTGGTGATCTTCTTCGTGGTGCCGACGCTGGTGATGCTGTCGGTGTCCACCATGACCGGCAACCTGCTGGACGGCTTCAAGCAGACCTTCGCCTGGCACACGTACTCCGACGGCTGGAGCAGGTATCACATCCAGTTCATCCGGTCGATCGTGTACGGGCTCGTCGCCACCGTGATCTGCCTGGTGATCGCCTACCCGGTGGCGTACTGGATCGCGTTCCGCGGCGGCCGGCACAAGTCCAGCCTGCTGTTCCTGCTGCTGCTGCCGTTCTTCGTCTCGTTCGTGATCCGGACGCAGTCGTGGAACTTCATCCTCTCCGACAACGGCATCCTGCTCGGGCCGCTCAAGCATCTGAGCCTGTTCGGCTGGCACCCGATCGGCAAGGACTTCGCGCTCCTGCAGACCTCCACCGCCGTCGTCGGCGGGCTGGTCTACAACTTCCTGCCGTTCATGGTGCTGCCGATCTACGTCGCGCTCGAGCGGGTGGATCCGGCGCTGCTGGAGGCGTCCTCGGACCTGTACGCGTCCAAGACCGCCTCGTTCCTGCGGGTGGTGTTCCCGCTCTCGGTGCCCGGAGTGTTCGCCGGGGTGTTGCTCACCTTCGTCCCGGTGGCGTCGGACTTCGTGAATGCCACGATCCTGGGCGGCACCAAGACCACCATGATCGGCAACATCATCCAGACCGAGTACTTCACCAACTCGGACTACCCGACCGCGGCCGCGCTGTCCTTCATCCTGATGGGTGCCCTGCTGGTCGGCATCTTCATCTACGCGAAGGCACTCGGCACGGACGACGTCCTGGATATGGCGGCGAGGTAAGCGATGTCGGCACTGGCAGGGGAAGCGCTCGAGATCGCCGAGCAGCACGAACGGCGGCCCCAGCCGCGACGGCGGCGCGGTGCGCGCTGGGTGCTGCCGCTGTGGGGCTGGGTGGTGATCGCATGGCTGTGCGCGCCGATCATCGTGATGATCATCTTCGGCTTCAACAACTACAAGGGGAAGTTCAACACCACGTGGCAGGGCTTCTCCATCAAGTGGTACCGGAACCTGTTCGCGATCAGTGACCTGACCACGGCGCTGGAGCATTCGCTGACGATCGCTGCGATCGTCACTGTGATCGCCACCGTCCTCGGCACGTTCCTCGGGATGGCCCTGGGCAAGTACCGGTTCCGCGGGTCGGGCTCGGTCAACCTGCTGCTGTTCGCCAACATCGCCGCGCCCGAGATCGTGCTCGGTGCGGCCCTGCTGAGCTTCTTCCTGACGCTGGGCGTGCCGCGCGGCTACTGGACGATCGTGATCGCGCACGTGATGTTCAGCATCGCGTACGTCGCGGTGACGGTCCGGGCGCGAATGGCAGGGATGGACCCGGCGCTGGAGGAGGCGGCCCGCGATCTCGGCGCCGGCCCGGTGATGACGTTCCTGCGGGTCACGCTGCCGATGCTGATGCCCGGTGTGCTCGCCGGCGGCCTGCTCACGTTCGCGTTGTCGATCGACGACTACATCATCACCAGCTTCAACAACGGCTCGACCCAGACGTTCCCGCTCTGGGTGTACGGCGCGGCGCAGCGCAACGGCGGCAACGTCCCGGGCCAGGTCAACGTCATGGGCACGCTGATCTTCGGCTTCGGCGTGTTGCTCGCGCTGATCGGCTTCCTCGCCAACCGCGAGAGGAAGGCGAAGGCGAGGGCTGTCGAGTCTTGACCCGCTCCTCCGCACTCGCGGACACGGCGCCCGCCTGCTTCTGGCTCGACTCGCCCGATCGACCGGAGCCCGCCGAGCCGCTCGGCGGCGACACGCGCTGCGACCTCGCGGTGGTGGGCGCCGGCTACACCGGCCTGTGGACCGCCCTGCTGGCCAAGGAGGCCGACCCGTCGCGTGACGTGGTGCTGATCGACGCAGGCACCGCCGGCTGGGCGGCGTCCGGGCGCAACGGCGGCTTCTGCGCGGCCAGCCTGACGCACGGCCTGGACAACGGGCTGGCGCGATTCCCGGACGAGCTGCACACCCTGGAGCGGCTCGGCCTGGCGAACCTGGACGCCATCGAGGCGAGCGTGCGCAAGTACGACATCGACTGCGGCTTCGAGCGCACCGGTGCGCTGGACGTCGCGACCGAGCCACACCAGGTGCCCTGGCTCGACGACGACGTCGAACAGGCGCGCGCGTACGGGCACGACGCGGTGTTCCTGGACCAGCAGGCCGTCCGCGCCGAGGTGAACTCGCCGACCTACCTGGCCGGCAGCTGGCACCGCGACGACACCGCGCTCGTGGACCCGGCGCGATTGGCCTGGGGGCTGCGCGCCGCCTGCCTGCGCCTCGGCGTGCGGCTGCACGAGCACACCGCGGCGCACGGACTGCGCCGCGACGGCACGGGGGTACGAATCACCACCTCACACGCTGCGGTGCGCGCCGATCGCGTCGCGCTGGCCACCAACGCGTTCCCGTCGCTGCTGCGCCGGGTTCGTCCGTACGTCGTCCCGGTGTACGACTACGCCTTGATGACCGAGCCGCTCTCGCCGGCGCAGCAGGACGCACTTGGCTGGCAGAACCGGCAGGGACTGGGCGATGTCAGCAACCAGTTCCACTACTACCGCCGCTCGGCCGACAACCGGATCCTGTGGGGCGGCTACGACGCGATCTACCACTGGGGCAACGGGATGCGGCCCGAGTTCGACCGGCGGCCAGCGACGTTCGAACTGTTGGCGAAGCAGTTCTTCGCCACCTTCCCGCAGCTGGAAGGATTGCGCTTCAGCCATGCGTGGGGCGGCGCGATCGACACGTCCACCCGGTTCTTCGCCTTCCAGCGCACCGCACTCGGCGGGCGGGTGGCATACAGCCTCGGGTACACCGGCCTCGGGGTCGCCGCCAGCCGCTTCGGCGCCCAGGTGATGCTCGACCTGCTCGCCGGGCGCGAGAGCGAGGCGACCCGGCTGCAGGCGGTGCGCAGCCGCCCGGTGCCGTTCCCGCCCGAACCGGCGCGATCGGCCGGGATCGCCTTGACCCGGCGCGCGCTCGCCCGGGCCGACCGCAACGGCGGCCGCCGCGGACCATGGCTACGCACGCTCGACCGGCTCGGGCTCGGCTTCGATTCTTGATCGCGTTCGGCGAGATAGGTTGCTGACATGGCGCGCTACGGACCGCAGTTCGGTCCCGACATCACCTTCCTCGGCGTGGATCGCTGCGACTGGGCCGACCCCGGCAGCTATGCCGGCGCCGACGTGGTCATCCTCGGCGCGCCTTTCGACGGAGGCACCTCGCACCGCGCCGGGACGCGTTTCGGGCCGCAGTACATCCGGCAGACCTGCTACCTGCCGCACGACGGTTCGCGACCCTCGCTGGCGATGCGGGTCGACGGTCTGCAGGACCTCTCGGTCTACGACGCGGGCGACGTCGAGATGTTCTCCGGCGACGCCGCCCGATCCGTGCGCGACCTGCAGGCGGCTGTGTACGCCGTCACCTCCCAGGGCGCGATCCCGCTCGTGCTCGGCGGCGATCACACCATCGCCTGGCCGGACGCCGCCGGCGTAGCGCAGCACCTCGGTCAGGGCCGCATCTCGATGATCCACTTCGATGCGCACGCGGACACCGGCAACATCGAGTTCGGTTCGCTGATCGGGCACGGCCAGCCGATGCGGCGGCTCATCGAGTCCGGCGCGCTGCGCGGTGACCGATTCCTGCAACTCGGCCTGCGCGGCTACTGGCCGCCGCCGGAGACGCTGGACTGGATGGCCGAGCAGCGGATGCGGTCCTACGAGATGAGCGAGATCGGGGCACGCGGCCTGGACGAGTGCCTCACCGAGGCGTTCGGTATCGCCCTGGACGACTGCGACGGGGTGTTCCTGTCGGTCGACATCGACGTGTGCGACCCCGGCCACGCCCCCGGCACCGGCACGCCCGAACCCGGCGGGCTGACCGCCCGGCAACTGCTCGACTCCGTCCGGCGCATCGGGTACGAGCTGCCCGTGGTCGGTATGGACGTCGTCGAGGTGTCCCCGCCGTACGACCACGCCGAGATCACCTCGTTCCTGGCGAACCGGGTCGTGCTCGAGGCGCTCACCGGCATCGCCCGCCGCCGCCGTGACGCGGCCGACGGGACGACGTGGGACCCGCGCCGCCCGCTGCTCGACGGCCGGCCCGATTCGCCGACCCGTGCTGGCGGGTAGGTGAGAGATGTCCGGGCGATGGGCAAACCTACGGTAACGTAGCCGTAAGTTACCGTCGACCGCATCCGGAGGTGCGCATGAGTGTTCTCGAGGCAGCCGGCACCGAGACCGGCGCCGCCGTTCGGGTCCTGCACGAGCTCGAACCCGTCGTCGCCGCCAACTTGGACCGGCATCTGAAGATGACCAAGGACTGGCAGCCGCACGATTACATCCCGTGGAGCCGCGGTCGCGATTTCGCGTTCCTCGGCGGCGAGGACTGGCAGCCCGAGGACAGCCCGCTCGATCCGGTCGCGCGCACCGCGATGACCGTGAACCTGCTCACCGAGGACAACCTGCCCTCGTACCACCGCGAGATCGCGACCAGATTCGGTCGTGACGGCGCGTGGGGCGAGTGGGTCGGCCGGTGGACGGCGGAGGAGGCGCGGCACGGCATCGCCCTGCGCGACTACCTGGTGGTCACCCGCGGCGTCGACCCGGTCGAACTGGAGCGGCTGCGCATGCTGCACATGTGCGCGGGCTATGACTCCGGCGACAAGACACCGCTGCAGACGATCGCGTACGTCTCCTTCCAGGAGCTAGCGACCCGCGTCTCGCACCGCAACACCGGCGCTGCCACCGGCTGCCCGATCGCCGAGCAGTTGCTGCAGCGCATCGCGAGCGATGAGAACCTGCACATGGTCTTCTACCGGAACCTGGTTGCGGCAGCGCTGGACATCTCGCCGGACGAGACGATGCGCGCGATCTGCGACGAGGCCACCGGGTTCGCGATGCCCGGCGCCGGCATGCCCGACTTCACCCGCAACTCGGTCACCATCGCCAAGGCGGGGATCTACGACCTGCGGCTGCACCACGACGACGTGCTGCAGCCGGTGCTGCGCTACTGGAAGGTCTTCAGCCGCGAGGACTTCGGCCCCGCTGGTGAGCAGGCACGTGAGGAGCTGGCCGGCTTCCTCGGCGCGCTCGACGAGCAGGCGACCCGTTTCGTCGAGCAGCGCGAGCGGCTACGTGCGCGCCGCGCGGCGCGGGCCTGAGCGCTACTTGCGCCAGCTGTGGCGGCGGCGCTGCACGTCCCAGATCAAGATGACGAACAGGGCCGCGGTGAAGCCGACCAGCCACCCCGTCCCGGAGTGGTTGTAGTGCGTCGCGGTGATCATCAACAGCAGGATGATCGCGACCACCCAGCCGCCGATCCGGGCGGCGCGGCCCCATTCGCCGTGCCAGCCCCAGTCGGTGGGGTGCTCGCTCGGATGGTCGGCCTTGTAGTCCTCGGGCAGGCTCAGATCGGGCTGCTCGCTGTGGGGGTTGAGGGCCACGGCTGCGCGCTCCTGTCAGGTCGTCCGGTGCTGGCACCGTCCCGAGTGGTCCGGGAAGGACGTCCCCATTCTGGCATTAGGGTCGAGGCATGCGTATCACCGGCCTGGGCCACGCCAGTGTGCTGATCGAGACGGCACACGGCAGCATCCTGACCGACCCGTGGGTGAACCCGGCGTACTTCGGATCGTGGTTTCCGTTCCCGGACAACTCGGCGCTGGACTGGGACGCGATCGGGCAGGCCGACTACCTGTTCGTCAGCCACCTGCACCGTGATCACTTCGACCCGGAACAGCTGCGCAAGCACGTGTCCAAGAAGACCACCGTGCTGCTGCCGGACTTCCCGACCAGCGAGCTCGAGGACGCTCTGCGCGAGCTCGGCTTCACCAGTTTCGTCAAGCCGGAGAACGGGGAACCGCTCGACGTCGACGGCCTGCAGGTCATGATCCACTCGCTGACGTCGCCGACGGACGGGCCGATCGGCGACTCCTCGCTCTGGGTGTACGACGGCCGGCACCGGGTGCTCAACCAGAACGACGCGCGTCCGTCCGAACTGGACGTCTTCACCGAACTCGGCCCGGTGGACGGCTACCTGGTGCAGTTCTCCGGCGCGATCTGGTTCCCGATGGTGTACGAGTTGCCGGCGCGCGCGAAGCAGGCGCTCGGGCTGTCCAAGCGCGAGCGGCAGTTCGACCGCACGCTGCGCTACATCAACGACCTGGGGGCCCGGTTCGTGTTCCCCACCGCCGGCCCGCCGTGCTTCCTGGACGAGGAACTCTGGGGCTTCAACGACATCTTCGGCGACGAGTCGAACATCTTCCCGGACCAGACCGTGTACCTGGACTGGCTGGCCTCCCAGGGCCACGACGAGGGCCGGCTGCTGCTGCCCGGCTCGGTCGCCGACCTGGACACGCCGGACTGCCGCGTCCAGCACCCGTACGAGCCCGAGAAGGTGTTCGCGAACAAGGAGTCCTACCTGCGCGAGATGCAGGCCAGGCGGATGCCGGAGGTCGAGGCTGCCAAGGCGGGGTGGGCGCATCCGGAGATCGAGATCCTGCCCGCGCTCGTCGAATGGTTCACGCCGTTGCTGGCCGAGGCCGACCACATGGCGAAGGGCATCGACGGTGGCGTCCGGTTCACCGCCGAGGACGCCGAGCGGGGCGACGTGGACGTCCTGCTCGACTTCGTGGCTCGCGAGGTGCGTGCCTACGCGGGCGAGAAGGTGCGCTACCGGTTCCGCACCCGCCGCGCGTACCTGGAGCAACTGATCTTCGAGCACGAGATCGACTGGGTGAACTCGCTGTTCCTGTCGTGCCGGTTCTCCGCGCACCGCATCGGCCCGTACAACGAGTTCATCTACGTGTTCTTCAAGTGCCTGTCCGAGGAGCGGCTGAACTATGCCGAGGGCTGGTTCGCCGAGCAGAACGCCGCCGAGGCAGCCGAGACGATCGTGCTGGACGGCTGGGAGATGCAGCGCCGCTGCCCGCACCTCAAGGCCGACCTGTCGCGCTTCGGAACCATCGAGGACGGCGTGATGACCTGCCAGATGCACGGCTGGAAGTGGCGGCTCGCCGACGGCAAGTGCCTCACGTCGGTGGGTCACGACCTGCGCTGTGCGCCGGTGGGGGAGCCGGTGCCCGGTGAGCCGATCCCGCCCGTCGAGCATCACGACGCGCGTGGCCAGCACGAACTCGAGCCCTGACCCGTGGCCGCGCCACGTCCGGGGCCCGAGCGCGCCGACCATGCGCGTGCGCTGCTGTCCGCGCCCGCGGCGGACGCCTGGGTGGCGTCCGCCTCGGCCGACGGGCGGCCCTACCTCGTTCCGCTGTCGCTGTGCTGGGCCGGCGAGCGGATCGTCCTGGCGACCGTGACCGGCTCGCCCACGGCGGTGAACATCGAGCGCGCCGGACGAGCTCGGATGGCCCTGGGCGGCACGCGTGACGTGGTGATGGTGGACGCCGAGCTGCTCTCTGCGACGGCGCTGGCCGAGACTCCACCGGAGGTGGCGGACGCCTACGCGACGCAGGCCGACTGGGACCCGCGTCGGGCCGGCGGCGAGTTCACCTACCTCGTCCTGCGTCCCATCCAGGTCCAGGCCTGGCGCGAGGCCAACGAGATCCGCGGCCGTACGGTCATGCGCGACGCCACCTGGCTCTACTGATCATCGCGTCGGCGCGAGCGCGGCGATGTAGATGGCAGCGGGGTTGCCGGGACGCCATCCGGGCAGCGGATCGATGGTGTCGATCTGGACGAATCCGTGCCTTCGCCAAAACGCATGGGTGCTCTCGTACGGTTCGTAACCGGCCGAGGCGTCGAGTGTCTTCACCTCGAGGAGTTGCACACCGGTACCGGACAGTTCCGCAAGGACGTGAGCGAGCAGCGCAGTACCGATGCCCTGTCCGCGGAACTTCTCGTCCGTCGCCATCCACGCGACTTCGGCCACCGTGACCGCTCGCCGATCGACAATTGTGAAGGCGGTTGGCCGCTCCTGCAGGTCAGCAATCCAGCAGTTGCCGGTCTCGGCGGCGCGCTCGATCTCGTCGAGGTCGTCCGCAATGAAGTACTCGGGCAGGCCCGCGGCGATAGCGCGACACATGGCTGAATCAGCCGCGCGCGCATGCCGAATCGAAAGCACGCGAACCCCGTCTCGCCGCACGCCGAGGGCGCGCCAGTAGGGCCGGCGGGATTCGAACCCGCACTGTCACGGTCCTAAGCCGTGGGTCTCCTGCCAGTTGGACTACGGCCCCTTGCGGGGAACACAATACGTCGGCGTCATCGCGTGGCAGTTCGGGCACAGGAAGCGTAGGTTCTCGGCGCGATTGTCGAGCCAGTCGCCGTTGACGTGATCGACGTGCAGTGTCAACGGGACCTCACGGGGATCGAGTCCGCAATGCGCGCAGATGTACGGCCGACCAATCTCGACAAGTGCGCGCCGAAGGGCCGCAGGTTTCTCGCGCAGACTGCCCTCCGGTCGCACGACGAGGACTCGTTGCGCAGTAAGACGGCGGGTACCCAGCTTGCCGCGTTGGTGAGATTGGCCGGTGAAGTGGGATGTGTCGATACCGTAATGGCGGATCCTTTTTGCGATGTGTGACTGGGTGCCGCCGGCCTGACGGAGTCCGAGGTACCTGAGCACACCGGCGAAACTTACAGAGCTGCTCGCGGCTTCAGCGAGTTCCTCGGCCGGATAGCGACGATTCGCTCCCATGGACGAATAGTACGCAGTGGCACCGACAACTGGGTCGAGCTGCGGCCCTTACGGCGAAGACGATCCGGCCGATGTAGGCGATCGACGGAACTACGAAGGGAATGACGTGCGGGGTCGCGCGAAGGTTGGTACGCTCGCGGCGGCGGTCGCGCTCGCGGTCGTCGCCGCCTTACCCGGCGCCGCGCCGGTCGTCGTGGCCGGGGCGCATGCCACGACAGTTGCGAAGTCGGTGCCGACACTCGCGGGCTGCCCGCTGTTCCCGGCGAACAGCGCGTGGCGCAAGGACATCTCGCACGCGCGCGTCAACCCGCACTCGAAGGCGTGGGTACGCAGCGTCGGGTTGAGTGGGCACCTGCACGCGGACTTCGGCTCGAACCCCAGCTACGGGATCCCGTACAGCGTGGTGCCGACGAGCCAGCCCAAGGTCGAAGTCACGTTCACCGCGTACGGCGACGAGAGCGACCGCGGCCCGTACCCGATCCCGCCGAAGGCACGCATCGAGGCCGGCAGCGACCGGCACGTGCTGGTCGCCTCGCGGAACTGTCACGTGTACGAGCTGTACGGCGCCCGCCGGTCCGGCAACAGCTGGCGCGCGGCGTCCGGCGCGGTGTTCGACCTGCGCAGCAACAAGCTGCGCCCGGCGGGCTGGACGTCCGCCGACGCTGCCGGGCTGCCGATCCTGCCGGGGCTGGTGCGCCCGGACGAGATCCGCGCCGGGCACATCGACCACGCGCTGCGGTTCACGGTGGCGCGCACGCAGCGCGGCTACATCCATCCGGCCACGCACCAGGCGGGCTCCACCAACTCGATGTCCGCGCCGCCCATGGGCGCCCGCTTCCGGCTCAAGGCCTCGTTCAGCCTCAAGGGCTACCACGGCGCGGCGCTGATCATCCTGCGGTGTCTGAAGAAGTACGGCATGTTCGTCGCGGACAACGGCTCGAACTGGTTCATCTCCGGTGCCACCTACCGCGGCTGGAACGACGACGACCTCAACCAGTTGAAGCGGGTGCCCGGCTCGGCATTCCAGGTGGTCGCGACCGGCCGCATCCGGCACTGAGCGTTGGCCTCATAGCAGGCGCGACACGCGGGCGAGACCCTGCTACGGGGCCAACTGTCAGTCCAGGCCGAGGTCGCGGCGCAGCTTGGCCACGTGCCCGGTCGCCTTCACGTTGTACTGGGCCAGCTCGACCTTGCCCTGCTCGTCGATCACGAAGGTGGAGCGGATCACGCCGGTGACCTTCTTGCCGTACATCGTCTTCTCGCCGAACGCGCCGTACGCCTGCAGCACCGAACGGTCCACGTCCGACAGCAGCGGGAAGTTGACCGCGTCGCGCTCGCGGAACTTCGCGAGCTTCTCCGGCTTGTCCGGCGAGATGCCGACGACCGCGTAACCGGCCGCGCTGAGCGAAGCGAGCGAGTCCCGGAAATCGCAGGCCTGCTTCGTGCAGCCGGGCGTCATCGCGGCCGGGTAGAAGTACACGACGACCTTGCGGCCGCGGAAGTCCGCGAGCGAGACGGGTGCGCCGTCGGCGTCGGGAAGGGTGAACGCGGGCGCGGTGTCACCGGGCGTGAGGCGGCTCATGGCCGTCACGCTACCGGCGCCGAAGCAACCCACTAGGCTCGGCCCAGCAACCCACTAGGCCCAGCCGGCCCGACAGCGGGCCAGGGGAAGGGAGCGTGACGTGGCCGACCGCACGGCAGACCAGATCCAGCGCGACATCGAGCGGGCGCGCGCCTCCCTCGCGGTCGCAGTCGACCAGATCACGTATCGCACCAACCCCAAGCGCCTCGTCGAGAACGCCAAGAAGTCGCTTGCCGAGAAGGCGCAGACGCCACAGGGCAAGGCCGTGATCGGTGGCGTCGGTGCGTTCGTCGTCGTCATGATCGTCCGCAAGCTCCGCAAGCACTGAGCACGTGCCCACTGCCGTCCTGCTGATCTCCTGCCCGGATCGGCCCGGCCTGGTCCACGCAGTCGCCGAGTTCGTGCTCGCCGCGAACGGGAACGTGCTGCACGCCGAGCAGCACGTCGACCGGGAAGCCGGAGTCTTCTTCCAGCGGGTGGAGTTCGAGCTGGACGAGGCCACGCTCGGCCGCGATCAGGTCGCCACCGCGTTCGCGCCGGTCGCGAACCGGTTCGGTATGCACGCCGACGTGCACTTCTCCGACGAGCGGCCCCGGATCGCGGTGCTCGCCTCGCGGGAAGCGCACTGCCTGGGTGACCTGCTCGGACGCTGGCGGGCCGGCGAGTTGCCCGCCGAGATCGTCGCGGTGATCAGCAACCACGCCGACCACGCCGCGCTCGCCACCTTCAGCGGCGTCCCCTTCCACCACCTGCCGGTGACGCCCGACACCAAGGCCGCGCAGGAGGCCGCGCTCGTCGAACTGCTGCGCGGCTACCGCGTCGAACTGGTGGTGCTGGCCCGCTACATGCAGGTGCTCACCTCGACCGTGCTGGACGCGTTCCCCGCGCAGATCATCAACATCCATCACTCGTTCCTGCCCGCGTTCGTCGGCGCGCGGCCCTACCACCAGGCGCAGCAGCGCGGCGTGAAGCTCATCGGCGCGACCGCGCACTACGCGACCGCGGACCTGGACGAGGGGCCGATCATCGCCCAGGACGTCGAACCGGTGAGCCACCGCGACTCGGTGGCCGACCTGATCGGCAAGGGGCGTGACCTGGAGACGGTCGTGCTGGCGCGCGCCGTCCGGGCGCACGTGGAGCACAGAACGCTCGTTTTCGGGAACAAGACAATCGTGTTCGGCTGACCAGCGGCGTGATGCCCGGTGCGGGCGGGCGGGTGCGGATCGCCGACTGACCTGTGACTAGGCTCGTTCCGCTTGCCACCGCACGACCTGCGAGGAGCATCGTGGCCTTCAGCCTCACCCCGCGTGACAGCGCCTTCTATGCGATGTTCACCGAAGCCGGACAGAACGTCGCGGCGTCGGCGGACATCTTGTCCGGCCTGCTCGATCCCAACGCGAACCGCGAATCGATCGCCAAGCAGTTGCGCGAGCGCGAGCACGCCGGCGACTCGGTGACGCACCGGATCATGCGCCAGTTGAACACCAGCTTCGTCACCCCGTTCGACCGCGAGGACATCTACCGGCTGGCGGCCGCGCTGGACGACGTGGTCGACGCGATGGAGGCCGCCGCCGACTTCGTCGTGCTGGCCGACGTGGGCAAGTTGCCGGCGCTGATGGCCGATCAGATCAACCTGCTGGTGACTTCGGCGCACGAGACCGCCGACGCGATGGCGCGGCTGAAGACGTTGCGCGACCTCGAGCCCTACTGGATCGAGGTGAACCGCCTGGAGAACGAGGCGGACCGGGTCTACCGCAAGCTGCTGTCCAAGCTGTTCAGCGGCGACTACGACGCGCTGACGATGGTCAAGCTGCGCGAGGTGGCCGACGGCCTCGAGGACGCCGCCGATGCCCTCGAGCACGTCGCGCACGCCGTCGAGACCATCGCGGTCAAGGAGTCCTGACCGGTGGGATCAACCGCCCTCGTGGTGGTCATCGTCGTCGTCGCGCTCGGGTTCGACTACACGAACGGCTTCCACGACT
The DNA here is from genome assembly GCF_027247405.1 of Jatrophihabitans cynanchi. Classification (NCBI taxonomy): domain Bacteria; kingdom Bacillati; phylum Actinomycetota; class Actinomycetes; order Jatrophihabitantales; family Jatrophihabitantaceae; genus Jatrophihabitans; species Jatrophihabitans cynanchi. The sequence goes on along the minus strand of NZ_CP097463.1, from coordinate 397,473 downwards.
CGGCCAACGCGATCGCGACGTCGATCTCGACCAAGGCGCTGACCCCCCGGGTCGCGCTCGCCATGGCAGCGGTCGCCAACGTGGTCGGCGCGCTCATCTCGACCAAGGTCGCCGCGACGGTCGGCAAGGGCATCATCGAGACGCCGACCGGCGGCACGGCAGGGCTCGCCGTCGTGCTGGCCGCCCTGGTCGGCGCGATCGTCTGGAACCTCGGCACCTGGTACTTCGGGCTGCCGTCGTCCTCGTCGCACGCCCTGATCGGCGGGCTCGTCGGGGCCGCGCTCGCCGCGTCCGAGGCGGTGAAGTGGTCCGGCGTCGTGGACAAGGTGATCGTCCCGATGGTCCTCTCGCCGCTGATCGGCTTCGGGCTCAGTTACCTGTTCATGCTGCTCGTGCTGTGGACGTTTCGCAGCATCAACGCGGTGCGGGCCAACCGTGGCTTCCGCTGGGCACAGATCGCGTCGGCGGCCACGATGTCCTTCGCGCACGGCACCCAGGACGCGCAGAAGACGATGGGCGTCATCACGCTCACCCTCATCGTGTCCGGTCACCTGAATGCGCACGCGGGCGTCCCGCTCTGGGTGATCCTGTCCTCGGCGGCCGCGATCTCGCTCGGCACCTACTCCGGCGGCTGGCGCATCATGCGCACGATGGGCCGGCGCATCTTCTCGCTGACCCCGCCGAGCGGGTTCGCCGCGCAGGCCGTCGCCAGCGGCGTCATGCTCGGCACCTCGGCCTACGGCCTGCCGGTCTCGACCACGCACGTGATCTCCTCGGCCGTGATGGGCGTCGGCGCGACCCGGCGGTTCTCCGCGGTGCGCTGGGGCGTGGCCGGCAACATCGTCGTCGCCTGGGTGCTGACCATGCCGGCCGCGGCGCTCGTCGCGGCGCTCGTCTGGCTCGGTGTGCACCCGTTCACGACGTGACGAACCGGACCCGATCGCCCGGGCGCAGCTGTGCGGCCGCGGACAGCTCGGCGGTGCGCAGGACCGCGATCACCGGGTAGCCGCCGGTGACCGGCGCGTCGGGCCCGAGCAGGATCGGGCGGCCGTCCGGCGGCACCTGCAGTGCCCCCGGCAGGGTCGGCTCGCTCGGCAGCTCGCCCGCGCGGATCCGTCGCAACGGCGGGCCGACCAGCCGCACGCCGATCCGGTCCGAGTCGGGGCGCACCGTCCACCCGGTCCGGGTCAGCGCGGTCGGCGCGTCCGGCGCGAACCAGTCGGCGCGCGGGCCGAGGACGACGCGCAGCCGCCTGGGCAGCGCCGGCGCCGGGACGAGCGACCCGTCCACCGGGGCCGGTGGCTCCGGCCCGACCGCCAGCCGGTCGCCGGCACGCAGCGGCGCCGGGCCCAGACCGCTGAGCGTGTCGGTGCTGCGCGAACCCAGCACCGCGGAAAGCGCGATCGCCCCCCGCACCGCCAGATAGCTGCGCAATCCCGCCCGCGGGGTGTCCAGCCGGACGACGGCGCCCGCCGGCAGGGTGACGGCGACGCCGTGGTCGAGCCCGGTGCACGGCGCGCCGGTGATCGCCAACGTCAGGGCATGGTGCAGCCGAAGCTGCAGGCCGCCGAGCGTGACCTCCAGGGCGGCCGCGTCCGGCGGGTTGCCCACCAGCCGGTTGGCGGCCCGCAGTGCGCTGCGGTCGAACGCGCCACTTCGCGGCACCCCCAGCCGCGCGTATCCGGCGCGGCCGCCGTCCTGGACGGTTGTCAGCGGGCCGGGTGCGAGAACCTCCAGCACGGCGCGGCTCACAGCGGCCGGAACCGCACCCGGACGCCGGGCGCCAGCAGTGCAGGCGGCGTCCGGGACGGGTCCCACAGGGCCGCCTCGGTACGCCCGAGCAGCCGCCAGCCGCCGGGGGAGGAGCGCGGGTAGACGCCGGTGTACTCGCCCGCGATGCCGACCGAGCCGGCCGGGACCTGCGTGCGCGGGGTGGCCAGCCGGGGGCGGTGCAGGGCCGGCTCGAGCCCGCTGAGGTAGGCGAAGCCGGGCGCGAAGCCGCAGAAGTCCACGGTGTACTCGGCCGAGCTGTGCCGCGCGATGAGTTCCGGCACGCTGCACCCGACCTCCTCGGCGACGTCCTGCAGATCGGCGCCGTCATAGCGGACCGGCAGTTCGACAAGCGCGGCCTCCGGCAGCTCCTGCGGAGCGTGTTCGGCCTGCCGAGCGGCCTCGACGATCGCGGCCCCCGAGGTGCGTGCCTGGTCGAAGCTCACCAGTAGGGTCCGGGCGGCGGGCACTACCTCCAGCACCCCGGGCGCGGCGCCCAGCGTCGCCCGCAAGCCGGCCAGCTGCGCCGGATCGTCGGGCTCGAGGAGCACGGCGCGGTCGCCGTACGGTCGGCTGATCACGCGCAGAACGGGGCCGGTTCGATCCCGGCGTCGGCCAGCGTCCGGCGGATCTCGCGCACCAGGTGCACCGCGCGGGGGGTGTCACCGTGCACGCACACCGACTCGACCTGCACCTCGATGCGGGTTCCGTCCACAGCCGTCACGGTGCCGAAGCGGGCCAGTTGCACCGCCTGCGCGACCGCGGCCATCGGGTCGGTGTGCACCGCGCCCGGCTGCCCGCGCGGTACGAGCCGACCGGTCGGCAGGTAGGTACGATCGGCGAACCCCTCGGCAACGAACGCCAGTCCGGCCCCCCGCGCCGCGCGTTCGAGCTCGGAGGCGGGCAGGCCGAGCACCAGCAGCTCCGGGTCCACGGCGGCGACGGCCGCGGCGATCGCACCGGCCTGCCCGGAGTCGTCGGCCGCCGTGTTGTACAGCGCGCCGTGCGGCTTGACGTACCGCACCCGCGACCCGCTCGCGCGCGCGAACGCGTCCAGCGCGCCGAGCTGGTAGATGACCTCGGCCGTCAAGTCCTCGGGGTCGATGTCGATGCGCCGCCGGCCGAACCCGGCCAGGTCGCGGTAGCCGACCTGCGCCCCGATCCTCACCCCTCGCTCGGCGGCGCGGGCGCACACCCGGCGCATGGTCACCGGGTCACCGGCATGGAAGCCGCAGGCCACGTTGGCGCTCGTGACCAGCTCGAGCAGGGCGTCGTCGTCACCGAGACGCCAGGCACCGAAGCTCTCGCCGAGGTCGGCGTTCAGGTCGATGGGCACCCGCGTGACGCTAGTGGTCGGCCCCGGTTATCGTTACGAAGGTATGCCTTACCTAACGACGACGACGAGGACCGGCGGATGCTCCCCACCTTCGTGATCGGCCTGCGTGAAGGCCTCGAGGCCGCCCTGATCGTCGGCATCATCGCGGCCTTCCTGCGCAAGCAGGGCCGCCGCGAGCTACTCCGGTGGGTGTTCGTCGGCGTGGGTTCGGCCACGCTGCTGTGCGTCGCGGTGGGCATCACGCTCGACCGGCTCTCGCAGAACCTGCCGCAACGCCAGCAGGAGGGGCTGGAGACGGTGATCGGCGCGCTGGCCGTCGGCATGGTCACCTACATGGTGATCTGGATGCGCCGGCACGCGCGCGAACTGAAGGGCCAGCTCGAGGGGATGGCCGCCGGTGCCATGGCGGGCACCTCGCGGGCCGGCCGCGCGATGATCCTGATGGCCTTCCTCGCCGTGCTGCGCGAGGGCTTCGAAACCGTCGTGTTCCTGCTCGCGGCGTTCAACGAGTCCGGCAGTGGGTCGGCGGCCGCGACCGGAGCCGTGCTCGGCATCGTGGTGGCGATCGGGCTCGGCTACGGCATCTACCGCGGCGGCGTGCACCTGAACCTGTCCAAGTTCTTCCGGGCCACCGGCCTGGTGCTGGTGCTGGTCGCGGCCGGGCTGGTCGTCAACGCGCTGCGCACCGCCCACGAGGCGGGCTGGCTGAACGCGGGACAGGGCGGCACCGTCGACCTGACCTGGCTGGTGCACCCCGGTTCGGTGCAGTCCTCGCTGCTCACCGGCATGCTCGGCGTCCAGAGCAAGCCGGTGTTCATCGAGGTCGTCGGTTGGTTGGTCTACCTGATCCCGGTAGGCCTGTACGTCGCGTGGCCGCCCGGCAGGTCACTGCCCAAGCGGGCCACGTCGCGCGTTCTGATCGGCGCCGCGGCCGTCTTCGCGGTCGGCGCTGTGGCGCTGGTGCTGTTCGCGCCCGGACGTCCCGCGACGCCTGCCGCGACAACGGCGGGCCCGGTGTCCGCCCGGGTGAGCGACCGGCACGGCGACACCGCGACAGTGCGCACCCAGGCGCAGAGCCCGGCCGTCCAGGCGGTCGGACCGGCCGAGGACTTCGTGCTCACCCGGACCGGCACCGACACGCGCGCCGGCCTGGCCGCGGACGTGTACGCGGCCACCAGCACCGGCAGTGCTTCCGCGAGCCTGCCCGCGTCCCTCGGCGTGGACCGGATCGCCGCGCTCAACGGCGGGCGGCTGCCGATCGGGCTCTCGGCGGCATCGGACTCCACGCTTGCCGCGACGTACCACGACAGCGCCGTGCTGAGCGTATGGGTCGAGCCGCGCACCGGCCGCGTCCTGGACCTGAGCTGGACCGAACGGGTGACCGCGAGCGTCACCGGCCCCGGCGGGGCGAGGTTCGCGCTTGCCGGCATCGCCGCGCAGGGGCACAGCGCGCTGCCCGCCGGCGTGATCGCTGCCGCTGCGGCCGCCGCCCGGCCGGAGTTGCACGACCTGGACCGCCGTCAGGCGTTCGTCGCCGGTGCCTGGAGCTGCGGCCTGGTCGCGGTGGCGTGCGGCCTGGGTGCTCTGGCCGTCGCGGCCGCGTCGCAGCGGGAGCGCCGGCAGTCGCGCCGCCCGGTAGGGGCCCCGGCGCAGAGTCTGGTCGCAAGTTAGGTTAGCCTGTCCTAACTATTGACCTGCTGACCTGTCGACCCTGGAGACCCGATGCCGCCTCGCCCCGTCCGGACCCGCCCCGTCCGGACCCGCGCCGTCCGGACCTGCCGAGCCGCTACGACCGCCGCCGCAGGCGCCGTGCTGGCCACCGCTCTGGCCGCCTGCACGAGCAGCGGCAGCGCGGACCCGAAGCCCGCGAGCGGAGACGCGCACACCGCGAACGTCACGATCACCGCGGCCAAGGGCTGCGAGAGCGACCGCACCGAGTTCGCCGCGGGCGGCATCACCTTCAAGATCAGCAACACCGATGCGACCGCGGTCAGCGAGGTCGAGGTGCTCAGCGGCCAGCGCATCGTCGGCGAGAAGGAGAATCTGCCGCCCGGCCTGTCCGGCGAGTTCGCGGTGAAGCTGGGAGCCGGCACGTACACGCTCTACTGCCCGGGAGCCGCGAACGAGAAGACCGCGCTCACCGTCACCGGCGAGGCCTCGACCGGGGACGCCGACGTGGCGGCGCTGCTGCAGGACGCCACGACCGGCTACGCCGCCTACGTGAACACCCAGGTCGGGTACCTGCTCGAGACCAGCAAGAAGCTCGCGACGGCGCTGCAGGGCACCGACCTCGCCGCCGCACAGGAGGCCTACCAGGCGGCCCGGCCGTTCTACGAGAAGATCGAGCCGGTAGCCGAGTCCTTCACGGTCGGCAGCGAGAGCCTGGACGCCGACATCGACGCCCGCGACGGGGACGTCCCGGCGAGCAAGTGGACGGGCTTTCACCGCATCGAGAAGGGCCTGTTCGCCGACAAGAGCCTGACCGGGCTGGCCGTGTACGGGACCGGCCTGGTGACCGACATCGGCAAGCTGCAGAGGCTGACCAGCACGCTGACCTACCAGCCCACCGAGCTGGCGAACGGCGCGCAGGAGCTGCTCGACGAGGTGGCCGCGAGCAAGATCACCGGTGAAGAGGAGCGGTACTCGCACATCGACGTGCTCGACTTCGCCAACAACATCGAGGGCGCCGAGCAGGCGTTCGCCCAGCTGCAGCCGGCGCTGGAGAAGATCGACGGCGCGCTCGCCGGCACGATCGAGCAGGACTTCGCGGCGCTGGACAAGCTCGTGGACAAGTACCGCAGCCCCGGTGAGAAGTCCGGCTTCGTGCTGTACACCGCGCTCACCGACCAGGACAAGCGTGACCTGGCGGCCGCGATCAAGGCCGTGCAGGAGCCGCTGTCGAGGGTGGCCAGCAAGGTTGCCGATGCCTGACACCTCCCGACGGCGCTTCCTCGGCGGAGCACTGGGCGCGGCCGGGCTGGCCGCCGCAGGTGGCGCGGGCTTCGGCGTGGCCCGCGCCACCGAGCGCACCGGCTCGTCCGCCCACGCGGAGGCTGTGCCGTTCTACGGCGCGCACCAGGCCGGCATCGCGACGCCCGCGCAGGACCGGCTCGCGTTCGGCGCCTTCGACATCACCTCACGGGACAAGACCGCGGTGCAGACCATGCTCGCCCGCTGGGCCGCGGCGGCCGCCCAGCTGACCCGCGGCGAACCGGTGGGTGCGGTCGACATCAGCCCGCACGCGCCGCCCATCGACACCGGTGAGGCCGTCGGACTGCCGGCGTCGCAGTTGACGATCACCGTCGGCTTCGGGCCGACGCTGTTCGACGACCGGTTCGGGCTCAGCCGCTACCGGCCGGCCGCGCTGGCCGACATCCCACCGCTGCCGGGTGACACTCTCGACCCGAACCGCAGCGGGGGCGACCTGTGTGTGCAGGCCTGCGCGAACGACCCCCAGGTCGCCTTCCACGTGATCCGCAACTTCGCGCGGCTGGCGCGCGGCACGGCGGTGCTCCGCTGGTCGCAGCTGGGCTTCGGGCGTACCTCGTCCACGTCCACCTCGCAGGACACGCCGCGCAACCTGATGGGTTTCAAGGACGGTACGAACAACATCAAGGCCGAGGACACGCGCTCGTTCGACGAGTTCGTCTGGGTCGGTGCGGAGACCGACCAGGACTGGATGCGCGGCGGCAGCTACCTGGTGGCGCGGCGCATCAGGATGCTGATCGAGAACTGGGACACCGACTTCCTGCTCGACCAGGAGCAGGTCTTCGGCCGGTTCAAGACCAGCGGCGCGCCGCTGACCGGCAAGTCCGAGTCCGACACGGTGAACCTGGCGGCCAAGGACGGCGAGGGCAAGCCGGTGATCGACCTGAACGCGCACATCCGGCTCGCGGCGCCGGCGACCAACGGCGGGCAGAAGCTGCTGCGCCGCGGCTACTCCTACACCGACGGCATCGACCCGCAGACCGGTCTGCTGGACGCCGGGCTGTTCTTCATCGTGTTCCAGAAAGATCCACGCACCCAGTTCGTGCCGATCCAGCGCCGGCTCGGCGGGCACGACCTGCTGAACGAGTACATCCGGCACACCGGCAGCGGGCTGTTCGCGGTGCCGCCCGGGCTCGCCGAAGCGGGCGACTACTTCGGCAAGGCGCTGTTCGCCTGACAGACTGCGGCCCATGAGTGCACCGCTGTCCGCGTACGCGAGCGAGATCTACCTGCAGGGCATGGGTGGCGTGCTGCCGCCGTTCACCACCGACTCATGCGCGCTGGAGCAGGCCGCCCGCGAGGCCCTGGAACCCGGACCGTTCTGGTACGTCGCGGGCGCGGCCGGCTCCGGCGCGACCAACCGGGCGAACCGCGAGGCGTTCGACCGGTGGCGGCTGGTACCGCGGATGCTCACCGGCGCGACGGACCGCGACCTGGGCACCACCGTGCTGGGCGAGCGGCTGCGCGCGCCGATCATCACCGCACCGATCGGCGTGCAGTCGATCGTGCACCCGGAGGCGGAGAAGGCCGTCGCGGCGGTGGCCGCCGAACTCGGGCTGGCGATGGCGCTCTCGACGGTGTCCTCGTTCTGCCTGGAGGACGTCGCGGCCGCGAACGGCGACGGGGTGCGCTGGTTCCAGCTGTACTGGCCCAACGACGAGCAGGTCTGCCTGAGCCTGCTGGCGCGGGCGAAGGCGGCCGGGTTCACCACGCTCGTCGTCACCCTGGACACCTGGCTGCTCGGCTGGCGTCCGCACGACCTGGACCGCGCCTACCTGCCCTTCCTCACCGGCGAGGGGCTGGCCAACTACTTCACCGATCCGGCGTTCTGCGCGCCGCTGGACAAGCCGCCGGCCGAGGATCTGCCGGCCGCCCTGATGCGCTGGCTGCCGGTGTTCAGCGGCGTCGACCACACCTGGGACCAGGTGGCGTTCCTGCGCGAGAACTGGGACGGCCCGGTGGTGCTCAAGGGCATCCAGCACGTCGACGACGCGCGCCGTGCGCTCGACTGCGGTGTGCAGGGCATCGTAGTCTCCAACCACGGCGGGCGCCAGGTCGACGGAGCGATCGCCTCGCTCGACGCGCTGCCGGCGATCGCCGACGCGGTGGGTGACTCGCTGGAGGTGCTGTTCGACTCCGGCGTGCGCACCGGCGCGGACATCCTCAAAGCGCTCGCCCTCGGGGCCCGGGCGGTGCTCGTCGGGCGGCCCTGGGTGTACGGCCTGGCCCTGGGCGGGACGGCCGGCGTGCGGCACGTGCTGCGCAGCCTGCTCGCCGACCTCGACCTGGCGCTGGCGCTGTCCGGCCACGCGAGCGCGGCCGGCCTCGGCCGCGACGCGCTGCAGCCCCACTGAGCAGCGCGAGGATTGGGCAGCGAGAGGATGGGGACGTGAGCGATCTGCGGACAGTCACGGTGCTCGGCTCGACCGGCTCGATCGGGACGCAGGCGATCGACGTCGCCAAGCACGCGCCGGACCGGTTCCGGGTTACCGCGCTGGCCGCGGGCGGCGCCAACCTGGCGCTGCTCGCCGAGCAGGCTGCCGAACTGCGCGTCGAGGTGGTCGGCGTCGGCGGCACCGCGCGGGCCGCCGAGCTCAGGACGCGACTCGCCGGGCTCGGCGCCGCCGGGATCCGCGTGCTGGGCGGCCCGGACGCCGCCACCGAACTCGCCGCGCGCGAGGCGGACGTGGTCCTGAACGCGGTCGCCGGCGCGCAGGGGTTGCGGGCCACGCTCGCCGCGCTCGAGGCCGGCCGGTTCGTCGCGCTCGCCAACAAGGAGTCGCTGGTTGCCGGCGGCCCGCTGGTGGCCGATCGCGCAGCGGCCGGTCAGATCGTCCCGGTCGACTCGGAGCACTCGGCGCTGGCGCAATGCCTGCGCGCCGGCGCCCCGGAGGAGGTGCGCCGCCTGGTGCTGACAGCCAGCGGCGGCCCGTTCCGCGGCCGCAGCCGGGCCGACCTCGCCGACGTGACGCCACAGCAGGCGCTCGCGCACCCCACCTGGGACATGGGCAAGCTGATCACCACGAACTCGGCCACCCTGGTGAACAAGGGCTTGGAGCTGATCGAGGCGCACCTGCTGTTCGGCGTGCCCTACGAGCACATCGCCGTGGTCGTCCACCCGCAGTCGGTCGTGCACTCGATGGTCGAGTTCACCGACGGCTCGACCATCGCGCAAGCATCGCCGCCGGACATGCGGCTGACTATCTCGCTGGCCATGGGCTGGCCGGACCGGGTCGGCGGTGCCGCCGCCCCGCTGGACTGGACGAAGTCGCAGCAGTGGACCTTCGAGCCGCTGGACTGCGAGGCGTTCCCGGCGGTCGACCTCGCGCGGCGGGCGGGCGAGGCCGGTGGCTGGGCGCCTGCCGTGTACAACGCGGCCAACGAGGAGCTGGTCGCCGCCTTCCACGCCGGGGCGGTGAGTTTCCTGCAGATCGTGGACACCGTTGCCGATGTACTGGATGAGTGGCTGAGGAACGAGCACCCGGCCGCCGCGAGCCCAGGTACCGTCGAGGACGTCGAACGGGCGCAGGACTGGGCCCGCGAGCGTGCTCGCGCGCTCGTCGCCCCCGGCAACCACGCCTGAGCGAGCACCAGGACGCATCGAGAGGACGACACGAACGTGCTGTACGCACTGGGCGTCATCGTGTTCGCCGTCGGGCTGCTGGTCTCGATCGCGCTGCACGAGATCGGGCACATGGTGCCGGCCAAGAAGTTCGGCGTGAAGGTGACCCAGTACATGGTCGGCTTCGGCCCGACGATGTTCTCCCGCAAGAAGGGCGACACCGAGTACGGCCTCAAGGCGATCCCGCTGGGCGGCTACATCCGGATGATCGGGATGGTTCCGCCGCGCGCCGATGGCAAGGTCTCGCGGTGGCCGCGCCGGATGGCGAGCGCGGTCGAGGACTTCCGGCAGGTCAGCCGCGCCGAGGTACAGCCGGGCGACGAGGACCGCGAGTTCTACCGGCTCACTCCGGGCAAGAAGATGATCGTCATGCTCGGCGGACCGAGCATGAACCTGCTGATCTACCTGGTGCTCACCCTCGTGCTGCTCGTCGGCCTGGGCCTGCCCAAGGACGAGCCGACGACGACCGTGGCGACCGTGACCAAGTGCGTCTCGCCGGCCAACGCCACCAAGGCCGAGTTGCAGAAATGCACGCAGACGAACTCGCCGGCAGCGATCGCGGGGCTCAAGCCCGGCGACAAGATCCTTTCGGTGAACGGCACGGCGGTGTCCAGCTGGGATCAGCTCGTCGCGCTGGTCGAGCCGTCCGCCGGCAAGCAGCTGTCCGTGGTCGTCGAGCGCGGCGGCGCACAGGTTCCGTTGACCATCACCCCGGTGCGCAACCTGAAATACGCGAACGACACCGGCACGAAGACCAAGACCGCGGGCTTCGTCGGCATCTCGCCGACGAACCACCACTTCTACGAGAATGTCGCGCTGACCGCGGTGCCGGGCCAGATCGGCAGCCAGATCGGCAAGGGGTTGTCGGCGCTCGGCCGGTACCCGGAGAAGATCGGCAGCCTCTGGGACACCGTCTTCCACGGCACGCCGCGCGACCCGAACGGGGCTATCGGCGTCGTCGGCATCGGCCGCATCGGCGGCGAGTACGCCGAGACCAACCTGCTGGACACCAAGGACAAGGTGTTCGCGCTGATCTCGCTGCTCGCCAGCGTCAACCTGCTGCTGTTCTTCTTCAACCTGCTGCCCCTGCTGCCGCTGGACGGCGGCCACGTGGCCGGCGCGATCGTCGAGGCCACCCGGCGTGGCTGGGCGCGGCTGCGGGTGCGCAAGAAGGCGCCGGCGCTCGACAGCGACGGTGGCGAGGCCATCGGCAAGCCCATCTACGTGGACACCGCGCAGATGCTTCCGGTGATGTACGGCGTCGCCTCGGTGCTCGTCCTGCTCACACTTTTGACGTTCTATGCGGACATCTTCAAACCCGTCCAGCTCTTCGGCGGATAATGGCAGGCGTGACAGTCTCGCTCGGTATGCCCAGCAGCCCCCCGCCCGTCCTCGCGCCGCGCCGCAAGTCCCGCCAGATCAGGGTGGGATCGGTCCTCGTCGGCGGTGACGCGCCGGTGTCGGTGCAGTCGATGACCACGACCCTGACGGCCGACGTGAACGCGACGCTGCAGCAGATCGCCGAGCTGACCGCGACCGGTTGCGACATCGTCCGCGTCGCCGTCCCGTCGCAGGACGACGCCGACGCGCTGCCCGAGATCGCGAAGCATTCGCAGATCCCGGTCATCGCCGACATCCACTTCCAGCCGAAGTACGTGTTCGCGGCAATCGACGCCGGCTGCGCGGCCGTGCGCGTCAATCCGGGCAACATCAAGGCGTTCGACGACAAGGTGGCCGAGATCGCGCGAGCGGCGACCGACGCCGGGGTGTCCCTGCGCATCGGCGTGAACGCCGGCTCGCTGGACAAGCGGCTGCTGGCCAAGTACGGCAAGGCGACGCCGGAAGCACTGGTGGAGTCGGCGCTGAACGAGGCCGCGCTGTTCGAGGAACACGGCTTCCGCGATTTCAAGATCTCGGTCAAGCACCACGACCCGGTCATCATGGTGCAGGCCTACGAGCAGCTCGCCGCGCGGTGCGACTACCCGCTGCACCTCGGCGTGACCGAGGCCGGCCCGACGTTCCAGGGCACGATCAAGTCCGCGACTGCGTTCGGCGCACTGCTCTCGCGCGGCATCGGCGACACCATCCGCGTCTCGCTGTCCGCGCCGCCGGTGGAGGAGGTCAAGGTCGGTCTGGCGATCCTGGAGTCGCTGAACCTGCGGCAGCGCAAGCTGGAGATCGTCTCTTGCCCGTCCTGCGGGCGCGCCCAGGTCGACGTCTACACCCTCGCCGAGCGGGTCACGGCAGGCCTCGAGGGCATGACCGTGCCGCTGCGCGTCGCGGTGATGGGCTGCGTCGTGAACGGCCCGGGCGAGGCTCGGGAGGCCGACCTCGGTGTGGCGTCCGGCAACGGCAAGGGCCAGATCTTCGTCAGGGGCGAGGTGATCAAGACCGTCCCGGAGTCGCAGATCGTCGAGACCCTCATCGAGGAGGCGATGCGGCTGGCCGAAGAGATGGGCAAGGCCGGTGTGGCTTCAGGAGAGCCCTCTGTTTCGGTGAGCTGAGCGGCGATCATCGCCGCCTCGACCGGGCCGATGGCGGCTGGCCTCGGGATCAGCGAGCCTGCGCTCGCGACCCGCAGACGGCGAGCTGGGTCTGCAACGCCTCACGGGTGCGCAGCCGCAGCGGGGCGAAGGTGGTCAGGTCGCGCACCCTGGCGGCCTCGGAGTCACACACCGGCGTGTCCAGTCGTCAACTCGGCGAACAGGATGCTGCGCGACACCAGCGTCTGCCGGTAGCGTCAGCGGACGTGACTGCGCTGCACCCGGGGCTGAGCCGCCGGGCCCGGGTGGCCGCGTTGGACGACAGCTCGCGCGGCCGGTTCGCCCGCCTGCTCGGTGCCGATCCGATCACGAACGTGGTGGTCGACTCGCGGGTGCGCGCGGTCGGATCGGTGCAGCCGAAGCGCCTCGGGGGCACCGTGTTCGCGGTCCGCGAGGGCGACGACCTGGTCGCCGCCTGCTTCAGTGGGGGGAACCTGATCCCGATCGGTGGCGACCCCGCGTCGTGGACCGCGCTGGCCGCGCTGGTCGCGCAGCGCCCCCGCATCTGCACCTCGATCGTGGGCCGCGCCGACGCGGTGGCCGCCATGTGGCCGGTGCTGTCCGAGCGGTGGGGCCCGCCGCGAGCCATCCGCCGCGAGCAGCCGTTGCTCGTCACGAGCGGGCCGATCCTGGTGCCGGGCGACGAGAGCGTGCGGGCCGCCCGCCCGGACGACACCGAGCGCTACTTGGCCGCCGCGGCAACGATGTTCACCGAGGAACTCGGGGTGTCGCCGCACGTCGCCCCGGGCAGTGCCGCGTTCCGGCGCCGCGTCGACGAACTGATCCGTGCCGGCCGCGCGTTCGGCAGCTTCGATCGCCGCGGCCAGGTCGTGTTCAAGGCCGATGTCGGCGCGCTCACCGCGCACACCTGTCAGATCCAGGGCGTCTGGGTGCGTCCGGACCTGCGTGGCCGCGGGATCGGCACGGCCGCGCTCGCCACGGTCGTGCGGCACGGGCTGACCCTCGCGCCGACCGTGAGCCTGTACGTCAACGATTTCAACACCGCGGCTCGCCGCGTGTACGCGAAACTCGGTATGCACCAGCACGGCACGCTGTCTACAGTGCTGCTCTAAATGATCACGTCAGTCATCTTCGACTGGGGCGGCACGCTCACGCCCTGGCACACCATCGAACCGCTCGAGGCGTGGCTCGCCGCTGTCGGTGACCCGCCAGCCGCCGCGCGGCTGCACGAGGCCGAGAACGCGATGTGGCTGCGGTGCCGCGACGAGCAGCGCAGCGCCACCTTGGACGAGGTGTTCGCGCAGGCCGGCATCGCGCACACCGAGCAGATGCTGGCCGCCTTCCACGCCTGGTGGGAGCCGCACACGATGCTGGACCCGGACGCGATCGGGCTGTTCACCGCGCTGCACGAGCGGGGGATCAAGGTCGGCGTGCTGTCCAACACCATCTGGCCGCGCAGCGTGCACGAGCAGATCTTCGTCCGGGACGAGGTGGCGCACCTGATCGACGGCGCCGTCTACACCTCGGAGATCCCGTGGACCAAGCCGCATCCCGAGGCGTTCCGTTCCGCGTTGGCGGCTGTCGAGGTGGACGACCCGGCGGGCACGGTCTTCGTGGGCGACCGGTGTTCGACGACATCTACGGTGCCGCTGCGGTAGGCATGCGCACCGTGCACATCCCGCACAGCGCGATCCCGGCCGAGCAGCACGGTCCTGTCGTCGGTACTCCGGACGCGGTCGTGCAGCGGCTCGGCGACGTCCTCGCGGTGGTCGACCGGTGGCGCTGAGCCGACCGGTTCGCCCTGCGCGAAATGCCAGTGCTGTGTACGCGCGCTGTCAGCGGCGCGGGGGATGCTGGTCGTTGTGCTGACCCGACTGCTGCGCACCTTCTTGCGCCCGTACGGCCGCTGGCTGCTGGCGATCGTGGTGCTGCAACTGCTCGGGACGATCGCGGCGCTGTACCTGCCGAGCCTGAACGCGGACATCATCGACAACGGCGTGGCCACCGGCGACACCGGCTACATCATGCGCATCGGTGCCTGGATGCTCGCCGTCAGCCTTGCCCAGATCGCCTGTTCCATCGTGTCGGTCTACTTCGGGGCCCGCACCGCGATGAGCTTCGGCCGTGACGTGCGTGCCGCACTGTTCGGAACGGTCGGCCGGTTCGCCGCCCGCGAGGTGTCGCACTTCGGCGCGCCGTCGCTGATCACCCGCAACACGAACGACGTCCAGCAGGTGCAGATGCTGGTGGTGATGACCTGCACGATGATGATCGCGGCGCCGATCATGTGCGTCGGCGGCATCATCATGGCGGTGCGGCAGGACGTCGGCCTGTCCTGGCTGGTCGCCGTCAGCGTGCCCGCGCTGGCCATCTCGGTCGGGCTGATCATCCGCAAGATGGTGCCGCAGTTCCGCGCGATGCAAGAACGCATCGACGTCGTGAACCGGGTGCTGCGCGAGCAGATCACCGGGGTCCGCGTCGTACGCGCCTTCGTGCGCGAGCCGGTCGAGGCCGAGCGGTTCGGCGAGGCGAATGACGAGCTCACCGCCACGGCGTTGCGCGCGGGCAGGCTGATGGTGCGCATCTTCCCGTCCGTGATGCTCGTGCTGAACATCTCGATCGTCGCCCTGCTCTGGTTCGGTGCCTCGCGCGTCGACTCCGGCGAGATGCAGGTGGGTTCGCTCACCGCGTTCATGAGCTATCTGATGCAGATCCTCATGTCGGTGATGATGGCCACCTTCATGCTGATGATGGTGCCGCGCGCGGCGGTGTGCGCCGAGCGCATCCAGGAGGTGCTCGACACCGAGCCGTCGATCGCGCCGCCGGCCGTGCCCGTCGGCACGCTGCGCGGGCGCGGCCAGGTGGAGTTCCGCGACGTCGGCTTCGCGTACCCGGGGGCGGCGGCGCCGGTGTTGCAGCACATCAACTTCCGCGCCGAGGCCGGCCGCACCACCGCGGTGATCGGCAGTACCGGCTCGGGCAAGACCACCCTCGTCTCGCTGATCGCCCGGCTCTTCGACGCGACCGAGGGGCAGGTGCTGGTCGACGGCGTCGACGTGCGCGACCTCGACCCGGAGCTGTTGTGGAGCACGCTCGGGCTGGTGCCGCAGCGGGCCTACCTGTTCACCGGGACGGTGGCGAGCAACCTGCGCTACGGCAACCCGGCGGCCAGCGACGACGAGCTGTGGGAGGCACTGACGGTCGCGCAGGCAAAGGACTTCGTCGCGGCCACGCCGGAAGGTCTGCAGGCGCCGATCGCGCAGGGCGGCACCAACGTGTCCGGCGGCCAGCGGCAGCGCCTGGCGATCGCCCGTGCGCTGGTGCGCAAGCCGCAGATCTACCTGTTCGACGAGTCGTTCTCGGCGCTCGACCTCGGCACGGACGCCCGGTTGCGTGCCGCACTGCGGCCGGTGACGCGCGATGCCGCCGTGATCGTGGTGGCGCAACGGGTGTCGACCATCATTGACGCCGACCAGATCATCGTGCTCGACAACGGCGCGGTCGCGGGTATCGGGCGCCACGACGAGCTCGTCGCCGGCTGCCCGACCTACGCCGAGATCGTCGGGTCGCAGCTCTCGGCCGAACAGACGACCGGGGCCCGGGCGTGAGCGCGCCGAACGGGAAGGTCGTCCCGAAGCGCATCCAGGGCGCCGAGGCACGCCGCGGCGGCCCGCCGTGGATGTCGGCCGGGATGCCCGCGGAGAAGTCGATGAACTTCGGCCCGTCCGCCAAGCGGCTGGTGGGCCGGCTCAGGCCGCAACGCGCCAAGGTGCTGCTGGTGCTGCTGCTCGCGGTCGGCAGCGTGTCGCTGGCGGTGATCGGCCCGAAGATCCTCGGTCGCGCCACCGACGTCATCTTCACCGGGTTCCTCGGCAGCCGGCTGCCCAGCGGCATCTCGCTGCAGCAGGCGATCGCCGAGGCTCGCGCGAGCGGTGACGACAACCGTGCCCAGCTGCTGGCCACGGCGCACCCCACGCCCGGCGTCGGGATCGACTTCACCGACCTCGCGCACGTGCTGCTGCTCGCGGTCGCCGTGTACGTCGGCGCCAGCCTGCTGTCCTGGCTGCAGGGCTGGCTGCTGAACGACGTGGTGCAGACCGCGGTGCGCCGGCTGCGCTCGGACGTCGAGGACAAGATCAACCGGCTGCCGCTGCCCTACTTCGACCGGCAGCCGCGCGGCGAGCTGCTGAGCCGCGTCACGAACGACATCGACAACATCCAGATGAGCCTGCAGCAGACGATGAGCCAGCTGCTGACCTCGCTGCTCACCGTGGTCGGCGTGGTCACCATGATGTTCGTGATCTCCCCGGTGCTCGCGGTCATCGCGCTGGTCACGATCCCGGTGTCGATGGTCGTCACCAAGGCGATCGCCAAGCGCTCGCAGGGCAAGTTCATCGCGCAGTGGAAGAACACCGGGCAGCTCAACGGGCAGATCGAGGAGGCGTTCTCCGGGCACGAGCTGGTGAAGGTCTTCGGCCGGCACCGGGAGGTGCAGGCAGAGTTCGACCGCAAGAACGAGGAGCTGTTCCAGGCCAGCTTCGGCGCCCAGTTCATCAGCGGCATCATCATGCCGACGATGATGTTCATCGGGAACCTGAACTACGTGGCGATCGCGGTCGTCGGCGGGCTGCGGGTGGCGTCCGGGTCCATGAGCCTCGGTGACGTGCAGGCGTTCATCCAGTACAGCCGGCAGTTCACCCAGCCGCTCACCCAGGTCGCCTCGATGGCCAACCTGCTGCAGTCCGGGGTCGCGTCCGCGGAGCGGGTGTTCGACCTGCTCGACGCGCCGGAGCAGACGCCCGACCCCGTCCACCCCGCCCGTCCGGTCGACGAGCCGGAGTGGGCTTCCCCCCGTCAACAAGGGCTTGGCCGACGGGGGAGGGTCGAGTTCGAGCACGTCGCGTTCAGCTACTCGCCCGACGCGCCGCTGATCGAGGACCTCTCGCTGGTCGCCGAGCCCGGACACACCATCGCGATCGTCGGGCCCACCGGTGCGGGCAAGACGACGCTGGTCAACCTGATCATGCGCTTCTACGAACTGGACGCCGGCCGGATCACCCTGGACGGAGTCGACATCACCACGATGCGCCGCGACGACCTGCGCGGCGAGATCGGCATGGTGCTGCAGGACACCTGGCTGTTCGGGGGAACGATTCGCGACAACATCGCGTACGGCCGCCCGGGGGCGAGCGAGGAA
The DNA here is from genome assembly GCF_027247405.1 of Jatrophihabitans cynanchi. NCBI lineage: Bacteria > Bacillati > Actinomycetota > Actinomycetes > Jatrophihabitantales > Jatrophihabitantaceae > Jatrophihabitans > Jatrophihabitans cynanchi. The sequence goes on along the minus strand of NZ_CP097463.1, from coordinate 380,056 downwards.
CAGATCCTGGCCGCGGCGCGCGCCGCCTTCGTCGACCGGTTCGTCCAGTCCCTGCCGGACGGCTACGACACGGTGATCGACGAGGAGAGCAGCAACCTGTCCACCGGGCAGAAGCAGCTGATGACCATCGCGCGCGCGTTCATCGCGGAGCCGTCGCTGCTGATTCTCGACGAGGCGACCAGCTCGGTCGATACCCGCACCGAGCTGCTGGTGCAGCACGCGATGGCCGCGCTGCGCTCCAACCGCACCAGCTTCGTGATCGCGCACCGGCTCTCGACCATCCGCGATGCCGATCTGATCCTGGTGATGGACGGCGGCCGCATCCTCGAGCAAGGCACCCACGAGGAACTGCTGGCCGCGCGCGGCGCCTACTACGACCTGTACCAGGTGCAGTTCGCGCAGGCGCCCGGCGACCTCGATGGCGAGGTACCGGTGCCGGTGGGCTGAGCGGTGAATCGGCTTGCCCGCTCGGGCAGACTCGGTGGCCGTGGACATCCGGATCAGGCGCGCGCGGGTCGAGGAGTTCCCCGCGGTCGCCGAACTCGACGGGGCCAGCTTCGGCTTCCACTACTCCGCGCAGGAGCTGGCTGACGCCGCACTCGACATCGACCCGGCCCGGATCATGGTCGCCGTCGACGGCGAGTCGGGGTGCGCTCACCAACGGGTGCCTGGCCGGCGGGGGAGCATCGTCGCGGTCAGTGCCGAGGTGCCGCTGCAGCTGGCCGTGCCCGGCGGCGACCTCCCGGCCATGGGCATCACCTGGGTCTCGGTCGAGATCACGCACCGCCGGCGCGGGATCCTGCGCGCCCTGATCGAGCACCAGCTGCGTGCGCACGCCGAGCAGGGCTACGCCGCCACCGTCCTCGGTGCGAGTGAGGCAGGCATCTACGGGCGGTTCGGCTTCGGCGTCGCCTCCTCGGTGCGCCGCGCGTCGATCGACCGGTTGCGCGGCCACTTGGCGGTCCCTGTGGACGCCGGTGCGGTGCGGCGGCTCAGCACCGATCGGGCTCGCGACGTGCTGCCGGAGCTGTACGAGCGGTGGCGCGCGACGACCCCGGGCGCGCTGGGCCGGGACGAGCGGCGCTGGCAGTTCCTGCTGCTCGATCGCGAGTACCAGCGCCGCGGCGCGTCCGGGCTGTTCCATCTCGTTCACCCGGACGGTTACGTCTCGTACCGGATCAAGCCCGACTGGGGCGACGGCGACCCGCGGCACGAGTGCCAGCTGGTCGACTACGTGCCGGTCACGGCGGAGGCGCACGCCGCGCTGTGGCAGACGCTCCTCGGCATGGACCTCGTCGGCACGATCACCAGCTACGCAGTCCCGCTGGACGATCCGCTGCCGCACCTGCTCACCGACCCGCGCCGGGTCGAGACGCTGCACATCGGCGACGGCATGTGGGTCCGGCCGCTGGACGTGGCCGCGCTGCTCGGCGGCCGCAGCTACCCGCTGGAGGTCGAGGTCGTGCTGCAGGTGACCGACCCGCTGCTCGGCGACGGGCGGTACCTGTTGCGCGGCGGCCCGGAGGGCGCCACCTGCACCCGAACCGAGCGGGTCGCCGACATCGAGCTCGGCGTCGGTGCGCTCGGCGCGATCTGCCTCGGCGGTACCCGGCTGGCGACCCTGGCCCGGGCCGGCCGGGCCGGTGGTTCGCCGGATGCGCTGCGCCGGCTGGAGCTGGCCCTGCTCACCGACCGTGCACCGTTCCACGGCACTCACATCTGAGCCGATGGGGCAACCCGCCGCGGCGCCACGACGCAGCAGGTTGCCACATCGGGTCAAAGGCCCGGGAACGGATCGGTCGTGCCGCGCCAGCGGGTCGCCCGCACCGCGCTCGCGGTCAGTGCCACCTGGGCGCTGCGGCGCAGCCCGCTCGCCTGCGGGCCGCTGGTCGCGGCAGCCACCGCGTACAGGTAGCGCCACGCGGCGGCGCAGTCGTCCTCCAGCCGCGGGGCCAGCGCGCGCGCCGCGGCCGCGTCGTCCACCGGGTAGACGTCCGGGTAGTCGGCGGTGGCCGGCACCGGCGTGAGCCCGGCCGAGGCGATCGCCTGGGCGGTCGAGTCGCGCAACGCCTCGTGCGCGTCGGAGCAACTGATCGCCAGCCCCAGCTGTGGGCTGCCGTGCAGATGCGCGCCGAGCACGCCGTAGCCGAACGCCGCCCGGTACTCGGCGGCCAGCGCCGCCTGCCACGCGGCGACCAGATCGCTCATCTCAGCAGCTCCGCATGGGTCGCCTCGCAGGCGGCGATCGAGGCGAGCAGCACCGCGTTGCGGCCGGTCAGCCGGGCGGCGCGTGCGGCCGCCGCCTGCGCGGCCCCGCGTTCGGCGCCCGCCAGTTCGGCCGCCCCGATCGGCGCCGCCGCGGGCGTTCCCGACGCAGTCGGCGCCGTGCTCGGCCCCGACACCTGCCGGACGGCTGCGGCCAGCGCCCGTTCGTGCGCCGCGTGGTCGGCCCGGATGTGCGTCAGTCGCTCGCGCACCTGCGGCGCCGTGGGGATCGAGGCGTCCAACGTCGCGATCAGCTCACGCTCGGCCGCCAGGGCGTTGACGAGCTCGGCCGGTGGCGGGGGAGGTGGCGCGGACGCGCGGGGACGCGGCTCGTGCCGGGACAACTCGACGCCGACCCCGGCGCCGGCTCCGGCGACGACCGCGGTGCCGCCGGCGATCAGGAACGCGCGCCGGGACGGGCCGCCGGGATCGTCCGGCTGAGAGTGCATGTGCCGAGTCTGGCAGAGCCAGTAGGCTCGTCGTTCGACAACTGAAGGACAGGAGCGAAGCATGGCGCCCGCCCCCGCAGGCAGAGCCGCAGCGAACGCGCGCGAGCACCTGCTGCACACCCTTCGGCCGGTCGTCGAGGGAATCGGTTACGACCTCGAGGACGTCACCGTCACGTCCGCGGGGCGCCGCAGCCTGGTCCGGGTCAGTGTCGACGCGGACGGCGGGATCGACCTGGACGCCGTCGCGGAGGTCAGCCGTGCCGTCTCCGAGGCCTTGGATGCCGAGGACGACAGCGGGTTCGCAGGCCCGTACGTGCTGGAGGTCAGCTCGCCCGGCGTCGACCGGCCGCTGACCGAGCCGCGGCACTGGCGCCGCGCAGTCGGCCGCCTCGTCGAGGTGAGCGTCGGCGATGCGACGCTGACCGGCCGCGTCGTGGCCGCCGACGATGCGGGCGTCACGCTCGACGTCAGCGGCGACCGGCGCGAGGTCGGCTGGGCGTCGTTGGGTCGCGGCAGGGTTCAGGTCGAGTTCAGCCGCGCCGATGCGAAGGAAGACTGACCCGTGATCAACGTCGACATCACTGCACTGCGCAGCATCGAGCGGGAGAAGGAGATCCCGTTCGAGACGCTCGTCCACGCGCTGGAGACCGCCCTGCTGACCGCGTACAAGCACACGCCGCACTCGATGCCGCACGCGCGGGTCGCGGTCGATCGCAAGAGCGGCGAGATCGTCGTGTGGGCGCAGGAGTTCGGTCCGGACGGCGAGCTGGTCGAGGAGTACGACGACACGCCGACCGATTTCGGCCGGGTCGCGGCGATGACCGCGCGCCAGGTGATCTTGCAGCGGCTCCGCGACGCCGAGCACGACCAGACGTTCGGTGAGTACTCCGGCCGCGAGGGCGACATCGTCACCGGCGTGATCCAGGCCGACGCGCAAGCCTCGCAGCGCGGGCTGGTGCTGGTCGACATCGGCAAGGTGGAGGCGGTGCTGCCGCAGTCCGAGCAGGTGCCGGGCGAGGAGTACACGCACGGCAGCCGGCTGCGCTGTTACGTCGTCGGCGTGGCGCGCGGCATGCGCGGCCCCCAGGTGACCGTCAGCCGCACCCACCCGAACCTGGTGAAGAAGCTGTTCGCGCTGGAGGTCCCGGAGATCGCCGACGGCAGCGTGGAGATCATCGACGTGGCCCGCGAAGCCGGGCACCGGACCAAGATCGCGGTCCGGACGTCGGTGGCCGGACTGAACGCCAAGGGGGCGTGCATCGGACCGATGGGGCAGCGGGTGCGCAACGTGGTGGCCGAACTGCACGGCGAGAAGATCGACATCATCGACTGGCACGCCGACCCGGCCACCTATGTGGGCAACGCGCTGTCGCCGGCGCACGCGCTGTCGGCCGAGGTGGTCGACCCGGTCACCCAGTCGGTGCGCATCGTGGTCCCGGACTTCCAGCTGTCCCTCGCGATCGGCCGCGAGGGACAGAACGCCCGGCTGGCCGCCCGGCTCACCGGCTGGCGCATCGACATCCACAGCGACGCCGAGGGCGAAGCGGCCGATACCGACACCACCCCGGCGGCGGGGCCCACTCCCACCGGGCCGAGGGAGTAGACTTTTCGATGGCCGTCGGATCATCGACGGTGTCTGATGCTGCGCAGCGCGGGCAGGTGTCCTCGACACCGCGCCCGGTCCGGACCTGCATCGGATGCCGGAAGCGAGCCTCGGCCGCCGAGTTGCTCCGCGTCGTCGTGACGTCGGGGGCGATCGGCCAGGCGCACGCCAGGCCCGAGGGAGACCGAGGGCCCGTCGCCTTGCCTGTCGTCCCGGACCCGCGTCGTCGCGCTCCCGGCCGCGGTGCGTGGTTGCATCGTGACCTGGAGTGCGTCGAACTCGCCGAGCGGCGTCGGGCCTTCGCCCGGGCACTGCGCGTGCCCGGTCCGGTGGATCCGACCCCGGTCCGTGAGTACCTCGCAGCGCCACCCGGCACGTCCACCAGCGGAATCCCGCAGGAGTGAAGCAGCTATGGGCACTCGATGAAGCGCCAGCAATGAGTACGTCCACCATCTAACGGGGCCGAGCGGTAGCGCCTGGCCCTCCCAAAGGAGTCACGTGCCAGGCAAGATCCGCGTTTCCGCGCTCGCCAAAGAGCTCGGCATGACGAGCAAGGACGCACTCGCCAAGCTCGGCGAGATGGGCGAGTACGTCAAGACCGCATCCTCCACTGTCGAAGCGCCGGTCGCGCGCCGGCTGCGCGAGGCCTTCCCCGCGCCGGCCGAGGCGCCGGCACCGGCCAAGAAGGCCCCGGCGAAGAAGGCGACGAAGGCTGCCGCCCCCGCGCCGGAGCAGGCGCCCGAGACGCCGGCCGCCCCTGAGGTCGCGCCCGCCGCCGAGGCTCCCGCCCCGGCACCCGCGCCCGTCGTCCCGCCCGCCCCGGCCCCGCCCGCCCCGGCCCCGCTCGCGCCGGCCGAGCAGCCTGCGGCGGCCGCTGCGTCGGCCGAGGCGCCCCCGGCGCCCGCACCGAGCCCGGGCCCGCGGCCCGGCCCGCGGATCGCCAACAACCCGTTCGGTGTCGGCGGCAGCAGCCCGGCGACCCGGCCGGTGCCCCGTACCGGGACGACCCCCGGCATGCCGCCGCGTCCCGGCGTGCGCCCCGGCGCGGCCGGTCCCGGTGGACCCCGGCCGAATCCCGGCATGATGCCGCCGCGGCCCAACCCCGGCTCGATGCCCGGCCGTCCCGGCGGCGCGCGCCCCGGTGCGCCCGGGCGCCCCGGCGCACCCGGCGGCGCCGGCCGACCCGGTGGCGGTGGCGGCTTCCGCGGCGGCCCCGGCGGCGGCGGTGGCGGTGGCGGCTTCCGCGGCGGCCCCGGCGGCGGCGGTGCCGGCGCTGGTGCACCGGGCGGCGGCGGCCCGTACCGCAGCGGCCCCGGTGGCCGACCCGGCGGACCGGGTGGCCGCGGTCGCGGCGCCGGAACCGCCGGCGCGTTCGGCCGCCAGGGTGGACGTCCCGCTCGCGGCCGCAAGAGTAAGAAGCAGCGGCGCCAGGAGTTCGACAACATGTCCGCGCCGTCGATCGGCGGCGTGCAGGTCCCCCGTGGCAACGGCGACATCCTGCGCCTGCCGCGCGGTTCGTCGCTGTCCGACTTCGCCGACAAGATCAACTGCGAGCCGGCGTCGCTGGTGACCGTGATGTTCCACCTCGGCGAGATGGTCACCGCGACCCAGTCGGTCAACGAGGACACGCTGCAGCTGCTCGGTGCCGAGTTGAACTACCAGGTGCAGGTGGTCAGCCCCGAGGACGAGGACCGCGAACTGCTGGAGTCCTTCGACCTGACCTTCGGTACCGATGAAGGAGTCGAGGGTGACCTGCAGGCGCGGCCGCCGGTGGTGACCGTGATGGGCCACGTCGATCACGGTAAGACGCGACTGCTCGACGCGATCCGCAAGACGCACGTGCAGGCGGGCGAGGCCGGCGGTATCACCCAGCACATCGGCGCCTACCAGGTGCACGTCGAGCACGACGGCACGGACCGCCCGATCACCTTCATCGACACCCCGGGCCACGAGGCGTTCACCGCCATGCGTGCCCGCGGCGCGGCCACCACCGACATCGTGGTGCTGGTCGTGGCGGCCGACGACGGCGTCATGCCGCAGACGATCGAGGCGCTCAACCACGCGCAGGCAGCCGAGGTGCCGATCGTGGTTGCCGTGAACAAGATCGACAAGGAGGGCGCCAACCCGGCGAAGGTGCGCCAGCAGCTCACCGAGTACGGCCTGGTCGCCGAGGAGTACGGAGGCGACACGCTGTTCGTCGACGTGTCCGCGCGCAACGAAATCAACATCGACGGCCTGCTCGAGGGCATCCTGCTCACCGCCGACGCCGCGCTCGACCTGCGGGCGAACCCGGACCAGGACGCGCAGGGCATCGTCATCGAGGCGCGCCTGGACCGCGGTCGCGGCCCGGTCGCCACGCTGCTCGTGCAGCGCGGCACCCTGAACGTCGGGGACTCGGTCGTGGCCGGCGACGCGTTCGGTCGCGTGCGGGCCATGCTCGACGAGAACGGCGACACCGTCGACGTCGCCGGACCGTCCCGTCCGGTCCAGGTGCTCGGCCTCACCTCGGTGCCCGGCGCGGGCGACTCGTTCCTCGTCGTCGAGGAGGACCGCATCGCGCGGCAGATCGCCGACCGGCGGCAGGCGCGCGAGCGCAACGCGCAGCTGGCGTCCTCGCGCCGGCGCGTCTCGCTCGACGACCTGGACAAGGCGCTCGCGGCAGGTGAGGTGCAGCAGCTGAACCTGATCATCAAGGGCGACGTGTCCGGTTCGGTCGAGGCGTTGGAGGACTCGCTGCTGAACATCGATCTGGGCGAGGACAAGTCCGAGGTCTCGCTGCGGGTGATCGGCCGCGGGGTCGGTGCCATCACCGAGAACGACATCAACCTGGCGATCGCGTCCGACGCGGTGGTGATCGGCTTCAACGTGCGGCCCGAGGGCAAGGCGCGTGAGGCGGCCGAGCGTGAAGGTGTCGACGTTCGGTACTACACGGTGATCTACCAGGCCATCGACGAGATCGAGGCTGCGCTCAAGGGCATGCTCAAGCCCGAGTTCGAAGAGGTGCAGCTCGGTACCGCCGAGGTCCGCGAGGTGTTCCGCGTCCCGCGGATCGGCAATATCGCCGGCTCGCTGGTGCGCAGCGGCCTGATCCGGCGCAACAGCAAGGCGCGCCTGATCCGGGACGGGGTGGTCGTCGCCGACAACCTCACCGTCGACTCGCTCAAGCGGTTCAAGGACGACGCCACCGAGGTCCGCGACGGCTACGAGTGCGGTATCGGCCTCGGCTCGTACAACGACCTGCGTGTCGATGACGTGATCGAGACGTTCGAGCTGCGCGAGAAGCCGAGAGCCTAGCGGCAAGCTCCTTCGTCGCGCCGCGCGCGGGCTGTTCGCGCTGGGGGTACCTCCCCGCTTGCGGGGGAGCTCATCGCGTGGTGGGTCGCCTTCTAGGGAGCCTGGGTTGGTAATCGGGGTGTTGGTGGCGGATCTGTTGCTGGGGGACATCCGGTCGCTGAAGGACAAGCGCGGCGTGGTTCGGCCGATCGTGGCCGAACTGCGCCGCCGCTTCGAGGTGGCGGCCGCCGAGACCGGAGCGCAGGAGCTGTACCGGCGGGCCGAGATCTCGGTGAGCACGGTCAGCGGTGAACACGGGCGCGTCCTGGACACCCTGCAGGCCTGCGAGCGGCTGCTCGCCGGCCGTCCCGAGGTGGAACTGCTCTCGAGCCGGCAACGCGTGCTCGACGACGATGATCTCGACTAGGAGGATGTTGTGGGTGACGTAGCTCGTGCCCGGCGGCTGGCGGGCCGGATCAAGCAGATCGTGGCCATCGGGATCGAGACCCAGGTGAAGGACCCGCGCCTCGGCATGGTCACGATCACCGACGTGCGCGTGACCGGCGACCTGCACGACGCCACGATCTTCTACACCGTGTTCGGCGACGAGGCCGCGCACGCCGAGTCCGCGATCGCGCTCGAGTCGGCCAAAGGAGTGCTGCGCAGCGAGGTCGGGCGGCAGACCGGGGTGCGCTTCACCCCGACGCTGACGTTCGTGCTCGACTCCGTCCCCGAGACCGCCCAGCACATCGAAGAGCTGCTCGCCGTCGCCGCGGAGGCCGACGCGCGGGTCGAGCAGGCCCGGCGCGACGCCCGGCCGGCCGGTGACGCCGACCCGTACCGCAAGCCACGCGAACTCGAGACCGACGACTCGGAGCTCTAGACCGGCCGGTGAGCACCACGGGCGCACCGGGGATCGACGACCGGTCCACACGGCGGCTGTTGAGCCTGGCGGTGTCGGCGTTCGTCGTGCTCGCCGCCGAGCCGCTCTACCTGCTGGTCGACACCGCCGTGGTCGGCCACCTGGGCTCCACCCCGCTGGCCGGGCTGGGGATCGGTGCCGCACTCATGGCGCTGCTGACCATCGTCGGGACGTTCGTCGAGTACGGCACGACCTCGCGGGCTGCCCGCTGGTTCGGCGCCGGCCGCCGCGAGGCGGCCGTGAACGAGGGCGTGCAGGCGTCCTGGCTCGCGCTGGGGATCGGCGTGCTCGTGGTCGCGGTCGGCGAGGCCGTCGCCGGACCGCTCACCCGGCTGCTCGCCGGCGGCGGTGGCGCCACCCAGGCGGCCGCCGAGTCGTGGTTCCGTATCGCGGTGATCGGCATGCCCGGCGTGCTGCTCGTGCTGGCCGGCAACGGCTGGATGCGCGGCGTGCAGCGCACCCGCGAGCCGGTACGCATCGTCCTGATCGCCAACGCGCTGTCGGCGCTGGCCTCGCCGCTGCTGGTGTACCCGGCCGGGTTGGGCTTGGCGGGCTCGGCGCTGGCGAACGTGGTGGCGCAGGGCGTCGGCGGGGCGTTGTTCCTGCGTGCCCTGCACCGCGCGGCCGGGGGGCTGCGCCCGGACCGGGCGATCATGCGCGCCCAGGTGCTCGTCGGCCGCGACCTGATCCTGCGAGCGGCCGCGTTCCAGGTCGCCTTCTTGTCCGCCGCCGCGGTCGCGTCCCGGATGGGCACCGCGCAGATCGCCGCGCACCAGATCGGGCTGCAGCTGTGGGAGTTCACCGCGTTGCTGCTCGACTCGTTCGCGATCGCGGCCCAGTCACTGGTGGGCGCGGCACTCGGCGGGGCGGATGCGGCCGGCGCGCGGCGGATGGCGCTGCAGGTGTCCCGCTGGGGGCTGTACGCGGGCATCGCCTTCGGAGCGCTCTACGCCGCCGGGTGGTGGCTGGTGCCACGCGCGTTCTCCTCCGCGCCGGCTGTGCTGCACCAGGCCCACCTGCTGTGGCCGTGGTTCGTCGGCATGCTGCCGCTGTCCGGCATCGTGTTCGCGCTCGACGGAGTGCTGATCGGCGCCGGAGACATCGCCTTCTTGCGCACCATCACGATCGTCGCCGCGGTGTTCGCGTTCGCGCCGCTGAACGTCGCGGCGCTGCACTGGCACTGGGGGATCGGCGGCGTCTGGGCCGGTCTGACAGCCTTCATCGTGGTCCGCTTCGTCGGCATGCTGTGGCGCGCGCGAGGGGACCGCTGGGTGGTCCTGGGAACGGGGGGCAGCTGTGACTGACGGGCTGGTGATCGTGGACAAGCCGGCCGGCCTGACCTCGCACGACGTGGTCGCCCGGATGCGGCGGCTCGCGCGGACGCGGCGCGTCGGGCACGCCGGCACCCTCGACCCGATGGCCACCGGTGTGCTCGTCCTCGGCGTGGAGCGCGCCACCCGGCTGCTGCACCACCTCGTCCTCGCCGACAAGGCGTACACCGCGACGATCCGGCTGGGGCAGAGCACGGTGACCGACGACGCCGAGGGAGAGGTGGTGGCCACCGCATCGGCGGCCGCGCTCGGCGAGCGCGACGTGCGCGCTGCGATGGTGCCGTTGACCGGTGCGATTCTGCAGCGACCGTCGTCGGTGTCGGCCGTCAAGGTGGACGGGCAGCGCGCGTACAAGCGGGTACGCGAGGGCGAAGCGGTCGAACTGCCGGCACGCCCGGTCACCGTGGATCGCTTCGTGGCACTGGCCTTTCGCGGCATCGACAGCATCCTGGACGTCGATGTCGAGGTCGCCTGCTCGTCCGGCACCTACGTCCGCGCGCTGGCCCGCGACCTCGGCGCAGCGCTCGGCGTGGGCGGCCACCTGACCGTGCTTCGGCGCACCCGCGTCGGGCCGTTCACGCTCGAGCAGGCTCGCACGCTGGAGGAACTGGCCGCGCTCGAGGACCCGGTGACGCTGCCACTGCCGGCCGCGGTGCGGGCCGCGATGCCGGTCCGCGACATCAGTGCCGGCCAGGCGCGCGAGTTGTCCTACGGGCGCGCGATAGAACCGGTCGGACTCGCCGGCACCTACGCGGCGATCACCACCGAGGGCGTCGTCACGGCCCTGCTCGCCGAGGACGCCGGCCGCGCCCGGCCGGTGCTCGTGTTCACCCCAGCCGGTTGAGTTCGGCTGCCGACTGGGCCTGCCAGACCGCCGACCCGCAACGCGTGGCGACCGCGGACGCTTCGGTGAAGTGCTGCCGGGCCTGCTCGGCGTTACCGAGGGCGACCGCAAGCCGGCCCAGCACGAGTGCGACCGGTGACACGACGAAGCCACTGGTGCCGGCGCCGGCGACCTGCTCGCGATACGGCAGCAATACCCGGTACTGCTCGGCGCAGAGTTCGGTCGCGCCGGTGGCGGCCGCGGCGAGTCCCCGGACCGCCTGGAAGATGAGCCAGAGGTAATCGAGCGCGATCGGGGCCGGGTCGGCCAGCAGCGACCGCGCCTGCGAGATGTCACCGGCCGTGGCCAGCGCGAGGGCGAGGGCGTCGTCCACCTGAGCCAGGCCGGCGTCGTGCGCCTGCTGCAGAACCGGGATCAGCTCCCCGAGCCGGTCCTGGTCCAGCCGCACCGTGAGGAGCGCGAGCAGCCACTGCCCGTCGGCATCCACCGCCCCGGCGCGCCGCTGCTCGGCGTGCAGCCGCTCGTAACCCGCCTCGGCGCCGGCGAGATCGCCGCGTAGGTGAGCGAGCATCGCGTGCAGCGCGCCGGCCACGACCTGCGCCTGCCGTAACTGGTACCGCCGCGCGGTCGCATGCGCGGACTCGGCGCGCCGCGCGAGCTCGTCCAGGTCGAGCCGAACGGACGCCGACTGGGCGTCGAGGATGTCGGCGAGAAGCGTGAACGCGAGCATCCCGTTCGGCTCGGCCACCGCGCGCAACCGGCGCCGGATGCGGTCGCGCTCATCCGGGTGCACGTCGGCCAGGTACACCTCTGCCTGCGCCATCATGGCCAGCGCGATCACTTCGGGCGCGCCGACCCGGTCGGCCAGCGCCTCCGCCTCGCGGGCGGCCGGTTCGGTGCGCGCATCACCGCTGTAACTCGTCTCGCGGACGAACGCGCACAGCAGCCGGCAGCGCTGCTCGTCGCTCAGCCGAGCCGTGCGCAGCAGCCGGTCGATCACCTCGACCAGGTTCGCATCGACCGTGCCGTAGCCACGATTCGTCCAGGGAGTGGGCACGTTCCACGAGGTGATCGCGCCGACCAGCACGTCCTCGCCGCACGATTGGGCCAACCGGATCAGATCCTCGCGCACGGCCAGGGCCGGCTCGGTGGCGCCGGCCCGGATCAGTGCGGACGCAAGCCGGGCCAGCAGTTGGACCCGCCGGCCGTCCGAATCGCCCGCCGCCAGGCCCACACACTCGAGCGCCTGCCGGTACAGCGCGGCGGCGGCGTCGTACGCGTACCGCGCCTCAGCGTGCTCGGCCGCTCGGCAGCAGTGCTCGGCGGCACGCCCGGCTGTCGACGGGGTGGCGCAGTGCACACTGTGGTGCGCGAGCGCTGCACTGTCAGCCGAGCCGGACCGTTCCAGTGCGGCAAGCACCCGGGCGTGCCAACGGGCGCGGCGCAGCGCAGGCACCCCGGCGTACAGCGCGTCACGCACCAGGACGTGCGAGAAGCGAACCCGACCGTGCCCCGGCTCGGTCAGCAAGCCCGCCAGGACGCCCGACTCGAGTGCGTCCAGCACGGTGTCCTCACCGGCTTCGGCCGCCTCGATGAGCAGTTCGATGTCGACGTCGCGCCCGAGGACGGCGGCCAGGCGCAGCACCGACACGGTCTCGTCCGGCAGCCTGGCGAACCGCCGGCGCAGGACGTCCTGGCACGCCCGCCGGCACTTGCGACTGGGCGACGACGGCGCCTTCACCGGCCAGCAACCGGGCGCTCTCGACCAGGTAGAACGGGTTGCCGCCGGTGCGCTCGGTCAAGGCGGAGACCGTCTCGGTGTCCGGCTCCGCGCCGGTCGTGACCGCGATCAGTTCGGCGGCGGCGGAATCGTCCAGGCCGGCGAGCGCGACCCGCGCCGGCCGGGACGCCGCGAGGTCGGCCAGCAACTCGTCCAGCCCGGGTTCGCGCTCCGGTCGATGCGCCAGCACCAGCAGCACACGGCCGTCGAAGGGGCGTTCGGCGAGGCTGCGGACGAGCGAGCGGGTCTCGGTGTCGGCTCGGTGCACGTCGTCCAGGATGATCGCCAGTGGCCGGTCGCCGAGGGTGGCGAGCCAGTCCGTGACGGCGCGATGCAACCGGAACCTGGCCCGCAACGCCTCCTCCGGACGGGGCGCCGTCGCGTCGTCGGACAGCAGCGCAGCGAGTGGCGCCGTGAACGTGCCCGGGTCGACGTCGGACGCGAGGCCGCGCAGGACCTGAACCCATGCCCAGGCGGCCGGGCTGCCGTCGGACTCCGGGCAGCGGCCGGACGCGACCCGCCAGCCGCGCTCGCGCAGCTCATGGCGCAGCCGGTGCAGCAGCGCCGACTTGCCCGCGCCGGGCTCGCCGACCACGACCGCCACGCCCGGGGTACCCCCTCGGGTCGCGTCCGCTGCCCCGACGAGCGCGCCCTGCTCAGCCGTACGGCCGACGAACGGCGCGACCACGTCGGGCCCGGCGACGTCCGGTTGCAGTTCGGACGGCACGGTGCCCGTCACGGCATGCGCCCGGGGGAGCAGCAGGCGCTGGTGCAGGACGTCCTGTTCCAACTCGATCAGCGCGGCGCCCGGATCGATCCCCAGCTCGTCGGCGAGCCGGGCACGCGCCCGCCGCAGGGTGGTCAGCGCCTCGCCCTGCCGGCCGCAGCCGTACTGCGCCATGGCCAACAACCGCCAACCCTCCTCGCGCAGTGGCGCCGCGCGCACCAACGCCTCCGCGTCCAGCACGGCCTCGGCCGCCGCGCCGGCGAGCAGGCGCGCCTCGACCAGCCGCTCGTGCGCGAGCAGGCGCAGTTCGGCCAGCCTGGCCACCTCGGCCTCGGCCCACGGTTCGGCGGCGAAGGCAGCCAACGCCGGCCCCGACCACAGGGCGAGGGCGCGTTGCAGCGCGCTGAGCGACTGCCCCGGGTCGGTCGTCGTACCGGCTGCGCGCAGCAGCGCTTCGAACCGCCACGCGTCGACGGAGTCGTCCGGCAGCCGGACGGCATACCCGGGTGCGGCGCTGACCAGGAGCCGTGCCGGGCTACGTGGCGCGCGTTCCGGCTCGAGCAGCCGGCGCAGGTTCGAGACGTAGGCCTGCAGCGCGGCCGTCGCCCGTGGTGGCGGCTCGCCGCGCCACAGGTCGTGGACGATGCGGTCCACCGGCACGACCGAGCCGTGGTGGACGAGTAACAGCGCGAGCACCGCCTGCTGGCGCGGGCCACCGACGTCGATGACCCGGCCCGCGACGTCCACCTCGAAGGTGCCGAGCAGGCGCACCCGAACCTGTGCCCCTTCCATGAAGCGGCAGCCTAGTGCGCCCGCAGCCGTCTCCAACTCGGCTGCAAGTGCCCTGCGCGACAGTGACAGGACGCCGCGGCACACGTCGCGGACGAGACCGAAGGAGATCTGTCATGACCATTGCCACCGCAGTCGCGGCCGGGCGCCCGGACACACGCGAGATGATCGTCGTGCACAACACGTTCCGCCGTGGCTTCGGCGATCTGCCGGGGCTGATCCGCGGTGTGGCTGCCGGTGACAGCGCCCGGGCGCAAGTGATCGCCGGGTTCTACGCCGAGATCGCGACCAGCCTGCACCATCACCACACGGGCGAGGACGAACTGCTCTGGCCCAAGCTGCTCACCCGCGTCGACGTCGATCAGGCCTTCGTGCTGCGTGCGGAGGAGCAGCACGAACGGGTGGCCGACCTGCTCGAGCGCGGCGAGCCCCTGGCCACGGCGTTCGCCGGTAGCGGCGACGCACGCGCCCGCGAGCGGTTCGCCGAGCTCGCCGACGAGTTGAACGCCGCCTTGTGCGAGCACATGGCCGACGAGGAGCGATACGTCCTGCCCCTCGTCGAGCGATTCATCACTGTCGCCGAGTGGCGCGAGCTCGCCGACCGGGGCCGCGCCGGCATTCCCAAGGACCGCCTGCTCATCCAGGTCGGCTGGATCCTCGACGGCCTGGATGCGCACGAGCGTCGCGAGTTCCTGTCTCACCTGCCGCTGGCCGCCCGCATCGCCTGGCGGCTCGTCGGCAAGCGGCAGTACGGCAACGAGGTCGCCCGCATCTACGGCGGCCGTTGAGCCGGACGTGTGGCTGACGGGGCTGCCCGGCTCGCGATCAGGGCTTGAGATCGACCATCAGCTTGGTGAACACCTGGCGGTGACCGTCGGTGAGCGCGTCGGCGCGCTCGAATTCGGACATGACCCGATTCAGGCCCTGCCGCTTCTTGTCCCAGTTGTCCGGCTCTACCAGTGCAAATGCGGCCAGGCAGCCGAGCAAACGCTCCATCGCCTTGGCGACGTCCTTAGGCTTGCCCTTTCCGCCGGTCAGCTCTTTGAAGGTCGTCTGCACGGCGGAGTAGCGCGGGTAATACTCGGTCTTGGCCTTGAGCTGATCGGCCACGAAACGCAGATGGGAATCGGCCTTCTTCTTGACCTCCTTGGTGACGACAGCCTCGAACGCCGGGTACTTCTTCTTGATCGTGGCGATGTAGAGGTCCAGATCCTTGACCAGCTTGTCGGTGGCCTTCTGGTTCGCGCTCATCGTGGCCAGCGCGAAGGTCTTGTGCACCGCGTCGATGTCATCGCCGATACTCACCTTTGCAGCGCCCTTGGGCACTTTGTTCTTGTCGCGCAGCGTTTGCCATTCCTTACGACTCGGGATAGGCATCTTGTACTGAACCATCGGGGCCCCAAACATTCAGTGGGACGTCGCGTGTTTGCGACGTCGGCAACAGCACCTTATTGCCGACCCCGAAGCGCGCGAAAGGGTGGTGATCAACAGTGGCGCGCCGTGGTGCGATCGGGCGAGTCCCGGGGGATCGGCGGCCGTGCCCAGCGAGGGCAAGTAGGCTGCTCGCTCGTGCAGTTCTGGCATGGCTTGGATGCGATCCCCCCGGGGTGGGGCCAGTGCGTGGCCACCATCGGCGTGTTCGACGGTGTGCACCGCGGGCACGCCGAGATCATCGGCCGCGCGGTGAAGCTGGCGAAGGACCGTGGCGTCCCCAGCGTGCTCATCACCTTCGTGCCGCACCCGTCGGAGGTGGTGCGCCCGGGCACCCACCCGCCGGTGCTGACGACCATCGTGCGGCGCGCCGAACTCGTCGACGAACTCGGTGTCGACGTGTTCTGCGCCCTGCCGTTCACGCTCGAGTTCTCCAAGATGGCCCCGAACGCGTTCGCGCACCACGCGCTGGTCGAGCGGTTGCATGCCGTCGGCGTGGTCGTGGGTGAGAACTTCCGCTTCGGCCACAAGGCCGCCGGCGACGTGGCGCTGCTGCAGTCGCTCGGGCAGGCCTTCGGCTTCTCGGCGATCGGTATCCCGCTGCTGCGTGACGGCGAGACGCCGCTGTCGGCGACCTACGTGCGCACCTGCGTGCTCTCCGGTGACGTCGAGAGCGCCGCGGTGGCACTGGGCCGCCCGCACCGCGTCGACGGAGTCGTCGAGCGCGGTGATCAGCGCGGGCGGCTGCTGGGCTTTCCCACCGCGAACCTGCGCACCGACGCGTGGACGGCGATCCCTGCCGACGGCGTCTACGGCGGGCGGGTGTGGCGGCTGGACGGCGACGGGCGCACGGTCGGGCCGGAGCCGCTGGGCACGTCCGCCATCTCGGTCGGCAGCAACCCCACCTTCGACGTCACCAAGCGCCGCGTCGAGGCGCACCTGCTCGACTTCGACGACGACCTGTACGGGCACTCGCTCGGCGTGGAGTTCACGCACCGGCTGCGCGGCATGGTCAAGTTCGACGGCGTCGACGCGCTGGTCGCGCAGATGCACGAGGACGTGGCGCAGATCCGCACGCTCATCGACTGATCCGCTCGCGGCGGCGGCGGCCCAGCTGAGGGCCGGCTGGCACCGGCTGTAAACGCTTTTGCCAGCCGCGGCAGGCAACCGCTTGGATGGTGACAGCGCTCACACCGGCCGGTCAGCACGTCGGCTCATCCCGGTGCGGCGCCGGCGCACAACGGAGTGCGGTGACACCAGCCGTCCGCTTCGAGCCCCGGGAACCGCACCGTGCCCACAGCGCACCCTCTCGCCCTGCCCGCCCGCCTGCCCGGCGACACACCGCTGCACCCGGTGGTCGGCGCGGTAACCGACCGCATCCTCGAGCGATCCCGGCCCGCCCGATCGGCGTACCTCGCCGGGCTGGACGCCGTCGCGCACCCGGCGCACCCGCGCCGGGCCGGCCTGGGCTGCGCGAACCAGGCCCACGCGTTCGCCGCCTGCGGCCCGGGGGCCAAGACCGAACTGCGCCGTGCCGAGCGGGCCCAGCTGGGCATCGTCACCGCCTACAACGACCTGCTCTCGGCGCACCAGCCGTACGCGGGCTACCCCGCCGTCATCAAGCAGGCGGCCCGCGACGCCGGCGCGCTCGCCCAGGTCGCCGGCGGCGTCCCGGCCATGTGCGACGGGATCACCCAGGGCTACCCGGGCATGGAGCTGAGCCTGTTCAGCCGCGAGGTGATCGCGATGGCCACCGCCGTCGCGCTCAGCCACGACGTGTTCGACGCGGCCCTGCTGCTCGGCGTCTGCGACAAGATCGTCCCGGGCCTGCTGATCGGGGCGCTGCACTTCGGCCACCTGCCCGCCGCGCTGATCCCCGCCGGCCCGATGCCGAGCGGACTGTCCAACCCGGCGAAGAAGAAAGTGCGCGGCCTGCACGCCGAAGGGCAGGTGAGCGACGCCGAGCTGCTCGACGCCGAGTCCGCGAGCTACCACGCACCGGGCACCTGCACGTTCTTCGGCACCGCCAACTCCAACCAGCTGGTGGTCGAGGTGATGGGGCTGCACCTGCCGGGCGCCGCCTTCGTCGCACCGAACACCCCGCTGCGCGAGGCGCTCACCCGGGCGGCCACCCGGCGCGTCGCGGAGCTGACGACGCTCGGCGGGCAGTGGCTGCCGCTCGGCAGGCAGGTCGACGAGCGGGCGATCGTGAACGCCGTCGTCGCCCTGCTCGCCACCGGCGGGTCGACCAACCACACCATGCACCTGGTCGCGATCGCGGCGGCCGCGGGCATCGACCTGCGCTGGGAGGACCTGGACGCGCTGTCCGCGGTCGTGCCGCTGCTCGCCCGGATCTACCCGAACGGCCCGGCCGACGTGAACGCCTTCCACGCGGCAGGCGGCACCGCGGTGCTGATCGGCAGCCTGCTGGACGCCGGCTTGCTGCACGAGGACGTCGCGACCCTCGCCGGTACCGGGCTGTCGCGGTACCGCAACGAGCCGCAGCTGGACGACGACGGGGCGCTCAGCTGGCAGCCCGCCCCGGACGAGTCCCGGGACGGCACGGTGTTGACGGGCGCCGCCGCACCGTTCCTGCCCGACGGCGGCCTGAAGCTGGTGCGGGGCAGCCTGGGGACGGGCGTGGTCAAGGTGTCCGCGATCGCGCGGGCCGACCTGGTGACCGAGGCGCCGGCCCGGGTGTTCGACGAGCAGGCCGCGTTCGCCGCGGCGTTCGCGGCGGGGGAGCTGGACCGTGACGTGGTGGTCGTCGTCCGCTTCCAGGGCCCGCGCGCCAACGGCATGCCCGAGCTGCACAAGCTGGTGCCGGCGCTGTCGGTGCTGCTGCAGCGCGGGCACCGGGTGGCGCTGGTCACCGACGGGCGCATGAGCGGGGCGTCGGGTACCGTGCCGGCGGCCATCCACGTCACGCCCGAGGCGGCCGACGGCGGCCCGCTCGCCCGGGTCCGCGACGGGGATCGGATCCGCGTCGATGCCGGCGGTGGCCGGCTGGACGTGCTCGTCGAGGCGGCCGAACTGCGCGCGCGCGAGCCCGCCGCGGTGCCTCCGCCGGGGACGACCCTGGGCCGCGCGCTGTTCGAGCCGATGCGCCGCCTGGTCGGGCCGGCCGATCGCGGCGCGTCGATCTTCAGCAGGTCCGTCCCCGAATTCGCGGGGCCAGTGCGATGAGGGTGCTCGATCTGGCGCCGGTCATTCCCGTCGTCGCCGTGCGCGAGGTGGCACACGCGGTGCCGCTGGCCCGGGCGCTGCTCGCCGGCGGGCTGCCCGTCATCGAGATCACGCTGCGCACCGCGGCCGCGCTGGACGCCGTGCGGGCGATCGTCGCCGAGGTGCCCGAGCTGACCGTCGGCGCCGGCACCATCTGCTCGACAGCGCAGGCCGAGCAGGCTGCTGACGCCGGTGCCGCTTTCCTGGTCAGCCCGGGAGCGACCGACAGGCTGCTGGACGCGATGCAGGACTGCGGGCTGCCGTTCCTGGCCGGGACGGCCACCGCGTCGGACATGCTGCGCCTGCTCGAGCGCGAGATCACCGAGGCCAAGCTGTTCCCGGCCGCCGCCGTCGGCGGGCTAGCGCTGTTGCGGTCCGTGTCCGGGCCACTGCCGCAGCTGCGGTTCTGCCCGACCGGCGGGGTGTCCCCGGCGAACGCCGCGCAGTACCTGGCGCTGCCGAACGTGGGCTGCGTGGGTGGCAGCTGGCTCGCCCCGGCCGAGGCTCTCGCGGCCGGGGACTGGCCCCGGATCGAGGCGCTGGCCCGCGCCGCCGCGGCCCTGCGCCCCCCGTCCGAACGGGGCGCCGACCGGCCTGCCAATTAGGGCGGCCCGTTCGGCGCTGGTAGCCTTGCCGTGGGCACGCTTCGGCAGTGCCTGCCGCAGCGTGCGTTGACTCCCGTCGTGAGGAAAACCGACGGGGCGCCCTGCAAGACGAACACGAGGAGAGCCGTCCGTGCCGCTGGCCAACGACGTCAAGAAGCAGATCATCACCGAGTACGGCGCCTCCGAGGGCGACACCGGTTCGGCCGAGGTCCAGGTAGCGCTGCTGTCGCGCCGGATCAGTGACCTGACCGAACACCTCAAGCAGCACAAGCACGACCACCACAGCCGCCGCGGGCTGCTGCTGCTGGTCGGCCAGCGCCGCCGGCTGCTCAACTACCTGGCCAAGACCGACATCAACCGCTACCGCTCGATCATCGAGCGGCTCGGTCTGCGCCGCTAGCTCCTGACGGGGGCGACTCCAGCCGGAGTCGCCCCCGTCGCACAACTGAACAATCCCCAGCCGGACGCACTCATGCGCGTCCTTGCGACACGAGAGGACGCCGGTCCTCGGTAGTGGCGGACGGGTCCTGTGATCCGCCCGCTTCGATCGAAGACCGGCACCTGTACAAGGTGTGAGCTCGTACGTCGCAGCGCGTCTGGCATCAGTCCAGCGCACCGTGCTGCCGCCATCCGGCGGTGGTGCGTGGCGTGACGTACGAGAGGAGTCCTCTGTGTCAGAGGCAAACCAGAACGACGACGGTGTCTTCGAGACCGTCGCAACCATCGACAACGGCTCGTTCGGCGCCCGGAGCATCCGCTTCGAGACCGGACGCCTGGCCAAGCAGGCCGCCGGCTCGGTCGTCGCCTACCTGGACGACGACACCATGCTGCTGTCGGCGACCACCGCCGGCAAGCACCCCAGGGAAGGCTTCGACTTCTTCCCGCTCACGGTCGATGTCGAGGAGCGCATGTACGCCGCGGGCCGTATCCCCGGCTCGTTCTTCCGCCGCGAGGGCCGCCCCAGCGAGGACGCGATCCTCACCTGCCGGCTGATCGACCGGCCGCTGCGGCCCACGTTCATCAAGGGCCTGCGCAACGAGGTCCAGGTCGTGATCACGGTCATGGCGCTCAACCCCGACCACGCGTACGACGTGCTGGCGATCAACGCGGCGTCGGCGTCCACGCAGATCTCGGGTCTGCCGTTCAGCGGCCCGGTGGGCGGCACCCGCGTCGCACTGATCGACGGGCAGTGGGTCGGCTTCCCGAAGCACTCCGAACTCGAGCGCGCCACCTTCGACATGGTGGTTGCCGGCCGGCTGCTGGACTCCGGTGACGTCGCGATCATGATGGTCGAGGCGGAGGCCACCGAGAACACCATCGAACTGATCGCCGGCGGTGCCACCCGGCCGACCGAGGAGGTCGTCGCCGAGGGCCTGGAGGCCGCCAAGCCGTTCATCGCCGCGCTGTGCCGCGCGCAGGCCGAACTCGCCGCGAAGGCGGCCAAGCCGGTCGCCGAGTTCCCGGTGTTCCTGGACTACCAGGACGACGTGCTCGCCGCCGTCACCGAGGAGGTCAGCGCGGCGCTGGCCGAGGCGCTGACGATCGCCGACAAGCAGCAGCGCGAGGCGCGGCTGGACGAACTCAAGGACCAGGCGAAGTCCCTGGTCGGCCCACGCTTCGAGGGCCGCGAGAACGAGATCAGCCCGGCGTACCGCGCGCTGACCAAAAAGCTGGTACGCCAGCGCATCCTGCGCGACAAGGTGCGCATCGACGGCCGTGGGCTCGCCGACATCCGCACCCTCTCGGCCGAGGTCGAGGTCGTGCCGCGGGTGCACGGTTCGGCCCTGTTCCAGCGCGGCGAGACGCAGATCCTGGGCGTCACCACGTTGAACATGCTCGGGATGGAGCAGAAGCTCGACACGCTCAGCCCGACCCGCACCAAGCGGTACATGCACAACTACAACTTCCCGCCCTACTCGACCGGGGAGACCGGCCGTGTCGGTTCGCCCAAGCGCCGCGAGATCGGCCACGGCGCCCTGGCCGAGCGCGCGCTCGTGCCGGTCCTTCCCGGCCGCGACGAGTTCCCGTACGCGATCCGCCAGGTGTCCGAGGCGCTCGGCTCCAACGGGTCGACCTCGATGGGCTCGGTGTGCGCCTCGACCCTCGGCCTGCTCAACGCCGGTGTGCCGCTGAAGGCACCGGTCGCGGGCATCGCGATGGGCCTGGTTTCCGACACGGTCGACGGCAAGACCGAGTACGTCGCGCTGACCGACATCCTCGGTGCGGAGGATGCGTTCGGCGACATGGACTTCAAGGTCGCCGGAACCAAGGAGTTCGTCACCGCGCTGCAGTTGGACACCAAGCTCGACGGCATCCCGTCCGAGGTGCTCGCTGCGGCGCTGAAGCAGGCGCGTGACGCCCGGCTGCACATCCTGGACGTGATGGCCGAGGCCATCGACGGCCCGGACGAGATGAGCCCGTACGCGCCGCGCGTGTCCGTGGTGAAGATCCCGGTCGACAAGATCGGCGCGGTCATCGGTCCCAAGGGCGCGATGATCAACTCGATCCAGGACGACACCGGCGCGCAGATCACCATCGAGGACGACGGCACGATCTACGTGGGCGCCGAGGACGGTCTGTCCGCGCAGGCCGCGATCGACCGGATCAACGCGATCGCGAACCCGCAGATGCCCAAGGTGGGCGAGCGGTTCCTGGGCACGGTGGTCAAGACCGCCGCGTTCGGCGCGTTCGTCTCGCTGCTGCCGGGCAAGGACGGCCTGGTGCACATCAGCAAGCTCGGTAAGGGCAAGCGGATCGGCAAGGTCGAGGACGTCGTGAACGTCGGCGACAAGATCCAGGTCGAGATCCTGGAGATCGACCAGCGCGGCAAGATCAGCCTCGGCCTGGTGGACGACTCCGCCGCCCCGGCCGACGCCGCCGCGCCCGCCACCGCGGACGCCGCGGCGGAGTAACCCTCCTGCTCACACAGTTGTCCTCGCCTCCCTGCCGTCTGCGGTGGGGAAGCGAGGACAACGTGCTTGACGGGACGGACGGTCAGGGCCGGTAGCGCTCCAGGTGGAACCGCTCGCGTGGCCGCGCCGCCAGGAACGCGCAGCTCATCGCGTCGCCGCCAGCGGCTCGCCGGTCTCCAGCAGCGTCTTCAGGCCGGACAGTACGCGCATCCAGCCGCGCCCGAACACGCTCTCGGCCGTCTTCGGCGCGCCGTCGAGGCGGTCGTGGGTGACGGTCAGCCGGCACACCCCCGGCTCGTCCTCGTCGATCTCCCAGCTCACCCGGCTCGCCGGCTCGGCCGCCATGTCCGGGTCGTAGCCGGAGTGCCAGCCGTGAACGAGCCGGCGCGGCGGATCCCACACCTCGACCGCCTCGTCCATCCAGACCGCGTCGGCCGGGCTGAGCGAGACTAGCCGGCTGTCGCGGATGGTCACGCTCGCGCCGTGGAAGTAGCGGCGGGTGAACTCCGCAGTGGTGATCGCCGCCCAGAGCCGTTCAGGGGTGGTGCGGATGAAGATCGTGTACACCTGAGTCGTCAGGGCCTCGGTGGTCGGTGCGTGCGCGCCGGTTGCGGACGTCATTGCGCACCCGCCATCGGCGACCCGGTCTCGAGCAGCGTCTTCAGGTCGCTGAGCACCCAGGCGTACCCGCCGCCGGCACCGCCGTCCTCCCACGCGCCGCCGAGGATCATCGCCAGCCTCGGCGCGCCCTCGAGCTCATGGGTGACGGTGAGCGCGCAGGTGCCGTTGCCGCGGTCGGCGATCTCGTGGGTGATCCGGGTGAGCGGCTCGGCGGCGATCGCGGGATCCATCAGCATGCGGAACGTGGTGACCAGCTTGCGGGGTGGATCGCACTCGAGTACCTCGCCCTCGATGATCACCTCGGGCAGCACGTTGCCGCGCGCCTCGGCGCCGGCGCGGAAGGCGTCGTCCGGCGTGACGTAGTAGCGGCCACCGGCGCGCAACTCGTAGTGCGCGTACCCGCCGTAGCCGTAGCGCACCGTCCAATCGGGATCGGTGATCGCGGTCCAGATCGCTTCAGCCGTCGCGCGGATGTACACGCGGTACACCTGGGTCGCAGCCATTGTCGCGGTCAGGTCAGGTGCTGTCATGAGCCCTTCTCCAATTCGTGTTTGAGGTCGGCGAGCGCGCTGACGTGGCGCTCGGTGAACTTGTCGATCCAGCGGTCGTGGATCAGCCGGATCGGCACCGGGTTGAGGAAGTGCAGCTTCTCCCGGCCCTGCTTGCGGGTGGTGACGAGGCCGGCTTCCTCGAGCACCTTGAGGTGCTTCATGACGCCGAAGCGGCTCATCGCCAGCTCGCGCTCCAGCTCGGTGAGCGTGCGGCCGTCGTGCTCGAAGAGCCGGTCCAACAGGTGACGCCGGGTCGGGTCGGCGAGTGCTTTGAACACCCGATCGCCGTCGTCCATGGCAGCCAAAATAGGTGACCGAATAGTCACCTGTCAAGATGGACCGGGATCACGACCCGGGGGAGGCTGCATGCGCGTGTTGCGCGACCTGCCCACCGAGGTGCGCGCACTCGTCGTGGTCGCCTTCATGGTTGCGCTCGGCTACGGCGTCGTCGCGCCGGCGATCCCGCTGTTCGCGCGCGAGTTCGGCGTCAGCAAGACGGCAGCCAGCGCGGTGATCAGCGCGTTCGCGTTCATGCGGTTGATCACCGCCCCGTTCGTCGGCCGATTGGTGAACGCGTTCGGCGAGCGGGTGATGCTCGCGGCCGGCATCGGCATCGTGTCGGTGTCCAGCCTGCTCGCCGGGTTCTCCGGCGCGTACTGGCAGTTGCTGGTGCTGCGCGGGATCGGTGGCGTCGGCTCGATCATGTTCAGCGTGAGCGCGGCCAGCATCCTGGTGCGGGTGACGCCCAGCCACCTGCGCGGGCGGGCACAGGGCACCTGGGCCGGCGCGTTCCTGCTCGGCATGATCGCCGGACCGGCCGTGGGAACGGTCGCCGTGTGGTCGCTGCGGGCGCCGTTCTTCCTGTACGCCGGGACGTTGGTCGTCGCCGGTCTGCTCGCGCTCGCCACGCTGCGGCACAGCGAGTTCGCCGCCCCGGGTGCCGCCCGCACCTCGCCGCTCCCGCTGCAGGCCGCACTGCGCCAACGCGCCTATCTCGGCGCGCTCGCGGCAGGCTTCGCCGGAGACTTCGCGATCGTCGGCGCGCGCTCGGCGATCGTCCCGCAGTTCATGAGCGACCGGCTGCACCTCGGTTCCGGGTGGGTGTACCTGGCCTTCCTGGTCGTGAGTGTCGTCAGCGGCGCGCTGCTGCTGCCCTTCGGCCGGCTGGCCGACACCCGCGGCCGCCGGCCGCTGATCCTGCTCGGCCTGGCGCTGGGCGCCGTCGGGTACGTGCTGCTGCCCGGCGCGCCCACGCTCGCGGGATTGATGGTCGCGATGGCCCTGCTCGGGGTCGCCGGCGCCGCCGATTCGGTGGCGCCCGGGGCGGTCATGGGTGACGTGGTCGGCTCGCGCGGCGGCACCGTGGTCGCGGTGTTCCAGATGGCCGGCGACCTCGGCGCGATCATCGGCCCGGTGACGGCGGGCGCGATCGCCGACGCGCACGGCTACGGCGCGACGTTCCTGGTGTGTGCCGCGGTCGCGCTGGCGCCGCTGCCCCTGGTCGCCGCCTCTCCGGAGACCCTCAAGCCGGCGGGGGAGGCCGCGGTGCCCGCTCTCGCGATGGACCCGGGGGAGTCGCCGGAGCCACCCGAGCCGCCGGAGGCACGGCACAGCGGAGTGAGCTGACCCATTCGGCACTGGCGCAGTTGCCCGGCCTCTCGTATTGTCTAGTGAATCGATAGGCATAACCGACAAGCGAGGGGTCGCCCCATGTTCACGCCGCCGTCCCACCGAGCTCGCGCGGTCGTCGCGCTCGCGCTCGCCACCGCGTCCGTGCTCGCCGGGTGCAGGTCGTCCGGCGTCGGAAGGGCGCACACGGTCGCGATCGTCGCGTACTCGGTACCCAAGCCCGCCTACGACGCGCTGACGTCCGCCTTCGCGAAGACCGGCGCGGGCAACGGCGCGAGCTTCTCCGCCTCGTACGGCGCGAGCGGTTCGCAGAGCAAGGCCGTGGCGAACGGCCAGGCCGCCGACTATGTCGCGTTCTCGCTCGAGCCGGACCTGACCCGGCTGGTACCGAACACCGTTGCCGCCGACTGGAACCGCGGGCCGACGAAGGGCATGGTCTCGGACTCGGTCGTCGTGATCGTCGTGCGCACGGGCAACCCCAAGCACATCGAGGGCTGGGCCGACCTGATCAAGCCGGGCGTCAGGATCGTCACGCCCGACCCGGCGTCGTCCGGGTCGGCCAAGTGGAACATCCTGGCCGCCTACACCCAGGCGCTCGCCGGCGGCGGCAGCGCGTCCGAAGCAAGTGCCTACCTGACCGAGTTCTACCGGCACACCGTCAGCCGGCCGGCCAGCGGCGCCGAGGCCACCGCCACGTTCGACTCGGGCACCGGCGACGCGCTCATCTCCTACGAGAACGAGGCGATCAGCGCGCGCCAGAAGGGCGCGGACGTCGACTACGTGGTGCCTGACGCCACCTTCCTGATCGAGAACCCGGCCGCCGTCACCAAGGACGCGTCGCAGACCGCGAAGGACTTCCTGGCCTACGCGCTGAGCACCGCCGGGCAGCAGACCTTCGCCGCGAACGGGCTCCGACCGGTGGTCGCGGGCGTCGACCCCGGCACCGTCAAGGGGGCCAACAACCCGAGCGAGCCGTTCCCCGAGGTCGGCAAGCTGACCACCATCGCCGACCTCGGCGGTTGGTCGAAGGTCAACGAGGAGTTCTTCGGTGCCGACGGCATCGTCACCAAGATCGCCGCCGAGGTGGGTTGAACGTGCCGGGTTCGGAGACGGTACACGCCGACGGTGGCCGCGCGGTCCCACGCAGGGCCACCGCGTCGGCCGCCGGTGCACCGCC
This sequence comes from Jatrophihabitans cynanchi, assembly GCF_027247405.1. Classification (NCBI taxonomy): domain Bacteria; kingdom Bacillati; phylum Actinomycetota; class Actinomycetes; order Jatrophihabitantales; family Jatrophihabitantaceae; genus Jatrophihabitans; species Jatrophihabitans cynanchi. Next base: position 353,922 of record NZ_CP097463.1, on the reverse strand, counting down.
CGGCGCAGCAGTTCGGCTCGGTACAGCGTCTCGGCTCGGGTTGGGCACCGCGGTGCTCTGGCTGAGCCTGCTGGTGCTGATCCCGCTCGCCGCGGTGCTCGCCAAGGCCGGCAGCGATGGCTGGTGGGGCTTCTGGAGCGCCGTCTCGACTCCGGCGGCCCGCGACGCCCTGCGGCTCACCGTGACCAGTTCGCTGCTGGTCGCCGCGGTGAATGCCGTGCTGGGAACGGTGATCGCCTGGGTGCTCGTACGGGACGAGTTCGCGGGAAAGCGGCTTGTCGAGATCGTTATCGACCTGCCGTTCGCGTTGCCCACCATCGTCGCCGGCCTGGTGCTGATCACCCTCTACGGCGCAAGCAGCCCGGTGGGCATCGACCTGCTGGGCACCCAGCGCGCGATCGTGTTCGCCCTGCTGTTCGTGACCCTGCCCTTCGTGGTCCGCACCGTGCAGCCGGTGCTGATGGGTGTGGACCTCGAGGCCGAAGCGGCAGCCGCGTCGCTCGCCGCCGGCCGGTTCACCACGTTCCGCCGGATCGTGCTGCCGGTGATCACCCCCGCCGTCGTTTCCGGGACAGCGCTGGCGTTCGCCCGCGCGATGGGGGAGTACGGGTCGGTGCTGCTCATCTCGGGCGGGCTGAACCGCACGCGCGTGTCGTCGATGTACGTGTTCCAGCAGATCCAGAACTTCGACTTCGTCGGTGCCGCTGCGACCGCGACCGTGCTGCTGCTGGTCAGCCTGGTGGTGCTCGCGGCGCTCGACCTGCTGCAGCGGCGGGCGGTGCGCGATGGCTGAACGCAGCCAAACGGCGGCGGCGCCGCGCCGGTCGCGCTATGCCCTGCGCGCGCTGGCCCTGGGGTACGTCGCGATCCTGGTGGCACTGCCCGTCGCGGTAGTGCTGTGGCGCGCCTTCGATGAGGGGGTCGGTCAGTTCTGCGCGGCGATCAGTTCGGAACAGGCCGTCCAGGCGTTCCGGCTCACCGGCCTCGTCGCGGGCGTCGCGGTCGTGATCAACGTGCTCTTCGGGGTCGGTGTCGCGCTGCTGTTGACGCGATACCGGTTCGCCGGCAAGCGGCTGCTGAACGTCGTGATCGACCTGCCGATCTCGGTGTCGCCGATCGTTGTCGGGCTCGCGCTCGTGCTGGTGTACGGCCCGCGCAACGGCTGGCTGGGCAGGCCACTCGCCGACAGCGGGATCGAGGTGATCTACGCCGTCCCCGGGATGATCCTCGCGACCGTGTTCGTCTCGCTGCCGCTGGTGCTCCGCGAGATCGTCCCGGTCCTGCAGGACGAAGGCATGGACGCCGAGCATGCCGCGCGGGTGCTCGGCGCCTCGGCCGTGCAGCGATTCGTACGCATCACCCTGCCCACGATCAGGTGGGCGCTGGCTTACGGGATCGTGCTGAGCCTGGCCCGCTCGATCGGCGAGTTCGGCGCGGTACAGGTGGTGTCCGGGAACGTCAGCGGCGCCGGGCAGACCCAAACCGCGACGCTGCTGGTGAACGAGCGCGTACAGCAGCTCGTCCCGGGCGCCTACCAGGTGTCCGTCGTCCTCATCGCCGTCGCGGTCGTGGCCATCGTCGCCGTCTCGCTGCTGCGTCCCAAGGAGCTCCCGTGAGAAGCCCTGTGTCAAGCCGCCTCGAGTTGATCTTGCTTGAGGATGCGTTGGAGCGCGAGGTGTTGTTCGGGGTCGTAGGCCTGGTGGGTCTGCCAGCAGTGCCAGATGATGTTGAGCCGGGCGCGGGCGAGGATGCGGACGGCGTGGGGGTGGTCGTGGCCGCGGGTTCGGGCACGGTTGTAGAGGTCAGCAGCCCAGGGGTTGGCGCGGCGGGTGTCGCCGGCGAAGTCGGTGACGGCGTCGCGCAGTTGTTTGTCGCGGGCCCAGCGGAACGCGACGACGTGGCTCTTGCCCGATTGTCGGGTCGAGGGTGTGACGCCGGCCAGGCTGGCCAGCGATTCTCGGGTGGGGAAGCGGGCGCGGCAGTCGCCGATCTCGGCGAGCAGCCGGGCGGCTCGGACTTTTCCGGCGCGGGGCAGGCTGGTGAAGATGTGCGCGTCAGCGTGCGAGGCGAGCTGGGTCTCGATCTCGGTACTGAGGGCTTTGATCTGTTCGAGCAGCACGGTCAGCACAGCGACGTAGCCGCGGGTGATCGCAGCGTGGGCGTCGGCCTCGGTGCCGATGGGGCCGCGCGGGGCGGTGAGCAGGCGGGCGTGCAACACCGCCGGATCGACCTTGCCGGAGTAACCCTGCTTGGCCAGCCAGGTTCCGAGGCGGATCGGGGTGAGCCAGTCGGCCTGCTGCTGAGTGGTGAAGCGGGTCAGGAAGGCGAGGCTGATCGCACTGTCGAGATCGGCGAACAGGCCGACCGCGCCAGGGAAAACTCGCTTGAGGTGGTCCCGCAGCTGGTTCGCGGTGCCGACGCGGTTGGCGACCAGGTCGCGACGGGCGCGGACGGCGCGGCGCAGCGCGACGGTGGGCGGAGTGTCGGGGATAAGAGGTCGCAGCCGGGCTCGGTCGGTGCGCAGCGTGTCGGCCAGCACGAACGCGTCGAACCGGTCGTCCTTGTTGCCGGCCGAGCCGTACCGACCGCGCAGGTTCTTGACCTTGTTCGGGTTGATCACCACGACGGTCAGGCCAGCGGCGAGCAGCGCGTCGACTACCGGCCCGTCCGGGCGTTCGATCGCGACCTCGTGACAGCCGGCGTCGATGAGGACGGCGACCAGCTCGCGCAACCCGTCGGCGGTGTGCTGGACGGTGTGCCGGACGAGTTCGCGGCCGCGGTCGCTAACGACCGAGACGGCATGGTCATCACGCGACCAATCCAACCCGCCGGTAAGACCGTTGGGCGGCTCGTCGGGCAGTGTGCTGTTCGGGGTGGTGCTGGCAGACTTCACGTCAGCCTCCTCGCTGCTAGACCCAGTGGGGAGGCGCCCACGTGCGGTACCGGTGGTTCCCGGACGTGGCAGCCGGTTCGCTCACTGATCGGCGCTCGACGGCGCTCAGCCCTGTCGACGGTCGGCACGTCCCGGGCAACCACCAGGCCTCGCATATCTCACGATGGACCTCAACCGGGTCGAGCGAGCTGGGCGATGACCTGGCGGCACCTCGGGCGCATCACCAATCCATCCGAGATCAGTGACACAAGGATGGTGCACCAGTGAGCATCGTCGCCACCGGCATCACCAAGCGGTTCGGCTCGTTCGTCGCGCTGGAGGACGTCGATCTCGACGTGCGCAGCGGTGGCCTGACCGCGCTGTTGGGACCCAGCGGCGGCGGCAAGTCCACCTTGCTGCGCATCATCGGCGGGCTGGAGGACGCTGACGTCGGGTCGGTGCGCATCAACGGGGTGGACAGCACCCGGATTCCCGCGCAGCGCCGCAACGTCGGCTTCGTCTTCCAGCACTACGCGGCGTTCAAGCACATGTCGGTGTACCGCAACGTGGCGTTCGGGCTGGAGATCCGCAAGCGGCCCAAGGCCGAGATCCGCGCGCGGGTGGACGAGCTGCTCGACCTGGTGCACCTGGCGCAGTTCGCCGACCGGATGCCCGCGCAGCTGTCCGGCGGCCAGCGTCAGCGCATGGCACTGGCTCGCGCCCTCGCCGTCGAGCCGTCGGTCCTGCTGCTGGACGAGCCGTTCGGCGCGCTCGATGCCACGGTGCGCAAGGAGCTTCGCGACTGGCTGCGGCGGCTGCACGACCAGGTGCGCGTGACGACCGTGTTCGTGACGCACGACCAGCAGGAGGCCTTGGAGGTCGCCGACGAGATCGTGGTGATCAATGCCGGCCGGATCGAGCAGGCCGGCCAGCCCGATGAGCTGTACGACAAGCCCGCCTCGGACTTCGTGATGCGCTTCCTCGGCCCGGTCACCACGCTGCACGGACGGCTGGTGCGCCCGCACGACATCGAGGTCTTCGGCGCGGCCGTCGAAGGCGCGGTCCAGGCGCAGGTCGCACGCGTGCAGCGGGTCGGGTTCGAGGTCCGGGCCGAATTGGAGCTGGCCGGGCAGACGCCCTGGGTACAGCTGACACGGGGTCAGGCCGAGGCGCTGGAGCTGGCTCCCGGCCGCGGCGTCTGGGTGCGGAGCCCGCGTTAGCCGGGTGAGAGGATGCCGGGGTGCAGATCTCGGCGAAGACCGACTACGCGGTGCGGGCCTTGCTCTCGCTCGCCTCGCACGAACCGGACCTGGTCAAGGTCGAGGTCGTGGTGGGCGAGCAGGGACTGCCGCGCAAGTTCGTCGAGGCGATCCTGGGCGAACTGCGCCGGGCCGGCTTGGTCCGTAGCCAGCGCGGCGCCGACGGCGGGTATGCGCTCGCCCGTCCGGCCACCGAGATCACCATCGCGGCTGTCATCCGGGCCGTCGACGGCCCACTGGCCGAGGTGCGCGGGCTGCGGCCGCACGAGACGACCTATGCCGGGGTCGCCGAACACCTGCCCGACGTCTGGGTCGCGGTACGCGCGGCGCTGCGGTCGGTGCTGGACGAGACGACCCTGGCGCAGGTCCTCAGCGGTGAGTTCTCGCCCCAGGTGCGCACCATGCTCAGCGCCCCGGATGCCTGGTCGGCCCGCTGAACGAGCGGCGCCCGCGCCGACCGCGTTGCGTAGCCTGGATCACCTGAGCCGAGGGGAGCCCGTGATGACCGAGACTCTGATCGCCACCCTGATCGCCGGGGACGCGGTGCCGGCGTTGGAGCCGGTGCGCGCCCGGGTGCCGGACCCGCAGCCCGCGCCGTTGCCCGACCCCGAGCCGGTGCCGAGCCCCGAACCGGTGCCGAGCCCCGAGCCGATGCCGCAGCCCCCGAGCGCGGTCGCGCGCTGAGCCCGATCCCGCGCCGTCCGGACCGGCACCGACCACCCCCTAGGATCGCGGGATGAGCTCGTCACGCACGGCACGTCCGGTCGACCGGGCCGTGACCCGGCGACTTCCCGCCACCGGAGGCGGCGTCATCACCCGAACCGTGCTGCCGGGCGGGCTGCGGGTGGTCAGCGAGGCGATGCCCGGAGTGCGCAGCGTCAGCGTCGGCGTCTGGGTGCCGGTGGGCTCGCGGGACGAGACCTCGACGCTCGCCGGGACCAGCCACTTCCTCGAGCACCTGCTGTTCAAGGGCACCGCCACCCGCTCGGCGCTCGACATCGCCAGCGCCATGGACGCGGTCGGCGGCGAGTTCAACGCGTTCACCGAGAAGGAGCACACCTGCTTCTACGCCACCGTCCTCGATCGCGACCTGCCGCTCGCGGTGGACATCATCGCCGACGTGGTGCTGAACGCGACGATCACCGCCCAGGACGTCGACGTCGAGCGCAGTGTCGTGCTCGAGGAGATCGCGATGCGCGACGACGATCCGGCCGACCTCGTGCACGACGAGTTCGCCGCCGCGCTGCACGGCGACACCCCCCTGGGCCGGCCGATCCTGGGCAGCGTCGAGTCGATCGCGGGGCTGACCCGGCGCCAGATCGCCGGCTACTACCGGCGCCGGTACGTGCCGGAGGCGATGGTGGTGTCGGTTGCGGGGAACGTCGCGCATGCCGAGGTCGTGCGGCTGCTGCGCCGCGCGTTCGCCGGACACCTGCAGCCGGGGCGCGCTCCCGCGCCGCTGCGTCCCAGCCGGATCGAGGTGACCGACCTGCCGGTGCGCCCGACGCACGTGGTCGCGGAGGACAGCGAGCAGGCGAATCTGCTGCTCGGCGTCCACGGTGTGACCAGGCACGATCCGCGGCGCTGGGCGTCCGGAGTGCTGTCCGCGGCACTCGGCGGCGGGATGAGTTCGCGGCTGTTCCAGAAGATCCGCGAGCAGCGCGGCCTGGCGTACTCGGTGTACACCTTCAACACCGGCTACTCCGACTCCGGCCAGTTCGGCGTGTACGCGGGTTGCCAGCCCGGCAAGGCCGACGAGGTGCTCGGGCTGATGATCGCCGAACTCGATGCGGCCGCCCGCGGCTCGCTGACCGCGGAGGAGATCGCCCGCGGCAAGGGGCAGATGCGCGGCTCGATCGTGCTGGGGCTCGAGGACTCCGGATCCCGGATGTCGCGGATCGGCAAGAGCGAACTGGCCTACGGCGACGTCATGGGCATGGACGAACTGCTGCAGCGGGTCGACTCGGTCACGCCGGCGGACGTCGCCGCGGTGGCCGCGGACCTGCTCGGCCGGCCGCGCTGCCTGACGGTGGTCGGCCCCTTCGGCGACCACGACTTCGACGGCGCACTGTAGGGGTGGCGGCGATGAGCGAGCCGATCCGGGTGGGCGTGCTCGGTGCGCGCGGGCGGATGGGTGCCCAGGTGTGCAAGGCGGTCGACGCTGCCGGCGACCTCGAGCTGGTCGCGATGGTCGACGCCGGCGACTGGCTGTTCAGCGTGGCCGACGCCGGCGCCCAGGTCCTCGTCGACTTCACCCACCCCGACGTTGTCATGGACAACGTCCGCTTCGCCGTCGACCAGGGCATGCACGCCGTCGTCGGCACGACCGGGTTCACGCCGGATCGGCTGGACACGGTGCGCACCTGGCTGGCCGACGCTCCCCAGCTCGGCGTGCTGATCGCGCCGAACTTCGGCATCGGCGCGGTGCTGTCGATGCGGTTCGCCCAGATGGCGGCCCGCTTCTACGAGTCGGCCGAGGTGATCGAGCTGCACCACCCGGGCAAGGTCGACGCGCCGAGCGGCACCGCCGTCCATACGGCCCAGCTGATCGCCGCCGCGCGTGCCGAGGCCGGGTTGGCGCCGCCGCCCGACGCGACCAGTCAGTCGCTGGACGGCGCGCGTGGCGCGGACGTGGACGGGGTGCGGGTGCACGCGGTGCGGCTGGCCGGGATGGTCGCGCACCAGGAGATCCTGCTCGGCACCGAGGGCGAGACGCTGTCCATCCGGCACGATTCGCTGAACCGGTCCTCGTTCATGCCCGGTGTGCTGCTCGCGGTACGCGCTATCCGGTCCCGTCCCGGTCTCACCGTCGGGCTGGACCCGCTGCTCGACCTGTGAACCCGGTCCGGTGAGCGCCAAACGCGTCGTCGCGCTGCTGCTGCTCGCGCTCGCGGCCTACTTCGCGCTGATCGGCTACCGCGGCGCCTACCTGCTTGCCGAACATTCGGTGGGGTTGAAGGTTCTAGGTGTGGCCGTGCTCGTGCTGCCGCTGATCGGGATCTGGGTTGTCGTCGCAGAGCTGCGTTTCGGCGCGGCGACCGCCCGGCTCGGTCGTGAGCTGGACGCACAGGGCGTCCCGCCGGACGACCTGCCGCGCACCGCCGCCGGGCGTATCGACCGGGACGCGGCCGACGAGCTGTTCGCGCAGCGCCGGGCCGAGGTCGAGGCGGCGCCGGGGGACTGGCGCGGCTGGTACCGGTTGGCCGAGGCGTACGACCACGCGGGCGACCGCAAGCGGGCGAGGGCCGCCATGCGCACCGCCATCGCCGCGGCGTCCGCTTCCCCCACCGGCTGACGAACCGTTACCCGCTTCCCCCACCGGCTGGCCAACCGGCGCGCCTTCCCCCACCGGCTGGCGAACCGGCGCGCCTTCCCCCACCGGCTGACGAGTCCGCATCCCCACCGACTGGCGAACCGGCGCGCCTTCCCCCACCGACTGACGAGTGTGCGGCGGCTCCCCACGGGCTGACCAGCGGTACCCGCTTCCCCCACCGGCTGACGAGTCCGCATCCCCACCGACTGGCGAACCGGTGCGCCTTCCCCCACCGACTGACGAGTGTGCGGCGGCTCCCCCCACGCGGTTACCAGATCCAGTGCCCAGATTTCGTCACACGAGGGGGGAAGGCAGACGGGGTTGGTCACACCAGGGGGGAAGGCGACCGTACCAGCGCAAGCGAGGCCCGGACGGGGCTGGTCACGCCCGGGGAAAGCAGACGGGGTTGGTCACACCAGGGGGGAAGGCAGACGGGGTTGGTCACACCAGGGGGGAAGGCGACCGTACCAGCGCAAGCGAGGCCCGGACGGGGCTGGTCACGCCCGGGGAAAGCAGACGGGGTTGGTCACACGAGGGGGGAAGGCAGACGGGGTTGGTCACACCAGGGGGGAAGGCGACCGCACCAGCGCAAGCGAGGCCCGGACGGGGCTGGTCGCACCGTGGGGGGAGGCGGGCCGTGCGTGTCGAGGAAATCGGCCAGGTCGCGCCACAGCGCGATCCGCAGCGGCAGCGGCATCCCGTTGTTCGCGCCGGACGGCCCCGGCAGCACGAACCCGGGCAGCCCGGCGACCGGCCACGGCGTCGAGCCCCAGGGCCCGGGACGCAGCCCGCGCAGTCCCGCGCCGCGCGCGTACGCGCCCGCGGCCGTCGCGCTGACGAACGCCACCGCCTGCGGCCGGTACCGGCGGAGCTTGGCGGTGAACTCGCGGATGTGCCAGTGCACGGTGCGTTCCCGGCCGAGCACCTCGACGCTCTTGTGCAGGTCGGTCAGACCGAGGCCGTAGCGCACCACCAGCCTGTCCTGCTCGGGCGTGAGCAGTTCCGCGGTGAGCCCGGCCTCGTGCAGCAACTGCCAGAACAGGTTGCCGCGGCCGGCGTAGTAGTGTCCGCGAGCCGGCGCCGCGGGCGCGGTCCCGACGATCACGACGCGCAACCCGCTGGTGAGGACGTCCGGCAGGGCCATGTCAGTGCGCGTGCCGTCAGTCGCGACCGACGTGCGTGTCCAGCCACTCGACGACCGGGGCCATCGCGCGCCACGCCTTGGCGATCTCGGTCTGCGCGCGTGAGGTCGCCAGCCACGCCGGGCAACCGAACTCGCGCCCCAGCGTCAGCGACTTGTAGCGCAGCAGGTCGGCTCGCGGGTGGTCCTTCGGGTAGCCGCTGGGCACCCGGGTGATCGTCGAGCCGCCGAGCGTGAGCCGGGCACGCCGGGTCTGCGCCAGGGCACGCTCCAGCGCCGGGCCGGCCACGTCGTCGCCGACGGCGCGACGCAGTCGCTCGACCTGCGCCGACGAGGTGTCCCAGTACCCGCCTGCCACGAACAGCCCGGCGGCCGAGACGTGCAGGTAGCGCGAGGACTCGCCGAACCAGGCGCCCTGGTGCGTCTTGTACGGCGTCTTGTCCTTGCTGAACCGGACGTCCCGGTAGGGGCGGAACAGTTTGGCCGAGCCGAACTCGGGGGCCAGCGCGGCGACGAGTGCCTCGAGCGGGCCGCGCACCGACTCGTCGTAGACGCCCTTGTGCGCGGTCCAGAACGCCTTGGTGTTGTCCGCCTCGAGGTCCTCGTAGAAGTCCAGCGCCGTGACGGGGATGCCGGTGAAGGTCATGACTCGGCCAGCGACACGTGCAGCCGGACCTCGCGCAGTTCGCCGGCCCCGGTGTCAAGCGCGCGCACCAGCCCGTCGGGCGCCCAGCCGGCGGACAGGTAGAACTCGCGCGACGCGGTGTCCGCCTCCGGGATCCACACGATCGCGCGCTGCATCCCGTCGGCGCGGGCGTGGTCCACGACCGCGGCGAGCAGCCGGGACCCGTGCCCCCGCCGTCCCCAGCGCGGCTCGACCAGCAGCGGGCTGATCTCGATAGTGCCCTCCGGGACGGCATCCTCGGCAGGGGCGGCTTCCGCGGGGTCAGCGTCCCCGGTCGGCGGCTCGGCCGCGACCGTGTCGGCGGCGGGGCCGAAGCCGGCGAAGCCGACCGTCCAGGTCTGCTCCTGCGCCACCAGCACGTGGTGGCGCGGCGACGGCGGCTCGAGGACGGCATCGCGCCAGGCGGCGGCGGCCAGCTCGGGGGTGAGTGACTGCAGAACCGGATCGGGCAGGATCGAGCCGTACCCGGTTCGCCACGTCTCGACCTGGATCCGGCCGATCTCGTCGGCGTCACCTTCCCGCGCCGCGCGCACGCTCACATCGGCCATGCGCCCGAGACTAGTGACCGGGCGGTGCCACCTGGTCGACGGGCGGGAACTCGTCTTCGCCGAGGGCGTTCCCCAGCACGTGCCCGGCAGCCACCACCACGAGCCCGGCGAGGATCAACAGGAAGCCACCGAGCGGGACGGTGTCGGAGTCGATCTGGTCGAAGACGATCACTAGCACGCCGGCGCCGACCACCGCGGCCCACACCCAGGTGGTGAATCGGCGTCCGGTTCGCGCGCCGTAGCCGGCCAGGGCGAGCCCGAGCAGCACGAGGAGCACGCCGGTGCCGGTCGCGTTGTCGATCTCCGCTGCGAGCGCCCCGATGCCGACGCCGGTCGCGACGAAGCCGCTGACCGCCAGGGCCACCGACATGCCGTGCCGCCCGGACCGGTCCAGGTAGTAGCCGATCGCGTAGTAGGCCAGGCCGAAGATGAGCGAGATCGCCGCGATCGTCGCCCAGTCCGGCCGTCCCGAGCTGGCCGGCAAGGGCGTCAGCCGGCCGATCGACCCGGTCGCGAGCCCGGTAACACCGCTGGACTGGGACTTGTCGAGCAGGTAGGCCCACAGCTCGAGCGTGGCCAGCCCCAGGTAGAACGCGTGGCCGCGGGCTCCCGGGACGTACACGTAGCTGATCAGCCAGATCACGATCGACACGATCACGACCGCATCGCTGGAGGCGAGCGAGCTGCTGTGCAGGTCGAGGGTGAGGAAGGTGAGGGTCACCGGGACGCCGAGCGCGCTGCCGGCGACTCCGGCGGTGGCCAGCGGCCCGTGCTTGCGGCGGATCGCCAGGACGTAGCCGATGACCACGACGAGGAACGCCAGGCCGGCGCCGAGCAGCCGCCGGCTGTCCGAGCCGCTGGTGCCGCCCGAGCCGAAGCTGCCCTCGACGACGTAGTCGCCGCCCCAGACGATCACGCCGATGATCGCCAGGGCCACTCCGACACCGGCCAACGCGACACCGAGCCGCGGATCCGGACGGCGCCAGGCGCGCGGGCCGATCCGCTCGATCGGTCCCGGGCCCCGCGGCGGGCCGGACGGGGCCGGTGGGTAGGGCGGGGCCGGTGGGTAGGGCGGGTAGGGGGGCTCGGCCCCGGACGGGTACTGCGGACCTGCGCCGGCCGGCTGCTGCGGGTACGTACCGTACGGCTGCTGCGCGTACCCGCCGGACGGGTACTGCGGACCTGCCCCGGACGGCTGCTGCGGGTACGGGCCCTGCGGCTGGGCGCCCGAAGGTGGGTAGTACGGCTGATCGGGACCGGTCATGGCCGTGAGGTTACTGTGCGCGAGCTGATCGACTTCGTAGCCTGTGGACGGCGCGTCGTGGCCGGCCGCTCAGGCCAATGCGGCCAGTGCTCGGGGGTCCGGATCGGGATCGCACGGCAATCGCTCGCGCAGCGCCGCGTAGACCTCCGCTCGCGCGATGTCCCTGGCCCTGGCTTCGGCCGGCAGCCGGTCCAGCATCTGCCACGACGAAGAGGTGGTCCAGCTGCTCGGCGGTCGGTGGTTCGGGGCGCCACGCGCCACGCCCGGCACTCCTCCAGCGTGGGGCCTTTCACCGGCGGCGGCAGGGGGCGGGGACGGCGTCCAGCGCGTCGAGAAGCCCGGCGAGGCGCTGCAGGTCCTCCTCGTCCGGCGCCGGCACGACATCGAGGTCATTGGGCACGAGGGCGGCACCGTAGATCGCGGCGACCGTCGAACCGCTCATCACCCAGCGCACCTGCCGGCGATCCAGTTCGCGGACCATCAGCGCACTGCGGGCCGCCGGCCGCGCCGGCGGATCGGTCAGGGTCTCGGGCTGGCGGCGTCGGACTCGGCGAAGGCGTCTGCTTCGGCGCGCTCGATGCGCCGCTTGCGCAGGTGCAGCGCGACGTAGCCGAGAACCACGAGCGCCACGATCGCGAGCGGTGCCCAGGTCAGCGTCCTGCCCACGGTGGACAGCGACTTGGAGAAGGCGAACCCCAGCAGGACGCAGCCCGGCGCCCAGATCAGTCCACCGGCGACGTTCCAGACGACGAACGTGCGGTAGCGCATGCTGCTCATCCCGGCCATCGACGGCACGAGCGCACGGAACAGTGCGGTGAGCCGCCCCAGCAGCACCGCCTTGCCGCCGTGCCGCACCAGGAAACCGTCGACCATCGCCCAGCGGTGCTCGCCCACCCAGTGCCCGAGCCGGGACGCGCGCAGCGGGGGGCCGAACTTCTTGCCGAACTCGAAGCCCACCGAGTCGCCGGCCACGGCGCACAGCACGGCGACGACGATCATCACCCACAAGTTGAGCTTGTGGTGCGCGCAGAAGACGCCGGCTACCAGCAGTGCGGTTTCGCCCGGCAGCACCATGCCCACGAGGATTGCCGCCTCGGCGAAGCAGAGCGCCCCGGCGATCACGTAGAGCCACGCGCCGACCGCGTTGCCGACCGACTCGACGAGGTGTTCGAACACTCCGGCATCCTGCCACGTCCGCCCCATCCACCGCGCTGTCCTCGAGCGCTCTGCCGCCCATGGCACGCTCTGCGCCCGTCCTGCTGTCGGCAGCGACGCATACAGTGCGGCCATGGCCGTCCCGCCCCGTCGCGTGCGTGCGCTCTCGGCGTCGCGGGCGCGGCGCATCGCGCTCGCCGCCCAGGGTTTCGCCGACCCGCGGCCGACCGGCCGGGTCGACGCACGGCACCTGCGCCGGGTGCTCGACCGCATCGCGATCCTGCAGATCGACTCGGTCAACGTGTTCTCCCGGGCGCACTACCTGCCGGTGTTCGCCCGGCTCGGGCCGTACCCGCGCGCCCTGCTGGACCGGCTCACCGCGTATACCTCAGCCCCGGTGCGGCCGGAACTGTTCGAGTACTGGGCCCATGCCGCCTCGCTCGTTCCGGTGCGGTACCAGCCGTTGCTGCGCTGGCGGATGGAGCGCGCGCACATCGAGCCCTGGCCGGCGATCCGGCGCATCGCACAGGAGAATCCCGGCCTGCTCGAGGACTGCGTCAGGCTGGTCACCGAGCAGGGCCCGATCCGCGCCGGCGACACGGGCATCGCCCGGCCGGCTCCGCGTCCGGGGCACATGTGGAACTGGCACGACGGCAAGACCGCGCTGGAGTACCTGTTCTACGCCGGTCGGGTCACCACTGCGCGCCGCGTCAACTTCGAGCGGTACTACGACCTGACCGAGCGGGTGCTACCGTCCGCGGTCCTGGCAGCGCCCACGCCGTCGCGGGCCGAGGCGACCCGCGAGCTCGTCCGGCTGTCCGCGCGAGCCCTTGGAGTGGCGACGGAGCCGGACCTGCGCGACTACTTCCGGTTGAGCCACCACGACTGCAAGGCGCGCGTCGCCGACCTGGTGGAGACCGGCGAACTGCTCCCGGTTGCGGTGGACGGGTGGTCGGCGCCTGCCTACCTGTGGCACGAGGCGAGGCAGCCGCGGCAGGTCCGTGCTCGCGCCCTGCTGTCGCCGTTCGACTCGCTGATCTGGTTCCGCGAGCGTGCCGAGCGGCTCTTCGACCTGTACTACCGGATCGAGATCTACACGCCGGCGGCCAAGCGCGTGCACGGCTACTACGTCCTGCCGTTCCTGCTCGGCGAGTCGATCGTCGCGCGTGTCGATCTCAAGTCCGACCGCCAGAGCGGCGTGCTGCGCGTACAGAGCGCGCATTCGCAAGACGGCGCGGACCCGAACGTGGTCGCGAACCAGTTGGCCGCCGAACTCGCGCTGACAGCGCAATGGCTCGAACTGGACGGCATCGAGGTCATGCCCCGCGGCGATCTCGCGCCCCGGCTGGCGAAGGCGGTCGCCGACATTTAGTACGTTGTTGCTTACTATATCGTAAGCACATGCGTACCACTTCACGCGAGCTCAGGACCGAGGCCGCGACCGTGTGCCGGGCCGCGACCGCGCTCGCGTCCCGTGCCCGGGTTGAGCGCGCCGGCCACCTCAGCCTGAACCAGACCGCGGTGCTCGGCCGGCTGGTCACCAATGGCTCGATGACGCCGGGCGATATGGCCGACCAGCTGCGCACCCAGCCGCAGTCGCTCACCCGGACCTATGCCGCGCTGGAGGCAGCGGGCTACCTGGAGCGCACCGCCGATCCGACCGACGGCCGCCAGTACCTGCTGGTGTTGACGACCGCGGGCCGGCGCGCCCTGCGAGCGGAGTTCGCGCCACGCGATGCATGGCTCGCCCGGGCGATGGCGCAGCTGCTCGACGATGCCGACCGCGACGTGCTGGTCCGGGCCGCCGCGGTGATGCGACGGCTGGCCGACTTCGAACCCGGCGGCGCGGTGACGGAGCGATGACGGCGGCCGCGGCCGCCCAGTTGCGTGATGCCGACGCCGACGCGGACGTCGCAGACGCCGTCCCGCTGCGGCGCATGGCCGCCCTGTTCGCGCCCTACCGATGGGCCGTGTTCGCGCTGCTCGCACTAGCGGCCGTCCAGGCGCTAGCCAACGTCGTCTCGCCGTTCCTGCTGCGCGAGATCATCGACCGGGCGCTGCCGGAGCGAAGTGCGGCGCTGGTCAGCTGGTTCGCGGGCGGCATGCTCGTGGCCGCCATGGCCGCCGCCGGGCTGGGTGTCGCGACCACCTGGCTGTCCAACCTGATCGGGCAACGCGTGATGCACGACCTGCGGGTGGGCGTCTACGCGCACCTGCAGCGCATGTCGCTGCGGTTCTTCACCCGCACCCGGGCCGGCGAGCTGCTGTCGCGGATCGGCAACGACGTCGGTGGCGTCGACAACGTCGTCACGAACACCGCGAGCTCGACGATCCAGAACGTCTTCACCGCGCTGGCGGTCGCGATCGCGGCGTTGATCATGGACTTCAGGCTCGGCTGCATCTGCCTGATCGTCGTGCCGCTGTTCCTGTTGTTCTCGATGCGGCTGGGCCGCCGCCGCCGTGCCATCGCGCGCGGTCGGCAGCGGCGGCTGGCCGGGCTGACCGGGTTGCTCGAGGAGTCGCTGTCGGTCGCCGGCGTGCTGCTCACCAAGACCCTTGGCCGGCAGCAGGCGCTGACCGACCGGTTCGCCGCCGAATCCCGGGAGCTCTCGGACACCGAGATGGCGGCGGCCATGAGCGGCAAGTGGGTGCTCTCCACCCGTCGCGCCAGCCTCACGATGATCCCCGCGATCGTCTACTGGATCGCCGGCGTCGCGCTGGCCAACGGCGCCGCGACGATCACGATCGGTACCGCGGTGGCCTTCACCAGCATGCTGAACCGGCTGGTCGCGCCGGCCACCGCGCTGCAGAGCATCGGCGTCCAGGTGTCCACGTCGGTCGCTCTGTTCGGGCGGATCTTCGAGGTCCTCGACCTGCCCGTCGACGTGGTCGAGGCGCCCGGCGCGCGCACGCTGGCCGAGGTGCGCGGCGACGTTTGCCTCCAGGGCGTCAGCTTCCGGTACGACGACGCGGGGGAGTGGACGCTGCGCGACATCGAGCTCGAGGTGCCGGCCGGGCGAACCACTGCGATCGTGGGCGAGACCGGTTCCGGCAAGACCACGCTCGGCTACCTGGTTGCCCGTCTGTATGACGCGAATCAGGGCGTCGTCAGCATCGACGGCGTCGACGTGCGGGCGTTGAGCTTCGGCTGCGTGTCCGACGCGGTCGGCCTGGTCGCGCAGGACACCTACCTGTTCCACGACACGATCGCGGCCAACCTGCGTTTCGCTGCACCGGACGCGACGGACGCCGACCTGACTGAGGCTGCGCGCGCGGCGCACATCCACGAGTTGATCAGTGCGCTGCCGCACGGTTACGACACGGTCGTCGGGGCCCGTGGGTACCGGTTCTCCGGCGGCGAGCGGCAGCGGCTGGCGATCGCCCGGATGTTGTTGCGCAACCCGCCGGTCCTCGTGCTGGACGAGGCGACGAGCGCCCTGGACACCCGCACCGAGCGGGCGGTCCAGGCCGCACTCGACGAACTCGCCAAGGGGCGCACGACGATCGCGATCGCCCATCGGCTCTCGACGGTGCGCGGTGCGGATCAGATCGTGGTGCTCGACCGTGGCCGCATCGTCGAACGGGGTACGCACGCCGAACTGCTCGCGGCCGGTGGGCACTACAGCCGGCTGGTCGGCGAGCTCGATTAGCGCACTGCGTACGCGCGGATCACCTGGGTGGTCGAAGCGCTGCCGTGGGTGTCGGTCACCGTGCTGCGCAGGCTGACGTAGCCCGACTGCGGGTTGTGCACGACCGCCGACCAGCCGGAGGCGGCGTGCCGCACGCGCAGCCGGCGCCAGGTGTGGCCGCCGTCGGCGGGTTCCCGCGCCGGGACCGTGCGGGCGTCGCGATCAGCCTGCGGCGGCGAGGAACTCGAGCACCCGCTGGGTGAGCAACTGGGCGGCAGCCGCGTCGTAGGAGGGCAGCGACGCGTCGGCGAACAGGTGCGCCGATCCGGGATAGAGGAACAGTTGCGCGTTCTCGGCCTCTTCGATCAGGGCTCGCGCCGCCTCGATGTCACCCTCGTCGACGAAGAACGGGTCGGCGTCCATCGCGTGGATCTGTGCCGGCACGCCGTCCGGCCAGGCGCCGAACATCGATGTCGGGACGCACGAATGGAACAGCAGCGCGCCGCGCGCGCCCGGCCGGGTCTGGGCCAGGCGCTGTGCCGGGATGACGCCCAGCGAGAAGCCCGCGTAGACGGCGTCCGCCGGCAGGTTCTCGGCCGCCTTCACCCCGCGCCCGGAGATCTCGTCGAAGCCGGTCTGTTCGACGAAGGCCATGCCCGCCTCGATGCTCTCGAAGGTGCGCCCCGCGAACAGATCTGGGGTGTGCACGGTGTGCCCGGCGGCGCGCAGCGTGTCGGCGAACCCGGTGACACCGGGCGTCAGCCCCTGCACGTGGTGGAACAGCACGACGGTGGCCATGCGGTTGCCCTTCAGCCGAGGCGGGCGCGGTTCGCCCGGCGAAGGCCCTGACTGTTGCGCACGGTGCCGACAACGCCTCGGACTATGCGGCGCGGTACAGCCGAATGTCCCCACTGCCGGTGCGCGCCCGCACCATGATCGGCTCACCGGTGCCGCGCGGCGCGTCCTCGATCGGCAGGTCGGAGCTGACCTGGCCCGAGCCGGTGGTGACGTCCAGGCGCGCGGGCCGGCCGGCGGGCAGGCCGATGCTCATCGGGCCGGATCCGCTGGCCAGATCGACGTCGCCGTGCACCGTCTCGAGCGAGGCGCTGCCCGAACCCGACCGGCTGCGCACCGAGCCGTGCACCTCCTGCACCCGCAACTCGCCGCTGCCGCACGCACTGTTCAACGAGCCGTCGATCGAGCCGAACTGGGCGCGCCCGGCACCCGAGCGTGCCTCGACCGAGCCGGTCACCCGTATGACCTTGCAGTTCCCGCTGCCGTAGCGCACTCGCAGGTCGCCGTCGACGTGCTCGGCCGTGATGTTCGCCGATCCGGTGGCGATGTCGGCGCCACCGACCCGTCCGCTGACCACGACGTCCGCGGAGAACGTGCTCAGCTTGACCGCGGTGCCACTGGGCACGTCGATCACCACGTCGACCGCCTCGTTGCCGCGGGTGCCGAAGATCGGCAGGTCGAAGATGCCGCCCTCGCGCGGACCGAGCACCGACAGGGTGGGGCCGTTGAGTTCGATCGTGTAGCGCTCCGCGACGTCCGATCCCTTACGGCGCGGGGTGATCAATACCCGCGCCTCGGTCAGCTCGTCCAGGGCGTGGACGGTGAGGCTGCCGCGGCCGACCCGCGCCTGCAGGTTGATCGGGCCGGTCAGCGGAAAGGTCTTCGTCGTCATTTGTCGTCTCCTGCTGCTAGCCGTTGATCCAGCCGGTGACCCGGTGGACGTTGGTGGCACGCCGGCCGGCCTGGCCGCCGCGCGCACCGAAGTCGGGACCGCCCGGCCAGGTCGGCCAGGTCGGGCTGAGCGCGCTGTTCGCAGCGCGCACCAGCCAGGTGTTCACCGAGACGCCGTCGCGGCCCGCGGCCTCCTCGACCTCTGCCTTGAGGGCCTCGGACAGCCGCAGCGAGATGCGGGCGGTCGCGTCGCCGTCGTCCGCGCGGGCCGCGGCGGGCTCGGGGGGTGCGGCCGTCACCTCGACCCGCACGTCGTCGCCGTCGAGCCGCACCGAGACCGTCGGCGAGCCGGGGGAGTCGAGCAGTGCCGCGGTGATCTCGTCGGCCGCCGCGCCGAGCGCGTTCATGATCGCGAGCCGCATCGCCGGGGCGGCCCCGGCGGCCAGGGTCCCGGCGATCTGCTGGGTCCGCTCGTCACCGAGGGCCGCCGCCGCGCCGAGCTGGTCGTGTACTTGCCGTACGTAGTCGTCCAGATGCATGATGTCATCATGACATCACTCACGGCGCCACCGCAACGTCTACTCGGCGTCATGCTGGTCCGTCCTGCCCTCCCGCGGCCGGCGGCTAGGGTGAGGACGCCGGGCGAGTCAGCGCGCCCGGCGGTCGAGGAGGTGCAGCCCGCCGTGCCGGAACCGGCTCAGCTGCGCGTGGTGCCGATCGCCTGGACCCACTTCGAGCCGCCGCCGGACGTCCCGTGGGAGACCGACGCGGACGGCGGCCAGGCGCTCAGTGAGTTCGCCGGGCGGGCCTGCTACCAGTCCTGGTCCAAACCGAACCCGGCCACCGCCACCAACGCCACCTACCTGCGGCACATCCTGGATGTCGGTCACCTGTCGGTGCTCGAGCACGGCACCGCCAGCTTCTACGTGACGGGCGTGTCCCGCTCGCTCACCCACGAACTGGTGCGGCACCGCCACCTGTCCTTCTCCCAGCTGTCCCAGCGGTACGTCGCGATGGGCGCCGGCGAGGTCGTGGAGCCGGACGTGATCGCCGCCGACCCGGTGCTGCACGAACGATTCGCGGCCGCCACCGAGGCGACCGGCACGGCCTACCGCGAGCTGCTGGCCGGCCTGGAGGAGCGGCTGGCCGGGTCGCCGGACGCCACCCTGCGCCGCAAGCAGGCCCGGCAGGCAGCACGCGCGGTGCTGCCGAACGCGACCGAGACCAAGCTCGTGGTCACCGGCAACTACCGTGCCTGGCGGCACGTCATCGGCATGCGCGCGTCGGAGCACGCCGACGTGGAGATCCGGGCATTCGCGGTCGCCGTGCTGCGCGAACTGCGCCGGATCGCCCCGAACGCGTTCGCCGACTTCGAGATCACCGCCCTGCCGGACGGCACCGAGGTCGCCTCCAGCCCGCTGGTCACCGAATCCTGAGGCGCCACGCGGTATTTTTGGCCCATGCCCGCTGCTGCTGACCCGGCCCGCCCGTTCGGTCGCCTGCTCACCGCCATGGTCACCCCGTTCGACGTGGCGGGCGGCCTCGATCTCGGCAGGGCGGTCGAACTGGCCGCCTACCTGGTCGACGAGCAGGGCAACGACGGGCTGGTGATCAACGGCACGACCGGCGAGTCGCCTACGACGTCGGACGCCGAGAAGGCCGACCTGGTGCGCGCGGTCGTCGACGCGGTGGGCGACCGCGCGCACATCGTCGCCGGCGTCGGCACGTTCGACACCGTGCACACCATCGCCGTCGCGGAGCAGGCCGCGAAGTCCGGCGCGCACGGGCTGCTGGTGGTCACGCCCTACTACTCCAAGCCGCCGCAGGCCGGCCTGCTCGCACACTTCCGGGCCGTCGCCGACGCGACCGAGTTGCCGATCGTGCTCTACGACATCCCCGGCCGAAGTGGCGTGCCGATCGCGACCGAGACGTTGATCGCGCTGGCCGAGCACGAGCGCATCGTGGCGGTCAAGGACGCGAAGGGCGACCTGCCGGGATCCGCTCGGGTGATGGCCGAGACGTCCCTGGCGTACTACAGCGGCGATGACGCGATGACGCTGCCGCTGCTGTCGGTCGGGGGCGTCGGGGTGGTCGGCACGTCCACGCACTTCTCCGGGGCGGCGACCAAGGCGATGATCGGCGCGTTCGAGCGCGGCGAGGTGGCCGAGGCGCTCGCCCTGCACCGCAGGCTGCTGCCGATCTACACCGGGATCTTCCGCACTCAGGGCACCATTCTGGTCAAGGCCGGGCTGCGGGACCGGGGCATGGACGTCGGGCCGGTGCGGCTGCCGCTGGTGGACGCGACCGAGCATGAGCTGAGCCACCTGCGCCAGGATCTGGCCGCCGCCGACCTCTGACCACGGGACGCCCGGCCGCGACACCGTCCGGAACTCCCTGATAACGGTCGAGTTCAGGGTTAGGGTTTTCCGGTGGCAACCGCAACACGCACGCGAGCCCCTGCCCGCAAACCGGCAGCCGGGCGGCGCACGCCCGGCTACCTGGTCCCGTTCGCCCTGCTCGGCCGGGCGCTCGCGGCGATCTGGCGGGCGCTCGCCGCGATGCTGGGCAGCCTCGCGCGCGCCGTCGGCCGCAACGCCGCCACCGCACGCGACCTGGAGGCCGAGCACCGCCGCGACGGCCTCGCGCTGGGCGTGCTCGCCGTCGGTCTGATCAGCGTGATGGCGATGTGGTTCGCCGCCGCCGGCCCGCTCGGGCGCGGCCTGACCTCGCTGTGCCGGTTGCTGGCCGGCAACGGCGCGCTGCTGCTGCCTGTCGTACTGCTCGCGTCCGGGGCGCATCTGTTGCGGCAGGCACCCGAACCCGGGTCGCGCGGCCGGTTGGTCGTGGGAACGACTGCGGTCACGCTCTCGGTGCTGGGGCTGTTCGACCTCTGGGCCGGCTCGCCGGGCAGCTCGCACGGGCGTGATCACGCCGGCGGGCTCATCGGCGCGCTGGCCGCGCAACCGCTCGCGAGCGGGCTGTCCGCCGCGATCGCGGTGCCGCTGCTGCTGATCGTCGGCGCGTTCGGCATCCTGGTCGTCACGGCGACGCCGATCAGCGCGATCGCCGGGTACGTCCGCGAGCTGGTCACCGGCCGTTCCAGTGACGCAGCCGCCGATGACGAGGCCGACTTCGTCGAGCAGCCGGTGCAACCGAAGGCGCGCCGCCGGCTGCGTCGGGCGCCGGCCGACAGCGACCTGACCGAAACCACCGATCTGAGCGAGCTGTCCGACCTCGACGAGCCGACAGCGGACCTCGACGAGCCGCTGCCCCGGCCGCGCAAGCCGCGCAAGCCCAAGATCGTCGAGGACGACCTGCCGCCGATCAACGCGCCGCTGCAGCTGGAGCTGAGCAACGGCGGCGGCCTGTACACCCTCCCGTCGCTGGCCACGCTCGCCCAGGGCGCCCCGCACATGGAGCACACCCGCGCGAACGACGAGGTGATCGCCTCGCTCACCCAGGTGTTCACCGAGTTCGACGTCGACTGCGCCGTCACTGGCTTCAACCGCGGGCCGACCGTCACCCGCTACGAGGTCGAACTCGGGCCGGGCGTAAAAGTGGAGCGGATCACCAACCTGACCCGCAACATCGCCTACGCGGTCAAGAGCGCCGACGTGCGGATCCTGTCGCCGATCCCCGGCAAGAGCGCGGTCGGCGTGGAGATCCCCAACGCCGACCCGGAGATCGTCATGCTCGGCGACGTGCTGCGCAGCTCGGTGGCGCAGCGCGATCACCATCCGATGCTGGTCGCGCTCGGCAAGGACGTCGAGGGCGGCTTCGTCGTCGCGAACCTGACCAAGATGCCGCACCTGCTCGTCGCCGGCGCGACCGGGGCGGGCAAGTCGAGCTGCATCAACACGCTGATCCTCTCGATCCTGACCCGCGCCACGCCCGAGCAGGTGCGCATGGTCCTGGTCGACCCCAAACGAGTCGAATTCGCCGCCTACCAAGGGATCCCACACCTGGTCACCCCGGTGATCACGAACCCGAAGAAAGCCGCCGACGCCCTGCAGTGGGTCGTGCGCGAGATGGACATGCGCTACGAGGACATGGAGCACTCGGGCACGCGGCACATCGACGACTTCAACAAGAAGGTCGTCAACGGCGAGCTGGTCGCGCCGCCCGGCTCGGAGCGCGTCTACAGCGCATATCCCTACCTGCTGGTGATCGTCGACGAGCTGGCCGACCTGATGATGGTCGCGCCGCGCGACGTCGAGGACGCGATCGTGCGGATCACCCAGCTGGCCCGCGCCGCCGGTATCCACCTGGTGATCGCCACCCAACGGCCGTCCGTCGACGTCGTCACCGGGCTGATCAAGGCGAACGTGCCGTCACGGCTGGGCTTCAAGACCTCCTCGGTCACCGACTCACGGGTCATCCTGGACCAGCCCGGCTCGGAGAAACTGCTGGGCAAGGGCGACGCGTTGTTCCTGCCGATGGGCGCGTCCAAGCCCGCCCGCATGCAGGGGGCGTTCGTCACCGACGTGGAGATCCGCTCGATCGTCGAGCACTGCAAGGGGCAGTTGCAGCCCAGCTACCGCGAGGACGTCACGGCGCCGGCAGTGGCCAAGAAGGAGATCGACGAGGACATCGGCGACGACCTAGACCTGTTCCTGTCGGCGGTCGAGCTGGTCGTCTCCACCCAGTTCGGCTCGACGTCGATGCTGCAGCGCAAACTGCGGGTCGGCTTCGCCAAGGCGGGCCGGCTGATGGACCTGATGGAGTCGCGTTCGATCGTCGGCCCGTCGGAAGGGTCCAAGGCGCGCGAGGTGCTGGTCATGCCGGACGAGCTGGCCGGCCTGCTGTACGCGCTGCGCAACGGCGGTAGCGCCGACGACCTGGTCGCAGCCGACGAGGACGAGGAACCCGACGAGGACAGCGAAGAGGGCGCCGAGACCGGCGCCCTCTGAGGGTTCTCGCTGCGCGGTGCGGTTCAGCCGGCGCGGTGGCGCGGGCTGTAGAACATCCGGAGCAGGGACAGCGCCCTGGCTCCTGGCTTGCGGTGCCTGCCGACGTACAGCTCCTCGTCGGTCGCGGCATGCGTGCCGACGGTCGCCGGCGTGGCAGCCGACGCTGGCGGCCACGCCCGGAACTCGACGCGATCCACAGTGGTCACGGTGATCACCTCCGTGGGGCAGACGCTAGCTGTTGAGGCGGCTGTGACACGTGAGGCGCGCGGTACTTTTGTTAAAGGTGAAGCAGCATCCGGGTGTTGCCGAGCGTGTTCGGCTTGACGTACTCCAGGCCCAGGAACTCGGCCACGCCCGGGTCGTACGAGCGGCGCAGCGCGTCATAGGTGTCCGGGTCGACCGGGGCGCTCTCGATGGGGTGGAAGCCGTGCCGGGCGAAGAAGTCGACGTGGAAGGTCAGCGCGAACAGCCGGGACAGGCCCAGTTCGCGCGCGGTGTCGATCAGCCGGTCGATCAGCACGGCGCCGATGCGCTGCTTGACGTGCTCGGGGTGCACCGCCAGGGTGCGCACCTCGCCGAGGTCGGACCACAGCACGTGCAGTGCGCCGCAGCCGACCACGGTCCCGTTCAGCTCGGCGACCAGGAAGTCCTGCACGTCCTCGTACAGCGTGACGAGCTCTTTGGCGAGCAGGCGTCGTCCGGACCCGGCGTAGATGTCCACGATCGCCTTGACGGCGGGGACGTCGGGAGTGCGGGCGCGGCGGACGAGCACGGTATCGGGCACGCCCAGAACGGTATCGCCGGCCCGCCTGATCAGTTGGCGGGGTAGCCGTCGGCAAAGGGAATGCCGGTGGCCCTGGCCAGCGCAGCGGCGAGTTCGGGCTCGACGAGTACGGCCCGGCTTCCGGCATTGACGGTGCGCTGGCCATTGCAGGCTGCGAGCTGCGCGATGGCCTCGACATCGCCGGCGCGCGTGTGGGCTATTAGCTGCACGCCGTCATGACGGTCGACCTGGTCGCAGGACGGCAGGTTTGGCTGTGGCTGCGGTGCCGGCCATTTCGGAAGCAGCGCATTGACCGTCTGTGCGATGTGCCGGCCACCGGCGCCGCCGACCTGTGCGGATGCAGCGAGTCGATTGGAGATGTACCAGCACACGCTCATCCGGTCCAGGCCGCTCGTGGGCAACGGCAGGCCGTGGAGCTGGATGTTCGCCGGGTCCGGGATGTTCCGCGGCAGCGCGCGATCGAGGTCGGTGTTCGTCGCCCGGCAGCCGTTGCGGTCGACGGGTACCGCGTGGGCGCTGCGCAGGATCTGCATGGTGGCTTTGCTGTCGAGGTTCGCCACTGTCAACTGTGCGCCGTGCTTCGGCCAGATCAGGGTGGTGCTCGTGGGGCCGGATCGACCGGTTGAAGCCGCGCTCATCGGGCAGGCAGGCTCGCGGTCCAACCTGATCGGGTGGGCGCAGCTGTTCGAGCCGGGATGGCCTTGCGGTGTCGTGATGCGAACGAGCGGTACGGACTGCTGCGGCCCCGGGCACAAGCTCGAGGTGGGAATCGGCCGGAGCACCTTGGTTCCGCCTGCGCACGGGTTGTCGATCCCGAAGGTGCGGGGTACGAAGATCTCGACGCCGAGGGCGTCGACCGGCTTCATCCCGGCCGGGACCGCTGGCTGCTCCACCGCGCCAGGCAGCGGCGGTGCCGACTGCTCGTCCTTGCCACGTAGGGCGAACGTGACACCGACGACGGTGAGCACGACCGCGGCGGCGGCCAGCGGCGCCAACCAGCGCACGCGGCAATGCCGATACGGCGCAATGTCCGGTGGCTCCTCATCCTCGTCCCACGGCGCTCCCTGCGTCACGGTCGCGGCGCGCGCGGCCAGCGTCTTTCGCAGCACCTCGCCGATCTGGTCGTCGTTCATGGCCCGTCCTTGCTGAACTCGGGCAGCCGCCGCAGGGCGGCGAAGCCGCGCGCGGCCAGGCTGCGCACCGTCCCCTCGCGGCAACCGAGCGTGGTGGCGATCTGAGGGTCGGAAAGGTCGAGGTAGTAGCGCAGCACCAGCACCGCTCTCTGGCGCTCGGGCAGGCCCTGGAGCGCGTGCCACATGGCGTCCTGCTCGAACCGGTCCGCGGCCGGCGCGGGGGCGTCGGGCACGCTGTCGGTGACCCGTTCGGACGCTGATCGCTTGCGCGACTGGGAGATGTGGGCGTTGACGATCGCCTTGCGGGCGTAGGCGACGGGCGCGGCCAGGCTCAGGGTGCCCCCGAAGCGGCGGTGCAGCGCGAGGAACGCATCCTGCACCAGATCCTCCGCACGCTGGCGGTCGCCACAGAGCAGGTAGGCGAAGCGGGTCAGCGCGACCGACTGCTCGGCCGCGAAGTCCGCGAGGGTCTGGTCGCCGCGCAGCGTGCCCTCCCAGGTCCCGAGCACCGGTGCTCCCACATCAGTCAGGACGCGATGAGCAGGCCGATCCGCTGCAGTCACTCCAGCCAGTCGTCGCCGAAGGTCGCCGCGATCAGGTCGTGATCGTGCGCCGGCACCACGGTGATTCCGGCCGGCACCCTGGACAGCCGGACCACCGTACGCCACGCGGCGTCCGGCTCGGTGTCGGCGAGCCGGGCAGTGGCCGGACGCTGACGCGGCGGCTTGAGTTGCGCGCTGTTCCAGACCGCGTCCCCGGCGAGCAGCAGCCGCCGTCCGGAGCGCAGCGTCAGCAGGATCCCGACGTGCCCTGGCGTGTGGCCGGACAGATCGCACAGCAGAACGGTGCCGTCGCCGAACACGTCATGGCTCGACGGGAAGGACAGCATCGGCGGTCCGTCGAGTGTGACCGCCTCGAAGCGCACGCCCTGCAGCGACGCGCGCGAGAACCCGGGCGGAGCGGCGGCGTCCGAGTCACGGACGCGCGCGACCGTCTCCAGTTCCGCCGCGCTGATCCGCGCCGGCAGTTCGGGCAGTTCGGCAAGGCCGGAAACGTGATCCCAGTGCACATGGGTGAGCAACGCGAACTGCAATGTGGCCGGGTCGATTCCCGTCTCGTGCAGCGCGCCGGCGAGGCCGAGCCGCGGCGGCGGCCCGGCGAGCACCTTGCGCGCCAGGGCCGGCATGTCGGACAGGTGCCGGGTGTGCGCGTCGGCGCAGATCCCGGCGTCGGCGAGGAAGGTCGCCGACTTGTGCTCGACGACGAATGCCCCGATCGCCATCCGTGTCGTCGCCGGACGGAACCGGCCCTCGATCACGCCTGCCGTCGGGGCGTCCCACTGCGTCTGCACCAGCGCGCGTACCCGGACGCCGCCCTCGGCCGGCGGCGGTTCGGTGCTGCGCAGGTCGGCCAGTTCCGCGCCGGTCGGCTGCCGCGGCCGGGTCAGCCCGGTGGCGGTCGCCGGCAGCGTCCGCAGCACGTTCTGCAGGAATTCGCTCACCTGCTGAACGTATCGTTCGACACTCGATCAGGGGCAGGTTGCTGGTGTCTACGACACGCGGCGCCGCCGCCAGCGCGCAGCACGGCACGGTGCTGCCAGCGCGCAGCGCGGCACGGTGCTCCGCCGTGGCGGTGCGCGAGCAACGGCCCCAGTCGGCATCCCGCATGCCCACCGTCGTGCAGACCAATCGGGCTCTGCGCGCAACTGTGCATGCAGAGCCCGATGTGCCCGGACCTGTGCGCTGGAATTTCGTGCTCTGCGCGCAACTGTGCATGCAGAGCCCGATACAGCAAGACGCATGAGCCGTGTTAGCGGCCGAGGCCGGGCAGGGCCGAGACGTCGACTTCCGCGGTGCCGGTCGCGGGAAACGTCCGCAGCACGCCACGCAAGAACTCGCTCACCTGCTGAACATGTCGCTCAACACGCGATCCGAGGCAGGTTGCGGGTGTCGATGACACGCAGCGGCGCCGGCCCGCCGGTCGAGGCGAGTGCGCCGCCGAAATAGGCGACGCCGTAGCCGGACCCGGCCACGCCGGTCGTGCACAGGCCGGTCGTCGCGATCGAACCGGACCGGGTGTCCAGCACCTCGATCGCGTCGGACACGTCGTACCGATGGAAGAACACGAAGGTCCCCGCAATTGCGTCGACGGTCACCGTGCCGGCGCGCTGCTCGAGCTCGCGCGTGATGGCGCCCGGTGTCGGCTCGGTATCAGTGTCGGTCGTGTTCGGGTCGACGTGCCGAACCCGGCCGGTCGTCCGCGCAGCGCTCGGGCCCGGTGATCACGCTCCCTGCGACGCGGTCGGGCAGCCGAAGTGTTGCAGTCGCGCGGGTAACCTGCACAGGTGCCGTCCCCCTCCCGCTCCGTCGCCCTCGTCACCCTGGGCTGTGCCCGTAACGAGGTCGACTCCGAGGAGCTGGCCGGGCGGCTCGGGGCCGGTGGCTGGACTGTGACCGACGGGGACGACGCCGACGTCGTGGTGATCAACACCTGTGGGTTCATCGACTCGGCCAAGAAGGACTCTATCGACACCGTGCTCGCTGCGGCCGAGAGCGGCAAGAAGGTGGTCGCCGTCGGTTGCCTCGCCGAGCGGTACGGCGCCGAACTGGCTGCCTCGCTGCCGGAGGCGGATGCAGTTCTCGGGTTCGACTCGTACGCCGACATCGCGGCGCGATTGGACGATCTCGCCGCCGGACGTCCGGTACCCGCGCACACACCGCGGGATCGCCGCACCCTGCTGCCGGTGGCCCCGGCGCACCGGCCGGCCGCGGTGGCGGAGGTGGCCGTCCCCGGACACGCCTGGCTGCCTTCGGGAATGGCCCGCAAGCGGCTGGACGACTCGCCCACCGCGTACCTCAAGCTCGCCTCCGGGTGCGACCGGCGCTGCTCGTTCTGCGCGATCCCCTCTTTCCGCGGCTCGTTCGTCTCGCGGCCGCAGCAGGACCTGCTTGGCGAGGCGCGCTGGCTCGCCGAGTCGGGTGTTCGCGAACTGGTGCTGGTGAGCGAGAACTCCACGTCCTACGGCAAGGATCTCGGCGACCTGCGGGCGCTGGAGTCGCTGCTGCCGGATCTGGCCGCCGTCGACGGCATCGAGCGCATCCGCGTCTCCTACCTGCAGCCGGCCGAGCTGCGGCCATCGCTGCTGGCCGCGATCGCCGGAACGCCGGGCGTCGCGCCCTACTTCGACCTGTCCTTCCAGCACGCCAGCGCGCCGGTGCTGCGCCGAATGAAGCGCTTCGGCTCGACCGAGGCGTTCCTCCAGCTGCTCGGCCGGGTGCGGGAGCTCGTCCCGGACGCAGGGGCGCGCAGCAACGTCATCGTCGGGTTCCCCGGCGAGTCCGAGGCCGACGTTGCCGAACTCGAGCGGTTCCTGACCGGGGCGCGGCTGGACGTGGTCGGTGTGTTCGGCTACTCCGACGAGGACGGCACGCAGGCCGCCACCTACGACGGCAAGCTGGACGCGGCCGAGATCGCGGCCCGCGTCGAGCAGGTGAGCGCGCTCGCCGAAGAGCTGATGTCCCAGCGCGCCGAGGACCGGCTGGGTACCCGCGTCGAGGTGCTGGTCGAGTCCGTTGTCGACGGCGAGCTCGTCGGTCGAGCCGTCCACCAGGGCCCCGATACCGACGGCACGACAACGCTCACCGCCGGATCGAACGCCGCGCGCGGCCGGATCGTGCCGGCCCTGGTCACCGCGACGGAGGGCATCGACCTGATCGCCCGTCCGGACGGCCAGCCGTGGTGAAGCCGCCACGCACCGACGGCGTGCTGCGACCGCGTACGCCGCTTCCGGACGATCCGATCGCCGACCCGCCGAGCGCGGTATCGACGTGGAACCTGGCGAACGGGCTCACCGTGTTCCGGCTGGCCCTCGTCCCGATCTTCCTGCTCGCGCTGTTCGCCCGCGGCGGGGACGACACGCTGTGGCGGGTCATCGCGTGGGCGGTGTTCGCGCTTGCCAGCGTCACCGACCGGCTGGACGGTGAGATCGCCCGCCGTCGCGGTCTGATCACCGAGTTCGGCAAGCTTGCCGACCCGATCGCCGACAAGGCCCTGGTCGGGGCCTCGCTGATCGGGCTGTCCATGCTCGGTGACCTGCCGTGGTGGGTCACCGTGGTGATCTTGATCCGCGAGATCGGGGTCACCCTGCTGCGCTTCTGGGTGATCAGGCACGGGGTGATCGCGGCCAGTCGCGGCGGCAAGCTCAAGACCCTGCTGCAGGGCGTGGCCATCGGGCTGTTCGTGCTGCCGCCGTGGGGCTGGTTGCGGGACATCGCCTGGGTCGTGATGGTCGCCGCGATCGCGGTCGCGCTTGCCACGGGCGCCGACTACGTCAAGCGGGCCGTCGACCTGCGCCGGGTCGGCCGCGCGCGGAGGGCCAGCACCGCCTGAGCGCTCAGGAATGGCGAGCGCTCGCCGATCGTTACGTTCGCTGAGAGCGGACGCAGCCGCTCGCCGCACACCCCGGTTGCTCCCGCCAGGTAGCGTGAACAACCTGACTCATCGATCCGACCCGCGTCCAAGGAGGGGTGCACATGCCGGTACTGCGTCAGGTGGTGGGTGAGACCCTCCGTGGCCTGCGGATGCGCCAGCGCCGGACGCTGCGCGAGGTCTCGGCCAGCGCGCGGGTGAGCCTGGGCTACCTGTCCGAGGTCGAACGCGGCCAGAAGGAGCCGTCGTCCGAGCTGCTCGCCGCGATCTGCGGCGCCCTGGACATCGAGCTGTCCGAGCTGTTCCAGCAGGTCAGCGCCACGCTGCGCCGCGAGGAGAAGCTGGCCTACGCCGGCCGGGTCGCCGCGATCCCAGGCTCCGGCGCCGCGCGGATCAGCACCGCGCCGATGGGCGATTCCGGCCCGCAGGTACGCGCGCACGTCGCCGCCTGAGTCCGCCGCACCGGCGCCCGCTCCACACAGTTCGTCACAGCCGTCACATCCGTCACGATCTGCTGCGCCACGCCGCGCGCTGCACGCGGGCCGGCCGCAACCGGCGGTACGTTCGCGCCATGAGGTGCACCCCGCGATGAGCACGCCCCGCGACCCGCTGTTCGACACGCTGTTCCGCCCCACCACGGTGTCGCCGGCGATCGCGTCGGCCGCGCCGGTCCGCGAGGCCGGCACCCGCTCGCGCGCCGGAAACGCCATGAACCGCACCCGTGCCGCCCTGCTGGACGGGGCCCGGCGCGCGGTCGAGGTCAGCGGCACCAAGATCACGATGGCGCAGGTGGCGGCCGCCGCCGGGGTCGCGAAGGCCACGCTCTACAACCACTTCCGCACCCGCGAAGCGGTGCTCGCGGCGCTCGTGCAGGACGAGGTCAGCGGTCTGATCGCCCGGCTCGCCCCGCTGCCGTTGCCGGACGCCCTGGCCGGTGCCGCGAACGAGCTCGCGCACCACCCCGTGCTGCGTACCCTGGCCCGGATCGAACCGGCCACGCTCGCCCGGCTCGGGTGCGTCGACACCTCGGCCGAGGGCTGGCGGCTGGCCCGCGAAGGAGTGGCGGGGGCCCTGACGCGCGGCGGCCGAGCAGGCACCGACACGGTGCTGCGCTGGCTCGCCTCCTACCTGCTCACCCCGGCGAGCGCGGCTGCGGTCGCCGACGATCTCGCCATCGTGCTCGCCGGGCTGCCCGACGCCCCGGCCGCCGCGAGCAGCGCCGAGACCGCCCGGACGGCCTGAGCGGCCGGTGCGGCGCCGACCGTTCCGCCGAGGCACGCCCGAGCAGGACCCGCGGGCCGCGATCATGCGGGCCATCCGGACGATCCGCAAGCAGCAACAGGACCTGGATCGCCGCGCCGGCAGCGCGTACGCCGGCGTCGCCCGGGTCGAGCACGAGATTCAATTGCAGCGCCGCGCCCTTGCCGAGGCGGCCGAGCAGATCGCGGTCGCGGCCACAGCCGCGCAGCGCGCCGCCGACTCGGCGCGGGCGGAGGCGGGGGACGCAGGGGAGGCGGCGGAGGCGGGGGAGGCGGCTGCCGAGGCGTATCAGCGCACCGCTGACGGGTTGCGCTCACAACTGGACGTGGTCGCCGCGTCCGGCGCGCAGCTGGACACGATCGAGGCCGGGGCACGGGAGAACACCGAGCGCACCCGGGCGCTGCTGACCAAGAACCGGCGCCGGCTCGGCGCCGCGCTGCACGAGCAGGTCGCGCTGCTGGCCCGGCTGGAGGAGCTCGAACGCAAGCGGCTGGTGGCCGAAGCGCTGCGCGAACACCGCTCCCCGCCTTGACCGCCGCCCCGCCGCACACCGCCCCGCCCGACCCGTCCCGCCCCGCCCCGCCCCGTTGAGTGGCGACTTACGCGTTCAGTGGCGGCTTGTAGGTCGCCACTCACGCGACAAACCGCCACTCAACGAGGTGACGGAGGTGACGGGGCCGACGGGGCCGGCTGGCAGGTCGGGCACCAGAAGCTGCTGCGCTGCCGCGGCGCGACACCCTGCAGCTCGCGTCTGATCGGGGTGCGGCAGCGCAGGCACGGCTCGCCGGCCCGCTCGTACACCCAGTGCGCCCGGCCGCGCGCCAGCATCCCTGTGGTCGACTGTTCCGGGTGCTCGCGGTTCGCGTACAGCAGCCGCTGGGCGCGGCTGACCAGCCCGAGCAGATCCGGCACCACACCGACCGGAGCCCACGGATTCACCCCGGCCAGGAAGAGCACCTCGCTCTTGTACAGATTGCCGATCCCGGCGAGGTTCCGCTGCTCGAGCAGCGCCTCGCCGATCGGCCGGTCCGGCTCGCTGCGCAGCCGGCGCACCGCCTCCTCGGGATCCCAATCCGGGCCGAGCAGATCAGGGCCGAGATGGCCGACGAGGCCGCCCTCCTCTTCGGTGCGGACCAGCCGCAGGTCGTGGACGCGGTACCCGGTGGCCAGCCATTCGGTGTTGCCGAGCTGTGCCCGGATCAGGTGCCCCGGATGGCCGCGGGGACGCTCACCAGCGCGGCACAGGTACCAGGACCCGTCCATCCTCAGGTGGCTGTGCAGGGTCAGGCCGCCGCTGAGCCGGGTCAGGATGTGCTTGCCGCGGGCGAGGACCTGCAACACGGTGTGCCCGAGCAGGTCGACGGTGGCCAGTTGCGGCACCCGCAGCTCGGCGACCGTGATCATGCGCGTCGCGAGCGCCTGGTCCAGCCGGCGCGCAGTCAGCCAGACGGTGTCACCCTCGGGCACCGGTCAGCCCCGCAGCCGCAGCCCGCGGGGTGTCGGCCGGAATCCCGCGGCCGCCAGCGCGTCGCCGAGGACCGAGGCGGCGATCGGGATGCCGTCGGCGCGCTCGACGGCGAGCTTGCCGAGCGCCCCGTCGCGGACCGCCAGCGCCAGCGCGTCGGCGGCCGGTTGCAGCACCGTGGCGTCGTCACTGAAGGACAGCAGGGTGCGCCCGCCGCGCTCGACGTAGAGGACGCAGGCACCGTCCACCAGGACCGTGAGCGCGCCGGCCTTGCGGGCCGGCTGGTGACCCCTGCCGGTTTCCGTCGGTGGAGCCGCCGGCCAGGGCAACGCCGCCCCGTACGGGTTGGCCGGGTCGGTGGCGGCGAGCACCAGCGCCGGGGCCGGGGTGCGATCGTCCGACGGTCCGTAGCCACCGGGCGCCGGGCGGCCGTGCGCGCGCAGCCGGTCGACAGCGCCGGGCAGCGCGAACTGCGCGGCGCCCAGCCCCTCGACGAAGTAGCCGCGGCGGACCCGTCCGGACTCCTCGGCGGCCTTGAGCACCGGGTACACCGCAGCGAAGCCCCCGCTCACCTCGCTGGCGGCGACCGCGCCGCGGGTGAGCACGCCGTGCCGGTCGAGCAGCACGTCGGCGGCGGCGAGGGCACGCAGGGTCGGGTCGGCGTTGCGTGCCGGTACGGCCGACCAACGCCCGCCCATCGCGTAGGGGGCGGGCCGCTGGGCCGACGCTGCGCCGCCGGGACCCGCGAGGCCGGAGTACCGGCCGTACCGGGACCGCGGCGTGCGCGGCCGTCGTGAGTGCGCGGTGCGGCTGGCCGGCGCCAGCATGGCGCGGACCGGCGCCAAGGTGTCGTTGGTGAGCAGGCCGGCGCGGACCAGGTCCCAGATCGCGGCGGTGATTTCCTCGTCGCCCTCGCTGCCGCTGCGCTCGGCCAGCGCCCGGTAGAACATCGCCTGCCCGCCGTCCAGGGCCGCGCGGATCGCGTCCGGCACCGCGCCCGCCACGTCGTCGGGGAGCGGCAGGACGAGCGGCGCGAGCTCGGCCGGGGCGAGCGCCACCCAGCAATCGTGCGTCCCGAGGCCGCCCGCGCCGGCCCAGACCACCTCGCCGGCCAGCGTCAGCTCGTCCAGCAGCGCGGGGGAGTAGTCGACGACGCGGGAGGGCAGCACCAGCGTTTCCAGCGCGCTCGCCGGCAGCCGCAGCCCGGCGAGCTGCTCGATCACCCGTGCCACACCGTCCACCCCGCGGGTGGTGCGCTCGCCGACCCCTTGCCAGGCGGGAACGAACCGGCCCAGGGCGCCGGGCGCGACCGGCTCGACCTCGCGGCGTAGCGCGGCGAGCGACCTGCGCCGGACCGCGCGCAGCACCTCGGCGTCGCACCACTCCAGGCCGACGCCGCCCGGGGAGAACTCCCCGTGCAGCAGACGCCCGGACGTAGCCAGCCGTTCCAGCGCCGACACGACCACGGCGATGCCGAGCCCGAGACGAGCCGCGACGTCGGCGGCGTGGAACGGGCCGTGCGTGCGCGCGTACCGCCCGACCAGGTCGCCGAGCGGATCGCGCACCGCCTCGGTGAACGCCTCGGGAACCCCGACGGGCAGCGCGGTGCCCAGCGCATCGCGCACCCGGCCGGCGTCCTCGATCGCCAGCCAGCGTTGCTCGCCCGCGATGCGGACCCGGATCGCGCGCCGCCCGGCCTCCAGCGCCGCGAGATCCTGCGCGGTCGCGCCGCGCGCTATCGACTCCGCGGTGGTCAGGTCGCCGATCCCGCGCAGCAGGTCGTGCACCCCGTCCACGCCGCGGGCGTGGCGTTCGGGTGCGAGGCGCGCCACCTCGGCCTCGACCTCGGCCAACGCGTCCGGGTCGAGCAGTTCGCGCAGGTCGGTGGCGCCGAGCAGCTCGGCCAGCAGTGCCGAGTCGAGCGACAGCGCCTGCGCGCGGCGTTCGGCCAGCGGCGCGTCGCCGTCGTAGAGGAACATGCCGACGTACCCGAACAGCAGCGATCGCGCGAACGGCGAGGCGGCCGGTGTCTCGATCTCGACCAGCCGCACATCGCGGCCGGCCAGCTCGCGCATCAGTGAGGTGAGGCCGGGCACGTCGTACACGTCCTGCAGGCACTCGCGCATCGCTTCCAACACGATCGGGAAGTCGTCGTACTCGGCGGCGACCTGCAGCAACTGGTTCGCGCGTTGCCGTTGCTGCCACAGTGGCGTGCGGCGGTGTGGGTCGCGGCGCGGCAGCAGCAGTGCCCGCGCGGCGCACTCGCGAAAGCGCGAGGCGAACAGCGCCGAGCCGCCCACCTCCGCGGTGACGAGGGCGGCGATCTCGTCCGGGTTGAACGCGACGAGTTCGGCGCCCGGGGGAGGCTCGGTGTCGGTGTCCGGCAACCGCAGCACGATCCCGTCGTCGGAGTGCATCGAGGCGACGTCCGTCCCGTAGCGCTCGCGCAGCCGGGCGCCGATCGCCAACGCCCACGGTGCGTTGACCGGGGCGCCGAAGGGGGAGTGCACGACCATCCGCCAGTCGCCGAGCTCGTCACGGAACCGCTCGACGAGCACGGTGCGATCATCGGGCAGGTGCCCGGTCGCGGCACGCTGCTCGTCGAGGTAGGCGAGCAGGTTCGCCGTCCCCCACTCGTCCAGGCCCGCGGCCCTGGCGCGAGCGGCGGCCAGCTCCGGCGAGGCGCTCGCCACCTCGCGCAGGAACGCCCCGAGGGCGCGGCCCAGCTCGACCGGACGGCCGGGCGAATCGCCCTTCCAGAAGGGCATCCGGCCCACCTGGCCGGGCGCGGGCGTGACCAGGACGCGGTCGTGCGTGATGTCCTGGATCAGCCACGAGGACGAGCCGAGCAGGAACACGTCACCGACCCTGGACTCGTACACCATCTCCTCGTCCAGCTCGCCGACCCGTCGTCCCGGCCCCTCCTGACCGGCCAGGAAGACGCCGAACATGCCGCGGTCGGGGATCGTGCCGCCACTGGTGACGGCGAGCCGCTGGGCGCCACGGCGTGCGGTGAGCTCGCCGGTGACCCGATCCCAGTTCAGCCGGGGCCGCAGCTCGGCGAACGCATCGGACGGGTAACGGCCCGCGAGCATGTCCAGGGTGGCTTCGAGGGCACTGCGCGGCAGGCCGCTGAACGGTGCGGCTCGGCG
Source organism: Jatrophihabitans cynanchi (assembly GCF_027247405.1). Taxonomy (NCBI): domain Bacteria; kingdom Bacillati; phylum Actinomycetota; class Actinomycetes; order Jatrophihabitantales; family Jatrophihabitantaceae; genus Jatrophihabitans; species Jatrophihabitans cynanchi. The sequence goes on along the minus strand of NZ_CP097463.1, from coordinate 319,238 downwards.
GATCAGCCCTTCGACCTCGTCGACGGTCCACGGATCCATGCACAGCATCGCAACAAGCTGCTGGGCCAGCACATCGAGCGGGTTGCGCGGGTAGCGCATCGATTCGATGGCGCCGGCGCGCATCCGTTCGGCGACCACGGCGCACTCGAGCAGGTCGCCGCGGAACTTCGGGAAGATGACGCCGCGGGAGACGGCACCGACCTGGTGCCCGGCCCGGCCGACCCGCTGCAGCCCGGACGCCACAGACGGCGGCGACTCGACCTGTACGACGAGCTCGACGGCGCCCATGTCGATGCCCAGTTCGAGCGACGAGGTGGCCACCACCGCGGGCAGCCGACCGGCCTTGAGCGCGTCCTCGACCAGCATCCGCTGCTCGCGGGACACCGAGCCGTGGTGGGCCCGTGCGACGGTGACCGGGCCGGCCGGCAGCCCGGCACCGGCCTGGCCCATCAGCTGCGCCGGCACCGCGCTGAGGTCCTGCACGGCCCCGGCGCGCTCGGTTGCGAGTTCGTTCAGACGGGCGGTGAGCCGCTCGGCCAGGCGACGCGAGTTCGCGAACACGATCGTGGACCGGTGCTGCTCGATCAGATCGAGCACCCGCTCCTCGACATGCGGCCAGATCGAGGTGCGCCGCTGCGCGGCCGCGCCACTACCGGTGAGGTCGTCGGTCGCCTCCCCGAGGCTGCTCATGTCCTCGATGGGGACGACCACCTGCAGGTCGAACGTCTTCTCGGTGGGCGGTTGCACCACCGTGACCGGGCGACCCCCGGCGAGGAAGACCGCGACCTCCTCCACCGGGCGGACCGTGGCCGAGAGCCCGATGCGCTGGGCGGGCCGTTCGAGCAGCGCGTCCAGCCGCTCCAGCGACAGCGCCAGGTGCGCGCCGCGCTTGGTCGCGCACACCGCGTGCACCTCATCGACGATCACCGTGTCCACCCCGCGCAGCGCCTCGCGCGCGCTCGAGGTCAGCAGCAGGAACAGCGATTCCGGTGTCGTGATCAGGATGTCGGCCGGGCGGCGCGCGAAGGCGCGCCGCTCGGTGGCCGGGGTGTCGCCGGAGCGCATCGCGACCGTGATGTCCGGCTCGGGCAGGCCGAGGCGGGCGGCGTGCTGGCGGATGCCGGCCAGCGGCGAGCGCAGGTTGCGTTCGACGTCCACGGCGAGTGCCTTGAGCGGGCTCACGTACAGCACCCGGCAGCGTCGGAGCGGGGACGCCCCCGGCGGCGCGGGCGAGTCCGGCGGCGCAGGCTCGTCCGGCGGCGCAGGCTCGTCCGGCGGCGCAGGCTCGTCCGGCCGCGGCTCGGAGGCGAGCCGGTCGAGCACGGACAAGAACGCGGCCAGGGTCTTGCCCGACCCGGTGGGCGCGACCACCAGGGTGTGCTCGCCGCGCCCGATCGCGTCCCATGCGCCCAGCTGCGCCTGGGTCGGAGCGGCGAAGGCGCCGTCGAGCCAGGCCGCGGTCGGCGGGCTGAATCGGGACGGACGGCTCACCCGTCCAGTCTGCCTGGCGCGACCGACAGCGGCACTTGGCCCCGTAGCAGGGTCGCCACGCCGCTTATGACCCTGCTACCGGGCCAACATGCCGGCGAGGCGATCGCGGGTGGCCGGCCAGTCGTCGTCCGTCATGGCGTACTGGACGGTGTCGCGCCACGAGCCGTCCCACCGGATCCGGTGCTTACGCAGCACGCCCTCCTTGCGGGCGCCGAGGCGCTCGATCGCCGCCTGCGAGCGCTCGTTGTAGATGTCGGTGTGCCAGACGACGCGCGACGCGCCGAGGCGGTCGAACGCGTGTGTGAGCATCAGCAGTTTGGACTCGGTGTTGTGGCCGGTGCGCCACCAGCGCTTGCCGAGCCAGGTGTGCCCGATCGCGATCGCCCGCAGCGCCGGGTTGACCTCGTAGTAGGACGTGGTCCCAGCGACCTCCCCGGTCACCGCGTCCAGCTGCGCGTACGGGAACCGCAGCCCGCGCGCCCGGGCCGCGAGCCCGTCCAGGATGTGCGCCTCGGCGTCGGCCAGCGTGACCGGCTCGCGCGTCGGCGCGCCCGGCGGTGGTGACAGCCAGCGAAAGACCTCCGCGGCGTTCGCGCCGGATGCCGCAGCGGCGAGGTAACCCGGCGCGTGTTCGATCGCCAGCGGTTCCAGGCGGACGAGGCGGCCGGACAGGACGGGCAGTGCGTACCAGGCTTCGGGGCGGCTCACGTCCCGATCTTGGCAGCGGCGCCAAGCAGTTTGCCCGGTCCGCGTGCGCACCGGTGGACCGGTCGTTCAGCCGGCGGCGGCGCGCAGCCGACGCAGCATCCGGGCATCCTCGAAGCCGACGCTGCGGGCCGCGGCCTCCATCCCGGCACCCTGCGCGATCAGCTGGCCGGCCCGTTCCAGCCGCAGCGATTGCTGGTAGCGCAGCGGGGTGGTGCCGGTCGCGCGCAGGAACTGCCGGGTCAGGGTGCGCTCGCTGACACCCGCGGTCGCGGCAAGGCGGGTCAACGGCAGCGGACGATCGAACTCGGCGTCGATCACGTCCTGTACCCGATGGACGGCATCGAGCAGGTGACCGCGGTGCCGCAACAGGGCGCTCACCTGTGCCGCGTCGCCGTTGCGCCGGGCGTACACGACCATCGAGCGGGCGACTCGGGCGGCGGCAGCGGGGCCGTGCCTGGTGGCGATCAGGTGCAGTGACAGGTCGATGCCGCTGGCGATCCCGGCCGAGGTCACCACCGCGTCGTCCTCGGTGAACAGCACGTCGCGCACCACGCGCGCTCGCGGGTACCGGCGCGCCAGCTCGTCCTGGTGGGCGTGGTGGGTGGTGCACCGGCGTCCGTCCAGCAGGCCCGCCCGGCCGAGCGCCTCGGCACCTGCGCACACGCTGGCCACGGTCCCGCCCGCGGTGTGATGGGCCGCCAGCGCATCGAGGGCCGCCGTACCGATCGGGCCGGTGCCTGCCAGCGTGTCGCCCCGCCAGCCGGGCACCAGCACCAGATCCTGGGCACTCAGCCGTGGCCAGTGGGTGTCCGCCTGCAGTGGCAGCCCCTGCGCGGAGAGCACGCCGGGTGCGTCCGCGACGTAGTGAAGCCGGTAGTGCAGCCCCATCCCGTCCGCGGTCGAGAACGCCTGAGCCGGTCCGGCCAGGTCCAGCAGGTGCACGTCCGGCACCAGGAAGAAGACGACTGTGATCATGATCCGGTCATCATGCCGGAAGGGCCGCGCGGGCTATCACCTCGTCCGTGCTGACGACGGTCGCGAACTCGCGCGCGGCGAGGACGGCTTCGGTGCGGGCGATGATCTGCTGCCCGCTCAGCGCGACCCGACCGTCCGTGGCGGTGATCGCGGACGTCGTGGTGGCGTCGCCCACGAACAGCACGCGGTAGCCGAGGTCGTTCGCCACCCGCGCGGTGGTCTCGCAGCACTGCTCGGTGCGGATGCCGCAGATCACCACCTCCCGCACGCCGTGGGTGGTGAGCTGCTGCTGCAGGTTGGTGGTGGTGAAGGCGTTGATGGATGTCTTGCGCACCAACGATTCGCCGGCGATCGGCTGGAGCGGGTCGATCGGCCGGACGAAGCCCTTCTCCGGGTCGAACACTCCGCCCGAGCCGGGCTCGGTGTGCAGCACCCACACGACGAGGTCGCCGGCGGCCCGGGCGTTGTCGACCAACCTCCCGACCTGCTCGACCACACCCGGATTGGCTCTCGCCTGCCAGTCGGCAGCGCGCTGCCGGAAGGACTCTTGGACGTCGATGACGAGGAGCGCTGTCTGCATACCAGGCATCCTGGCCGGTCGCCCGGGCAGCCGGCCAGGCAGGATCGGGGCATCATCCGGAACGATCTGGCCAACAGGGTCGTGCGGCTCCCCGCAGTCGTTGGACGCCCCGGTGGCCGGCGCACCCTACCCTGGGCCGGTGCGATTGACCGAGTTCTGGAGCCGGATGGAGGCGCGGTTCGGTACCGCCTATGCCCGCAGCGTGGCCGCCGACTACCGGCTCACGGCGCTCGGCGCGACGGTGGACGAGGCGCTCGCCCGGGGCGATGAGGCCAAGGTGGTGTGGCGCGCGGTGTGTGCCGAACTGGACGTGCCGGGTCACCTGCGCTGAACGCTCCGGCGTGTCGCGCGCGCCGTTACCACCATCGAACAGGTGTTCGCCTAAGCTTTCCACAACGGGCCAGTTGTCCACAGCGGCGCGGTTCTGCGCGAAGTTGTCGGACCACCGGCCTAACGTCCCCGACAAGCAGGGCACGCCGGCCCACTACTGACGAACAACCACGACTGACGAAGAGGTGTCTTTCATGGCAGCAGGTTTCGACAAGGGCAAGGCGCTCGACGTCGCCATGGCACAGATCGAGAAGCAGCACGGCAAGGGCGCGGTCATGCGCCTGGGAGATCGCACGGCCGCACCGATCGAGGTCATCCCGACCGGCTCGATCGCGCTGGACGTCGCGCTCGGCATCGGCGGCTTGCCCCGCGGCCGGGTGATCGAGATCTACGGGCCGGAGAGCTCGGGCAAGACCACGGTGGCCCTGCACGCGGTCGCCAACGCGCAGGCCAACGGCGGTACCGCGGCGTTCATCGACGCCGAGCACGCGCTGGACCCGGACTACGCCAAGGCGCTCGGCGTCGACACCGACGCGCTGCTGGTCAGCCAGCCGGACACCGGCGAGCAGGCGCTGGAGATCATGGACATGCTGATCCGCTCCGGCGCGATCGACATCGTGGTGGTCGACTCGGTGGCCGCGCTGGTGCCGCGGGCCGAGATCGAGGGCGAGATGGGCGACAGCCACGTCGGACTGCAGGCCCGGCTGATGAGCCAGGCGCTGCGCAAGATCACCGGCGCCCTCAGCAACACCGGGACCACCGCCATCTTCATCAACCAGCTTCGTGAAAAAATCGGCGTCATGTTCGGCAGCCCGGAAACGACGACCGGTGGCAAGGCGCTGAAGTTCTACGCGTCGGTGCGGCTGGACGTGCGCCGGATCGAGACGCTCAAGGACGGCGGCGACGCGGTCGGCAACCGGACCCGGGTGAAGGTGGTCAAGAACAAGGTGGCGCCGCCGTTCAAGCAGGCCGAGTTCGACATCGTCTACGGGCAGGGCATCAGCCGAGAGGGCTCGCTGATCGACGTCGGCGTCGAGCAGGGACTGATCAAGAAGTCCGGCGCCTGGTACACCTACGACACCGATCAGCTCGGTCAGGGCAAGGAGAACGTCCGCAACTTCCTGCGCGACAACCCCGACCTCGCCGACGAGATCGAGAAGAAGATCAAGGAGAAGCTGGGCGTCGGGGCCAAGCTCGACGACAGCGCGCCCATCGACGTCACCCCGGTGGACTTCTAGCCCATGCCCTTCGAGGCGCAGCCGGCGGTCGAGGCGCACCCGGAGGACGAGGTGCCCCCGGAGGACGAGAAGGCGCTCGGTCCCCCGGGGGACCCCGAGACGGTCGCCCGGACGATCTGCCTGCGGCTGCTGGATCAGCGCGCCCGCACCCGTGCCGAGCTCGCCGACGCGCTGCGCAGGAAGGGCGTGCCGGACGAGCCGGCGGCCGCGGTGCTGGATCGCTTCGCCGAGGTCGGACTGATCGACGACGAGGCGCTGGCCGGTACCTTCGCGCTGGCCCAGCACCGCGAGCGCGGCCTGGCCCGCCGTGCGGTTGCCGTCAAGCTGCGCCGCCGCGGCCTCGACGAGCAGGTCGTCGCCGCCGCGCTGGGCCCGATCGACCGGGACAGCGAGTACGCGGCCGCCCGGACCCTGGTGGCAAAGAAGTTGCGCTCGCTCAGCGGTCTCGACCCGCAGGCGCAGGCCCGCCGCCTGGTCGGGTTGCTCGGTCGCCGGGGCTATCCCGCCGGCCTGGCGCACGAGGTGGTCCGCGAGGCGCTGGCCGCAGCCATGGCGGACACGAGCACGCTTGACGACGCGGCTGCGGACCTTACTTGATTTGTGTGACGCGCGTTCCTAACCTCAGGGGTACCAGGAACAACGCACCATGATCGTGCCGGGCGGGATGAACCGCCCGTAGCGCACGATTCGTTGATAGCACCACGACGGCAGCGCACGAAAGGAGCCCGAACCGGCGGAAGCCCCGGCGCCGCGCGTCCAGCGCGGCGTCCCGATCAGGCAACCCGCAGACTGCCCGCACCCCGCGTTTCCTGGACCGATGGTTCGACTGCGGACGGGAGAAGACAGTGAACGGGGTCTGGTACGCGGCGGTCGGAGCGGTGTTCATCCTGGGCGTTCTGTTCATCCAGGCCTACAGCCGTCGGAGCAGTTCGGGCGGCGGCAGGCGCGGTGGCCACGCTACCGGCGCCACCGAGGGCGCCGGCGACACGCTCGCGAGCGCCGAGACCGAGGCCACCCGGCGCCGGGCCGTTGCCGAAGCCGACGCATTGCGCCGGGCCGCCGAGACCGAGGCCGAGGCCGTCCGTCGGGCCGCCAAGTCCGAGCTGCAGAGCGTGCACGCCGACGCCGAGTCGATCCGCGCCCGCGCCGCGGCTGAGGCCGAGGCTGCGATCGCCGACGGCCGGCGCCAGGGTGAGGCGGTGGCCGCGCGGCTGGGCGCGGAGCTGGACGGGGCGCGAGCTGACCTGCAGGCGCAGTCCCGCCGGCTGGACGAACGTGAAGCAGCGCTCGCCGCCGACGGGTCCCGGCTGAGCGCCGAAGCGGCCGAACTGGAGAATGCCGCCCGCCTGCTCGCCGAGCGTCAGGCAGAACTTGCCAGCGCGGAGAGCGACCTGGCGCGGCGCGATGCCGAGCTGCGTGCCCGCGGCGCCGAACACGAGCGTGAGTTGGCCCGCATCGCCGGACTGACGGCCGAGCAGGCGCGGGCCGAGTTGCTGGCCGGCGTCGAGATCACTGCACGCCGCGACGCCGCCCAGCTGGTACGCACCATCGAGAACGAAGCCCGCACCGAGGGCACCGAACGGGCCCGCGCCATCGTCGCCGAGGCGGTACAGCGGGTCGCCAGCGAGCAAACGACCGAAACCGTGGTCAGCGTGCTGCACCTGCCGGCCGATGACATGAAGGGCCGCATCATCGGCCGCGAGGGGCGCAACATCCGCGCCTTCGAGTCGGTCACCGGCGTCAACGTCATCATCGACGACACGCCCGAAGCGGTGCTGCTCAGCTGCTTCGATCCGGTGCGCCGCGAGATCGGCCGACTCACCCTGGACAAGCTCATCCTGGACGGCCGGATCCACCCGCATCGCATCGAGGAGGCGTACGAGCAGAGCAAGACCGAGGTCGAAGCGCTCTGCCTGCGGGCAGCCCGGGACGCCCTCGCCGATGTCGGCGTCCATGACCTGGACGAGCGGCTGCTGCCGACGCTGGGCCGGCTGAAATACCGCACCAGCTACGGCCAGAACGTCCTCGGCCACTTGATGGAGACCGCGCACATCGCCGGCGTGATGGCGGCCGAACTGGGCATCGAGCCGACCCTGGTGAAGCGCTGCGCGTTCCTGCACGACATCGGCAAGGCGCTCACCCACGAGGTCGAGGGCAGCCACGCCCTGATCGGCGCCGAGCTGCTGCGAAAATACGGCGAGACCGAGGCCGTGGCGCACGCCGTGGAGGCGCACCACAACGAGGTGCAGCCGCGCACCATCGAGGCGGTGCTCACCCAGGCCTCGGACACCTGCTCGGCCGCGCGGCCCGGCGCCCGCCGCGAGTCGCTGGAGAACTACGTCAAGCGGCTGGCCCGCATCGAACAGATCGCCACCGCGAAAGAGGGGGTGGAGAAGGTCTTCGCGATGCAGTCCGGCCGGGAGGTTCGGGTGATGGTGCAGCCCACCGAGGTGGACGACCTGGCCGCGCAGGTGATCGCCCGCGAGATCGCCAAGCAGATCGAGGACGAACTCACCTACCCCGGCCAGATCCGGGTCACCGTGGTGCGCGAATCACGCTCGACCGAGATCGCGCACTGACCAGCGCTTACCCCACGGTGTGCCAGGTGTGCCCGCCCACCGACCGTCCCGCTCCCCCCACCGAGGGACGAAATCCAGCGCCCGGATCTCGTGACAGCGTGGGGGAAGCGGCGCAAAGTTGGTCAGACGGTGGGGGAAGCGCCGCGAAGGTGACAAGGTGGGGGGAAGCGGCGCAGAGTCGATCAGCTGCCGAGGTCGGCGATCAGCTTGTCCAGCGCCTCGCGCCAGCTCATCGTCGCGGTGATGTAGCTGCTCGCACCGCCGGCGCTCACCGTCCAGGCCGCCGCGCCGAAGCGGTACGGGTCGTCCTGCGCCACCGGCGCGATGTGCACGTCCAACCGCGGGTCCTTGTGGTCGACCGCTTCGCGGGCCAGCGCTGCCACGTCCGCGTCCGAGAGGCTCACCGAACCATTGGACCACCGGCCGGCCCGTATCCTCGAGTGCATCGAGCAGGCGTTGACGCCGACAGCTGGTCAAGAGCAGAGGGTTCAGTGGGACGCACCTATCAGATCCGCACCTACGGGTGCCAGATGAACGTCCATGACTCCGAGCGGCTGGCCGGGCTGCTGGAGGGTGCCGGCTACACGCGCGACGAGACCGGCGCGCCGGACCTGGTCGTGTTCAACACCTGCGCGGTGCGCGAGAACGCCGACAACCGGCTGTACGGCAACCTCGGTCACCTGTACCCGGCCAAGCAGCAGAACCCGGACCTGCAGATCGCGGTCGGCGGCTGCCTGGCGCAGAAGGACCGCGGCCGGATCCTCGAGAAGGCGCCGTGGGTGGACGTCGTCTTCGGCACCAACAACCTGGCTGCACTGCCGGTGCTGCTCGAGCGTGCGAGGCACAACCGTGAAGCGCAGGTCGAGATCGTCGAGGCGCTGCAGAACTTCCCGTCCGACCTGCCCAGCCGTCGCGAATCGGCCTTCAGCGCCTGGGTGTCGGTGTCCGTGGGCTGTGACAACACGTGCACGTTCTGCATCGTCCCCTCGCTGCGCGGCACCGAGACCGACCGCCGGCCGGGCGACGTTCTGGCCGAGATCCGCGCCCTGGTCGAGCAGGGCGTCGTCGAGGTCACCCTGCTCGGGCAGAACGTGAACTCCTACGGCCGCTCGTTCGGCGACCGGCTCGCGTTCGGCAAGCTGCTGCGCGCCTGCGGCGGGATCGACGGGCTGGAGCGGGTGCGGTTCACCAGCCCGCACCCGCGCGACTTCACCGACGACGTGATCGCCGCGATGGCCGAGACGCCCAACGTGATGCCGCAACTGCACATGCCGATGCAGTCCGGATCGGACGCGGTGCTCAAGGCGATGCGCCGCTCGTACCGGCAGGAGCGCTACCTGGGCATCATCGACCGGGTCCGTGCCGCCATGCCGCACGCGGCGATCACCACCGACATCATCGTCGGGTTTCCCGGCGAGACCGAGGCGGACTTCGAGCAGACGCTGGACGTGGTGCGCGCGGCCCGCTTCGCCAGCGCGTTCACCTTCCAGTACTCCAAGCGGCCGGGGACCCCGGCTGCCGAGATGGCCGGCCAGGTGCCCAAGCAGGTGGTGCAGGAGCGGTACGAGCGGCTGATCGCGCTGCAGGAGCAGCTCTCCTGGGACGCCGCGAAGGCGCTGGTCGGCGCCGACGTCGAGGTGCTCGTCAACGATGCGGGCGGGCGCAAGGACGGCGCGACCGGCCGGGTGTCCGGCCGGGCGCGGGACGGCAGGCTGGTGCATGTTGCCGGTGACGCCGCGCCGGGGGACACGATCACCGCCGCGGTCACCTATGCCGCGCCGCACCACCTCGTGGCCGACGCCGGCATCACCGCGCACCGGCGCTGGCGTGGCGCCGAGCGTGCCGACGCCCACCCGGCGCCGAAACCGCAACTGCTCAGCATCGGGACCCGCCCGGCCTGACCGCCCGCGACCCGCTGCGGTCAGTGCCGCCCCGGGGGACCGGACGTGGCCGGCGGCCCGGGTCGCAGCGCGGGCACGAGCGCGCCGATCAGGCCACGCACCGCGGCCCGGGTGCAGTCGAGGAAGTCGAAGGCGTCCCGCCACAGCGTGATCCGGCCGTCGTGCACGTCGAACCGGCCGGCCACCCAGAACTGGAACCGCAGCCGGCCGAACTCGATCACGTCGGTGCGTTCGGTGAGCACCTGTGCCCCGTCGGCGGCGACCGCATGCAGGTAGACCTCGAACCGCGCGCGATGGCCGGCCAGCGGCCCGAGCACGCGAAGCACGCCCCGCCGGCCGCGAATGGTCGGCAGCCCCACATTCGCGTACACGACGTCCTCGGCCAGCAGCGCGCCGGCGCCCTCGACGTCGGATGCGGCGAGCGCGGTCAGGAACGCGATGACGGTCGCCTGGGCGTCCGGCGGCGGATTCGGTGTCATTGACGCGATGTTACGGATATCTGCGTCAGGTCGGGATGAGCCGACGTTGCTACTCAGGGATGAGGGCGCGGCGCTGCGCGACCTCGGCCTCGGCGCGGGCGATCCGGTCGGCGTCGCCGGCCTTGCGGGCGCGCTCCAACTTCGCCTCGGCCTCGGCGAGCCGCTCGCGCAGTGCCGCCAGGAACGGGTTCGACTCCACGCTGCCGCGCCGCCACTCGGTGTCCACGGCGTCGCGCACCCGCTGCTCGGCGGCCCGCATCCGGGCGTCGATGCGGGCCATCGAGTCGCGCGGCACGTGGCCGATCTCGTCGAAGCGGGCCTGCAGGTCACGCAGCGCGGCCTGGGCTGCCTTCGCGTCCCCGAGGTCCAGCGCCTCGGCCTGGGCGATGATCGCTTCCTTCTTCTGCTTGTTCTCCTGCTGCTCGGCGTCGCGCTCGGCGAACACCCCCGAGCGGCGCGCGAAGAAGGCGTCCTGCGCCGCGCGGAACCGGGCCCACAGCGCGTCCTCCACATCGCGCGAGGCCCGTCCCGCGGCCTTCCACTGGGTCATCAGCTCGCGCATCGTCGTCGCGGTGGCCTTCCAGTCGGCGGACTGGGACAGCTCCTCGGCCCGGGCGATGAGCTCCTCCTTGACCTCCTTGGCCGATCCGCGCTCGGCGTCAAGTTTGGCGAAGTGTTGACCGCGGCGCCGTCCGAACGCATCGCGCGCGGCCGCGAAGCGCTTCCACAGCGCGTCGTCGGTCTTGCGGTCGATGCCTTTGATCTGCTTCCACTCCTCGACGATCGCGCGCAACCGGTCCCCGGAGGCCTTCCACGACGTCGAGGACTCGCCGATCTGCTCGGCCTCGGCGGCCAGCGCCTCCTTCGCCGCGATCGCGTCCGCGCGCGCCTGTTGCCGCGCCGCCGCGTGCTCGCTGGCCTTGGTCTCGGCCGCGGCGAGGAGCGCGTCCAGCCGGGTGTCCAGCGCGGCGAGGTCGCCGATGGCGGCGACGGTGGGCAGCTGATCCTTGATCGCGACGGCGTGGGTGCGTGTGGACGACGGGTCCCCGGCACCGGAGGCCAGCCGCTGCTCGAGCAGCGTCACCTCGGTCGCGAGGTCCTCGTAGCGGCGCTCGTAGAAAGCCAGCCCGGCCTCCGCGTCGCCCGCCTGCCACGAGCCGATCTCGCGTTCGCCGTCAGCTGTCTTGACGTAGACGGTGCCGTCCACGTCGATGCGTCCCCACTCCGAGCCCATGACTGGTCATTGAACACGATCAGGCGCCCGCTGCGCGCGGACCTCGGCGCCCGATAGCCTGCTGCGGTGATCTCGGGCGCCGCGTTCTGTCCGCAACCGCCGCTTCTGCTCCCGCACGTGGCGGTCGGCGCCGCCGCCGAACTCGACCGGTTGCGCGCCGCGTGCCGCACCGCAATCGAGCGGGTCGGCGCCGGTAGGCAGCTCGTGCTGCTGGGCGCCGGACCGGTGTCGCGGTCGTACCCGCCGCAGGCGCGCGGCAACCTGGCCGCGTTCGGGGTCGCCGGCGACGTGCCCCTCGGCGCGCGCGCCCCCGATGACGCTGCCGCGGAACTGCCCCCGTCGCTCACGGTCGGCGCGTGGCTGGTGCGTGACGCCCTGGGACCGGACAGCGGCGCGGTGGCGTTCGCCGTCGGCCAGGACTTCGCCACCAGCCTCGCGGCGCGCGAACTGGACGAACTCACCGGGGCGCGCGACGTCGCGCTGCTGGTACTCGGCGACGGCAGCGCCCGGCGCAGCCGGGCCGCGCCCGGCTACCTGGACGAACGAGCCGAGCCCTTCGACGCCGCCGTCGAGGCGGCGCTGGCCGGTGGCGACGCCGCCGCGCTGAGCGCACTGGACGGTGCCTTGGGCGCGGAGCTGCTCGCCGCCGGGGTCCCGGCCTGGCGCGCCGCGGGCCGGCTGCTCGAAGGCGCGCCGTACACGGGCACCGTGCTCTACGCCGAGGCGCCCTACGGTGTCGGCTACTTCGTCGCGGCCTGGACCGCGGGTGGCTGAGTCGCGCGTGGTCGCCGTGGTCGGGCCGACCGCTACCGGCAAGTCCGACCTCGCGGTCGCGCTCGCCCAGCAGCTGGACGGGGAGATCGTCAACGCCGACTCGATGCAGCTGTACGACGGCATGGACATCGGCACCGCGAAGCTGCCGCCCGAGCGGCGCGGCGGGGTACCGCACCACCTGCTGGACGTGTGGCCGATCAGCAAGTCGGCCGCGGTGGCCGAGTACCAGCAGCTGGCGCGGGCCGCGATCGGCGAGATCCACGCCCGCGGCCGCGTCCCGATCCTGGTCGGCGGCTCCGGGCTGTACCTGCGCGGGGCGCTGGACCGGCTGGAGTTCCCCGGCGAATCTCCGCAGATCCGTGCCCGGCTGCACGCCGAACTCCACGTGGCCGGCCCGGCGGCGCTGCACCGCCGTCTGGCCGCTGCCGACCCGGCCGCCGCGGCCGCGATCCTGCCGAGCAACGGGCGGCGCATCGTCCGCGCCCTGGAGGTCATCGAGCTCACCGGGCGGCCGTTCACCGCGACGATGCCGGACTTCGAGTCGATCTACGACACCGTGCAGGTGGGACTGGATCGTGCCGACCTGGACGAGCGGGTGGCGCTGCGGGTGCACGCGATGATGAGCGCCGGGCTGCTGGACGAGGTGCGCGCCCTGTTGCCGCGCGGGCTGCGGACCAGCCCGACCGCGGGCAAGGCCCTCGGCTACGCGCAACTGCTCGGCTGCCTCGACCGCGACGGCGAGCTGACCGGCGATTTGGGCGAGGCGGTCGAGGCGACGATCCGGGCCACCCGCCGCTTCGTACGCCGGCAGCGGTCCTGGTTCGGCCGCGACCCGCGCATCCGGTGGTTCGACGCCGCCGCCGGCGGCCTGGTCGCGGACGTGGCGAATACCCTGTAACCATGCGCGTGCTCAAGGGCCACGGAACCGGGAACGACTTCGTCCTGGTGCCCGACCTCGACGGCGCGCTCGAGCTGACCCCCGAGTTGGTGCGTGCGCTCTGCGCCCGGCACACCGGGATCGGCGCCGACGGCGTGCTGCGCGTGGTGCGGGCCGCGAAGGATCCGGACGGCGCCCGCTACGCCGCCGATGCGGAGTTCTTCATGGACTACCGCAACGCCGACGGCTCGCTCGCCGAGATGTGCGGGAACGGCGTGCGGGTGTTCATGGCATACCTTCAGCGAGCCTGCGTCGTTGATCACGATGCGGCGGTGGCGACACGCGGCGGGATCGTGCGCGTGCAGACCGGTGCCGACGGTGTGATCACCGTCGACATGGGTCAGCCCCGGGTCCTTGCCGACCGGCCGGTCGTCACCGCCGCGCCCCTGCCGCCGACCCCCGGGGCCCGGGTGGAGCTGCCCAACCCGCACGTCGTCGTCGAGGTCGGCGAGCCTGCCGACCTGGCCGCGCTCGAACTGTCCGACCCGCCACTGGTCGAGCCGGCCCGGCCCGGCGGACAGAACGTCGAGTTCGTCGTACGCACCGGTCCGCGGCAGCTGCTGATGCGGGTGCACGAGCGGGGGGTCGGCGAGACGCAGTCCTGCGGCACCGGGATCTGCGCCGCCGTCGTCGCCGCGGCCACCGCTGAAGGCAGCGAACGCGACGACACGGTGTGGCAGGTGCAGGTCCCGGGAGGCAGCTGCTCGGTCACCTGGCGAGCGGACGGGACCGTGCTGCTGTCCGGTCCCGCGGTGATCGTCGCCGAACTCGACCTGGACGACTCATGGCTGGAGGCGGCCCTCGCCGCGGCCGGTTCGGCCTAATAATCTCGCCCGGCGTGTCACGATGGAGGTGATGAACGAATTCGACGATCACCGCTACGCCGCGGACGACCCGGCAGGCGACACCACCGCTCGCACCACCGGCGACTATGAACTCGCCGAGCGGCAGGCGCTGCGCCGGGTCGCCGGGCTCTCGACCGAGCTCACCGACGTCACCGAGGTCGAGTACCGCCAGCTGCGCCTGGAGCGGGTGGTGCTGGTCGGGGTCTGGACGAGCGGCACGCTGGTGGAGGCCGAGAACTCACTGGCCGAGCTGGGCCGGCTGGCCGAGACGGCCGGCTCGCTGGTGCTCGCCGGGCTGATCCAGCGGCGCGACCGGCCCGACCCGGCGACCTACATCGGTTCGGGCAAGGCCAAGGAGTTGCGCGACGTCGTGCTGGCTGAGGGGGCGGACACGGTGGTCTGCGACGGCGAACTCGCGCCCGGACAGCTGCGTCAACTGGAGGAGGTCGTCAAGGTCAAGGTGGTCGACCGGACCGCGCTGATCCTGGACATCTTCGCCCAGCACGCGCGCTCGAAGGAGGGCAAGGCGCAGGTCGAGCTGGCGCAGCTGCAGTACCTGCTGCCCCGACTGCGCGGCTGGGGCGAGTCGCTGTCCCGGCAGGTCGGCGGCCGGGCGGCCGGAGGCGTGGGCATCGGCGGCCGTGGCCCGGGCGAGACGAAGATCGAGATCGACCGCCGCCGGATCAACTCGCGGATGGCCAAGCTGCGCGCCCAGATCGCCGGGATGAAGACGGCCCGGGACGTCAAGCGCGCCCGGCGGGTCGACCGGCAGGTGCCCGGGGTCGCGCTGGCCGGCTACACGAACGCGGGCAAGTCCTCGCTGCTGAACCGGCTCACCGACGCCGGCGTGCTCGTCGAGAACGCGTTGTTCGCCACGCTGGATCCCACCGTCCGGCGCTGCCAGGCCTCGGACGGTCGGCCGTACACGCTGGCCGACACCGTCGGCTTCGTGCGGCACCTGCCCACCCAGCTGGTCGAGGCGTTCCGCTCGACGCTGGAGGAGGTGGCCGACGCCGACCTGATCCTGCACGTCGTGGATGCCGCCGACGCCGACCCGCAGGCGCAGATCCGCGCGGTGCGCGAGGTCCTCGCCGAGATCGACGCGCTCGGCGTCCCCGAGCAGTTGGTGTTCAACAAGGTGGACGCCGCCGAGCCGGACGCGTTGCTTCGGCTGCGGCACCTGGCCCCGGACGCCGTGTTCGTCTCGGCCCGGACCGGCGCGGGGCTGGACGAGCTGCGCGCGCGGATCGAGCAGCGCCTGCCGCGGCCGGACGTGGAGCTGAACGTGCTCGTCCCGTACGACCGCGGCGACCTGGTGGCGCGGGTGCACGACAGTGCCGAAGTGCTGGCGACCGAGCACACCGCCGACGGGACGCGGCTGCACGCCCGCGTCGGTCCGGGGCTGGCGGCGGCACTGGAACCGTTCGTCTCGGCGCCGCTGACGTAGGATCGCAGGCAGGCAGAACGAGTCTCGAGGAGTCCGCGATGTGGGAAGCACCCTCGCACTGGGTCGTGGTCGCGCTGATCGCGATCGCACTGTTCGGCTACAAGAAGCTGCCTGATGCCGCTCGATCCCTCGGCCGCTCGCTGCGGATCTTCAAGACCGAGATCAAAGGCATGAGCGAGGACGACAAGGCGCGGGAGGCCGCGGACCGGCCCGCCGGCGCAGTCACGCCCGCCGAGCAGCCGCCGGCGGACGTCACGCCCGAGCCCCCCGCCGCGACCACGCCGGTGAAGGTGGACAAGCCCGCGCCGAGTGGGCAGTAGCGGGCGCGCGGTAGCCGCCGCGCTGCTCGCGGCTGCCATCCTGCCGGTTCTTGCGCCGGCCACTGCGGTTACTGCGGCCACTGCGGTTACTGCGGCCACCGTGCCGCCGGTGCGGAACGGGGTGCCGTCCCAGGACTGCCCGCCGCAGGTGGGTCAGCAGCTGACCAGCACGCCGTGGCCGCAGACCCGGCTGAAGTTCCAGAACGCCTGGCCGATCAGCCAGGGCGACGGGGTGCGCGTCGGCGTCGTCGACAGCGGCCTGGACCCCAGCCAACCGCAGGTCGGCCGGATGCATGTCGCCGACGGGCACAACGTGCGCCCAGGGGAGAACCCGCAGGACTGGATGGACTGTTACGGGCACGGCACCGGCGTCAGCTCGATCATCGCCGCGCCGCAGCTCACCGGCGTCCCGTTCGTCGGGGTGGCACCCGGAGCCACCATCATCCCGATCAAGCAGACCGGGCGTGACCCGCGCGACGGCGACTCCGACGGCATCGCCGCCGGCATCCGCTACGCCGTCCAGCAGCATGCCCGGGTCGTCAACGTCTCGGTCAAGACCAACGCGCCCACCGCGGCCATGGAGCAGGCGGTCGCGTACGCCGCGCAGCAGCAGGTGGTGATCGTGGCCGCCGCCGGTAACGACGCGGGGGAGAGCGACCTGAAGGCCGCTGCCTACCCGGCTGCCTATGCCGCACGTTACGACAACGTCATCGCCGTGGCCGCCGTCGACCAGCAGGACACCGTCGCCGCGTTCTCGGACGCCGGCGGCTACGTGTCGGTAGCCGCCCCGGGCGTGGGCGTGATCATCGCCTCCCGGGGCAGCGGTTACGCCAAGCAGGACGGCACCAGCTTCGCGGCGCCGTTCGTGACCGGCACCGTCGCGTTGCTGCTCGGCGCCGACCCCGCGATGACCCCGGCGCAGGTGCGGACCCGGCTGGAGGCCACCGCCGACCCGCCGCCGGTGTCGGTGCCGAGCGAGCGCTACGGCTACGGGATCATCAACCCTTACCGGGCGCTGACCGCAGTGCGCAACGACGCGCTGACACCGCCGACCCCGGCGGCGGCGGCCCCGCTGCCGGCGCCGTCGGCACCCGTTGCGGCGGACCGGCGGCTGCAGCACGTTGCGCTTGGCGCCGGGCTGGGGCTGGTCGCCCTGGCTGCGCTGCTCGCCGCCGGGGCCGCCGTGCTGCGCCGGGCGCGCACCGATCACGCCGATCGGGCAGCGCGCCCGGCGAGCCGGCACCGCGTGCGCTCCGGCTAGGTCGCTGATCAGGTCGCTGATCAGGCCGCTGGTCGGGCCGCCGGCTAGGCCCAGTTGTTGCGGGCGGCGTTCTCGGCTGCGGTGTAGTTGTCGTGGGCTTGGTTGACGGCTTGGCCGATGTTGTTCAGGACTTGGGACAGGGCCAGGGCGGCGTCGTCCCATTGTTTCTTGCAGGCCAGGTAGGACTCTTGGGCTGCGCCGCTCCAGGTGGCGATCATCGGTTGCAGGTCTGATTCGAGTTGTTCGAGGGTGGCTGTGAGTTTGGCGTAGTTGTTGTGGATGCCCTGCGCGCCGGTCTGCAGGGATTCGAACTGGACGTGGATCTCACCCATGGTGTTCTGGTTCCGTTTCGGGTTCAGGCGTTGATCTGGCCGGCGAGGCCGGTCAGGGATTGGGTTTGGTCGCTTTCCTGGGTGCCGTAGGTGCGGTGGGTGGCCAGCAGGGCGTCGTGCATCTGCCGCAACGCGTTGTTGATCTTGTTGGCTTGTTGTTCGAAGGCGTCGTGGACCTGGACGAAGGCGCCGGCGGCTTGGCCGCGCCAGCCGCCGAGCATGGTCTCCACCTCGGCGCGCAGGTTGCTGATGTGGCCCTGGATCTGGGTGGCGGCGTCGTCGACCTTGACGGCACCCTGCGCCATGGCCTCCTGACTGGTCGTGTACTGAGCCACGGTGCGGTCCCCTTCGTCGTGGGTTCGAAGTACGGGTCCGCGGGTACGGTCCGGACGTCCTGGCCGGGGTTCGCGCCCGCGCTGTGCGGCTGCTTTACCCTGCGCGCCGCCGCTTCTAACGTGCCGTGATCAGCTCTGTGCTGACCCGAGCGCCAGCACCTGTCCGGTGACCGGTTCGCGGTCCAGCCGCACGATCGCGTCGGCAACCGCCTCGGTGCTCACCAGGGCCGGGAAGCTGGTCGGCGCCACCGCGTTGACGCGGACGCCGTACGTGGCGAACTCGGCGCCCAGCTGCCGGGTCAGGTGCGTCAGCGCCGCCTTCGAGGCCGCGTACACGGCCTGGCCGCGGTGCGGGTAGACCCGCGAGCCGGACAGGCTGGACACGTTCACGACGTTGCGCCCGACCGCCCTGTTCTCTTCCTGCCGGTCGCGCCAGAACTGCTGCACCAGCAGGACGGCGAGCGCCAGCGGCACCGCGACATTCACCCGGAAGATGCGCTCGACGTCGCGCAGCGCGGCACCGCCGTCGGCCACGCCGTGCGGGTGCAGCGCGGCGAGCGCGGCGTTGTTGACCAGCAGATCGATCCGGCCGAACCGGGCCAGCGCGAGTTCGACCACCCGCTCCACCTGGCCGGGCTGCTCCAGATCGGCGTACACCACGTGGACCCGCGCGGCGTTCTCGGGCAGTTCGGCGGCGGGCTGGAGCGGATCCAGGTACGACTCGAGCTGCGACGGGACGCCGGGCGCGCGGGTGCGGCACACCGCGACGATGTCGTAGTCGGCGGCAAAGCGGCGGCAGAACGTGTCGCCGAGCGTCCCGCCGGCCCCGGTCAGCAGGCAGACGCGCCGCTCGGCGCCCGACGAGCGGTTCTCACCAGCGGACAATGCTGTGCTCCCCCCACCTGGTGACGACGTCCGGCTTGGGTCGGTGCAGCCACATCACCAGCGAGTTGCGCGGCGTGCGCGGGTTGGCGCAAAACGCGTGCCACGAGTGTGGCGTGCACTCGAACAGCACCAGCGAGTTGTTCAGCGGCGGCACCAGCGTCGCGGGGCCGCGTCCACGATCGCCACTGGCGAGCAGGGCCGTTTCCCCGCCGTCCCCGCGCTGCCACGGCGGGTTGGCCAGGTAGAACAGCACCGCCACGGCGCGCACCGTCTCGCGCGCGCCGACGCCGTCCGGGCGCGTGCCGTGGTGATAGGAGACCGGCCCGTCGGCGGGCACCTGAACCCGGTCCGCCGGTGGCGGATCCGCGGGGAACCAGCCGGGATTGAGGTCGTTGTGCGGCCAACCGGCGGCGCTGCCGGGTTGATGGTGGTGCAGGCTGGCCGAGACGTCGCCCGTGCCCGCCACGCCGGTGACACCCGCGATGAGGTCGTGCCAGTCGCGCCGCAGGAACAGCTCGAGCGGGCCGCCGCGGTGCCGGTCGAGGCCGGCGCCGGCGGCGTCGTAGCCGGCCATGTCCCGGCGGAACGCTTCCGGGTGCTCACGCAGCAGGCCCGCGAAGTGCGCGGCGAGTGGCTCGTACACCCGCGGCACGAACACATTCTGCGCGACGACGTGCGGGAACGGTGCGCCGCGGCGCACCCAGCGGCGGTGCGCCAGGACGTCCTCGAGCGCGGAGCCGACCTTCCCGGCGGCCGCCGCCTGCTGTCCCGCGCCGTCCGAGGTCATCGCCGGGCGGGTCGTCTGCTCCGGAGCAGCAGCAGGACGAACAGCCCGGCGGCCACGACGACCGCGACGACGATGCCGATGATCAACCCGGTGTTGCTGCTGTTGCTGCCGGCGTCGGCGCCCGGCGGCGCGCTGCTGGAACCGGTGCCGGGTGGCGCGGAGGTCGGTGCCGATGCCGACGTGGCCGGAACCGGCGGCGTGCTCGGCGTCGTCGTGATCGCGTCGTAGACCGGGTTCGCCGCGCCGGCCGGGACGGCGCGGGTCAGCGCGTCGTACGGCAGCACCACGCCGAAACCGACCTCAGGGTTGCGCTGGTGCTTGCTGCCGTCGAGGGAGTAGGTGATGTACAGGGCACGCGTCACCAGGTCGCGGGAACTCGCCTTCGGAAAGTGCGAGCGCAGCAACGCGAACATCCCGGAAACGATCGCCGCGGAGTCGCTGGTGCCGTCGGCGTAGCCGTAGTGCGTCGAGGCCGAGGTGTCATAGCCGATGATGTGCACGCCGGGCGCCGCGAGCGCGACATAGCCGGCGCGGGTACTGCCCGACCACGGCTGGATGCTCTGATCGACCGCGCCGACCGCCACGACGCCGGGGCACGAGGCCGGAGCTGACGGCGGATTGCCCTGCTCGCCCTTGTTGCCGGCCGACGCCACCAGGATCATGCCCTTCGCCGTCGCCCGCGCGACGCTCTGCCGCATCTCGGCCGAGCAGGGTGCCTCCCAGCCGTAGGACATGTTCACGACCTGGGGCGGGTGCGCCATTGCCGTCAGGTGATCGAGGGCGAGGATCGTCGTGGCCTCGATGTTGTTGTCGTTCGGGACGACGACCGGCATGATCTTCGCCTCGGGGGCGATGCCGAGCAGCCCGAACCCGGTGCCGCGGCCGGCGATGTCGTCGGCCATCAGGGTGCCGTGATAGCTGGCGTCGGTGTCCTTGCGGCCGTCGCCGCTGCCTCCGGGCACGAAGCCGGGCACGACCGCGCCGCGCAGGTCGCCGAACGAGGCGTCGACGCCGCCGTCCAGCACGGCGACGGTGACGCCCTTGCCCTTGCTGATCGTCCATGCCTTGCGGACGTTCAGCTTGTCCAACCACCACTGCTGGGCCTGGACCTGGCTCGGCGACACGGCAGCCGGCGGCAGCGCCGCGGGCACCCCCGCCACCGCGGGTGGTGCGCAAAGGGCGACCAGCACAAGGGCCGACCCGGCCGCCGACACGCTCGCGCGCCGCCGGGGGCTACCGGCGGCGCGCGCGAACCGCAGCGTCACGTGATCAGGCCGGGTGGCGCTTCGTCGGCGCCCCACACGCTGTCGTCTTCGCTGAGCCAGGTGCTGCGGTCGCGCTCCTGATCACCGTTCTGGCCGGCGCCGTGCATCGGCATCATCATGCCGCCCCGGCCACCGCCAGCGCCCGGCCCGGCCGCGCCGCCACCGCCGACACCGCCACCGACACCGCCGCCTGCCATCGCACCCCCTGCCGCGCCGCTGCCGAGGCCACCGCCGGCACCCAGACCGCCCGCACCCAGACCGCCCGCACCCAGACCGCCGCCGGGACCGAACCCACCCGAGCCGGCAGCGCCGCCGTCGTAGCCGGCGAGCGAGCTGCCGACGTTGCTCGGGTCGGTGCCGTACCCGGAGCCGTAGCTGCCCTGGCCCGGACCGTAGCTTCCGGGCCCGTAGCCGCCGGGGCCGTAGCTTCCAGGACCGTAGCCAGGACCGTAGCCAGGACCGTTACCGGGACCATAGTTGCCGGGACCGTCGCCCGGGCCCGGACCGTAGTGGCCCGGGCCGCTTGCGGGCCCGGGTCCGTAGTTGCCGGGACCGAAGCTTCCCGGCCCGGGTCCGGGACCGAAGTTTCCCGGCCCGGGACCAGGGCCGCCGGGCGTCTGGTTGTGGTCGTCGCCCTGGGTCAGCGGTGTGTGGTAGACGAGCTGCGACGGCATGGCGTGCATCGCGGTGTCCATCGCGTCGTTGAACTGCTTGTAGATCTCGTGCGCCTGGCCGTCGTCGGCGCCCAGGCTGGTGAACGCGAAGCCGTCGTCGAGGTTCTCGGCCCTGCCCTTGAGCGTGCTCCACGACTTCTGGAACTCGTCGAAGGACGCCTTGCAGGCATTGGCGTTCGTGCCGATCGTGTCGGCGTCGCCCATCAGCGTGTCGACGATCTGTAGCGCGTTGTTCGCGTTCTCACCCGTCCAGCATGCCGCCAGATCCCTGCGAATCTTCTGCAGCGCAGGCGCCAGGTGCTGGGTGGCGAAAGTATAGGTGGAGTAGTTCTCCTGGATCAGCGGGTCGATCTTGGACGGGTCGCTGTTCTTGAACTGGGCCTTCGTCCCGGCGGCGTCGCCGTACTTCGTGACGACGACGTCGAAGTCGTTCGAGCCCGTGTTGATGACGTGCTGGTTACCGGTCATGGCGCGAACCCATCCGTCACTGGTTGTACGACAGCGGGTCGCTGTTCGTAACCGTCTTCTTCGACTGCGTGTCGCGGTGCTGGTACTGCGCGGCCGTGGTGCGGCAGGCCGACTCCAGTTGCGTCAACTGCTTGACCATCTCGGTCATCGTCTGCACGATGCCGTCGTGCTCGTAGCCGTATGCGGTGGCGAACACGTCCTCACCGCTCCAGAAGCTGGCGAGGGCCTGCTCGAGGACCTGCTTGCCCGCCTTCTCCCGGTAGCGCGGCAGATTGCCCGGGACGTAGCCGGTGTTGCCGGACAGGTCGTCCAGCAGCGCCTTCACCGCGTCGGCCACGTCAGTGAGCTGATCGGGCTTGACGCTGAAACCCTTGGTGGGTGAGCTCACGCTCTCGATCCTTCCCCCCGGCCCGAGCCGCGCCGGACCCCCGGCGCGGGCTTACCAGCTCAGGACCAGTTGTTGCGGGCGGCGTTCTCGGCTGCGGTGTAGTTGTCGTGGGCTTGGTTGACGGCTTGGCCGATGTTGTTCAGGACTTGGGACAGGGCCAGGGCGGCGTCGTCCCATTGTTTCTTGCAGGCCAGGTAGGACTCTTGGGCTGCGCCGCTCCAGGTGGCGATCATCGGTTGCAGGTCTGATTCGAGTTGTTCGAGGGTGGCTGTGAGTTTGGCGTAGTTGTTGTGGATGCCCTGCGCGCCGGTCTGCAGGGATTCGAACTGGACGTGGATCTCACCCATGGTGTTCTGGTTCCGTTTCGGGTTCAGGCGTTGATCTGGCCGGCGAGGCCGGTCAGGGATTGGGTTTGGTCGCTTTCCTGGGTGCCGTAGGTGCGGTGGGTGGCCAGCAGGGCGTCGTGCATCTGCCGCAACGCGTTGTTGATCTTGTTGGCTTGTTGTTCGAAGGCGTCGTGGACCTGGACGAAGGCGCCGGCGGCTTGGCCGCGCCAGCCGCCGAGCATGGTCTCCACCTCGGCGCGCAGGTTGCTGATGTGGCCCTGGATCTGGGTGGCGGCGTCGTCGACCTTGACGGCACCCTGCGCCATGGCCTCCTGACTGGTCGTGTACTGAGCCACGGTGCGGTCCCCTCTCTTCGATCAGGTCTGTAGTGGATCTTGCGTCGGCTGGCCATAACCGTACAAAAGTCGTGGTGAACCCGCCACTGTGCACGGCCCTGAACCGGCGCGAGGCCGTGGTACCCAGCCGAGGCGCCAAGATCACATGTCTCGGCAGCGAGACTTTACCTCCGGCTCAACCGGACACCGGGCGGCGCGCTGCCTCGGCGTCGAGGGCCGGCCCGAGCGGGATCATGCCCAGCAACCCGGCCGGCAGCGTGCTCGCCCTGACCGCGCCGTACCCGAAGCCGGCGAGGGCGTCGATGGAGGCGGCGGCGTACTTCTTGCCCGGATCGGCGACGACGAACACGGTGCCGGCGCTCGAGCCCGGGCTCACCACCGCCGCGTGGCCGGGTGCCAGTACGACCTCGTCGGCCAGCCCGCGCTGGGACTGCTCGGTGTCGGTGACCGGCCCGTTCAGCGCGTCGGTCAGCCGGCTCGGAGGTACCTGCAGGGTCGGGCTCTCGGCGTGCCGGTAGACCGCACACAGGCCACCGCCCTGACTCGGTCCGGGGTCGATCGCCGGCACCGAGTCGGGCAACCCGGTGAACTGCCGCTGCAGGTCGTCGACGTCCGGCGCGGGCGCCGCCGCACCGGTCAGGCCCAGCGCGACGTCCTCGGTGATCGGCAGCGGGCGCAGGAAGCCGCCCTCGGGCATCGGCAGCGCCTCCAGCAGATGCGCCTGGACGAAGTCGACCGGGGCGAAGCCGTGCTGCAGTGCGACGAAGAACTGTTCGCTCGTGCCCACCTGCAGGATCTGCCCGACCCGCAGCGGCCGTCCGCTGAGCTGCGGACCGGGCGCGCCGAGTCCGGTCAGGTGTGGCGGTTGCAACGGCGCGGCCGCTGGAACCGCGTTCAGGAACGACGTCCCGACGGTGAGCACCGGCGCGGTCTTCAGGCCGAGCGCCACCAGCACCTCGTCCGAGCCGACCTTCATCCGGGTGCCGTGCCACAACAGGTAGGTGTCGCCGCTCGGCGTGCGGGCGATGACCCCGGCGTCCTTGCCGATCGCCGCCCGCGCCGGGTCGCTGCCGGCGTACAGGCTGACCCGGGCGGTGATCGAGCCCTGGGCGTCCGCCTGCTGGCGCGAGCAGGCCGTCCACGGCGAGCTGACCAGGTTGGCCGCCGACGGCAGCGAGTCCGGGATTCCGGCGATGCCGATAGCCGGGCCTCGCGTGGTGCCGTTCAGCTCCGCGCGGTCGACCAGGACCACGTCGGCGTTCGCCCCGCCCGAGCCGCTCACCGCGAGCACCGCCGAGGAGTAGTTGAGCACCGGATGCAGGACGTTCTTGAGCAGGACGTACCGCGCCCCGGTCTCGCGCTCGACGATGATCGCGCCCTGCTTGCGCCACTTGTCTCCGACGCTCGGGTGGACCAGGCCGACGAACGCGAACCCGGCGGCGACCACGGCGGCGATCATGATCCCGGAGACCGTGGTGAGCGTCAGCCGGCGCATGGGCGGCTCGACGGCGTTCGGCTCTCCGGTGACCAGTGCGGCGAGGGCACGCCGGGTCAGGAACCGGTATGCCTGCAGCTGGTCCCGCCTGGTCTGCACGTCGCTCCCGTCTCGCGGCTGCGGCTCGGTCGGCCGGTGCACAGGATACGGCCCTGACCGTCGTGTCCTGAGCTGCGATGATCTGCTGGTTTCGTTCCGATCCGTTCGATCCCGGCTCAAGGAGGTACCGGTGCCGCTGCCGACCCGGGTGCAGCTCGTCCTGCTCGAGACGGCCGCGGCCGCGCTGGTTGCCGGTATCGCCGCCCGCGGAGCCTGGCTGTGGATCGGCGCCGTGGCGGCGGCCGCCCTGCTCGCGCTGGCCGCGGTGCCTGTGCACCGGCGCTGGCTGTACCAGCTCGCGCTGTCGTGGCTCTCGATGCTGCGCCGGCGGCAGGCCGTGCGCGGGCCGGGGCTGCAGTCGCTGTTCGGCGGCTACCAGATCGTGACCGTCCCGCCGGGCAGCCAGGGGACCCCGTTCGGCGCGGTGCGTTCGGGCACGACCTGGGCGCTGCCGCTGGAGCTCGCCCTCGACGGCGTGTGCAACGACGACGCGCCCGTGTCGGTCCAGCAGCTCGCGGCGTTGCTGCGCGTCGAGGACGTACCGCTGGCCAGCGTCCGGCTGCTGACCGTGTACTCGCCGGCCCGCACTGCCGCCGGGGCGCCGGCCGGGCCGGTGCCCGCACCGGCCCGGGTCACGATGCGCTACTGCGTGCTCACCGTGGACAGCGTGCTGGCCGCGGCCGCGGTGGCCGACCGGGGCGGCACCGAGGCCGCACTGCAGCAGATCCTGCGCCGGTGCGCGCTGCGCTGCGAGCAGGTCCTGGCCGCCGCCGGCGTGCGGGTGCGGCGGCTGGACGAGCGCGGGGTCAGCGCCCTGTTCAGCACCTGCCTCGGGCCCGCCGAACTGCGTCCGGACAACTCGCTGCCGCCGACCGCCGAGCGATGGAGCGACATCACCGTGGGCGGAACCTGGTCGACCTCGTTCGTGGTCAGCGGCAGCGGAGACGCACCCGACGCCCTCGCCCGGGTCGCCGCTGCCGCACCCGCCGCGGTGGCGGTGAGCACCCTGCTGTTGCAGCGGCTCGGCCCGCGTGAGGAGCTGGTGGCCACCTTGCTGCTGCGCCTGTCCGGTCCGGGCGCGGCACCGGACGCGGCCGCCCTGGCAGCCGTGCTGCCCCGGGCGCAGTCGGTCGGGCTGCTGATGCAACGACTGGACGGCGAGCAGGGCCGACTGCTGCGTGCCAGCACCCCGGCCGGCGTCGGGACGTGGCAGGCATGAGGCCGGCGATCGGGGAGGAGGCGTGAACCGTGGCGCCCTGCGCCTGCCGCTCGCGTCCGAGGTGAGCGCCTCGGCGCCCAGCGCGGGGGTACACCTCGGGATCGGGCAGGCCGGGCCGGTCACCCTGCGGCTGTTCCGCCAGGTGCCGACCCGGATTGCCGTGATCGGCGCGCTGCAGGTCGCGCAACTGCTCGCGATCCGCGCCGCTGCGGGCGGGACGGCGGTGCTGGTCCTGACCGGGCGCGCGAACCTCTGGTCGGCCGCGGTCGCGCACGGACCGTCGTCGCGGGTCAGCCCGCACGGTCCGGATGCGCTGCAGCTCGCCGGCACGCCGGGTGTGATCGTCGACGACCGCCCCGAGGCGGCGCGCGGCCTCGGTGAGGCCGGCGAGTTCCAGTGCCGCCTCGAGCTGCGCACGCCGGCCACGCCGCAGGACCTGGCGGGGCTCGCGCAGGCCGACGCGGTGCTGCTCGGCCGCGTCGGTGCCGAGCTGGCCGCGGCCGTGCCCGGCGTGTTCGGGGTGGCGCCGGCGCATCCGGCGCACCTGACCTCGCTCGCCGACGGGGCAGTGGCCGTGCTGCGCCGCGGTGCCCTGGACTACGTCACGCTGGACCCGACCGCGGCCGAGGCCTCGCTGCTGCGTGCGGGCTGATCGACGGCCGGATCGCGCTCAGCCGACGTTGTGCCGGATCGTCCCGTAGACGCCCATCACCGCCAGCGCCAGCGGGATCACCGACAACACGAGGACCGACTCGAGCACGTCCGCCGCGCGTGACCACGGCGGCGTGTAGCGCCGGCCGGGCAGCACGACGGCGAGCGCGAACAGGATGATCGCGAGCACCGCGACCGGGACGGCGATCGCCAGCAGCCGGGTGGTCGGCGCGAGATCGGCGGCCCGGGCGATCACGACCACGGCGAGCGCGACGCCGCCGCAGCTGAGTAGCCAGGCGCGCTGGCCGCGTCCGGTGAACAGCCGCGCGCGGAGCAGGCAGATGACGCCGAGCACCGCGGCGAGGGCGCGGGCGCTGCCGTCACCGACGGCCAGCAGCAGGGCCGCGCCGGCTATCGCCAGCGACACCCCGCCGATGAGCCCGCTCAGGAACTGGTCGGCCAGGGTGGCCTGGCGCAGGATCCGGGTCGCGTCGACCGAACTGTCGTCGCGCCGCAGGTCGGCAGCGTCGGCAGGGATCGACGGCAGCGGCAGCCGGGACAGCCGGAACGAGAGCATCGGCAGGGCCGGTGAAACGGCCAGGGCGATCCCGGCGACCAGCGCGGCCGTGCCGGCCGGCCCCAGTGAGCTGGCGACGTCGATCGCGGTGCCGATGCCGGCCAGTATCGCGGCCGTGACAGCCGCGACCAGGCCGCAGACGCCCGCGCCGAGGGTGAGCAGCGCGATCACCGCGACGAGCAGCGCCGCGCAGGCGCCCAGCAGCGCCTCGGTGCTGCCGAACTGCCAGAGCCGGTGCTCGCCGCCGACCGCCATCGCTCCGGCCGCTGCGGCGTAGGCGACCGCGGCCGTCGCGGTGGCCAACGCCGGCACCCGCCGGTGGTACGCGCGGCCGAGCGCGATCGCGGTGCCGAGCAGCAGCGCCGCCCCCACTCCCGCGGTGACGGCCGGCGCGGCCCAGCCCGGACCGCTGACCACGATGTTCACCAGCGCGATGAGCAGCATCGCCGAGGCGAAGGCGGCCACCGCGTTCGCGGTGTGCTCGGCCCGCCAGCGCACGGTGCGCGTCAGCACGCCGGTCGCAACCGCATCCAGCACGTCGTCGAACGCGATCTCCGGTAGCTGCGTCGCGCGGGTGCGCAGGTGCAGCACGTCACCGTCGCGGATGCCGCTGGCGGCGAGCGTGGCCGACGCCTCGAGTGCCGGCTCGGCCGCCCGCTGCAGGATCCAGCCGCCGTTGGCCGCGCCCTCATCGGCGACCTGGCGGCCGAGGCTGGACACCAACGTCGCCAGCAGTTCGGCGACCGGGATGTGTACCGGGACGGCCAGATCGGCGCGGAACTCGGAGGACAGCACGGTGATCCGGCAGGTGTTCGAGACGACGCTGGCGGACAACACGACTCCTGTGGCTCTCGAGCGGCGACCCCGCACAGCTAGCATGCTGATCGCCGGGATTTGTCCCGGTCGGTGTGGAAACTACAACAGATGACGACCGGGGACGGTAACGGAGGTAGTGCGTGAGCACGGTGCTGTTCCGCCGTCCGGCCCGTCGCCAGCCGCCGCCCGAACCGCGTGGCGAGGTCGTCCTGGAGTCCCCGCCGGAGCTGCCGGAGACGGTCAGCGGCGGCGGGATGAGCCAGACGCTCACCTACCTGCCGATGCTCGCCGGAGCGGGTGCGACCGCATTGCTGGTCAAGGGCAGCGGCGGCGGTCCGGTCACCTACCTGGCCAGCGGCATGATGGGCCTGTCCATGGTCGGCATGGCGCTCGGCGGCATCGGCCGCGGCGCGGGCGAGAAGCGCCGCAGGCTGGACGGGGACCGGCGCGACTACCAGCGCTACCTGCAGCAGGTGCGGCGCCGGGTGCGCACGGCCGCCGAGCAGCAGCGCGCCTCGGCCCTCTGGCACCACCCCGAGCCGAGCGCCCTGTGGTGCGTCGCGCTGGGCAGCCGACTGTGGGAACGGCGGCCGACCGACGGCGACTTCCTGGCGGTCCGCGTGGGGCGCGGCCCGCAGCGGCTCGCAGTGCGGCTGGTGACGCCGGAGACGAAGCCGGTGGAGGACCTCGAACCGATCTCGGCGGTGTCGTTACGCCGCTTCGTCCGCGCCCACGGGACGGTGGCCGACCTGCCGGCCGCGATCGCGTTCCCCGCCTTCGGCCGGATCGGCCTGCTCGGGCGCCCCGACCGCACCCGCGCCCACGCCCGAGCCATGCTCGGCCAGATCGCCGCGTTCCATTCCCCGGACGACGTGGTGATCGCCGTGTGCGCCTCGGCCGTCGCGATGCCGGAGTGGAACTGGGTCAAGTGGCTGCCGCACGCGCTGAGCGCGAACGCGTACGACGCGGTGGGGCAGGTGCGCCTCGTCAGCGACAACATGCTGGACATCGAGTCGGCCTTCGGTGACACGCTGACCAGCCGGCCCCGCTTCGGTCTCGGTGGCGCGGTGGACGGACCGCACATCGTCGTGGTCGTCGACGGCGGCCACGTCCCGTCCGAGGCGCAGCTGGCGGGTGCGCTGGTACAGGGCGTGACCGTGCTCGAGATCAGCCCCACGCCGCGCCTGGAACCCGGTCCCGGCGTGCTTCCGATCGTGGTCACCGAGCCGTCGATGACCCTGCTGCGGCGCGACGAGCGCGGCGCCGAGCAGCGGGTCGCGCTGGGCGTGCCGGACGTGCTCAGCGTGGTCGAGGCCGAGGCGCTGGCGCGGCGGATGACGCCACTGCGGATGTCGGCGGCGACGTCCGAGCCGACCGATGCGCTGGCCGTCGACCTGAGCCTGCCCGACCTGCTGCGGCTGGGTGATCCGTGGGCCGTCGACCCGGCGACGACCTGGCGGGTGCGGGCGCCGCGGGACCGGCTGCGGGTGCCGATCGGCGTGGGCGCCACCGGGCAGCCCGTCGAACTGGACATCAAGGAGTCGGCGCAGGGCGGGATGGGGCCGCACGGGCTGGTGATCGGCGCGACCGGCTCGGGAAAGTCCGAGTTGCTGCGCACCCTCGTGCTCGGCCTGGCGCTCACCCACTCGCCGGACACGCTGAACCTGGTGCTGGTCGACTTCAAAGGCGGCGCGACGTTCGCGAGCATGGACGTCCTGCCGCACACGTCCGCCGTGATCACCAACCTCGAGGACGAGCTGATCCTCGTCGACCGCATGAAGGATGCGATCTCCGGTGAGCTGGTACGACGCCAGGAACTGCTGCGCGCGGCCGGCAACTTCGCCTCGGTGAAGGACTACGAGCGGGCCCGCGAGCAGGGCGCGCCGCTGGATCCGCTGCCCTCGCTGTTCATCGTGGTCGACGAGTTCAGCGAGTTGCTCTCGGCCAAGCCGGACTTCATCGACCTATTCGTCATGATCGGCCGTCTGGGCCGGTCGCTCGGTGTGCACCTGCTGCTCGCCTCGCAGCGCCTCGAGGAGGGCAAGCTACGCGGCCTGGACACGCACCTGTCGTACCGGGTCGGGCTGCGCACCTTCTCCTCCATGGAGAGCCGGGTGGTGCTGGGCGTGCCCGACGCCTACGAGTTGCCCAGCGCGCCCGGTAACGGCTACCTGAAGGAGAGCACCGAGGGGCTGGTGCGGTTCAAGGCCGCCTACGTGTCCGGCGCGTACACCCGGGCGCCGAGCGCGACGCCTGGTGGCGGCGAGCGCAGCCGGCATCACGTGCTGCCGTACGTGCTCGACTACGTGTCCCATCGCGAGGACCCCACCGAGGACGCGGACGGCGCCGTCCCGGACGCTCCGCCGAGCACCGACACCGGTCCGTCGCGGACGATGCTCGACATCCTGATCGAGCGGATCGAGGGCCACGGCCGTCCGGCGCGCCAGGTGTGGCTGCCGCCGCTGGACGTGCCGCCGACGATCGACGAGCTGGTGCCGCCGCTCGCGCCGACCGGCCACGGGCTGCTGCCCGGCGCGCCGGTGCCGCCGCTCAGCGCCGTCCTCGGCCTGATCGACCGGCCGTTCGACCAGCGTCGTGACCCGCACTGGGTGTCGCTGACCAGCGCACACTTCGTCGTCGTCGGCCGGCCGCAGAGCGGCAAGAGCACGGTGCTGCGCAGCCTGATCGCCTCGATGGCAGTGACGCACACGCCCGAGCAGGTGCAGTTCTACTGCCTGGACTTCGGCGGTGGCACCCTGACCGGCCTTGCCGACCTGCCGCACGTCGGGTCGGTCGCGACCCGGCTCGAGCCCGACCGGCTACGCCGCACGATCGCCGAGCTCAGCGGGCTGCTGACCCGGCGCGAAGCGACGTTCACGCAGAACCGGATCGACTCGATGGGCAGCTACCGGCGGGCGATCGCCTCGGGCGCGCTGCCCGGCGACGGCTTCGGCGACGTGTTCCTCGTCGTCGACGGGTGGGGGACGATCCGCCAGGACCACGAGGACCTGGAGGCCGCGATCACCCAGCTCGCGGCGCGCGGGCTCGGGTTCGGCGTGCACGTCGTGCTGTCCGTCCAGCGCTGGATGGAGTTGCGGCCGGCGCTGCGCGACCTGATCAGCACCCGGTTGGAGCTGCGCCTGGGCGACCCGTCCGAATCCGACTTCGACCGGCGCATCGCCGCCGACGTGCCGGAGAGCGCACCAGGACGCGGCCTGATCGCCGAGAAGCTGCACTTCCTGTCCGCGCTGCCGCGCATCGACGGCGACCCGCAGGCCGACAGCCTCGCCGACGGGGTGGCGAACCTGGTCGAGCGGGTCGGCGCGGCCTGGTCCGGGCCGGCCGCGCCGCCGGTGCGGCTGCTGCCGCAGGATCTGCCGTTCGCCCAGCTGCCGCCGGTCGGCCCGCCCGGCGCGCTGGTGCCGATCGGGATCGACGAGAACACCCTCGCGCCGGTGTTCGTCGACTTCGACGCCGAGCCGCACTTCCTGTGCATCGGCGACGTCGAGTCCGGCAAATCGAACCTGCTGCGGGTGATCGCACGCGGGATCACCACCCGCTGGACGCCGGAGCAGGCGAAGATCATCACACTGGACTACCGCCGCGGCATGCTCGGTGCGATCACCACGGCACACCAGATCGGTTACGTGATGAGCTCGGTCGCCGCGCCGGAGACGATCGCCAACGTGGTGGCGGCGCTGCGCGAGCGGCTGGCCGGAATCTCGGTGGACCCGGCCGCCGGGACGGTGCCGCGCTGGACCGGCCCGCGGCTGTTCCTGCTGATCGACGACTACGACCTCGTGGTGGGCAGCCAGGGCAACCCGATGCCGGCGCTCACCGAGTTCTTGCCGCAGGCGCGCGACATCGGCTTGCACGTGGTGCTGACCCGCTCGGCCGGCGGCGTGGGCCAGGGCATGTACGAGCCCATGCTGCGCGGGCTGCGCGAAATGGGGACACCCGGAGTGCTGCTGTCCGGCAGCAAGGACGAGGGCGCTGTGCTCGGTTCGGTGAAGATGGCCAAGCTGCCGCCCGGGCGCGGCCGCCTGGTGCACCGCCGGTTCGGCTCGGTGCTGATCCAGACGGCGCACCTGGACGGCAGGTAGCGGCGCGCGCTCGGCCGCTGTCGGTCAGAGCTTGCGCAGCACCGAGACGACCCGGCCCAAGATGGTGGCCTCGTCGGCCGGGATGGGGGAGTAGGCCGGGTTGTGCGGCAACAGCCAGGCGTGCCCGTCGCGGCGCTGGAACGTCTTGACGGTCGCCTCGCCGTCGATCATCGCGGCGACGATCGCGCCGTTGTCGGCGTCCTGCTGCTGGCGCACGACCACCCAGTCGCCGTCCTCGATCGCGGCCTCGATCATCGAGTCGCCGGCAACCTTGAGCATGAACAGGCTGCCGCTGGTGGGATCGCCGACGAGTTCCTTCGGTAGCGGCAGCACGTCCTCGATCATCTGCTCGGCCAGGATCGGGCCGCCGGCGGCGATCCGGCCGACCATCGGGACGAACACCGGCGCGCTGCCGCGCGGCGCGTCGTCGACGACGGCGATCGCGCGCCGCGCCGCCTTGGGGTTGTCGCCGGTGCGGACATCGACCGCCCGCGGCCGGTTCGGGTCGCGGCGCAGGAAGCCCTTGCGCTCGAGCATCGCCAGCTGGTGCGCGACGCTCGAGGTGGAGGCCAGGCCCGCGGACTCGCAGATCTCGCGGATGCTCGGCGGGTAACCGCGCCGCTCGACGGACTCCCGGATGACGTCCAGGATCGCCTGCTGCCGACGGGTCAGGCCGGTGACCGGATCCGGCAGCTCGGTGACCTTCGGCCGGCCGGGGCCGCGCGGTGCCGGCGTGGCGCCGTCGGATGCGGCGGGTGCGGCGGGTGCCTTGCGTGCCCGGGTGCCCGACTTGCGGGGCGTGGCGCTCTTGTCAGCCATGAATGACTCCCGTGTGTTGCCCGATGTGGCGATCCGTTCACCGCCGACGGTAGCGGAATCACCCGGGTGTTCCAAACAGTTGTTCGAACGACACGCCGGGCGGTCATGGAAATTGTCAGACCCGGCTGGTACACATTCGAATAGTCATTCGATAGAACGCCTGTTCGACCGGCCGGCATCCGTCGGCCACAACCTCCAGGAGTGACCGATGTCCGTCGCCACCGAATTTGCGCCCGTGTTCGCACCGGTCGCCTACGTCCCGGAACCGGCTCGCCGGCAGGCCGGCCCGCCACGTCCGGACGCTACCGTGCACGTCCTGCACCGGCCCGCCGATCCGGCCGGCGCGCCGCCGCTGCGGCTCACCCGCCGTGGCGTGCTGGTGCTCAGCGCGGCTGTGGCCTCGCTGGCCGGCGTCCTCGTCTGGCTGGCGGCGCTGTCCGCTCCTGCCGCTACCCCCGCCCGCGCCTCCGTGCCGGCCACGGTGACCGTGCAGGACGGCGACACGCTGTGGTCGATCGCGGGCCAGGTCGCACCCGATCGCGACCCGCGGGCCGAGGTCGATCAACTGCTGCGGCTCAACCACCTCGGCGGTGTCGCGCTCACGCCCGGACAGGTCCTACGCACCCGGTGAGCCGGGGTTCCGGCGCGCCGCGCCGAAGTTCCCCCGGCGTGTCACTTGCGGAACAGTCGGCGCCGTCCTAGCGTTGCACCCCTAGATGTAGTAGTTACAGGCTTGTAAGTTGTCCACAAGTTGGGTTTCGTTGTCCACCGGTTGTCAACAGGTGGCGGCCCGTTATCCCCAGCCTTGTCGACAGATCCGTCCACAGCACATCACGCGAAGGGGGTCGTGCCATGCGTTGTCCGTACTGCCGGCACGCCGACTCGCGCGTCGTGGACTCCCGCGAGCAGGACGAGGGTCAGGCCATCCGCCGCCGGCGCTCGTGCCAGGCGTGCGGGCGCCGGTTCACCACCATCGAGGAGGCGACCCTCGCGGTGATCAAGCGCAGCGGGGTCACCGAGCCGTTCAGCCGCGCGAAGGTGATCAGCGGCGTGCGCCGGGCCTGCCAGGGCCGTCCGGTCGACGAGGACGCGCTGGCCCAGCTCGCCCAGAGCGTCGAGGAGACGATCCGCGCGAACGGGGTCGCCGAGGTCAACAGCGACGAGGTCGGGCTGGCCATCCTCGGCCCGCTGCGCGCGCTGGACGAGGTCGCCTACCTGCGCTTCGCCTCGGTCTACCAGGCCTTCAGCTCGGTCGACGACTTCGAGAAGGCGATCGTCGACCTGCGTGCCGAACACGGCGGCCGTCCGCCGGCCGAGCCTGATCCCGTTACCTAGACACCGCAATACCGGACGGTCCGGCGCGGCACCCCGCCCCGGCCGCACCACAGACCACCTCCCCCAGCGAGACTCCGCCAGGAAAGGACCACAGACGATGACCGAGGCAGCCGGCAAGAGCGCCAAGACAGCCAACGCCACCGACCCGGCAGCCGGGTCGGCCACAGCGCCGGCGCACGCCGCCGAGCAGCCGCCGACCTACCCGGCGGGCGGGCTGGTGATCGAGCGTGTGTACACCTCTCCCGGCGTGCATCCCTACGCCGAGGTCACCTGGGAGCGCCGCGACGTCGTGATGACGAACTGGCGGGACGGCTCGATCAACTTCGAGCAGCGTGGCGTCGAGTTCCCGGACTTCTGGTCGCTGAACTCGGCGAACATCGTCACGACCAAGTACTTCCGCGGCGCGGTCGGCACCGACCAGCGCGAGTGGTCGCTGCGCCAGCTGATCGACCGCGTCGTGCTCAAGTACCGGGCGGCCGGCGAGCAGCACGGTTACTTCCGCTCGGCCGCCGACGCCGAGGTGTTCGAGCACGAGCTGACCTGGATGCTGCTGCACCAGGTGTTCAGCTTCAACTCGCCGGTGTGGTTCAACGTCGGCACCACCTCGCCGCAGCAGGTCTCGGCGTGCTTCATCCTGGCCGTCGACGACACGATGGACTCGATCCTGAACTGGTACCGCGAAGAGGGCCTGATCTTCAAGGGTGGCTCGGGCGCGGGCCTGAACCTGTCGCGGATCCGCTCGTCCAAGGAGCTGCTGTCCTCCGGCGGGACCGCGTCCGGCCCGGTGTCGTTCATGCGCGGTGCCGACGCTTCGGCCGGAACGATCAAGTCCGGCGGGGCGACGCGGCGCGCGGCGAAGATGGTCGTGCTCGACATCGACCACCCCGACATCGAGGAGTTCGTGCAGACCAAGGCGCGCGAGGAGGACAAGATCCGTGTCCTTCGGGACGCCGGGTTCGACATGGATCTGGGCGGCGCGGACATCACCAGCGTGCAGTACCAGAACGCCAACAACTCGGTGCGCGTCACCGACGAGTTCATGCGCGCGGTCGAGGACGGCACCGAGTTCGGCCTGCGCGCGCGCAGCACGCACGAGGTGATCGAGACTGTCGATGCCAAGGGCCTGTTCCGCAAGGTCGCGCAGGCCGCGTGGGAGTGTGCCGACCCGGGCATCCAGTACGACGACACGATCAACGACTGGCACACCAACCCCGAGACCGGCCGGATCACGGCGTCCAACCCGTGCTCGGAGTACATGAGCCTGGACAACACCTCGTGCAACCTGGCGTCGCTGAACCTGCTCAAGTTCCTGGGCGATGACAACTCTTTCGACACCACGAAGTTCGTCAAGGCCGTCGAGCTGATCATCACCGCGATGGACATCTCGATCTGCTTCGCCGACTTCCCGACCGAGTCGATCGGGGTGAACACCCGCGCCTACCGCCAGTTGGGCATCGGTTACGCCAACCTCGGTGCGCTGTTGATGGCGTCCGGGCACGCGTACGACTCGGACGGCGGCCGGGCGCTGGCCGCCGCGATCACGTCGCTGATGACCGGAACGTCCTACCGTCGGTCGGCCGAGCTGGCCGGGATCGTCGGGCCGTACGAGGGTTTCGCCCGCAACGCCGCGGCGCACGCTCGGGTGATGCGCAAGCACGCCGCCGCGAACGACGCCGCACGCCGCATGGACGACATCGACGCCGCGATCTTCAAGGTCGCCACCGACGAGTGGGCCAGGGGCAACAAGATCGGTGAGCGCAACGGCTGGCGCAACGCGCAGGCCTCGGTGCTCGCGCCCACCGGCACCATCGGGCTGATGATGGACTGCGACACGACCGGCATCGAGCCGGACCTCGCGCTGGTCAAGTTCAAGAAGCTGGTCGGCGGCGGGTCGATGCAGATCGTGAATCAGACGGTTCCGCGGGCGCTGCGCATCCTGGGCTACCAGGAGGAGCAGGTCGAGGCGATCGTCGAGTACATCGCCGAGCACGGTCACGTGATCGACGCGCCCGGTCTGCGGCAGGAGCACTACGAGGTGTTCGACTGCGCGATGGGTGCGCGGGCGATCAAGCCGATGGGCCACGTGCGGATGATGGCCGCGGCGCAGCCGTTCCTGTCCGGCGCGATCAGCAAGACGGTGAACCTGCCGGAGTCGGCGACCGTCGAGGACATCGAGGACGTCTACTTCCAGGGCTGGAAGCTCGGCCTGAAGGCGCTCGCGGTGTACCGCGACAACTGCAAGGTCGGCCAGCCGCTGTCGGTGGGCAAGGGCGGGTCGACAGCCGCGACGGCCGAGGCCGAGCCGGCGAAGGTGGTCGAGTACCGGCCGACCCGCAAGCGGCTGCCGAAGGCGCGTCCGTCACTGACCACGTCGTTCTCCGTGGGCGGGGCCGAGGGGTACATGACGGCCGGCTCGTACCCGGACGACGGTCTCGGCGAGGTCTTCCTCAAGCTCGGCAAGCAGGGTTCCACGCTGGCCGGCGTGATGGACGCGTTCTCCATCGCCATCTCGATCGCGCTGCAGCACGGCGTGCCGCTCGAGACGTACGTGCAGAAGTTCACCAACATGCGCTTCGAGCCGGCCGGGCTGACCGACGACCCGGACATCCGGATGGCCCAGTCGATCCTGGACTACATCTTCCGCCGCCTGGCGCTGGACTACCTGCCGTTCGAGACCCGGTCGGCGCTCGGTATCCACACGGCGGACGAGCGGACCCGGCAGCTGGAGACCGGCTCGTACATGCCGGTCGACGAGGACTCGGACGAGGAGCTGGACCTGGAGTCGCTCGCCCAGTCCGCGCCCGTGGAGAAGGTCGTCACCGAGGAGGAGCCGGCGGTGACCGAGGCGCCGCCGCGCGTGCACAGCTCGACCGAGCTGCTCGAGTCGCTCACCGGCTCGTCCGCCGACGCTCCGCTGTGCATGAACTGCGGCACCAAGATGCGCCCGGCCGGCTCCTGCTTCGTCTGCGAGGGATGCGGTAGCACCAGCGGCTGCAGCTGATGTGAACGGTCAGCCAATGTCACTGGGTTTCGGTCACGGGGACATCCGATTCGGTCACGAGGACACGCGAATCGGTCACCGTGACATTGCGCGTCCCGCTGGACCCGGTTCCAGCGGCGGATGACGTACGGCCGGCCCCGGGCACTCCACGTGGGTGCCCGGGGCGATCGGCCTTACGACCGTGGGAGGCGTCTAGATGCCCTTCGAAGCAAAGCTTTGCGTGCCGGCATCATGCCAACGACGCCTACGCGCGGGCCGTGCCCCGTGCCGTTCGTCTGGCCGTCCGGTTGCCGCACGCCGCTAGCTGTGTTTTCCGCGGCGCCGGCGTGAGGTTGCGAGGATGACGAGGCCACCGCCGAGGGTGATCGCCGCGATTCCGATCACGCTGAGCTGTCCGGTCGGTACCCCGGTGGCCGCAAGGGACAGCCCGGCGGAAGCTGGCGTGGGCGCGGTCGGAGGCGCGGTCGGAGGCGTTGTCGGAGGCGTCGTCGGAGGGGTTGCCGCGGGGCTGGTGCTGGAGGCGTGCGTCGAGGTAGCGACCTGGGCCGGCGTGACGGTGAACGTGAGCGGAGCCGATGTCGAGGACAGGAAGCCGGTCGCACCGCTGTAGGTGGCCGTGACGTGGTGTGTTCCGACGGACAGCGTGGCGGTCAATGTCGCGCGGCCGGAGCTGAGGGTGGCGGTGCCCAGCACAGTGGAACCGTCGGTGAAGCTGACCGTTCCGATCGGGTCCGTGGTTCCGCTCGCGGGGATGATCGTTGCGGTGAAGGTGGTGGGCGCGGCGGCTACCACCGTGGCCGGCGAGGCCGTCAGCGTCGCCGTCGTAGCGAGGGGCTCCAGGTAGCTGATCGTGACCGACCCGTCGCCCGCGGTATTGGCCGCGGCCGTGACCGAGGTGGCGGCTGCTGCCAGGAATCCGGAGCCGCCCCCGCCCGCACCGGTGATGCCGCCCGGCCCGTCAGTACCGCCGCCGCCACCGCCGAAGTAGCCGCCGCCGCCACCGCCGCCGGTCCCGAACGCCGAGTCGCCTGCGGGGTTGGCCGCACCGGCGCCGCCGAGCCCGAGCGAGGTCGGACTGGTTGCCGGCGATGCCGCACCTGCAGAACCGTCGGCTGCGCTGCCAGAGCCCGCAGCACCGGGATCGGTCGTGGTAGCCGCGCCGCCGCTCATAGAGGGGAAACAGCCGAAACCGGACCCGGAAGCTCCTGCGGCTGCCCCAGAGCCGCCCGAGCCGCCGGTGCAGCCGCCGTCGATCGTCTCGTTGCCCCCTCCGCCGCCGCCGGCGGCGACCAGCAGATCGGGCGATGCGTTGGTCGTGTCGAAGATGAACGAGCCGCCGCCGCCGGCGCCGCCGGGTGTCGCAGGGACCGGGGACATCGTGCCGGCGTCACCACCACCGCCGTAGCCGCCGGCCGCCGCGGTGCCCGAGTTCGCGACGCCGTCAGCGCCTGCGGCCCCGACCACTATCGACAGCGTGTCGCCACCGGTCACCGGCAGGGTCGCGGTGACTTGCCCGCCGGCCCCTCCCGTTCCCGGCGAGCCGAATTGGGACGGCGCGCTGCCGCCCGTTCCACCGGCCACCACCACGGTGATCGACCCCACGCCGGCCGGCACGGTCCACAACTGCGGCGCACCCGTCACAGCGAAGCTCACAGTGCACTGCCCTGCGCTGCAACTTGGCGGTACCGCTCCGGCGGTCACCGGACTCACCAGCCAGACAGCAGCGGTAGCGGCGCCCGCCGCGGCGAAGGCGGCGACAAGGCGAGCACGCGAGCCCGCCGACGAGGGATGACAGCTCACCAGTTACTCCGATCTAGCGCGGTTGGGGCACATCGCGGATCATCGCCGTGGCCGCCGGCATCTACGCGCGGATGGAGACCGTACGCATGCTGCCACAGCCCGACTCGATGCACTACCAAGTACCGGTGTTCCTTCACCTGCCCGCCGGCAGCTGTCGCGCCGCCGCAGTGGGCCGGCTCTTCAGCCAGCGCGCGAATCGGACGGGGCCGGCCGGCACGGCACCGACGTCGCCGCGGCGCTGTCCCGGGTGCGCCCGCACGAGAACGGGCCCGCAGCCAGCCGGTTGAACGCCGTCCAACAACTCGGCGCCAACACTCGGCGTGGCTGCGCTCGGGAGGATTTACCTATTGACCGGCGACGCGCCGCGGGCGATCCAGGTGTCGTTCCTCGCCGCCGCGGCGCTGCTGGTCGTCGCGCTCGTCCCGGTACGGCTGAGGATGCCGCCTCGGCGGCGCGCGCGGTGCGCGCCGCATGATCAAGTGGCAGCGCGAACCAGCATCAACTCTGCTGCTCGGGAGCCGATAAATACAGCGTGACCTCTGCCCTGATCCGTCCCGCGGCGCCGTGGGACGGCGTGACCAGCCGGGGCGAGCTCAGCTATGCGCAGATCGAGTCGCTCATGTGGGAGATGGAGGCTGCCCGCGCTCAGTACGTCGACGAGACGCTCGATGCCGCCAAGTTCTTGGGGGGAGTCGCGAAGGCTGCCGGCTGGCTGACGCTGGAGAAGCGGGCGGAGCTGGTCACGGCAGACTTCGCGTGCCGCAACGGTGACCTGGGCACGGCGACCGCCATCGCCCAGGAGGTCGGTACCTGGGCCGAGCGCTGTGGCGAGACATACCTGCAGGCGCGCAGCGCGTTCG
Source organism: Jatrophihabitans cynanchi (assembly GCF_027247405.1). Taxonomy (NCBI): domain Bacteria; kingdom Bacillati; phylum Actinomycetota; class Actinomycetes; order Jatrophihabitantales; family Jatrophihabitantaceae; genus Jatrophihabitans; species Jatrophihabitans cynanchi. The sequence continues at coordinate 279,548 of NZ_CP097463.1, read as the reverse complement.
TCCTGTCGACGGTGGCGTTCGCGATCGGGGACACCGCGACCACGCTTGTCGAAGGCGTGCACTGCGTCCGGCTGCTGGAGGAGAACGCGCCGCTCGGCATCCGCATCGACCACATGTTGATGGCCGCGGTCGGGGCGGGTGCGGGCACCCCGGAGGGGGACCGCTGGTACGCCGAGGTGTTGGATCTAGCGCTCGCCGGTCACGACATCAGCGCCGCCCTGGTCATCCACAACAACAAGGCGTGGCACCACTACACGGTCGGCGAGCGGCCCGAGGCGATGCAGCACGTGATCGAGATGCTGTTGCTGTCCCGTCGGTTCGCGAAGCCGCTGAAAGCCGTCATGCTCGACACCATTGCCCGGGTGCAGGTCCTGCACGAGGACTTCGAGGCCGCATTGCACACGCTCGCCCCGGTGCTCGAGGAAGATTCCCAGATCGAGCTCGGCGAGCCGACCGCGCGGGCGGACTGCCTCATCGCCGCCGCGGCGATCCACCGTCGGCAGGAGAATTTCGCCGAAGCCGCCGCATTGCTCGACCTGGCCCATCACGAGGCCGCACGAGGTGACCTGCTGGCCAGCCAGGCCCAGGTGCACGAGGAACGCGCGCTCTGGCACGCCGCGCAGGGCGCCTTCGCGCAGGCCTTCAGCAGCTACGTGCAGTTCCGCGCGCTCGCGTCCCGCGCGCGCAGCGAAGATGCGCAACGGCACGCCCACCTGGTCGAGGCGGCCTACGAGGTCGAACAGGCCTCCCGCGATGTGCGGCGCTTCCGAGAACTGGCCTATCACGATCCGCTGACCGGCTTGCCGAACCGGCGCTTCCTCGACGAGGAGCTGTTCCGGATGTGCGGAATCGCCCATCGCGACGGCACCGCGATGTCGGCCGCCATCGTCGACGCCGACCACTTCAAGCGGATCAACGACGAGCTGTCCCATGAGCGTGGCGACGAGGTGTTGCAGATCCTCGGCCGGCTGTTGGAGCAGTCCGCGGGGCAGCCGGCGGTGGTGGGCCGGTTGGGCGGCGAGGAGTTCGCACTGCTGCTGCCGCATCTCGGGCCGTCCCAGGTGGTGCAGGTGTGCGAACAGGTGTGCGCCGCCGTCCGCGAGCACGACTGGAGCCCGGTCACCGGAGCGATCCCGGTGACCGTGTCGATCGGCGTCAGCACGGCGACAACCGGCTCGACGTCCCCGGGCATCTTGCTGGCCGGTGCCGACCGCAACCTGTACACCGCCAAGCGCAACGGACGCGACTGCGTGGTCGGTGACCGGGGCATCGAGGCAGCCGAGCACCGGCCCGCCGCTGAATCCGGCCGTGTCCCCGGTCGGGAGCGCGAGGACGCGAACCAGCGCGCCGTTTGCCACGCTCCTTACCGCCGCCCTCGCGCGGGCGCGCCCGGGTAGCTGCGCAAGTGCGTCTCAGCCGGTGACCACCTGCGCCGCGGGCTCGGGGGTGCTTGCCCGCGCGCCGGCGGCGCGCAGCAGCCAGAGGCCGGCGAGGCCGATCACCACCGCGGCGAGCACGATCAGCAGCCGGTAGTCCACGAGCGCGACCAGCGCCGCCCCCACGCCGGTGGACACCAGCTGTGGCGCCTGCAGCGCGAGGCCGGTGGCTGCGGCCGTCCGGCCCTGCAGGTGATTCGGCGTCAGCTGCTGGCGGGTCGTCGCCAGCGCGACGAAGACCCACGGGATCGCCGTCCCGGCGGCAACCTCGCCCAACAGCACCAGCGGGACGCTGCCGGACAGGAACGGGACGCTGCCTGCCGCAAGCGTGGTCAGTGCGATGCCCACGGTCCGGGTGGCGCCGACGCGCCCCATCGTGGCGACAGCCGTGACGCCGCCAAGGATCGAGCCGGCGCCCTGCGCGCTCATCAGCACGCCGAAGAACTCCGGCGACCGGTGCAGGCCGTGCTGCACCACGGCGAACAGCAGCGAGTCGAACAGGCCGACGACGCTGAGCGCGACCGCGAGCCCGGTGACGATGTCGCGCAGCACCGGGGTGCGACGCAGGTGTGACAGCCCGGCTGCGAGCGCCCGCCACCCGGCGTCCGCGTCGGCAGCTCCGGCCAGGTCGCCTGCGGGCTTCGGTTCGCGGACCCGCACCAGGGCGAGTCCGCCGGCGGTCGCGACGAGCATGACCGCCACGGCTACCGCCAGCGCCGGTCCGCCCCACACCGCGTAGAGCGCAGCGCCCACCAGCGGCGTGAGGATGCGCAGGCCTTGGTCGATCGTCGAGAACAGCGCGTTCGCGGGGCCGAGCTGGTCGTCGGTGAGCACGGTGCGCAGCAGCCCGGACATGGCGGCGCCGTTGAGCACCCCGAGCCCTCCGTAGCCGACGGTCACCACGTACAGCAGCCACACGTCCGCTGCCGAGTGCACGGCCAGGAGGCCCAGCACTGAGCCCGCGGACAGCAGGTTCCCGGCGATCAGCAGCGGACGGCGGCGCACCCGGTCGGCCAGCAACCCGAACAGCGGGCCGGCGAGCACCGGGGCGCCGAGGAAGAAGAACACCAGCCCGGCGGCGCCGCTGGAGCCGGTCAGGTCCTTCGCCCAGACCGCGAGGGTGAGGAACAGGGCGCTGTCCGCAAAGTTGCCGACCGTCCAGGCACCCAACAGCCGGCGGAACTGCGCCACCTGCAACAGCTGCTTCACCGCTCCACGTTCCGGTCACGCAGGTCGCGGTCGAGCAGATCCTGGTACTCCGGCAGGTAGGTGGTGGCGGCGAACAGGCGGACGGCGCCCACCCCGGCCGGCCGCTTCGCCGGATCGGTCAGCCGCTCGTGGAACGGCGCAAGCAGGGCAGCCAGCGTGTCGCCGATGCTCCGCGCCTCGTCCGCGGTGATGAACAGGGTCGCGCCCTGTTGAAAGGTCGCGCCCTCCCAGGCGGGCGGGTCGGCGCGTCCCTCGGCCGCTTGCATCCGGGCGAAGTCCCACTCCCGGACGGCGGACCGCACTGCCGACGAGGCCAGCTGTGCGTCCGGATCCTGTGGGCTGGGCGCCAGGTCCTGCAGGGGATCCGTTGCGCGCCACGGCTTTTCGCGCCCTGTCGCGTCGTCGGCCCGCTCGAGATAGCCGAACTCGGCAAGCTTGCGCAGGTGGAACGAGCAGTTCGCCACGCTGTCGCCCAGCGCCTCGGCGAGCTCGGTCGCTGTCGCGCGGCCGCGGGCGACCACCAGCTCCAGCAGTTGGATCCGCAGCGGATGGGCAAGTGCCCGCATCGCCTTGGGGTCGGAGATCTTGGCCATGGCGCGGACAGTACAACGCGCAATAATTCTTGCGCAACAGTTATTGCATATCGCGGTGAAGCGTCCGGCCGGTCGGGTTTGCGCGCTGATCCTGTTGCGCAGCCGCCCTGTGCAACAAGATCACGCCGGGGTCACGCCCGTTCAGGGCTGACGAGTGGTGGATCGGACCCGACCGCGCCGGCCGGCTTCCGGACGCTGGTGGTGGCCATCCGGACGCTGCCGACGGTGCCCGAACCAGCCCCAGTGCGCGGCTGCGGCGGCCATCGCGAGGATCAGGAGCCCGGCGATCGCGAGCGAGGCGGGCACGCCCAAGGTGTCACCGAAGTAGTAGGTGACGGCGCCGATGACGTAGCCGAGCCCGCCAACGGCTCCCATTGCCAGGACGGGGGCGAGCCTAGCGATGACAGCGAGTGCCATCACCGCGGCAGCCGTAGCGATTCCGAGCCCGAACCGCAGCCCGCTCGGGTGCTCGATGCTCGCCGGCGTGATGAGGGCGAGCAGAAGCCCGAGCGGGAACGCCACGAACCACGGGCTGATGCGACGCCACCATCCCGCCGCAGCCCAGGCCGCTCCCAGCGCCCACAGCGGTACCGCGATCATCCAGCCGCTCGCGTCGGTCACGACGTAGTTGACGATCGACCCGACTGCGACGCACAAGGCGCCGAACGCGAACGCCTGCTGGACACCGTGCTGATGCAGCACCCACAGGATGACCGCGTAGGCGGCGGTGGTGGTCGCGATCGTCAGGAACGACGTCTTCCCGCTCGTGTCGACAAGGATGTTCACCATGCCGACCGAACCCGCGAAGGCCGCTACCGAGACGCCCCAGGTCACCGCGGCCAACCGGCGCAGCGCCGGCTCGGCCGAGGACCAGGTGACGATGCCGAGAGCGAGAAAGACCAAGGTGGCGACGGCGAGTACCGCAAGGCGCCCGCCCTCGCTGAGGTCCCTCCAGTGCTGCTGCGCGAAGGCGAACGCGCCGGCGAGCACCAAGATCGTGCCGATGTAGCCGACCGCCTCCATCAGCAGCGAGACACGCCGCGGCTGGGCGCGCTCAACCGTCGCGTCAGGTGACGGCTCCGGCCGACTCTGTCGCATCCACGCTGCGAACCCCGCAACCGCGGCGCCGACAACGAGCAAGACGATCAGTGACCCAATCATGGTGACCACCCCGGTTCCGGTCTATTGCACGGTGCGCGCCCGGGGTAGGGCCGAACGGCCTGTCGGCGGTCCCGACGGACCAGCGGGTTCCGGCCGCGCACCGCGAATGCTGCGACTGTGCTGCGGGGCCAGCGGCGCGCCTCGATTGCGCTGCGCGGGCACAGTGTGGCGCGCACGGGCCGGGCTTATCGTCGGCCAATGACCAGGTACCTGCAGGAGAGCGGCCGTTCGAAGCGTCCACTGCAGGGTCCGCCGATCTTCGAGTCGGTCGGCGACGAGCGGACGTACCGCAAGCAGCGCTTGGCCGGCGCGCTGCGGCTGTTCGCCAAGTTCGGGTTCGACGAGGGCACGGCCGGGCACATCACCGTGCGCGACCCACAGTTCCCGGATCACTTCTGGGTCAACCCGTTCGGCGTTCCGTTCGCGCTGTGTGACGTGTCGTCCCTGCTGCTGGTGAACTCCGACGGTGACGTCGTCGAGGGCGACCGGCCGATCAACCTTGCCGCGTTCAACATCCACGCGCCGATCCACGATGCGCGACCCGATGTGATGGGCGTGGCGCACGCGCATTCCGTCTACGGCAAGGCGCTGGCAGCGCTCGGCCTACCGCTGCTGCCCATCACCCAGGAGGCCTGCAAGTTCTACAACCGGCACGTGGTGTTCGAGCGCTTCGACGGGCCGGTGATCGACCAGTCAGAGGGACGGCTGATCGCGGCCGCGTTGGGGGAGCGGCACAAGGCTGCCGTACTGCAGAACCACGGCCTGCTCACCGTGGGCGAGAGCGTGGAGGCTGCCGCGTATCGCTTCTGGATCTTCGAACGCAGCGCCCGGATCCAACTGGCCGCGATGGCCGCCGGCGAGCCGAAGCTGATCGACCACGACGTTGCCACGAACCTCGCGGAGGAGATGCCGTTCAGCTGGTACAACTTCCAGCCGATGTGGCTGCAGATCATCAAGGAACAACCCGACCTGCTCGACTGATCCGGCCGAGCAAGCCTCGTACCCGGCCGCCGCTTGCCGGCGCCGGCGTGCAACCTCGGTTGCACGCCTCGTGACGCGTCGCCGCCAGTGTCGGCTCGACGGACGCGTCGTACAACGCTCCGCCCGAGCCGGCGAAACAGTAGTGCGGGTCGGCACCCTGCGAGGCGTTCCGGCCGCGTTACTGGCCCACGTCCTGCACGGTGCGTGCCAGCAGGCAGAACTCGTTGCCCTCGGGATCGGCGAGGACGACCCAGCTGACGTCCTCGCCCTGTCCCACATCTGCTCGCCGGGCACCGAGGTTCAGCAGGCGTTGCAACTCCTCCGCGGTGCTGCATCCATCGGCGCGCAGGTCCAGGTGCAGGCGGTTCTTCACGCTCTTGCGCTCCGGCACCGCGAAGACGTCGATCGTCGGCCACTCGCCGTCCGGCGGCGCGATGGTGATGCCCTCGGCGTCGTCGGACACCTCGCGCCAGCCGAGCGCCGCCCGCCAGAAATCCGCGACAAGGCGCGGCTCGAGGGCGTCGATGGCTAGGGCGGCGATACGGCTGCTCATCAGCACATCCTGGCAGCCGGCACTGTCACAGCCCGGTTGGGTGGATCAGTCAGTTGTCGGATCGGATGTCGCCGGTGATGTCTTTCGCACGGTCGACGAGCAGGCAATGCTCGTCGCGGCGGCCGATGGTCCAGGCTTGGTTCGGGCGGGAAGAACGCGACGATATGCAGTGGGGCCTGGTCGGTGCCGAGGAGGGCCTGCGCCGATCGTCGACACTCGCTCAGGCGCCATCGCCTGCAGCGCTTCGTCGCCGGGGTAGGTCGGGTCGGTCGCCGGGCGCGCGCAGTTCACCGCCCGGACGTGGGATCGGCGCAGAGCGCACCGATCATCGTCGAGGCCCATGCGCTGACACCGCGCCGGCAGCGGACAACTCGCAGGCTACGGCCGGTACCGAGGCTTGCCCTTGCCGCGGGGAAACCCCCTAACGTGTGCGGCGTGGACGGACTGCTGAGCGTCGGCGCGCTGGCCCGGCAGGCGGGGCTCACGGCGAAGGCGTTGCGGCACTACGACCGCATCGGCCTGCTCCGTCCCGACCTGGTCGACGCCGCGGGCTACCGCTGGTATCAGCCCACCCAGCTCGCTGCGGCTCGCCGGATCGCGTTGCTGCGCGGTGTCGACGTCCCGATCGACGACGTCCGACGGTGCCTGGACGACCCGGACGCCGTCGAAGCCGTGCTGACCAGCCACCGGCGCCGCCTGGAGGCGCGCCTGACCCGGGTCCAGCGGGACCTGCACACCCTCGACCACCTGATCACCGACGGATGGGAACGCCCGATGCCGACCACAGCCGAACCGATGCAGGCCGAGGACGAGCGCCGTCTGGCCGCCTCGCTGTTCAACCGAACCTGGACCCTCCTGGAGAAGGAGGACCGAAGCCGCGACGAGGACGACGCGATGATCCACATGGCGCACGCGTCGGCCCACCACTGGCGGCAGATCGGCACGCCGCAGAACGTCGCGCGCGGCGAGTGGCAGTGCTCGCGGGTGTACGCGGTGCTTCGCCGCGCGGAGCCGTGCCTGCATCACGCGCAGCGTGTGTTGGACATCTGCCAGGAGAACGACCTGCGCGACTTCGACCTCGCGTTCGCCTACGAGGCGCTGGCGCGCGGCCACGCGGTCGCCGGAGATGCCGAACAGGCGCGGGCCTACACGGAGCAGGCACTCGCCGCGGCGGAGGACATCGCCGAGGCCGACGATCGCGAGTTGCTGCTCACCGATCTGGAAACCATCCCCGGGCAAACCCGCTTCTGGTGAGTCATGGCGCGGGCGGGTGGCTGCGCGTAGTCTCCGCTCGTGTCGATCAAGACCCGGGGTCGCGCCGGCGCAGTGATCATGCTCGCCGCCGCTACCGTGCTGCCGGTGGTCACGGCCGCACCGGCGTCCGCAGCAGTGCACCGGCCGACGATCACGCACCTCTCGGCGATCACCGGACCTGTTGCCGGTGGTCAGCGCATCGTGATCCACGGACGCCACTTCACCAAGGGGGATCAGGTCCTGTTCGGTGGCACGCGCGGCCGCCGCGTGCACATACTGACCAGCCGGACCCTGACCGTCGTGGCACCCCGGCATCGGGCCGGGCGGGTCGACGTCCGCATCGCGGTGAAGATCGATCGGCCCGGGACGATCGCCCTGCTCCCGACCTACTCCGCGCGCACCAGGCACGATCGATACACGTTCTACGCGCCGCCGACGATCGCGTCGGTGTCGGTCAGCTCCGGACCCCTCCACGGAGGCGGCACGGTCACTATCGGCGGCCGCGACTTCCGCGGAGTGTCGTCGGTCCGGTTCGGTGCCGTCCGGGCTACGCGAGTTCACGCCCTGTCCACCGCCCGGCTGGTGGTAGTCGTCCCGGCGCACGCGGCCGGCACGGTCAACGTCCGGGTCACCGGCCGCTACGGCACATCGCCGGCAAACCTGCGCGACCGGTTCAGCTACGTGGCGCCGCCCTCGGTCACGGCCGTCGTCGCAGCGGCCGGTCCGGACGTCGGTGGCAGCACGGTCACCGTCGTCGGCAGCGGCTTCACGCACGTGACGGCCGTCCGATTCGGCGGCGTCCTGGCCGGTGCCATCAACGTGCTGTCCGCTTCCTGGCTGACCGTCGCCTCGCCCCGGCACGTGGCCGGCGCCGCAGAGGTCCGCGTGACGACCGCATACGGCACGTCCGCTGCGAGCGCTGCTGATCGGTATCAGTTCCAGCCGACGAGTCGGATCCTGGCATGGGGCACCGACATCGCCGGGAGCCTCGGTGACGGTCTCTTGCAGGATCGGCTCGTCCCTGCCGAGATCCGCGGCCTCGACGGCGCGAGCACGGTGCTCGCCGACCCGTACGCCGGCGGCGTGGAGCTCATGCCGGATGGCACGGTCCGCACTTGGGGAATCGGGACGCTGCGCTACGCGAGCACGCCGGCAACTGTGCCCGGGCTCAGCCAGGTCACCCAGATCGCCACGTCCGGCGGAACGCACTACGCGCTGCGGAAGGACGGCACTGTCTGGGCGTGGGGTGACGACCAAGCCGGGGAACTCGGCGACGGGAGCGTCCGGACGGACGGCTGCCTTTGCCGACCGAGGCCGCTGGCGGTCCCGGGCTTGGATCACGTCATCCAGGTGGTTGGCGGCTACCTGTCGGCCTACGCCGTACGCGACGACGGGACGTTGTGGGGCTGGGGCAAGAACCAGTACGGCAGCCTCGGCGTCGGAAGCAGCGAGGCGAACGTCCCCGTCCCGACCCAGCTCCCCGGCCTGACGGGCGTCACTTCGGTCGTGGCAACCATCCAACGCGGATATGCCCTGACCGCCGACGGGTCGGTGTGGTCATGGGGCTGCTGCGGCGCAGTGCTGGGCACCGGAGTCGCGATCGGGGTGTCGCCAACGCCGGCGAAGATCGTCGGCCTTCCGGCAGTCACGAATGTGACGATCGCGGGCGGGGGCGCGTTCGCGTTCGCGGACGACGGCACGGTGTACTCGTGGGGCTACGACGCTGTCGGCAACACGTGGGATAGTCACCCGACTCCTGTGGCCGTGCCACAGCTGAAGGGCTTCACGTCGATCGCTAGCGGGAACGGGGCCAACTTCGGCATCGGACCGGACGGGCGGGTGTACGCCTGGGGCGACAACTACTACGGGCAGCTCGGCCTCGGCTACCGGTCGGACGTGCCGGTCGCTACGCCGACCTGGGTCCCCGCACTCGATGGCGTGACCGCGATCAGCACTGCCGACTACTGGACCTTCGCGTACCGGCCGCCGTACTGACACGCTGGCGGGCGGTGGGCCACGGGGAGTAGACCGGACTGGTGAGTGTTGCCGACGTCATCGCCCCACTTGTCCAGTCCGCGCTCGGGCAGCAGGCACGGCTGCACGTCACGTGCTGGGACGGCAGCGACTTCGGGCCCGCCGACGCGCCGGTGCAGCTGCGGATCAACAGTCGGCGCGCGCTGCGACGGCTGCTGTGGGCGCCGAACGAGCTCGGCTTCGCGCGCGCCTACGTATCGGGCGACGTCGAGGTCGACGGCGACCTGCTCGCCGCCTTGGACGAACTGGAGCGGGTGGCCGACCCGGCGAACGGGCCGGGCGTCGCGATCGACAGCGCCACCAAGCGGGCGCTGCTCACGGCAGTGCTCCGGCTCGGCGTCATCGGCCCGCCGCCACGCCCGCCCGCCGAGGAGTCGCGGCTGCGCGGCCGCCGGCACAGCAAGGCGCGCGACGCCGAGGCGATCGCCCACCACTACGACGTCGGCAATGACTTCTACCGGCTGGTGCTCGGCGAGTCGATGACCTACTCGTGCGCCTACTGGCCGAGCCCGTCGACCGAGCTCGACGCCGCGCAGTTCGCCAAGTGCGACCTCGTCGCCCGCAAGCTCGGCCTCGGTGCCGGCATGCGGGTGCTCGACGTGGGCTGCGGCTGGGGGACGTTCGCGCTGCACGCCGCCCGCGCGTACGGCGCCCGCGTGGTGGGGGTGACCCTGTCGCACGAGCAGGCCGAGTACGCGCGGAAGCGCATGGTGCACGAAGGCGTCGACGAGCTCGTCGAGATCCGGGTGCAGGACTACCGCGATGTCGACGACGGGCCGTACGACGCCATCGCCAGCATCGGGATGGCCGAGCATGTGGGTGCGGCCATGCTCCCGGTGTACGCGGCCGACCTGTTCGCCCTGCTTCGTCCGCAGGGCCGGCTGCTCAATCATGCGATCTCGCGCCGGCCCGGCCGCCGCGCGGAGTTCTCCTCGACGTCCTTCATCGACCGGTACGTCTTCCCGGACGGCGAGCTCGAGCCGATCGCGATGATGCTGGAGGCGATCGAGGGCGCGGGCTTCGAGGTCCGCGACGTCGAGTCGCTGCGCGAGCACTACGCACTGACGCTTCGGGCCTGGGTTGCCAACCTGGAGCGGGACTGGACGGCGGCTGTTGCCGCCACCAGCGCGGCCCGCGCGCGCATCTGGCGGCTGTACATGGCCGGCTCGGCGCTCGCCTTCGAGGGCAACCGAATCGGCGTCAACCAGGTGCTCGCGGTGCGGCCGTCGGCGCGCGGCTCCAGCGGCATGCCCCGCACCCGCGCCGAGCTGCTCAAGCTCTGACACCCTGCTCGCCCCGACAACCGGCGCGCGTTGCTGCCGCGGCAGCAGCTGATCAGCATGGCACAATCGTCGCTGCCGTCGGTCCGCGCGGGATCGACCGGCGCAGCCACACGGGGAGGGGCAAGCGGAGCAGCTGATGGTCGAGCTACCCGACGTGGGTGACCCGGTCGCGATCCGCGACGAGCAGGGCCGCACCTACCGCAGCCGCGTGGAGGACATCGACGGCGACATCATCACCGTTGCCCAGCCCGTCGACCTGCCGGTGCTCGAGCCGTTCGTCGAGGGTGACGAGCTGCTGCTCACCTGGACCCGCGCAGAGGGCGTCGCGGTGCTCGCCGCGCACCTGGCCGCGACCCGTACCGAGCGCACGATCCGGCTGTGGGACCTGCTGCCCACCGGCCAGTCGTGGACCGAGCAGCGTCGCGAGCACGTCCGGGTACCAGCCGGCGGCACGATGTCCGTGCAGGTCGTCGCCGGCGACAGCACCGGCGCGGACGCCGCCACCGGCGACGCGGCCGACGCGGATGTCGCGGCCGACGCGGATGTCGCAGCCGGGGCGCCCCGGCCGTCCACGGTGTTCCGGGCGCAACTGGTGGACGTCAGCGAATCGGCGTTGCGGTGCGCCCTCGCACCGGGGCAGGACGACGAAGGCCTGACCGAAGGCGTCGCGGTGAGCACCCGGTTCTCCGTGGGTGGCAGCGAGTTCGAACTCCCCGGCGTCATCTACCGGCGCCATGAGCAGGACCGGCCCGAGCCGACCCGGCTGGTCGTGCGGTTCGAGCACTCCGAGCGGGATGCCGACGCGCTGCGCAAGGAGGTCTTCGCCGTCCAGCTGGAGATGCGGCGGTCCCGGCGCGGCTGACCGGCGCGGCTCACCGGACGGCGGGCAGCGGCGGTGGCTCAGTGCGGTTCGCGGCGCACGCTCAGGGGCGGCACGCCGCCCAGGCCGAGGTTGTAGCGGACGTGATCGCGGTACTCGGCCAGCTTGTCCCACAGCGCCGAGTGCGCCGGCCACGGGATCGGCTCGTCGCCGTTGAGCCAGCTCTCGCCGAAGGTGATCCACACGACCGTCCACTCGGCGGCGACTGACCAGGCACCCCGGCTCCAGTCGATCAGCGAGCGGCGCAGTTGGAACGCCAACCGGGGCGCGTCGACGAAGGTGGGCACGCTGTGCACCGGCCAGACGCGGAAGTCGTGCGCCATCAGGTCGAGCTCGAACGTGCTCAGCACAGCCGGGTCCACCAACACAGTGGCCACGTTCTCGTGCGTCCGCTGCCGCATGACCCGATTATCCATACCGGGACCGACAACGCCGAGCCGTCCGACGGTTCGCACTGTGCTGCCCTTTGGGGCAGGAATGCCCCGGGCCGGTGGTAACTGTGTCACTATCGCCGTGCGGGCCTTGGGGGGCAGGCGATGGTCGCAGCCGGTGTGAGCGTCTGGGTCAACGGACGGGACGTGTCCGTACCCACGAGTGCCGCGCGTGTCGGTACCGGGCCGCGAGTGGTGGTCCGGCTGACCGGCCCGGTGACCGCGCGCGACCGCGCCCTCGTCGAACGGGCCGCGGCGCGCGTCGAGTTCTGGTGCCCGCCCTACGGCGCATGCGTGACGCTGCTGCGCCCCGATGCGGCCGCCCGGCTCAGCGCGCTGCCGCACGTCGCCGGCTTCGTGCCGTACGCGCAGCAGCACTGCGACCGGGCCCTCGGCCGGCCGCGCCGCGCGCCCGGCAGCCGGTGGTTGGACGTGATCTGCTTCGCGGCCACCGACCGACCGCGCGTCGCAGCGGAACTGCGCCGCCGCGGCGCGACCGTGCTCGACGAGGCGCACAGCAAACTGCGCATCGACTGGCCGGGCGCCGTTGCACCGATCCGTGACGTGGTCGGGGTCAAGGTGGTCGAGCGGCCCCGGCCGGCCCGGCTCGCGCACAGCGGCCTCGCACACACCGGCCTCGCACACACCGGCCTCGCGCTCGACCTGGACGACGCACGGCCCGACGGCAGCTGGCGCACCGATCTGGACGGCCGCGGCGAGCTGATCGCGGTGGCCGACACCGGCCTGGACACCGGCGACCGGCGAACGGTCGCCGCCGACCTGGCCGGTCGCGTCCGCACCATCGTCTCGTGGCCGATCAACCCGTCGTGGGCGCCGTTCGTGACGAACCCCGGAGCCGACGACGGCCCGGCCGATCGCGCCAGCGGGCACGGCACCTACGTGGCCGGTGTCGCGGCCGGCGACGGCGCGGCGAGTGGCGGCACGCGGCGCGGCGTCGCGCCCGGCGCCAGGGTCGTGTTCCAGGCCCTGGAGCAATGGGTCGCCGTCGCGCCAGCGCACCCGGAGGTCGGTGCGACCGGGTTCTCCCTCGCCGGCCGGCCCACCGACCTGCGCGAGCTGTTCGTGCAGGCGCGGGGCTTCGGCGCCCGGGTGCATGTCAACGCGTGGGGCACGCCGGCCCGCGGGGCGTACGACAACGACAGCTACGAGGTGGACCTGTTCCTGCACGAGCACCGCGACGCGCTCGTGCTGTTCGCGGCCGGCAACGACGGGCGCGACGCTGACGGCGACCGCCGGGTCGACCCGGCCTCGCTCGAATCCCCGGCCACCGCGAAGAACGTCCTCACCGTCGGCGCGACCGAGGGCTCGCAGCAGATCGGCTTCCTCGGCACCTGGGCACAGTTGCAGAACGACGGCCGGGTGTTCGCGAACGCCGCCGACCGTGCCGACCCGGTGGCCGGACAGCCGGACCGCATCGCGCTGCTGTCGTCCGCCGGACCGACAGCCGACGGCCGGATCAAGCCGGACGTCTGCGCACCCGGCACCGACATCGTCGGGCCGCATTCGTCGGTCGCGACGGGGACCGGGTGGGGGCTGGTCGACCCGGCGCCGCACTACATGGCCGACGGCGGCACGTCCGTGGCGGTCGCGGTGGCCGGCGGCTGCTGCGCCCTGCTTCGCCAGGCGTGGCGCGCGCAGCGGCACGGCCGATCTCCGGCAGGCGCAACGCTCAAGGCACTGGTGATACTCGGCGCGGCACCGGTGTTCTCGCGGGCCGGGAACGCAGTCGAGAGCAGGTTCGTCGCCGGCCACGGCCGGATCGACCTCGACGGTTCTCTGCCCACAACCGGTGCGGGCGAACAGGTGCGCATCCTGTCCGACGCCACGGCGCACGGCGCCGTGGCGACCGGGCGCACCCGCACCTTCCGCGTCGCCCTGCCACACGGTGGCCGGCTGCGCGCGGTGCTCTGCTGGTACGACGTCCCCGGCGAGCATCTGATCAACGACCTCGACCTCACCCTGACCGGACCCGGCGTGACGGTGCCGATCTGGGGCAACCACGAGCCGGGTCACCCGGATCGCCCCGGCGGCCCCGACCGGGTGAACAGCGTCGAAGTGATCGACGCCGACGGGCTGGCCGCCGGGACGTGGGTGCTCACCGTGACCGGCGCCAACGTCCCGGCCGGTCCCCAACCATTCAGCTTGGTCGCTCGCGGACGGGCGATCACCTAACCCCCCACAGTGCGAAGGAGACAGAACATGGCCGACACCACGCGCAGGCCGCGCAAGTCCGCGCCGCGGTCCCGCACAGCCACGCGGACCGCGACCGCCGATCGGGCACCCAGCCGGGGCGCCCCTGTTGCCGCGGCCGCGACAGTGACCGCACCGGTCGTCCCGTCGCCGATGCGAGCCGCGCCGGTCACGGCCGCCCCGCTCGCCGCCGGTCTGCCGGTGGGGCTCGGCACCGCCACGCTCGGCGCCGACGTCAGCGGCCAGCTCAAGGCCGTCGCGCCCACCTTCGGGCAGGTACTCGGCTCGGTCGGGCAGGGCGTCGCCGACTCGCAGACCGCGCTCGACAAGGGCGTGATCGACACCGTCAAGGATCTCGCCGACACGAAGATCACGGTCGTCACCGACGTCATCCAGCACCTCAATGACGACGGCGAACCCGATCCGTCGCTCACCCAACTGGTCAGCACAGACCTGTCGGTGCTGAACTTCTTCACCCCGACAGTGCACGAGTGGAAGCGGGTCGCGCTGTCGATGGACCTGTCCGTCGGTGCGTTCTCGGAAACGGACGGGCTGACCTTCAACGCCGAGCAGCAAGGTGGTGGCGTCGGCGGCGTGGGACTGTTCTGGGGATTCCTCGGCATCGGCTACGACTACAACTACGACGACCAGCAGTCCTTCGAACGCAGCCACGAGCAGGAGTCGAGCTGGTCCGCCGGTGAGGTCCGCATCGACGCGATCCTCGGGCCGCGGCAGACCGGGAAGTTCCCGATCCCGAGCCAGGTCTCGGTCGGCCCGCAGATCGTCTTCGCGCAGGGCGCGGTCAAGGAGACCCCGGTCGCGGGCGCCGGCATCAACCGCTCGATCGACGTGCTGGTGTCGGTGCTCAAGGCCGCCGGCGACCCGAACCCGAACAAGGCGCTCACGGTCGACGCCGGCCCGCTGCGCACCAGCTTCTCGACCACGGCGCCGTTCACCGGAAGCCAGACCAATGCCGAGGGCAACGTGCAGGTGAGCATCATCCGCAACGTGCCCAACGCCGGCACCGGACCGGTCAAGGTGCCGGTGCTGGTCCGCCTCGGCGCACTCACCCAGACGTTCACGCTCACCATCTGACGAGCGAGGAGGACACGACATGGCGAACACCGATGTGAGTGGCCAGCTGGCCACCGCCGGCCTGGCGTTCGGCGACCTGGTCAAGCTGACCGGACAGGCCGTCGCGAACACGCAGACCGCCTTGAACAAGACGGGCGCCGACGCGACCAGCGCGCTGGCCACGACCCTGGTCGACGTCATCGCCGTCCAGGAGCTGGACTACGACGACAACGGCAACGTCACCGGCGAGAAGACGTTCACCCAGCAGCTGCCGCTGATCGACTTCATCGACCCGGTGATCTACCAGTGGACGCAGGTACGGCTGCAGGGCCGGTTCACCGCGAGCCAGTTCGCGGCGACCGCGTCTACCGACACGCACTCGAACACCTCGACCGACAGCTCCGGGCAGGCGGGGTTCGGGATCATCTTCGGCGGCGGTTACAACAACTTCCAGTACGACGACAGCCAGACGCACATCGACACGAACTTCCGCGTCGAGGACTCGGTCGGCCTGCTGCGGATGAACGCGGTGCTCGAGCCGCGGCACGACATCGGCGTGCCGAAGCCGCGCCAGGCCATCGTCGGGCCGCAGATCGAGATCGACGCCGGGCCGATCGCCGACGTCGGCAACCCGGCCACGTCACGCACGATGGACGCGGTGATCACCTACCGCAACGCCGCGGGCGACCCGATCGCGGGCAAGGAGCTGGCGATCGACACCCAGGGCGTCGCCTGGGCGTTCAAGGGCGGCACCGGCACCACTGACGCCAACGGCCAGGTGACGATCACGCTCACCCGCCAGTTCGTCGGGGACGCCCCGGACCGCACCCCGGCCGACTTCGTGGTCGGCGTGCGCAAGGGCATCGTCGGCGAGTCGACCACACTCACGTTCTGAGGTGAGCAGCCCACCGACCGTCCCGGCCGGCACCCAGCAGGCGGAGCTGGGAGTGCTGCTGGCCGGGGCGGTGCGCGCCGTCGCCGACGCCCAGGACGTGCTCGACGAACACGCCCGGGAGCGGGTGGCTGCCTATCTGGCGGCGCCGGCGGGCAGCCTGGCCCTCCCGCCGCTGTGGTACGCGTTCGACTCGGTGAGCGTCGACCTCGAGCTGTCCTCCGAAGCGGTCCGCACCGGCAGCACTGGACAGACCAGGCTGCTCTGCCGCACGCTCAACCCACTCACGGTCGGCCTGTACGGCTACTCGGCGGCGGTCGGCACGCGGGTGCGGGTCTCGCTCGCGCCGCAACGTCTCGCGCCGCAACCTCTCGCGTCGCCGCCGACGCCGCCGACGCCGAGTGGAGGGGGACCGACATCGCCGACGTGAACCCGCCCGTCGTGCGGCTGCCGCCGGGCACGCGACTGGACCTGGACCGGGTCGGCGTCGACCGCATCGTCACCGTCGACGGCCGGCCCGGCCTGTTCACCCCGCTGGTCGGCGCCGACCCAACCGACGCGCATTCGAGCGAGAACCTGGAGAAGATCGTCGACGTGCTGCGCCAGCAGGTCGCGCAGCTGCAGTCGGAGAACGCGGCGCTGACGGCGAAGCTGGCCGAGCTGCAGTCCCCGGCCCGCTCCAGCGACGACCTGGCGGCCGGACTGCAGCACTCGCTGGACAGCCTGCAGCAGCAGCTGGGCGAGATGGCGAACGGCGTCACCAACTTCGCGGTGCGCGAGTTCGCCCTGGAGAGCAAGGTGCACGTCGACGTCACCGAACTCGGCACGATCGGCTTTCGCTTCGTGCAGCCCGGTGAGGACGTGAACGCGGCCGCGTTGTCAACGGTGAGCCTGACCGTGGTGCCGGTGCCCAAGCCGGCAGCGGACCCGGCGCCACCCGCGGCGGACCCTGCTGTGGACAGCATCGACGGGCTCAGCCCCGCGCAGGTGCGCAGCCTGCGCGCCGCGCACGTGAGCACGGTCAGCTCGTTCCGGCAGATCGCGACCCGGGCGCGGACGAGCGCCAGCCTGGTCAGCCTGCTCGGCGTCGACCGCGCGACGCTGGGCCGGTACACCCTGCTGGCGGGGCTGCTCACGGTGCCCGGCCTGGATCGCACCAAGGCTGCGGTGCTCTACGACGCCGGGCTGACCGATGTGCCGGCGCTCGCTGCCGCTGACCCGGCCGACCTGGTCAAGCGGTATGCCCGGGCGGCCAAGGCGCGCCGCGATGGCGACGCATTCCGGCCGACCGCGGCGGAGGCGGCCGTGTGGATCGCGGCGGCCGGCCGGCTCGTGGCAGGCCGCGGCGAACCGTCCTAGTCGTTGCGAGCCGCGTCGGGGCCGGTGACGCGCCGCAGCAACGGCAGCGTCGAGCCGAGGATGCCGAGTGCCACCACCAGGCCCGCGCAGACGATCACGTAGTACTGCAGCCCGGGAGGCTGCAGCGTCTGGTCGAGTTGGGCGCGCAGGAACAGATGCGCGGCGAGGAAGCCGACGCCGATCGAGACGACAGCGGTCAGCAGCAGGGGCACCACGGTCTCGAAGGCCAGCACCCGGCGCAGCATCGCGATCGGGGCGCCGGTGAGCCGCAACAGGCTGAACGGGCGCTTGCGCTCGGCCAGCCCGGCCGCCGCCGCGACGGCGAGGCTGCACCCGGCGATCGGCAGGCTGACCAGGACCACCACGTTCGACAGCTGTTTGTACGCCTGCAGCAACCGGCCCGACCCGGCACTCATCGCCGAGATCGTGTCCGGCACGAACCGGCTCGGGAACTCCTTCTCCAGCAGCGTGCGTGCCGACTCCAGCGCCGCCCTCGACCCGTCGGTCTGCACGACGAGCGCGCTGACGGGCAGCTGCTCCAGCATCGCCGGCGAGATGTCGACCGCGGGCCAGATCGCCTTGTCCGCCGTGGACTTGCGCCCGGCACCGTTGCCGAAACCGGTGCCGATGGCGACGACGTCCGCGCCCGGCGCGCACCGCCCGATCGCCGGTGTGCGTGCCACGTCGCTGCACAGCGCAACCCCCGGCAGCTGCGCTTGCGGCGGCCCCAGGGGCGCCCCCGAACGGCGCACGGACGGATCGGGCTGGAAGGTCGGGTTGCTGTGGATCACGCTCGTCCCGGCGACGCCGTGGATCGCGTCGAGGCGGGCGAGCGTGCCGGCCGGGATCGACGGCACGCTGCTCACGAACTGTCCGTCGCGGGCAGCGTGACCGAAGTTCTGCTGCAAGGTGGCGCCCGCGCTGTTTCCCCCGGACGGGCCGGCCGCGGCGATCAGGGTGGTGATCACGCCGACCGACACGCTGGTCACGAACAGTGCCAGCACCAGCCCGCTGATGGCGCGAAAGCCGGCCCGCGGGTTGTCGGCCAGTCGCCGCCCGGCGAGCAGCGAGGCCGGGCGGCGGGACCGCGCCGCGATGATCCGGGCGGCGAGCATGGTGAGCCACGGGCCGGCGATCATCAGCCCGGACAGGATGAGCGCGAAGCCGGTGGCGTAGGCGAGTGTCTGGTGCTGGGTGGTCTTCGGCGGCCCGGCGGCGGTGAAGTAGCCGAGCTCGGCGATGCCGGCCAGCAACGGCACCAGCCGGATTGCGCGCGGCGGTCTCGGGGTCACCCGCCGGGTCACCCCGAGCGGCGAGATCTGCACCCGGCGCAGCGCGACCCGAGCCACCAGGGCTGCCGCGAGCGGAATCCCGATGAGGACGAGCAGCACGTCGGCGAGGCTGAGCGACAGGTCCGAGGGGAAGAACGGTGCTCCGGTGAACGGGATGGCCGCGATCGGGTCGCGCAGCGCCAAGAACAGCGGGAAGCCGAGGACGGTTCCGGCAAGCGCGCCCGCGGCCGCCTCCACGGCTGCGACTACCGAGACCTGGCGCGGCGTGGCACCGACGAGGCGCATGGCCGCGAACCGCAACTCGCGACGCGCAGCGGACAGCCTGGTTGCCGTCGCGATGAGGATCAGCACGGGGAACAAGATCGCCAGCGCCACCACGCTGAGCACCAGGATCATGCCGTTCTCGTCGATGCCGACGCCGATCGCACACTCGTCTCCGCTGCACGAACTCGGGACGGTCGTGGCGATCGCGGTGACCTCGTCGGCCAGCCCGGTCCTGGACAGCTCCGCCGGGGTTCGCCCGATGACGATGAACAGCGAGTCAGGTGCGGGCAGTGCCACGTCGCCGATGATGCCGACCTGGTGACCCGGGAAGCGGTCGCCCAACTCGGCGGCGGGCGTGGCGTGCAACAGCCGGCTCATCGCCGGCGAGGCGTAGTACTCGCCCGGCCCGGGCAGCTCGGCGATCCCGGGCGGGACGGGGGAGTGTGCTCCGGTGGCGGCGAGGTCGATGCGGCCGATCACCTTGCCGTCGAAGGTGTCGGCCAGGATCTGCCACCACAGGCCGTCCGCGTCCGCCACCGGCCGGTGGGTCTCGGGCGTGAAGCCGGTCTCCAGCCAGGCGTAGCGCGCGTTCTGCGCGTTGACGCCGTTGATCCCGGCGAGCGTGGCGAGCAGCAGGCAGACTCCGACCGTGACGGCCAGGACGATCGCCGCGAGCCTGGTCCAGGCTTCGCGGCCGCCCGCGACGGTGAGCCGGAGTGCGAGCCGGAACATCAGAGGACACACACGGTCGAGGTGAGCTTGCCGTCGCGCACGATGACCTCGCGGTCGGCGTACGCGGCGACCCGGGGTTCGTGCGTGACCAGCACGACACTGGTGCCCTGCTCGCGCGCCGCGGCCGTCAACAGGTCCATCACCTGCTCGCCGGTGAGCGAGTCGAGCGCGCCGGTCGGCTCGTCGGCGAACAGCACCTGGGGCCGGCTCACCAGTCCGCGGGCCAGGGCGACCCGCTGCGCCTGGCCACCGGAGAGCTCGCCGGAGCGGCGCCGCTCCAGCCCGTCCAGCCCGAGCCGGCCGAACCACTCCCGCGCAGCGCTCATCGCCGTCGTCCGCGCCGTTCCGGCGAGCAGCAGCGGCAGCGCGACGTTCTCCTGTGCGGTGAGCTCGGGAACCAGCTGGCCGAACTGGAACACGAACCCGAACCGGTTGCGGCGCAGCTCGGTGCGGGTGCCCTCGCGCAAGGTGTCGAGCCGCTCGCCCGCGAACGTGATCGTTCCGCCGTCGGGCACCAGGATGCCGGCCAGGCAGTGCAGCAGCGTCGACTTGCCGGACCCGCTCGGGCCCATGACGGCGAGGATCTCGCCGGCCGCGACGGACACGGTGGCTCCGCGCAGCGCGGGCGTGGCCCCGAAGGAGAAGGTGACGTCCTGCGCCTCGAGCAGCGCGGTCACCAGCGCACCTCGCCGGCCAGCGCGTCCAGGCGGGCGCCGGTCAGTTCGATCCAGCGCAGGTCGGCCTCCAGGTGGAACAGGCCGTGATCGGCCAGGAGCGCATCGATCGTGTTGCCGTGGCGCTTGAGCTCGGTGAGCTCGCGCATCCGCTGCAGGTGCGCAGCTCGCTGCAGGTCCAGGTAGTGCTCTGCCGACCGCCCCGACATCAGCGCGAGGACGACCTTGGCGAACAGCACGGTCTGCAGGTGCGGCTCGGGCGCGACCGGCTCGGCCAGCCAGGCCGCGACCTCGGTGACCCCCTGCTCGGTGATCACGTAACGCTTGCGATCCGGGCCGGCACCCGGCTCGGTCTCGGCGGCGGTGACCTTGCCGTCGCGCGCCAGCCGGGCCAGCGTCGAGTACACCTGCCCGAACGGCAGCGGCTTGCCGCGGCCGAACAGGGTGTCGTAGTCGCGCTTGAGGTCGTACCCGTGGCTCGGCTCGCGCTCGAGCAGTCCGAGCAGGGTGAGGGGCACCGTCATGCCGCGAGAATACACTCGGTGTATACCGCGCGGTAGTACCAAACCCGACCGGGCGCCGCATCGCTGCATTCGTGGCCGCCTCCGGTAACGTGAGAGCGCTTGCGTCCGGCAGGTCCAGAACCAGGTGGAGGGCGACCCGTGGCATTCGAGCTGTCGCAGATCCTCGACTCGCGACAGGGGGAGAACTTCCGCCTGCACTCGAAGTACCTCAGCCCGCAGCTGCCACGGGTGCTCGGCACGCTCGGCTTCGACCGCTTCTACGTCCGCGGCGAGGGCTGCTACCTGTACGACGCCGACGGGAGCCGCTACCTCGACCTGCTGTCCGGGTTCGGGGTGTACGCACTGGGCCGCAGCCATCCCACGATCGTCGGCGCGCTGCAGCAGGCGCTGGAGGCAGACCTGCCGAACCTCGTGCAGCTGGACTGCGCCCTGCTGCCCGGCGTCCTGGCCGAGCAACTCGTCGCTCGCGCCCACTCAGGCATAGAGCGAGTGTTCTTCACCAACTCCGGCGCGGAGGCGATCGAGAGCGCCATCAAGTTCGCCCGCTGCCACACCAAGCGCGAGCGGATCCTGTACGCCGACCACGCGTTCCACGGCCTGACGACCGGAGCGCTGTCGCTCAACGGCGGCACCGAGTTCCGCAACGGTTTCGGCGCGCTGCTCCCAGGCACCGAGATGGTTCCGTTCGGGGATCTGGACGCCCTTGCCGCGCAACTACGTCGCGGCAACGTGGCCGCAGTGGTGCTCGAACCGATCCAGGGCAAGGGCGTCAACGTAGCCGCGGACGAGTTCTGGCCGGCGGCCGAAGAGTTGTGCCGCAAGTACGGCGCGCTGCTCGTGGTCGACGAGGTCCAGACCGGCCTCGGCCGCACCGGCCGGTTCTTCTGCCACGAGCACTGGGGGATCCGGCCGGACATCATCACCGTGTCGAAGGCGCTGTCCGGCGGCTACATCCCGGTCGGCGCGATGCTGTGCTCGGCGAAGGTCTCCGACAGCGTGTACAGCTCGATGGACCGCGCCGTCGTGCACTCCTCCACGTTCAGCACGAACCAACTCGCGATGGTGGCCGGGCTGGCCACGCTGCACGCGTTCGAGGAGGAGGACATCGTCGACCGCGCGCGGCGCACCGGCGAGCTGTTCATGAAGTCGCTCGCGCCCCTGATCGAGCGGCACGAGTACCTGCACGCCGTACGCGGCAAGGGACTGATGATCGGCCTGGTGTTCGGCGAGCCGCGTGGCCGCGCGGCACGGTTGCGCTGGAAGACCGTCGAGGCCATGCGCAACGCGCTGTTCTCACAACTGGTCGTCGTCCCGCTGTTCCACCGGCACCGGATCATCACGCAGGTCGCGGCCGACAACATGAACGTGGTGAAGCTGCTGCCTCCCCTCATCGCCGGCGAGGAAGAGGTCGAGTACTTCGTCGACGCACTCGATGACGTGCTGACGAGCGCGGAGAAGGGCTCGGGCCTGTTCTTCGAGTTCGGCAAGACCGTGGCCAAGGGGTCGCTGCACCGCAACCGGTCATGACCCCGGGCCATGGCGACCGGGTCCTGGTCACCGGCGCCAGCGGCTTCATCGGCTCTGCGCTCGTGCGTGCCCTGATGTCCGGCGGCGAGCACGTCGTCGCGCTGGTGCACCCCGGCGCGGACAACAGTGCCCTCGCCGAGCTGGACGTCGAGCAGGTGCCGGGCGACGTACGCGACCCGGTCAGTGCCCGCCGGGCCGTCGCCGGTTGCCGATCGGTGTTCCACGTCGCCGCGCTGTACCGGTTCTGGGATCGCGATCCGCGTTCGTTCTACGCGGTCAACGTCGACGGAACCCGCACGGTTCTCACCGCCGCGCGCGAGGCATCGGTCGAACGCGTCGTGTACACCAGCACGGTCGGCACGATCGGGGTCGACGGCGACCGCGGCCGGCCGGCGTCCGAACTCGACTACCCGGACGTGCGGCACCTGTTCGGGGCGTACAAGCGCTCGAAGTACGTCGCCGAGCACGAGGTGCTGCGGGCGGCGGCCGAAGGGCTGCCGGTCTCGCTGGTGCTGCCGACGTTTCCGCTCGGCCCGGGCGATCGCGCGCCGACGCCGACCGGTCAGCTGGTGCTGGACTTCCTCGACGGGCGGATGCCGGGGTACGTGGACACCGCGCTCAATGTGGTGCACGTCGAGGACGTCGCGCGCGGGCACATCCTCGCGCGCGACCGCGGCGCGTCCGGGCGCAGCTACATCCTGGGCGGGCAGAACCTCGCGCTCAAGGACCTGCTGGCCGAACTGGCAGCGTGCACCGGACTGCCGGCACCCACCCGCCGGGTACCGCGTGCGGTCGCGCTCGGTGTCGGCTGGCTCTCGGACACCGTCGAGGGCCGGCTGCTGCACCGGCCACCGCACGTTCCGCTGGAGGCCGCTCGGATGTCCAGCACCCGGATGGCCTTCGACGACGCGCGGGCGCGCAGCGAACTCGGCTACACCTCGCGCCCGGCCGCCGAGGCGGTTCGCGACTCGGTCCACTGGTTCGTGGACAACCGCTACGTGCGCAACCGCCGCCGCCTCGAGGTCGCGCGCGAGGCGCTCGACAGGACCGAACGTGACTTTCGTACCAGGCTCGGGCAATGAGCGGTGACGCCGAACCGATCGGCCGGGTGCTGGGCGACGCGTTCTGGCTATCGGCGCGCCGCCACCGGGCCGCCACCGGGCCGGCGCCCTCGCCGTCCGGTTGGGCCTGATGCGTGCGGAGATCACCGCGCCGATCCGCGACGGCGAGGGCTGACCGCGCGCCTGTGGCCCCGGGGCGTCGACCACCGGCGGAGTGCTGTTGACATGCTCGGCATGGCGGCGTAATGCTCGGATGGTCCGTTTCGCCCATTTGGGAGCGTCATGTCCACACGCTCGAAGCGCCGGTCCTGGTGGTACGGGCCGCTCGCCACCGTCCTGCTGATCCTCGGCGTCACGGCCGGGTCCCGCGCCGTCGCGGATCATCTGTCGGCAGCGCACCACCGCGAGAACGCCATCGACAAGAAGGTCGACGCCCTGCTCGCACGGATGAGCCTGGCCGAGAAGTTCGGCCAGTTGGAGATGGCCGGGCCGGACGGCCCGAACGGCACGCCCGGTCCGCAGCTGTTGGCGAACGCGAAGGCCGGACGCCTCGGCTCCGTGCTCGACCTGGTCGGCGTGGACAACATCAACGCGGCGCAGCGGGCTGCTCTGCAGTCACGCCTGCACATCCCGCTGATCTTCTCCCTCGACGTCATCCACGGGTACCGCACCATCTTCCCGGTGCCACTCGCCGAGGCGAGCAGCTGGGACCTCGGCGCGATCACGCGCGACGAGGCGGTGTCGGCGCGCGAGGCGACCGCCGACGGGATCAAGTGGACGTTCAACCCGATGGTCGACATCGCGCGCGACCCGCGCTGGGGACGCGTGGTCGAGGGCGCCGGCGAGGACCCGTACCTCGGTTCGGCGGTCGCGGCCGCGAAGGTCGCCGGCTACCAGGGCGGCGATTACAGCAAGCCGGACAAGCTGGCCGCCACGGTCAAGCACTTCGCGGCATACGGCGCGCCGGTCGCGGGCCGCGAGTACAACACCGTCGACATGTCGACGCAGCAACTTCTCAACGATTACCTGCCGCCCTACCGGGCCGCCGTGGGTGCGGGGGTGGCGAGCGTGATGAGTTCGTTCAACTCGCTCAACGGCGTGCCCGCGAGCGCGAACAGCTACCTGCTGCAGCACATCCTGCGCGGCATGTGGGACTTCAAGGGCGCCGTGGTCAGCGACTACCAGGCGATCCAGGAACTCGTCGAGTTCGGCTTCGCCGCGAACGAGCGCGATGCCGCGCGGCTCGCGCTCACGGCCGGCGTCGACATCGAGATGGCCGTGCAGGTGCCCAGCCTGAACTCGACCTACGCGAACTTCGGACCGCAGCTGGTGCGCTCCGGTCAGCTCAGCGTCGGCGAGGTCGACTCCGACGTGCGGCACGTGCTTCGGCTCAAGTACCTCGCCGGCGTGTTCGACCACCCGTTCACCGACCCGGCGCGCGTGCAGCGCGAGGAGTTGACGCCGGCGAACCTGGCGGCCGCACGTACCACGGCCGACGAGTCGATCGTCATGCTGCGCAACGAGAATGCGCTACCGCTGGCGACCTCGTCCGGCTCGATCGCGGTCGTCGGGCCGCTCGCCGACGACGCCGCCGACCAGCTGGGACCCAACGTCCCGATCGGGCAGAACGACGTCGCCGAGGCGCACACCGTCACCGTGCTGCAGGGCGTGAAGAACGCGGTGCCCTCGGCGACGGTCAGCTACGCGCAGGGGTGCGACGCGACCTGCACGTCGACCTCCGGCTTCGCGGCCGCGGTGGCCGCGGCGGAGAAGGCGGACCGGACCGTGGTGGTGCTCGGCGAACCGGCGTCCTACTCCGGCGAGGCGTCCTCACGCAGCCGGATCGACCTGCCCGGCAAGCAGCTCGCGCTGGTGCAGGCGATCGCCGCCACCGGCAAGCCGTACGTGGTGGTCCTGATGAACGGCCGGCCCCTGACGATCGGCTGGCTGGCCGCACACGCGCCTGGCCTGCTGGAGGCGTGGTACCCGGGTACCGAGGGCGGAAACGCCGTCGCCGACGTGCTGTTCGGCGCCGTGAACCCGAGCGGCAAGCTGCCGATGAGTTTCCCGCGTGACGTCGGGCAGATCCCGATCTTCTACAACGAGCTGCCCACCGGACGGCCGGCCGACCCGAACAACAAGTACACGTCCAAGTACCTGGACGTGCCGAACAGCCCCCAGTACGTGTTCGGGTACGGCCTGTCGTACACCGACTTCGCATACTCGAACCTGCGGCTGTCGGCGCCGTCCATCGGCACGCATGACACCGTGACGGTGCACGTCGACGTCCGGAACACCGGCTCTCGGGCGGGCGCAGACGTCGCCCAGCTCTACCTGCACGATCAGGTCGCGAGCATCCTGCAGCCGGTGCGCAAGCTCGTCGGCTTCCAGCGGGTCCGGCTCGCCGCCGGCCAGACGCGCACGCTCACGTTCCGGATCGGGCCCGACCAGCTCGGCTTCTACGACAACAGCGGGCACTTCGTCCTCGAGCCGGGTGGGTTCGACCTGTACGCCGGCGACAGCTCGTCCGCCGACCTGCACGGCACCCTGACGCTGCGCTGACGCGGGACGGCCCTGCGCTTGTCGTGGCGCGTGCGGTGGCGCCGGCGAGCGGACCGCTATCGTTGGGACGGACGGCGGAGGGGCTCGCCGACAACCGCAGGGGCCTACCGGTCCCGGCCAACGGTCCCTACCTCGCACGAGAGCAGGAGGTAGTGGCATGCCCCGCGAATCCGAGCCGGGCAACCGGCGAGCCCGATGGCGGGCCGAACCGGCCATCGGGCGCCCAGATCCGGACGTCATCGATCCGGACGTCGACCTGCATGATCCCGCGCAGCGCGGCGAGCTCGCAGCCCACCGCTGGGACCTGCTGGTGGCGATAGCGCTCGGCGGGGTGATCGGCGCGGAGGGCCGCTACGCGCTGAGCGAAGCGCTTCCGCACGGCGGCGATGCGTTCCCGTGGTCGACCGTTCTCGTGAACGCCAGTGGCAGCCTGCTGATCGGCGTACTGATGGTGCTGGTGCTCGAGCTGCTCTCGCCACACCGGCTGCTCCGCCCGTTCCTCGGTGTCGGGCTGCTGGGCGGCTACACCACCTACTCGACGTTCGCGGTCGACGCCCAGCGACTCGTGCTGGCCCATCGCCCGCTGATCGCCCTGCTGTACGTGGCGGTGACCGTGACGCTGTGCTACGCCACGGTCGTCCTCGGCTCGGCCGCAACGCGGACAGTCGGTGCCATGCTGCGCGCCGGTGCCCGGCAGGCCGTCCGGTGATCGCACTGATGATCGCGCTCGGCGCAGCGGTCGGAGCGCCGGCGCGGTACGTCGCCGACCGGACCGTGCAGTCGCACCACGACACGCTGTTCCCGTGGGGAACGCTGGGCGTCAACGTCGTGGCCTCGTTCGTGCTGGGTCTGCTCACCGGCGCCCAGGACCACCTGTCCGCGCACCTGCTCGCGTTGCTGGGCACCGGCTTCTGCGGCGCACTGAGCACCTTCTCGACCTTCAGCTACGAGACGATGCGCCTCGTGCAGGACCGCGCCCGGTTCTACGCCGCGGCCAACGTGGCGATCAGTCTCGCGGCCGGTCTCGGCGCGGCCGCCCTGGGCTGGTCGGTCGGCACGTCCTTCGGTTGAGTGCTCGGGCAACCGGGGACGCTGGAGCGGTGAACGCGACACCGCCGCCGGACGGGTCCGACGCGCTCGACGAACTCGAGCGGCTGCAGGACGACGAGCCCGAACCCGCGCACACGCTGCCGGTGCTCATCACGTTGCTCGTCGTGCTCGCCGAGACGGCCGTGCTCGCACTCGCGGCAAGCAGCAGCGGGTCGGCGGTGCTGTTCGCGGAGGCCGCGCAGAGCCTGGCCGGCGCCGGTGTCGAACTGTTCCTGCTGCTCGGGGTACGCCGCGCGAGCCGGCCGGCCGACGAGATGCACCCGCTCGGGCACGGACGAGAGGCGTTCTTCTGGTCGTTGCTCGCCGCGGTCGGCGTGTTCGTCGGCGGCGGCGTCGTGTCGATCTCGTACGGGCTGCGCGCACTGGCCAATCCGGTAGCGAGCGGCGACGCGTACCTGCTCGGCTACATCGTGCTGGCCGTGATCGCGGTCGCCGACGGCTGGACCCTGGCCGCCGCGGTGGCGCCGCTGCGGCGTTCCACGATCGTGGCCCGGTTGGGCTTTCGCCGCGGGCTGCGGCAGACCTCGGACGCCGCGACCCGCACGCTCATATTCGACAACGCCGCGGCGGTCGCCGGAAGCGTCATCGGCATCGCCGGGCTGGCCACGCATCAGGTCACCGGCAACGCGCGCGCCGACGCGGTGGCCTCCTTGGTGATCGGCGCGGTGCTGCTGCTGACGACGGTCGCGCTGCTGCACGTCAACCGCGAACTGCTCACCGATCGCAGCGCCGCACCGGAAGTCGTCGCCGCGATTCGGCTGCGCATCGCCGAGCAACACGGCATCACCGAGGTGCCGGATCTGCTCGTCGTCTATACCGGCCCGCATGCGGTGCTGGTCGCCGGCACGGTCGTCCTCGACCAAGGTTTGGACGTCGTCACCATCGAGCAGTCCCTCGCGCGCATCGGGGACACGCTCGCGCGGCAGTGGCCGGGCGAGCTGCGGGTTTACCTCTCGCCCGTGCCGGCCGTCAGCTGAACGAGGCCGCGCGAGGTTGTCGCAGCGGGGGAGTGACCGGCGAGCCTGTCCGACCGGCCGAGCAGGTCGGTACGTGCATGATGAAGCCATGTCACGATTGCACGGTTCCCGCGTGGTTGTCGTCGATGCGGCCTACGCCGACGGCACGTCCGCACAGTTGCGACACGGGGTGAGCCTGCTCGTCGACGGACCGACGGTTGCCGGTCTCTGGTTCGACGGGTCGGGGCCGGACCCGGCCACCTTGGACGCGACGGTCATCGACGCGAGCGGCGCCACCCTGATCCCCGGGCTGGTCGATTCGCACGCGCATCTGTCCCTGCCGGGGGGAGCGCGCTGGGTGGAACGCGGTGCGGACCCGACCGATGAACTGCTTGCCGCGGGGGAGGACAACGGCGAGCTCATGGTGCGCTCAGGCATCCGCTGGGCGCGTGACGTGGGTGCGCCGCGGCGCACCCTCCCGGACGGCCGGGAGCGAGCGCTCAGCCTGACGCTGCGGGACCGCTGGACGGGCAACCCGGACCGGCCCTATGTGCGCGCGGCGGGCACCTGGCTGACCCGCGCCGGGGCGCTGCCGCTCGGGCTGGCGATCGAGCTCGAACACGGTGCGGACCTGGTTGCCGCAGTGACCCGGCAGCTGGACGAGGGCGCCGATCTGGTCAAGCTCTACCTGGACGGGCCGGACCCGGACACCGCCCCGTTCAGTGCTGCCGAGGTCGGCGCGGCCGTCGCCGCGGCGCACGCGCGTGGCGCAACGGTCGCGGCGCACTCCGGCACCCTGCCGGGCGCGCGGGTCGGCGCGCAGGCCGGCGTGAACAGCCTGGAACACGGGTTCGCCCTGGACGCCGACGTCGCAGCGACCTTGGCGCTGCACGGCGTGACCGTGGTGTCGACGCTGGCCGTGCTGCAGTCGTGGGAGAGCTTTCGCAGCACGACCCGGCTGCCGCGCTTCAGCGCGCCCGAGGGTATCGCCCGCATCGCCGAGCGCCGCGAACGGGCGCAGGAGAGCATCCGGCTCGCGCACCGCGCGGGCGTGGCGATCGCGGCGGGCTCGGACTTCGGCGGCGGGTCGCTGCGGGCCAACCAGTTGGCGTGGGAGGTCCAGGCCCTGGTCGCCGCAGGAGTCGAGCCGCACGTCGCGCTCGGCGCTGCCACCTGGCGTGGTGCAGACCTGTTCGGTGATCGCGCGGCGGGCCGGATCGCCGTCGGCGGGCCGGCCCACTTCAGCCTCGTCCACGGCGACCCGCTCAGCGATCCGGCCGCGCTGTGGCGGGTGTGGCTGACCCGCTGAGTGCGTGCCCCGGTCAGGTCACAACGGCTGCCGGACGCCGGTGCGGATGTGACAGGCTGTTTCGCAGCGCGGTGATGTGAGTCGAGGGGACGGGTGATGGACAGCAGAACCCTGACCGACCTCATCAGCATCCCGTTGTTCACCGGCGTGCTCGGCTACCTCACCAACTGGACCGGCGTGCTGATGCTGTTCAAGCCGCTGCGCTTCTACGGGATACCCGTCCCCGGTCTGCGGACCGTGTCGCGCCGGCCCGGGCGGTGGGCGGGCGCGTTGCCGCTCGTCAGCCACGCCGGCGCGGTGGGATGGCAGGGCATCATCCCGGCACGCGCCGACACCATGGCGCGCACGGCGATGGAACTCGCGCTAGGCACCGAGGTCGGCGGCGCAGCCGAGCTGTATCGCGAACTGGAGCCCGAACGGATCGCGGACCGTCTCGCCGCGCTCGCCCAGCCGCAGATCCGCGGCGTCGTCGAACAGATAGCGCGGACCGAGCATCCGCAGCTCTGGCGCGACCTGCCGGTGGTCGCGAGGGAGGGCGTGCACGCGCGCGTCCAGAGTCAGCTGCCGCGGATCGTCGAGCATCTCGCCGCCGAACTCGGTGGCGACCTGAGCCAGTTCATCGACGCACGGCAGCTGGTGACCCAGTACTTCCACGCGCACCCCGAACAGCTGAACGAGCTGTTCACGAGCGCCGGGCGCCGGGAGCTGCGGTTCATCCAGAACTTCGGCTTCTACTTCGGTGTGCCGATGGGCTTCGTGCTGTTCGCGATCGTGCAGGTCTACCCGCGCTCGTGGGTCTTGCCGGTAGGCGGTGTCCTCATCGGCGGCGCGGTGAACTATCTCGGCCTGACGATGCTCTTCGCGCCGGTCCACGCCAGGCGATGGATTCCCTGGCACCAGGCACTGCTGGTCAGGCGCCAGCCGGAGGTGGGTGAGCAGTTCGCCGCGTCGGTCGCCGACAACGTGATGACGGTGGACAACATCGCCGCCGACCTGCTGACCGGCCTGCGCAGCGAGCGCACGATGCGCCTGCTACACAGCACGCTCCGGCCGGCTGTCGGCACCGCGATCGGACCGGCGCGCGCGGCGGTCCGGGCTGCGATCGGCAGCAGGGAGTTCGACCAGCTCCGGCTGTCGGCCGGCGCCGACACCGCACAGTCGCGCAGGCCCGCAGTCGACGGCACGGACCTCGAGGGCCACCAGGTGGCGAAGGTCCGGACGTTCCTCGCGCTGCGGATGCACAAACTCGCGCCGGATGAGTTCGTTGCCCTGCTGCGCTCGGGTATCGGCCAGGACGAGTGGCTGCTGCTCGTTCACGGCGGGCTGTTGGGCCTGCTCGCGGGCGTGCTGCACCTGACGCTGTTCGGCGGCTGAACCGCCTCGCGGAGCTGAGCCGCCGCCGCGTCCGGGTTTAGCGGCGCGCCGCGATGGGCACGGTGAAGGCAGGAAGCAATCACGGCGGCACCCTGTCGCCGCGACCGGAGGTGATCGTGATGATGATCCTGGGACTGATCCTGCTCGCCGCTGCGGTGGTGCTGGCTATCGAGGTGATCATCGCCAACGACGCGACGATGACCATGCATCTGTGGGGCTGGTCGTGGCAGATGAACGCATTCTGGCTGGCCGTTGCCGGCGCCATCATCCTGGTGGTGGGGCTGCTCGGGTTGGCGCTGATGCAGGGCGGCGCCCGGCGTACGCGCCGGCTTCGTCGTGAGCGGCGTGACCTGGCGGCGGAGAACCGCCGGCTGGCCGCCCGTTCCGAGCGTGACGAGCGTGCCCACCGCGATGCGGCGCTGAACGCGCCCGCGCCGACGAACCGCCCGGCCACCACGACGCACACCGGTGCGATGGCCCCGACTGCGGGCGGGGCCCCGGTAGCCGGTGAAGCGGTGCCGACTCACGCCGCACCGGAGACCGCCTACGCGGTGCCCGCCGACGGCACCTACGACACCGGGCACCCTTATGACGCCGAGCAGGAGCACCGCTCGCGCATGGGGCGGGTATTGCATCGCCGCTGACCGGCATGCACGTGAACGCGGCCGGCACGAAGCTCTAGCATTGGGCCTCGTGCCGGCCGCTCTCGTCCTCGTGCACGGCCTCTGGCACGGCGCGTGGTCGTGGGACCTGGTGCGCACGCGGCTCGCCGGTGCGGAGTGCATCGCAGTGGACCTGCCGATGACCGCGCTCGAGGACGATGTGGCTGCGGTGCGGCAGGTGCTGGACACGCTGCCCGGACCGGTCGTGCTGGCGGCGCACTCCTACGGTGGTGCGGTGATCACCGCCGCGGGTGAGCATCCGGCAGTGCGTGCGCTGGTCTACCTCGCCGCGTTCCAGCTGGCCCCGGGCGAATCCATCAGCCGGGCCGTCCCCGAGGCCGAGCTGGCGCCGACCGCGCTCGCCGAGGCGCTGCGCTTCTCGCCGGATCGCAGCGAGGTAAGCATCGACCCCGAGCTGGGCCGAACTCTGCTGTACGGGAAGGCCGATCCGGCCACGGCCGACGCGCAACTCGCCCGGACCCGACCGGTGGCCCGCTCGCTGTTCTCGGCCACGGTAACCACGAGCGCGTGGCAACACCGCCCGTCCACCTACGTCGTGTGCAGCGAGGACCGCTGTGTCAGCCCGGACCTGCAGCGCGCGATGGCCGCGCGGGCGACCCGCTCGCTCGAGTGGGCCTGCGATCACACGCCGCTGATCAGCGCTGCGGATCGGGTAGCGCTCCTTCTCGCCGAGCAGGCACGTGAACAGGGGCGGGCTCGCGAGGATCGATGAACCTGCGCACCAGCACCGCGGCGGCCGCCCGCGCCCAGGCGCAGGTGGCGAGCACCAGCACGGCGACGATCCCGTCCAGCCACCAGTGGTTCGCGGTCGAGACCACGACCAGCACGGTGAGCACCGCGTGCGCAGCGCCGATCCAGCGCCACCGCGAGGACGAGAGCCGTGCCGCGTACCAGGCGATCAGAACTGCCCACGCCACGTGCACCGACGGCATCGCCGAGAGTTCGTCCGCGCCGAAGCCCAGCGAATAGACCGATTGGCCGTACTGGGCGGCCGTGTCGACGTAACCGGAGAGCAGGCGCGGCGGCGCGACAGGGACGAGTTGGATCAGCAGGCACACCAGCGTGGTGAGCGCGAGCGTGGTGCGCACCGGCGGGTAGCTCGGGCGGTGCCGCACGAACAGCCAGATCAAGAACACGAACAGCGCGCCGAAGTGCATCGAGGCGTAGTACAGGTTCGCCCCCTGGGTGAGCAGGGGATGGTCGGTGAGCAGGTGCTGGACGGACGACTCGGTCGGCAACCACAGGTCGTGCTCGACCCGTTCGATCCATTCGGCACGGCCGATCGCCCCCGCCGTGCCGGTCACGGACAGTTCGCCGGCGAGCTGCCAGAGCGAGTAGAGGCCGGCGATCACGCATGCCTCGCGGGCGAACGGCGCCACCTTCCGGGCCATGGACGAAGCCGCCACGCGCAGCCACAGGTACATCACGGCGAGCGCGACGGTCAGGACGGCGGCCTGCCGCCAACTCAGCGCGATGTTGTGCACGCGTCCACTATGCCGGGCCGAAATGCGGCTGACACTGTCGGTGTTGCGCCTTAGGTTGATCGTTGACGGGTTGCTGGCAGGAAGGGTGCGGATGCCTCGGCGCAGTTGGCTGCTGTTCGCTGCGATGTGCGTGCTTTGGGGGATCCCCTACCTGCTGATCAGGGTGGCCGTTCGCGACCTCGCGCCCGGCACGCTCGTCTTCTTGCGCACCGCGATCGGCGGCCTGGTGCTGCTGCCCCTGGCGCTGTCCCGCGGTGGGTACCGGCAGGTGCTGGGCCGCTGGCGTCCACTGGTGGCGTTCACGGTGATCGAAGTGGCGATCCCGTGGCTGTTCCTGTCCGATGCAGAGACCAGGCTGTCCAGCTCGCTGTCCGGGCTGCTGATCGCGGCCGTCCCGCTCGTCGGTGTGCTCGTCGCGCGCGTGCTCGGTACCGATGACAGGGTCGGCCCGCTGCGGATGCTCGGGCTCGGCCTGGGGGTCGTCGGTGTCGGCATGCTGGTCGGTCTGGACTTCGGCGCGCTCCATACCTGGCCGCTGATCGAGGTGGCGTTCGTCGTCGTCGGCTACGCCGTCGCGCCGGTGATCATGGCGCGCAGCCTGGCCGATCTGCCCGCCATCCCGGTGGTGTCCGCGGCGCTGCTGCTCACCGCGATCGGCTACCTGCCCTACGCGATCGCCCGCCCGCCGAGTTCGCTGGACGCGCAGCAGGTCTGGTCCGTGATCGTGCTGGGCCTGGTATGCACCGCGCTCGCGTTCGTGCTGTTCTTCGCGCTGATCAACCAGATCGGCCCCGCCCGCGCGACCGTCATCACGTACGTCAATCCGGCGGTCGCGGTGCTGCTCGGCGTGCTGCTGCTCGGCGAGCACTTCACCGTCGGGATGGCCGTGGGCTTCCCACTGATCCTGGCCGGCTCGGTGCTGGCCGCGCGCCGCGGCGCAGCGGTGCCCGAGGCGGCACTGTGCGACCCCGTCCTCGGCTCAGTCGATCCGGAGCGTGTCGATCCGGATCGTGTCGATCCGGAGCGTGTCGATCCGGGTTCAGTCGATGCGGACGAGGCCCGTCGCGGTATGGAACGACGCGGCGACCAGGCCGCTACCGTCCTCTGACGGCGCCAGCCACTCGACGCCGACCCCGTCGAGCGGTTCGACGTCGGCACCGGCCAGGTAGTCGTCGACGACCGAACGGTCCCCGGCGATCTCCAGGTGCGCCAGCCGGATGGCCGAGCCGCCCGTCGACGGATGCTCGTCGGGCGCACTCTCCCACTTGACGAAGAACGGAAGTTGCGGCGTGCCCGCGATGTCCTTGACGCCGATCTGCTTCCAGCGCAGGTCGAATCCGTCGGGGCGCCGGCGGTGCCCTTCGGCAGCGGGCCGCTTCAGCTTGGCCTCGATCGGTGCGATGTCCCGGACCGCGATCACCCAGCCGAGCCACCCGCCCCCGCTCGCAGTGCGGGCACGCACCGCTTGGCCGAACGGCGCCCGCTCCGCGGCCGGGTGATCGAGCGCCTCGACGACTTCGAGATAGCAGCCACCGGCGAGCGGAAGGATGAAGTTCCGGGTACCGAACGAGGGGTGGATGCCGCCGTCGGTGAAGCCGGCCCCGAGGTGCGAGCCGAGCCGTTGCGCGCACGCGGCCAGTCCCTCCGGTCCTGCCGCGTAGCTGAGGTGATCCAGACGCATCCGTTCATGGTGACGCCTGCCGCCGTCCGCATGCCCGCCGGGGTCGTGCACCGGTGCCGAACGGGTGTGCTACAACCGGTGCCGACAGGCCCGCGGCTCAGTCGGCCAGTAGGTCGAGCCGGTCCGGACGCGCACCCGGTTCGACCGCACGCCCACCGGCGGCCAACCAGGCGGCGGCGATGTCGTCGATGCCGCGGCAGGGCATGCCACCGGCCTCGCGGGCGAGCAGCGCCGCTGCGAGCCGGCCCTTCGCGAGCTTGCTGTTGTAGCTGATCACGCCGTGACCGCCCCGCGGCAGCCGCGAAAGGACGCGCACCGGGATCACCCGGGTAGCCGGTTCACCGCTGGGGCGCCACATCGCGGCGTAGTCCGAGGAGCGCAGGTCGATGACGGCGCCTCCTCCGAGCAGGTCGGGCACCACCTCGTCCAAGCGGGGCCGCCAGAACGTTCCGGCCACCCCGATGCCGGGCAGCACCGCCTTGGCCGGGACCCGGTAGGCCGGGACCGGTTCGTCGCCCCGCAGCACTCCCCACAGGCCCGAGAAGATCAGCACGCTGCGTCCGGCCAGGCGCTGTACCGGCGGTGGCATCGCGGCGAAGCCGAGCCCGTCGTAGACGACGCCCGTATACCGGCGCAGCGCGGCTGTGGTGCGCGACCGGCACACCTCGCGGTTGACGGCGAGCGCCTCGTCCGCCACCCCGCTGGGCAGCGCGAGTGCCGCAGCCGCGTCAGCCGGGTCGGCGCCGAGCAAGGTGGCCAGCGCGGCGAGCACCTGCGCTCGCGGCCGGGCCAGCGGGCCGGGCAACGGACGGGCGCCGACCGGACGGCCGCGGCCGCCGGCCGTCTTGGCCTCGCTGGGCGGGAGCAGGATGCGCACGCGGCAGCACGCTACGCGACGCCGATCAGCTCGAGCAGGCGTGGCCAGGCGCTCGCGAAGCCGGCGTGCAGTGGCAGCGTGGCGACCTCGCCGATCGGCCACCAGCGCACCTCGACGCTCTCGGCGTTGGCGGCCCGCGGGGCCAGTTCGCCCAGCGCGTGCGCGACGACCGTGGTGTACGCCCATCCGCCGTGGTCGTCGACCCACTCGCCGAGCGGGACGATGCCGGCCGGATCCAGCGCGGCCTCCTCGGCGGCCTCGCGCAGTGCGGCGGTCACCGCGTCCTCATGGCTGTCACGGGCGCCCCCGGGTACCGCCCAGGTGCCACCCTCGTGCGTCCACGCGGCGCGGTGCTGGAGCATGACGCGTGCACCGTCGGTGATCAGCACGCCGGCCGCGCCGTAACGGCCCCAGTGCCGGTGGCCGAGGGCGCAGCGTGCCCAGCCGTTGCCGTCACCGCTCACGTCACATGATCCTGCCGCCGAGTCGAGGTTGGCGTCGGCCCGCCAGGTCGCCTCTCGGCGGAAGGCCGCTCGTAGCGGCAGATGTGGGACCGGGGGCCATGGATCGGGCCGACGCCGTGGCCAACGGTACCGGGTCGGCGCCGGAAAATCAGATCACCGCCTCCGGCTGTGTGCAGCCACTCCCGACGGCAACCGCGTCGTATCGTGATCCCCGTGACCAAGTCAGGTGCGTGCGATGGCTGAGCGGGCGCGACGCCCGCACCGCCCCGCGCCGCACGCCGATCTGACGGCACTGATCGATGCCGCCGGCGGCAGCATGCCGCAGTCGCGCGCCGAGATCGCCTCGGCCACCGCGGCGGTGCTGGTGCGCGTCGGGCGCGAGCCGTCGGGCGACGACGACCGCTTCGTCTCGCTCGCCGACCGGGTCGGCCTGGATACCTTGGCCGAGCTCTGGCGCGATGCCGACCCGGTGAGCCTGCCCGGTGCGCTGTGGGCGCTGTACCTGCTGCGCCAGTGGTGCCGTTCGAGCGCCGAGGAGATCGGGCGCCTGTGGCGGGCCGGCGAACCGGTGGCTGCCGCCGACGCGGTGGTGGCCGGGGTCGCCGACTACGTCGACGTCGAGTCCGTGACGCGGGTCGCCGACGACGTGCTGACGGGTGCGTACCGGGGCGACTTCGCGGTCGCGCTCGAGCGCGCCGCCGCGTTGTT
The DNA here is from genome assembly GCF_027247405.1 of Jatrophihabitans cynanchi. NCBI lineage: Bacteria > Bacillati > Actinomycetota > Actinomycetes > Jatrophihabitantales > Jatrophihabitantaceae > Jatrophihabitans > Jatrophihabitans cynanchi. The sequence continues at coordinate 242,915 of NZ_CP097463.1, read as the reverse complement.
CCGGGTGATCGCGGCCGGTCGCCGCGAGCTCGCCGTCGACGGCGAGCACGGCCGGGCCGAGCTGGACCTGGCCGGGCGCAACGAGCGCGCGGCCGGGGACCTGGCGGCCGCGGCGCGGCTGTGGCGCGACGGCCGGTTGCGCTGAGCGCTGTGCGGCTCGGTTGCGCTGTGCGGCTCGGTTGCGCTGCGCCGCCTTGGTGCCCTTGGCCGCCGGCCCGCTAGCACGTCGCTCGGACGGTGTGCCGGCCCTGTCCACATCGGCCGGGTTGTCCACAACTCGCCCTGCGGCCGCGCTGCGGCGTCGTCCCCGCGCCGAAGCTGGAACGCATGAGCGAGGACGAGCTGACCGGATCAGCCCTTATCCACGGCCCGGCGGACCTGCTGCAAGCGGTGCCGTACCTGCTGGGCTTCCACCCCGTCGACAGCCTGGTACTGGTCGGGTTCGAAGGCGCCCATCTGGTGGTCACCGCGCGGATGGACCTGACTGACGTCGCCGAACCTGCCGCCGTGGCGCACACGCTCGCGGCCATAACCCGCGGTGGGGCGACCCGTGTCCTGTGTGTGGTGTACGACAGCGTCCCGGCGGTAGGGCCCCCGTCGTGGGGCGGTCTGGCCGCTGCGCTGCAGGGCGACTGCGACCTGGCCGGGTGCGAGCTCAGTGACGTGCTGCGCGTCGCCGGCGGCCACTGGTGGTCGTTGCTGTGCACCGACCCGCACTGTTGCCCGGCCGGCGGCAACCTGTTGCCGGAGGGTCCGTCGCCGTTCGTCGCGGCGGCCACCTACGCCGGGGTGGTCGCCCTGCCCGACCGACAGGCCCTGGCCGCTACCCTCCAGGCGCAACCGGCCGCACTGCGCGCCAGGCTGCGGCCGCTGCTGCACGAGCACGAGCGCGCCGCGAGCCGCGCCACCACCGGTGGTGGCGCCGGCGGCAGCGACGGCAGCGGGACGCGGTACGAACGTGAGCGGCTGCGTGCCCTGTTCGCGGCAGCCCGGCGGGCCTCGCTCGGCGAAGGCAACGCCCGCGGCGACATCGAACTCAGCGATGCCGAGCTGGCCGCCCACGCGGTCGCCCTCACTGCGCTGGGCGTGCGTGACGGCATCTGGCTCGCGATCGACGACGGCCGGTTGGACGGGCGCGGGCTGTGGCGCGAGATGGCTCGCCGGCTACCTACCCCCTACGACGCGCCCCCGCTGTTCCTGTTCGGCTGGGCGAACTGGCGTCACGGCAACGGCGCGTTGGCGCTGATCGCGGCCGAGCGGGCGATCGAGAGCGACCCGCAGTACACCGCCGCCGACCTGCTGCTCGCCACGCTCAGCCACGGGCTGGACCCGCGCCACACACCACCGTTGCGCCCGCGCCGGCAACCGGCGCGCGGCGGGGCCGGGCGCTCGCGCAGGCGAACGCGGCCCGCCGCATGAAGTGCTGGCGCGTGCCCGCTTCAGAGCGAAACGGCGTGCGGGCGTACCGGCTGCGGCAGATCGGTCGCCCCGGTGAGCACGTCGTCGATGGCGGCAGCGCACGCCCGCCCCTCGGCTATGGCCCAGACGACCAGCGAGGCGCCGCGCGAGGCGTCGCCGCACGCGTACACGCCCGCTGCGCTCGTGCGCCAATGCTCGTCGACGACCGCGGTCCCCTTCGCCGGATCGCGGTCCACGCCGAGCGCGTCGAGCAGCCCGGGGACGTCGGTGCCGACGAAGCCCGCGGCCAGCAGCACCAGGTCAGCGGGAAGCTCGGTGCGCGATCCCGCGACCGGCCGGAACTCGCGCGCGCCGTCCACCCGGACGATCTCGACCTCCTGGACCGCGACCGCGCGCACGGCGCCGTGCGGGTCGCCGACGAACTCGACCACCTCGCGTGCCCACGCCTCGTGCACGCCCTCGTCGTGGGCGGGCGAGACGCCGCGGCTGCTCGGTGCCGACGGCCACACCGGGTTGACCGGTCCGGTCCGCGGTTCCGGCCGCGGGTTGTGGTCCAGCACCGTCACCGACAGCGCGCCCTGCCGGTTCGCGGTACCCAGGCAGTCGGCGGCCGTGTCACCGCCACCGATGATGATGACGTGCTTGCCGGCGGCATTGATCTGCGGCTCAGCGATGTCACCGGCCTGCACCCGGTTTCCCTGTGGCAGGTAGGTCATCGCCTGGTGCACGCCGTGCAGGTCGCGGCCCGGCGTGCTGAGCTCGCGGGGCGCGAGTGCTCCGACGGCCAGCACGATCGCGTCGAACTGCGCGCGCAGCGTGTCCACCTGTTCAGGACCGATCGTGACGCTCGTCCGAAACAGCGTTCCTTCGGCGCGCATCTGATCCAGCCTGCGGTCGATGATGTCCTTCGGCATCTTGTAGTCCGGGATCCCGTAGCGAAGCAGGCCGCCGATCCGGTCATCGCGTTCGAACACGGTAACCGTGTGGCCGGCCCGGGTGAGCTGTTGCGCCGCGGCGAGGCCGGCCGGCCCGGAGCCCACGACCGCGACCGTGCGACCCGTGGGCTCGGTCGCCAGCTGGGGGGTGAGGGTGCCGTCGGCGAACGCGCGCTCCACGATCGCCAGCTCCACCTGCTTGATCGCCACCGGGTCGGTGTTGAGGGCGAGCACGCATGCCGCCTCGCACGGTGCGGGACAGATCCATCCGGTGAACTCGGGGAAGTTGTTGGTCGCGTGCAGCCGCTCGCTGGCGCTGACGTAGTCGTCGCGGGCGACGAACTCGTTCCACTCCGGGATCAGGTTGCCCAGTGGGCAGCCGCTGTGGCAGAACGCGACGCCGCAGTCCATGCAGCGCGCGGCCTGCTGGTTGACCGATTCCCGGCTCGGGCTCAGGTAGATCGGCTGCCAGTCGCGTACCCGCTCGGCGGCGGGCCGCTTCGGAGTGTCGCTGCGCGCGTGCTTGAGGAAACCGTGCGGGTCGTGGGCCACCGTGTCGCTCTTCCCTGTGCGGCCGCAGTGCCCGATCCGGCGCGACATCGTCGTGCGGTCGGGCGGTACGGAACAGCTGATGAGGTGCGCGGCGAGGCTGCGGTGGCTCGCGCTACGCCGCCAATACTACCGATCAGGCGGTGCGGACGAAGATGTGGTCGCTCACGTGCCGGTCCAGGTGTTCGATGGTGCCGCCGAGGTCCACCTCGACTGCGCCGGCGACCAGCGCGATGGTCGCCCGCCGGCCCGGCCGCAGCCCGGCGTCGGTCAACCGGTGCAGCAAGGCCGCGTCCGGCTGAAGCTGCTCGCTGATCCGATCCACGATGACCACGCGCGGCTCGGCCGCGGCGGCCGTGGTCAGGCTGAGCAACTCGGCGACGTCATCGCGCGAGGCGAACGGCAGGCCGAGCTCGTCCAGGCCGGGGATCGGGTTTCCGTGCGGGCACACCAGTGGCTTGTCCAGCATCGCCACGATGCGCCGCTCCACGGCGTCGCTCATGACGTGCTCCCAGCGGCACGCCTCGATGTGCACGTCCTCCCAGTCCAGCCCGATCACGTCGGCCAGCAGCCGCTCGGCGAGCCGATGCTTGCGCATGACGCCGATCGCCTCGTGTCGTCCGGCATCGGTGAGCTGCAGTTGCCGGTCGTCGGCGACGTGCAGCAGCCCGTCGCGCTCCATCCGGGCCACCGTCTGGCTCACCGTGGGGCCGCTCTGCCCCAGCCGCTCGGCGATGCGTGCACGCAGCGGGACGACACCCTCCTCCTCGAGCTCGTACACGGTCCGCAGATACATCTCGGTCGTGTCGATGAGGTCGCTGTGGTGGCTCACTGCAGGAGTACTCCGGGTCCGTGGGGTGCGCTCATCCTAGAACGCACCCGTACGGCCGCGCTGTTCCTAATTCTCCAGATAGTCCCGCAGTGCCTGCGCCCGCGACGGGTGCCGGAGCTTGGCCATGGTCTCCCGCTCGATCTGCCGGATCCGCTCGCGGGAGAGCTTGAACTCGCGCCCGATCTCGTCCAGCGTGCGCGGCTGCGAGCCGTCCAGGCCGTACCGCATGCGGACCACGGCCGCCTCGCGGGCCTCGAGGGTGTTCAGGACGTCGCGGAGCTGGGTGCGCATCAGCTGCTCCTCGACGGACGTCTCGGCCGCGGTGGTCGCGCGCTCGTCCGCGATGAAGTCACCGAGCGACGCGTCGTCGTCGGTGCCGACGGTCTGGTCCAGGCTGACCAGGTCGCGGGACAGGTCGATCAGCTCGCGCACCCGCTCCTCGGTGATGTCCAGCTCGGCTGCCAGTTCGGCGTGGCTGACCTCGCGGCCCAGGCTCTGGCTCAGCTCGCGGCGCATCCGCTGCAGCTTGTTCACCTGCTCGACGAGGTGCACGGGCAGCCGGATGGTCCGCGCCTGATCGGCCATCGCCCGGCTGATCGCCTGGCGGATCCACCAGGTCGCGTACGTGGAGAACTTGAAGCCCTTGGTGTAGTCGAACTTCTCCACCGCCCGGATCAGGCCCAGGTTCCCCTCCTGGATCAGGTCCAAGAACGGCATGCCGTGGCCGGTGTACCGCTTGGCCAGCGAGACCACCAGGCGCAGGTTCGCGCGCAGCAGGTGATCCTTGGCGCGCTCACCGTCGATGGACAGGCTGCGCAGCTCCCGCTTGCGGGCGGCAGCGAGCTTGCCCGTGTTGCCGAGCAGGTGCTGGGCGTACAGGCCGGCCTCGATCCGCTTGGCCAGCTCGACCTCGTCGGCCGCGGTAAGCAGGGCGACCTTGCCGATCTCGTTCAGGTAGACCCGCACCAGGTCCGCCGAAGCCGCCACCTCGTCCAGGTCGGCGCTCGGGCGCTCGGCGAGCGACTGGGGCGCTGCGCTACCGGTCTGGTCGAGCTCGGCCGTCACCGCCTCGGTGGTGGGCTGGGTAGTGCGCTCGGCGGTGGGCTGCGTGGTGGGCTGCGTGGTGGGCTGAGTGGTGGGCTCTGTGGTCGGCTCGGCTGCCGGCTTGGTCGCCCGCGCGCTGCGGTGCGCGCGGGTGGCGATGTGCGGCTCGGTCGGGGACGTGCGGGAACCGCTGCGCGTCGACGAGCGACGCGCGGCGTTCGCGACCTGCGCGCGGGACGGCGAAGTACTGCGGGATGTAGTCACGCTGTCAGAACCACCTCTGGATCGACCGACGCTCACCGACTAGTTCGTCAGCGGAGCATTTACGGTTCACTGCTTCAAACGTGTTTGCCGGGGTCCGGTGTTCCCGAAACCGCCGGTCACATAGCCCGCACTCAGAATCGGCCAAGCAAACCGGGGCTACAGCTCCAGCAGCACCGTGATCGGCCCGTCGTTGACCAGATCAACGGCCATGTCCGCCCCGAAAATCCCCGTCCTCACGGTTGTTCCCAGTTCCCGCAGATCGGCAACAAGGCGGGCGACGAGCGGCTCTGCGACGGGGCCGGGTGCCGCCGCGGCCCAGGTCGGTCGCCGACCCTTGCGTGCGTCGCCGTAGAGCGTGAACTGGCTGACCACCAGTACCGCGGCCTCGGCGACGTCGGCCACGCTCAGCTCCTCGCGCAGGATCCGCAGTCCGTGGAGCTTGCGGGCGAGCGCGGCGCACTGCTGCGGGCCGTCGCCGTGCGTCACGCCGACGAGCACCAACAGGCCCACCCCGATCGCGGCGACCTGCTCGCCGGCCACCGTCACCGACGCCCGGCTGACCCGCTGCACCACGGCCCTCACCGGGGACGCCCGTCGGGCCCGGATGCCGGCGGTTCGAGAAAGCCGCGCCCGATCAGGTCGCGGATGACCGGCAGCAGCGCACTGCTCACCTCGTGGTCGGACGTCCTCAGCGCGGCGGCGAGCACCGCGACGGTGGCGCCGAGCTGCACCTCGCCGGTGCAGGCCGCGACCACCGCGGCCACCGCGTCGTCGATCTGCAGCTCCCACCGCATCGCGTGCGACTGGCGTAACAGGCTCGCCGCCGGGTACCAGCCGTCCGGCCCGGCCAGCTCCTGCCGGGTCCGCACGAGATCGTCGGCCCGGCGCAGGCGGGCCTTCAGCAGGGCGCGGTCGTCGTGCTCGGCCAGCCACCGGTGCCGCCTGATCCAGCCGGGCAGGTGCGCGCCGGCCGGCTGCTCGACCGCGTGTGGCACGTCCTCGCAGACGAGGACCGGATCGGCCCGATCGGTGCGCCACATGCTGACCAGGCCCATGCCCACGGCGAGCACGCCGTGCGTCGCGAACCAGTCCAGCCACTCCGAGTACTGCGTGCGCCAGCGGGCCGTGCCCGGCTGGTCGCCGGCGTCGCGCAACCACATGCTCACGTACTCGCCAGGCTCGGCGATCTCGCGTTGCCACACCCAGGCGTCCACGCCGCGCCCGGCCAGCCAGCCCCCGATCCGCTCGTCCCACGGCTGGTCGGCGGTGATCACCCAGTTGGCGAGCAACTGGGCGAGGCCGCCCGGGCGCAGCCGGTCCGGCAGCGCGGTGACCAGTGTGCGGCTCACCCCGTCACCGGCCAGCCCGCTGTCGCGGTAGTCGTACCCGATGCAGCCGGGGGAGACCACGAACGGCGGGTTGGCCACGATCAGGTCGAACTGCTCCGCGGCGACGGGTTCGAGCAACGAGCCGCCGCGCAGCTCCCAGTGCTGTCCGCTGAGCGCGGCCGTGGTCGCGGCCAGCCGCAACGCGCGCTCACTGACGTCGGTGGCGGTCACCGACGCGGCGTGTCCGGACAGGTGCAGCGCCTGCACGCCGCAGCCGGTGCCCAGGTCGAGCGCACGCTGCACCGGCTGCCGGACCGTCGCCTGCGCCAGGGTCAGCGATGCGGCGCCGATGCCGAGCACGTGATCGGCTGCGAGTGGACCGGGGCGGACGTCGCTGCCGAAGTCGGACACCACGCACCACGAATCGTCCCCGTGGGCGGCGGCGTACGGCCGCACCTCCAGCCGCGCGCGCACGCCGTCCGGCCCGACCTCCAGCAGCGCTGGCGCGTCCTCGGGCCGTAACGGTGCCAACGCCGCCCGCGCCGCATGCGCCGGAACCGGCAGGCCGAGCAGGAACAGCCGGATCAGGGTCGGCAGCGGATCGTCCCCGCTCAGGGCGCGTTCGACGCCGAGCAGGTCACCACGGGCGTGCGCGGCCTGACCGCCAAGGCCCAGCTCGGCCTGGACGCAGTCCGGCGTGAACCCGGCCAGCGCCGCACGCAGCGCGTCGAGTGGTCCGGCGTCGAGGATCGGCAGGTGCGGCTGGCTCACGCTCGCAATCTTGTCCCACCGACCGGCTCCGCGCGCCGCGGTTGGTGCCACACTGGACAGATGCGCCGCGTCCAACGTGATCAGCCGGCGCTGATCACCACCGCACACGAGAGTGCGGATGAGGAGTACGACCGTCGGCGAAAGCGCTACGCGATCATGATGGGTATCCGCGCGGTGTGCGTGCTCGCGGCCGCGCTGACCTACCGGGTCTCGATCTGGCTGGCGCTGGCGTTCCTGGTCGGCGGAGCCGTGCTGCCGTGGTGCGCCGTGCTGATCGCGAACGACGGGCCCCCGCGCAAGCGCGATACGACCGGCCTGTTCCTGCGCTCCACCGAGCGTGCCCTGCCGCCGGGCAAGGACGACCGCACCGTCGAGGGCTGATCGGTCGATCTCGGTGGCACAATCGTCGTCGTGACGACGACACAGCTCCTCGAATCGCCGAAGACGTCCGACGCCGACACCGGCAACGAGATGTTCCACTACGTGCGCAAGGCGAAGATCACCGAGAGCGCCGTCCTGGGCACGATGGTCGAGGCGCTGTGCGGCGAGGTGTTCCCGGTGACCAAGGCGCCCAAGCCCGGGTCGCCGGTGTGCCCGCGCTGCAAGGAGATCTACGAGGGCATGGCCGACTGACCGTCCGGCTTGCCGCCGGCGTCAGGCAGGCGCCGCCAGCCACGCGGGTGCAGCACCCGCGGTGGCTTCACCGGTGTGGGTGACATGTGCTCGATCGCCGCGTTGAACTCGGCGCCCAGCAGCACGCCCAGCGCGAGGATGAAGAAGTACAGCAGCGCCGCGATCGGCGCCGCGAGCGTGCCGTACGCGTGATTGTGATCGAGGATGAACCTGATGTAGCTGCGCAGCCCGACCGATCCGGTCAGGAACACCGCGATCGCCAGGACCGCGCCGGGAATCCCGCGCCGCCAGGGCAGCCGGCGTGGCGGCGCCAGGTGGTACAGCGTGGCGAGACCGACGAGCAGCAGCAGCACCAACACCGGGTAGTACCCGGTGTTCACCAGGCTGCGGACGGTGGGCCGCCAGCGTTCGGGGAACGAGCGTTTGAGCAGGTTCGGGCCGAGCACCATCATCGGCAGCACGATCACGCCGAACAGCACCGAACCCAGGAACAGCCAGAGGGCGAGGAACCGGCTGCGGACCGCACCGCGCAGGTCCCGCATCCCGTACGCGATGGTGATCGTGTTCACGAACGTGGACGTCGCTGACGAGCCGGCCCAGATCGCGAGCACGAAGCCGATGCTGATGATGTCGGCGCGCCCGCCGTGCAGGACCTCGTGCAGCATCGGGTGCACGACCTGCTCGGTCACCTGCTGGCTGAACGCCTTGCTCAGCGTCGACTCGATCTGCTGTTCGGTGCGGTCGACCGTGCCCGCGCCGAACCACCGCGAGACGTAGCCGAGGGTCGCGACCAGCGCGAGGAACAGCGACGGCAGGCTCAGCATCTGCCAGAACGCGGCCTCGGCGGACAGCCCGAGGACGCGGTCGTGCCAGGCCTGCGCCACGGTGCGCCGTAACAGCGCGGGCAGTCGCCGCACCGCCTGGACCGTGCGCCGACCGGGGTTCACGAGAGAACAGTCTGCCCACGGACGGCCCGGCGTGGGGGCGGGCGGGGCAACCAGCGTGTCGCGCGCTACTGCGCCCAGCGTGTCGCGGGCTTCCGCGCGGTGCCCCGTCCGGCCGTCCGGTTAGGGTGGGTCACGGATGCCCTGGGGCCGAGTGCCACGGGGCATCTCGTCGCGACAGGACATCAGGAGGGATAGGCGCGTGGCCCAGCCGCACCTGCCGGCGACCGCGCCCGTACCCCGGCTGCGCGCCTGGCAGCGGGAGGCGCTGCGGGTCTATGAGGAGCGCTCGCCACGGCGCGACTTCCTGGTCACCGCGACGCCGGGGGCGGGCAAGACGACGTTCGCGCTGGCGCTGGCCGCCCGGCTGCTGGAGCGGCGCGCGATCGACCGGGTGATCGTGGTCTGCCCGACCGATCACCTGCGCACCCAATGGGCCGACGCGGCGGCGCGGGCCGGGATCGGGCTGGACGCAGCGCTGACCAACGCGACCGGTCCGGTACGACCGGACCTGACCGGCTACGTCACCACCTACGCCCAGGTCGCCGCCAAGCCCGCGCTGCACGCGGCCCGGGTGAGCGCCCGCCGCAGCCTGGTGATCCTGGACGAGGTGCATCACGCCGGTGACGGGCTGTCCTGGGGCGAGGCGGTCGCTGCCGCGTTCGAGCAGGCGCCCCGGCGGCTGTGCCTGACCGGCACGCCGTTCCGCACCCGCCCGGACGAGCGGATCCCGTTCGTGCGCTACGAGGCTGATGTCGCGGGAGGGTGGTGCAGCACTGCCGATTTCACCTACGGGTATCGCGAGGCGCTGCGCGACGCGGTGGTGCGGCCGGTGGTCTTCGCCGCGTATACGGGCACCTCGCGCTGGCGCAACAGCGCTGGTGAGGTGATTGCCGCGAGCCTGTCCGAGTCCGCGACCAAGCGCACCGAGACGACCGCGTGGCGCACCGCGCTGAACCCGAAGGGCAGGTGGGTGCCGCACGTCATCGCGGCGATGGACGAGCGGATCAGCCATCTGCGGGAGTCGGGGATGGCCGACGCCGCCGGACTGGTGCTGGCCACCGACCAGGACGACGCACGCGCCTACGCGGTGATCGTGGAGCAGATCACCGGACACCGGCCGGTGTTGATCCTCTCGGACGATCCCAAGGCGAGCGAGAAGATCAGCGCCTTCGCGACCGGGACCGAGCGGATCGCGGTCTGCGTGCGGATGGTGTCCGAGGGCGTGGACATCCCGCGGGCCGCCTGCCTGGCGTGGATGACGTCCTACCGCACGCCGCTGTTCTTCGCGCAGGGCGTCGGCCGCGTGGTGCGCGCGCGCACCACGAACGAGGTGGCGACGGTGTTCCTGCCGGCCGTGCGGCCGCTACTGGCCCTCGCCGCCGAACTGGAACTCGAGCGCAACCACGTCATTCCACCGCCGGCCGCCACCGACGACGCGCTGCTGGACCTCGAGCGGCCCGAGCCCGAAGCGGGGGAGGGCGAGCGGATCGAACTCGTCGATTCCGACGCCGCGTTCGCGCACCTGCTGCATGCCGGGCGGGCGGTCGTCGCCGCGCCGGGGCCGCTCAGCGACGAGGATGAGGACTTCCTCGGGCTGCCCGGCATCCTGACCCCGGAGCAGACGGCCGCGCTGCTCGCCCGCCGGGACACGCACGCCCGGCACCGCGCCAGTACGGCGGCAGCCGTGCCGCCCTCTGCGGAGACGGTCGCCTGGCGGGCCGGCGCCGAACTGCGCCGGGAGGTCAACCGGCTGGTCGGGGTGCTGGCGGCCAGGCAGGGCCGGCCGCACGGACAGATCCACGCGCAGCTGCGCCGGGCCGTTCCCGGGCCGGCGTCCGCGGCCGCCGGGGTCGATGTTCTCGCGCAGCGCCGGGACCACCTGATGGAGCTGCTGGGCGGCTGATCGGCGGCGCCCCGGGTGGCGAGCCTCACGCTCAGAGCGAACGCCGGAATCGTTCGGACCGTGTGAGTCGTTGGGCGAGGTGTACGGCTACGGATCACCGATCCCCGGCCGATAACAACGAAACAGCAACTCGTAGGGTTTTCGGGGTGTCGCCTCGGCCACCGGCAATTCGGTGGTTGGGTTGGGACATCACCGGGGACGATGAAGGTCCCGGACGGGATCAGGGATAGACGAAAGAGGTGCCAACGTGACCACGACCATCGCCGCGAGTCCGCTGACAGCTGTTGACAGGTGTGACCGGTGCGGTGCGCAGGCCTACGTCCGCGCCGTGCTGCTGTCCGGATCCGAGCTCCTGTTCTGCGCACACCACTGGCACGAGAACGAGACCGCGCTGCGCAAGATCTCCGGAACCATCCACGACGAGACCGGCCGGCTAGCCGACGTCCCCCCGACGGCCGCCGTCGAGGAACGCTGAGCCACGACAAGCGCCGAGGCGCTGTACGTGAAGGGCCCCGTCCGGATCGGACGGGGCCCTTCACATACAGCGGAGCAATCCGGCTACATCAGTCCAGGTAGTCGCGCAGCACCTGCGAGCGCGACGGGTGGCGCAGCTTGCTCATCGTCTTGGACTCGATCTGCCGGATCCGCTCGCGGGTGACCCCGTAGACCTGGCCGATCTCGTCCAGCGTGCGCGGCTGGCCGTCGGTCAGGCCGAAGCGGAGCTTGACGACGCCGGCCTCGCGGTCGGACAGGGTCTGCAGCACAGACGTCAGCTGATCCTGCAGCAGCGTGAAGGACACCGCGTCGACGGCGACGACCGCCTCGGAGTCCTCGATGAAGTCGCCCAGCTGGCTGTCGCCCTCGTCGCCGATCGTCTGGTCCAGGCTGATCGGCTCACGCGCGTACTGCTGGATCTCCAGCACCTTGTCCGGGGTGATGTCCATTTCCTTGGCGAGCTCCTCCGGGGTGGGCTCGCGGCCCAGGTCCTGCAGCAGCTCGCGCTGGATGCGGCCCAGCTTGTTGATGACCTCGACCATGTGCACCGGGATGCGGATGGTGCGGGCCTGGTCGGCCATCGCGCGGGTGATCGCCTGCCGGATCCACCAGGTGGCGTACGTGGAGAACTTGTAGCCCTTGGTGTAGTCGAACTTCTCGACGGCGCGGATCAGGCCGAGGTTGCCCTCCTGGATCAGGTCCAGGAAGGCCATGCCGCGGCCGGTGTAGCGCTTGGCCAGCGAGACGACCAGCCGCAGGTTGGCCTCGAGCAGGTGGTTCTTCGCCCGCTCGCCGTCGCGCACGATCCAGCGCAGGTCGCGCTTGGCCTGCAGCGCCAGCTTCTCGGCGGCTTCCTCGACCTGGCGCAGCCGCTCGGCGGCGTAGAGCCCGGCCTCGATGCGCTTGGCGAGGTCGACCTCCTCCTCGGCGTTGAGCAGCGCCACCTTGCCGATCTGCTTGAGGTAGGCGCGGACCGAGTCGGCCGAGGCGGTCATCTCGGCGTCCTTGCGCGCCTGGCGCAGCGCCTCGGACTCCTCCTCGTCGTCCCAGGTGAACTCCGCGCCCTCTTCGTCCTCGGCGCCTTCGACGGCGGCGTCGGCGCCGGCGGCGATCGCGGGATCGACCTCGGTGCCCTCCTCGGGCTCGCCCGGCTTGGCGGGTCTGGCACCCGCCTTGGTGGCCGGCGCCTTCTTCGCCGGCGCCTTGGCCGCGGCCGGCTTGGCGACGCCCCTGGACGCCGGCTTGGCGGGAGCCTTGGTCGCCGGGTGGGCCGCAGCCTTGGCGGGTGCGTCCTTCTTGTCCGCGGGCTTCACCGGCGCACTGGTGCGCTTGGTGGCCGTTGCGGCGACGGTGTTCTTGGTGTTGCTGGTGACGGTGTCTTGCGACTGCTTGGTGGATACCACTGATGACCTTTCACCATGCTGCGCACGAACTCCATGCTCGCGGCGCGGTCACGACTTTCCGCTCGGCGCGGCTGACAAGTGTGCGGGTCGCAGGCCGTCTGTTTATCGCCTCAAGATCGAGTCCAGTACGTGCGCAGGCCCTGTGCCGTTCATTGTACTGCGACGTCGCCACTGTGCCAGCCAGGCATCACGGCCGAAGGTTTCACTCACCGTGACGCTCGGCCGCGGCGATGGCCGCGCCGACGATCCCCGCGTCGTTGAGCAGCTCCGCCGGCTTCACCGGGGTGTTGAGCTCGAGCAGCGGCACCCACTTGTCCGAGTCCTTGCTGACGCCGCCGCCGACCACGAAGAGGTCGGGCGTGAACAGCCGCTCCACGTGCGACATGTACGTCTCGACTCGCTTCGCCCACTTCTTGTACGACAGCTTCTCCTCGTCCTTGACCGAGGCCGCGGCCCGCGTCTCCGCGTCGTGGCCGTCCAGTTCGAGGTGGCCGAGCTCGGTGTTCGGCACGAGCCGCCCGTCCATCAGCAGCGCGCTGCCGATGCCGGTGCCGAAGGTCAACAGGATGACGACACCGGGCACCCCCTTCGCTGCGCCGAAGCGCGCCTCGGCGATGCCCGCCGCGTCGGCGTCGTTGAGCACGATCACGTCGGTGCCATGCCCGGTCGCCTCGGTGAAGCAGGCGTCGACGTCGGTACCGATCCAGCTCTTGTCCACGTTGGCGGCCGAGCGCGCCACGCCGTGGGAGATCACCGCCGGGAAGGTCGCCCCGACCGGACCGGCCCAGTCGGCATCTGCCAGCAACTGCACCACCACCTGCGCCACCGCGTCCGGCGTCGACGGTTGCGGCGTGAGGATGCGGGTACGGGGCGTCACCAACGTTCCGGTCGACACGTCGACCACGGCACCCTTGATGCCGCTGCCGCCGATGTCGATGCCGTACGCCTGACCGGACCTGCCGGTGTGCTCACCCACGCCGCTGCTCCCACTCTGCTTGCTTCCGCGGGGTGACCCTATCGCCGCCCCCAAGCGGTCGTGGTGCGATGAGGGCATGAGCGACGCTGCCGAGGACCTGATCCATGAGCTCGAGGACATCGCCGTGCTGCTCGCGCGCGGAGCCGCCGAGGTGGTCCGGGACGCGCGCCGCGGGCGGCTGTCGGTCTCGGCGAAGAGCACCGTGACCGACCTGGTGACCGCCGCGGATCGTGAGGTCGAGCGGTGGCTGGTGGCCCGGTTGGCCGCGCTGCGTCCCGGGGACGCCGTGCTCGGCGAAGAGGGCGGTGCGCACGCCGGGACGGCCGCGGGTGGTCGCGTTCGCTGGCTGCTCGACCCGATCGACGGCACGGTCAACTTCGTGCTGGGGGTGCCGCAGTACGCCGTGTCGGTCGCCGCGGAGCTGGACGGGACGGTCGTGGCGGGCGCGGTGTGCAACCCGGCCAACGGCGAGCTGTACCGGGCGCGGCAGGGCGCGGGCGCGTACCTCGGCGGCGAGCGGCTCACCGGGCCGCGCGACGTGCCGCTCGAGCGGGCCGTGATCGGCACCGGCTTCGGCTACGACGCACGCCAGCGCACGCGCCAGGTGGCGGTCGTCGCGCAGCTGCTGCCGCGCATCGCCGACATCCGCCGGATCGGTTCGGCCAGCCTGGACCTGTGCGCGGTCGCCGCCGGCCGGCTGGACGGCTACTTCGAGGCCGGCCTGAACGTCTGGGACTACGCCGCAGGCGCGCTCATCGCGGCCGAGGCCGGCGCCCTCGTGTCCGGCCTGCGAGGGCGTGCGCCGAGCGGCCTGCTGACCGCGGCAGCCGGGCCGCATCTGGCGCCCGCCCTGCTCGCGTTGCTCGAAGAGCTGGGCGCGGACGCCGTCAACAGCTAGGACTGCTCCCCGAACCCTGCGGGGTGCCGGTCGTGCGCACCAGGGTGATGCCGTCGGCCTTGAGCGCCGCGGCGACCGCGGCCGGCGTCGCGACCGACTTGAACGTCGCGCCGAGCGAAACGAGCACCGTGGAATCGGTCGCGTCGGTCTTGACCAGCTTGGCACCGGGGAAGTAGTAGGCCAGCAGCTGCGCTCCGGGGGCGCTGTCCGGTCCGTAACGGATCTCGGCCACCCCCGCGATCTGGCCGTGACCGCCGAAGGATTTGTCGTCGTTGACGGCCTTGCCGGGGCTGCGGAAACCGTCCTTGACCAGCACCAGGCGGGTGGCGGCGGCCAGACCCTTGCGTTTGGTGGAGTTGAGCACCGTGACCGTGATCGCCGCTGCCTCCGGCAGCGTCTTCGGAGCCTGTGACGTCGGGCACGTCGGCTTGTCGGCGGCCTTGCTGTCGCTGCGGTGCAGCACCCGCCACCACACCAGCGCGGCCAGCAGGCACAGTGCGAGAAGGAACGCCAAAGCCGGCAGCGGACGCCGCTTCGTCGGACTCGTCATGGCTTCGGGAGACCTCCTGAACTCGCGGCCGTCAGCCTATCGACGCGCCACTGGGGAATGCCGGAGACATCCCCGCCGTTGGTGTGATTTCCCGACGCGGTACCGTTCCGCGGCCGACACGTACGAGGTGATGCATGACCCGTCCGGCCGGTGCGGGTAATCGGGCACAAACTGCGGGCTTCGTACGTTGCAGCGCCGGAACCTGAATGACTTGACCTGACCAGCACAATGCAGTGGCGATCCCCCCGAGGAGTTGAAGACAACAATGGCGACTGACTACGACGCGCCGCGTCGCGGTGAGGCCGACGATCTGGGCGAGGACTCGCTCGAGGAGCTCAAGGCAAGGCGTGCCGAGGCACAGTCCGGATCGATCGACATCGATGAGACCGAGCTGAACGAGTCCCTCGAGCTGCCCGGTGCGGACCTGTCCGGCCTGTCCGGCGAGGAACTCACCGTCCGGGTCATCCCCAAGCAGGACGACGAGTTCACCTGTTCACGCTGCTTCCTGGTGCACCACCGCAGCCGGCTGGCGCGCCAGAGCAAGGGCCAGTACATCTGCCGCGACTGCGCTTGATCCGCAGCGCGGTCTGGTCCGCGGCGTGCGGGTCTGCGCAGCACCACGCGCAAGCTCAGGTGGCTACGCAGGCCCGCACGCAAGCTCGCTGACGCTCGCGCGCCGGCGGGCTGCTAGAGGCTCGCCCGCAAGCCGGCGCCGCCGTCTATTACGAGGGTCTGGCCGGTGATCCAGGCGGCGTCGGACGAGGCGAGGAACGCGGCCGCGGCAGCGATATCGGCGGGCTCGCCCAGGCGTCCGAGCGGATAGCCGGCCGCGGCTGCGGCCTCGTCCTCGGCGTACAGCGCCTCGGCGAAGCGCGTCTTGACCACAGCCGGGGCGATCGCGTTCACCCGCACAGCGGGCGCCAGCTCGGCGGCCAGTTGGACGGTGAGCCCGATCAGGGCCGCCTTGCTCACGCCGTAGTAGGCGATCCCGGGCGCGGGATGCAGCCCGGCCACCGAGGCCATGTTGACCACCGCGCCCGCCCCGTCGGCCCCGAGACCCGCGGCGAGCGCCTGCCTGGTCCAGGACAGGGCGGCCAGCACGTTGACGTCCATGATCTTGCGCGCGGCACTCTCGTCGACCCCGACCAGCGGGCCGTACGCCGGATTGATGCCGGTGTTGTTCACCAGCACGTCCAGCCGGCCGAACTCCCGGCCGACCGTCGCGAACACCTCCGCCTGGTGCTCCGGATCGTCGGCCCGCCCGGCCACGAAGACGGCGTGCTCGGACCCGCCCAGCGCGGCCGTCGCCTCCTGCAGCGGCTCCGGCTTGCGGGCGGTGATCAGTACCCGGCCGCCCTCGTCGACGATGCGGGTGGCGATGGCCAGGCCGATGCCCCGGCTCGCGCCGGTGATGACGGCGGTCCTGCCGGCGAAGCGCCCTGGCAGCGGTGAAGGGGTCATGGCCCCGGACCCTAGCGGTACGGAGCGGACGCCCGGCTACCCGGCGCGAATGAGATCGACCACCCGCTGCGGGTGCCGGGTGCTCACGATCCAGTAGGGCGTCGGGTCCTCCGGGTCGTCCAGCCACAGCTGCACCCCGGGGCCGATCCACGGCCGGATCGAGACGAATGCGGCCGGATCGCCCTCGCGGCCGACGACGCGTCGCAAGGTGGCGGCATCCAGCGCCACGCAGCCGCTCACGTACTCCAGCGGCAGGTGGGCACCCCTGATGCTGACCTCACCGTGCGCGATCTGCAGCGAGCTGTGCCCCATCCACCACACGATCGCCACCGACAGCGGCAGCAGCGTGCCGAACGGGATCCAGTCGGTCAGGTGGTACCCGGCGATGTGGAACTCGGCGGCCAGCAGCGACGCGACGAACAGCGCGACCGCGTACCACCACCACGGCGTGCGCAGCCGCTCGAGGTACCCGGCCTGCGGCCGGCGCTCGGAGCCGCCTGCGGGAACCGCGTCCGGCGGAGTCTCGCTGCTGGCGCTCACGCCGTCGAGGGTAGCCTGCCGTGCGATGAACTCTGCTGCCGAGCCGGACCTTCAGGTGCTGGTCCACCGACTCGATCCCGAACTGCCGCTACCGGTCTACGCCTTACCCGGTGACGCCGGCGCCGACATCGTCGCCGCCGAGCAGGTCACCCTGGCGCCGGGGGAGCGGGCGCTCTTGCCGACCGGCTTGGCGATCGCGCTGCCCGCGGGATATGCCGCCTTCGTGCATCCGCGCTCCGGGCTCGCGGCGCGCGTCGGCCTGGGCCTGGTGAATGCGCCCGGCACCATCGACTCCGGCTACCGTGGCGAGATCAAGGTGATCGTCATCAACCACGACACTGCCCGCAGCCTGACCCTGGCCCGCGGCGAGCGGATCGCCCAACTGGTCTTCCAGCGGGTCGAACGAGCCAGTTTCGTCGAGGTGGATCAGCTGCCGGCGTCGGAGCGGGCAGCCGGTGGCCACGGCTCGACCGGTGGTGCGGCCGCCCTGCAGCCGGCCGGTGTGACCTCGGAAGGGAACAGCTAGTGCCGTCGCGACGCAGGCAGAAGCGCACCGATCGGTCCAAGATCGACGCGACCCCGCCCTGGGAGACCCGGGTGCGGGACGAGCCGGAACCGACCACCGGGCCGTACGACGAGCGCGACGCGCCCGACGACGACATCGCGCGCGTCGATCTGGGTGCGCTGCGCATCCCGGTGAACGCGAACCTGGAGGTGCGCCTGGACGTCAACGAGGCGCAGCAGGTGATCGCGGCGACGATGGCCGGCCCGCACGGCACGATGCAGCTCGGCGTGTTCGCAGCACCGCGCAACGAGGGCATCTGGGACGAGGTGCGCGCGGAGATCGCAGCGTCGATGAACGCGCAGCGTGGCCAGGCCAAGGAGCGGCACGACGGCCCGTTCGGCACCGAGCTCACCGGCAAGCTGCCGGGCGAGGGTGGCCTGGTGCCGGTGCGGTTCATCGGCGTCGACGGGCCGCGCTGGTTCCTGCGGGCGATGCTGGTCGGCCCGGCGGCAGTGGAGGAGTCCAAGGCCGCGCCGTTCCTGCGCGCGTTCGAGCAGGTGATCGTGGCGCGGGGCTCGGACCCGCTGCCGGTGCGCGAGCCGGTCCCGCTGCGCCTGCCCCGTGACGTCGTGCTGCCCGGCGCCGAGGAATCCGGCGCCGAGGAACCCGGCACGGACGGATCCGGCGCGAGCTGACGCGGCCGCCGAGAAACGCGACTACCCTGAACCCGTGGGCCACAACCTGTCGTTGCTGCGGCGCCTGACCGCGAGCACGCACCAGCTCGACGCGGTCGACCTGCAGACCGAGGTCGAGCGGCTCGCCTGCATGCCGCTGGACAAGCTCCAGCGCGGTGCCAACGTCGTGGTCGCCGGCCGGCTGCGCGCTGTCGTCTACACGCCGAGCGAGAACGTGCCGACGCTGGAGGCCGAGCTGTTCGACGGCTCCGGCTCCATCGCGCTGGTCTGGCTCGGCCGGCGCCGCATCGCCGGGGTCGAACCGGGCCGCCGCATCCTGGCGCGCGGGAGGGTCGGCGTCCACAACGGCGCACCGGCGATCTACAACCCCTGGTACGAGCTGCTGTGCAGTTCCTGACCGGGGGCCCCGCCAGGGAGCCAGCCGCCGGGGAGGCCGCCGTGGGCGACCGGATCGACCTGCGCGAGACGTATCGCAGGCAGATGCTGGCCAGCATCGGTGGCTGGACCGGCACCGCGATCACCGCGATCCCGCCGGTCGTGTTCGTGATCGTGAACGCGATCACCGAGCTGCGTCCGGCGATCGTCGCCGCGGTGGCCACCGCCGTGGCGCTGGCTGCCTACCGGCTGATCCGCAAGCAGCCGACCCAGCAGGCGATCTCGGGCCTGTTCGGGGTGCTCATCGCGGCTCTGATCGCCGCCCGCACCGGTCAGGCGCGCGGGTACTTCCTGCTCGGAATCTGGACCAGCTTCCTGTACGCGGTGCCGTTCGCGGTCTCGATCGTGGCGCGCCGCCCGCTCATCGGCTGGCTGTGGGAGTTCCTGGACCCCACGCCCGGGCTGGCCGGGGACGCCCGCTGGTACCGATGCCGGCCCCTGCTGCGCGCCTATTCGTGGGCCACGCTCGCGGCCACGATCGTCTTCCTGGCCCGCGGCACGGTGCAGCTGACGCTGTACGAGCACAACGTCACCGGCTGGCTGGCGTTCGCGCGCGTGGCGATGGGGTACCCGCTGTGGATCGCCGCCGTCGCGTTCGCGTTCCTCGTCGGGACGCGGGCGCGGCACGCCGTGACCCGTGCGGCTGCCGCCGACGGCGATGACGCTGGCGGCGCCGAGGGCAACGCGGCCTCAGTCGATGATGGCGCTGCGGAGCGCGGCCTCGGTCTCGGGTAGGGCCACGAACAACAGCTCGTCGCCAGCCTCGAGCGGCTCCTCGCCGCGCGGCGTGATCACCCGCGTGCCGCGCACGATCGCCACCAGCACCGCGTCCTCGGGCAGGTCCAGGTTGCGCACGGCGCGACCGGCACAGTGCGCCCCTTCGGGCAGCGTCACCTCGACCAGGTTGGCCTGACCCTCGCGCAGCCCGAACAGGCGCACCACGTCACCGACCTCCACCGCCTCCTCGACGAGCGCGGCCAGCACCCGTGGCGTGGACACCGCGACGTCGACCCCCCAGGCCTCGGTGAAGAGCCACTCGTTGGACGGGTGGTTGATCCGGGCGACGACCCGGCGCACCGAGAACTCGGTCTTGGCCAGCAGCGACACGACCAGGTTGACCTTGTCGTCGCCGGTCGCGCTGATGACGACCTCGAAGTCCTCCAGCCCGGCGTCCTCGAGGTTCGCCACCTCGCAGGCGTCGCCCAAGCGCCAGTCGGCGCCGGGGATTCGATCCGGGACGACCTTGTTCGGCTCCTTGTCGATGAGCAGCACGTCGTGGCCGTTCTGCAGCAGTTCGCGGGCGATGGAGCGGCCGACCGCGCCCGCGCCGGCGATCGCGACCTTCATTCGGCTGCTCCGAGCGGGGGCCGCTCGGCGGCGTGGCGCAGCGTGTCGGCGAGCGCGTCCGTGGTGAGCGCGTGCAACGTGTCGCCGGACTGGATGAGCATCGTCGCGGTCGGCAGCATGCCGGTGCCGAACCGGGTGAGTAGGCCGACCCGGCTGCCGGTGGCCGCCTCGAAGTCCGCCACCGACTTGCCCACCCAGCCCTCGTGCGGCGCGACCTGGGTGAGCGCGACCGCACCGGACGGGTCGCGCCACGCCTCCGAGGTGGCCTCGCCGAGCACGCTCTTGAGCAGCCGGTTCGCCGTCCACGGCACGGTGGCGACGGTGGGGATGCCGAGCCGCTCGTACACCTCCGCGCGCTTGGGGTCGTAGATGCGGGCGACCACCTTCTGCACGCCGAAGGTCTCGCGTGCGACCCGCGCTGCGATGATGTTGGAGTTGTCGCCGCTGCTGACGGCCGCGAACGCAGACGCCTGCTCGATGCCGGCCTCGACCAGGGTGTCGCGGTCGAAGCCGATCCCGACGATCGACCGGCCCGAGAACTGCTCACCGAGCCGGCGGAAGGCCAACGGGTCCTGATCGACCACCGACACGCTGTGGTCCAGACGGGCCAGGCTGTGGGCGAGGGAACTCCCGACCCGGCCACAGCCCATTACGACGATGTGCACGGTGCGCACATCTCCTTTCCCCAGCGGGCGTCCAGGCCGGACGCACCTCGCGCGGATCGTCCCGGCGAAATCGCGCAGCGAGCCGACGGTACACAACGCGCCGCACCGCGGGGCGGTGGGTGCGCACCAGGCGGCGGGCGGCGCCGTATTGTGACCCGTCGTGGCACTGTTCACGCGCGTGCTCAAGCGCCTGATCGTCGGCAGCCCGGTGCGCTCTGAGCAGGCCGGCCACTCACTGCTCGCCAAGCGCCTCGCGCTGCCCATCTTCGCCAGCGACGCGCTCTCGAGCGTCGCCTACGCGACGCAGGAGATCCTGCTCGTCCTCACCGTCGGCGGCACCGCGTACCTGTACCTGACGCCGTGGGTGGCGGGCGCGGTCGTCGTGCTGATGACGGTGGTGGTCGCGTCCTACCGCCAGCTGGTCCGCGCCTACCCGACGGGCGGCGGCGACTACGAGGTCGCGACCAAGAACATCGGCAAGCCGGCGGGCGTGGTCGTCGCGAGCGCACTGCTCGTCGACTACGTGATGACGGTCGCGGTGTCGGTGTCCTCCGGCGTGGACAACATCATCTCGGCGGCGCCGTCGCTGCACCACTGGCGGGTGTGGATGGCGCTGGCCTTCGTGGCGGTGCTCGCGGCGGTCAACCTGCGCGGGCTGCGCGAGGCGGGGCTGGCCTTCGCCGCACCCACGTACCTGTTTGCCAGCGGCGTGTTCATCATGATCGGCACCGGCCTGCTGCGGATGATCCTCGGCGACGCGCCGGTGGCCGAGAGCGCGCGCTACCACGTGGAGGCGCACGCGGGGTACGGCAACCTGGGCTTCCTGGCGCTGATGTTCTTCACGCTGCGCGCGTTCTCCTCCGGCTGCACCGCGCTCACCGGTGTCGAGGCGATCGCCAACGGCGTCCCGGCGTTCAAGCCGCCCAAGGCGCGAAACGCGCAACTGACCCTGGTGGCGATGGGCGCGATCGCGCTGTCGATGTTCATCGGTCTCACCGCGCTCGCGCTGATCTCGAAGGTCCACATCACCGACCCGACCGGCAACAGTTGTCAGCTGGTGGGTGTCCCCGATTGCCAGCACACGCCACAGCGCACCGTGATCGCGCAGGTGGCGGGGGCGGTGTTCGGCGGGCCGCATTCGGCAGGGTTCTTCTACGTGCAGGCGACCACTGCGCTCATCCTGGTGCTCGCCGCCAACACCGCGTTCAACGGGTTCCCGCTGCTCGGCTCGATCCTGGCTCGGGACAAGAACCTTCCCACCCAACTGAAGACCCGCGGTGACCGGCTCGCCTACAGCAACGGCATCGTGATGCTCGCGATCGTCGCGTGCGTGCTGATCGCGATCTACAAGGCGGACGTCACGCGCTTGATCCAGCTGTACATCATCGGCGTGTTCACCTCGTTCACGCTGGGCCAGTCGGGCATGGTGCGGCACTGGAACAGGGCGCTGCGGGTCGAGCGTGACGCGGCCGAGCGGCGGCGCATGCAGCGCTCGCGGATGATCAACGCGTTCGGGGCGACGCTCGCCGGGGTGGTGCTGGTGATCGTCATCATCACCAAGTTCACCAAGGGCGCCTACCTGGTGCTGATCGCGATGCCGATCCTGTACCTGGTCATGCGCGGCATCCACAAGCACTACGAGCGGGTGGCCGACGAGTTGGTCAGCGACGAAATGGGGCTCATGCTGCCTTCGCGCAACCACGTCGTGGTGCTCGTCTCCAAGGCGCACAAGCCGACGATGCGCGCGCTGGCCTACGCCCGTGCCACCCGTCCGGACACCCTCACCGCGCTGACGGTGAACGTCGACGACGAGGAGACGCGTGCCCTGCTGGCCGAGTGGGAGCGGCGCGACCTGCCGGTGAAGCTGACCGTACTGGAGTCGCCGTACCGGGAGATCACCAAGCCGATCGTCGCGTACATCAAACAGTTGCGGGCCGACCGGCCGCGCGAACTGGTGAGCGTGTTCATCCCGGAGTACGTGATGGGCCGCTGGTGGGAGCAGTTGCTGCACAACCAGTCGGCGCTGCGACTCAAGGGCAGGCTGCTGTTCCAGCCCGGTGTGATGGTGACCAGCGTGCCGTGGCAGTTGGAGTCGTCCAAAGCCGCGAAGAAGCACCTGGTCGGTGTGGCGCCGCCGGACCCGGACAAGCCGCAGAGCCCGCAGCGTGTCTGAGGCCGCCGATCAGCTGATCGTGCTGGACGTCGGCGCCGCGGCGCACGGCGGCTACTGCGTGGCGCGGCACGAGGGCCGGGTGGTGTTCGTGCGGCACGCGCTGCCCGGCGAGCGGGTCCGCGCCGCGGTCACCGAGGAGCGCGGGTCGTTCTGGCGCGCCGACGCCGTCGAAGTGCTCGCCGCCGCCCAGGGCCGGGTGACGCCGCCGTGCCCGCACGCCGGCCCGGGGCGCTGCGGCGGCTGCGACTGGCAGCACGCCGACGCCGCCACGCAGCGCGACCTCAAGGCGGCGGTCGTGCGCGAGCAGTTCGCCCGGCTGGCCGGGCTGGACGTGAGCGGGCTGCTCACGGCCGTCGAGCCGCTGCCGCCCGAGCAGGGGCTGCTCGGCTGGCGCACCCGGATCACCTACGCGCTCGATCGTTCCGGCCGGCCCGGGCTGCACCGGCACCGCTCAGGCGAGATCGAACGGCTGGCGGCCTGCCCGCTCGGAGCGCCCGGCGTGGGTGACAGCCCGGCCCTGGCGCGCACCTGGCCCGGGCTGACCGGGATCGAGGTGGCTCGCGGCGACGACGGTGCGGTCACCCTGATCGGCCACCGGCCGGGCGCCGGGCGGCAGTCGCGCGGGCGCCGGCCGCCGGACCGGACCGAGGTCATCGACGGCCCGGACGTGCTGCCGCATCGGCTGGGGGAGCGGACGTTCGAGGTGGCGGCCGCCGGATTCTGGCAGGTACATCCCGCCGCCGCCGCCAGCTTCGCCGCTGCCGTGCTCCAGGCCGTCCGCCCGGCACCCGGCGAGACCTGCCTGGACCTGTACGCCGGCGCCGGGGCATTGACGGCGACGCTCGCGGACGCGGTCGGCCCGAGCGGCCGCGTGATCGGTGTCGAGTCGTCCGCCCGGGCTGTCGCGGACGCCACCGCGAACCTCGCCGAAACGCCGTGGGCGCAGGTGCGCCGCGGCCGGGTCGACGCCGCGCTGCTCGCGGCGCTCGGTGAGCGGCCGGACGTCATCGTGCTCGACCCGCCGCGGGCGGGCGCCGGCCACGACGTGATGGCGGCGCTGCTGGCGCTCGCGCCACGGGCCGTCGCGTACGTGGCGTGCGATCCGGCTGCGCTGGCCCGCGACGTCGCCGCCGCGGGCGACCTCGGCTGGCGGCTGAGCGGGCTGCGCGCCTTCGACGCGTTCCCGATGACCCACCACGTCGAGTGTGTCGCCCAGCTAGAACCCGGCGGCCAGCTCGAACCCGGCGACGGGAGCGTGGTGCGGGCCGACGCCGCGAGGCCCAGCCCGTAGGCTGGCGCGGTGACCAGCGTGCTCGGACGGATCGGCGGACCACAGGATCTGCGTGCCCTCGGCCAGGACGAGCTGACCCTTCTCGCGGCCGAGATCCGCGACCTGCTGGTGCAGACCGTTGCCACCAACGGCGGCCACCTGGGGCCGAACCTGGGCGCGGTCGAACTCACGATCGCGCTGCACCGCACCTTCGACTCGCCCACCGAACCGATCCTGTTCGACGTCGGCCACCAGGCGTACGTCCACAAGATCCTCACCGGCCGCGCCGAAAGGATGCCGACGTTGCGCCGCACCGGCGGCCTGTCCGGCTACCCGAGCCGCGCCGAGAGCGAGCACGACTGGATCGAGAACTCGCACGCCTCCACCGCGCTGAGCTACGCCGACGGGCTGGCGAAGGCGTTCCAGGTGCGCGGCGAGCGCCGCCCGGTCGTCGCGGTGGTCGGCGACGGCGCGTTGACCGGGGGGATGGCCTGGGAGGCGCTGAACAACATCGCGGCCTCCGACCGGCCGGTGATCATCGTGGTGAACGACAACGGCCGGTCCTACTCGCCCACCACCGGTGGGCTGGCCGACCGGCTGGCCGGGCTGCGGCTGCGGCCGGGTTACGAGCGCGCGCTCGGGCGGGTCAAGGGCGCCCTGGACCGCACACCCGTCGTCGGCAGCGCCTTGTACGACGCGCTGCACGGCGTCAAGCGCGGCGTGAAGGATCTGCTCGCGCCGCAAGGACTGTTCGAGGACCTCGGCCTGAAGTACGTCGGACCGGTGGACGGGCACGACCTGGCAGCGCTCGAGTACGCGCTGCGGCTGGCCCGCGGCTACAGCGCCGACGGCGGTCCGGTGATCGTGCACTGCGTGACCCGCAAGGGCTTCGGCTACGCCCCGGCCGAGAACGACGAGGCCGACCAGATGCACCAGTCGCGCGGCTTCGACCCGGCAACCGGCGTGCCGCGCACCGGCGCCGGTCGCACCTGGACGTCGGTGTTCGGCGACGAGCTGGTGCGCCTGGGCGAGGAGCGCGACGACGTGGTGGCGATCACGGCCGCCATGTGCGAGCCGACCGGCCTGGGCGCGTTCGCACGGCGCTTCCCGGACCGCTGGTACGACGTCGGCATCGCCGAGCAGCACGCGCTGACCTCCGCCGCCGGCCTCGCATCCGGTGGGCTGCATCCGGTGGTGGCCGTGTACGCCACGTTCCTGAACCGGGCGTTCGACCAACTGTTGATGGACGTGGCCCTGCACCGCCTGCCGGTGACCGTGGTGCTCGACCGGGCCGGCATCACCGGCGACGACGGGCCGAGCCACAACGGCGTGTGGGACCTGGCGATCCTGGGCGTGGTCCCTGGGCTGCGGCTGGCCGCGCCGCGGGACGAGCCGAGCCTGCGGGCCGAGCTGGCCGAGGCGGTCAGCTGGTCCGGCGGTCCCACGGTGGTGCGGTTCCCGAAGACGCCGCTGGTCGAGTCGGTGCCTGCGCTACGCCGGGTCGGCGGGGTGGACGTGCTCGCCGAAGCCGCTGCCGAAGGCCCCGTCGACGTGCTAGCGGTCGCCGTCGGCGCGGTCGCGCGCGACGTGCTCGAAGCGTGCGGCGCGGTACGCCGGGCCGGCTTCAGCGTGCGCGTGGTCGACCCGCGCTGGGTGATGCCGGTCGACCCGGCGCTCGTCGAGCTCGCCGCCCGGGCCGCGCTCGTGGTGACCGTCGAGGACGGCGTGGTCGACGGCGGGGTGGGCGCGCGCATCGCGCAGCACCTGTCCGCCGCGGGGGTCGACGTGCCGACTCGCCAGCTCGGCGTCCCCCACGAATTCCCCGCGCATGGGACAGTGTCGGATGTCCGCACGTGGGCCGGGCTGACCGTGCCCGATCTCGGGCGGCGCATCGTGGAATGGGCTGTTGTCGTTTCACCTGGTAGCGAGCCGGGAGCAGACCTGCCGGCCATGCGTCGCGCAGGCGAGGCCGACGGCGGATGATGAAGCTGGAACGGGCCGGGAGGCAGGGCAGATGCGGATCCTCGTCGTAGAGGACGAAGTACAGCTCGCGGAGGCGGTTGCCCGCGGGCTGCGCCGTGAGGGCATGGCGGTCGACGTCGCGACCGACGGGGACGACGGCTATCGCAAGGCCGCGCTCACCCGGTACGACGTCGTGGTGCTCGACCGCGACCTGCCCGGCATGTCCGGCGACGAGATCTGCCGCCGGCTCACCGACGAGGGCGTGCTGACCCGGGTCATGATGCTCACCGCGAGCGGCACGGTGGAGGACAAGGTGCAGGGGCTCGCGCTCGGTGCCGACGACTACCTGCCCAAGCCGTTCGCCTTCGCCGAGCTGGTCGCCCGGGTGCGGGCGCTCGGGCGGCGCACCACGCCGGCCGCGCCGCCGGTCATGTCGGCGGCCGACATCGAGCTGGACTCGGCCAAGCGCACGGTCACCCGCGGCGGCGAGCTGATCGAGCTGACCCGCAAGGAGTTCGGGGTCCTGGAGACCCTGCTGATGGCCCAGGGCGCCGTGGTCAGCAGCGAGGAGTTGCTCGATCGCGTCTGGGACGAGAACGCTGATCCGTTCACCACGACCGTCCGGGTCACGATGATGACGCTGCGCCGCAAGCTCGGCGAGCCACCGATCATCGACACCGTGGTCGGATCGGGCTATCGCATCGATCCGGCAGCCCTGGGCGGGGTGGACGGAGGAGCCGGGACCGCCTCGTGAGGCTCTTCCGCCCGACGCTGCGGATCCGTATGGCGTTGCTCTACGGCGGACTCGTGCTTCTCGTCGGCGTCTCGCTGCTGTTCACCTCGATCGTCCTGCTCAACCGCTCGATCGCCCGGCTGCCGTTCTTCAACACTCTCGGCGACGTCACCATCCGGGACGAGACGGGCGCCGTCCAGCACATCGACCCCACCGCGCTCGGCAAGGACGCGCAGCACCAGGCGGTCGACTACCTGCTGCACACCGGGCTGATCTACTTCGGCATCATCGTGGTGGTCGGCACCACCGGCGGCTACCTGCTGGCCAAGCAGGCGCTGCGCCCGATCGCCAAGCTCACCGCCACCGCCAAGCAGCTGTCCACCGAGAACCTGGACCAGCGGATCAACCTGGGCGGGCCGGACGACGAGCTGCGGGAGCTGGCCGACACGTTCGACGAGATGCTCGGCCGCCTCGACGCCGCGTTCGACAGCCAGCGGCTTTTCGTCGCGAACGCCTCGCACGAGCTGCGCACACCGCTGTCGGTGATGCGGACCGAGCTGGAGGTCACCCTCGCCGACCCCGACGCGGACGTGGCCGAGCTGCGCCGCATGGGTGAGGTGCTCGCGCAGGCGACCGAGCGGGCGCAGCGGCTGGTCGCCTCGCTGCTGACCCTCGCCCGGCTGCAGGCGGTCGAGCGGGGTGAGCTGGAGGTCCGCGAGACCGTTGACCTCGCCGCGCTCGTCCCGAGCGTGCTGGACGGCGTGCAGGCCGAGGCCGCGGCGAAGGGCGTCAAGATCGAATCGGACATCGAGCCCGCCGCGGCCATCGGCGATCCGCGGCTGCTGGAGCGGCTGATCGGCAACCTGGTCGAGAACGCGATCCGGCACAACGTCCCGGACGGCTGGCTGCGCGTCACCACCGGGCAGACCGCCGAGCGGGTCTGGCTGCACGTGTCCAACGGCGGGCCGGTGATCGCGGCCGCCGACGTGGACACGCTGTTCGAGCCGTTCCGGCGCGGTGGCCGGGTGCGCACCGCTACCCGGGGCGCCGGCCTGGGCCTGGCGATCGTGCGGCTCATCGTCGACGCGCACCACGGCCGGCTGCAGGCGGCCGCGCCGCCGTTCGGTGGCCTGGCCATCCGCATCGAGCTGCCGCGGGTGTCCCAGCCGGGCCACCGCACGGATGCGACCACGTCGGCAGACGCCGCGGCCTGAACAGCCACCGGGAAGCGGAACGGGCCGGCCCGGAGCCAGGCTCCGGACCGGCCCGCCGGCCGTGCTGCGTTACGGCAGGTAGTACATCGGGTTGGGCAGCTTGAACGTCCGGTCGGCGTAACCGCCGCTCAGGTCGCTGTACTGGTCACCGAAGTTGGCGATGATGTCGTAGCCCATCGACTCGATGTGCGCACGGGTCAGCGACTTGTACTGAATCGTCGTGCAGGACGGCGCGCACGAGGACAGCCAGGTGTCCGCGGCGTAGTCCTTCAGGTACAGGTTGCTGTCCGGGACGGCGTCGTAGCCGACCTTCTCCAGGTTGCCGATCGTGCCGGCCCGTTGGGTGCCCGGGCGGCCGGTCAGGTAGAACACCGTGTAGCCGTGGCCGGCCGCCCAGTTCACCAGCTGCGGCATGCCCGGGGTGGCCGGGAACGCCTCGCCGTTGACGAACGCCGCGTTGCTGGTCGGGTCGTACACGAAGTTGCTGTAGATCTCGTAGTTGTACGTGTTCAGCGTGGTGTCGTCGACGTCCAGCAGGATGGCCTTCTGCGCGCGGCTGCGGTGGTGGCTCGCGCTGCTCAGGTAGCGCGTCGCGTCGCGCTCGATGCCGGCCATCTCCTTGGCATAGGCCCCGGTCGGCGAGAAGGTGTGCAACTTCTTGTCGACGTTGTCGCCCGGGTACGGATCCACCTGGTCGGTGATGGTGTCGCCGTAGTAGGCCTTGATGGCGGTACGCACCTGGTCGATGTTCTGGATCTGGTTCGCGCTGGTCGGGTTCGCCGGCGGCGGTGGGACGGCGCCGCGGCCGTGGTCCCGGTTGTGCGCCAGCGCCGTGCTGGGCGCGACGAGGGCGAGGGTGGTCACGACTGCGGCGCCGGCGATGCCGAGCGTGCGCATCGGGTGCGCCCCCAACAGCCTGCTGAGCGTGGTCTTCACAGGTGTGCCTCCAAGAGGGGAGTTGTGCCGAATGCGGCTACATTTCCACGTCTGGCCCCGGCCGGGAAGCGGTGGTCTGCGGGACGTCGAGTGCTGCGGTCAGCGCGGCGGCGGTCAGCTCCACCTGCCACGGCCGGGCGCCCAGTTCGGCGAGCCGGCTCCGGACGGATGGCTCGTCGGGCGTGGGCGGCTCCCAGGCGAGCCGGCGCACCACGTCGGACGCGAGCAGGTTCTGGGCCAGGACGGTGTGCTGCTCGGCCAGCGTGGCGACCACGTCGCGGCAGGCCACCAGCCGGGCGGCCGCAATCGGGTCACGGTCGCGCCAGCGCGACGCGGGCGGGACCGGATCGGTGGACACCCCGGTGACCGTGGGCAGTTGCCGCTCGGGCAGCTCGCGGCCGGCCTGGACGGCGCCGAACCAGCGGCCCAGCTGACGGCGCTGCCGCGGCCCGCCGAACACCGACAGGCCGGCCAGCGCCGCACTGGTCGCCGGCAGCGTGCGCGCGGCCTCGACGATCGCGGCGTCCGGCAGCACCCGTCCGGGCGCCACGTCCCGCTGCGCCGCGTAGCTGTCCCGCGCTTCCCACAGCGCGCGGGCCACGGCGAGCTGGCGCCGGTCGCGCACCTTGTGGATGCCGGAGAGCCGTCGCCACGGTTCGACCCGTGGCCCGGCAGCGGGCGCCAGCCGGACCGCCTCGAACTCCTGGCGCGCCCACTCGCTCTTGCCGGCGGCGGCGAGCAGTCCGGCCAGCACGTCGCGCAGCTCGACCAGCAGCTCGACGTCCAGCGCGGCGTACACCAGCCAGTCGTGCGGCAGCGGGCGAGTGGACCAGTCGGCCGCGGAGTGCCCCTTCTCCAGCCGCACGCCAAGGTGCTGCTCCACCATGGTTCCCAACGCGACCCGCTCGTCACCGAGCAGCCGACCGGCCAGCTCGGTGTCGAACAGCGCGGCCGGGCGCATCCCCAGCTCGGCCAGGCACGGCAGATCCTGGTTCGCCGCGTGCAGGATCCATTCGCCGTCCCCGATCGCGGCGCTGAGCCCGCTCAGGGCGGGCAGCTCGATCGGGTCGATCAACGCGGTGCCTGCGCCTGCGCGGCGCAGCTGGACGAGGTAGGCGCGCTGGCTGTAGCGGTAACCGGAGGCGCGCTCGGCGTCCAGGGCGACCGGTCCGGTGCCCGCGCCCACCGCGTCGACGAGCGCGCTCAGCTGTGCGCTGGTCGTGAGCGGTTCCGGCACGCCGTCGGCGGGTTCACGTAGCAGCGGCAATTCCGGTTCGGTCGGCTGGGTCTCGTCCACGTCAGCTGGGGGACAGGATCGTCACGCCTTCGGGCGGCAGGCCCGCAGCAGTGCACAGCAGGTCGACGAACGCGCTCAGGTGGGCGGACATGTCGTCGGTGTCCGCGGTCCACGAGGCGCGCAACTCCAGCTCGACGGTGGTGCGCGGCCCGGCGAGGTCGCCGAACCGGGTGGACGTGGTCTGCGTCACGGTGCCGCCGGCAGCGCGATAGGCGGCACCGCGCTCGTCCAGGGCACCGGTCAGCCAGCTCCAGCCGACGGCGGGCAGCATCGGGTCGACGCCCATCTGCGAGTCCAGCTCGGCCGAGGCGTACGCGACCAGCCGCAGCACGCCGTCCCAGGCTTCGTGGCCGTCAGGGTCATGCAGCAGCACCAGCCGGCCGGTGGCCAGCTCGGCGCCGTCGGCCGCGCGCACGTCGGCCGAGATCGCGTAGCTGTACGGCGCCAGCCGCTGCGGCGGGCGCAGCGGCTCGACGCGCACCTCCGGGCGCACCCGGGTACCGGTAAGGCTGGCGATCGCCCTGCCGAACACCTCTGGTTTGGGCTGCTCGGCCTCGGCAGGCCGGCCGGCGGTCGGGTCTTCGTCCACTACGCCCACCTGACGGATTCGGGAGGTTCGGGATGCGCTCACGCGGCGCGCCCCGTGCGAGCGCGCCGCCGGGCTCGGTGCTCGGCGCCCACCAGTACCGCACTGCTGCAGCGCACGCAGATCAGCTCGGGGCAGTCGCTGCCGTGGCCGTCGGTGCAGGGCGGCTGCTCGAACTCGCTGCGGCGCCCGCAGACGGGGCAGGTCAGGGTCAGCTCGGCGGACATCACAACACTCCTTCCGCACCGGCGCCGGTGTGGCTGTCTGAGCCAAGTTTCCACGTCACACAGCCGAATGCCCGCAGGCACGCCGAATCTCGCGCGTGCGAGGATGCGGGCGATGGCTGCCGCTGCTGATTCCCTGCTCATCCGGGCCGCGTCCGGGCACCCCGGCGGGTACCCGCCGGTCTGGTTCATGCGGCAAGCCGGGCGCTCGTTGCCGGAGTACCGCGAGCTGCGCGCCGGCATCGCGATGCTGGACGCCTGCCGCGACCCGGCGATGATCACCGAGATCACCCTGCAGCCGGTGCGCCGGCACGGTGTGGACGCGGCGATCCTGTTCTCCGACATCGTCGTACCGCTGGTGGCGATCGGCGTCGGCATCGACATCGTCCCCGGAGTGGGGCCGGTGGTGGAGCACCCGATCCGGACGACGGCGGACCTGGACGTGTTGCGTGAGATCGAGCCCGCCGACGTGTCCTACGTGAGCCAGGCGGTGCGCGCGCTGGTCGGCGAACTCGGTGGCACGCCGCTGATCGGCTTCGCCGGCGCCCCGTTCACGCTGGCCAGCTACCTGATCGAGGGTGGCCCGTCGCGCGATCACGCGCGGACGAAGGCGCTCATGCACGGCCAGCCCGTGCTCTGGGGCGCGCTGCTGAACCGGCTCGCCGTGATCGCCCGCGAGTTCCTGCGCATCCAGCTCGAGGCCGGCGTGGCCGCCGTCCAGTTGTTCGACTCGTGGGCCGGCGCGCTCTCGCGTGCCGACTACGAGCGGTACGTGCTCCCGCACAGCCGCACCGTGCTCGAGCCGCTCGCCGAATTCGCGGTGCCGCGGATCCACTTCGGTGTCGGCACCGGCGAGTTCCTCGACCTGATCCATCGTGCCGGCGCCGACGTGGTGGGCGTCGACTGGCGCGTCGGGCTGGACGAGGCCGCCCGGCGGATCGGCCCGGGCGCGGTGGTGCAGGGCAACCTGGACCCGGCGCTGCTGCTCGCCGACTGGCCGGTGCTCGAGGCCGAGGTGCGCCGCATCGTCATCGAGGGACGCAGCGCCGCCGGTCACGTGTTCAACCTGGGCCACGGCGTCCTGCCCGACACCGACCCCGACGTCCTGAGCCGCGTCGTCGACCTCGTCCACTCGCTGTCGTGAATGAGGGTGTGAACACCCCTTCCACCACACCGGGGTGTGGTGCTGGGGGTGTTCATCAGCAGGTGAGCGTCGTGGTGGTCGGCGGCGGCATCAGCGGGCTGGCCGCCGCGTGGACGCTCGCCGAACGGCTGCCGGGGGCCGCGGTCCTGGTGCTGGAGTCGGGGCGCGAGATCGGCGGCAAGCTGCGGGTCGGC
This sequence comes from Jatrophihabitans cynanchi, assembly GCF_027247405.1. Taxonomy (NCBI): domain Bacteria; kingdom Bacillati; phylum Actinomycetota; class Actinomycetes; order Jatrophihabitantales; family Jatrophihabitantaceae; genus Jatrophihabitans; species Jatrophihabitans cynanchi. The sequence goes on along the minus strand of NZ_CP097463.1, from coordinate 210,587 downwards.
GAGATAGCCGGCGTGCCCGTCGACCTCGGCGCCGAGGCGATGCTGGCCCGCCGCCCCGAAGCCGTCGATCTGGCGCGGGCCGCCGGGCTCGAGCTGATTTCGCCGCTGTCCACCGCCGCGCAGGTGCGTGCCGGTGGAGCGCTGCATCCGTTGCCCGCGCGGACGATGATGGGCATCCCGTCCGATGCCGACGCATTGCGGGCGAGCGGCGCCGTGTCCGCCGCGGCCAGCGAGCGGATCGCTGCCGAGCCGGACCTCGAGCCGCTGGAGCCGATCACCGAAGACGTCGCGGTCGGCGCGCTCACCCGTGCGCGATTGGGCAACGAGATCACCGATCGTCTGGTCGAGCCGTTGCTCGGTGGCGTGTACGCCGGCCGCGCCGACGAGCTGTCGCTGCACGCGAGCATGCCGGCGCTGTTCGCCCGGCTGGGTTCGGGCGGTTCCCTGGTACGTGCGGCGCAGGCCGTCGTCGGCGCCGGCACCCGCGCCCCTTCGACCGATCCGGTGTTTGCCTCGCTGCCCGGCGGCATCGGGCGGCTGCCGCTGGCGCTCGCGGCGTCCGGGCGGTTCGCCGTTCGGACGGACACCACCGTCCGGCTGATCGACCGCACGGCGCACGGCTTCCGGCTCACCCTCGGTCCGGTCCCCGAACCCGAGTACCTCGAGGTGGACGCGGTGGTGGTGGCCACGCCGGCTGCGAAGGCGGCGCGGCTGTTGCGCACGGCCGCACCGTCGGCCGCCGCCGAGCTGGCCGGGATCGAGTACGCGAGCATGGCGATCGCGACCCTGGCCTACCGCGACGTGACCCTGCCGGAGGGCAGCGGTGTGCTGGTGGCCGCGCACGAGCGGTTGGCCGTGAAGGCGGTGACGCTCTCCTCGCAGAAGTGGCCGATGCCGACCGGGTCGCTGTCCGTGCTGCGCGCCTCGATCGGCCGGCACGGCGAGGCGGAGGCGCTGCAGCGTCAGGACGGCGACCTGCTTGCCGTGGTCCGCCGCGATCTGGCGGCGCTGCTGGGCATCACGGCCGAACCGGTCGACGCGCTGCTCACCCGCTGGGGCGGCGGGTTGCCGCAGTACGCGGTCGGTCACGTCGAGCGGGTGGCGCGGATCCGGGCCGCGGTGGAGCAGGTCCCCGGGCTCGCGGTGTGTGGCGCCGCGTACGACGGTGTGGGGATCCCGGCCTGCATCGGCTCGGCGCGGCGTGCCGCAGACCACGTGGCGAACGCGCTGTCGCAGCGAGGAGAATGAGCTCATGGTCAGCAAGGCACGCGAACTCAACGACGTGATCCGCTACACCCTCTGGTCGGTGTTCAAGATCGAGCGACCCTTGGGCGACGCGCGGCGCGATTCGCTCGCCGGCGAGGTGGACGAGTTGTTCGAGCAGCTTGCCGCCAAGGACGTCACGATTCGCGGCACGTACGACGTGAGCGCGTTGCGGGCCGACGCCGACCTGATGATCTGGTGGCACTCGTCGACCGCGGATGCACTGCAGGAGGCGTACAGCCGGTTCCGCCGGACGCGGCTGGGCTCGCACCTGACGCCGACCTGGTCGAACATGGCGCTGCACCGTCCGGCCGAGTTCAACAAGAGCCACCTGCCGGAGTTTCTCGCCGCGCCGGATGCCGAGTACAAGTACGTCGCGGTGTACCCGTTCGTGCGCTCGTACGACTGGTACCTGCTGCCGGACGACGAGCGCCGCGCGCTGCTCGCCGAGCACGGCCAGATGGCGCGGCAGTACCCGGACGTGCGGGCCAACACGGTGCCGGCGTTCGCGCTCGGCGACTACGAGTGGGTGCTCGCCTTCGAGGCGGACGACCTGGACCGCATCGTCGATCTGATGCGGCACCTGCGCGCCTCGGAGACTCGTCGCCACGTGCGGTTGGAGGTGCCGTTCCACACCGGCACCCGGCGCAGCATGGCGGAGATCGTCGAAGCCTTGCCGTAAGCACCTTCATTTCGCGCGCGGGCGGCGCGATCAGCGGTCGATCCGGGCGCAGCGCTCACGCACCCACCGATGAGTTGCGTGGTCCACAGCCTGGTTCCGATTCGACTCGCTGCGAGTCCTCGGGCGTATGCGACGGCCAACAAGCTACGTCTTGAGCGGGTAGCTGGGCCTCGGGTCGTGTGCGGTGTTGCGGATGGGGGTTTGGTTGCCTGTCCAGGTGGGTGCGTCACGACGTCGTCGTCCGCCTGCTCGATCGAACGAGCGCGCTACCGGACATCCCCCCGAGTCGAGGGCAGGAAGCGTCGCGCCACCGACTCGCCCGTGGCCGCACCGGTCGTCCACGGAGCGATCCACGGACCGGTGCCCTCGCTGGGATCGAGCACGCCGTCCTCGAGCCAGGTGTACTCACCGGCGAGTACTCCTCGGGCGAGGGCGACATCGCCGGCGTCGGTGTTGTGCCACAGCCCGTCGAACAATGCATCGATGCGCAGCCGGGACTGCGCGGCGAAAGCGGCGGCCAGTTCGTACGCGGCAGCGCCGTTCGGGCCGCCGTCGCCGCCGTCGCCGCCGTCCGATCCCTCCTCGGCGCGTATCAGTTCGGCACGCACGCAGGCCGCGGTGATCGCGAAGAGCTCGGCACCGATGTCGACGATCCCGCCGAGGAACCCCTGCCGCTTCTCCAGTGCCGCCTGCCAGCGCGCCATCGCGTAGAACGTCGAGCGAGCGAGCTTGCGCGAGGTGCGCTCGGCGTAGCGCAGGTGGGTGGCCAGCGCGCCGAACTCGCGATAGGAGGTCGGCAGCAGGCCGGGCCCGGTGGCCAGCTGCGGCAGCCATCGAGCGTAGAAGCCGCTCGCGTGCGCGGCGGACTTCGCCTTGTGCGTCAGGTCCGCCTCGGGGTCGGCCAGGTCGCCGGCCGCGTTCAGGTGCGTGTCGACGGCCTCGCGGGCGATCAACAGCCGCATGATCTCGCTGGAGCCTTCGAAGATCCGGTTGATGCGCAGGTCGCGCAGCATCTGCTCCGCCGGCACGGCCCGCTCGCCGCGGGCGGCCAGCGAGTCGGCGGTCTCGTAGCCGCGGCCGCCACGGATCTGGACGAGTTCGTCGGCAATGCGGCAGGCCATCTCGCTGGTCCAGAGCTTGGCGACGGCGGCCTCGATCCGGATGTCCTTGCGTCCCTCGTCGGCGAGGTGGCCGGACAGGTCGAGCACGGCCTCCATCGCGAACGTGGTCGCGGCGATGAACGCGATCTTGGTGGCCACCGCCTCGTGCTCGCCCACCGGGCGGCCCCACTGGACCCGTTCGGCCGACCACTCGCGCGCGATCTTCAACGACCACTTGCCCGCTCCGGCGCACATCGCGGGAAGCGACAGCCGACCGGTGTTCAGCGTGGCCAGCGCGATGCGCAGCCCGTCACCCTCGTTGCCGATCCGGTTCTGCGCAGGCACGCGCACCTGGTCGAAGTGGGTGACGCCGTTCTCGATCCCGCGCAGCCCCATGAACGCGTTGCGGTGCTCGACGGTGATGCCGGGGGAGTCCGCCTCGACGACGAATGCGGACACGCCACCAGGGCCGCCGGCGTGCGACGGCACCCGGGCCATGACGACGAGCAACTCGGCAACGACGCCGTTGGTGGTCCACAGCTTCGTCCCGTCGATGAGGTATCCGCCGTCGTCGGTCGGTGTGGCCGAGGTGCGCAGCCGGGCCGGGTCGGAGCCGACGTCCGGCTCGGTGAGCAGGAACGCGCTCACCGCGCCGCGTGCGCAGCGTGGCAGGAACTCGTTCTTCTGCGCGGGGGTGCCGGCCAGCTTCAGTGGCTCCGGCACGCCGATCGACTGGTGCGCGGACAGCAACGCGCCGAGGCTGGCATGGACGGAGCCGACGAGCGCGAGCGCCCGCCCGTACACCACCTGGGACAGTCCGAGACCGCCGTACTCGACCGGGATCTTGATACCGAAGCAGCCGAGTTCGGCGAGCCCCTGCACGCACTCGTCCGGGATGCGTGCCTCGCGCTCGATCGCACCGCCGTCGATGCTCGCGCAGTACGCCCGCAGCCGGTCCAGGAACGCCGCACCGGCGGCGGCGTCGGCGGGGTCGGCGCGCGGGTGCGGATGGATCAACTCCAGCGGGAACCTGCCGAGGAACAACTCCTTGCAGAACGACGGCCTGTCCCAGCCGGCCTCACGTGCCTCCTCAGCGACGGCGCGGGCCTGCTGCTCGGTGATCTGCGTGGACGTGCTCACGACGTGCCTCCCCTGACGGAACCGGCTCGCGGGAGTCCTACCCGCCGGTAGCACCGGCCAACCCCGGAGGCCTACCTACAGGCTCGCCACCACCGGGATCACCCGCGTGCCGAGCAGCTCGAGCGGCGTGATCGAGACGGCATCCGGCACCTGGCCGTGCACGTGCGTGACGCCGAGGCCGGCGAGGCGTTCGAGGTCGGCGAGCAGCGCATCGACGTGCTCGCCGTCCGGCCCCGGGTCGAGCCGGGTCATCACCGTCTTCTCGATCTCGTCGTAGTCGCGGCCGACCGCCTCGCAGTGCGCGCGCAGCACGTCGAGCTTGTGCTCCAGGTCGGCGGAGTTGAACAGGTTGCAGGCCTGCGCGTACTGCGCGACGAGGCGCAGCGTCTTACGCTCGCCGCCGCCGCCGATGAGGATCGGCGGGTGCGGTCGGCGCAGTGACTGCGGCGCGTTGAGCGTGCGTTCGAGCGTGTAGTGCTTGCCGCGATACGGCGCGTCGTCGTGCTGCCACATCTGCAGGCAGATCTGCAGCGCCTCCTCCAGCCGCTCGAAGCGTTCCGCGGTCGGAGGGAACGGCAGGCCCAGGCCGCGTGACTCCTCCTCGTTCCACGCCGCGCCGATGCCCAGCCAGGCACGTCCGCCGGAGAGCACGTCCAGCGTCGTCACCGCCTTGGCGAGCAGTCCCGGCTCGCGGTACACGGCAGCGGTGACCCAGGCCAGCAGTTCGATGTGCTCGGTGTGCGCGGCCAGGAATCCGAGCGTGGTGTAGGCCTCGAGCATGTCGAGTTCGGGCGGCCCGTTGACGCCGATCTGCCAGACGTGGTCCATCACCGACAGATTGGAGAAGCCGACCTCGTCCGCGGTGTGCGCGATGCGGGCGAGGTCGGACGCCATCGTGTCCGCGCCGCCCGGCCAGGTGAAGTTCGCGACGTGCAGGCCGAGCTTCACCGTGCGGGCTCGTCTTCGTCGAAGGTGAGCGAGATCGAGTTGATGCAGTAGCGCTGGTCCGTCGGGGTGTCGTACCCCTCGCCCTCGAAGACGTGCCCGAGGTGGCTGTGACAGTTCGCGCAGAGCACCTCGACGCGGCGCATTCCCAGGCTGGTGTCGGCGCGCTCGATCACCCGGTCGCCGGCGAGCGGGGTGAAGAACGACGGCCAGCCGCAGTGCGACTCGAACTTGGTGTCGCTGCGGAACAGTTCGGTGCCGCAGGCGCGGCAGCGGTACACGCCGGTGCGGTGGTTGTCGGTGTACTCGCCGGTGAAGGGGCGCTCGGTGGCGGCCTCGCGGAGCACCGCGTACTCCTGAGGTGTCAGCTGCGCGCGCCACTGCTCGTCGGTCTTGCTGACCGTGGGTGGGGGCATCTCGTCCGTGCTCATGCTGTTGACGGTACCGACCGGCGTCACCAGATTGCGACGATGCCGACCATGCCGTAGATGATCGTGAGCGCGGTGCCGAGCAGGATCAGCCACACCACGAACCGCGCGGCGGTGCGCCGTGGGCCGGTGAGCCTGGCCAGGCCCGCACCGAACGCCGCGAGGTTCTGCAGCTCGCCGTCCGCGGTGTTGGGATTCGCGGTGCGCCCCCACGCGCCGTCGACGTACGGCGAGGCCCATGACGGATCGGTGGGCTCGCCCGGATCATCGTCGAAGGAGCCGCGGTACCGCCCGTCGACCTGCACCCGCCCAGCGTAGGCCGACACGCCCGGCGCGGCTAAAACGGCTGCGCCTACCGGCGTTCATGGGCCAGAGTAGAAGAATGGGCTGTGCACCGGATTTGTCATGGAGGGCGTCGGGGACGGTCTGATATAGACAGTAAACACGCGGACAGGACACCATCACCGAGATCTCGAGGCCGGCGAGAAGTCATATGGAAGCTGTTGTGCCACGGCACGATCGGGCAGGTCCCGACGGGCCCGAGGCGCTTCTGCAGCGCCTCGCCGACGGTGCGGGCGCGCAAATGGGGGCGGAGAACTTCCCGGTCGCGCTGCGGGTGCTGCCGCGCCGTCCGCGGGCCGCACTGGGAGCCGTGTACCGGTACGCGCGGTTCGTCGACGACGTGGGCGATCGTGCCGACTGCGCGCCACCCGATCGGCTCGCCCTGCTCGACATCGTCGACCGTGAGGTTCGCGCGCTGCCGGACGGGGTGTCGCGGCTGCACCCGGTTGCCTGCCTGGCACCGATCGTGCGCGAGCACGGCATCGCGAACGACCTGCTGCTGGACCTGGTCGAGGCGAACAAGCTCGATCAGCGCAAGCGCAGCTACGCCACGTTCGACGAACTGCTCGACTACTGCCGGCTCTCGGCCGCGCCGGTCGGCCGGATCGTGCTGCACGTTGCCGGCGCGGTGACCGAGGCGAACGTCGCCGACTCGGACACCGTGTGCGCGGCGCTGCAGGTGCTCGAGCACTGCCAGGACGTCGGCGAGGACGCGCGTGCGGGGCGGGTCTACCTGCCGGACGAGGAGTTGCGGGCCGCGTCGGTCGGCACGAGCGACCTGACCGCGGCCACCACGAGCGCGGCGTTGCGCGCCGTTGTCGCCGTACAGGTCGCGCGCGCCGAGGACATGCTGCAGCGCGGTTCCGCGTTGGTGAAGCGGCTGCACGGCTGGTCGCGCGTCGCGGTCGCCGGTTACGTCGCCGGCGGCCTCGCGACCGCGTCCGCCTTGCGAGGCGCCGGCTACGAGGTGTTGGCCGCACCGGTACGGCCCTCGCGCGCGCGTACCGCGCTGCACGCGATCCGGGTGTGGGCACCGTGACCGCGCCGGCGGAGGCCCCGTCCGTACCCGAGGCATACCGGGAGTGCGAGCGGATCACGCGGGAGCAGGCGCGCAACTTCGCGTGGGGCATCCGGCTGCTGCCGCCGGCCAAGCGGCGCGCGTTGTCGGCTGTCTACGCGCTCGCCCGCCGTATCGACGACATCGGTGACGGCACGCTGCCGGCCGAGCAGAAGCTGCGACTGCTCGCCGAGGCCCGCGCCGGTGCGCTGGCGCCCGGGGCACACCCGCATGACCCGGTGCTGCGCGCACTCGAGGACGCGGCCCGCCGGCTGCCCATCCCGCTCGCCGCGTTCGGCGAACTGGTCGACGGCTGCGAGATGGACGTCACCGGGCGCAGCTACGACCAACTGGCCGACCTCGTCGAGTACTGCCGGTGCGTCGCCGGCTCGATCGGCCGGCTCTCACTCGGTGTCTTCCACCCGGAGCTGTCGGAGCCGGACGCACGGGAAGCGGGCGAACTCGCCGACGCGCTCGGCGTCGCGCTGCAGCTGACCAACATCCTGCGCGACGTCCGCGAGGACCACGGCAACGGCCGGGTCTACCTGCCCAAGCGCGACCTCGACCTGTTCGACTGCCACATCACCGTGCTGCCGGACGGCTCGCTGGACCCGCAGGACGGCGCGCTCGCCGAGCTGATCCGGTTCGAGGCGGCGCGCGCCTGGGGCTGGTACGACCGCGGCCTGCAGTTGCTGGACGTGCTCGACCGGCGCAGCGCCGCCTGCTGCGCCGCGATGGCCGGCATCTACCGCGAACTGCTCGAGCGGATCGCCGCCGACCCGCGCCAGGTGATGACGGGCCGGGCGTCGCTGCCCACCCGGGACAAGCTGACGGTGGCGGCACGTGCCCTGATCGCGGGCCGCCATGGCTGAGCAACACGACGTGGTGGTGGTCGGCGGCGGCCTGGCCGGGATCTCCGCCGCACTGCGACTTGCCGACTGCGGCCGCTCGGTCACCCTCGTCGAGGGACGCCCGCGGCTCGGCGGTGCGGCCTTCTCGTTCCGGCGCGGCGAACTGTGGGTCGACAACGGCCAGCACGTGTTCCTGCGCTGCTGCGAGGCGTACCGCTGGCTGCTGCGCCGCGTCGGCGCACTGGACCAGACCACGCTGCAGGACCACCTGGACATCCCGGTGCTGCGCCCGGACGGCAGGCGGGCCCGGCTCAGCCGGCTGCCCGGCGTGCCCGCGCCGGCCCACCTCGGCGCGGCGCTCGCCCGCTACGGGCTGCTGTCGCCGGCCGACCGGATGCGGGCCGCGCGCGGCGCACTCGCGCTGCGGCGGCTCGACCCGCTCGACCCGGCGCTCGACGCGCACACGCTCGGCGGCTACCTGCGCCGGCACGGGCAGAACGACGCGACGATCGAGGCGCTGTGGGGGATCGTCGCCACGGCCACGCTGAACCTGCGCCCGGACGAGGCGTCGCTCGCGCTGGCCGCGAAGGTGTTCCGCACCGGCCTGCTCGACAGCGCGCCCGCGTCCGACATCGGGTACGCCACCGCGCCGTTGGGTGCGCTGCATTCTCAGGCCGCCGGGGACGCGCTGCGGGCGGCCGGGGTGCAGGTGCTGCTCGGTACCCGGGTGCGCGCGGTCGAGGCAGGCGGCGTGGTGCACGTCCCGGACGTGAGCGGCCCCGGCGGCTGGCAGGCGGACGCGGTGGTGCTGGCGGTGCCGCACCGCGACGCGTTCGCGATCGCCCCAGAGCTTTCCGGGACCGCCGCGGCGCCGGCGCGCGGGCTCGGCGCCACGCCGATCGTGAACGTGCACGTGATCTACGACCGCGCCGTCACCGACCTCCCTTTCGCCGCGGCCGTCGGCTCGCCGGTGCAGTGGTTCTTCGATCGCACCGCCGGCTCCGAGGTGCGCGCGTCGCGCCCCGGTGCGCAGTACCTGGCCGTCACCGTCTCGGCCGCCGACGATCTCGTCGACGTTCCGAGCGCCGCGATCCGCGAGCGGTTCGTCGCCGAGCTGGCACGGCTGCTGCCTGCCGCCGGCCGGGCAGAGGTGCTGGACGCGTTCGTCACCCGCGAGCGCCGCGCGACGTTCCGGCAGGCCGCCGGGCAGGCCGCGCTGCGTCCCGCGGCCGACAGTGGCCTCGAGAGCATCTGGCTGGCCGGGGCGTGGACCGCCACCGGCTGGCCGGACACGATGGAAAGTGCCGTTCGCAGCGGGATCCGGGCCGCCGAGGCCGTCGGCCGGGTCTGCCCGCATGACACGCTGAGGTTCGCCGCATGACCGACACCCTGTCCACCCGATCGGCCCCGATGCGGACGCCGCCGGCGATAGCGCGCGCGTGCGAGCTGGTCGAGCCGGCGCTGCGTGCCGCGGTCGCCGGCCTGGCCGACGAGCGGATGCGCCTGGTCGCCAGCTACCAGCTGGGCTGGTGCGACGCCGACGGCACACCGGTCGAGGGCGGCGGCGGGAAGATGATCCGGCCGACGCTCGCGGTGCTGTCCGCGCAGGCCGTCGGCGGTGACCCGCAGGCGGGCGTCCCGGGCGCGGTGGCGCTCGAGCTGGTGCACAACTTCTCGCTGCTGCACGACGACATCATGGATCGCGACACCGAGCGGCGGCACCGCCCGACCGGCTGGGTCGCGTTCGGCGAGGGGCAGGCGATCCTCGCCGGCAACGCGATGCTCACCGCCGCGGTGGAGGTGATCACGGCCGGCGCGCCGCACACCCTGCCGCACCTGCTCGGCGCGGTGCAGCACCTGATCAGCGGGCAGTCCGAGGACCTCGCGCTCGAACGGCGCCCGGACGCCGCGCTCGAGGACGTGCTGCGCATGGAGGAGGGCAAGACCGCGGCGCTGCTGGCGTGCGCGTCGTCGATCGGCGCGCTGGCCGCCGGCGCCCCCGAGCCCTCGCTGCGCGCGTTGGGCGAGTTCGGCCGGCTGATGGGGCTGGCGTTCCAGCTGGTCGACGACGTGCTCGGAGTCGTCGGCGACCCTGTCGTCACCGGCAAGTCGGCGAGTTCGGACGTGCGGGCCGGCAAGCGCAGCGCGGCTGTGGTCGCGGCACTCGGTGCCGGCTTGCCGCAGTCTGCCGAGCTGGCCGAGCTGTTGCGGCCGGGCCCGCCGGAGACCGAGGCGGACGTCACCCGGGCGCGCGAGCTCATCGTCGCGGCCGGCGGCATCGACTGGGCGCTCGACGAGGCGGACCGGTTGCTGGACTGCGCGTTGCGCAGCCTGCACCAGGTGCAGCCGGCATCCCCGGCCGCGGTGGCCGACCTCGAGGAGGTCGCTCGCTTCATCGTGGCCCGCGACCGGTAGACACTGACCGGTGGACACTAGGACTGGAGATCAACTGCCGTGACCACACTGCCGAAGGCCGACCCGCACGCCGCGGTCGGCGCTGCCGTGACGGCCGCGCAGGAGCATCTGCTGTCCCGGCAGGCGCCCGCGGGTTGGTGGAAGGGCGAGCTGCGCACCAACGTCACGATGGACGCCGAAGACCTGCTGTTGCGCCAGTTCCTCGGGATCCTGCGGCCGGACGAACTGGACGGCGCCGCCCGCTGGATCCGCTCGCAGCAACGCGGCGAAGGGACCTGGGCCACCTTCGAGGGCGGCCCGGGCGACCTGTCCACGACCGTCGAGGCGTACACGGCGCTGCGCCTTGCGGGCGACGACCCGGACGCCGAGCACCTGCAACTCGCGCGTGAGTTCATCCTTTCCCGGGGGGGTATCGAGGCCAGCCGGGTGTTCACCCGGATCTGGCTCGCGCTGTTCGGCGAATGGTCCTGGGACGAGCTGCCGTCGATGCCGCCCGAACTGGTGCTGCTACCCAGCTGGGTGCCGCTCAACATCTACGACTGGGGCTGCTGGGCCCGGCAGACGGTGGTGCCGATCACCGTGGTCGCCACGCTCCGCCCGGTACGTCCGTTGCCGTTCACGCTGGCCGAACTGCGCACCGGCAGCCGTCCGCCCGCACGCCGCGGCGGGGCGGTCGGCACCGCGTTCGCCGTGCTGGATCGCGCCCTGAAGGTGTACGAACGGCTACCGGTCCACCCGGGGCGCAAGCTGGCGATGCGCCGCGCCGCCGAGTGGATCATCGCCCGCCAGGAGGCCGACGGCGGCTGGGGCGGCATCCAGCCACCCTGGGTGTACTCGATCCTCGCGCTGCACCTGCTCGGCTACGCACCAGATCACCCGGTGATGGTCGCGGCGGTGCGCGGGTTGGAGGGGTTCCTCGTCCACGAACAGGCGCCCGACGGCCCGGTCCGCCGCCTCGAGGCCTGCCAGTCGCCGGTGTGGGACACCTGCCTGGCGGTCATCGGTCTGGTCGACAGCGGAATGCAGCCGGACGATCCGGCGCTGACACAGGCTGTGCAGTGGATGTTGGGGGAGGAGATCACTGTCCGCGGCGACTGGTCGGTCAAACGCCCCGACCTCGCACCGGGCGGCTGGGCGTTCGAGTTCGCCAACGACGGCTACCCGGACGTCGACGACACCGCCGAGGTGGTGCTCGCGCTGCGCCACTTCAGCGGGCTGCTGCCCGGGGTCCGGGAGGCCGCCCGCCGGGGCGTCGACTGGGTGATCGGCATGCAGTCACGCGACGGCGGCTGGGCCGCGTTCGACGCGGACAACACCCGCCGGCTCGTAGAGCGGTTGCCGTTCTGCGACTTCGGCGCCGTGATCGACCCGCCGTCGGCCGACGTCACCGCGCACACCGTCGAGATGCTCGCGTACCTAGGCGAGCGCGACTCGGCCGTCACGGCGAGCGGCGTGCAGTGGCTGCTCGACGCGCAGGAGCCGGACGGCGCCTGGTTCGGCCGGTGGGGCGCCAACCTGGTGTACGGCACCGGGGCGGTGGTGCCCGCCCTGGTCGCCGCCGGCGTCGCGCCCGACTCGATCCCGGTACGGCGCGCGGTGCGCTGGCTGCAGGAGCACCAGAACGCCGACGGCGGCTGGGGCGAGGACCTGCGCTCGTACCGCGACCCGTCCTGGCGCGGCAAGGGCGCCTCGACCGCCTCGCAGACCGCGTGGGCGCTGCTGGCGCTGCTCGCGGTCGACCCGCACACCGACGCGGTGGCGCGCGGTGTCGACTGGCTGGTGCGCACGCAGCGCGCCGACGGCTGCTGGGACGAGGACCTGTACACCGGCACCGGGTTCCCGGGCGACTTCTACATCAACTACGAGCTGTACCGGTTGGTGTTCCCGCTCAGCGCCCTGGGCCGGTACCTGGCGGCGAAGCGCGGTGCGCAATGACCGCAAGACTCACCGTCGTCACCGCACTGCGCAGCGAGTTCGCCGCGCTGAGCGGCCGGGTGCCCGACGCTCGCCTGCAGCGCTGCGGCATGGGGCCGGACCGGGTGCGCGCCTGGCTGCCGAAGCTCGACGCCACACAGCCCGAGGCGCTCGTGGTCGCGGGTGTGGCCGGCGGCCTCGACCCGTCCCTTCGCCCCGGCGACGTGGTGGTGGCCAGCGAGGTGCGCGACGAGCACGGCCGCATCGTGCTGCGCGGCGCCGGGCCGCTCGTTGCCGAACTGCGCCGGCTCGGGCTGCGGGTGCACGCCGGCCCGATGGTCAGCACCGACCGGCTCGTCGGCGGCGCCGAAGCACGAGCCAGGCTCGCCGCCACCGGCGCGCTCGCGGTCGACATGGAGTCGACCGCGATCGTGCGGGCGGCCGGCGCGATCCCCACCGCCGTCGTCCGGGTCATCGTCGACACCGCGTTCAGCCCGGTGGTGCGGCTGGCCACGCTGCCCGCCGGCGCCCGCGCGCTGAGCGTGCTGCGGCACGTCGGACCGGCGCTGCGCACCTGGGCCGACCTGTGCGGGCCGCGGCAGGTGCTGCTCGCCGAGCCACGCTCGTTCTGCGCGGGCGTGGAGCGCGCGATCGACATCGTCCAGCTCGCATTGCAGCGCTTCCCGCGCCCGGTCTACGTGCGTCGCCAGATCGTGCACAACGCGCACGTCGTCCGCGACCTGGAGCGGCACGGCGCGGTGTTCGTGGACGAGCTGGACCAGGTGCCCGACGGCACCACCGTGGTGTTCTCCGCGCACGGGGTCGCGCCGGCCGTGCGCGACGAGGCCGCCCGGCGTGGACTGAACGTGATCGACGCGACCTGCCCGCTGGTCGCGAAGGTGCACAACGAGGCGCGCCGGTTCGCCGCGCGCGGAGACACCGTGTTCCTCATCGGCCACGACGGCCACGACGAGACCGAGGGGACGCTCGGCGAGGTACCGGGCAAGATCAGTCTTGTGCAGAACCCGGGCGAGGCCGAGCAGGTGCAGGCCGCCGACCCCGAGCGTGTCGCGCTGCTGATGCAGACCACGCTCGCGGTCGACGACGCGGCCGACACGGTTGCCGTGCTGCGCCGCCGCTTCCCGGCCATCGAGTCCTCGCCGACCGACGACATCTGCTACGCGACGACCAACCGGCAGCAGGCGGTGCGGGCGGTCGCGACCGACTCCGACGTGGTGCTCGTGCTCGGTTCGGCGAACTCGTCCAACTCGCTGCGGCTGGTCGAGGTCGCGCAGCGCTGCGGCGCCGAGGCACACCTGGTGGACGACGCGACGGAGATCCTGCCGGCGTGGCTGGCGGGGGCGCGTACGGTCGGCGTTACGGCGGGGGCGTCCGCTCCGCCGCACCTTGTCGACGAGGTCATCGGCACGCTGCGCGCGCTCGGCCCGGTCGAGGTGACCGAACGCGTGGTGACTCGTGAGGACGTCACCTTCACTCTTCCGAAGACAGTGATCGACCCGAAGGGGGTTGTCGGCTGATGGCCATTCCCATGCGCCAAGCGAGCCGCATCGGCTGGTACCTGTTCACCCAGAAGGTGCGCCGCCGCGAGAAGTTCCCGCTGATCGTGGAGCTGGAGCCGCTGTACGCCTGCAACCTGCACTGCAACGGGTGCGGCAAGATCCAGCAGCCGCACGAGATCCTGCGCCAGCGGATGCCCGTCGAGCAGGCGCTAGGCGCCATCGAGGAGTGTGGCGCGCCGATGGTCTCGCTCGCAGGCGGCGAGCCGATGATGCACCCGCAGATCGACGTGATCGTCAACGAGCTCGTCAAGCTCAAGAAGTACGTCTACCTGTGCACCAACGCCGAGCTGATCCGCAAGCGGTGGGACAAGTTCGACTTCAAGCCCTCGCGGTACTTCTCCTTCGCGGTGCACATCGACGGCCTGCGCGAGCGGCACGACGAGTCGGTGTCCAAGGAGGGCGTGTTCGACGAGGCGATCGCGGCGATCAAGTTCCTGAAGGAGAAGGGCTTCCGGGTCACCACCAACTCGACGTTCTTCAACACCGACACGCCGCAGACGATCATCGACGTGCTGAACTTCCTCAACGACGAGGTGCAGGTCGACGACATGATGATCTCGCCGGCCTACGCCTACGAGAAGGCGCCGGACCAGGATCACTTCCTCGGCGTCGAGGAGACCCGTGAGCTGTTCCGCAAGGCGTTCGCGGGCGGCAATCGCAAGCGGTGGCGGCTGAACCACTCGCCGCTGTTCCTGGACTTCCTCGAGGGCAAGGTCGACTACCAGTGCACCGCGTGGGGCATCCCGTCGTACTCGCTGCTCGGCTGGCAGAAGCCCTGCTACCTGATGGCAGACGGTTACGTGAAGACGTACAAGGAGCTGATCGAGACGACCGAGTGGGAGAAGTACGGCCGCGGCCGCGACTCGCGCTGCAACAACTGCATGGCCCACTGCGGGTACGAGCCGACTGCGGTGCTCGCGACGATGGGCTCACTCAAGCAGAGCCTGCGGGCGCTGCGTGAGCAGGGCTGAGCAGTGCACTCGGTGCTGTCGCGCGTCGAGTCGCCGGCCGACCTGCGCCGGCTGAACCGGCGTGAGCTGACCGCGCTGGCGGCGGAGATCCGCGAGTTCCTGGTCGTGAAGCTGGCCCAGGCCGGCTCGGGTCACCTGGGGCCGAACCTCGGTGTCGTCGAGCTGACGCTGGCGCTGCACCGGGTGTTCGACTCACCGGCCGAGCCGATCCTGTTCGACACCGGTCACCAGTCCTACGTCCACAAGATCGTCACCGGTCGCCGGGCCGGCTTCGACGAACTGCGCGTCGCGGGCGGGCTGTCCGGGTATCCGAGCCGTGCCGAGAGCGAGCACGACTGGATCGAGAACTCGCACGCCTCGACCGCGCTGAGCTACGCGGACGGGCTGGCGAAGGCGTTCCAGGTACGCGGGGTGCGTCGCCCGGTCGTCGCGGTGGTCGGCGACGGTGCGCTCACCGGGGGGATGGCCTGGGAGGCGCTGAACAACATCGCGGCCTCCGACCGGCCGGTGGTCATCGTGGTCAACGACAACGGGCGCTCCTACGCGCCCACCGCCGGCGGTCTGGCGCGGCGGCTGGACGCGCTGCGGCTGCGGCCCGGCTACGAGCGCACGCTCGGTGGCGTGAAGGGCACGCTGCCGCGGGTGCCGCTCGTCGGACCCGCGCTGTACGGGACGCTGCACGGCGTCAAGCGCGGCATCAAGGACCTGATGGCGCCGCAGCCGATGTTCGAGGACCTCGGGCTCAAGTACGTCGGCCCGGTCGACGGGCACGATCGTGTCGCGGTGGAGCGCGCGCTGCGCCAGGCCCGGCGCTACTCGGCCGGCAACGGGCCGGTGCTCGTGCACTGCATCACCCGCAAGGGCTGCGGCTACGCACCGGCCGAGGACGACGAACTGGAGCAGATGCACGCGCCCGGCGCCTTCGACCCGGTGACCGGGCGGCGGCTGCCGCGCAAGGGCCGGCGCTGGACCGAGGTGTTCGGCGAGGAGATCGTCGCCATCGGGGCCGAGCGCAGCGATGTCGTCGCGATCACCGCGGCGATGTGCGAGCCGACCGGCCTGGTCGCGTTCGCCGAGGCGTTCCCGGACCGCTTCTACGACGTCGGCATCGCCGAGCAGCACGCGCTGACCTCCGCGGCAGGCCTGGCGATGGGCGGGGTGCACCCGGTGGTGGCGGTGTACTCGACCTTCCTGAACCGGGCGTTCGACCAGCTGCTGATGGACGTCGCGCTGCACAAGCTGCCGGTGACGATCGCGCTCGACCGGGCCGGCGTGACGGGCGACGACGGTGCGAGCCACAACGGCATGTGGGACCTGTCCGTGCTCGGCATCGTGCCCGGCCTGCGGGTCGCCGCACCACGCGACGAGGCGACGCTGCGCGGCGCGCTGCGCGAGGCGGTGGGCGTGTCCGACGGCCCGACCGTGCTGCGCTACCCGAAGACGCCGCTGGGTGCGGACGTGCCGGCCCGGCGCAGCGTCGGCGGTGTCGACGTGCTGCTGGAGTCGTCGCGGGGAACGGCGGTCGACGTGCTGCTGGTGTCGGTCGGCGCGATGGCTCCGGACGTGCTCGCGGCGGCGGCACAGCTCGCCGGCGCCGGACGGTCGGTGCGCGTGGTCGATCCGCGCTGGGTGCAGCCGCTGCCGGCGGAGCTGGTCGACCTGGCCCGCGAGGCACGGCTGGTGGTCTCGGTCGAGGACGGCGTGCTGGCGGGCGGGGTCGGCTCGCGGCTCTCGCAGTTGCTGCGCGCCCAGGGTGTCGACGTGCCGCTTCGCGAGATCGCGATCCCGCAGCGGTTCCTGTCGCACGGCAAGGTCGCGGCCGTTCGCGCCGAGGTCGGGCTGGCGCCGGCGCCGATCGCCGAGCGGGTGGAGCAGTGGTGCGGGCAGTTGCTCGGTGCGGCGCCGAGCTGGGCTCAGTCGGTCGCGACGTAGCTGCTCTCCGTCGGTCGCGACGTAGCTACTCAAGCGCCCGCGCGGCCGCCGACCGCGAGCTCGTCCGGGGTGCGCCGGCGGTACCGCAGGAGCAGCAGGTCCGAGGCGGTGCCGCGGACCTCGTCCGGCGCGGCTGCGTCCCGACCGTAGGTACGTACACCGACGACGACGGGCCTGCCGCACGCGCGATTAGGATCGACCGGGTGTCCGAACCGGGGTGGCTGGGTCGCGCCGATCGCTGGGGAAGAGCGCACGGCTGGGCGGCTGACGTGCTGCTGGCGTTGAGCTGCGCCGCAGTGCTCGGCGCCCTGTCGATCAGCGCCGCGCAGGGCATCCACTGGTCCACGACCTGGGCGCTGCTGCTGGTCGCGGGTTTCGCGGCGCTGCACGTGACGGTCGCGCTGCGTCGGCACCTGCCGCTGATCGCGTTCGGCCTGGCCTGCGCGGCGATGCTGGTGATCGTCGTGGCGCCGTACGGCCGGATCGTCGCTGCCGCGCCGGGTGCGGCCGACCAGGTACCGGCGCTGGTGCTGCCGTCGAGCCTGCTGTTCCTGTTCGACCTGTACAGCGTCGCCGCGCTGCTCGACGCGCTGCGCAGCAGGATCGCGCTGGTCGTGACGCTTGCCGGGGTCGCGCTCGCGGCGGCCACGACGTCCGGCGCGCTGGACCAGATCGCCGCCGGACGCTGGCTGGTCGCCGCGTACATCGCACTCGCGCTCGGCGCCGGTGTGGTGCTCACCTGGAACCTGGGCCGGCTCGCGCTGGTCCGCCGGCAGCGGGCCCGGACGGAACGGGTCGAGGCGGCGCGCCTTGCCGTGCTGGAGGAACGTGCCCGGATCGCCCGCGAGATGCACGACATCGTCGCGCACTCGCTCGCGGTGATCGTGCGCCAGGCCGAGGGCGGTGCCCTCGTCGCGAACAGCGACGCCAGCCGCGCGGTGCAGGCGTTCATGGCGATCGCCGGCACCGGACGCGACGCGCTGGCCGAGATGCGCGGTCTGCTCGGCGTGCTGCGTGATCCCGGTGCGGTACAGGCGGATCCGCAGCCGGGCCTGGCCGAACTTCCGCAGCTGGTGGCCGGCGTGCGCGACACCGGGCTGGACGCGCGGTTCGCCGAGTCCGGTGAGCCGTTCGCGATCGCCCCGGCTGCCGAGCTCGCGGTCTACCGGTTGGTGCAGGAGGGCCTGACCAATGTCGTCAAGCACGCCGGGACGTCGGCGCACGTGCTCGTGCACCTGGACTGGCGCGACGGACAGCTGACGGCCGAGGTGAGCGACGACGGCGGTGGCCGTCCGGTGGCCCTGCCGGGGACCGGTGCCGGGTTGCAGGGGCTGCACGATCGCCTCGCCGCGGTGGGCGGCAGCTTCAGCGCGGCTCCGCACGGCACGGGCTTCCGGGTGCGCGCCGGCGTTCCCGCGGCGGAGGCATCGCGGTGAGCATCCGCGTCGTGATCGTCGACGACCAGCAGTTGATCCGCACCGGGCTGGCGATGGTGGTCGACTCGTGCCAGGACATGACGGTGCTGGGCGAGGCCGCTGACGGCGCGGCGGCCGTGGAGTTACTGGCGAGCACGTCTGCCGACGTCGTCCTGATGGACGTGCAGATGCCGCGCCTGAACGGTGTGGACGCCACCGCGGCGATCACCGCGCGCGACGGCGCCCCGCGGGTGATCGTGCTGACCACCTTCGACCTGGACGAGTACGCGTACGCCGCGCTGCGGGCCGGCGCCAGCGGCTTCCTGCTCAAGGACGCCTCGGCCGAGGAGGTGATCACCGCGATCCGCACGGTGCATGCCGGTGACGCGGTGCTCGCGCCGTCGACGACCAGGCGCATGCTCGAGCACCTCGCCGACACCGCGCCCCGACCGCGCGATGACGACGCCGTCGCGGCACTCACCGAACGCGAGCGCGAGGTGCTGGTCGAGATCGCGAACGGGTTCGCCAACCCGGAGATCGCCCGGCGGCTGTACCTGTCCGAGGCGACCGTCAAGACGCATGTCGGGCGGGTGCTGGCCAAGCTCGGCCTGCGCGATCGGGTGCAGGCCGTGATCTTCGCCTACGACCACGGTCTGGTACGACCGCGCCGCTGATCATCCCGCGGTAGCACAAGGACGAGACCGCGCTCCGATGTGCCGGCGCGTCCGCGTGACGACGCTGGTGCCATGACCACTTTCGCCCGTGCTCCGTCCCTCCGCAGGACGATCTCGACCCGCACGCTCGGCCGTGCCAGCCTCGGCTGGGCCCTGGCGTACGTCCCGATCCACGTCTACTGGGGTCTCGGCGGCACCAGCACCCCGATCGGCATCACCGGCACCCGCGCGAACTTCGCGGTCGCGAACTGGGGCGCGTGCGCCGTGATCACCGGTGCCGGCCTGGTCTGCCTGTCGCTTACGACGCGGCGCGGTCAGTTGCTGCCGGGTGCGCTGCGCCGCGGTACGGCGTGGGTCGGCGGTGTGCTCGCGCTCGCTCATTGGGTGCTGTACACGGTGGCGTCGGCGCTGCGGCTGACCGGTGCGCTGGGCTACCCCGCGGACGGCGAGGTGACGGCCGAGCAGCTGCGCGGCTTCGACTGGGCGAACCTGGCCTACTTCGAGCTGTGGTTCGGCGTGATGGGCGTGCTGCTGATCGCGTGCGCTCGCCGCAGTGAGGCGCTGGACATGCTGCGCGGCCGGCCGCTGCCGCTGACGCGGACTGCGCGGTGGGGGACCGGTCTGTGCCTGACCGGCGTCGCGGTCGTCATCGGGGGCGTGTTCACCTTCGACGCCTGGTTGTTCGTCGCGGGCGGACCGGCCGTGCTGGCGGTCGGGCTCGGTGTGCTGGCGCTCGGCCGGGGCGACGGGACGAGCCGATGAGCCTGCGACTGCGGGCACAGCTCGCGGCGGCCTGGGGGATCGTGTTCGCGGCTCCGCACGTGTACTGGGCCACCGGCCGCAAGGAGGGCCTGGGCACCGCGCTCAGCGACCGGGTGGTGCGCGATGCCGGGTTGGCCATGGCCCTGAGCTGTGCCGGCATCGCGCTGTTCTGCCTGTGCGGTGCGGCCGTCGCACTGGCCACCGTCCGCGAGTGGCCGCCGCGGTGGCAGGCCCCAGTTCGGCGCGCCCTGGTCGGGCTGACATGGTTCGGCGCGGTGCTGTTGATCCTGCGCAGCCTGGACATCTTCGTCGAGTTCAGCGCGATCCTGACCAGGCTGTGGTCGCTGCCGGGTGGCGACTGGCCGAACTACCTGCACCTGGCCCGGTGGTTCATGTTCGTCTATCTGCCCTGGTTCGTCCTCGGCGCGATCGTGTGGACGCGGCTGGCGTGGCACTACACGCGCGCCGGGCAGCACGCGTCGTTGCGAGCGGAGCCGGCCACGGCGGGCTAGCGTTGACCGGTGCCCTCACCCAGCACCGAGCTCGTCGTCGGCCAGCGCACCGTCCGGATCAGCAACCCGGACCGGGTGTACTTCCCCGAGCGCGGCGAGACGAAGCTCGATCTCGCGCGGTACTACCTGTCCGTCGGCGAGGGCATCGTGCGCGCCCTGCGCGAGCGGCCGTGCATGCTGCACCGCTATCCCGAGGGGGTGGCGGGGGAGAAGATCTACCAGAAGCGGCTGCCGAAGGGCGCGCCGGAGTGGGTCGAGACGGCGCAGGTGAGCTTCCCGTCGGGGCGGGTCGCCGACGAGCTGTGCGTGACGGAGCTGGCCAGCGTGATCTGGGCGGTGCAGATGTCCACTGTCGAGTTCCACCCTTGGCACACGCGACGTGCCGACGTCGAGAAGCCGGACGAGCTGCGCATCGACCTCGACCCGCAGCCGGGCACCGGGTTCGCCGAGGCCAAGCAGGTCGCGGCTGTGGTGCACGAGGTGCTGACCGAACTCGGCGCCGTCGGGTGGCCGAAGACGTCGGGGTCGAAGGGTGTGCACATCTACGTGCGGATCGAGCCGCGGTTCGGCTTCCGCGAGGTGCGCCGGGCGGCGCTGGCGTTCGCGCGCGAGGTGGAGCGCCGCGTGCCGCACCTGGTCACCACCGCGTGGTGGAAGGAGGAGCGCGGCGCGCAGATCTTCGTCGACTACAACCAGAACGCGAAGGACCGCACGATCGCCTCGGCCTATTCGGTGCGCGGCTTCCCGCACGGACCGGTGTCGGCGCCGGTGACCTGGGAGGAGTTGCCGGACGTGGAGATGGCCGACTTCACGATCGCGACGATGCCGGAGCGTTTCGCGCGGCTCGGTGACGTGCACGCCGGCATCGACGACGCGGTCTGGGACATCGAGCCGCTGCTCGAGTGGGCCGATCGCGACGAGACCGACCACGGCCTGGGCGATGCCCCGTACCCGCCGAACTTCCCCAAGCAGGACGGCGAGCCGCCGCGCGTCCAACCGTCCCGGATGAACAAGGCCAACTGGGCCGGCGCTGCCGACGACGTCGAACCCCAACAACTCGACTGACAGAACGCCGACTGTGGGCGCGAACCGCATGTGACGCGGCGCGCCGATATGCGCACGGTCCGTCGACACCGTCCAGGCGGGCCACGAGCAACGGGGCAGCAGCATGCGAGGAGAGGCAGATTGTCGGCCAATGAACGTACCCCTGGATCGCGCGGGCCGATCACCGGCTCGATCGATCCGACGTACATGCTCATGAAGGCGAATGCGGACCAGGTCGCTGCCGTCCTTGAGCAGGCTTTGGGGCGGCTGCATCGCGAGCGGTGGAGGCTTGAGCACACCGGCGACTCGGCCGAGCGGTCACCGGTGTGCCACCTTGGCTAGCGCGCAGCCAGCCTGCTTGCCGGTTCCCTCGCACACGCCCGAGACTAAGCATCGAAGGTCTGGGGGGAGATAGCCGGGCGCAGTGGTCCATGATCGGGATTGATGGCAGGTCTGCGGCGCGGTGGTTATGCCCCGGGGGATGGAACCCAAGTGTGGATGATGTCGCCCATCGGGTGCCTGGTGCCGCTGGCGTCAGCTTGGAAGCCAGGTCCGAGGTTGAAGCGCAACGCCGGTCGCCGGCGGTACAAAGTGATGGAGGATAAGCGCCGTGATTGGAAGACGGTGCCGACCAGAAACTCAAAGCATTGCCGTGCCGTCGTCCGGTTGACTTCGCCGAATCGCTTGGGTTCCACCCGCTGGAGGTGTTCGGCGGTACCGCGCGGGCGCATAACTAGCAATGCACGTGGAGTTAGTGGGAATCGCACCTCAGTTGCTCCGAGCAGTCCGACGCCTTCGTACGCATCCCGCGGGCTGGGTGGTCGCCACGTCATGACGGGTCTGTCGCTCGTGTACAGGATTGGACGGCGGCTGAGCTCGAGGGTCCAGGCCATCTCCTCGACGCACGGCGCGAGTTTCGTGACCGCGATGTCCAGGCTCGTGCCGAACAAGTCCTCGCGCGTCGGCAAGTCATTACGCTCAACGAGCACGCTGGCGAGGCTCCATGCTCCTTCGACCTCTCTTTCGTTTGGCTCGAAGCCGAGGTGTTGCTCGGCGAGATACCGGCGGACTGCCTCCCGTGTGAGTGGCCGTTCCGTGGTCGATTCAGCGAGGTTCAGGACGAACTCGACTTGGGCGATGTGCTCGCGGGTTCGGGCGATCTGCAGGCCGGCAAACAGTGCGATCTGGTGTCGGGCGTTTCCCACCGCGACGCCCGACGCGACGAACTCGTCCCGAAGCTGGGGCCAGATCCCTTCGAGTTCGCCGAACAGATCCTCTCGTCGCTGTCCAAGCTGGCCTCGTCCGTAAATGCCGCGTTCGACCGCGACGTTCTTGATGTTGACCGGATGCGCACGCGGGTTGTCCCGTCGCCGCAGGCACACCTGGTCCTTTTCGTCCGCCCACGCGGAGAGGTAGCTGCGTGGGACGTAGTGCGGGTTCTTCGTAATGGAGCCGGTCATCGCAACCGCTCGGAGGCCAGGACGGCGTGCCGACCGCGGCGTACGTCGACGACCAGGTCATCGTCATTCGTTGGCTGCATCGCCGGCGGCGTCCTTCGAGTCTTCGCGGCGCAGTTCGTCGAGCGCCAAGCCGACAAGTTCGGCCACCTTGGTGACCCAGTACTGAGCGAGGAGTGGTTCATTGCCGCCGACCGGCTCCATCGACGGAACCCAGTGAAAGCGATGCAGCGGATTCATGCATCGCTGCATCGCGTAGTCCTGGACCGCCCACCACTCGCCATGCGTGACTCCGCTTGCCGACTGGTAGATGTGACGATAGAGATCGTCGAGGCCGGTCTCATTCGCCATCGCGCGAACTGTCACGCCGGAAAACGTCGAATCAAGATTTACGGTGACGAACTCCTCGCCCCAATCACCGCCGAGCCCCTTGTTCAAGTGCTCAATCGCCTCGGCGAGCATCTCTGGCGGCGCGTCGTCGAACTGCTCGGCCAAGTTGGCCATGTGCGCCTTCATCAACTTGGCCTTGCCTCGTCCATATTCCTGGTACTGCGCATACCTCTCCGTGCCGCCTTGGGCGAGCCACGAGAGCGAAATCTCCGTTTCCGCGAGCAGACGCGTCAAACCTGAACCGTGTTCGCCGGACCAGAGATGGGGGCTGCGAAGGTAGGCGACGGTTGATCTCACAGCGCGGGTAAGGAGGCCGGCGATAACTTCATGCCGCGCCGGCTCATGCAGGTCGAGATCCGCTCGGAAGAATCCGTCGAGAAAGTCGCGGTACAGCTGGTGGACTGCTTCGACATGATCACCCGCGACATCATTCTCGCCGCCGCTTCCGGCGGAGCCGGATGCGGCCGGCTCAGGATCTTCGCGGAGTAAGCATGGCGTGAGTCGCCAGGCTGACCGCCAAAATAGCTCGGCCCATGCGCGATGTCGATCTCGCAGCGCCGGATCTCGGTAATACTCCGCACCCTTCGATGCCCCGAACGAGGCACGGACTACGGAATCCGCTGCGCCGACGGTCGCCGGATCGCGGGGATAGGTCTTCAGCAACTCGATCATGGCGGAGTCAGCGCGGAACTTCTTGGTGATCACCGCCCAGGTGATGCCCACGAACTTCAACATCGCTTCCTGGTGCCCGTCGCCTACGCAGGCAACGACCGATTGCGTAAGCATGCTCCATGCGTCTTCCGAAGAAACCGCTACATCTCGCTCTAACCAAGGATCTACCAGGAGCCATCTTCCTGGTAGGTCTTCGTACAGTCGAAGCACGGCGAGCAACGGATCTGGCAGAACATCCGCGTCCTCGATCGTCGAACTCAGCGCATCGACAACCCGTTGCCGGACCTCCACCCGGGTTGCCTCAAGGGACGTGAACCGACCGTCGAGCAGCACGCCAGCTGGCTCGATCCCAGCCGACGCGAGTATCGCGTGAGCGCGCTGCTGCCACCCGATGAACCGGCTCAGGCCGGCCTCGCCGCCTAGGCCAATCAGGAATCCCGGCCATACGAGGTCTGGAAGGTCATCGCGTACCCAATCGACCAGGACGGTCTGATCCATCGCCATGAACGGCGGGGAGTACGTCTTCCCGACCCGGTAGTGGCCGGCGAGAGCCCCGCTCCTTTCCAACTTGCCGCGGTTAGTCTTCACGGCGACAAGATAGCTGGGGACTCCGACGTTTTGCGTCAGGTCGCAAGCGCGCTAGCTCGCGCATCCCCGAGCCGCCGCTCACGCAGACACCCACCGATCTCCTTCAGCGCGGCCGTAAGATGATCGGTAAACAGGCACCAATCAATTCGACATCCGGTGTGTGCGCTATCGATTCGTCCGCGCGCCCCGACCAGCCGACCGGGCCACGCATATCGACGGTTCTTGCTCGCTTGCGCACTCTTTTCCGCGGCTCCGAATGATCGGTGGCTGTGCCTCGTCACGTCCGTAGGCGGATCGGACGTATCGGATGTCCTTCCATTTTCAAGATATACGGCAGTGGGGGCCTTGCGGCAAGGCCCGGGTGGTCCCGCACAATCGGCGGTCGCAGTCCGATTGAGCCGAGCGACTCACAGGAAGAGCTGACAGTTGTTGACGGTGGATGCAGTCGTTGTGGGCGCTGGACCGACCGGGCTGATGCTCGCCGGCGAACTAGGCCAGGCAGGGGTGCGAACGCTATTGCTCGAGCGGCGGGCGGAGCCGTCCGAGGTCGCGAAGGCGGGCGGCCTCGCGGGACAGATCTTGGAGCTGCTGCATTTCCGTGGCGAGTTGGACCGATTTTGCGAGGCGGGCGGGAGCAAGGGTCCGGAGGCGGTTCCGAGCCTTCCGTTTGGCGGGCTTCAGCTGGACTTCTCGCAGATCCCGGATCCACCGATGCAGGTGCTGCGGCTTCCGCAACCACAACTGGAAGCTGCCCTTGCCGATCGCGCGAGCGAGCGCGGCAGCGAGATACGCCGCGGACACGAGGTGATCGGCCTGCAGCAGCAGGACGGCGTGGTCAAAGTCGAGGTGCGTGGCCCGCAGGGGCGGTACGAGATGGCCACCCAGTTCGTGGTCGGCTGCGACGGAGGCCGGAGCCGAGTCCGCGACCTGGCCGGTATCCCGTTTCGGGGGACGTCTCTGCCTGAAATCGAGCGGCTGGCATCGGTCACGGTGCCCGAGTCGGTCACCCTGCTCGACGACGGAGGTCTTCAAGTAGACGGAATCGGCAGGATTCCGTTCGGCTACACCGCAACCGAACGTGGCGTGTTCGCGTGCTCAGGCCTGGAGGGCAGGCTTTCCGTCTACACCGCCGAAGTAGAAGCGCGCGAGTACGACGACGCGCCGATGACCATCGCGGAGCTGAGCGCGAGTGTGAACCGAGTGCTCGGTGTCGACCTGCCGCTGGGAGAGCCCCTTCGCATGACGCGGTTCGGCTACTCCGCCAAGCAAGCCGACACCTATCGCCACGGGCGCATATTTCTGGCCGGCGATGCGGCGCACTTGTTCCCTGCGGGCGGGGTCGCCGTCAACGCCGGCATGCTCGACGCAGCCAACCTTGCGTGGAAGCTCGCCGGCACCATTCATGGCTGGGCGCCCCCCGATCTGCTCGACACGTACTCCGACGAACGGCGCGCCGCCGCCGAGCGGACCCTGCTGCACACCCGCGCCCAGGTGGCGCTGCGCCGCGGATACGGTCCGGACGGTGACGCACTCAGAGCGCTCGTTCTCGAACTGACTGCTGACGAGCAACCGCTTCGACGTCTCGGTGCCCTCATGGCCGGCACCGATGCGGGGGCGCCGAAATCGCAGGTGCACCCGCTCGTCGGCACGTTCCTGACAAGTCGAGCCCTGAGCGTCCAACAGGGTGACCCGCGATTCGCGGGGATGCTGCGCACCGGTCGCCTGGTACTGCTCGACCTCGCGGACCGACCCGACCTGCGAGAGCTCGCCGGTCGTTGGGGCGAGCACGTCGACGTCATTCGCGCAACGATCGACCCACCGCCCGCCGACGCACTACTGATCCGGCCAGACACGCACATCGCCTGGGCCGCCACCAGCCAAACAGCCGTCCAGACCGCCCTGCGCACCCTGCGCGAAGCATTGAGCACCTGGCTCGGCACCCGCCCACACCAGCGAACTGAATCACCAGCTTGATCTCAGCGACGGCGCCCGGGATCGCGATGACGCTGGTGCCGGTGGACCTGCCCCTCAACGTCCGCGGTAGGAAATGTCTATGCGCGTTTTCTTCACCGGTGGCAGTGGAAAGGCCGGCAGACACGTCGCGCCGTATCTTGCCGAGCGCGGTCACCAGGTCACCAATGCCGATCTTGTCCCGTTGGGAAACTCGGCGGTCGCTGACCTGCGCGTCGATCTCACCGATGCGGGTGAGACCTACTCGGCGCTCGCCGGGCTGGCGACCTTCGAGGAACTGGACCTGCCGTCCAAGCCCAGCTACGACGCTGTCGTGCACTTCGCTGCGATACCGGCGATCCTGCGCGAGTCCGACACGGCGACCTACGCGACGAATGTGCTCAGCACCTTCAATGTGCTCGAGGCCGCGACCCGGCTGGGGGTGCGCAAGATCGTGTTCGCGTCCTCCGAGACGACCTACGGGATCTGTTTCGCCCAGGGGGAGCGGCGCCCCCTATACGTGCCGGTCGACGAGGACCATCCGACCGTTCCCGAGGACGCCTACGCCATGTCGATCTCCGGCGAGGTGACGGCGCGCTCGTTCCAGGCGCGCACCGGAGCGGACGTGTACGGCTTGCGGATCAACAACGTCATCGAGCCACACGAGTACGAGGTCTTCAACGTCGCGAACGCCGACAGGTCCGTGGCGGCGACGTCCCAGCAGATCCAGGACCGCTTCTACCAGGGAGTAGAGCTGCGCCGAGAGATGGTCCGCGACGAAACCTTCTACGCCATCGCCAAGGCGCGCACCCTACTTGGCTTCGCCCCGCGTCACTCCTGGCGCGACGTCCTGGCCGACCCCGGGGCTGCGAGCAGCTGACCGGTGCGGGTGATCACCTGAGTCGGCCCCACTTCGGCCGTCGTGCGGAGTAACTCGGTCACCTCGTTGTCCGCGCGTTTCTACGATCATGCGGTGCCCGATCCGATATATGCACATCCTCGTCTCGCGCTCGCCTATGACACCTTCGACGGGCCACGTGACGACCTCGCCGCCTACCTCGCCATCGCCGACGAACTCGCGGCTCGCCGCATCGTCGATCTTGGGTGCGGCACCGGCTGCCTCGCCTTGCTGCTAGCACCCGACCGGCAGGTCATCGCCGTCGACCCAGCCCGAGCATCCCTCGATGTCGCCCGGGCGAAGCCTGGCGCCGACCAGGTGACCTGGATCGAGGGCGACGCCTCCGCCATCCCCGCCGGCGCGCAGGCGGACCTCATCGTCATGACCGGCAACGCCGCGCAAGCAGTGCTGACCGACCACGACTGGACCGCCATGCTGCGTCACGTCCGACGCTCACTCGCGCTCGGTGGCTGCTTCACCTTCGAGACCAGACGCCCCGAGCGCCGAGCATGGGAGGAGTGGGCCGTGGATACCGCGCCCGTCACAGCCGACGTCCCCGGCCTCGGGCCCGTCGAGCAACGCAGGGAACTCACCACTGTCGACCTGCCGCTCGTCTCCTTTCGCTACACCTACCGATTGCTCAACGACAACACCACACTCACCTCAGACTCCACGCTGCGCTTCCGCGACGAAGACGAACTCACGACCTCCCTGGAGGCGGAAGGCCTCGGCATCCGCGAGATCCGTGAAGCACCCGACCGACCCGGCCGCGAATTCGTCGTCCTCGCCCAGCGCCGCTCAATCTGAGCCGCGACGTCCCGGACACGCAACCTGTGTGTCAGGACTCTTCTATGCCGCGTTCGCCTGAACCCGCAGAACGCCGAGTAGGTGCAGAGCGGCTCTGCGCGGCCGCCGCGGCTCTACTGCACCGTTGATCGGATAGACCCCCACACGCTGCGCCGGCGTGTGGCAGTCTGCGGGGGTGAGTCTTCCGCGCCGCGACGTCGATCCTGATGGCCTTCTTGAGTACTCGGTCGTTTTCACCGACCGGTCGTTGAACCACATGTCCAGACGCTTTGTCGGGGTGATGCAGGACATCGTCGAGGTTCTGCGCACGACCTATGGTGCAGAGACGGTCGCGGTCGTGCCCGGTGGCGGCACCTATGCCATGGAAGCTGTAGCCCGGCAACTGGCAACGGGCCGGCGATGCCTGGTCGTGCGCAACGGCTTGTTCTCCTACCGCTGGTCGCAGATCTTCGATGCCGGGTCGGTGGCCGGTGAGACGACTGTCTGCAGTGCCCGGCCGGTGTCCGATGAGCGGCACGCTGCGTGGATCCCTGCGCCGGTCAGTGAGGTCGTCGAGACGATCGCGCGGGTCCGTCCCGAGGTCGTCTTCGCGCCGCATGTGGAGACTGCTGCGGGCATGGTGCTGCCGGACGACTACATCCGCGCCGTCGCCGCCGCGACGCATGACGTCGGTGGGCTGTTCGTCTTGGACTGCATCGCGTCGGGGGCGCTGTGGGTGAACATGACCGAGCTCGGCATTGACGTCTTGCTCAGCGCCCCGCAGAAGGGATGGAGCGGCTCACCGTGCGCGGGTTACGTCATGCTCGGCGAGGCGGCTCAGGCACAGGTCATGTCGACGACCTCGACCAGTTTCGCGGTCGACCTGCAGAAGTGGATGACGATCACCGAGGCCTACACCCAGGGGCAGACGCCCTACCACGCAACGATGCCGACGGACACCCTCGCGCACGACGCCGCGCTCATGCTCGAGACCCGCGCCGCCGGGCTCAGCGAGCTGCGCATGGCTCAGATCTCCCTCGGCACGCGAGTGCGCGCCATGCTCGCCGAGCACGGATTCGCCTCGGTCGCGTCCGACGGATTTGCCGCACCCAGCGTGGTGGTGGCATTCACGGACGATCCCGAGATTCGCAGCGGCGCAAAGTTCAAGCAGCGTGGTCTCCAGGTGGCTGCCGGAGTACCGCTGATGTGCGGTGAAAGAGACGACCTCTCCACCTTCAGGGTCGGGCTCTTCGGCCTCGACAAGCTCACCGACGTAGACGGCGCCGTAAGCCGGCTGGAAGCACACCTCGGAACTCGAAGCTAACCGCGCCCTTCAGCGTCCTTGCTGTAGAGGACGAGTGTGCTCCGAAGACCATGGACACATTCTGCCGATGTGGGGGCTAGGAGGAGGCGCGCTCGCAGGCGAGAACGTGAAACGCATCCGGACCGTCCCCGACACGTCGATCCTCGGTGAGGGTGAATCCCGCCAGGCGAAGAGACTCGATGACTTCGCTGACGGGTCGAACTATGAACCCGTGCTTGGTGAACGGCATTTTGGCCATCGCTGCTGGATCGCCGACGCCGAGCGCCAGCCGACCACCTGGGCGCAGCACTCGAGCCAGCTTCGACATGGCCGCGCCCGTCCACGAAGTAGATCGTGTTCGTGGATATCGCGGCATCAACGGAGCCGTCCGGTAGCGGCAGTAGCTGCATGGTGGCCTCGTGCAGGTGCAAGCTCCCCATCGTGACCTGGTTCTCGAAGTGACGTCGCGCCGCGGCGAGCATCGTCGGAGCGATTTCGATGCCGTGCACAACGCCGCTCGGTCCGTCCTGGTCGAGAAGCAGGGCTGGCCCCGCACCGCCACCGAAGCCGACCTCGGCCACGGTGCAACCCTTCCGAACCTCCACGGCCTCGACAGCGGCGAGGATGACGGATCTGTTGCCAGGGTTTGAGGGCTCGCCCGACAACTCGCCCTACCACGCCCGTGGGTCGACCAAGTTGCCTCGACACGCCCACGAGGACGCGCTCCCGAATCGTCATACCGCGACCTAAACCAGCGGCTGGCAGACAGGCGCACGATCAGCGAGCGCACAAACTCAACGCAGTGCAGTGCGTGCTACGCGTCCTGCGCCCGGCCCGGCGGCCGGCAGACGAGGCGGACGGCCCCAGTCGGATAGGTGTGGCTCTCGACGAGGTCGAATGCCAGCAAGCTCGACGGCTCGTCGAAAAGGCGCCTTCCCCGGCCTGCGACAACAGGCGTCATGTTGAGGTGCATCTCGTCGAGGAGCCCGTCGCGCAGCAGATCGCGGGCGAGCGCCCCACAGCCGTAGGAGAGCAGGTCGAGGTGCTCGCGAAGGGCCGCGACCTCGCCGTAGGTGACGAGCGCGGAGTTGCCCCACTCAGTGGCAGAGCTGATGGTCGAGGTCACGACGTACTTCGGCATGGCGTTGATCCGCTCTGCCATCGAGCCGGTCTGGTCCCGCCAGGCCACGGCGAGGTGCTGCCACGTGACCCGGCCGAGCAACAGCGCGTCAGATGCAAGCGCGAGCTCCAGCGTGGACTGCCGCCCCTCGTCGCTCATGTACGGAACAAGCACCTCGGGCGGCGACTCGATGACGCCGTCGAGGGTGATCATCGTCTGGAGCGTGATTCGACTCATGCCCTTCTGACGACGGTCACCGGCGAATCTCATCGGCACCGCCCGTACAGGAGAATCGATCACTCGGCGCTCGTCCAACGCTTTGAGGATCGCCCGCCTACGAGCATGACCGTGCCCAGAGCGAGCAGAAACAGCGCCCACCCTGCGATCGCACGATCCGGCGTGCCGGTCGTCGCCAACGTGGCGCCGCCGGCGGCCGTGACGTGCGTGGCCGTCCGGATCGTGCGGAGGACCGTGCCGTACATGTCCGAAAGGGACGGTGAGGTGGTGGCGTTCACGGTGACCGTGATGCAATCGGCGTCCCGCTTCTGCTTGGACGCCTCGACGGCCAGGTGCTTGACCGGGTCCCACCACTGGATCGTGGCGCCGTCGGGTTGGCCGCAGACCGTGAATGTGAGCGACGTGAACGCGCTTCCGGGGGCGATCGCCACGTCGTAATAGGCGATCCCCGTGGTGAACCCGCCCAACGGGGAGGAGTGATAGGTACCGATCGTGACGGTGCCCGCGCCATGAGCCGTGGCCTTGACGTACTCGCTGGTGCCGGGCGTCCCGACCGTCGCCGTCGCGATGCCGGTCGCAGACGGGCTCATGCCGCTCGCCGACGCCTCCAACGGCTCGTTCACCGGGACGACGGGATTGGACGCTTCCGCCGGACCCGTCCGCCCGGCGTAGTTCACTGCCACGACCGTGAACGTGTACTTGTCTCCCGCCGACAGTCCGGTGACCGGGAACGACGCACTGTCCCCGCCGGCTGTCACGGCACGGGCGGTGAGCCCGGTCGTCGCGTCGTGCGCCGTGATCCGGTAGCCGGTGACCGCGGTACCGCCGTCCGTCTTCGGAGGTGCCCAGGTCACCTCGATGGTGCGTACCCCGGCGACCGAGGCCAGGACCCGCCGGGGTGCCGACGGAGCTGCGGGGTCGATGCTGTCCGCCCCGGGCTGGTAGATGCCGGGCACGATCCCGATGCCGTCAGCGCTCTGCGTGCCGGCGAGGCCGTCCACCCCCGGCGTGCCCGTCGCGCCGGTCGCCCCGATGCTGGGCCAGCTGGGCTGGGCACCCCGCGCGCCGAGCCCACCGGTCCCGGCCGATCCGCCCTTGCCGGGTTGACCGGGCTCTCCGGTCAACCCGCCCGTCGCCGCGTTCGAGCCGAGCGTGAGCGCGGACAGGTCAGGCGTATGGACGCTGAAGCCGGCCGCCCCTACCGCGCTTCCGCCGCCGCTGGCGGCACCGCCGTTGCCGCCGTTGCCGCCGCTACCGCCCGCCCCGCCGTCACCGCCGACGCTGGGTCGGTCGCTGGGATCCTGCCAGTACCAGAACCAGCCGGACGAACCCTTGCGGCCCGATCCGGCGGCTGCTCCCTGCCCGCCGTCCGCGCCGTTGCCGGCGACGACGAGGTTGGACCCGAAGCTGCTCGACGTCGCCGTGACCGTGCCCGTCGCGTAGAAGCCGCCGCCCTCGGCCGCGCCGGCCTTGCCTGCTGTACCGCCCTTGCCGCCGGCACCGGCCTTGCCACCCGCGCCGCCGGCGGCGGGTTTCGCGAAGAACCCGGCGCCGCCACCGCCGCCACCGAAACCATCGGTTCCTTCGCCGCCGTCGCCCGCGGACGAGCCGTTGCCGCCGATGGCCGCGTTCGTCGTGAACGTCGAGCCGTCGATGCTCAGTTTGCCGCCGTCGACGTAGATCGCGCCGCCGCGGGCATCGCCGCCGGACCCGCCCGCACCGCCGCTGCCACCGGCACCGCCGGCGCTACCGGCGCCGCCGACACCGCCGTGCCCGCCGCCCTGGGCCTTGGCGTCGGGCGTGCTGTTCCCACCGTCCGCACCGACGACGCCCGTGCCCGCTTTGCCACCGCTACCGCCGTCTCCGCCCGAGCCAGCGAGTGCCTGGTTGCCGTCGAAGCTGGTATCGCTGATCGCCACGTCGCCGGCGCTGTAGATCGCACCGCCGAACGCGCTGCCGCCTGCACCGCCCTTACCGCCCTTACCACCGGCACCGGCAGCTCCGGACTTGCCGGAGTTGCCGCCGGCGGCCACCACGCCCATGCCGCCCTTGCCGCCGGGCCCGCCGTCGCCGCCGGGCCCGCCGTTGCCTCCCGCGCCGCCGTCACCGCCCTGCGCGGTGTTGTCGCGGAACGTGCTGCCCGTGACGACGAGCGCCGATCCGGCCGCGACGCTGATGGCGCCGCCCTTTGCCGTGCCCGCCTTGCCGCCGGCGAAGCCCGCGGTTCCCGGCTTGCCGGGTGTGCCGTCCGTACCGGCGGTCCCCGGCCCTCCGGGCGAGCCGGGGGTACCGGCGACGCCGTCGGCCCCCTGTGCGCCGTCGGGGGAGTCCAGCCCGTCGTCACTGCTCGCCGAGCCGTTCTGGACGGACAGCCCGGCCAGCGTCAGGGTCGCGCCGGCCTTCACCGAGAACAGCGCGGTGCTGCCCTGACCGTCCAGCACGACCGGCGAGTCCGCCACCAGGGTCACCGATTTGGTGATCGTGATCGGCGCCGTGAAGCCGATCGCGGTGGGGCAGGAGAGGGTGATGGTGCCGCCCCGCGCGGCGGCAGTCGCGAGGTCGGTCACGTCGCACGAGGCGATGCTCGCCGACGGGCCGCCCGCGGCCGCCGACGGCAGCGCGTGCACCTCGGACGAGGGTGCGGACGTCCCGGCGGCGTTCACCGCGCGGACCTGGTAGTAGTACCGGTGGCCGTTGGCGAGCCCGTGATCGGTGTAGGTCAAGGCCGCCACGCCGGTCGCGATCGGAGTGCCGGACTCCGCGCCCGGCTTGGTGCCGCGGAGCAGTTCGTAGCCCGTGATCGCCGAGCCGCCGTCCGACGCAGGCGGCGACCACGTCACGGTCGCGCTCGCGTCCCCTGCCTTGACGTGGACGTCGCCGGGACGTCCCGGCACGGACTGTGCGAGCGCGACGGTGGCCGAAGCCGTGCCGGAGACGGCGGATGACCCGAACCCGTTCGTCGCGAGCACCTGGTAGTAGTAGATCGAGCCGGCCGTCACGTCGCTGTCCGAGTAGGTCCTAGCTGTGACGTCGCTGGCGATGACGCTGAGGTCGGCGGCGCTGGTGCCGCGCAGGATCGTGTAGCCGCTCACCGGCGAACCGGCAGTGCTCGCAGGGGCCTGCCAGGTCAAGCTGATCTGCCCGCCGTCGGCGTGCGCGCTGAGCCCGGTCGGCGGCGAGGGGGTGCCGTAGATGAGCAGCTCGTCGGCAGCGGAGGAGCTGAACGAGCCGGCCGCGACAGCCACCCGGCCGAGGCCCGGGTCGACCGCGACTCCCGCGGGCCGCGGTGTAGCAGTCCCGGAGTCGGGTGCGGTGATCGTCAGTGTCTGCACCACGGTCCGGCTGGTTTCGTCGAAGACCGAGATCGTGCTGTCGGCATTGGCCACGTAGACCCGGCGGGCAGTGGCATCGACGGCGACCGCACCGGGGTTGTGTCCGACGGCGAACGTCCCGGTCACCGCATGCGTGCTGGTGTTGATGATCGAGACGGTCTGCACGGGGCCGGCCGGGTCGGAGCTGTGGGCGGCCGCGGAGTCGTAGTTGGCGACGTACACGCTGCGCAGGGCGGCGTCGACGGCGACCGCGGTGGGGTTGAGCCCGACCGTGATCTCGCTCGTCTGCTCGTAGGTGGTGCCGTCGAGCACTTCCACCACGCCCGGGCCGAAGTTGCCGGCGTCGCGCACCGCGACGTACACCTCGTGGCTGTTCGGATCCACGGCCACACCCCACGGCTCGGGCGGCGTTTCGGTGGTGGCGAGGACCGTGTTCGTCTGGGTGTCGATCACCGTGACCCCGGCGTCGGAGTCGGTGCCGTACCGGTTGGTGTCGGCCACGTAGAGGCGGTGCCGGGAGGGGTCCACGGCCATGCCGGCGGGATTCGCGCCGACATCGATCACGGCCTTCGTCGCGAGGGTGGCACCGTCCAGCGCAAGCACGATCGCGTCGTCGTCATCGCTCACGTAGACGATGTGCGTGCTCGGATCGACGACGACCCCGGCCGTCACGATCCCCGACAAGGTCAGGGACTTGACGAGCGTGCCGTCACGGCCGTCGATCACGTCGAGGTAGCCCGCGCCGCCGTTGCTGACCGCGTACACCAGATGGGTGCTCGGGTCGACGTCCACTCCGGTCGGTGACGCGCTCAACGGCGTCACGATCGGCCGCGCTGAACCCGAGGGTGCCGCGATGCCCTCTGGCGCCGACTGCGTCAGGACGAACATGCAGGACAGAACGGCGAGCAGTGCGCAGGCGCGCAGCGGATGAGTGGGCACGGCAGCGACTCCCTCGATGTGGCGGCGCTGCGAGCGTGGTCGGCGAGGTGTCCCGACCGACAGGGACCGCGGTCCCGGTTCGTACGGGCACGCAGGTTTCCGGCGTTCGTACGTGACGCATGCGATGTCAGCCGAG
This sequence comes from Jatrophihabitans cynanchi, assembly GCF_027247405.1. Taxonomy (NCBI): domain Bacteria; kingdom Bacillati; phylum Actinomycetota; class Actinomycetes; order Jatrophihabitantales; family Jatrophihabitantaceae; genus Jatrophihabitans; species Jatrophihabitans cynanchi. Next base: position 175,752 of record NZ_CP097463.1, on the reverse strand, counting down.
TAGTTGCATCGCGATCACAGCGATCGTGATCACGACGTTGCCCGTCAACCAGCCGAGCGCGGGATATCGCAGCCATGCAGTGCGACGCGCCACGCTTCCGAGCAGGAGCGCTACACCTGCGGTCGCATAGCCGCTCCACGCGGTTCCGGTCCATCTGATCGTGTAGAGAACGGCAAGCACACTGACCAGGGCCGCGACGAGCGAGGCTGACGCGTTCCAGTACAGCCGCGCGAGTGTCGGCGGTGGCGGCTCGGTCGCCTCACGTTCGTCTGTGCGCGCGGCCTGCGTCCGGAGATGGTTCCAGATAGCGTTGATCTCGCTTGAGTCGAGAAGCACAGGGGCTGCGCTCAACTCCGCTCGCCACATCTTCGCCGTGGCGCTGCCGACGACCACGTCGATTGCGGCGAATGCGGGCTCCTAATGCTGTGGTGTGAACGACAGTCAGCGCGTATCGGCCTGATTGAGCGATGATCTCCGTATGGACGCGCGTGAGGCAGAGGCAAGACTGCTGACCGAACGGACGGCCGCCATGGAGCAGCTCACCTCGATGGGCGCCGACCTGGACGCCGTCGCGGCGGCCGCCGCCGGCAGCAACGTCGACGACGAACACGATCCGGAAGGGTCGACGATCGCCTTCGAACGCGAGCAACTCGCCGGGCTTCGCGCGCGCGTCCAGGATCGTCTTCGTGACATCGACGCCGCGCTCGAGCGGCTGCGTCACGGTCACTACGGCCGCTGCGAAAGGTGCGGTAACCCGATCGGCGACGCGCGGCTCGAGGCGCTCCCTGCGACACCGTTGTGCGTGACGTGCGCCGACCAGGGCGGCCGTCGAAGGTGAGCACGCGCCACCGTGGCGCGCGGGCGGCGATGCTCAGGCGCACCGGCCCGGCGACTTCCGGTTACGGCGTGCTTCGGGCTTCTGGCTTCGTCCCGACTATGCAGCGGGCCAGTCCGGGCACCCGTATCGCGCCGTCCTCCTCGAACGCGCTCACCTCGGCGATCGCCTGCGCCCGGATCCGCTCGCGTGCGGCTACGTCCACCTGCCTCAGCGCCGCCACGGCGAGCGAGACGTGCTCGCTGATCACCGCCCAGTACTCCTCGGCCGATCGCGTCACGAGCTCGATGCCGACGTCCCACTCGGCAATCTCGCGCAGCCCCGCCCGCTCGTGCAACGCGCTCACCAGTCCCGGTGCGGCGCAGCGGTACATGCCGGGCCGGTCCGGGTTAGGCGGCGCCGGGGTCACCTCGGTCGCGATGGCCTGCAGCGCGATCGAGGTCCACGGGTTCGCTTCGGGCTTGACCCATACCGACGAGCAGAGCCGTCCGCCCGGCCGCAACGCGCGCACGAACTCGGCCGTCGCCGCGGCCAGGTCGGGCAGGAACATGTACCCGAAGCGCATCGAGACGCTGTCGAACGTGTTGTCGTCGAACGGCAGCTCGTCCGCGCTGCACACCACCGTCTCGACGTTGGTCAGCCCCTCCGTCCTGGCTCGCCGAGCGGCTACGTCCAGCATCTGCGGGACGAGGTCGGCGAGCACGACACGTCCCCGCGGCGCCAGCTTGGCGATACTCAGACCCGGCTCGCCCGTGCCCGCGGCGACGTCGAGATGGTGCTGATCGTCGGCGATGGCGAGACGCTCGATGATCGCGGTGCCCACCGGACGCAACTGATCGCCGATCAGCGCGTCCCACTTGTCCCAGCCGGCGGACAGCCCGGCCCACGCCGCCCGCTGGGCGTCCCGGATGTCGTCGTCGCCCATCGCCCTACCCCCCCCGGGGGTTGCTGCCGCCAAGGACAACGAAGCTACTCCGGATCGCCATGCTGCAACTGCTGACGGCAAGGCATTACGACCGCTGGCGTGCCTCCCAGGCGCGGTGCGAGTCCAGGACGGCGTCCCACAGCCGACGGCGCGTCTCGGGCGGCGCCGCGTCGAAGCGCAGGTCGAAGACGTCCGCGAGCGCGTCGAACCAGTCCGCCTGCCGCGTGATCGGCTCGGCGGTGAACGCGTCCCCGCCGATGCGCGCGAGCACCAGACCGCGGATGACGTCCACACCGGTCGCGTCACGCCGTTCGGCCATCGGCACCTGCACGAATCCGGATTCGGGCGAGGTCGACAGCCACTCGTGCTTGGCGACGAAGTCGGCGGGTACTGCCGGGGTGGTCGTCCAGGTCATGCTGCCGAATCCGCCGGCGGGGTCGTGAGTCAGCTGCCACGTTCGGTCGGCCAGCAGCTCGAGGGTCAGCCGGAACGGGTGCTGCACGTAGGCCCCGGGCATCAGCGGCAGCGGCTCGTGCAGAGCATCGCCGAGACCGGTGTCCACGTACCAGTGCCCAGCGGGGTTGGCATCGGTGGGGAGTTCGGCCACGGTCAGCACGAGATGGTTGCCCCGCTCGTCCGGGGTCGCCACGGCTCCGTGCACACCCCCGACGTGTCCGCGCACCGCATAGCCGAGCGAGCGCAGCAGCAGGCCGAGCGCGCCGTTGAGGTGGTAGCAGTACCCGCCCCGACCGGCGAAAGCGATCCGCCGTGCCGCCTGAGCCGGATCGATCGTCCACCGCTCGCCCGCAGCGATCCACAACGTCTCGTACGGCACCCGCTCGGCGTGTCGCCGGACGAGCGAGAACAGGTCGTCGACGGACGGCGGGCGGGCCTGGACTCCGAGGCGCTGCAGGTAGGCAGCGCGAACCGACGGCTCGAGTTCGTCCGCAGACTCGAACATGCGCGCTGCCCTTCGGACGACTACGGCACACACCTGTGAGCACGGTAGCCGTGCGGGACTCGTGCGCCAACCTGCCTCACCCGCCAGCGTCACCCTCCAGCGCGGGCCGCCTGCCTGCGCACCATCTCGCCGACCCAGATCGGCACGAACGGTGAGGTGCAACCGGGGGGCGTGGGGTAGTCCTTGAGCACGCCCAGGCGCTCGCCGATGTCGATCACGCGGTCGCGATGTTCAGCGTGTTCGATGCCGATCTGCCCGAGACACTCGTTCATCGCCCACTGAAGGCGCGGCGGGGCAGCCTTCATGTTCGCCTCGATGGCCTCCAGAAGGGCGGCGAGGTCGAGGCCGTCCGGATTCCTGATCACCCTCTCGGTGGTCAGCGCCCACCCGGCACTCGCGACCGCCGGGTCGGGATCGGCGGACCACGCCACGCGCAGTTGTTCGGCGTGCGGGCTCTTGTTCACCACGTAGTTGACGAGCCAGTCCTGCACCTTGGGGCTGCGCGCTGCCCGGAGCATCGCGTCCAGTTCTCCGCGCTCGAAGGCCTTCGGTCGGCAGATCAGGATCGCCAGCAACCGCGCCGCGCTGTCGCCGGTGGTCCAGAGCCGGCGGGCGAGCTCATGCTGCGTCTTCAGACGCTTCGCGAGGTCCCGCAGCCTGCCGAGATTCACCCCGTGGTCGTCGCCGTGCCGTTGGTTCGCCAGACGGATCTTGCGATCCTCGAGTGCGGCCAGTTCGGCCATCACCTCCGCCACCGCGGTTTCGGTCACGTCAGGCTTCCGCCTGCTCGCCGAGGTAGAACGCGGTGGTGCGCCGCGCGGCCGCGGAAGCGTCATCTCGCGGGGTTCCGGCACGGATGGACGCCTCGGCCCAGTGCTCGCTCGCGGCGCGGACGAACTGTTGGGCGGGCGCGGTTCGGACGAAGGCCTCGGGATCGTCCGGGCGGTCCTCACCGGTGCGCAGGTGCAGGCACAGGCCGAGCAGCGCGAGGTCCCACCCCACCCCGGTCGCCCCCGGCCCGAACTGCGCCCAGAACGGCGAGTCCGCCTCGCCGGTGTGCTCGTGCTCGATGGTGAGCCGTGACCCGTCCTGCTCCGACGTCAGGCGAACCGTCAGCTGACTGGAGTCGCCACCGAGCTCCCAGGTCACCGCGAACGATCGCGGCGGGTCGCAGGCGACAACTGTGCCGGAGGCGTTGCCCTCGACCTGGTAGTGCCCGCCCAGGCGCAGGTCTCCGTTCACCGGCGCGAACCAGCGGCCGAGCCGCTCTGCCGCTGTGCACGCCTGCCAGAGATCTTCGATCGTGGTCGGGTAGGACTGGCTGATCGATTGGACGGTGCGCTGTGTGTTGCCCTCGCGGTCGATCGTCAGGCCGCGCCGTACCTGCGCGGGCTGTGCGGCGATGACGTCGTCGGGGGTCTGCGGCATGGCTGTTGCTCCTCGTCAGTGGGTCGTGTGTCGTCGTGATCTCTTGCCTCGGGCGATCTCGGTCGCGAGCGCGTCCAACCGTGGCGCCCAGAACTGCCGGAACGGGTCGAGCCATTCGTCGACGCTGCGCAGGGGTGCCGGGTCCAGCGCGTACACCCGGCGCGCTCCGTCCGGCTGCACCACCGCGAACCCCGCGTCCCGGAGCACCTTCAGGTGCTGGGACACCGCCGGCTGGCTGATCCCGAATTCGTCGCCGATCGCCTGGACCAGGTCGCCGGCCGACTTCTCGCTCGCGGCGAGCAGCTCGAGAATCCGCCGCCGGACGGGGTCACCGAGGACGTCGAACGCGTGCATCCGACAAATATAAGTGAGACCCGATATAAGTCAAGCGCGATAAGACTGATCGGGTTGGCGCGGGGCTGCTACGCCAGGCGCCAGGCGCCTGCGCTCGACGTATCCGTTTCCCGTGACGACCGTCAGCGGGGGAACGTCCTTGGCCACGACGGTGCCTGCGCCGATCACCGCGTCGTGTCCGATCCTCACGCCGGGGAGCACTGTGGCGGCGGCTCCGATCCACACGTTCGCTTCGATGACGATGGGCGCCACGGTGATGAAGTCGTACCGCTCGGCGGGCTCGACGGGATGTCCTTCCGTGACGAGGGTGACCTTCGGCGAGATCATCACCCGGTCGCCGATGGTGATCCCGCCCAGGTCCAGGAACGAGCAGGCCTGCCCCACGAAGGTCCGCTCGCCGAGGTCGATGCCGAGGCCGTAGGTGCTGTAGAACGGCGGGTGCACGAGAGCCGTCGCGGGCAGCGGCTTGCCCAGTAGCTCGCTCAACAGAGCATCGCGCGAGTCGGTGTCGCTGAAACGCAGCGCGTTCAGGCGCGAGGTCAGGTCCATCGCGACCTGGATGCGGTCATGGATCGCGCGCCACTCGGGTGTGCGCGTCGGGATGCGTCGCTCGGTCAGCACGGCGTCGATGCTCGCACAGCGCGCCGAGGCAGACCTCAGTACACGCAGACCTCAGTACACGTACCGCTCGAGGAACGGGTTGCCGAACTTGCGGTTCGGGTCGTGCCGCGCCATCAGCGCCCGGAATTCGGCGAGTCGCGGATAGTGGCGCTGCACCTGGTCGGGGCTCATCGCGAACACCTTGCCCCAGTGCGGCCGCGGGTCGAACGGCGCGAGTGCCTTCTCCAGTGCGGTAACGGCTACCGCGATCGCGTCCGGGTCGTTGCGCCAGGTGAAGTGCAGCGCCGCCGTCGCCCGCCCGTGCGCGGGACTGAGCCACAGCTCGTCGGCGGCGACGGTGCGGAACTCGGCAACCTGCAGCAGCTCGCCGAGGTCGAAGCGGTGCACGGCGGCGATCGCGGCGGGAGCGTGGACCCGGGGGATCAGGTACTCGCTCTGCTGTTCGTCGCCGACGCTCGGCGTGAAGCTCGCGCGGAAGTGCGGCAGCCGCTCGTGCCACGGGCCGGGTAGCCCGCCCTGTTCGGTGGCCGCTCGCACATCCATGTGCCGGATCGGGTGCATCGCGTGCTCGGCCGGGCGCGCACCCCACGGCGTTCCGTCGGTCGCCTGCGCACCGCGCCGCTTGATCCAGATCTGGTCGATGCGATCCGGCGCGCCGGAACTGAACATGCTGACGCTGTAACCGGATGCCGTGATCTCGTCGTAGTGCTCGAGCACGGTGCGCAGCGGCGCGTCGACCCAGACGTCCTGCGCGATCTGGTATGCCGGTTCGACGGCCAGTGTCATCCGAGTGACCACGCCGAGCGCGCCGAGCGCGAGCACCGAACCGCCGAAGTCGGGATCTGCCTCGTCGATCGTGATGAGTTCGCCGTCGGCGCGCACGAACTCCACGGCGGTGACGGCTGTCGGCAGGGAACCGTTGTGGTCTCCGGAGCCGTGCGTACCGGTCGCGCAGGCGCCGGCGAGTGAGATGTGCGGGAGCGACCCGAGGTTGTGCAACGCGAGCCCGCGCGCATACAGCGCCGCGGCCAGTTCGGTGTACCGCGCGCCCCCCGGGGCCACGACACGGTCGGCCCGGATGTCGGTGGTAGCGGGCAGGCCGCGCACCGTGACGAGCTCGTCCGAGTCGGCGATCCGGTTGAACGAGTGGCCGGTACCCAGGGCGCGCAGCCGCGGACTGCGCGCCACGATCTCCTGCAGCTCCTCGACGGTGCGCGGCTCGTGCAGCCGGTCCGCCGAGTAGGTGACGTTTCCGGCCCAGTTCCGCAGCACCATGCCGCGATCATCCCGTACCGGCCGCCGAGGCATTCGGTCCGGCCCGCGAGGGACCTGGTCGGTGGTCAGGCCGACAGGTCGTCCAGGGCCTGCAGGTCGCTGTCGGACAGCTCGAGGCCGGCGGCGGCGACGTTGTCCTCCAGATGCGCGACGCTGGACGTGCCGGGGATCGGCAGCATCACGGGCGAGCGGCGCAGCAGCCAGGCGAGCGCCACCTGGGACGGGGAGGCGTCGAGCCGTTGCGCGATGTCGGCCAGCGGGCCGCCGCGCTCGGCGAGCTTGCCGGTCGCGAGCGGGAACCACGGGATGAACCCGATGCCGTGCTCGGTGCAGTGATCGAGCAGCGGCTCGGCGCTGCGGTCCGTCAGGTTGAACAGGTTCTGGACCGAGACGATGGTGGCGTACTGCTGCGCCTCGACGAGCTGGTCGACCGTCACCTCGGACAGGCCGATGTGCCGGATCTTGCCCTCGCTCTGCAGCGCGTGCAGCTCACCGAGCTGGTCTGCGAGCGGGACGTGCGCGTCGATGCGGTGCAGCTGGTAGAGCGGGATCTGCTCGAGGCCGAGGTGCCGCAGGCTCATCTCGCACTGTTGCCGCAGGTAGGCCGGCCGCGCGACCGGCGTCCACTTGCCCGGGCCTTGCCGGGTGAGGCCGGCCTTGGTGGCGATCACGACGTCGGCCGGGTACGGGTGCAGCGCCGTCTTGAGCAGTTGCTCGGCGACGGCCGGACCGTACGAGTCGGCGGTGTCGTAGAAGGTGACGCCGAGTTCGTACGCGCGTCGGATCACCCGCACCGCCTCGTCGGGGTCCTTCGGGTCGCCCCACACGCCCGGACCGGTCAGCTGCTTGGTGCCGTAGCCGAGGCGCGTGACAGTGGTGTCGCCGAGATCGAACGTCCCGGACCGGCCGGCAGTGGTGGCGGTGGTCATCGCAAAACTTCCTTCGACGGGGGAGTGGCTCTTCATAGGGGGTACCCCGACCGGCACCGTTCGTCCCAGCCGCGCGTGCATCCCCATTATTCCGCGGCCGGTCCGACCCGCGCGCGCATCAGTGCTGGTCGGCGATGGCGGTCCCGAGCGATTCGGCGGCGAGGAACTTCGGAGCGCCCTTGTCGTAGAACTCCTCCATCCGGGCGATCGTGAAACCGCCGCAGCTCAGCAGGTCGGCGATCGGCCGGTTCAGGTTGCAGCCACCGGCCAGCCGTCGCTGGATCCCGTTGAGGCGGTGCTGCCAACGCTGCACCGCCGGGTCCGGCGCCAGGCCGTGCTCGATGAAGTGCAGCCGCCCGCCCGGCTTGAGCACCCGGTGCAGTTCCCGCAGCGCGGCCACCGCATCCGGGATCGTGCACAGCGTCCAGGTCGACACCGCAGCGTCGAACGTGTCGTCGGCCAAGGGCAGACGTTGCGCGTCCAGCCCGACGCGCTCGATCGGGACGCTGCTCGTGGCGACCCGGCTGCGGGCCAGTTTCCACGCCACGTCGGACGGCTCGACCGCGACGACCCGGCGCACCGCGCCCGGGTAGAGGCCGACATTGTTACCCGAGCCGAACCCGATCTCGACGACATCGCCGGAAAGGCCTGCGCAGACCCGCTCGCGGTTGCGGCGGTTGCCCTGGATACCGCAGGCCTTGTCGACGATGTGGGGCAGGACATGCGTGCCGTACCAGCCCACGTCGTCCACCTCTCGATCGTCCGGTGTCGCCCTGACCCTAAAGCAGGGCGATTGCCGACCGGATGGCGTCAGGTGACCGGGCGTAGTTCCTGCGTGCCGATCACCGACAGCAGGTCGAGCTTCTCGCGGCAGTCCGTCCCCGGGCGAGGGTGCAACACGACCAGGGTGGACGCGTCGACGGCGCTGGTGAGGTGCTCACAGAGCAGGTCGAGCAGGCCCACCTCGGGATGGATCATGCGTTTGGCGTCCGAGCGCCGCACGGCGACCTGGTGCTCGGCCCACAGTGCCGCGAACTCCGGGCTGGCCGCGAGCAGGTCCGCGAGCAGCGCCTGCACGTCGGCGTCCTGTCCGCGGCGACCGACCGTCGCACGCAGGTCCGCCGCGTGGGTGCGCGAATGCGATGCCCAGTCCTGCTCCGGAGTTCGCGAGCGGGCCTCGGGGTCGGTGAACCAGCGCCAGGTGTGGTTGCGGTCGCGTCCGGTGCGGGCGGAATGATCACCGGAGACCAGCTGGGACATCCGGTTCTGCACCACGGCGGTGCCCAGGTCGTCGACCACGAACGCCGGGGTGTCGACGAGCCGGTCGAGCAGGTACAACACGCCCGGACTCACGTGCGAGCCGGTGCTGTACCTCGGCGGGGCAGGCTGGCCGGCCAGGTGGAACAGGTGGTCACGCTCGTCCTCGGTGAGGCGCAGCGCGCGTGCAAGGGCGGCGAGCACCGCGGGGGACGGGTGCGGTCCGCGCCGCTGCTCGAGGCGGGTGTAGTAGTCGGTCGAGATCGCCGCGAGTGCGGCCACCTCGTCGCGCCGCAGGCCGGGCGTGCGCCGGCGCCTGCCGGCCGGCAGGCCGACGTCGGCCGGGTCGAGCCGCTCGCGACGGCGGCGCAGCAGGTCGGCGAGTCCGGCGCGGTCCATGCCCTCCACAGTGCCACGCCCCCACGCGGTAGCCAGGGATCGGCGATCCCTGGGAGCCGGCGTGCCTGCCGCGCGGCGTTCGCGCGCGCCACCGTGGACGCATGACGATTCCCACCACCACCCTCGGCAAGACCGGCCCCACCGTCAGCGTCCTCGGACTCGGCTGCATGGGCATGTCCGGTACCTATGGCCGGTCCGACGACGAGGAGAGCATCCGTACCGTCCGAGCGGCCCTGGACACCGGCATCACCCTGCTGGACACCGGCGACTTCTACGGCTCAGGGCACAACGAACAGCTGCTCGCCACGGCGCTGCGCGGCCGCAACCGGGAGGACTACCAGCTCAGCGTGAAGTTCGGCGGGCTGCGCGACCCCGACGGCGGGTTCGTCGGCTTCGACGCACGGCCCGCCGCCGTGGGCAACTTCCTGGCCTACTCGCTGAATCGGCTCGGTGTCGAGCACATCGACGTGTACCGCCCCGGACGCCTCGACCCGGACGTCCCGATCGAGGACACCATCGCAGCGATCGCCACCCAGGTCGAACGTGGCCGGGTGCGGCACATCGGGCTGTCCGAGGTCGGCTCGCAGACGATCCGGCGCGCGGCCGCCGTGCACCCGATCAGCGATGTGCAGATCGAGTACTCGCTGCTCAGCCGCGGCATCGAGGACGGCGTCCTGGACACCTGCCGCGAGCTCGGCATCGGCATCACCGCATACGGCGTGCTGTCGCGCGGGTTGATCGGCGCGCCCAGGCAGCAGTACGAGCCGGGGGACCACCGCGCGAGCTGGCCCCGCTTCCAGGGCGACAACCTGGACCGCAACCTCGCGCTCGTCGCTGGCCTGGGACCGGTCGCCGCCCGGCACGGCATCACCGTGGCCCAGCTCGCGATCGCCTGGGTCGCGGCGCAGGGCAGCGACATCGTGCCGCTGGTCGGGATGCGCACCGTGTCGCGGATCCGCCCGGCGGTCGAGGCGCTCGCGGTCACGCTCACGGCCGAGGACCTCGCCGACATCGATCGCGCCCTGCCCGCGGGTGCCGCGGCCGGCGCCCGCTACCCGCAGGCGCTGATGTCCGGTCTGGACAGCGAACGTCGCGACTGAACAGCTGTCCCGCGCTGCCGAGCCGCTGCGGAACTAGCGGTTCGGCAGCCGGGCCACCTGGCCAGCACCACCCACCCGGGACGGGACGACTGAGTCGAAGGCACGACCGGCGGGCGGCTCAGCGGGGCAGGGTGCGGGGCAGGCCGAAGTGCGCCCCGACCGCTGCCTCGAACCGGGTGATCTCGCAGATCCGGTCGCCGGCCAGGCCGAGCACGACCAAGCCCGTCAGACGCAGCACCTCGCTCGTCGGGTCGCTGACGTACATCCCCCAGGCGGGCTGCTCGTTGGCCCGGACCGGCACCATCGCGTCGATGCCGGTCCGGTGCGCGTGCACCGCAGTGAGGAACCGCCGGGCGGCCTCGGGTCCGTGGTACTCGAACGGCAGCGGCGGCATCTTCAGCCAGCTGTCCTCGGACATCATGTCGACGATGGCGTCGATGTCGAGTTCGGTGAAGGCCGCGACGAAGCGCTCGGTCAGCTCGCGCTCCTGCGGCGAGCCGGGTGCGGGTGGCGGCGCGGCGTCGGTCGCGCCGCCGGCCGTGCGGGCCGCGTCCAGCGCCGCGCGGGCACGCCGCAGGGCACTGTTCACCGCGTCCTCGGTGATGCCGAGCAGGTCCGCGGCCTCGGCGGCGGGGTAGCCGAGCACGTCGCGCAGTAGCAGCACCGCCCGCGGTTTGGGTGCGAGTGTCTGCAGCGCGGTCACGAAGGCCAGGGAGATCGCCTCCCGTGACTCGTACTGCGCCTCGGGGCCGGGCAGCTCGTCGCCCAGCTGGTCCAGCAGGACGTCCGGGTACGGCTGAAGCCAGAAGACCTCGCCGTGCCGGCTGGGTTCCGGTGCCGTCATCGGCAGCGGGGTGGCGGCGACCGGACGACGGGTGGCCGCGCGCACCAGGTTGAGGCACCGGTTCGTCGCCACCCGGTACAACCAGGTCCGCACCGAGGACCGCCCCTCGAAGCCGGCCAGGCCGAGCCAGGCCGACAACAACGTCTCCTGCACCGCGTCCTCGGCGTCCTGCACCGAGCCGAGCATCCGGTAGCAGTGCGCCTGCAACTCGCCGCGATGCGGATCGACCAGTGCCGCGAACGCAGCACGGTCACCGGCACGGGCCCGTTCGAGCAGTTCCGCGCTCACCTCACACCTCCATCGAGATAGTCCCTGCCGGTACTGACACCGCACGAGCGCCGAATTCGTCGCCGCGGCGCTGACGACTTTTCCGGCGCCCCGGGGTCCACACCTACGCACACGAATCTGCGAAGGAGTGACGATGACCCAGCTTCAGTTGCCCGCCCGGGCACCCGTGGAGCAGGACGAGCAAGCCGGCGCGATGCCGGCGCTGACCGTGCTGCTCATCTCGCTGGCGTATTTCATGGTGACGCTGGACGCGCTCGTGGTGGTCACCGCGCTGCCGTCCATCCACCGCCAGTTCGGCGGCAGCCTGGCCACCCTGCAATGGACGGTGAGCGCCTACAACACCACCTACGCCGCGGGCATCCTCACCGCGGCCGCGCTGGGCGACCGGCTGGGCAGGCGCCGCGTGTTCCTCGGCGGCCTGGTCCTGTTCGCGGTAGCGTCCGCACTGTGCGCGCTGGCGCCGAACACCGCGACCCTGATCGCGTTCCGCAGCGTGCAAGGCCTCGGCGCCGCGGCGGTCATGCCGACCGGGCTCACCCTGCTCAGCTCTGCCTTCCCCGCGGAGAAGCGCAGTGCGGTGGTCGGCATCTGGGGTGGTGTGGCCGGGCTCGGCGTGGCCGCGGGGCCGCTCGTCGGTGGCGGCGTCACCCAGGGCCTCAGCTGGCACTGGATCTTCTGGGTGAACGTTCCGGTCGGGCTGCTGGTGTTCCTGGGCGCGCGGCTGCGGGTGCGGGAGAGCTTCGGACCCCGTGCGCCGCTCGACCTGCCCGGGCTGGTCAGCGTGACGCTGGGCGTGGGGGTACTGGTGTGGGCGCTGGTGGACGGCCCGCAGGACGGCTGGACCAGCGCACCGGTGCTGCTCGCGTTCGCGGCGGCCGCCGCGCTGCTGGCGGCCTTCGTCCGGCGCCAGGCGGGAGCCGCGGCGCCGATGATCCCGCTCGGGCTGTTCCGGTCCGGGCGCTTCGCGATCGCCGCGCTGACCCAGTTGGCCACCGGAGCCTCGATCTTCTCGGCGGCCTTCCTGACCAGCGAGTACTTCCAGTTCGGTCGCGGCGACGGTCCACTCGCGACCGGCCTGCGCTTCCTGCCGTGGACGGCGACACCGCTGCTCGTCGCGCCGATCGCGGGCGCCGTCCATGACCGCGTCGGTGCACGGCGACTGGTCGTGCCCGGCCTGCTCATGCAGGCCGCCGGGTTCGTGTGGATCATCCACCTGGCCGGCACACACGGCGGCTACGGCGCGTTCGTCGCGCCGTTCGTGATCGCCGGCGTCGGGATCTCGATCACGCTGCCGTGCATCCCGGCAACCGGCCTCAACAGCGTCCCGCCGGCCTGGCTGGGCAAGGCCTCCGGCGTGCTGACCATGAGTCAGTTGCTCGGCGCGACGGTGGGCGTGGCGATCACGACGATCGTCTTCGACGCGAACGGCAGCCTGCTCGGCGCGGACGCGGCGACCGCGGGCTACCGTCCCGCGCTGGCCGTCGCGGCAGGTCTGTCGGTCGCCGGCGCGCTGCTGGCCCTCGGTCTGCGCCGAACGCGGCAGCCCTGATCGGTGTCGGTTAACGATCTATACAGCGTCGGTCGTCCTCCCTAGCATGGCGTTGGCGGGGACCGTCCGTTCGCACGCAGAGGGAGTCGCAATGCCCATCAAGAGCGCCAAGGCAGCAGGTCAGAAAGGCACGTTCGTCGGTAATCCCAAGGGGATTCACATCCACATCGTCAGCGACAACACGCACCTGCAGATCGGCAAGGATCGGCTGAACTTCGACCACAACAACGACAGCGACACGGCGAAGGCCAAGAAGCATCTGGAGACCAGCGGCGCGAAGGGCAAGCCCGGCTACGACGACTGCCTGGAGTGGCTCGGCTACCCGAACGCCAAGCGCAAGTAGCCGCCTCAGCTGCCCGCCGGGCGTGACGCTCGGCGGGCAGCGCGGGGGGCGCGCCGAGCCCGGGGATGACAATTGCTTCCTGGGAAGGTAAAGTGAGCGTGAGGTAAGCGATCCGGGGGGACACACCAATGGCCATCACGATGACCGCCAAGCGCGCGCTGCGAGTACTGCGGGTCCGGCGCCGCGGCCTGCCGTTCTGGCACGGCACCTGCTCACTCGATCACCGCTCCGCCGAGGACGCGGCCCGCTGCCAGCGCACCGACTGATCCGGCGTCCGCGGCGTCGCGGGGACGGCTACACCGTGATCAGCACGATCGACGCGGCGGCCAGGGCCAGGCCGGCCCGCTGCACCTTGCTGGTGTGCTCGTGCAGCAGGCCGACCGCGAGCATGACGGTGACCGCGGGGTACAGCGAGGTCAGCACGCTGGCGAGCGAGAGCAGCCCGTGCCGGCTGGCGAGCAGGAAGAACATGTTCGCCAGCGCGTCGCAGCAGCCGGCCAGCACGACGTAGCCGAGCAGCCGGTTCGGCACCCGCCGCATCGCGCCCTGCTGCGCCGCCAGCGGGATGATCGCCAGCGCGGACGCGATCCGCGAGATGACCAGTGGCCACAGCCCGGAGTCGTCGCCGGCGCGCGCCAGGAAGATGAAGTAAAAGCCGAAGCCGAGCCCCGCGAGGGTCGCGAACGCCAGGATCCGGAAGGCGATCTTGCCGTGCGGGTGGTCCTCGGTCGTGCGGCTCACCAGCAACACGGCGGTCACGCCGAGCAGGATGCCGAACCAGGCGCTCGGGCGCGGGCGCTCACCGACGGCGACGCCGAACAGCACCGGGACGATCGCGGCCAGCACCGCGGTCACCGGTGAGATCACGTTCATCGGCGCGATGACCATCAGCGCGTACATGATCACCACGCCGACCAGGCCGGCGAGGCCGCCCGCGATCCCGAACCCGATCACCCGGCCGTCGACGCTGCCCGGGAAGAACGGCAACATGAGCAACATCAGCACGGCGCCGACCGGATAGCTGTGCAGCAGCACCGTCACCGCGCTCTGCCGTCGCGAGGCGAAGGCGCCGACGAAGTCCCCGACGCCGTAACTGACGGCCGCGAGCAGGCCGAAGGCGACGACGAACACGCCTCACCGTATCGGCAGCGGGGTCAGCGTTTATCCGGCCGGCTTGGCGAGGGTGAACTGCGCTACGTCCAGATAACCGGTGCGAAAGCCGGCTTCCGAGTAGGCCAGGTACAGCGACCACATGCGCCGGAACGTGTCGTCGAAGCCGAGCGAGGCCACCTTGCCGGCCTGCTCCTCGAAGCGGTCCCGCCAGCGCCGCAGCGTCTCGGCGTAGTGCCGTCCGAAGCTGTACCGGTCGATGACGTGCAGCCGGGTGTGCGAGCGCAGCGTGCTGTTGATCGCCTCGGCCGAGGCGAGTTGCCCGCCGGGGAAGATGTACTTGCGGATCCAGGTGTAGGTGTCCTGCGTGGCGCGCACGATGGCGTCGTCCTGCAAGATCGCCTGCAGGCCGACCCGCCCGCCGGGGCGCAACGCCCGGTCCAGCGTGCCGAAGTACTCGCTCCAGTGGTTCGCGCCCACCGCCTCGATCATCTCGACACTGACGATCGCGTCGAACTCGCCGTGCACCATCCGGTAGTCGCGCAACTGGACGTCGACGCGCTCGCTCAGCCCGGCCGCCTCGATCCGCTCGCGGGCCAGATCGGCCTGTTCGATCGAGATCGTGAGGGTGGTGACCTGAGCGCCGCGCTGGGCGGCGCGGATCGACAACTCGCCCCATCCGGTGCCGACCTCGAGCAGCCGGGTTCCCTCGCGCACGTTCGCGGCGTCGAGCAGCCGGTCGATCTTGCGGCGCTGCGCGTCGGCGAGCAGTTCGGGGCTGTGCGCGGGCTCGCCGTCGAACACCGCGGAGGAGTAGGTCAGTGTCTCGTCCAGGAACGTCTTGAACAGGTCGTTGGACAGGTCGTAGTGCCGGCGGACGTTGGCGCGCGCGCCCTCGACCGTGTTGTCGTCGGCGTCCGGCTGGCGGTGCAGCACCGCGTGACGCAGCCGCTGGAACACTGCCGGGACGAGCTCGCGCATGTGCGACGCGAAGGCGGCCACGACACCGGTCAGGTCATCCGTCGTCCAGTCGCCGGCCATGTAGGCCTCGCCGAACCCGATCGTCCCGGCGGCGCCGAGGCGGTGGAAGAACGAGCTGGGCCGGCGCAGCTGCAGCAGCGGGTCGGACGCACTGCCGCCGCCGTACCGCCGTCCGCCCGCCTCGACGACGCGCAGTGGGAGCCGCTCCACGGTGCGCCGGAAGATGCGGGTGGCGACCGCGGCCCGGACCGGCCGGTTGGGTACGACCGCGACGTCCGGCCACCGCACCGGATCGATCCCGCGCTGCGACGCGGGCCGGTCGGACTCGACGAGTGTCATGCACGCTCCCTGGATGGATCGGGACGGATCAATCGGCGCCCACTACTGCACATCACACTTGCAAATCGGTGTCCCCGGCAAGTGCCTTGGCGACGAGGTTTGCCACCAGCTCGTCGCCGGCGCGCTCGGGCGCGTCGTCCAGCACTGCGCAGCGGACGAAGCCCGCGGCGACGCGGTGCCACAGCCGGGCGCGGCGAAGCATCGCATGCCGCTCGCCGTGGACGGTGAGGTAGCCGACCGATTCGGCCACCCCGACGGCCGCGCGGGCGAACGCGGCGGAGCGTTTCGGGCTGGTGATCCGGTCCCGGTCGCCGTGCACCAGCAACAGCCGCCGCCCGGCGACCGGCGCTACCGGGTCGGAGCGCTCGATCCACGGCGCCAGGGCGGCGACGGCGCGCACGTTCGGGTCGTCGGCCACGTACAGGGCGGTGCGCCCGCCCATCGAATGCCCGAGGAGGGCGACCGGTGCCGCACCGCACCGGCTGCGCAGTTCGGCGAGGGCCCACCGCGTGTCGGCGACAGGTGAGCGCAGATCGCCGTTCCAGCCGCGCGCCCGGTAGCGGAGCCGGGCGACGGCGAGCCCGGACGTGCCGGCGAGCGCGCTCGCGAACGGCCGCATGCGCAGCACTGCCAACTGCAGCGAACGGGTCGGCTCGTGGCTGCTCTCGCGGCCGCCGTGCAGCACCAGCGCAACCGCGTGGACCGCCCCGTCCGGCAGGTCGACCGTCAGCGCCGGGTCGGTCAGCGCGGGCATGTGGTGTCCGGTGGTGGCAGCTTCTGCCGCAGCAGGTAGGCGTTCACGTAGTTGTCGACGCAGCTGCTGCCCTGCAGGTATGACGTGTGCCCCTCGCCGTCCCAGCTGAGCAGTTCGGCGTTGCCCATGGTCTTGGCCAGGTCGACAGCGCCCTGGTACGGCGTCGCCGGGTCGTGCAGGTTGCCGATCACCAGCACCTTGACCGGTGTGGCGGCCGTCGGCAGCGGCACCGGGGTGCGCTGCGGCTGCCACTGCTGGCAGCCGAACAGCGAGATCGCCGACCAGGTGCCGAACATCGGGTAGGTCTTGGCCCATGCCCTGGCGGTCGTCCTGATCGCCTCGTCGGTCGGGCCGGGTTTCTCGTCGTTGCACGAGATCGCGGTGTTGGCCTCCATGATGTTGCTGTACCGGCCGCCGTACCGCTGGTTGTAGCTGTCGGCGAGCTTGAGCAGTCCGGAGCCGTCGCCGGTGCGGGCGGCAAGCAGCGCTGCGCCGAGCGTCGGCCATTCGGACCGGGCGTACAGCGCCTCGAGGACACCGGTCAGCACGAGCGAGCGGGTGACCTGCCGCGTCTCGCCGGCGTCGCTGGTGCTGAGCGGGTGCGCGGCCGCCGTCCGAGCGATGGCGTACACGACATCGCGCGGGTTGCCGAGCGTCTTGCACGGGCTGCGCTTGAGGCAGTCGGCGGCGAACTGGTCGAACGCCGATTCGAACCCGGCCAGCTGTGCGGCCCACGACGCGATGCCGGTCGTGAGCGGGTCGACCGCACCGTCGAGGACGGCGACCCGGATGCGGTCCGGGAACAGGTGGGCGTAGATCGAGCCGAGTTCGGTGCCGTACGAGAAGCCGAGGTAGTTCATCTTCTCCTCGCCCACGGCCTTGCGGATCTGGTCCATGTCCCGCGCCGTGTTCACAGTGTTGTACTGCGCCAAGGCCGGGCCGTACTTGGTGCTGCACGCCTCGGCGGTCTGCTTGGCGAGGTCCTTCGCGGCGGCGAAGCCGGCCGTGGTGAGCACGTCCGGGGAGGCTGCGTTGATGCGGTCCTTCTGCGCGTCGCTCAGGCAGCGCACCGGGCTGGACAGGCCGACCCCGCGCGGATCGAAGCCGACCAGGTCGAAGCGGGCGAGCAGCGACGGGGACAGCTGGCCGGTGAGTCCCAGGGCGAGTTCGAAGCCCGAACCGCCCGGACCGCCCGGGTTGACCAGCAGCGACCCGAGCGGCGTGCCGTTGTCGGTGTCGTGGACCTTGACCAGTTCGATGGAGAGCTGCTGGCCACCCGGATCGGCGTAGTCCAGCGGCACCTTGATGGTGCCGCAGCCGAAGGTGATCTTGCCCTGCAGCGCGTCCGGCACCGGAACCGCGGACGAGTCGAACAGCGAGCCACAGCCCGCGAAGGTGATCGGCAGCTGTTCCGGTCCGGAGGTGCCCGGCGCGGCCGGGCTGCCGGTCGGGGTTGCGGGCGTCGTGGCCGTGGTGCTCGCCTTCGGCGCGCCGGCCGACGGCAGCGCGGAAACGGTGCCGTGGCCGGCCACGGTCTGCGAGCAGCCGGCGAGCAGCGCGGCCCCGCAGACCGCTGCGCCAAGACGACGCACTACGGCAGCGGGGGACACCTGATCGAGATTACCGGCCGCAGCGGAGTTGCAGCCGCGCCAGAGTCGCAGCCGGGTCGCGGCCGGCGGCTCGAGGACGGCGCGCCCGTCCGGCGCGGATACGTGACAATGAGCCGATGAAGCTGCCCGTGATGCCGCCGGTCGCGCCGATGCTCGCCAAGTCGGTGCCGACGATCCCGCCCGGAGCGTCGTACGAGCCGAAGTGGGACGGCTTCCGGTGCATCTGCTTCCGGGACGGCGACGAGGTCGAGTTCGGCAGCCGCAACGAACGGCCGATGACGCGCTACTTCCCGGAACTGGTCGAGGCGGTCAGGGCCGAACTGCCCGAGCGCTGCGTGCTCGACGGCGAGATCGTCATCGCCGACGACTCCGGCCTGGACTTCGAGGCGCTGCAGCAGCGCATCCACCCCGCCGTCTCGCGCGTGACGTTGCTGGCTGAGCAGACGCCGGCGTCCTTCATCGCCTTCGATCTGCTCGCCCTCGGCGACGACGACTACACGGGCCGCCCGTTCACCGAGCGGCGCGCCGCGCTCGAGGGCGCGCTGTCCGGCGTGAACGCGCCGATCCATCTCACGCCGACGACCACCGACCTCGAGCTGGCCGAGCGCTGGTTCGTCGAGCTCGAGGGCGCGCACCTGGACGGTGTGATCGCCAAGCCGCTGAGCGGCACCTACCAGCAGGACAAGCGGGTGATGTTCAAGATCAAGCACGTTCGCACGGCCGACTGCGTGCTCGCCGGCCTGCGCTGGCACAAGACCTCGACCGAGGCGACGCCGCTGGTCGGATCGCTGTTGCTCGGGCTGTACAACGACGAGCAGAAGCTGCAGCACGTCGGAGTCGTCGGCGCGTTCACCGCCAAGCGCCGCGCCGAACTCGTCGACGAACTCGCACCGCTGTTGCTCGGCGAGGGCGAGCCGCACCCGTGGCAGGAGTGGGCCAGCGCCGAGGCACACCAGGGCCAGCGGCTGCCGGGCAACGTCAGCCGCTGGAACGCGACGAAGGACCTCTCGTTCGTACCGCTGCGTCCCGAGCGGGTGCTCGAGGTCAAGTACGAGCACATGGAGGGCACCCGGTTCCGGCACCTCGCCCACTTCGTCCGCTGGCGCGAGGACCGCACACCCGAGTCGTGCACCTACGAGCAGCTCGAGCAGCCGCTCACGTTCGCCCTCGACGACATCGTTGCCGGCCTCGGGCGTGGTCCGGCCCGCTGAGGCGTGATCGGGCTGCCGATCGGGCTGCCGGTCAGGCTCGCCGGGTTCGGTCCAGCCGCTCTGGCATCGGCTGGTACCCGGCCGAGCGGTAGGTGGCGACGGCGGCGGTGTTGGCGCTGGGCGTGCACACCATCGCGCTCGACGAACCCATGCTCTTGAGTTCGGCCGCGGCGGCAACGCAGATCGCCGCGCCGTAGCCGCGACCGCGATGGTCGGCGTGGACGCCCATCGGTTCGAGCAACCCGGGCTTGCCGGCACCGGCGGACCACACGGTCACCCCCGCTACTGCGACGCCGTGATCGTCGTGACCCAGCAGGCACCGCGCGTCGGTGTACGGCAGCCCGGTCGACATCGCCCGCCACAGCTCGGCGGTGAACCGCGAACTGCCCCACGCCGACCGGTGGACGGCGATGAACTCGGCCTCGTGCCCGGGCGCGACGACGTCGATGCGCAACGCCGCTTGGTCCGCCGGTCCCGTCAGGTCGCGGCGCAGCGGAGTCCACGGCTCGCCGGCCTCCCAACCGGCCTCGGCCAGCAGCTCCTGCACCCGGGTGCCGTCCGGCGCCTCCACTGACGCCTCTCCTGCCGCAAGGACGCCACGTTCTGGTTCGGACACGTCCGCGACCACCTGGCGGGCGAGCGCGTCGTCGTGCCACAGGTGGGGGGCGACGGTCATCCGCAACACCCCGGGCCCGTCCAGGAAACCGATGGCGAGGAGCTCCCCGTCGCGGCTCCAGGTCCGAAGCGCCGCCGCCATCGGCGCCACGCCGAACCGCCAGTACCAGCCCAGGTCGCCCGGATGCACCTGCATCGGCGAGGTGTCCTGCTGCCAGTCGCGCAGGGCGCCCACGATGCCGCCGAGCCGGTCGGCGCCCGGCCTGCTCAGCTCGATCGCCACGTGCTTGATCAAACAGCACTCGCGCGCGGCGTGCACCCGAATTGGCGCGTCAGCCCACCGCGTAACGGCAGAACAGCGCGCCGTCCTCCTCGAGCAGGCCGGTCAGGGTGAGCGGCAGTGGGCCGCCGCGCCACAGCTCGCCCGCGACAATGCGTCGCGCGCCGGGGCCGGCCAGCAGCGGCGTCACGCTGAGGCACAGCTCGTCGACCACGCCGGAACGCGCCAGGTCGGCGAACAGCGTCGGGCCGCCCTCGCTGAGGATGCGGGTGAGGCCGCGGTCTTCGAGGGCGGTGCGCGCGAGCACCAGGTCGACGTCGTCGTCGCCGCACACCACGACATCGGCGACCTGCTCGAGCGCGGCCCGCACGACCGGATCGCCCGCGGCGCAGGTGAGCACGATCGTGCGGGCGTCCGGCGGCGCGGCGGCGAACAGCGCGGCCGCGGGGTCCAGGCGCAGCGACCGGCTGACGACCGCGGTCGGCAACGTCGCCGGATAGCCGCGTTCGGTGCGCACGCCCAGCCGGCGCCGGCTCACCTTGGCCGGGCCGTAGCCCTCGACGCGGATCGTCCCGGCGCCGACCAGGACGACATCGGCGAGATCGCGCAGCGCCGCGAAGACGGCGTTGTCGCCCGGGGTCTGCAGGCCCTTGGACACGCCGTCCTCGGTGGCCGCTCCGTCCACGCTGCTGACGAAGTTGACCCGCAGCCCGCCGGCGTCGTCCCAGCCCCTGGCGTAACAGGCGTGCAGGTCCACGTCGTCCGTGGCAGGGCCGGGCAGTAGCGAGCGCATGACACCAATCTCAGCACGAGTGCCGTCAGTAGGCTCGATGACCGTGCCGTCCCGCCTGGTCGATCGTTCGCCGCAGGTGCCGCCGCAGGCGCTGATCGCCGGGCTGGTGCCGCCGCCGCTGTTCGGCGGCGTGCGGTTCGAGACGTACCGCCCCGACCCGGCGGAGCCCACCCAGGCGGCCGCGCTCGGGGCGCTGCGCGGGTTCGCGGTGTCGCTGCAGCGGCCGGCCCCGCGAGGTCGGTGGCGGCGCCGGCGGGCAACGGGCGGCGCGCCCCGCGGCGTCTATCTCGACGGCGGGTTCGGCGTGGGCAAGACGCACCTGCTGGCCTCGCTGTGGCACGCGGCGCCGGGACCCAAGGCGTACGCCACCTTCGTCGAGCTGACGCACCTGGCCGGTGCCCTGGGGTTCGCCGCGGTCGTCGAGGCGCTCGGTGGCATGCGGTTGCTCGCGATCGACGAGTTCGAGCTGGACGACCCCGGTGACACGGTGCTGGTGTCGACGCTGCTTGCCCGGCTGGCCGAGCGTGGCGTGGCGCTCGCGGCGACGTCCAACACGCTGCCGGACCGGTTGGGCGAGGAGCGGTTCGCGGCCGAGGACTTCCTGCGCGAGATCCAGGGCCTGGCCGCGCGGTTCACCGCGGTGCGGGTGGACGGCCCCGACTACCGGCACCGCGGCCTGCCACAGGCACCCGCTCCGCTGCGGGACGACGAGGTTCGCGAGCGGGCGCAGGCGACCCCGGGCGCGACCCTCGACTCGTTCGATGAGCTGACAACCCACCTGGCCCGGCTGCACCCGTCGCGGTACGGCGCCCTCGTCGACGGCGTCACGGCCGTGCACCTGACCGGCGTGCACACCGCGGTCGACCAGGCCGCCGCGCTACGGCTGGTGGTGTTCGCCGATCGGCTGTACGACCGCGAGATCCCGGTCGTCGGGTCGGGCGCCCCGTTTGACCGGCTGTTCGATGCGGACATGCTCTCCGGTGGGTACCGCAAGAAGTACCGCCGCGCGATCAGCAGGCTGGTGGCGCTGAACCGGACAGGAGTGGGTGTTGGCTAAGCGCAAGGTTCCGGTCCCGGCAGCGGTCGAGCGTGCGCTGGACGTCGCGCTGGACAAGGCGCTGCTCGTGCAGCGGCCGGTCGTGCTCGGCTACCTGAACCGGGTCCGCCAGCGCCGTCCGGACGCGACTCCGGCGCAGCTGGTCGAACAGCTGGAGCGCCGTTACCTCGCCGCGGCCGTCGGGATCGGCGCGGCGTCCGGCGGTACCGCCGCCGTGCCCGGGGTGGGGACCGCGACATCGGTGGCGACGGGCGCGGCCGAGATCGCCGGGTTCGTATCGGCGACCGCGATGTACGTGCTGGCGCTGGCCGAGCTGCACAGCGTGCCGGTGAGCGACCCGCAGGTGCGCCGCGCGCTCGTGCTCGGCGTGCTCGTCGGCTCCTCCGGCGCGGCCGCGCTGGACGGCGCCGAGGGCGGCAAGCACTGGGCGCAGGTGATCAACCGGCCGGACGCGAAGGGACGCATCGGCTCGATCAACTCCCGGCTCGGACGGCTGCTGGTGACCCGGTTCGGCGCACGGCAGGGCGCGCTACTAGTCGGCCGGGCGCTGCCGCTGGGGATCGGTGCCGGGATCGGGGCCGCGGGCAATGCTGCACTGGCACGGGGGGCGATCGGCGCCGCGCGGCGCGCGTTCGGCCCGCCGCCGGATCGGTTCCCGGCTCGGGTGATCGACGTCCCGCCGGTCACCTGACACTGCTGGCGTGTCATCTGCTCGTGCCTCCCGGGCGGGGCGGCACCCGTCCGGCACGATGAGGCGGTGACGCTCTACGAGCCGCCCGCCGAGCCCGTCCCGGACGAGAGCGCGCGGTACGGCACTCCCGGACCTCGGCTGTCGACCGACGCGCCGTTCTACCGAGGCTTCCTCGGTGCGCTGGGCGTCCTGCTCGCGATCGTCCTCGGCTGGGCGCTGCGCGAGGTGCAGTCGGTGCTGGTGCTCGTCCTCGTCTCGGTGTTCCTCGCGGTGGGGCTCAACCCGCTGGTGGAGGCGATGATCCGGCGCGGCCTGCGGCGCGGCTGGGCGGTGCTCGTCGTGGCGGCCGGCGGGCTGGGGGTGCTCGCCCTGGTGCTCTACGTGCTGATCGGCGCGGTCGGCAGCCAGATCGGCTCGCTGGTCGACGACGCGCCACACCTGATCCACGACCTGCGTCAGCACAAGTCGATCAGCCACCTGGACCAGCGCTACCACTTCCTGTCCGCGATCGAGAACAAGCTGCGCGACCCGAACCTGCTGGAGAAGACGTTCGGCGGCGTATTCGACGTCGGGCTGAGCGTGCTCGGGGCGCTGCTGAACACGATCCTGATCATCGTGATGACGATCTACTTCCTGGCGGCGCTGCCCATGCTCAAGCGGACCGGGTACGCGTTGGTGGCGGCATCGCGCCGCGAGCGGGTCGCCTCGCTGGGGGACGAGATCTTGCACCGGGTCGGTGGCTACGTGATCGGGGCGGTGCTGGTCGCACTGCTGGCCGGGACGGTCACTGCGGTCCTGACGCTGAGTGTCGGGCTCGGCAAGTACGCACTGCCGCTCGCGCTGTTCGTGGCGCTGCTGGATCTCGTCCCGCTGGTCGGCTCGGTCACCGGGGCGGCCGCGGTCACCCTGATCGGCTTCGCGACGTCGCTGCACGTCGGGCTGATCTGCGCGATCGTGTACCTGATCTACGAACCGCTCGAGGGCTACGTGATCTACCCGCGGGTGATGCGCTCGTCCGTCGACGTCCCGGAGATCCTCACCATCGTCGCGGTGCTGCTGGGCGGTTCGCTCGGCGGGGTGGTCGGAGCACTGGTCGCGTTGCCGATCGCAGCGACGATCCAGTTGCTCACCAGGGAGGTCTGGATCCGCCGGCAGGACACCGCCTGAGCCGAGCGGTCGCTCGTGCCTGCGTGGCACACCGGTTCGCCGCCATCGGGGTCTGCAAGCACAATTGCGAGCAGACCCCGATGTGCACGACCGACACCGTCTCGCGTGCCTCTCGGTTGCGCTGCTCGCAGGCGCCGCGCGTAGCGCCGACACGGACCGGGAACCGCTCAGACGCGCACGATGGCGGCGGTCTGCGGCCCGATCGTGATCGAGTCAAGCGCGAGGTCGACGGCGCCGGTGCTGAACACGACCTCGCGCGCAGCCAGCGCGAGCTGCGCCGATGAGTCACCGAGGTTCGCGGCAACGCGGAAGCGCCCGCGGTGCACGACGAGCCAGCGCGCGTCCTCGTCGTAGTCGACCGCGACCCGGGTCAGGTCCGCGTCGTGAAGGTCCGGCTCAGCGGCACGTAGCGCGATCAGCGCGCGATACAGCTCCAGCATCGCGCGATGCTCCGCCGAAGCCAGCTCGTCCCAGTCCAGGATCGCCTCGCGATGGGCGGCCGGGTCCTGCGGGTCGATCATCTGGCGGACGTCCCAGCCGTGCTCGGCGAACTCCGCCACGCGACCCTCGGCGGTGATTCTCGCCAACTCCGGCTCGGGATGGGAGGTGAAGAACGGCCAGCGGGTCGACGCCGCCCACTCCTCGCCCATCCAGAGCATCGGGGTGAACGGTGAGGTGAGCAGCAGCACCGCGCCGACACGCAGCAACGCGGGAGGGACCAGTTCGGGCAGCCGATCGCCCACCGCGCGGTTGCCCACCTGGTCGTGATTCTGCAGGCACACCACGAACCGCCAGCCCGCGGTCGCGGCGGGGTCGACCGGCCGTCCCCAGTCCTTGCCGCGGAACGTCGAGTACGTCCCGTCGTGCAAGAACGCGCAGGTGAACGTCTTCGCCAGCACCGACAGCGGCCCGAAGTCGCAGTAGTAGCCCTGCCGTTCGCCGGTGAGCGCGGCGTGTAACGCGTGATGCACGTCGTCGTCCCACTGCGCGGCCAGCCCGTACCCGGCCGGCGGCGGGGTGATCATCACCGGATCGTTCAGGTCCGACTCGGCGATCAGCGACAGCGGCCTTCCCGCAGCCTTCGACAGCGCGTCGACCTCGCCGGCGAGTTCGGCCAGGAGGTGCACCGGCGAGCTGTCCTGCAGCGCGTGCACCGCGTCGAGCCGCAGGCCGTCGACGTGGTAGTCGCGCAACCACATCAGCGCGTTGTCGATCACGAACCGGCGCACCGCCGGCTCCTCGACGTTGACCAGTTCGCCCCACGTGTTGCGTCCGGACTTCAGGTACGGCCCGAACTCGGGCAGGTAGTTGCCGCTCGGTCCGAGGTGGTTGTAGACGACGTCGAGCAGCACGGCCAGTCCGCGCGCGTGGCAGGCGTCGACGAACCGCTTGAGCCCGTCCGGTCCGCCGTACGGCGCGTGCACCGCGTACCAGCCGACCCCGTCGTACCCCCAGTTCCACACCCCGTTGACCGCGTTCACCGGCAACAGTTCGACGTGCGTGATGCCGAGGCCCACCAGGTGATCGAGCCGCTCGGTCGCCGCCGAGAACGTGCCGCCCGGAGTGAACGTGCCGACGTGCAGTTCGTAGACGACGGCGCTGGTCAGATCGCGGCCGCGCCACCGGCCGTCCTGCCACGGGTACGCGTCCTGGTCGTAGACGCGGCTCGGGCCGTGCACCCCGTGCGGCTGCCATCGCGACGCCGGATCGGGACGCGCCTGGTCGCTGTCGTCGAGCACGAACGCGTAGTCGGTGCCGGGGGGCAGGTCGGGCCCGAGCCACCACCCGTCACCGTCGGGCGCCGGACGCATCGGCAGGTCGTCGCCACCGGTCCGCACCCGGACCCGCGACGCCCTCGGCGCCCACACCACGATCTCGGTCACAGCGCTCACCCTGCCCGACGCGCGTGCCGGGCAAACAGCGGCTACCGGGGGTTGCCCTCTAACCTGGCGAAATGGCCGACTCGATGCGCACCGCCCTGCGCGTGCCTGACGGACCGGTGAACCTGGCCGGCTACGACCCCGCGGCGCGGCCGCTGGCACCGGTGAACAAGAGCGGGAAAGCGAAGAAGCTCAGGACCGACGCCGAGCACCTGGCCGGGTTGCAGGAGCGGCTCTGGGCCGAATCGACCGCGGGCGGTAACCGGCGGGTGCTGTTGCTGCTGCAGGGCATGGACACCGCCGGCAAGGGTGGCGTGACCGAGCACGTCGTGGGCACGTTCGGACCGATCGGGGTGCAGTACACCGCGTTCAAGAAGCCGACGAAGCAGGAGTTGGCACACGATTTCCTGTGGCGCATCGGCAACCGGGTTCCGCCACCGGGCGTCATCGGCGTCTTCGATCGTTCGCAGTACGAGGACGTGCTCGTGGTGCGCGTGCACGAGCTCGTCCCGGAATCGGAGTGGTCGACACGATACGGGCGCATCAACGCGTTCGAGGCGGAGCTTGCCGGGTCCGGCACCACCATCGTCAAGTGCTTCCTGCACATCTCCTACGAGACGCAGCGGGAACGGCTGCTGGCCCGGCTGGCCGACCCGGACAAGCACTGGAAGTTCAACGAAGCCGACATCGACGAGCGGGCGTTCTGGACGGACTACGTGGCCGCGTACGAGGCGGTGCTGGAGGAGTGCAACACCACCGTCGCGCCCTGGTACGTGGTGCCGTCCGACGACAAGGCGTACCGCAACTGGGCGATCGGCGCGCTGCTGCGCGAGACGCTGGAGGAGCTGGACCCGCGGTACCCACAACCCGACCTGGACCTGGACCGGCTCCGCGAACGGCTCGAGCCGCCGCATTGACGCTGTATTGACGCTGTATTGGCGCTGTGGTGCACGCTCAGCGCACGAGCAGCGCCACCGGGTAGTCGGCGAGCAGTTCGGCGAGCGCGACCTCGCCGCGGTGCCGCACACCGCTGATCACGTCGGTCGCCTGGCCGGTTAGGTCGATCACCGTGTCCTGCCAGCCGCCGTCGCGCTCCAGGCCCACCGGCAGCCTGGTGGCAACCGTGATCGCACCGCCGCGGTCGAAGGCCACCGCGTGCCCGGCCGCGGTGCCCGAGACGGCGACCGGACGGTAGCCGGTGAACAGGTCCGGCCAGTCGCGCCGCAACCGCAGCGTCCGGGAGAGCACCCACAGCTTGGCGTCGCCGCTCGCGTCGATCGGTGGCGCGTGTACGTCCGCGTCCAGCCGGTCGAGTGCCGCGCGGGCCGCGTCGAAGTCCACCGGCCGCCGGTTGTCCGGGTCGACGAGTGAGTCCTCCCAGTACGCGGTGCCCTGGTAGACGTCGGGCACGCCCGGCATGGTCAGCTGCACCAGCTTCTGGGCGAGCGAGTTCGACCAGCCGTACGGCCGGATCCGGGCGATGAACCCGGCGAGCGGGTCGTGCACCGCGGGGTCGTCGTAGGCGCGCTCGATCACGGCGTGCACGGACGCCTCGAAGCCGGCGTCCGGGTCCAGCCAGGTGGTCGAGGTGGCGGCTTCGCGCATCGCCTTCTCGGCGTAGGCATGCATCCGCTCGCGCTCGATCAGGCCGGCGCCGGCGAAGGTCTGCCACAGCAGGTAGCCGAACGGGCGGTCGGTCAGGGGCGCCTCGCGCATCAGCAGCCGCACGAGCGCCGCCCACTCCGCGGGCAGCTCGGACAGCACCGCGAGCCGGGCGCGCACGTCCTCGCCGCGCTTGGTGTCGTGCGTGGCGAGCGTGGTCATCGACCCCGGCGCGGACTGCTGGCGGCGCAGCTGCGCCTCGTGGAACCGGTGCACGTCCGAGCCGAAGCTGGCGGGATCGCCACCGACCTCGTTCAGGGCGATGAAGCGGGTGTACCGGTAGTACGCGGTGTCCTCGACACCCTTGGCCATCACCGCGCCGGACGTCTGCTGGAACCGCGCGCACAACTCGTCGGCGGGATCGGCGAGCCGGCCGGCCAACCGGCCGATTGTCTCGGCCAGATCGGGGCGTGCGCGCCGAGCCGTCTCGATCGCGGCGGCCAACTGTTCGGCGCCCTCGGGGACGTAGGAGCGGTAGACGGGGAACGCGACAAGCAGCTCGGTGAGCGCCGCGGCCGCCTCGGGTAGTTCCGGCACCAGCCTGGCGAGCCGGTTCACCTCGGCGCGCAGGATCGTCGTCGCCGCGCTGCGCTTGCCGGCCGCGACGTGCTCCGGGTAGCTGAGGGTGTCGCCGGTCAGCTCGCGATAGGCCAGCTCGAACGCGGGCTCGGCCACCGGGTCGACGAACAGCCCGCTCACCTCGGCCAGCGCGTCGTAGCCGGTCGTGCCCGCGACCGGCCAGTCGGCGGGCAACCGCTCGCCGGGCTCGAGGATCTTCTCCACCGTGATCCAGGTCCCCGGCCCGGTCAGCTCGCGCAACTGCTCCAGGTAACCGCGCGGGTCGACGAGTCCGTCCGGATGGTCGACGCGGATGCCGTCGACGCCGTCCTGGCGCGCCCATCGGCCGATCTGCTCGTGGGTGGCGGCGAACACCGCGGGATCCTCGACGCGCAGCCCGGCCAATGCGGTGACCGCGAAGAAGCGGCGGTAGTTCTGCTCGCTGTCGGCGCGCCGGTAGTTCACCAGTTCGTAGTGCTGCCGGCCGTGCACCTCGGCGGCAGTACCGGCATCGCCCGTGCCGGGTGCGATCGGGAAGCGGTGCTCGGCCAGCGGTGCCTGCGGGTCGGCACAGTAGTGAAGTTCGCCGCCGTCGACCGTCAACTGCGACGGTGCGAAGTCGTCGCCCAGCACGGGCAGCAGGATCCGGCCGTAGGACCAGTCGATGTCGAACCAGGACGCGTACGCCGAGTCGCGGCCCAGCTTCAGCACGTCCCACCAGGCCACGTTGTCGGCCGGGACCGCGACCCCGGTGTGGTTCGGGACGATGTCCACGACCAGGCCCAGTCCGCGGGCGCGAGCGGCCGCGAGCGTCCGCGTCCACCCGTCGAGACCGCCGCGCGCCGGATCGACCCGGTCGAAGGCGATCACGTCGTAGCCGTGATCGGACCCCTTGGCCGACGGCAGCAGGGGGGACAGGTAGAGCGCGCCGACCCCGAGCGTGGCGAGGTAGTCGCTGAGGTCGGCGACGGCGTGCAGGTCGAAACCGGCGCGCACCTGCAGCCGGTAGGTGGACGTGGGGACGGACACGTCAGCTCGCCTGTTGCAGCACGACGAGCGCCCGGGGGCCGACACTCACCGTCCCGCCGGCCTCGACGATCGCCGCGCCGTCGTCCGGGCGCATCGTGTCCACCACGATCTCCCACGCGGGGGCGAACTCGGCGGGCGGCACGGTGAACTCGATCGGCTCGTCATGCGCGCTGAAGCAGAGCAGGAACGAATCGTCGACGACACGGCGGCCGCGCCGGTCGGTGCCCGGGATGCCGTTCCCGTTGAGGTAGACGGCGATCGCGCGCCCGAAGCCGGAATCCCAGTCCTCCTCGGTCATCTCCGCGCCGTCCGGGGTGAACCACTCGATGTCCGGCAGCGTGTCGGCGGCGCCGGCACCGCGCCGCCGGCGCACCGGGCGGCCGTCGAAGAAGCGACGCCGGCGGAACGCGGGGTGCTCGCGGCGCAACTCGGCCATCCGCCGGGTGAACGCAAGCAGGTCGACGTCGACATGCGCCCAGTCGACCCAGGTGAGCTCGTTGTCCTGGCAGTACCCGTTGTTGTTGCCGTGCTGGGTGCGGCCGAGTTCGTCGCCGTGACACAGCATCGGCACGCCCTGCGACAGGAACAGGGTGGCCAGGAAGTTGCGGCGCTGCTGCGCGCGGAGCGCCACGATCTCCGGGTCGTCGGTCGGTCCTTCGATGCCGCAGTTCCACGAACGGTTGTGGCTCTCGCCGTCGTTGTTGCCGTCGAGGTTCGCCTCGTTGTGCTTCTCGTTGTACGACACGAGATCGAGCAGGGTGAACCCGTCGTGCGCGGTCACGAAGTTGATGCTGGCGACCGGGCGCCGGCCGGACGTCTCGTACAGGTCGGCCGAGCCGGTGAGCCGTGCCGCGAACTCGCCGATGGTGGCCGGCTCGCCGCGCCAGAAGTCCCGCACCGTGTCGCGGTACTTGCCGTTCCACTCGGTCCACTGCGGCGGGAAGTTGCCGACCTGATAGCCGCCCGGGCCGACGTCCCACGGCTCGGCGATGAGCTTGACCTGACTGACGATCGGGTCCTGCTGCACCAGGTCGAAGAAGGACGACAACCGGTCCACGTCGTAGAACTCGCGGGCCAACGTCGCGGCGAGGTCGAACCGGAAGCCGTCGACGTGCATCTCGGTGACCCAGTAGCGCAGCGAGTCCATGATCAGCTGCAGCGCGTGCGGGTGCCGCACGTTCAGGCTGTTGCCGGTGCCGGTGTAGTCGGTGTAGTGCGCGAGGGAGTCCTCCTCGAGCCGGTAGTACGCCGCGTTGTCGATGCCGCGGAAGGACAGCGTGGGCCCGAGGTGATTGCCCTCCCCGGTGTGGTTGTAGACGACGTCGAGAATGACCTCGATCCCCGCGCGGTGCAGGGCGCGCACCATCGCCTTGAACTCCTGGACCTGTGCGCCCGGTGAGGTGCCGGCCGAGTACTTGAAGTCCGGCGCGAAGAACGCGAGCGTGTTGTAGCCCCAGTAGTTTGCCAGCCCCTTGTCGACGAGGAACGAGTCGTTGACGAAGTGGTGCACCGGCATCAGTTCGATCGTGGTCACGCCCAACTGCTGCAGGTGCTCGACGATCACCGGGTGCGCGATGCCGGCGTAGGTGCCGCGCAGCTGCTCGGGCAGTTCGGGGTGCAACTGGGTCAGGCCCTTGACGTGCGCCTCGTAGATCACGCTGTCGGCGTACGAGTGCCGCGGTGGCCGATCGTCGCCCCAGTCGAAGAACGGGTTGATCACCACGCATTTGGGCATGTGCGCGGCCGAGTCGAGGTCGTTGCGGCTGTCCGGGTCACCGAAGTGGTATCCGAACAGCGACTCGTCCCACTCGACGATGCCGTCGATCGCCTTGGTGTACGGGTCGATCAGCAGCTTGTTGGGGTTGCTGCGCTGGCCGTTGCCCGGCTCGTACGGCGCATGGACGCGGTAGCCGTAGCGCTGACCGGGCTCGAGCCCGGGGACGAAGCCGTGCCAGACGAACCCGTCGACCTCGGGCAGCACGACGCGGGTCTCGGTGTTGTCGCTGTCGAACAGGCACAGTTCGACACGCTCGGCAACCTCGCTGAACAGCGCGAAGTTCGTGCCCGAGCCGTCGTAGGTTGCGCCCAGCGGATACGCGGTGCCGGGCCAGATCTCCACCCGCACAGCCTGCCAGATCGGCTCCGCGGCCCGACGGCGGTGTCAGCTGGTGCGGGTCGGCGAGGGTTTCGGGGCAGGCGAGGTCGGGCTCACGCCGGGCTGCTTTCCGCCAGGTTTGCCGGGATGCAGCCGCGGATGCCCCGGGATGCCGGGCGCGTAGCCGTCCGGCGCGCGGTACATCCGGCCGTACCCGTCCTGGTACATCCGGTGCTCGTGGCCGCCGCCGCTGAACGCGGCCCAGCCGATCAGCACGCCCAGCCCGATCGCCAGCAGCAGCGCGGCGGCCGCGAGCCCGGCGACGCCGGCCCGCCGGGCGGGGTTGACCCACGGCTCGCGGGGCGCCCGGTAGACCGGGGCGAACGGGTACGGCTGCGGCGCCGGCCCGAACGGGTAGTGCTGGCCTGGTGGTGGGCCCGCCGGCTCGGGTTCGGGCACGGCTGCTGTCGGCTGGTCGTCCGGTGGCGGTGTCGTCATCGGCTGCTCCTCACGCGTCCGCACCCACGGTACGGAGTGCGGCCCAGCGTGGCATGTGAACCGCGCCAGGGCACCCTCAGCGCGGGACGCGAGCCGCGAGTGCGCGCAGCGCCGTGCCGAACGCCTCGGCGGGCGGGGTGACCAGCCCGGCGCCCACCTGCCCGGTGCCGGCGATCTTGCCGGCCATCCCGGTGTTGATCTGCGGCAAGATGGCGGTGCGCACGACTTTGGTGACGTCGATTCCGAGCGGCGTTCCGCGGAAGTCCAGCACCGGCACCGCGAACGCGGGGTGCTCGCCCAGGGTGATCTCGTACATCCGGCGGGTGTTGGCCAGCGCGTCGCTGACCGTCCCGCCGACGAACCGGACGATCGCGGGAGCGGCGGCCATCGCGAAGCCGCCCAGGCCGATGGTCTCGGTGATCGCCGAGTCGCCGATGTCCGGGTTCGCGTCCTCGGGGCCGTAGTCGCCGAGGTACAGCCCGTCCGGCACCTGCGCCGGCCCGGTGAACCAGTCGTCGCCCGTGCCGGCGACCTGGATGCCGAAGTCGGTGCCGTTGCGGGCCATCGCGACGACCATGGTCGAGCCGGCGATGCCGCGCGCGCCGTCGAGCGCGAGCTTGCAGGCCGGCATCGCCAGGTTGAGGAAGAAGTGGTCGTTGCCGCCGACGAAGCGCAACACCGCGGCGACGTCGGCCGACGGCAGGCCGGCCTCGACCAGGTCGGGGCCGAGCTCGCGCAGCAGCATCAGCGTCCCGGCCCGGTTGCGGTTGTGCGCCTCGTCGCCCATCTGCACCATCTGCGCGAGGATCGCGGTGATGTCCACCGGCCCGTGCCCGCGCACCGCCAGCTGCAGCGCGGGGCCGAGCACGGTCGCCATCCAGCGCAGCCGGTCCAGCACCTCGGGGGAGTACGCGCCGTAGCGCAGCACCTTGCCCAGCCCCTCGTTGAGCGAGCAGTAGGCGCGGCGCCCGGTCTGCGGGTCCTCCAGCACCCACACCCACATCGACGCCGACAGCACGCCGGCCATCGGGCCCACGGCGCTGTGGTGGTGGCACGGCTCCAGGGTGAACTCGCCGCGCTCGTAGTACGCCGCGGCGTCGGCGGGATCGGCCACGAGCCCCTCGAAGGCCGCGGCGCCGAGCAGGGCGCCCTGCATCGGGCCCGACGTTCGCGCCCACTCGATCGGCGGCCCGGCGTGCAGCAGCTGCCGGTCGGCCAGCCCGAGCGCCTCGCGTGCCGGCACGACGTCGACGAGCAGCGCCCGCGCCGACGCGACCCGGCGCAGCGCCTCGGCGTTCGCGCCGGCGCGGCGCGGATCGCCCATCACGGCGGCGAGATCGGCCTCGGTGCCGGGCATCGGCGGGGCCCAGTCCACGCGCACGACGCGAGCCGCCTGGGCCTGCGCGGCGTCGGCGAACAGGTCGGCGCCGGCGGTGATCAGGGTCGGCTCGCCGTCCAGTGTCTTCACGAGGTGCTCCCGATCAGGTCGCAGGCGAATCGGGCGGCGGCCGCGTTCGAGACGTAGACGTGGGCACCGGCGCCGCGAAGTGCGGCGGCCTGCGCGGACAGGTCCTGCGGATCGGCCTTGGCGCCGATCAGCGAGACGACGACGGCCGGCCCGCCCAACTCGGCGATCACCGGCGCGAGTTCGGCCGCCGGATCGGGGTGCGCCCCGTGGCCGAGGACCACGTCGAGCAGCAGCACGGCGGTGCGCGGGTCGGTGCCGTACGCGGCCAGCCGCTCCAGCCGCAACGACGGGTCGATCATCGGGTGCGGCCTGCCGGCGGTCAGTTCGTCGTCGCCGAAGTCCAGCAGGACGTGCCGGCCGTCCCACTCGGCGCGGGGGTCCACGCGCCACTGCGGCTGCAGCGGGATGTTGGAGGCGATGGGGCCGAACCGCTCGCCGGCGATGAGCATCGCCTCGTCGCACAGCGTCCCGCCGGCGAACAGGCCGACCAGCGCTCCGCGGCGCGGCGCGACCTCGCGACCCGGCCAGTGCGGCCACTGCGGTACGTCGACCTTCAGCGCGCGCAGCAACTCCTCGGTCGCCGCGGTGAGGTCCGGCTGCCCGGGGCCCAGCAGGGCGAACTGCACCGGCGTGCCGAGCCGGTCCGCGTGGGCGCGCACCGTCGCGGCGACCTCGTCGGCCGGCGGCTTGGAGATCACCAGGATCTGCTCGGTGGCCGGGTCGCGGTCGAGCACGTCCAGCGCGGCCAGCGTGGAGCGGCCGCCGACCGCGGCGGACAGGTCCCGCCCGCCGACCCCGAGCGCCGCGGTGACGCCGACCCCGGCCGCGTCGAGCAGGCAGAGCACCTGCTGCGCGCCCGTCCCGGACGCCGCCACGATCCCGACCGGCCCGGGTGCGACGGTGTGCGCGAAGCCGAGCCCGATGCCACCGACCACGGCCGTCCCGCAGTCCGGGCCCAGCACCAGCAGGCCGCGGTCGGACGCGACGTCCTTGAGCCTGATCTCCTGTTCTACCGGGACGTTGTCGGAGAAGATCATCACGTTGCAGCCGGCGTCGAGCGCGTCCATCGCCTCGGTGAACGCGTGCTGTCCGGGGACCGAGATCAGGGCGAGAGCCGCTCCGGCCTCGCGCGCCGCCATGCCGACGGTGCGTGGCGGCAGGGCGGCCACCGGCCCGTCGCCGCCGCCGGGCCGCGCCGCGAGGGCGTCGGCCACCTCGGTGAGCGCGCCGGCGATGGCCGCGGCGTCTTCGGCCCGCAGCGCGATCACCAGGTCGTTCGGGCCGGCGCCGGCCGGGGTGGCGAAACCCATCCCGTCCAGCAGGTCGAGGTTGAGCGGCGTCCCCATCGCGACCAGGGCCGCGCTGACGCCGTCGGCGGCCGCGACCCGCCGGCTGACCTGCATCAGGGTGACCGAGTCGGCGTACGCACCCTGGCGCGCCTCGACGTGCTCCACCGCCATGATCGCCTCCGCCGTCACGCCGCGGTCGTCGTCGCCGCGGTCGTCGTCGCAGCGCCGACGCCCGCGGCGTACTCGGCCGCCCGCAGCAGGCCGCGTGCCAGGGCGGTGCCGGACGTGTGGCCCACCGCGAGCAGCGCGACGAGCGCGCTCGTGTCTCCGGGGGAGGCGAGCGCGGCGCCCACCTGCGGCACGCATTCGCCGCGGATCGCGTGACGCAGCAGTTGCGCGGACAGCGCGGTCGTCGCGGCCGGCGCCTGCTCGGCGACGAACCGGCCGAGCGGGCCGGCGGGGACCCCGAGGGCTCGGGTGCCGAGCAGGAACCCGGCGAGCACGTCGTCACCGGCCGGCGTCAGGCCCGGTCCCCGGCCCAACAGCGAACCGGCCAGGTCGCACGAGCCGACCGTCAGGCCGCCGATCAGCCGGGCTTCCACGCCGCAGTCGAACGCGGACAGGGCCGAGCGCCATCTGTCGATCGGAATGCTCGTCCCCTTGCGGACTCGCGCCGGCGCCCAGTGCCGTGCGACGAGCACAGCGCCCGGCCCGGCGCGTCCCGTCCAGCGGATCGCGCCCTCGCCGACCGACACCGCATCGCGCACATCGAGCGAGGTCAGCGGCAGTTCGGCCGAAGACGTGCTCAAGGTGAGGGAACAGGGCAGGCGCACGGCGTCGCGCGCCAGCACCGCCACGACGGCGTCGTCGGTGCCGAGGTAGAGCGCGTACGGGCCCGAGCCGAGCAGGCGGGCGGGCACGGGCGGGCCGGCGAGCAGGTCGCGCAGCGCGCTGCTGGCGGCTGCGCGGATCTGCATGGTTAGCGAAGCTACGGCAGGCGTACGGTGCGCCCCATGGAGAACGTTGCCAACGTTGTGCCGCCGCAGCGACGTGATCTGCCAGTGGCCGCCGACTACGCCCTCACGGTTCGCGGGCTGCTCGCACTGCCGAGCCTGGCCGGTGCCGAGGTGGCTGCGGGCGCTGCCGGCCTGGACACCGTGGTGCGCTGGGTGAACGTCATGGAGGTTCCGGACATCCTGCCGTGGGTCAAGCCGAACGAGCTGCTGCTGACCACCGGCTTCCCGTTGCGCCACGGCGGGCAGGGCGGCACCTTCGACCCGTCCGTGGTCGCCCGGCTGGTCGACGGGCTGGCCGAACGCGGGGTCAGCGCGCTCGGCGTCAAGACCGGCCGCTACCTGGACGAGCTCCCGCCGGACATGCTCGACACCGCAGAGCGGCACGGCTTTCCGGTGCTCGTGCTGCCTCGGGGCGTCGCCTTCGACGAGGTGATGTCCGAGGTGTTCACGCAACTCGTCGACCGGCAGACCTGGGCGCTGGACGTCGCCGACCGGCTGCACCGCACGCTGACCGCGCTCGTGCTCGGCGGCGGCGACCTGCCGCAGATCGCCGCAGAGGTGGCTGCCCTGTTCGACACCGCCGTGCTGATCTGCTCGCCGGACGGGCGGGTGCAGACCACCGGTGGCGCCGAGGCGAACTCGGCGGCCCTCGCGGCGCTGCCGCTGTTCGACCCGTCCGGCCGGTTCCGCACCGAGCAGGTACACGCCGGGCTGCAGGACGCGCCGGACGCCACCGGCGGGCAGCTCGCCGTCGCCCGCGTGATCGCCGGCGGCACCGACCACGGCCTGATCGCCGCATACGGGCCGAACGGCGGCCTCGGGCCGGTCACCGTGCAGGCGCTGGAGCGGGCCGCCACCGTCGCCGCGCTCGCGATCACCAAGCAGCTGGCAGTGTCGGCGGTCGAGTCGAAGTTTCGCGGCGACTTCCTGCGCGACGCGCTCAACGGCGTGGCCGGTCCACCCGAGCTGGTGACCGAGCACTGCGCGCAGCTCGGCTGGGACGTCGACCGGCCGCTCGCCGTCATCGTCGCCCGGCTGGACGAGTCGTCCGGGCCGGCCAGCGTGGCAGGTCGCACGCCGATGGACCGGCTGACGGCGGCCTGGGAGCAGGTACTGCGTGCCCGCGACCGCGCGGTGCCGGTCGTCGGGTTCACCCACGAACTGGTCGCGCTCGTGCCCGCCGAGCCGGAGTCCGTGCAGCGCACCGTCGCCGAGCTGGTGTCGTCGGTCGCGGGCGATCGCGGCGGCGGGCGGCGCTCGTTCAGCACCGGCGTCAGCAGGGTGATCGGCTCGATCGCCGACCTGGCTGCCGCGTACGAGCAGGCCGGCACTGCGGTCCGGGTCGGGCGGCGGACGCACGGACCCGGCGCGGTCGCCCACTTCGACGGGCTCGGTGTGCACCGGGTGCTCTCGCTCGTCAGCGATCCCGGCGAGCTGCGGGCCTTCGCGGCCGAGGTGCTGGGGCCGCTGGGCGCGGACACGCCCGACGCGCTGGACCTGCGCGGCACGCTGCAGGAGCTGCTCGACCGCAACTGCAACGTGGCCGAGACGGCGCGCTCACTGCATTTCCACTACAACACGCTGCGCTACCGGATCACCAAGCTGGAGACGATGATCGGCCCGTTCACGTCGGACGCGAACCTGCGGCTGGACGTGGCGCTGGCGCTGCGGGTCGTCCAAATGCGCGGTTTGTGAACGACACTTTCCTATCTGCGCCAGCAACATCCCTCGGCCTTCGTCAGATTTGCACAATGATCGGCCGTTGACGGCGGCCCTACCGTCTCGGTGAGCGTGCTCACAGTGAGCGCGCCGGCGAGACGATCATGCGGGTCCGCAGAAGGGGCGACGCGAATGTCTGCTTTTGGCTGGAAGCTGGTGTACGGGGGCAAGACGCCTCCGCCCGGCGAGGTGGTACGCCCCGGCGAGCGGCTCTCGTGGGGTCGCACCGTCGGGCTCGGCGCGCAGCACGTGGTGGCCATGTTCGGGGCCACGTTCGTCTTCCCGGTGATCATGGGGCTGAACCCGAACCTCGCGATCATGATGTCCGGTGTCGCGACGATCATCTTCCTGTTCATCGTGAACGGGAAGGTGCCGTCCTACCTCGGCACCTCGGCCTCGTTCGTCGCCGGTGTGGCGGCCGTGCGTGCGCAGGGCGGCAACTCCAAGGAGGTCACCGGAGCGATCCTGGTGGCCGGCGTGGTGCTCGTCCTGGTCGGCATCGTGGTGCACTTCGCCGGCGGCGGGATCGTGCAGAAGGTGCTGCCGCCCGCCGTCACCGGCGCGGTGGTCATGCTGATCGGCTTCAACCTGGCGCCGGTGGTCGCGGGCGTGTACTGGCCGCAGGATGAGTGGATCGGCCTGCTCACGATGGCGTTCGTGATCGCGGCGGCCGTGCTGTTCCGGGGCTTCTGGTCCCGGATCGCGATCTTCCTCGGCCTGCTGTTCGGCTACGGCCTGTCCTGGGCGTTCGACCACATCTTCGGCAAGATCAACTCGGTGCTACCGGACGGCAGCGGCCCCAAGCCGCACCACCGGATCGACTGGACCGGGGTGAAGAACGCCGACTGGCTCGGCTTCCCGCACAAGTCGGTGTTCGCGGCAGACGGCAAGGAGCAGATCGTCGGCTGGCACGGCCCGAGCTTCTCGATGACGTTCATCCTGCTGATCCTGCCCAGCGTGATCGCGCTGATCGCCGAGAACGCCGGGCACGTCAAGGCGGTCAGCGAGATGACCGGCGAGAACCTCGACCCGTACCTCGGCCGGGCGTTCATCGGCGACGGTGTGGGCACCGCGATCGCCAGCGCGGTCGGTGGCGCCCCGACGACCACCTACGCCGAGAACATCGGCGTCATGGCGGCCACCCGGGTCTACTCGACGGCCGCGTACTGGGTGGCTGCCGTCGTCGCGATCCTGCTCGGCTTCTGTCCGAAGTTCGGGGCGATCGTGAGCGCGACGCCGGGCGGCGTGCTCGGCGGCATCACCGTGGTGCTGTACGGGATGATCGGCCTGCTCGGTGCGAAGATCTGGATCGAGAACCACGTCGACTTCGCCAACCCGGTGAACCTGGTGCCGCTCGCCGCCGCGCTGATCGCCGGAATCGGCGGCGTGTCGCTGAAGTTCACCAACGACTTCTCGATCAGCGGCATCGCACTCGGCACGATCTTCGCGATCGTCTTCTACCACTTCGTCCGGTGGCTGGCACCGCAGCACCTGCGCATCGAACCGCAAGGCGCCGGGCGCGGCTACGAGGGTGGTGCCATGCTCTCGACGGGCAACGTGGAGACACCCGAGGGCGAACTGTCCCCGTTCGCGACGGAGGGTTCCGGGCCGGAGTGAAACCGCCACCGTTCGGCTACTCCAGGCCGGAGTCCGTCGCCGAAGCCCTGACGACGCTCGCCGACCTGGGTGCCGACGGCAAGGTGCTCGCGGGCGGCCAGTCGCTGCTGCCGATCCTGTCCATGCGACTGGCCGCCCCGCATCACCTCGTCGACATCAACCGGCTGCACGAACTGGACTACGTCCGGGTCGACGCGCAGGCGGTGCGGGTCGGCGCACTGGCCCGGCACGCGCACGTTCTCGCGGACGAGGACGCCTACCGGGCGCAGCCGTTGCTGCGTACCGCACTGCGGCTGGTCGCCCACGCGACGATCCGCAACCGCGGCACGACCGTGGGCAGCCTGGCGCACGCCGACCCCGCGGGCGAGATGACCGCCGTGCTCGCGCTGCTGGACGGCACGGTGCGGGTCGCCTCGGCTGGCGGCGCGCGCGACGTGGCAGCCGGCGACTTCTTCCTCGGGCCGCTGGAGTCGGCGGTGCAGGCGGGCGAACTGGCGGTCGAGGCGAGCTTCCCGGTGCTGCCTGCGGGTGCCGGCACCGAGTTCGTCGAGGTCGCGCGGCGGCACGGCGACTACGCGGTGTGTGGCGTCGCCGCTCTCGTCCAACTGGACGCCACCGGGGCCGTTTCGGCGGCACGTGCCGCGTACCTGTCGGTCTCGGCGACGCCGCTGGTGCTCGACCTGACCGAGGCCGCCGTGCCGGGTTCCGGGGCCGCGCCGGACTTCGCGGCTGCCGCCGACGCCGCGCGCGGGCAGCTCGAGCCGGAGGCCGACATCCACGCCACCGCCGACTACCGTCTGCACCTCGCCGGCGTGCTCACCGCCCGCGCGCTGGAGGGCGCCTACCGGCAGGCACAGGAACGGAGCCGCGCATGAACGAGCAACTTCACCAGATCCGGCTGGACGTGAACGGCGCGGTCCACGACCTTCAGGTTCCCGCCCGCCGGCTGCTGTCGGACTGCCTGCGTCACGACCTCGAGCTCACCGGGACGCACGTCGGCTGCGAGCACGGCGTGTGCGGCGCGTGCACGGTGCTCGTCGACGGCGCGCCGATGCGCTCGTGCCTGTTGCTGGCGGTGAGCGTCGACGGCGCGCGGATCACCACGGTGGAGGGGCTGGCCGCCGGTGACACGCTCTCGCCGGTGCAGCAGGCGTTCCGCGACTGCCACGGTCTGCAGTGCGGGTTCTGCACGCCGGGGTTCCTCACCACGATCACGGCCGGGTTGCGCGAGAACCCCGACCCGAGCGAGGACGAGGCGCGCGAGATGATCGCCGGGAACCTGTGCCGCTGCACCGGCTACCAGAACATCGTCAAGGCCGTGCTGCGCGCGGCGGAGCTGTCGGCATGACGACGCGACTGTTCGGCGAACCGGTCGCGCGGGTCGAGGACGAGCGGCTGCTGCGCGGGCACGGCGGCTACCTCGACGACCTCGGCAACGACGCGCTCGAGTGCGCCTTCGTGCGCAGCCCGCACGCGCACGCCCGCGTCGACGGCATCGACGTCGACGACGCCCTCGAGGTGGACGGGCTGGTCGCGATCTACACGTACGAGGATCTGCCCGACCGGCTGGCCGAGCCGTTGCCGCTGCTGATCCCGCACCCGGCGCTCACCCAGGGCCGCACCCAGTACGCGCTGGCGCGCGACGTCGTGCGGCACGTCGGCGAGCCGGTCGTCATGGTCGTCGCCCGTAACCGGTACCTGGCCGAGGACGCCGCCGGCAAGATCACGGTGAGCTACACCCCGCTGCCGCCGGTGGTCGGCATCCCGGCCGCCCGCGCGGCCGAGCACCTGGTGCACGCCGACGTCCCGGGCAACGTGGCCGCCAACCTGGTGCAGCAGGTCGGCGACGTCGACGGCGTGCTCGCCCGCGCGCCGCACGTGCTCGAGCTCGACCTGCACGTGGAACGCTCGGCGTCCACGCCGCTCGAGGGCCGCGGGGTGCTCGCGCGTTGGGACACCGAGTCGCACCGGCTGCGGATGTGGAGCTCGACCCAGACCTCGACCGGGGTCCGCGCCGCGGTGGCCGCCAAGCTCGGGCTCGCCCTGATGGACGTCGACGTGATCACCCCGGACGTCGGCGGCGGCTTCGGCGTCAAGATCGTGCACCCCTGGCCGGAGGAGGTGCTGGTGCCCTGGGCGGCGCGACAGCTCGGCCGCCCCGTCAAGTTCGTCGAGGACCGCCGCGAGCACTTCATCTCCGCCGCGCACGAACGCGCCCAGGAGCACCACGTCCGGGCCGGTTTCGACGACGAGGGCCACCTGCTCGCGCTCGACGTGCGGTTCTGGCACGACCACGGCGCGTACATCCCGTACGGGCTCATCGTCCCGATCATCACCTCGACCCAGCTGCTCGGGCCGTACAAACCGCGCGCGTACCGCGTCGAGTTCGACTCGCTCTACACGAACACGCTGATCGTCACGCCGTACCGCGGCGCCGGCCGGCCACAGGGTGTGTTCGTGATGGAACGGGTGATGGACGCGATCGCGCGCGAACTGGGCCTGGACCGCACCGCGGTGCGCGAGCGCAACTTCATCAGACCGGACGAGATGCCCTACGACCACGGGCTGATCTTCCAGGACGGCCGCCCGCTGATCTACGACTCCGGTGACTTCCCGGCGTCGCTGGCGAAGCTGAAGGACCTCGTCGGCTGGGACGAGTTCGCCGCCTACCGGGCACAGGCCGCGGCGGAGGGACGGCGCGTCGGCATCGGGCTCGCCTGCTACGTCGAGGGAACCGGGGTCGGCCCGTACGAGGGCGCGCACGTCGTCGTCGAGACCAGCGGCAAGGTGAAGGTGTCGACCGGGCTGACGA
Organism: Jatrophihabitans cynanchi; assembly: GCF_027247405.1. NCBI lineage: Bacteria > Bacillati > Actinomycetota > Actinomycetes > Jatrophihabitantales > Jatrophihabitantaceae > Jatrophihabitans > Jatrophihabitans cynanchi. The sequence continues at coordinate 134,393 of NZ_CP097463.1, read as the reverse complement.
CGCAGGGGCAGGGGCACCAGACCGTCTTCGCGCAGATCGTCGCCGACGAGCTCGGCGTGCCGATGTCGGACGTCGAGGTGGTTACCGGTGACACGCGGCGATTCGGTTACGCGGTAGGGACGTTCGCCTCGCGGGCGGCGGTGATGAGCGGCTCGGCGATCGCGTTGGCCGCGCGTGCCGCACGCGCCAAAGCGCTGCGCGTCGCCGCAGACGCGCTCGAAGCCGATCCGGACGACCTGGAGATCGTCGACGGCGTGGTCCGCGTGGTCGGCTCGCCCGGTGCGGAGATCTCCCTCGGAACGGTGGCGGTGCTGTCCAACCCGCTGCGCTACGCGTTCGACGACTCGGCACAGGCGGCGACCCAGTTCGCCGTGGGCGACACCAGCAAGCCGCCGGTGGGCGAGGACGACGAGCCGGGCGTCGAGGGCCGCGACTACTTCTCGCCGATGCGCTCGACGTTCGCGAACGGCATGCACGCGGTGATCGTCGAGACCGACCCGGACACCGCCGAGATCACGATCCTGCGCTACTGCGTGGTGCACGACTGCGGCCCGCTGATCAACCCGCGCATCGTCGAGGGACAGATCCACGGTGGGGTCGCGCAGGGCGTCGGCGGGGCGCTGTACGAGCGGATGGCGTACGACGAAGCTGGGCAGCTGCAGAACGCCTCGTTCATGGACTTCCTGATGCCGTACGTGACCGAGGTCCCGCGCGGCATCGAGATCGATCACCTCGAGACGCCCTCGCCGCTCAACCCGTTGGGAATCAAGGGCGCCGGCGAGGCAGGCGTCATCCCCGGCGCGGCCGCGATCGCCGCCGCCATCGAGGACGCCGAGGGCTTCCCGATCACCGCCATGCCCATCTCGCCGAGCGAGCTGTTCGAGCTGCGCCGCAAGCACTCCGAAGGGAACCGATCGTGAAAGTCAGTGGCGAGGCCACCTTGCATGCACCCGTCCAGGACGTGTGGGCGGCACTGAACGATCCCGCCGTGCTGGTGCGGACGATTCCCGGTTGCGAGCGGCTGGAGTCGACCGGCCCGGACGCGTACCGGATGACCGTCACCGCCGGAGTGGCCTCGATCAAGGGAACGTACAGCGGCCAGGTGCAGCTGTCCGACCAGGTGGCGCCGAGCTCGTTCCTGATGACCGCGTCCGGCGCGGGCGGCCCGGGCACGGTGAGCACCGAGGTGCGGGTCGCTCTCGCCGACGCCGGCGACGGCAGTACCCGGCTCCGCTACGACGCGGACGCCGTTGTCGGCGGAGTCGTGGCCGGGGTCGGCCAGCGGATGCTGGTCGCGGTCGCCAAGAAGACGGCCGGCGAGTTCTTCCGCGCCGTCGACGACGTGCTCACCGGCACCGCGCCCGCCGTTGCCGTGCGGCCGGCGGTGATCGGCGGGACGGCGCCGGCCGAGCCCGGCGTGTTCGTCGCGCCCACTGCCCCGGCAGTGTCCGGACGCCCTGGCGAGTTCGCCCGCGGCGCGCTGGTCGGCGCGGCCATCGCGCTCGCCGGCGTGCTCGTCGGGGTGCTGGCCGGGCGCCGCCGTCAGCCCTGATCCGGGTACACCACCAGCGCGCTGCCGCCGCCGCGGCGCACCGGTTCGGCTGCCGCCTGGAACCGCCCGTGGCCGAGGAAGTCGATTCCGGTCGCGTTGCCGATCTCCGCGTCGAAGGGGAGCACCGGCCCGGTGTCCTCGGTGAACTGCTCGCCGTACTGCGACGTCAACTGATGCGCGAGCGCGCTGGTGTAGAAGGCCGGCTCGGCCAGACTCGTCGCTGTGTTGCGCTGGCTGACCCGCGGCGCCGCGATCGCGTCCGGAAGGGACATGCCGAAGTCGACGTGGTTGAGCAGGATCTGCAGCACGGTGGTGATGATCGTCGAGCCGCCGGGGGAGCCGAGCGTGAAGGCGGGCGCGCCGTCCTTCAGCACGATCGTCGGGTTCATGCTCGAGCGCGGTCGCTTGCCCGGCGCCGGCAGGTTCGGGTCGTACGTCGTCGGCGTCGCAGCAGCGAAGTCGAAGTCGGTCATCTCGTTGTTCAGCAGGAACCCGCGGTGCGGCACGGTCATGCCGCTGCCCGCGATCTGCTCGATGGTGTTGGTGTAGCTGACCACGTTGCCCCAGCGGTCGGCGGTGACGATGTGGTTGGTCGACGTGCCCTCGTGCACCGGGTTCGCCTGCGCCCTCGCCGCGGGACACCCCTGGTACGGCGGGTAGGGGACGCCGGGCGCGACCGGGGAGGTCAGCGCGGTGTCACCGATCAGGCAGCGCCGTGCCGCCGCGAAAGCCGGGTCGAGCAGGCCCTGCTCGGGCACCGGCACGTACCGGTCGTCGCCGATGTACGCGTTGCGGTCGGCGAACGCGATCCGGCTCGCCTCAAGGTAGTGGAACAGCGCCTGGGCGCGCGGCTCGCTGCTGAGGTCGTAGCCGGCGAGGATGTTCAGCGCCTCGCCGGTGGTGAGGCCGCCACTGGACGACGTCGGCATGCCGTACACGTCCAGGCCGCGGTAGGACACGTGCGTCGGCGGCTGGATCCGGGTGGTGAAGTTCGCGAGGTCGCGAGCGGTCATGATGCCGGGACGGACCGTGAACGATGTCCCGCTCCACACCGGCGGGTGCTGCACGGTGTGCGCGACCTCGCTGCCGAGCCGGCCGCCGTAGAGGTAGCCCACGCCGTGCCGGGCCAGTGCGCTGTAGGTGGCCGCCAGGTCCGGGTTGCGGAACCACGAACCCACCGGCAGCGGCTGGCCGTCGCGCGTCAGGAACAGCTTGCGGCTGGTGGTGAACGCCTGCAGGTCGGGAAGCGACACCTGCTCCTGCTGCACGAAGTCGGGCTGGACGGTGAAGCCGTGCCGCGCCAGGTCGATCGCCGGCTCCAGGTCGTGCGCGAGGCTGCGTGTGCCGTACCTGTTCACCGCGGTGGCCCAGGTCGCCGGTTGGCCGGGCACGCCCACCGACAGGCCGGAGTGGCGCGCCTCCTCGAACGCGAGCGGCCGGCCGGTCGACGGATCGAGGAACAGCTGCGGTGTGCAGCCGGCCGGGCACTGCTCGCGGCCGTCGATGGTGACGACCTGGTGCGTGCGCGCCAGGTAGATGACCATGAAGCCGCCGCCGCCCGGCCCGGCCACGAACGGCTCGGTGACGCCCATCGTGCTCGCGACCGCGACTGCCGCGTCGATCGCGTTGCCGCCGTTCCGGAGAACGTCGATGCCTGCCTCGCTGGCGTGGAACTCCGCCGAGGCGACCGCGCCGCCGGATCCGGTGGCGACCGGTTCCTTGACGTAATGCGGGCCGCGGTGCTGAGGGTGCGCATCCGCCGCGGGGGCGAGAGCGAGGGGGGCGGCGAGCAGGCAGGCGGCTACCGCGAACACCGGACGATTCATGGCATGGCTCCGTAAGCGTCATGAATTGGGTGATTCAGGCGTACTCCGGTGGTGGGACGGGTGTCAACGGTCTGCGAAGCGTGTGGTCACCAGGGCGTTCGCGGCGGGGACGAGCACGGTCGGGATCAGGACGGGCAGCAGCAGCATGCTGCGCCGCCCTCAGGTATGGCGGCAGCGACCTGCGCCGGGCGCTCACGCCGGCGCGTTCACGTGAACGCGCTACGCGGATCCCCGAATACGGGTGAGCTGCCGAAACTGTCGTAAGGCGGCAGCAGGCTAGCTGACATGGCGATGACAGATTCTCCTGGTCCCGTAGACGATCCGGCGCCGCTGCTCAGCCCGGTGAGCGAGTCCATCGCGGACGCCTCGCTCTCCACGGACGAGCTCGGGTCGCGCATCGTCGCGCTCTCCGGCCGGCTTGCGGCGGCGACGTGCCGGTTCCTGCTGCTGGTGGCCGAGTTCGACGCGCGCGACGGATTCTGCCGCTTCGGCATGGCCTCGACGGCGGCGTGGCTGCAGTACGCGTGCGGCACGGCGCACCGAACGGCTGTCGAGCACGTGCGGGTCGCCCGGTCACTGGCGGCGCATCCGGCACTGGCATCGGAAATGCGCGCGGGCCGGCTGTCCTACTCGCAGGTCCGTGCGATCAGCCGGGTCGCCGACCTCGGGGACGACACGATGCTGACCGACCTGATCAACCTCGCCAGGAACGGCACCGTCGGGCAGTTGGAGGACACGGTACGCGGCCTGCGCACCGTCGAGGACCAGAACGACGAACCGGCCGGTCGGCGGGAGCAGTACGTGCGGCGCGGCTGGACCGGCGAGAGCCAGTACCGGATCTCCGCTCGGCTGGATCCCGAGGCGGGGGCGCTGCTGGACTCGGCGCTCGATGCGGTCGCGGCCGGAGCGGGCCTCACCCAGGCCGAGGCGCTCGTCCGGCTGGCCGAGATCGGTCTGGCCGCGGTGCGCGACGCCCGGGCCCGGGAGTTGCGGCAGGACGAACTCGCCGCCGTCGTGGTGCACCTGGACGTGGACCGGCTGCCTGCCGACGCACCGGACGACACAGGTGGGGCGCGTTCAGCTGAACGCGCCCGACGCCCGGTCGCTCGCATCGATCACGGACCCGGTCTTTCCGACGCCGTGGTACGCCGAATGCTTTGCGCCGGGCGCGTTCGTACAGCAGTCAGGGACGGGACCAAGGTGCTCGACCTGGGGCGCAGCCGCCGGCTCGTCTCCACGAAGCAGTTCCGGGCACTGGTGCTGCGCGACGGCGGCTGCGCCGCACCCGGTTGCCGCCGCCGCAGGCACCTGCACGCGCACCACGTCCGGCACTGGATAGACGGCGGACCCACAGACCTGGCCAACCTCATCCTGCTCTGCGGTGCGCACCATCGCGCCCTGCACGACGGCGCCTTCCGGATCGTCGCGCACGGCGACGAGACCTTCAGCTTCCGCCTCGCCGACGGCCGCGACTGGCCACAGCACCTCGACCCAGCTCGCTTGATCGGCACCGCACGGTGGGTCGAGCAGGAACACGACGTCGTCGCGGACGCGGCGACCACGCGCTGGGACGGCAGCCGCCTCGACCGCGACCTCGCGGTCTGGGGAATCGCCCAGCACCTGCGGCGCACCAGACCCGCCGCCTGATCCCTCCCGACGGCAAGATCACCGTCGCGTTCGGCTGGCACGGTGCGCCGCCCCATGACGACGAGCTGCCGGAGCTTTCGGCAAGGGTTGCCGACGAGTTGGGCTAGTCCTGCCAGTTGACTCTTCGACATGGGCATCCGCATCGGCATCGACACCGGCGGCACGTTCACCGACGTCGTCGCGTTCGACGAGGACACCGGCACCCTGACCACGACGAAGACACCGTCCACACCGGCCAATCCCGCGGACGGCTTCGTCGAGGGGATAAGCAAGGTGCTCGGCCTGCTCGCCGCGGACGGCTCGGACGTCACCGCGGTCAGCCACGGCACCACCGTTGCCACCAACCAGCTGCTCGAGGGCAAGCTCGGCGAGCTCGGCTTCATCACCACCGAGGGCTACGAGTTCATCCTCGAGATCGCCCGCCAGTCGGTGCCCGACGGCTACGGCAACTCCTACTTCTGGGTCAAGCCGCCGCGCATCGTCCCCGCGCACCTGGTCAAGACCGTCGGCGGCCGGCTCGACCACACCGGTGCCGAGTTGCGCCCGTTCGACGAGAGCCGCGCGATCGAGGTCGCCCGGTGGTTCCGGGACCGCGGCGTCACCACCCTGGGCGTCTGCTTCCTGCACTCCTACGCCAACCCCGAGCACGAAGAGCGGATGCGTGACGTGCTGGCGCGCGAGCACCCGGACGCGATCGTGTCCATCTCCTCGCAGGTGCTGCGCGAGTACCGCGAGTACGAGCGGTCGATGACCACGCTCGTCGACGCCGCGGTCAAGCCCAACGTGTCACGGTACGTCCGCTCGATCGGCCAACGGCTGGCCGGTGTGGCGACGCGGTCTGGGGGTCCCCCCGCCAGTGAGGGCGTAGCCGGTGGGGGAGTGCCGTTCTACGTGATGAAGTCCAACGGCGGCGTGCTGTCCGCCGAGGAGGTCGTGCACCAGCCGATCACCACCGTGCTCAGCGGGCCCGCCGCCGGTGCCCTCGGCGCCGCCCTGATCGCGAACGCCGCCGGTTTCGCGAAGGTACTCACCTGCGACGGCGGCGGCACGTCCACCGACGTGTCGGTCGTCCTCGACGGCGAACCGACGCTGACCACCGAGGGAACCGTCGGCGCCTACCCGTCCAAGATCCCGATGATCGACGTGGTCACCGTCGGTGCCGGTGGCGGCTCGATCGCCTGGGTGTCACCCGAGGGCACGCTCAAGGTCGGCCCGCGCTCGGCCGGCGCCGACCCGGGGCCGCTGTGCTACGGCAAGGGCGGCACCGAGGTCACGGTCACCGACGCCCATGTCGTGCTCGGCCGCATCCCGCCGCACCTGCTCGGCGGTGAGGTGCCGCTGGACGTCGACGCCGCGCGGGCCGGGCTGGCCGGCCTCGGCGCGCGACTCGGCCTGGACGTCGAGGCATGCGCGAGCGGCATCCTGGAGATCTCCGCGTGGAACCAGGCCAACGCGCTGCGCCAGATCACCGTCAAGCGCGGCCTGGACGTCCGCGACTTCACCCTGACCACGTTCGGCGGGTCGGGCTCGCTGCTGCTGTGCCGGCTCGTCGACATCCTGGGCCTGCGTGGCGTGCTGGTCCCACCCGACCCGGGCAACGTGTCCGCGTTCGGGCTGCTCACCGTCGACGTCAAGAACGACTACGTGCGCACCGCCGTCCGCCGGCACAGCGAACTCGACCCCGCGGCGACCGAGACGGTCTTCGCGCAACTGCGCGACGAGGCGGCCGCGGCGCTGCGCAAGGAGGGCTTCAGCGACGACACGCACCGCTTCGCCCGCACCGCCGACCTGCGCTACTTCGGCCAGGCGTTCGAGGTGCGCGTGCCGGTGCCAGACACGGCACTCGACAGCGCGGTCGCCGATGGCGTCGCGTCCGCGTTCCACGACGCGCACCGGGCGCTCTACGGCTACGACTTCCGTGACGACGAGCGCCAGCACGTCGAGTGGGTGAACCTGCGCGTGTCCGGCATCGGCCCGATCACCCGTCCCGACCTGCGCGAACGCGCCGCGGGCGACGGCGCAGCAAGGCGGGCGCGCACCGGCAACCGGCCGGTGTGCTTCGCCGCCGCCGACGGCTACATGGACGCCGACGTCTACTGGCGGCCCGATCTGCAACCCGGCGACACGATCGCCGGGCCGGCGGTCATCGAGGAGTACGGCTCGACCGTGCCGGTGCATCCCGGCTTCGCCGTCCGGGTGGACAGCTTCGGGAACCTGCTGGTGGAGGCAACACGATGAGCACGCTGACCAGCACCAGGAACGTCGACCCGGTGTTGCTGGAGATCGTCGCCGGCAGCCTGGCCTCCATCGAACTGGAGGTCGAGACCGCGATCGGCCGCACCTCGCGTTCGCCGATGATCCGCGACGCGCATGACTTCCGCGCCGGCATCCACGACCGCCTGCTGCGCAAGCTCACCGGCCGCTCGTACAGCGCGCTGGTGCACCCGATCGCGCGCGACTTCCCGCTGGCGACGATGCGTCCCGGTGACGTGTTCTTCCACAACGACGTGTACCGGTCCGAGGGCGGCATCGGGCACCTGCCCGACCTCTGCGTCACGGTTCCCGTCTTCCACGACGACGAGGTGGTCGCCTTCGTGCAGGCCTTCGGCCACCACGACGACATCGGCGGCGCGGTCCCCGGGTCGATGCCCAGCCACGCGACGAGCGTGTACGAAGAGGGGCTGATGGTCCCGCCGATCAGGCTGTGGGACCAGGGCGTCCCCAACCGGGCGGCACTGACGATCATGACGCGCAACTCGCGGATGCCCGAGTCGCTGGCTGCCGACCTGGACGCCGAATGCGCCGCCTGCCTGATGGGTTCGCGCCGGCTCGGTGAGCTGTTCGCGCGGTACGGGCGCGACACCGTGGAGGCCTGCTTCGACGCGATCATCTCCAACACCACCGAGACGTTCCGCCGCGAGATCCTCGCCAAGATCCCGACCGGGACGTGGACCTGGGAGGACTACGCCGAGCACGACGGTGTCGACGAGCCGCGGCTGCACACCCAGCGGATCACGCTGAGCAAGAACGACGAGGACGGCGGCAAGCTGATCGTCGACTTCACCGGCACCGCCCCGCAGGCCAGGGGCCCGATCAACCACTGCGGCGACTACGCCGACGGGAACTTCCTGAAGAAGTGGCTCGCACCGATCCTGCGCAACCTCGCCGACAGCCCGGAGCGGATGGCCGAGCTCGACGTCAACGAAGGCGTCGTGGACCTCATCGAGATGCGCTTCCCGCCGCCGGGCACGCTGCTCACGCCGGTCTTCCCGGCACCCACCAACGCGCGCACCTTCGTGATCCTGCGGCTGCTCGGCGTGCTCGCCGGGGTGGTGGCCAAGGCGGTGGACGGGCGGATGCCGGCCGACCAGGAGACGATCCGGTACACCGGCGTCTACGGCACCGACGACGCGGGTGAGCCGTACCTGATGCGCGAGGTGCTCGGCGGCGGGTCGGGCGGGCGCTACTACGCCGACGGCGAGGACACCATCCACGTCGTGCCCGATTCGCGGAACCTGCCCACCGAGTTCACCGAGTCACGATTCCCTTTCATCGTCGAACGATTGGGCCTGGCCGTCGACTCAGGCGGTGCCGGGCAGTTCCGTGGCGGCCTCGGTTACGAGAAGCACATCCGGATGCGCCGCGACGCGCACTTCATGTCCATCGCCGACCGCTCGATCCTGGCCTGCTGGGGCGTGCGCGGCGGCAGGGCGGGGCAGCCGTTCCAGGTCACCATCGACCCGGGCGGGCCGGGGGAGCACGACGTCGACGCCCTGGTCGACGCCGAGTTCGTCCCGGCCGGCACGGTGATCCGCATCCGCACCACCGGCGGCGGCGGCTGGGGCGACCCGATCGAGCGCGACGTCCAGCTCGTGGTGCAGGACGTGCTGTGGGGCAAGGTGTCCCGCGCGGCGGCCGAACGCGACTACGGCGTCGTGATCACCGGCCCCGCCGACGCGCCGTCCGCCGACCCGGACGCAACCGGCGCGCTGCGGTCCCGGCTGCGCGCCGAGCGTCCCGGGGAACGGCCGTTCTTCGACCGTGGCCCCGGCTACGCGCGACTGTCCGGGGGCGCCGCGTCGTCCGAGTTCGACCACCTAGGGTGAACGGCGTGCGAATCAGGACCGTGGATGCCTTTGCCGACAAGCCGTTCAGCGGCAACCCCGCCGGCGTGGTGGTGCTCGACGAGTACCCTGCTGACGCCGTGCTGCAGGCGATCGCGGCCGAGCTGAACCTGTCCGAGACCGCCTTTGCTGTGCCGTCCGCCGGCGGCTACCGGCTGCGTTGGTTCACCCCCGGCACCGAAGTCGACCTGTGCGGACATGCGACCCTGGCCACCGCGCACTGCCTGTTCGCCGACGGTGTCCCGTCGCCCGTCGCGTTCGACACCCGCAGCGGCACCCTCACCGTGAACCGCTCGAGCGAGGAGTACGCGCTGGACTTCCCGGCCCGGCCGGCCACCGAGTGCGCCGAGCCGCCCGGACTGTCCGCCGCGCTCGGCGGCACGCCTCGCTGGGTGGGACGCGGCGGCACCGACGACCTGCTGTGCGAGCTCGCGGACGAGCAGACGGTGCGCGAGTTGCGTCCCGACATCGGCGCACTCGCCGCTGTCGAGGCGCGCGGCGTGATCGTCACCGCGGCCGCCGAACCCGGCAGCGGATACGACTACGTGTCACGGTTCTTCGCGCCGCGCGTCGGCGTCAACGAGGACCCGGTGACCGGCAGCGCACACACCGTGCTTGCGCCGTACTGGTCGGCGAAGCTGGGACGCGACACGCTCCTCGGCTACCAGGCCTCCCGGCGCGGTGGCCGGGTCGGCACCCGGGTGGCGGGCGACCGGGTCGTGTTGACCGGCTCGGCCGTGACCGTGCTGGACGGGACGATCGAACTGTGAGCGGTCCGCTGGACGGCGTCCTAGTCGTCGACCTGTCCCGGGCGCTCGCCGGGCCGCACGCGGCGATGATGCTCGGCGATCTGGGTGCTCGCGTGATCAAGGTGGAGTCACCGTCCGGCGGCGACGACACCCGATCGTGGGGACCGCCGTTCATCCAGGGCAGTGACGGTGAGCGCCACTCGACGTACTTCCTGTCGTGCAACCGCAACAAGGAGTCGATCGCGCTCGACCTCAAGAGCGACGACGGCCGCGAGACGCTGACCGCGCTGATCGAACGCGCCGACGTGCTCGTCGAGAACTTCCGGCCGGGGGTCCTGGATCGGCTCGGCTTCGACACCGACCGGCTGCACGCGCTGAACCCGCGCCTGGTCGTCTTGTCGATAAGCGGGTTCGGTCACGACGGCCCCGAGGGCGGCCGCGCCGGGTACGACCAGATCGCGCAGGGGGAGGCCGGACTGATGTCGCTGACCGGCCCGTCGCCTGACGAACCCACCCGCGTCGGCGTGCCGATCGGGGACCTGCTCGCCGGCATGTACGGCGCCTACGGGGTGGTCGCCGCGCTGCACGAACGCGAGCGGACGGGCGCCGGGAGGATCGTGCGCACCAGCCTGCTGGCGGCGATCGTCGGCGTCCACGCGTTCCAGGGCACCCGCTACACGGTGGCCGGCGAGGTGCCGCGGCAGACCGGCCAGCATCACCCGTCCATCTGCCCGTACGGGCTGTTCCACGCCGCCGACGGTCCGGTGCAGATCGCGGTCGGCAGCGACGGGCTCTGGCGGCGGATCGCCCCCGCCTTCGGCCTGGACCGGCCGCAGTGGGCCACGAACCCGGAGCGCGTCGGCGACCGCGACGCGGTGATCGCCGCCGTCAACGAGGCCTTCGGCCGGCACACGTCCGCAGACGTGCTGGCGCTGCTGGACGAGCTGGGCGTGCCGGCCGGCAAGGTGCGCGACCTGCGCGAGGTGTACGAGTGGGAGCAGACCCGCTCGCAGGGGCTGCTCGTCGACGTCGAGCACGCCGCCCTGGGCACGATCACGCTGCCCGGGCCGCCGCTGCGCTTCGACGGCGCGCCGCCGCGCGAGCACGCCGCACCGCCGACGCTCGATCAGCACGGCGCCGCGATCCGGGCCTGGCTGGCGACGTGAGTGGCCTCGGCGCGCTCGAGTTGGTGGAGCGGGTCACCGATCCGGGCAGCTTCCGCCGCTGGGACGACGCGGTCGACGGTCCCGTGCCGGACGCCGCCTACCGGGCCGAGCTGGACGAGGCGCGCCGGCGCACCGGGCTGGACGAGTCCGTCGTCACCGGCGAGGCGCTGCTCGGCGGACGGCGCGTGGCGATCGTGGTGTGCGAGTTCGCGTTCCTCGCCGGCTCGATCGGGGTGGCGGCGGCCGAGCGGCTGGTGCGCGCGGTGGAGCGAGCGACCACCGAGGGGTTGCCGCTGTTCGCCGGACCGGTGTCCGGCGGCACCCGGATGCAGGAGGGCACCGTCGCCTTCTTGCAGATGGTGAAGATCTCCGCCGCGGTGACCGCGCACAAGGCGGCCGGGCTGCCGTACGTCGTGTACCTGCGGCACCCCACGACCGGCGGGGTACTCGCCTCGTGGGGCTCGCTCGGGCACGTCACCGCGGCCGAGCCGGGCGCGCTGATCGGCTTCCTCGGCCCGCGGGTGTACCGCGCGCTGTACGGCAGCGACTTCCCGGACGGCGTGCAGCGCGCCGAGAATCTGGCCGCGCACGGGCTCGTCGACGCGGTCGTCTCGCCCGAGCAACTGCGCACCGTGGCCATCGACGCCCTCACCGTGCTGGCGGCGCCGCGCGAGGCGCCGCCGCCGGTGCCCGAACTGCCGCGCGAGCCGCTGCCCGACGTCCCGGCCTGGGACTCGATCCTGCGTTCGCGCCGCCCGGAACGCCCCGGCGTGCGGGCCCTGTTGAAGGTGGCCGCGAACACCGTCACGCCGCTGCAGGGCACCGGCGAGGGCGAGCTCGAACCCGGCCTGCTGATCGCACTGGCGCGATTCGGCAACGCACCCTGCGTGCTGCTCGGTCAGGACCGCCGGTTCGCCGCCAGGCCGATGGGTCCGGCCGGGCTGCGCGAGGCGCGCCGCGGCATGCGGCTGGCCGCCGAGCTGCGGCTGCCGCTCGTCACCGTCATCGACACCGCGGGCGCGGCCCTCAGCCAGGAGGCGGAGGAGGGCGGCCTCGCCGGCGAGATCGCCCGCTCGCTGGCCGAACTGACCACGCTGCGCGCGCCGACGATCTGCGTGCTGCTCGGCCAGGGCGGCGGTGGCGGCGCGCTGGCGCTGCTGCCCGCCGACCGGGTGCTGTGCGCGCAGCACGCCTGGCTCTCACCGCTGCCTCCCGAGGGGGCGTCCGCGATCAAGTTCCACACCACCGAACGGGCCGCCGAGATGGCCGGCAAGCAGGGCGTGCGCAGCCTGGACCTGCTCGAGCACGGCATCGTCGACCGCATCGTCGTCGAGCACCCGGACGCGGCCGACGAGCCCGCGGCGTTCCTGCAACGCCTGGGCCGGGTGCTCGAACACGAGCTGGCCACCCTGCTGCGCCGTGACACCGACGCCCTGGTCGCCGAGCGGCTGGGCCGCTACCGCCGCCTCGGCGTGCCGGGCTGAGGCGAACTCACCAACACGAGCCCGGGATTGGGCGAACATTGCCGATGCCGCGGCGGCGTCGGCGTCAATAGCGTCGGCGGCATGCGCGCGCTGATCGCTCTCGGGGGCAACGCCATGACGGCGCCCGACGGCAGCGCCCGGCCGGAGGACCAGCGCGCCGCGATCACCGCGGCCATGGAGGCCGTTGCCGACGTCGTCGCCGCCGGCTCGCAGGTCGTGCTCACGCACGGCAACGGCCCGCAGGTCGGCAACCTACTGGTCAAGAACGAGATCGCCGCCTCGATCGTGCCGCCCGTCCCGCTGGACTGGTGCGGGGCGCAGACCCAGGGGACGATCGCGATGCTGATCCTGGACGCCCTCGAGCCTGCCCTCGCCCGGCGCGGTCTTGCGCCCCGGGTCGCCGCGGTCGTGTCGCGCACCCTGGTCGCTGCCGGCGACCGGCACTTCGCCGAACCGAGCAAGCCGATCGGCCGCTACCTGCCCGCCGCGGAGGCCGCCGTGATGATCGAGCACGGCCAGCAGTGGCAGGACCGCGGCGAGCGCGGCTGGCGGCGCGTCGTCGCCTCGCCCGAGCCGCTGGAGTCGCTCGACGCCTGCGCCGCGGCCGTGCTGCTCGACGCCGGGTACGTGGTGACCTGTTCCGGCGGCGGTGGCGTCCCGGTGGTGCGTGACGGCGACGGGACGCTGCTCAGCGTCGAGGCCGTGATCGACAAGGACCTGACCGCTGCGGTGCTCGCCCGTCAGCTCGGCGCCGACGTGATGGTGATCGCGACCGACGTCGACGCGGCGGTCGTCGGCTTCGGCACCCCGCAGGCCCGCCCGCTCGGCGCGATCACGGTGGACAAGCTGCGGGCCCTGGCGGCCGAGGGCCACTTCGCCGGCGGCAGCATGGGTCCGAAGGTCGAGGCCGCCTGCCGCTTCGCCGAGACCGGCGGCCGTTCCGTCATCACGTCCCTGCACCGCATCGGCGAGGCGCTGCGCGGCACCGCCGGCACTATCGTCACGTCCTGACCACCAACCCGAGGAGCACCGTCCATGCCCGAACCGATCGAGGTCCGCAAGGTCCCGCTGCACAGCGTCACCGACGCGAGCGAACTCGCCAAGCTCATCGACGACGGCGTGCTCGAGGCGGACCGCGTCATCGCGGTGATCGGCAAGACCGAGGGCAACGGCGGCGTCAACGACTACACGCGGATCCTGGCCGACCGCGCGTTCCGCGAGGTGCTGGTCGACAAGGGCAGCCGCACGATGGAGCAGGTGCGCGAGGTGCCGATCGTCTGGTCCGGCGGCACGGACGGCGTGATCAGCCCGCACGCGACGATCTTCGCCACGCTGCCTGCCGACAAGGCCGAGCAGACCGACGAGCCGCGGCTGACCGTGGGCTTCGCGATGAGCGAGGTGCTGCTGCCCGAGGACATCGGCCGCACCGCGATGATCAGCAAGGTCGCCGACGCGGTGAAGGTGGCGATGCAGCGCGCGGGCATCACCGACCCGGCCGAGGTTCACTACGTCCAGACCAAGACGCCGCTGCTCACGCTGGACACGATCTCCGACGCGAAGAGCCGGGGCCACGACGTGTTCACCGAGGACACGTTGACCTCGATGGACGTGTCCAACGGCGGCACGGCACTGGGCATCGCGGTCGCCCTCGGCGAGATCGACATGCCCAGGGACGAGGACGTGCTGCGGGACCGCTCGCTGTACTCGTCGGTGGCCTCGTGCTCCTCCGGCGTCGAGCTCGACCGGGCGCAGGTCGTCGTGGTCGGCAACGCGCCGGGCGTCGGCGGCCGGTACCGAATCGGGCACTCGGTGATGACCGACGCCCTGGACCAGGACGGCATCTGGAACGCGATCCGCAGCGCCGGCCTCGAGCTGCCCGACCGGCCGCACCCGTCCGACCTGGACGGTCGGCTGGTGAACGTCTTCCTCAAGTGCGAGGCCAGCCAGGACGGTCACGTGCGCGGGCGCCGCAACGCGATGCTCGACGACTCGGACGTCCACTGGCACCGGCAGATCAAGGCGGCGGTCGGCGGCGTCACCGCGGCCGTGACCGGCGATCCGGCCGTGTTCGTCTCGGTGTCGGCAGCGCACCAGGGCCCGGACGGCGGCGGCCCGGTCGCCGCGATCGTCGATCTGGGCGCACGCTAGTCGCGTGGACCTCTGCTTCCTGCCCGCGACCGAGCTCGCCGCGCTGTTGCGCCGGCGCGAGGTGTCCGCGCGGGAGGTGACGCAGGCGCACCTGGACCAGATCGAACGGGTCAATCCGCAGGTGAACGCGGTCGTCACGCTCGTCGCCGAACGGGCGCTCGACGAGGCACGTGCGGCGGACGAGCGGCTCGCGGCGGGTGCGGACGTGGGCCCGTTGCACGGCCTGCCGATAGCGGTCAAGGACACCCACGAGACGGCCGGCATCCGCACCACACACGGTTCGCCGATCCTGGCCGATCACGTGCCCGAACGCGACGAACTGGTCGTCGAACGGGTCCGGGGCGCCGGCGCGATCGTGCTCGGCAAGACCAACACTCCGGAGTTCGCGGCCGGCTCGCACACCTTCAACCCGCTGTTCGGGCTGACCCGCAACCCGTACGACCTGAGCCGCTCGGCCGGCGGCTCGAGCGGCGGCTCGGCGGCTGCGCTCGCCTGCGGGATGACCCCACTCGCCGACGGCAGCGACATGGGCGGTTCGCTGCGCAACCCCGCGTCGTTCTGCAACGTCGTCGGGCTGCGGCCCTCGCCCGGCCGCGTCCCGACCTGGCCGAGCGCGGCGCCGTGGTCGACCCTGTCGGTGCAGGGGCCGATGGCGCGCACGGTCGCCGACGCGGCGCTGCTGCTCTCGGCTCAGGCCGGCCCCGACCCGCGCGCGCCGATCGCGATCGACCAGCCCGGCGCTGGGTTCGCCGCGGGGCTGGACCGCGACCTGACCGGGCTGCGGGTGGCGTGGTCGCCGGACCTCGGCGGCGCGGTGAGCGTGGACGCTGCCGTCGCCGACACACTCGCGCCGCAGGTCGCCGTCTTCGAACAGTTGGACTGCACGGTCGAGCAGGACTGCCCGGACTTCGCCGGCGCCGAGGACGTGTTCCGCACGCTGCGTGCCTGGCTGTTCGACCTGTCGCTGGGCGGCCACCGCGACCGCTGGCCCGAGCTGCTCAAGGAGAGCATCGTCTGGAACGTCGACGAGGGGCGCAAACTGACCGGTGCCGACCTGGCGCGCGCCGAGCGGCTGCATGCCGAGCTGTTCCACCGGGTGCGCGAGTTCTTCGGCCGCTACGACCTGCTGCTGTTGCCGGTCAGCCAGGTGGTGCCGTTCGACGCGTCACTGGAGTACCCGACCACTGTGGCCGGCCAGGAGCAGCAGACCTACCTGGACTGGATGCGGTCGGCGTATTTCGTCACGGTGACCGGCTGCCCGGCCCTGTCGGTGCCGGCCGGCTTCACCGCCGACGGGCTGCCGGTCGGGCTGCAGGTCGTGGGGCCGCACCACGGCGACCTCGCGGTGCTGCAGGCCGGATACGCCTTCGAGCAGGCGACGCGCCACCACCTGCAGCGCCCGCCGGTCGTCCGGCCGCTCTGATCCGCGATCGCGGTGCGGGAGCACGCGCGCGCGACGGATTGCCCGCTGGCGACCGCTTCGTTGCGCAGTGAAGCGGTCCGCCCACGGGCCGCATCACTCCTCGGCGCGGGCTCTGACGTCGTCGGTCAACGCTTGCAGCACACCCGCTTCACGGCGCAGTTGCTGCGCCTCGGCGGGATGCAGGCCAGACATTGAGTCGGCGGCTGCGCGCCGCTCGTCCGCCTCGCGCGACACGATGTCGATCATGTCCTGCTCGGTGAGCGCGCGGCGCTGCGCCTCGGTCCGCCCGACGCCGACCGCCGACAGCTCGATCGCACCGACCGGATTCGACGGACCGATCGGAACAGCCTCGGCGTTGTCGATCGCCGCCAGCGCTGTGCGGTAGACGGCGAGTGCCTCACTATCGCGTCGCTTCATCGCCTGGACCACGGCGGACTTGAGAGCATCGCGAATCGAGGTCGCGTCCTTGGCCGTCACGCCCTCATCATCTCTGACGCCGCTACCGAGTAGCGGTCCAGCGCCGGACTGCCGCTTCGGGTGCTTCGCGTGTGCGGCACCGGTCCGGCACGGCGCTTGACTGTCCAGTCGGTGGAGACCTGATGATCGACGGCATGGTGATCGGCCAGCTCGCTGCGAGCACCGGGCTCTCGGTCCGGACGCTTCGGTTCTACGCGGACGCCGGCGTGCTGCCCGAGACGGGACGTACCCAGGCGGGCTACCGGATCTTCGGGCCCGAAGCAGTCGCCCGGGCCCGGCTGGTCCGGACGCTGCGCGAACTCGGCGTCGGGCTGGACGACATCAAGCGGGTACTGGCCGCGGAGACGTCGCTGATCGACGTGGCCACCGAGCATGTCCGCGCCCTCGACGCACAGATCCGCACGCTGCGCCTGCAGCGTGCCGTGCTGCGCGCCTTCATCGGATCCACCGACCCCGAGGAGCTGGAACGCATGACCGACCTGACCAACCTCACCGCCGACGAGCGCCGGCGCATCGTCGATGACTACCTCGACGCCGTCTTCGGCGACGAACCCAGCGCCGTGGCCGACAAGCTGCGCATGGGTACCCCCGAGCTGCCCGATGACGCGACGCCGGAGCAGGTGGCCGCCTGGGTGGAGATCGTCGAGCTGATGCGCGACCCCGGCTTCGTCGCGTCCAGCCGCGCGATGGCGCAGCGGGCGCTGGCGGAGGGACCGGAGCCGGACGTGGCACGCTTCGAGATGGGCACGGCGGTCGGCGAGCTCGCCGGTCCCGCGGCCCGCGCCGGCGTGGACCCGTCCTCGGCCGAAGCGCTGGCCGTGGTCGAACGCCTGGAAGCCATGAGCGCCCAGGCACCGGGGGAGCGCCTGCGCGCCGCCGAACGGATCGAGGCGTTCACCGACCGCCGGGTCGGCCGCTACTGGACGCTCGTCGGCATCGTCAACGGCTGGGCTCCGGCCCAGGCGCCGGACGGCGTCATCGACTCCTGGGAGTGGTACGCCCGTGCCCTTCGCGCCCACGCGTGAGCAGGGCAGCGCTTGGTGACGCCGACACAGCCCGGCGGGCTCAATCCGGGGGCTGCAGCGGGCGCGGGTCGAAGGCCACCCGGACCCGCGTGATCCTGCCGTTCTCGACGTGGGTCCAGTTCGCGACCGGGCACGCAGGGGCCGCTGCCGTGTGCAGGTCGAAATCGTTGGCCCGCCAGGCGGCGAAGTAACGTTCGGCGATCTCGATAGCGCTCATGCGACCAGGCTCGCACCGGGGTACGCGACGGCAGCACGACCGCGCTCGGCAACACCGGCACCGATGCCGGCACGGTCGACGCCGCGGTCGGTGCGCACGGCCGGTACCTGTACGTCCAGACCGGCGGCACCGGCACCGTGGACGGATTCGCCGTGCGGCCGGACGGATCGCTGACCCCGCTCGGCTCGGTCGCGATCCCGGACGCGGCGGGCGGCGAAGGCATCGCGACGACCTGACCGCACCCGGGTCAGGTCGTGCGAAACGCCTCGGCAAAGGGGGCGTCGAGCTGCGCCTCGGCCATCAGGGCTTTGCGAACCGGCGCGATCCCAGCTCGCCGGCCGGCTCGGAACGTCGCGCGCAAGAAGGCGTACAGGTCCGAGCGCAGGTCGCCGACGTCGGGCAGCGGGATCTCGCGCGCCGCGCGGCAGTTCGCGGGCCGGGGCGCCACCGTACACGTCACCGGGCGTGACGAATCGCGCCTGAACGAAGTACGGCGGACTGGCCGCGGTGAACGGCGCCCTCGAGGCGATGGCCCGCCCGCTCGCCGTGGAGCTCGCGCCGATCCGAGTCAACGCGGTATCGCCCGGCGTGGTCGACACGCCGTGGTGGCTGTCATGCGATCGAGGTGCCCGCGCACCTCGATCGCATGACAGATCGAGCAGAGTGGAGCCGAGGCGTCAGAACTCGGGGACGTCGGCGATCCAGCCGGCCACCACGGGCACCCCGGTCGGGCGGTGCACGGCCGCGAAGCCGAACGGACGGTCCAGCCGCACCGAGACGACCCGGGTCTGCCCCGGCCGGGACATCGCGCTCGCCCGCATCCCCACGCTGGTGACCGCGGCGGCCTCGAAGCCGGTCGCGAAGAACCGCGCCAGCACCTGCTGGGCGGCCTGGTCGACGCGCAGCGGCTGCGGGCTCAACCGGGGAAACCCGCCGTCCGCGGCGGCGCTGCGCAGCCCCAGCACGTCGGCGTGGCGCAACAGGTCGTGGGTGCGGCGCACCTCGAAGGCGGGCACGGTCAGTTCCGTCCTCGGCGCGTGACCCGTGACCGTCCGCAGTGCCAGCGCCGGGGCGGGAGCCGGGTCGGGACCGGCCAGCAGGTCCTCGCCGGTCGCGCTCACCTCACCGGTGAGCAGCGCGGTGAGCACGTCGGCCGGCGCGGCGTCCTCGGCTCCTATGCCGAGCATGACGTCCACGTCCTGCTCACCCCGCACGCTGATGACGGTGGTGCGGCCCGAGTGCACCGCCACGTCCTCGACCCCGCCGGTGCTGCGCGTCAGCACAGTGTTGCCGTCGTGGCCGATCTCGCGGAACGGCGAGCGCCAGGTGGTGCGCAACACCACGGCCGTCGCCAGCACCAGGCGCACCTGCGGCGCGAGCCGGACCGGCATCCGCTCGATCAACCCGCCGGTGTGCTCGCCGGCCCAGTCGTCCAGCGCCTGCTGCGAGACGAGTTCGCCGATGCTGTCCGCCGGCACGTGCGCGCGCCACCAGTCCGCCAGCGGAACGCCCGGCCGCACCCAGGTGCCGGACGCCGCGGCGATGTCGGGTGAGGCGTCCAGCGCGGCCAGCAGTTCACCGGCGGCGCGCGCGGCGACGTCGGCATCGAGCCCCACGGCCGCGCTGAGCTCGGCGCGGGCCGGCCCGTCCGCCGCCCCCGCGAGCAGCCCGAGCAGTGGCCACAACCCGGCGCCGGAGACCACCGTGTCCTCGTCGAGCGGCAGCGCGCGCAGCCAGGCCGCGGTCAGGGCGGAGACGGCGGCACCGGTGTCGGTCATCGTTCGAGTCTGGCACCGGCGCGCAGTGTCGGTGCCGCCTCGTACCGTGGTGTCCATGCGCGTTCTCAGTGACATCGTCCCGAGCACCGGCAAGTTCGAGGTCGTGTCCGACTTCGAGCCCGCGGGCGACCAGCCGGCCGCGATCGACGAGCTCGAGCGGCGGATCCGGGCGGGGGAGCGCGACGTCGTGCTGCTGGGCGCCACCGGCACCGGCAAGTCGGCCACCACCGCCTGGCTGATCGAGCGGCTGCAGCGGCCCACCCTGGTGATGGCGCCGAACAAGACCCTCGCCGCGCAGCTGGCCAACGAGCTTCGCGAGATGCTGCCCAACAACGCGGTCGAGTACTTCGTCAGCTACTACGACTACTACCAGCCCGAGGCGTACGTCCCGCAGACCGACACCTACATCGAGAAGGACTCCTCGGTGAACGCCGAGGTGGAGCGGCTGCGGCACTCGGCGACGATGTCGCTGCTCACCCGGCGCGACGTCGTGGTGGTCGCCACCGTCTCGTGCATCTACGGTCTGGGCACGCCGCAGGAGTACGTCGACCGGTCGGTCCGGCTGCGGGTCGGCCAGCAGATCGAGCGGGAGAAGATCCTGCGCGGGCTGGTCGACGTCCAGTACAGCCGCAACGACCTGTCCTTCGTGCGCGGGACGTTCCGGGTACGCGGCGACACCGTCGAGATCTTCCCGATGTACGAGGAGCTCGCGATCCGGGTCGAGATGTTCGGCGACGAGGTCGAGCGGCTGTACTACCTGCACCCGCTCACCGGCGAGGTGGTGCGCGAGGTCGAGGAGGTGTTCGTCTTCCCGGCCACCCACTACGCCGCCGGCCCGGAGCGGATGGAACGCGCGATCCGCGGCATCGAGGCAGAACTCGCGCAGCGGCTGGCCGAGTTCGAGGCGCAGAACAAGCAGCTGGAGGCGCAGCGGCTGCGGATGCGCACCACGTACGACATCGAGATGATGCGCCAGGTCGGGTTCTGCTCGGGCATCGAGAACTACTCGCTGCACATCGACGGCCGCCAGCCGGGCAGCGCCCCGAACTGCCTGCTCGACTACTTCCCCGAGGACTTCCTGCTCGTCATCGACGAGTCGCACGTGACGGTGCCGCAGACCGGTGCGATGTACGAGGGCGACATGTCGCGCAAGCGGATGCTGGTCGAGCACGGCTTCCGGCTGCCGTCCGCACAGGACAACCGGCCGCTGAAGTTCGAGGAGTTCGTGGACCGGATCGGGCAGACGGTGTACCTGTCCGCCACGCCCGGCGACTACGAGATGACCAAGGCGCGTGGCGAGTTCGTCGAGCAGGTGATCCGCCCGACCGGCCTGGTCGACCCGCAGATCGTCGTCAAACCGACCAAGGGCCAGATCGACGACCTGGTGCACGAGATCCGCGAGCGGGCCGACCGCAACGAGCGGGTGCTGGTCACCACGCTGACCAAGAAGATGTCCGAGGACCTCACCGACTACCTGCTCGAGCTGGGCATCCGGGTGCGTTACCTGCACTCGGAGGTCGACACGCTGCGCCGGGTCGAGCTGCTGCGGGAGCTGCGGATGGGCGAGTACGACGTGCTGGTGGGCATCAACCTGCTGCGCGAGGGCCTGGACCTGCCGGAGGTTTCGCTCGTGTCGATCCTGGACGCGGACAAGGAGGGCTTCCTGCGTTCGGGCCGCTCGCTCATCCAGACGATCGGTCGCGCGGCCCGCAACGTGTCCGGCCAGGTGCACATGTACGCCGACACCGTCACCCCGTCGATGGCCACCGCGATCGAGGAGACGAACCGGCGCCGCGAAAAGCAGATCGCCTACAACACCGAGCGGGGCATCGACCCGCAGCCGTTGCGCAAGCGGATCGCCGACATCACCGACACGCTGGCCCGCGAGGCCGCCGACACCGACGAACTGCTCGGGACGCCGGTGGGCGGTTCCGGCCGGTCACAGTCGCGCGGCAAGTCGGCGGTCCCCGGACGGGGCCGGGCCGGCTCGCCGGGCGTCGTCGGGGTCGGGGCGCACGCCGGTGGCGGCCTGGATGTGGCGGAGCTGCCGCGCGCCGAACTGGCCGATCTCATCCAGCAGCTGAACGACCAGATGCTGCACGCCGCGCGCGAGCTGCAGTTCGAGGTGGCCGCCCGGCTGCGTGACGAGATCGGCGAGCTGAAGAAGGAACTGCGCGGTATGGACGCCGCCGGTGTCGGCCGCTGACCGGTAGCGCTCCGGTTACGGCGTGGCGCTCGCGGTGGCGAGCAGATCGCGCGGGTCGGCGGGCGCCGATGCGCTTGCCGGCACCCGCAGCGACTGGCTGACCAGCAGTACCCCGCACACCAGCGCCGCCAGGCACAGCGACTCGACCATCAGCGCGTCACCGGAGGTCACCAGCCGGTCGTCGAGCAGCGCCACGCCCAGGCCGATGCCGACCAGAGGCTCGGTCACCGTCAGCGACGGCAGCGAGTGGGTCAGCCGGGCGGCCCCGAAGGCGCTCTGGCTCAGCAGCAACCCGCCCAACGCCGTGCCTGCAACCAGGTAGGTACCCGGCGAAGTCAGCAACGCGACGAGCCCGTGCCGGTCGACCGACACCAGCGCCCAGCGGGCGGCCACGTCCTGCAGTCCGTACAGGACGCCGGCGGCGGTGGCGAACGCCGCCGAGGCAGCGGCGAAGCCGACCCGCCGGCCGAGCGCGACGAGAGCCAGCGCCAGCCCCGCGACGGCGACGACGGCGGCGAGCGTTTCGGTGAACTCCGGCGTGGCGTGCCCGCCCTGCTCCGGCTGCGCGGTCACCACGAAGCCGGCGAGCGCCACAACGACCAGCACCGCGCCGGACAGCTCGACGGCAGAAGGTGGTTGGCGGCGCAGCAGCGCGGAGAACAGGAACGCGAAGACGAGGCTGGTGGCCAGCAGCGGCTCGACCAGGCTGACCGTGCCGAGGTGCAGCGTCAACGCCCACAGCAGGTTCCCGCTCACCATGGCCGCGACACCGCACCACCACGAGCCGTCGCGCACCAGGCGCAGGATCAGCCGGGGGGTCAGCGGGTCGCCCGCGGCCCGTCGTACCGCCGCCCGCTGCTGCAACACCCAGCCGAAGCCGATGCTTGCGGCGGCCAGCAACCCGACGAGATAGACCACAACTACACAAGTACCCGCTGTCGCCGAACTATTCCGAACGATTTATCGCGCCCCGGGGAGCAGCCGGGTTCGCCGTGCCGCTGATCGTCCGGGCGCGGTGAGGAAGCCGGTGATGTCGGCGATCTCCTTCTCGATCGCCGAGGCCGTGCGCCCGTCGAAAGGTTCGAACGGCGTGATCTCGACGGCGCCCTTGACCAGCCGCCACCGCCCGACCACCCGCCCGTCGCGCAGCACCGTCGGGCGGATCACGCCGCCGACGTACACCTCGCCGCGCCGCGTGTCGTCGATGAAGCTGCGCACGGCATAGCCGACCAGGTAGTTGTCGAACGCGGGCAGCAGCCGCACCCCGTGCGCGGGCTCGACCTCGCCGAGCCGGTACCCGGGACGGCCGAAGACATCGGTCTCGCTCAGTTCGTCGCGGATCGTCTCGATCGCCCGCGACGACGGCAGCCCCGACCACGTGGTGAAGTCCGCCGCGGTGGCGGGCGAGAACGCGGCGAAGTAGCGGCGGGCCAGTTCGGTCAGCGCGTCGTCGCCGCGGGGGCCGGCCGGCGCGTCCGGCAGCCATTCCTCGAGCAGCACGAAGGTGGCATCGCGGCCGCGGTCGATGCCGCGGCAGGTCAGCCCGACAGTGCTCAGGTACACCAGCAGGTGTGTGGGCGCCTGCCCGTCGGTGGGCACCGGCACGCCGTGCTCGACCAGCGCGGCGGCCAGTTCGTGCCGGGTGAGCGCCTGCCCGGCGAGTACCTCGGGGGTCATGCCCGCGGCGGCCTCGAGCAGCGCCGGGGTCAGCCCCAGCTCGGGCCAGCGCACCGTCTGGAACCGGCGGCGGATCATCGGTCCGAGCAACGCCGTCATCCACCGGATGTCCGCGGCGGCCACGAGGTGGATCGTGTTGCGCATCAGCCAGGTCCGCACGACGCGCCGCTCGGCGATCGCGTCGAGCACGTCCTGATCGGCAGACGCACCGCACCGGGCGCCCCGAGCCGGGAGGCGGGACCGTCCTGGGCCTGGATGCCGCAGACCAGCGCTGCCGCGGCGGCCGGGTCGGCCGCGGGGCGCGTGGCGAAGCCGTGCCGCGCGATGCGCTCGCCGAGGATCGGATGAGGGAGCGACATGAGGGGAGTCTGCCGGATGCGAGGATCTTCCTCGATGAGCATCTCCGCGCCCCGGCGCCGCAGCCGACTGGGCAGGCGGCTGGTGATCGTGCTGCTCGTGGTGCTGGCCCTGCTCGTCGCCGCCGACCGGATCGCCGACGCCGTCGCCGAGCACGAGGCTGCCAGCTTGCTGCAGCGTTCACAGAACCTGGCGCACCGGCCCGATGTCTCGGTCACGGGCTTTCCGTTCCTGACCCAGCTGGCCAGCGGCACCTTCGACGAGATCGACGTGCGGGCCGACGACCTGATGGTCGGCGACGGGAGCCGGCAGTTGCGCGTCCGGCGCCTGGACGTGGCGATGCATCACGTGCACGTCGCGCGCGACTTCCGCAGCGCGACGTCCAGGTCGAGCACAGCGACGGCGCAGATCAGGTACTCCGACATCGCGAGCACCCTCGGCGTGGCACTCGCGTACGCGGGGGACCACCGGGTGCGCGCCACCCACACGGTCACCGTCGCCGGTGTCTCGGTGCCGGCGAGCGCGACCGCCGGCGTGCACCTGAGCCATTCCGGCGAGCTCACCTTCGTCGACCCGAAGGTCACCGTGGCCGGCCAGCGCGTGCCGGCCGAGGTCGACAGCTACTTCGCCGGCGTGTTCGGCACCGCCATCTCGTTGCGCGGGCTGCCGTTCGGTGTGCAGGTGCGCTCGCTGAGCGCCGGCGCGGACGGGCTCAGCGTCAGGCTGACGGCGCAGCAGTTGACCTTCCGCCGCTGACCGGACCGCCGCTGACCGGACCGACCGGACGCCCGCCGACCACGCCGCAGGCCCGGGCGGCGAGCAGGTGCCCGGCCTGAACCGCCTCCGGCGCCGGACTGCCGGCCGCCAGCGCCAGCAGCATCCCGGCGGCGAAGGCGTCTCCCGCGCCGGTGCTGTCGAGCACGCCGACAGCCGGGGCCGGGACGTGCTGCGGCCGGCCTGAGCCCTCACCCCACAGCGCTCCGCTCGCGCCACAGGTGACCACGGCCCGCCCGGCCCGCTCGGCCAGCAGTCCGGCAGCCTCGGCCGGGTCGTCGCGGCCGGTGAGCGCGGCCGCCTCGTCCCGGTTCGCGAACAGCAGCACGTCACGCCCGACCCAGCTCAGGAACTGCTCGGCACCCACGGCCCGCAGCGGGGCGGCGGATCCGGCCCCGACCGAGACCGGCAAGCCGGCGCCGCGGGCCCGTTCCAGGGCCGCGAGCGCGGCCGCGCGGGCCGGGCCCAGCAGCGCGTAACCGGACACGTGCAGCCGGTTGCCGGCGACGAACGCGCGGGCGGGCAGGTGCTCCGGACGCAGGCTCGCGTTCGCCCCGATGGACGGGATCATGGTGCGCTCGCCGCCCGGCTCGATCAGCACCACGCAGGTGCCGGTCGGCTCGCCCGGATCAACGCTCAGGGCGAGGTCGAGGCGTTCTGCCGTCAGCTCGTCGCGCACCATCCGGCCGAGCGGGTCGTCGCCGACGCAGCCGACGAACAGCGCCGAGCCACCCGCGGCCACCGCCCAGGCCGCGGTGTTCGCGGCCGACCCGCCGCCGGAGATGCGCACCGCCGCCGGCGTGTCGCTGCCGAGGGCGAGCGGGCCGGGCAGCCGGGCCAGCACGTCGGCCATCACGTCGCCGAGGCAGACGAGCGTCATCGCGTGGCGTGCGCCGCGGCGACCTCGCCGGCCAGGGTGGCGTTGCCGCGCACCAGCGCGACGTTCGCGGCCAGCGACGCGCCGTGCGTCTCGCGGTGGAACCAGTCGAGCAGGAACGGCGTGACGTCCTTGCCGCGCACCCCCGCGTGCTCGGCCGCCTTCAGCCCGCTGGCGAGCACCGTGTCGTGCAGGTCGCGGTCCAGCTCGTCCTCGGGGGCGATCGGGTTCGCCAGCACCAGCCCGTACCGGTCGGTGCCCAGGTCGGTGCGCGCCCGCAGCACCGCGGCGACCTCGGCCGGTGAGTCGACCCGCCAGTCCAGCCCGTACCCGGCGTCGCGCAGGTAGAAGCCGGGGAACCGGTCGGTGCGGTACCCCAGTACGCCCACGTTGAGCGTTTCCAGCCGCTCCAGCGTGGCCGGCACGTCCAGGATCGACTTCACCCCGGCGCACACCACCAGCACCGGCGTGCGCGAGAGCGTGGTGAGGTCGGCCGACTCGTCCCAGGACTCGGCGGCGCCGCGGTGCACGCCGCCCAGGCCGCCGGTGGCGAACACCCCGATGCCGGCCCGGGCCGCGAGATGCGCCGTGGAGGCCACCGTGGTCGCACCCACGCCCCTCCGCGCCGCCACCGCCGCCAGTTCGCGCACGCTGACCTTCACCACGGACGGGTCGTTGGCCACCCGCTCGAGGGCCGCGTCGTCCAGGCCGACGCGGGCCTGCCCGTCGACGACCGCGATCGTCGCGGGGACCGCGCCGCCGTCGCGCACGGACTGCTCGATCTCGCGGGCGATGCGCAGGTTGTCCGGCCGCGGCAGCCCGTGACTGATGATCGTGCTCTCCAGCGCGACCACGGGACGGCCGGCCTCGAGCGCCTCCTGCACCTCGGGGTGGATCAGCACTCGGGTTCCCTCCTGCGTCGCGGCATTCCGGCCACCAGTGTCGCAATCGCGGCGACCACGAACGCGGTCAGGGAGGCACTCATCCAGCTCTGCGGCGTGAAGTGCAGCCAGTCCTGGATGCGCAGCCACATGCGCTGCCACCAGCCGATCGTCCCGGGATAGATCAGCTGGTACGCGACGAAACCGAGCAACCAGGCGACCAGCGTCGACCAGCGGGCCGCCACCTGCTCGCCGAGGTCCCAGCTGCGCCGGCTGATCACGAAGTAGTCCACCACCAGCACGCCGAGCAGCGGCACGAACACCGACCCGATCAGGGTGAGGAAGTTCTCGTAGTCGTTGATGTCCAGCGCCAGCGCGCACACGGTCGCGACGGTCCCCACGGCGAGCGCGAGCAGGCGACGGTCGAAGGTGGGCCGGAAGTTCTGCAGCGACACCGCCGTCGAGTAGGTGTCCGCGAACGACTGGTCCAACTCGCGGACGGCGAGGACGCCGAAGGCCACCGTGCCGAGCGGTACCGCGATGAACGAGCCGAAGATCTGCTCCGGCGCGGTCGCCACGGTGACCAGCGCGACCAGGCCGAGCAGGTAGCAGCCGAACTGGGTCAGCGAGTAGCCGACGAGCGTTCCGGCGAAGGCGCCGCGCGCACTGCGCGCGTGCCGCGAGTAGTCCGAGGCGAGGGGTACCCAGGACACCGACACGCCGATCACGGTGTCGACCGCGATCCAGAACCCGCCCCAGCCGCCATGGGTGAACGACGGCAGCGGGTGACGCAGCAGTTGCACGAACAGGTAGACCAGCGCGACGGCCACCGCGACGGTGACGTAGCGGCGCAGCACCCGGATCCAGCCGAGCGGACGCAGCGCCAGCAGCGTGGTGATCACGCCGCCGGCCAGCACGTACCCCCAGCGCGGCACACCGCCGGCGACCTGGTGCATGGCGGTCGCGATGGTGACCAGCTCGAACGTCGTCCAGCCGAGCAGTTGCACCACGTTGAGCACGGTGGGCAGGTAGGACGGCTTGGTACCGAACAGGCCACGCAGCAGCACCATCGACGGCGCGCCGGTGTCCGACCCGGGAATGCCGGCGGCCGCGAAGCCGAGCGTGCCGAGCAGGGTGCCAACCGCGACCGCGACGCACGCGGCGAGCAGCGACATCGGCTTGTCGACCGGCACCAGCACGAAGATGGCGCCGGTGAAGCCGAGCAGGCTGACGCCGAGGTTGCCCCACAGCGCGCCCATGTCCAGTGCGGTCAGGGTGCGCGGGTTCTCGTCGGCGAGGGTGCGGCCGACCTCGGTGGGCGTACCGGCGGTGGTGCTGCGTTCGTGCGTCGTGGTCATGCATCTCTCCCTGCCCCGGCATTACCCGGGAGGTACGGCGGTCGGCCGGACGGCCCTCTCAGCCCCTGGTGGAGCTCCCGCGGTGGGTGGTTACAGAACTGCCATTCCTTCGGTCGGTGACGATGCTTGGGCGTGGTTGCGGCGCGGGATGCGCCCGGCCAGGTGCGCGAGCCGGCCAGCGGTGACTGCGGCGGCCATCGCGGCGGCCATCCGGGCGGGGTTCTGTGCGCGGGTCACGGCCGAGGCGAGCAGCACTCCGGCGCAGCCGAGCTCCATCGCCAGCGCGGCGTCGGATGCGGTGCCGATGCCGGCGTCGAGGATCACCGGGACCCGCGCCTCGCTCACGATCAGCTCGATGTTGTGCGGGTTGCCGATGCCCAGGCCCGTGCCGATCGGTGAACCGAGCGGCATGACGGCGGCGCAGCCGGCCTGTTGCAGCCGGCGGGCCAGCACCGGGTCGTCGTTGGTGTACGGCAGCACCGTGAAGCCGAGGCCGACCAGCGTCTGCGCGGCGTCCAGCAACTCGATCGGGTCCGGCAGCAGGGTGCGCTCGTCGGCGATCACCTCGAGCTTGACCCAGTCGGTCTCCAGCGCCTCGCGGGCCAGTTCCGCGGTGCGCACCGCTTCGCGGGCCGTGCGACAGCCGGCGGTGTTGGGCAGCACGCGCACGCCGCGCCGGTCGATGACGTCCAGGATCGACCCGCTGGTGGCCGGGTCGACCCGGCGCATCGCGACGGTGCACAGCGCGGTCTGCGACGCGACCAGCGCCTCGTCGACGATCTCCAGGCTGGGCGCGCCACCGGTGCCGAGGATCAGCCGCGAGGCGAGCTCCTCGCCGGCGATGACGAACGGATCGTCCATGATGTCGATCAACCTCCCTGGACGGCGGTGATGAGTTCGACACGCTGCCCGTCCCGCAGGGTGAAGGCCGGCCAGCTGCCGCGCGGTACGACCTCGTCGTCGACGACGACCGCGCTGCCGCGGGTGCTGCCGGTGATCGACTCGACCAGCTCGGTGAGAGTGGTTCCGGGATCGAGGGTGCGCGGTTCGCCGTTCAGTCGGACGTTCATGCGCTCACCCGGAACCGGTCGGGCGTGAACGCGGCGAGCCCGTCCGGCAGCTGGCCGGTGCTGATCAGGTCGGCGACGGCATCGGCGGTGACCGGGGTGAGCAGGATGCCGTTGCGGTAGTGGCCGGTCGCGTGGATCAGCCCGGTGATCGCGGACGGCCCGATGCTGGGGGCGTTGTCGGGGGAGCCGGGGCGCAACCCGGTGCTGATCTCGGCGAGCACCGCCTCGCCGAGCTCGGGCATCAGCGACTGGGCGTCGCGCAGCAGTTCGTACACCGCGCCGGCGCGCGGCGACTGGTCGAAGCCGACCTCCTCGGCCGAGGCGCCGACGACGTACGTGCCGTCGGTGCGTGGCAGCACGTAGATCGGCACGCCCTTGATGCTGCCGCGCACCACGTGGGCCAGCCGGGGCGGGCCGGGGAGCCGCAGCCGCAGCGTCTGGCCCTTCACCGGCCGGACGCCGGGGCGCGTCGACTCCGGGAGACCGTCGACCGTGCCGGACCAGGCTCCGGCGGCGAGCACGACGTGTGCGGCCGACAGTTGCGTTCCGTCCGGCAGCCGCACGCCGGTGACCCGGTCGCCGCTCAGCACGACCGATCCGGCGGCCGCGACGGCGCGGACACGCGCGCGTTCGCCGGCCGCGACCAGCGCCGCGTGCAGCAGCCGCGGGTCGACCTGGTGATCACCGGCCGCCAGCAGCCCGCCGGGCAGGCCGGGCGTGAGCGCCGGCTCGAGCGCGTGCAGCTCGCGCCCGGTGAGCAGCTCGCCGGGCAGCCCGAGGCTGCGGCCGAACGCGTGCAGGTCCCGCAGTGCCGCCAGGTCGGCACCGTCCCAGGCGATCGAGACGGTGCCGCACTCCTGCAGCCCGGTCGGCAGCCCGGTGAGCTCGGTGAGCTCCGCGGCGAACGCGGGGTAGCGGGTCAGCGAGTCGAGGTTGAGCCGCAGCAGTGCCGACTCGGCGTAGTGCAGCTCGGTGACCGGCGCGAGCATGCCGGCGGCGGTGTGCCACGCGCCCCGGGCGGGATCCGGGTCGAGCACGGTGACGGCCAGCCCGCGCTGCGCGCACCGCCAGGCGACGGCCGATCCGATCGCGCCGTTGCCCAGCACGATCACGTCTGCGTTCGTTGTGCGCATGCTCCCTCGCGCCGGCATTACCCGGATCAGGTTCGACGGTCGGCGATCTGCCCTCTCAGCCCCCGGTCGGGGCTCCCGTGCACCGACCACCCTACGCTCGCGGGGTGCCTGAGCTGAAGGACGCCCGCCTGTACCTGTGCACCGGTTCCCGCGCCCGGACCGGTGATCTCGAGCAGTTCCTGGACGCGGTGCTGGCGAACGGGGTGGACGTCGTCCAGCTGCGCGAGAAGGGGCTGGAGGCGCGCGAGGAGATCAGGCTGCTCGAGCTGTTCGCGGCGGCGGCCGAGCGGCACGGCGCACTGTTCGCGGTCAACGACCGCGCCGACGTCGCCCGTGCGGTGCGCGCGCCGGTGCTGCATCTGGGCCAGGACGACCTGCCGGTGCCCCTCGCTCGCGCGATCGTCGGGCCGGACGTGCTGATCGGGCGGTCCACCCACTCGGCCGCCCAGGCCGATGCGGCACGCGTCGAGGCGGACGTCGCGTACTACTGCTGCGGACCGACCTGGACGACGCCGACCAAACCGGGGCGTCCGGCCGCGGGCGTCGAGCTGATCCGGCACGCGGCGGCCGCTCAGGACGAGCGGCCGTGGTTCGCGATCGGCGGCATCGAGAACCTGCAGCGGCTGGACGCGGTGATCGCGGCCGGAGCGCGCCGCGCGGTCGTGGTGCGCGCGATCACCGAGGCGCAGGATCCGGGCGCCGCCGCGCGGGCCTTCGCCACCCGCCTCCGGGTTGCCTGATCCGGTGCCGGCGCCGCTGTGTCCTGCGATCGAGGGGTCACGGCCCCTCGATCGCAGGACACAGGCAGCGCGCCACGCCTCAGGCCTGGGCCGGCCAGGGCTTGACGCGCCAGAAGTGGCCGACCGGTCCGAGGCCGGCGCCGAGCGGGAACGAGCCCGCGACGGCGCCGGTGATGAACGCCTTGCCGAGTTCGACCGCGGCCGGCACGTCCAGCCCGCGCGCGAGGCCCGCGGTGATCGCGGCCGCGAGGGTGTCGCCCGAGCCGTGCGTGTGCTCGGTCGTACGCCGCGGGGCGGCGAACTCGGCGAACGTGCTGCCGTCGTAGAGGACGTCGACCGCGTCGCCGCCGGGCAGGTGGCCGCCCTTGACCAGCACCCACTGCGGTCCCAGTGCGTGCAGCGCCTTCGCGGCCTCGTCCATGTCGGCCCGCTCGCGCACCTCGAGGCCGGTGAGCAGCCGGACCTCGCCCAGGTTCGGCGTCACCAGGGTGGCCAGCGGCAGGATCACCTTGCGCAGCGCCGACAGCGCGTCCGGCCGCAACAGCGGGTCGCCGTGCTGCGATGCCGCGACCGGGTCGACGACCAACGGGGTGACCTTCAGCCGCCGCACCGCCTCGGCGACCGCGTCCATGATCGCCGCGGAGGCGAGCATGCCGGTCTTGGCCGCGCCGACCCCGATGTCCGTCGCTACCGACTCGATCTGCTCGGCGACCGCCTGTGGGGGCAGCTCGTAGAAGCCGGTCACGCCGAGCGAGTTCTGCACGGTCACCGCGGTGATCGCGGACATGCCGTGCACGTGGCAGGACAGGAACGTCTTCAGGTCGGCCTGTGCCCCGGCGCCACCGCCGGAGTCGGAGCCCGCGATGGTGAGTGCGGTCGGCGGCTGCACGGTGCCCGGTAGCGTCACGGCGTCAGTATCGCCAATCGCACGAGGGGCCCTGCAGGTGACCGACAGCTGGACGACCCGACTGTGGACGCAGGTCGAGCCGACGTACCGCGCGATCCTGGCGCACCCGTTCCTGACCGGGCTCACCGACGGCAGCCTGGAGCAGACCCGGTTCGCCTACTACCTGGCGCAGGACGCGCACTACCTGCGCGACTACGCGCGGGCGCTCGCCGTGGTCGGGGCGAAGGCAGCGACGCACGCGGACACCGGCTTGTTCGCCCGGCACGCGGCCGAGACGGTGGCGGTCGAACTGGCGCTGCACGAGACGCTGCTGCCGCAGCTCGGCCTCGACCCGGCTGAGCTGGACGCGATCGCGCCGTCACCGACCACCACCGCGTACACGAGCTACCTGCTCGCCGCGGCGTACGGCGGGACGTTCGCCGAGGGTGTGGCCGCGGTGCTGCCCTGCTACTGGATCTACCAGCGGGTCGGCGCCGAGCTCGCCGGCCGTGGTTCGCCGGACCCGCGGTACGCCCGCTGGATCGACACCTACGGCGGCGACGCGTTCGCGGCCACGGTGTCCGAGGTGCTGGCGCTCGCCGACCGGATCGGCGCCGCCCTTGCCCCGGACGAATCCGCGCGGGCCGCCCGGCACTTCGCCACGACGTCGCGCTACGAGTGGATGTTCTGGGACGCGGCATGGCGCCGTGAGGCGTGGCCGGTGTGAGCGTGTTCCTCGACCATGTAACTGTCACGGTCGCCGACCTGGCACGCAGCGCGGCGTTCTACGACGCGGCGCTCGGCGCGCTGGGCCTGTGCCGGGTGGTCGAGCTGGGCGACGAGGAGGAGGACGACGCCGCAATCGAGGCGATCGCCTGGGCGGAGCCGGAGCAGCCGGGGCCCGCGCGCGCGATGCTGTGGGCGGTCGCCGGGACGCGGCCGACGTCCGGGCTGCACGTCTGCCTGCGCGCGCGCAGCCGCGCCGACGTCGAGGCATTCCACGCCGCAGCACTCGCCGCAGGCGGGCGCTCGCACGATGCCCCGCGCCGCTGGCCGATCTTCCGCACCGGCGAGTTCAACGCGATCGTGCTCGACCCGGACGGCAACCTGATCGAGGCCGTCGCCCCGGAGTGATCGTTCAGATGTCGGTGAAGTGCTCGACGTTCGGCGGCGCCGCGAAGAACGGGCCGATCGCGGCCCGCCAGCGCTCGAACCTCTCGCTCGCGCGGAAGTTGTCCTCGTGCGCCTCGACCGAGTCCCACTCCACCAGCAGCGTGAACCGGGCCGGCGACTCGATGCCGCGGGTCATCCGGACCGAGTTGCATCCCGGCGTCGTGACCAGGACGTCGCGGATCCCGCGGTAGGCAGCGAGGAACTCCTCTTCCGCGCCCGGCGTGACCTGGATGTCGGCGACCTCGAGAACCATGGCCGCAGCGTGGCAGATCCGGCGGGCGCACCGGAACCCGGGGTGCGTCGCACTGGATTCACATCAGTCACAACTGGCACACTGGTCACATGTCGCTCGGCCGGATCGTCTCCTCGCTCGCCGCGACCGCTGCCGTCGCGGGCTGCGCGGTGGTCGCCGTCGGGATGAGCCGGGCCGGCAGCAGCAAGCCGGCGGCCGAGTTCACCGATCCGGTCACGGCGCCGGTCACCACCTCTGAGCCGGCGACCCCGACGTTCGCGCCGCGGATCGTGGCGACGACACCGAGCAGCGCCCGTGCGTCGAGTGCCCCGCCGAGCAGCACCCATCCGGCCGCCACGCACCCGGCTGCCACGCACACCGTGCACGCCGCGCCGCCGACGAGCCACGCGTCGACGTCGGCCGCGCCGCCGCCGAAGCCCACCAGGCACGCCCCGGCAAGCACTACCCCTGCCGCCCCGAAGCCGCCGCCGGCCAAGCCCAAGCCCGCACCGCGGCGCGGCATCGCGCTGCCGCTGCAGTACTCGACCGGCAGCGCCACGCGCGTCATCACCGTCACCGCGAGCGGCACCGGGAACACGACCGCCCGGCTGCAGGCCTGGTACAGGGCGCCCGGCGGTGGCTGGCTGCACTACGGAGCGGCGGTCACCGCGCACATCGGCGCCGACGGCATGACCCGCTCGCCGAGCGAGTTCCGCTCGGCCACCCCGATGGGCAGCTTCACCCTCACCCAGGCGTTCGGCGCGCTGAGCGATCCCGGCACCAGCCTGCCGTACTTCCGGACCACCTGGGCCGACTACTGGATCAGCAGCCCGGGCGCGTTCTACAACACCCACCAGCGCTGCTCGTCGTGCGGCTACGACAACGGCACGAACGAGCAGCTGCGCGCCGCGGTCCCGTACTACAACTACGCGGTGGTCATCAACACGCCGTCCGGCGCCGCGGCGTACCCGCACGGCTCGGCGTTCTTCCTGCACGTCACCGACGGCCGCGCGACGGCGGGCTGCGTCGCGATCCCGCAGAGCAAGCTGGTCACCCTGATGCGCTGGCTGACCCCGTCGACCCACCCGCGCATCCTGATCGGGACGGCATGACACCCTGGACTGGTGCCCGCTGATTCGTCCCGCCTCGCCGCGTTCGTCCTGGCGGCGCTGACCCTCGCAGCGTGCAGCACGTCGCCGGGCACGCAGCGCACGAGCACCCCGCCCGGCGCATCGTCCGCAGGCTCCACCCCCGTGACGTCGTCCCCGCCGGCGTCGTCCCTGCCGAGCACGACGCCGCCCGCGCCGAGCAGCACGGCGCTCATCACGGCGCCCAGCACGACGCACAGCACGACGCCTGGCGGTCACGAACAGCACACCCCGGCGGTGCCGTCGCGGTCGGCGACCCCGTCCTCGCGCTCCGGCGGAGGCCTTCCGCTCGGCTACCGCACCGGCTCCGCGACCCAGGTGGTCACCGTGACCGCGCCGTCGACAGGCAGCACCACCGCCACGCTGCAGGCCTGGTCCAAGTCCGGTTCGGCGTGGCGCAGGGTCGGGCCGCCGGTGCCCGCCTTCGTCGGCTCGAGCGGCATGTCGACGCAGACGCGCGAGGGGCTGTCGGCGACCCCGATGGGCAGCTTCACGCTCACCCAGGCCTTCGGCGCGAACACCGATCCCGGCACTGACCTGCCGTACTTCCGGACGACGCCGGCCGACTGGTGGATCAGCCAGACGAGCGGGCGCGGCGCGGCCCTGTACAACACCCACCAGCGCTGCGCGTCGAACTGCGCCTTCACCCAGGGCGATCCCAACGAGCACCTGCGCTACGAGACGCCGTACTACGACTACGCGATCGTGATCGACTACAACACGGCGAACGCGCCCGGCGGCGTCAAGCTGGGTGCGGGCAGCGCCTTCTTCCTGCACGTCTCGGTCGGTGAACCTACCGCGGGCTGCGTCTCGATCCCGCAGGACCAGCTGGTGCGGATCCTGCGCTGGCTCAGGCCCGCCGCGCACCCGCGCATCCTCATCGGCGTCAGCTAGGACATCAGCTAGGACATCAGCTAGAACATCAGCTAGGCGATGACTCGGCCAGGGCAGCCAGGGCGGCCAGCGCGGCGCCGACGAGGCCGGCCCGCTCGCTGTCGGCACTGACCACGATCTCGGCGGGCAACTCGCCGGCGCCCGCCCGGAACCACGGCTCGAACAGCTGCCACGACCCGGCCATCGAACCGCCGACGACCAGCACGTCCGCACCGAAGCCGAGCACGCACCCGCCGACCACCTTCCCCAGCGCGCACAGGGCGTGCCGCAGCACCTCGATGGCTGCGGCCTCGCCGCGCCGCGCGCGGTCCGCGATCTCGCGCACGTCCAGGTCGTCGCCACCGGCGTCGCGGTAGGCGCGGCGGATCGCCCGCCGGGACATGACGTCCTCGAGCGGCCGGCCGAGGGCGTCGAGCTGGTGGATGCGGCCGCCGGGTGGGATGCCGGGTCCGTCCGAGACCACCTGGCCGTCGACCACCCAGCCGCTGCCGACGCCCGTGCCGAGGGTGAGCCCGGCGACCCGGCGCCGCCCGGACGCTGCCCCCTGCGCCGCCTCGCCGAGCGCGAACGCGTCGGCGTCGTTGACGAAGGCGATACCGCGCGGCGCCGGCAGCGACTCGCGCAGTGCGGCCCGCACGTCGACGCCGTCCAGGGCCTCGAACTTGGCGACGCCGTGGAACCGACCGATGCCGTGCTCGTAGTCGAACGGGTCGGGCATCGCGACGCCCCAGCTCGCCCCGGCCGCGGCGTCCAGCGTGCGCGCGGCAGCGGCGAAGGCGCCCAGGATCTCGGCGGCTGTGCCGTGCCCGTCCAGGTCGGTGCGGTGCGGCGGCACGAGGTAGCTCCAGTCCCGCGGGCCGAGCAGCGCGGCGGTGACATGGGTGCCGCCGACCTCCAGCACGGGGATCGGATCGGCGCTCACGCGAGGAATTGTGTCAGCAGGCCGGGGACGCACTCGGCGGCGAACCGGACGGCCTCCTGCGCGCCGACGTCCTGCACCGGGTACCGCTGCCTGCCGGCGGCCGTCGTGGCGGTGAGCGTCGCCAGCCCGAGCCGGCGCTGGAACCAGCTGGAACGCAGGTTCCAACCGATGATCCCGTCCACCGCGAGCGCGCTGCGTCGGCGCACCAGCGAACCGAAGCGGGTGACGAGGTGACCGGCCACCAGGGCGTGCCCGAGCGAGCTGTAGCGGTCGAGGCCGAGCGCGACGGCCGGGCCGAGCAGCACCGCGGGCACCAGCAACAGCCAGGCCGACCAGCCGGCCGCCCACGCGACCAGCCCCGAGATCGCCGCGGCCAGCAGCAGGGCGCCGACCGCGCGGGCCACCCGGCGCCGCCGTGCCGCGGCCGGATGTTTCGGTAGGGCGGCGACGAACGGGCCGGCGGTGCCGAGTACCGCCCCGGCGACCCGCGTCGCCTCGGCGCGCGGCGCCGGCGGCAGCAGGATCTCGCCGCCCCGCTCGGCGCCGCGGCCCACCCGCAGCCCGGTCGCGATCGCCAGGCAGCGGGCACCACCGGCCGCCCGCAGCAGCAGCGGCTCGGACAGCTCGGCACCGAGCAGGCGGCGCCGCTCGATGCTGGTCGCGCGCGAGGTCAGCAAGCCGCGGCTCACGTGCAGCGTGCCGCCGGCGTGCCGGGTGAGCCGGAAGTTCCAGAACGACAGCAGGTAGCCGAGCGTGGAGGCGACCGCGACGAACAGGACGACGGCGAGCGTGACGACCGCGATGTCCACGCCCAGCGACCAGTGCCCGAGCCGGTCGGCCGCGGCGCGGTAGGGACCGAGCCGGTTCACGTCGACGTGCCCCTCGGTGACGACCCGCCACCCCACCCCGAGCAGCGCCAGCCCGGTGACCGCCCCGGTGAGGGTGAACGGGGCGTACCGCAGCCAGCGCCGGTCGAGCACAGCGAGCTGCATCTCCGGCTGCATCGGTTGGACGGTCGCGCCCGGGGCGACGGCTGGTGCGCGGTGCAGCAGCTCGGCGCGCAGGCCGGCGGCGGTGGCCGCGGTGAGGCCGTCGAGCACCAGCCGGTCGCGCCCCTTGCGGTCGGACGTGCCGGTGCCGATCACCACGCGGGCCAGGCCGAGTGCCCGGTGCAGCAGATGCGAGGTGACATCGACGGTGCGCACCCGGCTGACCGGCGCGGCCAGCGTGCGGCGGCGCAGCAGCCCGTGCCGCAGCTGGATCTGCTGCGGCGTGATCCGGTACCGGGTGGTCACCCAGCGCAGCAGCGAAAGGGCGGCGACGACTCCGGCGATCGCCAGGCTCCAGCGCGAGCCGCTGCCGTCGTGCCCGCTGCTGTGCCCGGCGAGGAACGCCCCGAGGATCGCGGGCAATGCCTTGCCCACCTCGATCACCGGGTGCACCAGCAGCATGCGCGGGCTCAGCCGCCGCCACTGCGGCGCCGGCGGCGTCGGCGGCGCGGCGGTGAGCTGGGTCAGGCTCACGTCCCGTCGCCTCCGGCGGCCTGGGTGCGCACGGTGAGATCCTCGACCAGCAGTTCGGCGACGCCGCGCTCCAGGCCGTGGATCTTCAACGGGCCGGCGGCCGAGGCGGTGGTGACCGTGACGTTGGACAGCCCGAAGAGCTGCTCGAGCGGGCCACGGTGCGTGTCGACGGTCTGGATCCGCGCGACGGGGGCGATCCGGCGCTCCTGGGTGAACCAACCGGCCTGCGTGTACACCGCGGTGTCGCCCACCTCCCACCGGTGCACCCGGTAGCGCCACTGCGGCATGACGACCACGTGCGCCGCGGCGAGCAGCACCGTGATCATCAGGAGGGTCAGGTGCAGCCCGCTCGGGTGCTGGCGGCCGAGCCAGACGACGATCTCGACGGCACCGATCACCAGCCAGCACAGGACGGCACGAACGGTCCAGTACGCGATCGCCCGCGGGCTGACCAGGTGGGTCGGCGCGCGCAGGCGGAGCTCGGTCACGCAGTCCATCCTGCCCGTCCGGCTCGGGGCACGGCAGCGACGCGACGGCACCGGCGTGCGGTGACAGATGTCAGCGGGGTGCGAGGATCGGGCACATGGCCGGAGCGCGGAACGTCCTGGGTGGCCCGTTGCAGGCGTGCGGGCGCGACCCGGTGACCGGCTTCTACCGCGACGGCAGCTGCACGACCGGTCCGGACGACCTGGGCAGCCACACGGTGTGTGCGGTGGTGACCCGCGAGTTCCTGGCGCACCAGCAGCAGGTCGGCAACGACCTGAGCACGCCGCTGCCGCAGTACGGCTTCCCCGGTCTGCGGCCGGGGGATCGCTGGTGCGTGGTCGCCGCGCGGTGGCTGCAGGCCTACCACGACGGTGTCGCGGCGCCGGTGGTGCTCGCCTCGACGCACGAGGCGGCGCTGGCGGTCGTGCCGCTGGAGGCGCTGCGCGAGCACGCGGTCGACGTCCCGGCCGATCCGGGCTCGCTGACCTGAGCCGCCGCACCCCTACTGGAACGTGACGACGTCCGGCTGCGGGCGCAGCGCCATCACCTGCGCGGGGCTCATCAGACCACCGGTGTCCTGGGTCAGGAACAGCTTGAAGCCGGCGCCGTCCGGCCGTCCCGGGAACGCCAGCTGCCGGTAGGTGCCGATCTTCGCCGCCCGGCTGCCGAACCCGTCGGCGTGCAGCACCAGCTCGATGCCCCGGTAGTGCCGCAGCTTCGCGCGGTCGGGCAGCATCCCGAGGGTGAACTGGTGCACCATCAGCAGCTTGTCCGGCAGCTCGTGCTGGCGGACGATGCCGGCCAGGTAGTCGCCGACCCGGTTGATGCTGCTCGCGCGGGACGAGCCGATCACCGTGCCCGGCACTTGCCCCGGGGCCATCTTCCACTCCGGGTCCAGCGCGACGGACACGCTGGGATCGGTCAGGAACTCGGCGAAGCGCTGCACCTGCGGCAGGAACTCGCCGCGTCCCGGCTGGAAGTCCAGGATCAGCAGCAGGTGGTGCCGGTGCGCGACATCGAGGTACTTCTGCACGACGGCCGGCGAGATCGTCTTGGAGTACAGGTGGTCCGGGCCGGGGCCGGCCTGCGCGACGCTGGCGATCAGTTCCATCGCGGGCTGGACGGGCAACCCGTAGCCGGCGAACTGCCGGGCACGCGCCGCGATCACCTTCGCCATCTGCTCGGGCGGGGCGTTGCCGAGAGCGCCGAGGGCGGGTCCGCCCGGGCCGCCGTAGTACGCGACGACCCGGTACGAGCCCAGGATCGTGCGGCCGCCCTGCGGCAGTTGCGGGCTGTTCGCCTCAGGCGGGGCGAGCAGGTCCGCGGGGCGGGCTTGGTCGGCGTCGGTGAGCCGGGCCAGCACGGACGGCGCGCGGGTCGGTGGACGTGGCGGCGTGGTCTGCGTCGTGCTCGGGCGCGGGGACGGGGTCGGCGTGGCCGGATGCGTCGCGGTGACGGCGCCCTGGGTGCACCCGGTGGCGATGCCGAGCACGGCGATCGCGGCTGTGATGGCGGCGGTTCTCGCCGCTGTCCGGTGCCGGTGCCCGCTGATCACGCGCAGACGATAGCGGCGGCGGCGCGCCGTCCCGGGCAGGCTGGCCCGAGCGGGCGCGCTTCGTCATGCGATCGTGGTGCCCCACCCCCGCGATCGCATGACGAACCGGACGAATGCGGTTACCAGCCGCGCTCGCGCCACTCGGCCAGGTGCGGGCGCTGCTCGCCGAGGGTGGAGTCGTCGCCGTGTCCGGGGTAGAACCAGGTCTCGTCCGGCAGCACGTCGAAGACCCGCGCCGACACGTCGTCCAGCAAGGACGCGAAGTCCTCCGGTGAGGTCGTCCGACCCACGCCGCCGGGGAACAGCGAGTCGCCGGTGAACAGGTGCGGCACGCCCTCCGGGTCGCGGTACAGCACCGCGATCGAACCGGGGGTGTGGCCGCGCAGCGCGATGATCTCCAGCGTCGCGTCGCCGACGGTGATCACGTCGCCGTGCACCAGACGCTCGTCGACGGCGACCGGCAGTTCGTCGGCGTCCTCCGCCCCCGCGTACACCGCAGCCCCCGCGGCATCGACGATCTCGTCCAGCGCCTGCCAGTGATCGGCGTGCTTGTGCGTGGTCAACACCGCCGACACCGGCGGTCCGTCGAACACGATCAAGCCGCGCAACCGGTCGGCCTCGTTGGCCGCGTCGATCAGCAGCCCCTCGTCGGTCTGCGTGCAGCGCAGCAGATAGGCGTTGTTGTCCATCGGGCCGACGGCCAGCTTCGCGATCGTCAGCCCGGGCAGGCGGCGCACGTCCATCTCGCCGCCTACAGTGACCTTCCCGGTGTACTCGCTCATGGCCGAAGCCTACGAGATCGGGCCGCGGGATCAGTCGAAGATCGGCTCGAACTCTTCGGTCGGTGGCCCCGAACTCAGGTCCACCCGCGAGTCCGGCAGGAAACGCAGCACCGTATCGACGTAGGAGGAGACCGCGGCGGCGCGCCCCACGTCGTGCCCCACGGACTCGGACAGGAACCAGCGGTGCTCGCTGATCTCGTGGAACAGCTCGGCGTCCGGCAGCTTGTCGCGCAGCTCGGCCGGGACCAGCTCCAGGGTGGCGTCGAACTTCTCGACCAGCCACCTGCGCGCGGCCAGCTCTTCGGGCACGTCGTGGCCGACGCCCTCGACCCACTTGGCGCGGAACCGGGCCAGGTCGCTCAGCAGGGCACGCGCCTCGTTCTCCTGAACCCGCAGCCCGGTCAGCGCGAACACCCGGCGCTGGTGGTGCCCGGGCTCGACCACCTGGGTGTCGAAGCGCAGCCGGCGGCCGTCCTCCTCGGTACTGATCGCCACCTGCGCCACATCGAAGCCGAGGCTGTTCAACCGCTTGATCCGGCCCTCGATCCGGTAGCTCTCGTCCCTGCCGATCACCTCGTCGCGGGTCAGCTCGTCCCACAGCCGCTCGTAGCGCGGGGTCAGTTCCAGCGCCGACTCGACCGGGTCGATCGAAGGGTCGAGCCGCCCACCGGCCTGCAGGTCGAGCATCTCGCCGGCGATGTTCTCGGTCGCGATCGTGAGGTCGTGCGCGCGCTGCCCGTCCGACAGGCTCGGGTGCAGCTCGCCCGTCTCGGCGTCGACGAGGTAAGCGGCCAGGGCGCCGGCGTCGCGCCGGAACAGCGTGTTCGACAGCGAGCAGTCACCCCAGTAGAAGCCGGCCAGGTGCAGCCGCACGAACAACCCGGCCAGCGAGTCCAGCAGCCGCAGGTGGAGCTGTGGCAGTCCGCGACCACCGAACAGCGAGCGGTAGGGCTGCGAGAACGCCAGGTGCCGGGTGAGCAACAGGCCGGGCAGCTCGCCGCCGCCGTCGTCGCGGCGCTCGACCACGGTGCCGAAGGCGTCGACCACCGGGACGGAGCCCTCGGCCAGCGCGCGCAGCAACTGGTGCTCGCGCAACACGAACCGGTCGGTCGCCTCCTTCACGGCGAACACGTCCGCGCCGAGCTGGACGAAGCGCACCACGTGCCGCGAGATGCCGCGCGGCACGTGCACGAGACGGTCGTCGTCCCACTCGATCAGGGGACGGTCCAGGGGCAGGGAGAGCAGTTCGGTGTTCGTCCCCAGCGTGGTGAGTCGGTACGTGCCCACGCAGCGAAGCGTAGGGGGACGGCCCGGGCCGGGCCGAATCGCGCGGCGGTGCGTCGGGTTCGCGACGCGAGCGACGACGATAGGGGTATGGGCGAGGCGGACACGGCCGCGGGCGGCGACGCGCGTGCCGCCCTGCTCGCCGCGTACGACGCCGCGCTGCCGGAGGTCTACGGCTACCTGCTGGCGCGCTGCGGCCGGCGCGAGGTCGCCGAGGAGCTCACGTCGGAGACGTTCCTCGCCGCTGCAGACGCGGTGCGCCGCACCCCGCCGCCGCGGGTCGCGGTGCCGTGGCTGATCGGCGTCGCACGGCACAAGCTCGTCGACCACTGGCGCCGCGAGGCGCGCGAGCTGCGCAACCTGCACGCGGTGGCCGGCGAACCCGAACCGGCCGAGGTGGCGCCGGGTGACCCGGAACACCTGGACGCGCTGCGCTCGCAGCAGACCCTGGCCGCGCTCGCGCCGCAGCACCGGCTCGCTCTCACGCTGCGCTACGTCGACGACCTGCCCGTCGCCCGGGTGGCCGAGCTGCTCGGCCGCACGCCGGGCGCGACCGAGGCGCTGCTGACCAGGGCCAAGCAGGCGTTCCGGGCCGCGTACTGCACCGCGAGCGGAGCCGCCCCCGGTGAGACCGGGAAAGGGGGCGAGCGCCGTGGTTGACGTCTTCACCGAACTGCGCGCCGGGACCGTCCCGGTGCGGCCCGACCCCGAGTTCGCCACGGCGTTGCGCGCGCGGCTGGAGCGCGCGCTCGCCCTGCCGAGAGGAGTAGTGCCGATGACCACAGTCAGTGAACCGCAGACCGCCGCCGGACCCCGTGGCGCCGCCGTGCCGTACCTGGCCGTGCGCGACGCGAGGAGTGCGATCGACTGGTACGTCGAGGCCTTCGGTGCCTCCGTCGTCGGCGAGCCGATCGCCATGCCGGACGGGCGGATCGGCCACGCCGAACTCGGCCTGGCCGACGGGGTGATCTACCTGGCGGACGAGTACCCCGAGCTCGGCGTGGTCGCACCGCAGGCAGGCGCTTCGGTGAGCCTGATGCTCGCCGTGCCCGACGCCGACGAGGTGCGGGCCCGCGCGATGGCGGCGGGTGCGTCCGGCGACCGGGTGCCGTACGACGCGCACGGCACCCGCACCGCGTGGATCGTGGACCCGTTCGGGCACCGCTGGGGGCTCACCTCGCCGCTGACCCCCGCCCCGTCGGTCCGGGACGGCGACGTCGTCTACGTCTCGCTGTGGGTCCCGGACCCGGATCGCGCAGCCGCGTTCTACTCCGACGTCGCCGGCTGGGACGTCAGCACGGACGGCGGCCGGTACCGCATCTTGGACGCCTCGCCGCACGTGGGGCTGTTCGGCCGGCCCGGGCGCCCGGACCTGTTCTGCTGCTACGCGGTGGGCGACATCCGCGCTGCAGTGCAGCGGGTGCGCGCGGCCGGCGGGCAAGCCGGTGAACTGAGCCGCGAGCCGCACGGCGTGGTTGCCGAATGCGTCGACGACCAGGGCACCGAGTTCGCGCTCTGGCAGATCGAGGCCGGCACGGACCGTCCCGAACCGAACGGCCGGCAGCCCGGCGACCTGTCCTACCTGACCCTCGAGGTGGTCGACTCGGCGCGGGCGCGCGCGTTCTACGGCGCGGTTCTCGGCTGGACGTTCGCGCCCGGGCGCATCGAGGACGGCTGGCAGGTCGAGGGCGTCGCGCCGATGACCGGGCTCTCCGGCGGTCACCCGCACCCGACCGCCGTGCCGATGTGGCGGGTGGAGGATGTCCGCGTCGCGGTCGATCGGGTGCGTGCGCTCGGCGGGACCGCGACGGACCCCGAGCGCCAGCCGTACGGCGAGACCAGCGAGTGCGCCGACGACCAGGGCTCGCGCTTCTACCTCGGTCAGCTCTGATCCAGCTCCAGCGCGAGCAGGGTGTTCTCGACCACCTCGGTCAGTGCCGGGTGGATCCAGTACTGGCCGCGCGCCATCTCGCGCACGCCGAGACCGAAGCTCATCGCCTGGATCAGCGGCTGGACGAGCGTGGCGGCCTGCTCGCCCATCAGGTGCGCGCCGAGCAGCTGGCCGGTCGCCGGGTCCGCGATCAGCTTGCAGACGCTCGAGTTGTCCTCCATCGCCCAGCCGTACGCGGTGCTGCCGTAGCCGCGCAGCGCGGTGACGAACCGGCGTCCGGATGCGGCGGCCTGCGCCTCGGTCAACCCGACCGAGGCGAGCTGCGGGTGGGTGAACACCGCGGCCGGCACGACCCGGTGGTCGGACTCGATCGGCGCGTCCGGGTGCGCCAGGTTGTGCGCCACCACCCGGGCCTCGTGGTTGGCGACGTGCTTGAGCTGGTGCTCGCTGCTCGCGTCGCCCAGCGCCCAGATTGCGTCGGCCGTGGTGCGCTGCTGCGCGTCGACGACGATGCGCCCGTCGGGGTGCACGGCTACACCTGCGGCCGCGAGATTCAGCCGGTCGGAGTTGGGCCGCCGGCCGGTGGCGACGAGCAGCAGGTCCACCTCGAGGCTCGAGCCGTCGCTGAGTTCGAGCGCGATGCCGTCGGCGGTCTTCGACGCACCGGTGACGATCGCGTTCAGCCGCACGTCCCAGCGCTCTTCGGCGAGGGACGTGAACCGTTCGGCGAGGTCCAGGTCCAGGTGCCGCAGCAGCGGAGCGCTGCGCGCGATCACGCTCACCTGGGCACCGAACGCGCCGAAGACATGCGCGAACTCGGCCGAGATGTAGCCGCCGCCGAGGATCGCCACCCGCGCCGGCACCTCGTCGATCCGCATCACCGTGTCGGACGTGTGGAACGGGACCCCGCT
Source organism: Jatrophihabitans cynanchi (assembly GCF_027247405.1). Classification (NCBI taxonomy): domain Bacteria; kingdom Bacillati; phylum Actinomycetota; class Actinomycetes; order Jatrophihabitantales; family Jatrophihabitantaceae; genus Jatrophihabitans; species Jatrophihabitans cynanchi. The sequence continues at coordinate 90,017 of NZ_CP097463.1, read as the reverse complement.
GTCGGTGATCGCGTCCGGGATCACCGGGCGCGAGCCGGTCGCCAGCACGATCCGGTCGGCGGTGATGCTCTGGCCGGTGGACAGCCGTAGTTCGCGCGGTCCGGTGAACTGCGCGTGCGCCTCGTACAGCGTGGTGTTCGGTTCGCCGTGCGCGCGGTACTCGCGGCCGCCGGCGGAGATCGGGTCGATGCGGCCGAAGATCCGGTCGCGGATGTCGGCCCAGCGCACCCGCTCGAGCGAGGCGTCGACGCCGAGGCGCCCCGACGTGCGCGCCGCCTCGGCGAGGTCGGCGGGGTAGACGAACATCTTGGTCGGGATGCAGCCGACGTTCAGGCACGTCCCGCCGAAGGTGCCCTCCTCCACGACCGCGATCTGCCAGTCGTCGAAGTCCGGCCCGACCAGCGAGTTGCCCGAGCCGGAACCGACGATCACGAGGTCGTAGTGCGTCACCCGTCGACGGTATCCGGGACGGCTCACCAGGCGGCGACGGCTTCGGCCATCAGGTCGCCGAACAGGTACTCGAACTCGGCGCTGACCAGGCCGCGACGCATGAACCAGGCGCACACGTTCTGGCAGTCGCGTCGCAGGTACTCCGCCCCCTGCGGGTTGGCGATCAGGTCGACGACCTGCGGCAGGTCGATCAGCACCAGCCGGCCGTCGTGCACCAGCAGGTTGTACGGCGACAGGTCGCCGTGCGCCAGCCCGGCGCGGGCGAGCAGCCGCATCGCCGCGACGCACTGCTCGAACAGGTCGGCCAGCTCGGCCGCGCCGGGCCGGCACTGCGCCAGGCGCGGCGCGGCAACGCCGTCCGGCGTGCCCAGGAACTCGAGCATGACCTCGGTGCCGGCGAGCTGGACCGGGTACGGCACGGGGGCGCCCGCCTGCCAGAGGCGGCTGAGCGCGGCGAACTCGGCCGCGGCCCACTGGGCGGCCAGCAGCTCCCGTCCGTACGTGGTGCGGTGGGCCATCGCGCGGGTTTCGCGGCTGCGCCGTACCCGCCGGCCCTCGGTGTACCCGGCGTCGCGGTGGAACATGCGGTGCTCGGCGGTGCGGAAGCGCTTGGCCGCCAGGATCGACTCGCGCCCGTCCGGCGCGGTGCGCCGGACGAGGTGGACGTCGGCCTCCTTGCCGGTCTTGAGGACGCCGAGTTCGGTGTCGATCGCGGCCAGGTCGGGGATCACCCAGTCGGGGCGGGGGACCGGGCCGTGGGTGGCGCCGTCCCAACTGGAGTAGTTCGGTTCGATGAATTCAGGTACGTCGGACAGCTGCACTGGCAATCTCCTGGAAGGCGGGCGCTGCCCGCCCGGACCGGGGCGGTGTCAGCGCGGTGATCGGGAGAGCGGGGTCACCCGGGCAACGTCGTGGGACATTTCCGGCCACCTCCTCGTCCGATCGCGGTTCCAGCGGATTTCGTTCCATGTTCCGCGTGCCGGCAACCGGTTATCGCCGCGCCGATAGATTGGGCGGGTGCTGAAGCTCTCCACGCTGTTCCTGCGGACCCTGCGCGACGACCCGGCCGACGCCGAGGTGCCGAGCCACAAACTGCTGGTCCGTGCCGGTTACGTGCGCCGGGTCGCGCCCGGCATCTACTCGTGGCTGCCGTTGGGCCTGGCGGTGCTGGGCAAGGTCGAGCAGATCGTCCGCGAGGAGATGAACGGCATCGGCGCGCAGGAGGTGCACTTCCCGGCGCTGATCCCGCGTGAGATCTTCGAGGTCAGCGGCCGCTGGACCGACTACGGCGAGGGCATCTTCCGACTGCGCGACCGCAAGGACGCGGACTATCTGCTCGCGCCCACGCACGAAGAGCTGTTCACCCTGCTGGTGAAGGGCGAGTACTCCTCGTACAAGGACTATCCGCTGGCGCTGTACCAGATCCAGACGAAGTACCGCGACGAAGCGCGTCCGCGCGCCGGGATCCTGCGCGGCCGCGAGTTCATCATGAAGGACTCCTACTCCTTCGACACCTCCGGCGACGGGCTGGCCGCGTCGTATCGGGCGCACCGCGACGCGTACGAGCGGATCTTCACCAGGCTCGGCTTCGACTACCGCATCGTCTTCGCGGTCTCCGGCGCGATGGGGGGCTCCGCGTCCGAGGAGTTCCTCGCCCCGACGCCGTCCGGCGAGGACACCTTCGTGCAGTGCAGCAACTGCGACTACGCGGCGAACACCGAGGCCGTCGAGATCGCGGCGCCCGAAACGCACAGCGCGAACGAGTACCCGCCGGCTCAGGTGTACGACACGCCGGACACCCCGACGATCGAGACGCTGGTCCACTGCTTCAACTCCCTCGGCCTGGGACGTGAGTTCACCGCCGCGGACACGCTGAAGAACGTGGTGCTGCGGACCCGGGCGCCAGGCGCCGACAGGTGGGATCTGCTCGTGGTGGGCGTGCCGGGTGACCGCGACGTCGACCTCAAGCGACTCGGCGGCCAGCTGGAACCGGTCGAGGTGGAGCAGGCCGGCCCGGACGACCTGGCCACGGTGCCCGAGCTGGTGAAGGGCTACATCGGCCCGCAGCAGTTGGCCGAATGGAAGGTCCGGTACCTGGTCGACCCGCTCGTCGTCGAGGGCAGCTCGTGGATCACCGGCGCCAACGAGCCGGGCAAGCACGCGGCGAACGTGGTGCGCGGCCGCGACTTCGTCCCGGCCGGTGAGATCGGTGCGGTCGAGATCCGCGACGGCGACCGGTGCGCGAAGTGCGGCGCGCCGCTGCAGATCGCGCGCGGCATCGAGCTCGGGCACGTGTTCCAGCTCGGCGAGAAGTATGCCCGGGCCTTCGACCTGACGGCACTCGGCCCGGACGGCAAACCACTGCGCGTGACCATGGGCTCGTACGGGATCGGTATCACCCGGGCCGTCGCCGCGCTGGCCGAGCAGACGCATGACGAGAAGGGGTTGTGCTGGCCGCGCTCGATCGCGCCGGCCGACGTCCACATCGTCGCGACCGGCAAGGACGAGGCGGTGTTCGAGGCATCCGGCCGGATCGCCGACGGGCTCGCTGCGCTGGGAGTGCAGGTGCTCTACGACGACCGGCGGGGCGTCTCGCCGGGCGTGAAGTTCAAGGACGCCGAGCTGCTCGGCGTGCCCACGATCGTGATCGTCGGCAAGGGGCTGGCCGACGGTGTGGTCGAACTGCGCGACCGGCACAGCGACGCGCGCCAGGACGTCCCGCTCGATCAGGCGGTGGCCACGATCTCGGCGGCGTGCCGCTCGTGACGCGCACCGCGCCCTACGGCGAATGGGTCTCGCCGATCTCGGCCGAGATGCTCGCTGCCAGCGGGCACCCGGTCGAGTGCGGCGCATGGGTGGGGCCGGAGCTCTGGTGGTCCGAGCTGCGGCCGACCGAGGGCGGGCGGTACGCGGTCCGGCGCGCCGGCCAGGGTGGCGATCCCGAGGACGTGCTGCCGGCGCCGTGGAACGCGCGCAGCCGGGTGCACGAGTACGGCGGTGGCGCCTGGACCGCCACCGACGGGCAGCAGCTGGTCTTCGTCCACTTCGCCGATCAGCGGCTGTACCGGCTGGACCCCGGCGCCGCCGAGCCGACGCCGCTCACTCCGGACACCGGGACGGACGCACGCTACGGCGAGTTGCAGATCGCCGGGACGGACGTGCTGTGCGTCCGCGAACGCCACGACGCCGGTACGGTGCACCGCGACATCGCGGCCGTCCCGCTCGACGGCTCCGCGGCAGACGACGCCGGCGTTGTCCGCTCGGTGGTGTCGGGCTCGCACTTCCTCGCCTATCCGCGGCTGTCGCCGGACGGGTCGAAGCTCGCCTGGATCGCCTGGGAGCACCCGCAGATGCCGTGGGACGGTACCGAGCTGCGCGTCGCCGACCTCGGGCCGGACGGCGTGTGCGGCGAGCCGCGCGTGCTGCTCGGTTCGGCGACCGAGTCCGTCCTGCAGCCGGAGTGGGCCGACGAGAACACCCTGTACGCGATCAGCGACCGGTCCACGTTCTGGAACCTGTACCGCGTCGGGGTCACCGGGGGAGAACCAGAGCCGCTCTGCCCACGCGATGCGGACTTCGGCGGGCCGCTGTGGCAGCTCGGTGCGGCCTGGTACCGCGTGGTGGACGAGCGTCGGCTGCTGACCGTTCGCACCTTCGGCACCGACTCGCTGGCACTCCTCGACGTCGGTACCGGCGAGCTCACCGACCTCGACCCCGGTTTCCCCGCCGGCTACGCCTGCACGGGCGGGGGGACCTCCATTGGCGCGCTCGGGCGCACCGTGCTCGGGCCGGTGCGCGACGGCCGGGCCCTGATCGTCACCGGCAGCGCGACCGCGCCGTCCGGGCTGCGCGAGCTCGACATCGCGACCGGTGCGGTGACCGACGTCCGGCTCGCGGTCGACGAGGTCCCCGCCGCCGGCTACCTGCCCGAGGCGCAGCTGATGAGCTTCGCCGGCGACAAGCGGACGGTCCACGCGGTCGTCTACCCGCCCCGGAATCAGGACTTCGCCGCGCCCGACGGCGAGCTGCCGCCGTACATTGCCTTCGTGCACGGCGGCCCGACCGCGCACGTGGCACCGGCGCTGTCGTTGACGCACGCGTTCTTCACCAGCCGCGGCATCGGGGTGGTCGACGTCAACTACGGCGGGTCGACCGGGTACGGCCGCGAGTACCGCGACCGGCTACGCGGGCAGTGGGGCGTGATCGATGTCGAGGACACGGTCGCGGCCGTCCGGGGGCTCGGCGCGGCGGGCCTGGCCGATCCGGACCGGCTGGCGATCGAGGGTGGCTCGGCCGGCGGTTGGACCGTGCTCGCCGCGCTCACCGGCACGTCGGCATTCGCCTGCGGAGTCTCGTACTTCGGCGTCGCAGAGCTCGTCCGGTTCGCGCAGGAGACGCACGACTTCGAGTCGCGCTACCTGGACGGCCTGATCGGGCCGCTGCCGGAGGCACGCGAGCTGTACGACACGCGTGCGCCGCTGAACAACGTGGCCGGGCTGTCCTGCCCGGTGCTGTTGCTGCAGGGCCTGGACGACCCGATCGTGCCGCCGGCGCAGGCCGAACTGTTCCGCGACGCGCTGGTGCGCAAGGGGCTGCCGCACGCCTACCGCACCTACGCCGGCGAATCGCACGGGTTCCGCAAGGTGGAGACCATCGTGGACTCGCGTCAGGCCGAGCTCTCGTTCTACGGCCAGATCTTCGGCTTCACCCCGCCGGGCGTCCCGGCGATCGAACTGTGGCGGCCGTAGCACCGCGCCCGCTCGGCGACCTCGTCGAGGCCGGCTGGGCGCAGGCGCTCGCTCCCGTCGCCGGGCAGGTCGCGGCGCTCGGGGAGTTCCTGCGCGCGGAGGTGGCGGCCGGGCGCAGCTACCTGCCGTCCGGCGACAACGTGCTGCGGGCGTTCACCCAGCCGTTCGCGGATGTACGGGTGCTGATCGTCGGCCAGGACCCGTACCCGACCCCGGGGCACCCGATCGGGCTGTCGTTCGCGGTGGAGCGGCACGTGCGGCCGATCCCGCGCAGCCTGCAGAACATCTACCGCGAACTGCGCACCGACCTCGGCATCGCGACGCCCGAGCACGGTGATCTGTCCGCGTGGTCGCGCCAGGGCATCCTGCTGCTCAACCGGGTACTGACGGTGCGGCCGGGCGCGTCCGCCTCGCATCGCGGCAAGGGCTGGGAGGCGGTCACCGAGCAGGCGATCAGGGCGCTGGTCGCGCGCCGGACGCCGCTCGTCGCGATCCTCTGGGGACGCGACGCGCAGACCCTGCAGCCGATGCTCGGCGACGTCCCGAGCGTGGCCTGCGCGCACCCCAGCCCGATGTCGGCCGACCGCGGCTTCTTCGGCTCGAAGGTGTTCAGCCGCGCCAACGCCCTGCTCGAGGAGCAGGGGGCAGAACCCGTCGACTGGACCCTCGACTGACAGTGAGCTCTGGACCCTCGGCTGACTCGGTTCTGCCGACCCAGCGGTGAACCCGCGCCGCGGCGAGATAGTGCTTGCCGGATCAGTCGGGCTCTGCTGGCAAGAATGCATGCAGAGCCCGATCGGCCCGGTACACATGCACAGATACAGACCGACACGCCTGTCCGGGCATCTGACCTGGGCGCTCTACCTACGTCCCGACGGCAAGCCTGGCCGGGCTCTACCTACGTCCCGGCGGCAAGCCTGGCCGGGCTCCACCTACGTCCCGGCGGCAAGCCTGGCCGGGCTCCACCTACGTCCGGGCGGCAAGCCTGGCCGGGCTCCACCTACGTCCCGGCGGCAAGCCTGGCCGGGAAGCCGCCGGTGGCGATCGGGCCCCAGCGTTCCGGCGTGATCCGGATCAGGGACTTGCCCTGCTCCCGCATCGCCTGCCGGTACTCGTCCCAGTCGGTGTGCTCGCCGCTGATGCTGCGGTAGTACTCGACCAACGGCTCCAGCGCTTCCGGGAGGTCGAGCACCTCCGCAGGCCCGTCGACCTGGACCCAGGCGCCGCCGAAGTCGTCCGAGAGCACGAGCACGGCGGCCGCGGGATCGCGCCGCAGGTTGCCCGTCTTGGCCCGCTGCGGGTAGGTCGAGACCATGATCCGGCCCGCCGAGTCGACGCCACCGGTCACCGGGGACGCCTGCGGCCCGCCCGAGCCGCGCCGCGTGATCAGGATCATGTGATGCCGGGGCCGGACGAACTCGAGCAGTCCGGCCAGCTCTACGCGCGTGTTCGTGGCGACGGTTCGGGGCATGCGCCCATTCTGCCCGCCCGCCCGGAGGCAGGGCGCGCGCGTTGTCGGCGGCGGTCATTACCCTCGTGAGGGGACTGCACCGGCCGGCGCCGGTGTTGCGCCCAGGAGCCACCGCCTACCTGATTGGCCACCCTTGAACGACAGACTCGTCATCCGAGGCGCCCGCGAGCACAACCTCAAGGACGTCAATCTGGATCTGCCGCGTGACGCGATGATCGTGTTCACCGGGCTGTCCGGCTCGGGCAAGTCCAGCCTCGCCTTCGACACGATCTTCGCCGAGGGGCAGCGGCGCTACGTCGAGTCGCTGTCCGCGTACGCCCGCCAGTTCCTGGGCCAGATGGACAAGCCGGACGTCGACTTCATCGAGGGCCTGTCCCCGGCGGTCTCGATCGACCAGAAGTCGACCAGCAAGAACCCGCGCTCGACCGTCGGCACCATCACCGAGGTGTACGACTACCTGCGGCTGCTGTACGCCCGCATCGGCCGGCCGCACTGCCCGATCTGTGGCGAGCCGATCACCAAACAGACCCCGCAGCAGATCGTCGACCGGATCCTGGAGATGCCCGACGGCACCCGGTTCCAGGTGCTCGCCCCGGTGATCCGCGAGCGCAAGGGCGAGTACGTCGACCTGTTCGCAGACCTGCAGTCCAAGGGCTTCGCCCGGGTCCGGGTCGACGGCGTGGTGCACTCGCTCACCGAGCCGCCGAAGCTCAAGAAGCAGGAGAAGCACACCATCGAGGCGGTCGTCGACCGGCTCACCGCCAAGGCCTCGAGCAAGCAGCGCATCACCGACTCGGTCGAGACCGCGCTCGGCCTCGCGGGCGGGCTGGTGATCCTGGACTTCGTCGACCTGCCCGAGGACGACGCGCACCGCGAGCGGCGCTACTCCGAACGGCTGGCCTGCCCCAACGACCACCCGCTGGCCGTCGACGACCTCGAACCGCGGTCGTTCTCGTTCAACTCCCCGTTCGGTGCCTGCCCGGTCTGCACCGGCCTCGGCACCCGCAAGGAGGTCGATCCGGAACTGGTCGTCCCCGACCCGGAGCTGAGCCTGGCCGAGGGTGCGATCTCGCCGTGGAACACCGCGCAGACCGGCGAGTACTTCGGCCGGCTGCTGCAGGGTGTGGCCGACGCCGAGGGGTTCGACCTGGACACCCCGTGGGAGGAGCTGCCGGCCCGCGCGCAGAAGGCCGTCCTGCACGGCACCGGCGAGCAGGTGCACGTCAGCTACACGAACCGATACGGCCGCAGGCGCGCGTACTACGCCAACTACGAGGGCGTCGTGCCGTGGATCGAGCGCCGCTACTCCGAGACCGAGAGCGACTACGCCCGGGAGAAGTACGAGGGCTACATGCGCGAGGTGCCCTGCCCCGCGTGCCAGGGAACTCGGCTCAAGCCGGAGATCCTGGCGGTCACGATCGGCGGCCGCTCCATCGCCGAACTGTCCGCGCTGTCCATCGGTGACGCCGCCGAGTGGCTGCGCGACCTCGAGCTGGACGACCGCGAGACCTTCATCGCCGAGCGCGTGCTCAAGGAGGTGCACGCCCGGCTCGGGTTCCTGGTCGACGTCGGGCTGCATTACCTCTCGCTGGACCGCGCCGCCGCGACGCTGGCCGGCGGCGAGGCGCAGCGTATCCGGCTGGCCACCCAGATCGGCTCCGGCCTGGTCGGCGTGCTCTACGTGCTGGACGAGCCGTCGATCGGGCTGCACCAGCGCGACAACCACCGGCTGATCGAGACGCTGGTGCGGCTCAAGAAGCTCGGCAACACGTTGATCGTGGTCGAGCACGACGAGGACACCATTCGCACCGCCGACTGGGTGGTGGACATCGGTCCCCGCGCCGGCGAGCACGGCGGCTCGATCGTGGTCAGCGGGACCGTCGACGAGCTGCTGAACTCGCAGGACTCGATCACCGGCGCCTACCTGTCCGGGCGCCGGACGATCGAGGTGCCCGCCCTCCGGCGGCCGCGGCAGAAGGGCCGCGAGCTGGTCGTCGAGGGGGCGCGCGAGCACAACCTGAAGAACGTCGATGTCGCGTTCCCGCTCGGCTGCTTCGTCGCCGTCACCGGCGTCAGCGGCTCGGGCAAGTCGACGCTGGTCAACGACATCCTGTACGCCTCGCTGGCGAACAAGATCAACGGAGCCAAGCTGCCACCGGGCCGGCACAAGCGGGTGCGCGGGGTCGAGCAGCTCGACAAGGTGGTCGGCGTCGACCAGTCGCCGATCGGGCGCACGCCGCGCTCCAACCCGGCCACCTACACCGGCGTGTTCGACCACATCCGCAAGCTGTTCAGCGAGACGACCGAGGCGAAGATCCGCGGCTACCAGCAGGGCCGGTTCTCCTTCAACGTCAAGGGCGGCCGCTGCGAGAACTGTGCGGGCGACGGCACCATCAAGATCGAGATGAACTTCCTGCCGGACGTCTACGTCCCGTGCGAGGTGTGCAAGGGCGCGCGATACAACCGCGAGACGCTCGAGGTGCACTACAAGGGCAAGACGATCAGCGAAGTCCTGGAGATGCCGATCGAGGAGGCCGCCGAGTTCTTCGCGCCGATCACGAAGATCGCCCGGCACCTGGACACGCTGGTCGACGTCGGTCTCGGCTACGTCCGCCTCGGCCAGCCCGCGCCGACGCTGTCCGGTGGTGAGGCGCAGCGGGTCAAGCTGGCCTCCGAACTGCAGAAGCGCTCCACCGGCCGCACCATCTACGTGCTCGACGAGCCCACCACCGGCCTGCACTTCGAGGACGTGTCGAAGCTGCTCGGCGTGCTGCACTCGCTGGTCGACAAGGGCAACACGGTGATCGTGATCGAGCACAACCTGGACGTGATCAAGACCGCCGACTGGATCGTCGACATGGGCCCGGAGGGTGGCTCCGGGGGCGGCACCGTCGTCGCGGCCGGCACGCCCGAGGACCTGATCGCCGTCGCCGCCTCGCACACCGGCCACTTCCTGCGGCACATGCTCGACGCGCAGCCGCCGGCCAGGACGAGAAAGGCGCCGGTCAAGAAGACCGCTGCCGCGGCCAAGGCGCCTGCCAAGCGGACGGCTGCGGCGACCAAGGCACCGGCACGGCGGCAGCGGGCTGGTGCTGCGGCCGAGCGTGCCGGAGCGACTGCGCCGCCGCCGGGAAAAGCTGACACGCTCGTGTGAGAGTCTGAGGCGATGACCGAGCTGACCGACTTCATCGCCGGGTTGCCCAAGGCCGAACTGCACGTGCACCACGTCGGGTCGGCTTCGCCGCGGATCGTGGCCGAGCTGGCGGCCAGGCACGCCGGCAGCACCCCGGTGCCGGCCGACCCGGCGCTGCTGGCCGACTACTTCACCTTCACCGACTTCGCGCACTTCATCGAGGTGTACCTGTCGGTCGTCGATCTGATCCGCGACCCCGAGGACATCTGGACGCTGACCTACGAGATCGCGCGCGAGCTGGCCGGGCAGAACGTGCGGTACGCGGAGCTGACGCTGACTCCGTACTCCTCGGTGGTGCGCGGGATCGCGGCGGCGGCGTACTGCGAGGCGGTGGAGGACGCGCGCCGACGGGCCGCGGCCGATCACGGCGTGCAGCTGCAGTGGTGCTTCGACATCCCGGGTGAGGCCGGTGTGCCGTCGGCGGACGTCACCTTGCAGGTGGCACTCGAGCAACGCCCGGACGGGCTGGTGAGCTTCGGGCTGGGCGGCCCGGAGCTCGGCGTGCCGCGCCCGCAGTTCGCCCCGCACTTCGCGCGGGCACGCGCGGCCGGGCTGCACAGCGTCCCGCACGCGGGCGAGTCCACCGGGCCCGAGACGATCTGGGACGCGCTGGAGCACCTGGGAGCGGAGCGGATCGGCCACGGCATCGCCGCGGCCCGCGACCCGCGGTTGCTCTCCCACCTGCGGGACACGGGCATCGTGCTGGAGGTGTGCCCGACGTCCAACGTGCGCACCCGCTCGGTGCCCTCGCTGGCCGAACACCCGCTGCCGGCGCTGGTGGCGGCCGGCGTTCGGGTCACCATCAACTCGGACGACCCGCCGATGTTCGCGACGACGCTGAACCACGAGTACGCGGTTGCCGCCGAACTGCTCGGACTCGACGCGGGCGGGGTCGCCGAGCTGGCCCGCGGCGCCGTCCGTGCCTCGTTCCTCGACGACACGGCCAAGGCGACCCTGCTCGGCGAGATCGACGGCTACCTCGCCGACTATCTCGCCGGCTACGACGCGGCTCGGTAGTCGGCCACACCGAGCCTGGCACCCAGTTCGTCGCGTCCGGCCGGTGTCAGCTCGAGCGCGCGGGGTGGCCCTGCGCGCCGGACCCAGCCGGCAGCGAGCAGCTGCTCCAGCACCGCTGCGCCGAGCGCGCCGGCCAGGTGGTAGCGCTGTTCGCTCCAGTCCAGGCAGCAGCGCAGCAGCGGGCGCGAGTCGTCAGGGCGGTCCAGTAGCGGCGCGAGGTCGACGCCGAAGGCGCCGAGGACGTCGCCGGCCGAAGGGCCGAGTGCGAGCGGGCACCGCCGCGACGGAGCGGACAGCCGGTCACCCTCCACCCGGTCCAGCCCGGTCCCGCCGTCGACCCGGACCAGCGCACCGCGTTCGAGCAGACTCGCGGTGAGCGCCACGCCGAGCCGGCCCGCGACATGGTCGTAACAGGTTCGGGCGCGGCGCAGGGCCGCCGCTCGCGTCGACTGCCGCAACGAGCTGACCGGCGGCTGCGGCGCGATCGCCGACAGCGCCTCGACCGCGGCGGCCACGTCGGCGCCGGCCAGCCGGTAGTAGCGGTGCCGGCCGGAGCGCTCCACCTGCAGGATCCCGCCCGCGACGAGCCGGCCCAGGTGCTCGCTCGCGGTCGACGCCGAGATGCCGGACTCCTGCGCCAACACCGAGGCGGGCAGTGCCCTGCCGTCGGACAGCGCGCTGACCATGCGGGCGCGGGACCGGTCGGCCAGCAGCGCCGCGACCGGGGCGATGCTGGGCGCGGACGCGTGAACCGCGGCTGACGCGTGAACCATGGGGCCAGTCTGCCGCGCTCACACTTCGGTGAGCGCCGAAGCGTCAGCGCCGCCGCGGTGGCGCTGCTCGGCGCGGTGGCCGGGCAACCGTCTGAGCCCGCCGGCTTCGTCCGGGCGGTCCACGTGCTGGCAGGCGTGGCGACGGTGCTCTGGCTGCTCGCGTTCGCCGTTGCGCTGCGCGGTGTCGCAGCCGACGACGGCGGCTGAACCGACCCGTTCGAGAAGGGGTTCGCGCTCAAGTTCGCGCACGCCCGCGCCGATGGAAGAAGCGGACGATTCTCGCGCAGCCAGGAGCCTGACCAGCTGATGTTCGCACGCCACGCCACCCGCCTCAGTCCTGTTCGAGTCCGCCGCGCCCGAGCTGTCGGTGCGGCCGTGGTCGCCGCGCTGGTGGTCACGCTCGCGGCGGCGCCGTCGGCAGTGGCGAGCACACCGGGCGCCCCGACGATCAGCCGGCTCTCGCTGCACCGCGGCCTGACCTGGGGCGGCGACCAGGTGATCATCAGCGGCTCCGGCTTCGACGGCATCCACGGCCGCAGGGTCGCCGGCGTCCTGTTCGGCAGGAACAAGGCGGCGTGGATCAGTGTCGTGAACGCGACGACGATCGTGGCGTACACCCCCCAAGTCCGTGACCGGCGGGCGGCGGTCGATCTGCGCGTCGTGCTGCGTGACGGGGCGATGAGCGCCCGCACCCGGGCGGACGTCTTCACCTTCATGCCGGTCACGCGGTACTCGCCGCTCAACGGGGGCTGGAGCGCGGCCGAATCGCGCCGGGTCGCCAACTCGATGATCGGTCGGGCGAAGCGCGTCAACGCCCGGCCCGTCGCTCACAACGCCGGGCGCTGGACTCCGGCGATGGGGCGCTCCGCCGTCAAGCGCGCAGCGGCCTGGCTCGGAATGCCCTACACCTGGGCAGGGGGCAACGCCGCCGGCCCGACGTACGGCTCGTGCTACGGCGACGGGCTGATCGGCAAGTTCGACTGCACGTTCCGGGGCTTCGACTGCTCCGGCCTGACCCTGTACGCGTGGGCGAAGTACCGCCACCTGGACCACTACGCCGCGACGCAGCGCCGCACGGCCGGAAGGTTCCATCCGAGCCTGAGCGAGCTTCAGCCCGGAGACCTGCTCTTCTTCTCCGGTGGCGGCCCGGTGATCAGCCACGTCGTCATGTACGCGGGCCGCGGCAAGGTCATCCAGGCGGCCATGTCCGGTTACCCGGTGCGCTACAACACCCTCGCCGAGGTGCTGGCCGGCGAGCCACGGTACTTCGGCGCGACGCGTCCGATGAGCACCGGCAGGCAGGGCGCCGCGCCGGTGATCACGTCGATGTCCACCTCCCGCAGCAGCACCGGCGGCGGCAGCACGATCACGCTGCACGGCCGGCACCTCGACACCACGGCGCGGGTCGTGTTCGGTTCGACCGGCACCTACCGGTTCACGATCAGGTCTGCCAGCACCATCACGGTCCGGGTTCCCGCGCATCGTGCCCAGACCGTCGGGGTGCAGGTGGTGAACGCGTGGGCCTGGTCGGCACCCACTGCTCGCGCGCGGCTGACCTATATGCAGGCATAACCGCGCCAGCTGCTCAAGTCGGGCGGTGCACCTGCCGAAAGGATCTCCGGACGAGTCCACTCGCCACGCAGCAGGAGTTCACATCGGCATGAGCACCACCCAGGTAGTCGTCGGTCGGCAACCGGTCTTCGACGCGGACCTGGGGGTGATCGGTTACGAGTTGTTGTTCCGCCAGGAAGATCGCGACGAAACGTCCGCCAGTCACCTGCACGACGGCGACGAGATGACGACTGCCGTGTTCCACAGCGCCGTGAGCATCGGTCTGGACCGGCTCGTGGGTGACAAGACGATCTTCTGCAACGCCGACCGAGGGGTCCTCACCGGCGCGGTGCCGATCCCGCTGCCGCCCGAACGCACCGTGGTTGAAGTGCTGGAGTCGGTCCGGTTCGATGCCGAGATCGATGCCGGCTGCCGGGCCCTGCGCGCGGCCGGGTACCGGCTGGCGCTGGATGACTTCGAGTGGTTCGACGGTGCCGAGCGGCTGGTCGAGCAGGCGGCGGTCGTCAAGATCGACGTGCGCCAGCTCGGCCCCGATTCGTCACTGGACCTGATGCAACGCTGCCGCCCCTACGGCGTGCAGTTGCTTGCCGAGAAGGTCGAGACACCCGACGAGCTGGCCTTCTACCGCGGGCACGGTTTCGACCTCTACCAAGGCTTTGCGCTTGCCAGGCCGACCGCGCTCAGTGCCCGCATCCTCGAACCGTCCGCGCTCGGGGTGCTGCAGATTGCCTCGGCCGTCCTCGACGAACGCACCGACTTCGACGAGGTCGAACGCATCCTGCGTCGCGATCCGGCCCTGGCAGTGCAGTTGCTGCAGGTCGCCTCGATCGGACCCGTCGGCGGGTTGCGCCGACCGGTGCGCTCGATCCGGGAGGCGCTCGTACTGCTCGGCACGCACCGGGTGCGCACCTGGATCAGCCTGCTCATGCTCAGGTCATCGAATGCCGGCTCGCCGGACGACCTGGTTACCGTGCTCGCTCGCGCTCGGATGTGCGAGCTGCTCGCCTGCCGCGACAACGCTGAGCAAGCGGCCTTCGCGTTCACGGCCGGAATGGTGTCCGCGCTCGATCGCCTCCTCGGCCTGCCTGCGACGCAGCTGACGACGGTCCTGCCACTGGACGGCCAGTTGCTGGGTGCGGCCTTCGGCACCGACTCCAGCATGGGCCGACTGGTGCATCGGGTGATCGACTTCGAATCCGGTGGGCCGCCCGCCGGGCCGGACGAGGAATTCGCGGCGCTGCGCGACGTATCGGCGAGTGCGCTCGACTGGGCCGTGCGCTCGAGCGTGCAGATCGACGCCGCCTGACGTACCGGTTGACTAGGCTCGGGGGGTGCCCGATCCCTCCGTTTACCGGCCGGCCCCGGGCACCATTCCGGTCGGGCCAGGGGTCTACAAGTTCCGCGACCCGCACGGGCGGGTCATCTACGTCGGCAAGGCCAAGAGCCTGCGCCAGCGGCTCAACTCCTACTTCGCCGACCTGAGCCAACTGCACGCGCGCACCCGGCAGATGGTCACCAGCGCCGCCTCCGTCGAGTGGACCGTGGTCCGCACCGAGGTCGAGGCGCTGCAGCTGGAGTACACCTGGATCAAGGAGTTCGATCCGCGCTTCAACGTGCGCTACCGCGACGACAAGTCCTACCCGTCGCTGGCCGTCACGCTGTACGAGGAGTTCCCCCGGTTGCAGGTCATGCGCGGGCCCAAGCGCAAGGGGGTGCGCTACTTCGGCCCGTACTCGCACGCCTGGGCGATCCGCGAGACGCTGGACCTGCTGCTGCGCGTGTTCCCGGCGCGCACCTGCAGCGCGGGCGTGTTCAAGCGGGCGCAGCAGATCGGCCGGCCGTGCCTGCTCGGCTACATCGGCAAGTGCAGCGCGCCGTGCGTGGGCCGGGTCACCGCGCAGGAGCACCGGCAGATCGTCGATGACTTCTGCGACTTCATGGCCGGCAAGACCGACGTGATGATCCGGCGGCTGGAACGGCGGATGGCCGAGGCCAGCGGCAACCTGGAGTTCGAGCTGGCGGCCCGGTTGCGCGACGACATCGAGGCGCTGCGCCGGGCGCTGGAGAAGCAGGCCGTCGTGCTCGGCGACGGCACCGACGCCGACGTCGTCGCCTTCGCCCAGGACGCGCTCGAGGCGGCGGTGCAGGTGTTCCACGTGCGCGGCGGGCGGGTCCGCGGCCAGCGCGGCTGGGTGGTCGACAAGCTCGAGGAGATCTCGACGGGTGAGCTGGTCGGGCAGTTCGTCACCCAGTTCTACGGCGCCGAGGCCGAACAGGCCGGCGCGTCCATCCCGCGCGAGGTGCTGGTGCCCGCGCTGCCGGAGGATGCCGCGGCACTGGGCGAGTGGCTCAGCCAGCAGCGCGGCGCCCGGGTCGACCTGCGGGTACCCCGCCGAGGCGACAAGCGGGCGTTGGCCGAGACGGTCGCGCGTAACGCCGCGCAGGCGCTCACCCAGCACAAGCTCAAGCGCGCCTCGGACCTCACCGCCCGGTCGCAGGCGCTGGCCGAACTGCAGGACGCGCTGGCGCTGCCGTCGGCCCCGCTGCGCATCGAGTGCTTCGACATCAGCCACGTCCAGGGCACCAACGTCGTGGCCAGCATGGTGGTGTTCGAGGACGGCCTGGCCCGCAAGAGCGAGTACCGGCGCTTCGCGATGCGCTCGGGAACCGGCGACACCGATTGGATCGCCGAGGTGGTCCGCCGCCGTTTCGCCCGGTTCCTGCAGGAGCAGGTGGAGCTGGGCGCGGACGCCGACTCCGACCCGGCCGCCGAGGAGCGCGAGCGGGCCGACGGGCACCCGGCAGCGCTCGTCGAGGGGCCCGAGGGGCGGCTGCGGCCGCGTCGCTTCGCCTACCCCCCGAACCTGCTCGTCGTCGACGGCGGTGCGCCGCAGGTGGCCGCGGCGGCGGCCGTCCTCGCCGACCTCGGCATCGACGACGTCGCGCTGGTCGGCCTGGCCAAGCGGCTGGAGGAGGTGTGGTTGCCGGGGGAGAGCTACCCGACGATCCTGCCGCGCACGTCCGAGGGGCTGTACCTGCTGCAACGGGTGCGCGACGAGGCGCACCGCTTCGCGATCACCTACCACCGGCAGAAGCGGTCCAAAGCGATGACGGTGTCCGCGCTGGACAACATTCCCGGCCTGGGCCGGACGCGCCGCAAGGCGCTGCTGCTGCGCTTCGGCTCGCTGAAGAAGCTGCGCGAGGCCACCGCGGCGGAGATCGCCACCGTGCCGGGCATCGGACCGCGCACCGCCGAGGCGGTCGTGGCCGCCGTCGCCCCCGAAGGCGGCACGGGCACCGTGCGCGGCGACAAAGAGCGCGGGAACGACGAAGATGGTGCGAGCACGAGGGACAGGGAGAACATGTGACGGTCGACGCGACGGCGCTGATGGCGCCGGAGACCATCGTCGTCACCGGACTGTCCGGGGCCGGGCGCAGCACCGCGGCGAAGTGCTTCGAGGATCTCGGCTACTTCGTCGTCGACAACCTGCCGCCGGAGCTGGTGATCACTCTCGTCGACCTGGTCGCGCGCACCCAGGGCCAGGTGAGCCGGCTGGCCGTGGTCATGGACGTGCGGGGCCGCGCGTTCTCGTCGGACATCGCCGGTGTGTTGCGCGAGCTCACCGATCGCGGCATGCGCCCGCGAGTGCTGTTCCTCGAGGCGTCCGACGACGTGCTGGTGCGCCGGTACGAGAGCGTGCGGCGGGAGCACCCGCTGCAGGGCGACGGGCGCCTGGTCGACGGCATCGCGGCCGAGCGCACCCTGCTCGAGGGGGTGCGCGAGGACGCCGACCTGATCCTGGACACCTCGGGCCGCTCGGTGCACGAACTGCGCCACGCCATCGAGACCTCGTTCCTCGGCGGCCACCTTCCGGAGGGCCGGCCCGAGTTGCGCGCGACCGTGGTGTCCTTCGGTTTCAAGTACGGGCTGCCGGTGGATGCCGACCTGGTGGTCGATGTCCGCTTCCTGCCGAACCCGTTCTGGACGCCGGAGCTGCGCGAGCTCACCGGCCTGGACCAGCCGGTCCGCGACTTCGTCCTCGGCCAGCCGGACGCCGTTCCGTTCCTGGACCGGTACACCGACCTGCTGCAGATCATCACCGACGGCTACCGCCGCGAGAGCAAGCGCTATCTGACCCTGGCGGTCGGCTGCACCGGCGGCAAGCACCGTTCAGTGGTCCTGGCCCGCGAGTTGGCCGACCGGCTGTCGGCGGCCGGCGTCCAGACGACGATCGTCAACCGCGACCTCGGCCGCGAATGAGCGGGTTCAAGGCCGTGGCGCTCGGCGGCGGGCACGGGCTGCATGCCTCGCTGTCCGCCTTACGGGTGCTGACGAACGAGCTCACCGCGGTCGTCACCGTTGCCGACGACGGCGGCTCGTCCGGCCGAATCCGGCGCGAGATGAACGTGCTCCCGCCCGGCGATCTGCGAATGGCCCTGGTGGCGCTGGCCGGCAGCGCGCCGCAGCACCAGTACTGGGCCGAGCTGCTGCAGCACCGCTTCGGCGGCGACGGCGTGCTCGTGGGACACCCGGTCGGGAATCTGCTGCTGACCGGGATGATCGACCACGGCGAGGACCCGCGCCGCGCCCTGGCCGTCCTCGGCGAACTGGTCGGCGCAGTGGGCCGGGTGCTGCCGATGAGCCCCGCACCGCTGGACCTGATTGCCGAGGCGGACCGGTTCGACCCGGAGGATCCGGATCGGGTGCGACGCGTTCGCGGCCAGTCGTCGATCGCGGCCACCCCGGGCCGGGTGCGCTCGGTCCGGCTCACCGCGCCGGGTGCGCCCGCGTGTGCCGAGGCGGTCGACGCGGTGCGCGAGGCGGACGTCGTCGTGCTCGGGCCCGGTTCGTGGTTCACCAGCGTCATCCCGCACCTGCTGCTGCGCGAGCTGGGCAGTGCGCTGGCGACCACGCGGGCCCGCGTGCTGGTCGTGCTGAACCTGGTTCCCCAAGCGGGCGAGACCGACGAGTACTCGCCGGCGGACCTGTTGCGCGTGCTGCTCGCCCATGCCGAGCCGTTCGGCGGGCTGAACATCCACGCGGTTCTCGCCGACCACGACGCCGTGCTGGACCGCAAGGAACTCGAGGGCTTCGCGCGCGCGATCGGGACGCGTCTCGTACTGTCGAGGCTCGCCGCGAAGGACAGCGCGGAACGGCACGACCCGGACCGGCTGAGCGAGGCAATCAGCCGCGCTCTGGACGGCGGGGACAGCGAAAGGGTGGACGCATGGCGATGACCGCCGCGGTGAAGGACGAGCTGAGCCGGATACCGGTCTCCAAGCTGTCGGCGCGCAAGTCCGAGCTGGCGACGATGCTGCGCTTCGCCGGTGCGCTGCACCTGATCGGCGGGCACATCGTCATCGAGGCGGAGCTGGACACCGGGTCGGTCGCCCGCCGGCTGCGGAAGGAGATCGCCGAGATCTTCGGGCACGGCTCCGAGGTGCAGATCGTCGCCGGCGGCGGGCTGCGCAAGGGCAGCCGTTACCTGGTGCGGGTCAGCCGCGACGGGGAAGGGCTGGCGCGGCAGACCGGGCTGGTCGACCTGCGCGGCCGGCCGGTGAAGGGGCTGCCGCACCACGTCGTCGCGGGCGGGATCGCCGACGCCGAGGCCGCCTGGCGCGGAGCGTTCCTCGCGCACGGCTCGCTGACCGAACCCGGCCGCGCGTGCGCGCTGGAGATCACCTGCCCGTCCGCCGAGGCCGCGCTGGCACTGGTAGGGGTGGGCCGGCGGTTGGGCGTGCAGGCCAAGGCCCGCGAAGTGCGCGGCAATGACCGGGTCGTGGTGCGTGACGGCGAGATGATCGGCGCGCTGCTGACGCGCATCGGCGCGCACGAGTCGGTGATGGCGTGGGAGGAGAGGCGGATGCGCCGCGAGGTGCGCGCCACCGCGAACCGGTTGGCCAACTTCGACGACGCCAACCTGCGCCGCTCCGCACGAGCCGCGGTCGCTGCCGGCGCCCGGGTCGAGCGGGCGCTGCAGATCATGGGCGACGACGCGCCGGCGCACCTGCTGCAGGCCGGTGCGCTGCGCCTGGAGCACAAGCAGGCCTCGCTTGAGGAACTCGGCGCGCTCTCCGAACCGGTGATGACCAAGGACGCCGTCGCCGGGCGAATCCGCCGGCTGCTGGCCATGGCCGACAAGCGGGCCGCCGAGCTGGGCATCCCGGACACCGAGTCCGCGGTCACCCCGGACATGCTGGGGCCGTGAACCGGGCGGCGGCAACCGGATAGGGTTGGGACGAGACGCCGCAGCGCCGCGGCACACGTCGTTCGTCAATAGTCCGTACAGGGAGTCAGTGCAGTGACCGTTCGCGTGGGCATCAACGGATTTGGCCGGATCGGCCGCAACTTCTTCCGCGCCGTGGCCGCGTCGGGCGCGGACATCGAGATCGTCGCCGCGAACGACCTCGGCGACGTCACGACGATGGCGCACCTGCTCAAGTACGACTCGGTGCTCGGCCGCTTCCCGCAGCCGGTGGCCGTGCACGCCGACGGCATCCAGGTCGGCGAGAACGTCCTCAAGATCCTCGCCGAGCGCGACCCGGCCGCCCTGCCGTGGGGTGACCTCGGCGTCGACGTCGTCATCGAGTCCACCGGGTTCTTCACCAAGGCCGCCGACGCGCGCAAGCACCTCGACGCGGGCGCCAAGAAGGTGATCATCTCCGCTCCCGCGAGCGGCGAGGACGTCACGATCGTGATGGGCGTCAACCACGACGACTACGACGCGACCAAGCACGCGATCATCTCGAATGCCTCGTGCACCACCAACTGCCTCGGCCCGCTGGCGAAGGTCCTCGACGATGCGTACGGCATCGAGAAGGGCCTGATGACGACCATCCACGCGTACACCCAGGACCAGAACCTGCAGGACGCGCCGCACAAGGACCTCCGTCGCGCGCGCGCCGCCGCGATCAACATCGTCCCGACCTCCACCGGCGCGGCGAAGGCGATCGGGCTGGTGCTGCCGAACCTGAAGGGCAAGCTGGACGGGTACGCGCTGCGCGTGCCGGTGCCGACGGGCTCGGCTACCGACCTGACCGTCGAGGTGCGTGCCACACCCACGGTGGACGAGGTCAAGGCCGCCTACCGGGCCGCTGCCGACGGCGCGCTCAAGGGCTACCTCACCTACACCGACGACCCGATCGTCAGCTCGGACATCGTCACCGACCCGTCCTCGTGCATCTACGACGCCGGGCTGACCAAGGTGATCGGCAACCAGATCAAGGTGGTCGGCTGGTACGACAACGAGTGGGGCTACTCCAACCGGCTCGCGGACCTGGTGCTGCTCGTCGGTTCGACGCTGTAGGGCGGTGCCGCGATGCGCAGCGTCGACGACCTGATCAAGCGCGGCGTCACCGGCCGGCGGATCCTGGTGCGGTCCGACCTCAACGTCCCGATCAAGGACGGAGCGGTTGCCGACGACGGTCGCATCCGCGCGTCGCTGCCGGTGCTCACCAAGCTGCTCGATCACGGCGCGCGGGTCATCGTGGCGGCGCACCTGGGCCGTCCCAAGGGCGCGCCCGACCCGGCGTACTCGCTACGGCCGGTTGCGGACCGGCTCGCCCAACTGCTCGGCCGGCCGGTCGGGTTCGCGCTCGACACGGTGGGTGAGAGCGCCCGGCTGCTGGCGTCCGACCTCAAGGACGGCGACCTGCTGCTGCTGGAGAACGTCCGGTTCAACCCGGGGGAGACCAGCAAGGACGACGCCGAGCGGCACGAGTTCGCCAAGCGCCTGGCCTTGCTGACCGGCGGCGACGACGACGCCGGGGCGTTCGTGGAGGACGCGTTCGGTGCGGTGCACCGCAAGCACGCCTCGGTGTACGACGTGGCCACGCTGCTGCCGCACTACGGCGGCGACCTGGTGCGCGACGAGCTGACGGTGCTGCGCGAACTGACCGGCGATCCGGCCCGGCCGTACGCCGTGGTGCTCGGCGGCTCGAAGGTCAGCGACAAGCTCGCGGTGATCAACTCGCTGCTGCCCAAGGTGGACAAGCTCCTGGTGGGCGGCGGGATGTGCTTCACGTTCCTCGCCGCACAAGGCCACGAGGTGGGTGACTCGCTGCTCGAGCCGGACCAGCTCGAGGCGTGCCGGGCGTTCCTGCGCGAGGCCGCCGACAAGATCGTGCTCCCCGCCGACATCGTGGTCGCCACCGAGATCACCGACGACGCGCAGACGCAGCTCGTCGCGGCCGACGCGATCCCGCCCGGGTCGAAAGGGCTGGACATCGGGCCGGAGTCGGTGCGGGCGTTCGCCGCGGTGCTGGCCGAGGCCCGGACCGTGTTCTGGAACGGGCCGATGGGCGTGTTCGAGGTGGCCCCGTTCGCGGCCGGCACGAAGGGAGTCGCCGAGGCGGTGGCCGCGGTCGACGGCCTGTCCGTCGTGGGTGGTGGCGACTCGGCCGCCGCGGTCCGCGCCCTCGGCCTGGACGCCAACGCGTTCGGCCACATCTCGACCGGCGGCGGCGCGTCGCTGGAGTTCCTCGAGGGCAAGACGTTGCCCGGCGTCGCGGTCCTGGACGAGGCCTGAGTGGCCAAGACCGTGCGCAAACCGCTCATCGCCGGCAACTGGAAGATGAACCTGAACCACCTCGAGGCGATCGCGCTGGTGCAGAAGATCGCGTTCAGCCTCAAGGAGGAGCACTACGCCGCGGTCGACGCGACGGTGCTGCCGCCGTTCGTCGACATCCGTAGCGTGCAGACCCTCGTCGACGGCGACCGGCTGCTGCTGACCTACGGCGCGCAGGACCTGTCCCCGCACGATTCGGGCGCCTACACCGGTGACGTGTCCGGCCCGATGCTGGCCAAGCTCGGCTGCACGTTCGTGGTCGTCGGCCACTCGGAGCGGCGCCAGCATCACCACGAAGACGACCAGCTCGTCAACGCCAAGGTGCGCGCCGCGTTCCGCAACGGGCTGACGCCGATCGTGTGCACCGGCGAGTCGCTCGAGATCCGCGAGCAGCTCGGCCACCTCGAGCACTGCGAACTGCAGATCGACGCGGCTCTCGAGGGCGTGAGCGCCGAGCAGGCCGCGTCGGTCGTGATCGCCTACGAGCCGGTCTGGGCGATCGGCACCGGCAGGGTCGCCACGCCGGAGGACGCCCAGCAGGTGTGTGCGGCGATCCGCAGGCGCATCGCCGGACGCTTCTCGGCCGAGGTCGCCGACGCGGTGCGCATCCTCTACGGCGGCTCGGTCAAGGCCGCCAACGCCGGCGAGCTGCTGGCCGCACCGGACGTCGACGGGGCGCTGGTAGGTGGCGCGAGCCTGGACGGCGCCGAGTTCGCCACGATCTGCCTCGCCGCCGGCGCGGCGGGCACGGCGGGTTCGGCGCGCTGATCGCAAGGTAGGCTGTTCGGGCTGGACCACGACAGCGCAACGAGGACTCTTTTCGGAAGCATGAGGCGCCAACCGCAATGATCTTGACCCTGTCGATCGTGATGGTCGCCGTGAGCCTGTTGCTCATCGTGCTGGTGTTGCTGCACCGCGGCAAGGGCGGCGGGCTGTCCTCGATGTTGGGCGGCTCGTTCTACTCGAACCTGTCCGGCTCGTCCGTCGTCGAGCGCAACCTGGACCGGCTCACCGTGATCGCCGGCGTCGTGTGGACGATCTGCATCATCGGGTTGGCGCTGCTGTACAAGAACACCGGCTGAGCCCCGGCGCCCGCCCGCAACGGGCGGAACGGGCACGTCGAACATCGCTGGTGACGACACTGGACTGGTTACGACATCGGAGGAGACGCAGGTGGCAGGTGGCAACGCGATCCGGGGGAGTCGAGTCGGCGCCGGTCCGATGGGCGAGCGGGAGCGCGGCGAGTCCGCCCCCCGCCAGGTGGTCTCGTTCTTCTGCGCCAACGGGCACGAGGTGCGCCCGGCGTTCGCGGTCGAGGCCGTGCTGCCGGACACGTGGGACTGCCCGCGCTGCGGGTACCCGGCCGGTCGCGAGTCCACGACGCCGCCCAACGCACCGCGCAACGAGCCGTACAAGACGCACCTGGCCTACGTGAAGGAGCGCCGCTCGGACGCCGACGGCGCCGCGATCCTGGAAGAGGCGCTGGCCAAGCTCAAGGCGCGCCGCGGCGAGGGCTGAAGGCCACGCCGGTCAGGCGCCGGGAGCGCACCCGCGCTGATGTCACAGATTTGTGTTATCTCTGATGTCCTTGTAGTTTGTGGTTTGTGCCTGTCGATGCTGAGTTGACCTTCGCCGATCATGCGGGCCGGCTGTACGCCCGGCGGTACGGGTTCGCGCCGATGACCGGCCGACTGCTCGGCTATCTCGCAATCTGCGATCCGCCGGAGCAGACCATCGCCGAACTTGCCGACGCGCTCCTGGCCAGTCGCAGCGCGATCACCGGCGCGGTCAAGGCGCTGGAGCAACTGCACCTGCTACGGCGTTCTCGCGCCGCGGGCGAGCGGATGGACCGCGTGCGGATCGACCTGGTGTCCACCGAAGCGGCCGGGTTCGACGTCAGCGAGTACGCCGAACAGGCTGACTTGGCACGTGAGGGTCTGAAGGTGCTCGAGGATGCCCCGCTTCAGCGGCGAGCGACGCTGTTGTGGTGGGCGGCGTTTGCGGACTTCCTGGTCGAGAAGCTGCCCGACCTGGAGAAGGAATGGATTGCGCGACGCGAGGCGCTGGTAGCGGCCGGTACGCTCCCCGGCGCCTCCCGCCGCTGATCGAGGGCGAGTGATGGCCATGGCTGCGGCGATCGAGGTATCCGGCTTGCAGAAGTCCTTCGGCGACCACCTGGTCCTCGACGGCGTGGACCTGGACGTCGCGCAGGGATCGGTCTTCTGCCTGCTCGGACCCAACGGTGCCGGCAAGAGCACGATCGTGCACATCCTGGCGACGCTGCTGCGCGCCGACGCCGGACAACTGACCGTCGCCGGCTGCGATGTCGCGACCGACCCACGTGGGGTGCGCGCCGCGATCGGCGTCACCGGCCAGTTCTCCGCGGTGGACGAACTGCTCACCGGAACGGAGAACCTGCAACTGATGGCCGATCTGCTCCACCTTGATCGAGCTGCCGGTCGCAGACGAGCCGGCGAACTGCTCCGCCGCTTCGAGCTGACCGCCGCTGCGGCCAAACCGGCGTCGACCTACTCCGGCGGGATGCGCCGCCGGCTGGACCTGGCCATGACCCTGATGGGCACCCCCCGGTTGATCTTCCTCGACGAACCCACGACCGGCCTGGACCCGCGCAGCCGCCGCACCATGTGGGACTCGATCCGTGGCCTGGTGCGCGACGGCGTCACGATCTTCCTCACCACGCAGGACCTGGGCGAGGCAGACCAGCTTGCCGACCGGGTCGCCGTACTTGATCGCGGCCGCGTCGTCGCCGAAGGCACTCCGGCGGAGTTGAAGCGCCGTATCCCCGGCGGCCATGTCGAGTTGCAGTTCGCCTCACCGGGCGACCTCGACGCCGCCGGCCGGCTGCTGCCCGGTGCGGCGCGCAACGAGGACGGCCTGACCCTGCAGGTGCCCGGCGACGGCAGCGTCCCGGGCTTGCGCGCGCTGCTGGGACAACTCGACGATGCGGGCATCGACGTGGCGAACCTGTCCATCCACACCCCGGACCTCGACGACGTGTTCTTCGCGGTCACCGGCCGGCCCGCAACCGTCCACCCGGACCCGGACCCGGAGCCGCAGAGAGTTGCCGTCCGATGAACAGCGCGATCGCGTACCCGCTGGCCGACTCGGCCACGATGCTGCGCCGCAACCTCAAACGCCAGCTGCGCTATCCGTCGGTCACGGTCATGCTCATCGGCCTGCCGCTGATCCTGCTGCTGATGTTCGTCTACGTCTTCGGCGGTCAACTCGGTGCCCGCCTTCCGGCTGCCGCGGTGCTGCCGCACGGCCGCAGCGGGTACCTCGACTTCGTCACCCCGGGAATCCTGGTCATGACCGTCGCCTACGCGGCGCTCGGGACAGCACTCTCGATCGCGACCGACATGACCCAGGGCATCGTGGCCCGCTTCCGCACCATGTCGATCTCCCGTGGCGCCGTGCTCACCGGGCACGTGCTCGGCACGCTGCTGCAGGCACTGCTCGGGCTGATCGTCCTCGCAGGTGTCGCCGTGGCCATCGGCTTCAGACCGCCAGCAGGAGCAGTGGAGTGGCTGGCCGCCACCGGCATCCTCCTGCTGTTCGCGCTCGCGCTGGCCTGGCTGTCCACCGCCCTCGGCTTGGCCGCGAAGAGCGTCGAGGCGGCCAGCAACACACCGATGATCCTGACCCTGCTGCCGTTCCTGGGCAGCGGCTTCGTCCCGACCGGCTCGCTGCCGACCGGGCTACGGCAATTCGCTCAATACCAGCCCTTCACGCCGGTCACCGACAGCGTTCGGAACCTGCTTCTCGGCGGCCCGGTCGCCGACCATGCGATCGCGGCGGTCGCCTGGAGTCTCGGCATCGCGATCGCGGCGTATCTGTGGTCGGTGCGGTTGTACGACCGCCGTCCGATCCGTTAGCCATACCCGGCGTGTCGCGACCGAAGGCCGCCGCCCGCGCCTCGGTAGGTCAGTCGCGCGGCGCGGTAGGTCAGTCGGGGCCGGCCGGCAGGAGACTCGCGGCGTCGCGATCGAGCAGCCACCAGGTTCGCGCGCGCCCCTGCGCCCCGGCCGAGGGAACCTCGGTGCGCGCTGCACCGCCGAGCGCCCGTGCTACCGCCTCGGCCTTGCCGGAGCCGTTGACGACGGCCCAGATCTGCTCGGCCGCGTTCAGCCCGGCGAAGCTGAGCGAGATGCGCAGCGGCGGCGGTTTCGGCGAGTTGCGCACCGCGATCACCGTCCCGGACTCCTCGCGCGAGCTGGGGTGGTCCGGGAACAGCGAGCAGCAGTGCCCGTCCGGGCCGACACCCAGCAGCACCACGTCGAAGCTGGGCACCTCGCCCGCGTCGTCGGGCCGGCGGGCATCGTGCAGCGTGCGCGCGTAGCCCGCGGCGGCGGCGTCCAGGTCGTCGCCGTACTCGCCGTCCGAGGTGGGCATCGGGAACTGCCGGGCGGCCGAGAAGGGCGCGTGCCCGAACAGGATCTCCCCGGCCGGGCGGTCGTTGCGGTCGGCGGCGCCGGCCGGCACGAACCGCTCGTCACCCCAGAACACGTCCACCGCGGACCAGTCCAGTGCACGGGCGGACTCCGAGCCGGCCAGTGCCGCCCAGACCTTCTCCATCACCGACCCGGCGGTGAGCGCGAGGGCCGCCCGGCCGTGCTCGTGCTGCGCCGCGGCGAGCACCTCCACCAGTCGCGCCGCGACGAAGGCGGCCAGCTCCTCGGTGCTCTCCTCGACGTGCGTTTCACGAGGGCTCATCGTCATGCCTCCTGGGCGGCGAGCGCCGGATCGTTCCAGATGTGGGTACGTACCGCCGGGCGGCTGCTCAGGTCGCTGTGCCCGGTCACCGCGCCCAGCGCCTGCGCGTACGGCTGGTCCGCGTCGAGCCGGCGCAGCTCCTCGGCGAGCACGTCACCGGTGCTGCGGTTCGGGAACGGCGCGATGGAGTCCATCTGCCCGGGCCGGCTCATGATCAGCTTGTAGTTGTCGTTGCGCAGCGTGACGGTGTACTCGTCGCCGAAGTGCAGGTCGACCGACGAGATGTACTTGCCCTCGGCCGCCTCGACCGGGACGTACAGCCCGAGCCGGCTGGACAGCCAGCCGGCGAGCAGCTGCGCCGACGGGTCGACCGGGTTGCCCTTGACCACGACGGACACGGCCGGGGTGTGCACCGTGTCGAAGGCGGAGGCCAGCGCGGCGCGCCACGGCGTGATCACCGTCCAGGTCAGGTCGGTGTCCCCGGGGGCGTAGTCGACGGCGCGCTGGCGCAGCGACGCCGCCGGATCGGGGTCGCGGATGACGTTGGTGATCCGCCGGTCGGCGAACACGCCCAGCGGGTCCTGGGCGATCACCTGCGGGGTTTCGGAGTACCACCAGGTGACCACCGGCGCGTCCGGCGCCAGCAACGGCAGCGTCACCGACTCGGCATGCAGGCCCAGCCGGCCGTACATGCGCAGCACCACCGACTCGACCGGGCCGTACCGCCCGCCGATCTCGACCTCGGCGTCCAGGCGCGGGACGGGCGCGTCCAGCTGGCGCCGGATCACGGCGAGGACCCGCATCGGGTGCCTGGCCGCGGCGATGCTGACCGCCGCCTCGACGTCCGCGGTGTCCTTCTCGTCCAGCACCACGACCAGCGTGAGTGCGAGCCCGCTCGTCACGCCGCCGCCGGTGCGCCGCTCGGCCGCGAGCGCCTTGACCACGGCCGTCCCGGTCGTATCCCACAGGGTCGTCATCGGTGCTCTCCTGGTACTCCGGTCACGGCCGGCGCCAGGTGCGCCCGTCGCGGGCGAGCATCTCGTCGGCGGCCTTCGGGCCCCATTCGCCGGCCCGGTAGGGCTGCGGCGGGTGGGTCGCCCAGAACTGCTCCAGCGGGTCGATCACCCGCCAGGAGGCCTCCACCTCCGCGTTGCGCGGGAAGAGCGTCGAATCGCCGATCAGCACGTCCAGGATCAGCCGCTCGTAGGCTTCGGGGGAGGACTCGGTGAACGCCTCGCCGTAGAGGAAGTCCATCGACACGTCGCGGACCTCCATCATCGAGCCGGGCACCTTCGAGCCGAACTTCAGCGTGACGCCCTCGTCGGGCTGCACCCGGATGACGAGTTGGTTGTGCCCGAGTTCTTCGGTGTCGGTGTGGCTGAACGGCAGGTGCGGCGCACGCTTGAACAGGACCGCGATCTCGGTGACCCGCCGTGGCAGCCGCTTGCCGGTGCGCAGGTAGAACGGCACCCCCGCCCAGCGCCGGGTGTCGATGCCGAGTTGCACCGCCGCGTACGTCTCGGTGGTGGAGTCCTGCGGGATGCCCTCCTCGGCGAGGTAGGCCGGCACCCGCTCGCCGGCCTGCCAGCCCTGGTCGTACTGGCCGCGCACCGCGTAGGAGGCGAGGTCGTGCGGCAACGTGATGGCGCGCAACACCTTGAGCTTCTCGACCTGGATCGCCTCGGCGGTGAACTCGACCGGTTCCTCCATCGCGGTCAGCGCGAGCAGCTGGAACAAGTGGTTCTGCAGCACGTCGCGCGCCGCGCCGGTGGCGTCGTAGAACGCGGCCCGCCCGCCGATGCCGACGTCCTCGGCCATCGTGATCTGCACCGAGTCGACGAAGTTGGCGTTCCAGACCGGCTCGAACAGCTGGTTGGCGAAGCGCAGCGCCATCAGGTTCTGGACGGTCTCCTTGCCCAGGTAGTGGTCGATCCGGAACACGTCGGACGCGCCGAACACGTCGTCCACCAGCTTGTTGAGCGCGAGCGCGCTCTGCAGGTCATGCCCGAACGGCTTCTCGACCACCACCCGCCGCCAGCCCCCGGCGACCTCGCCGCCGTTGGCCATCCCGGTGCGCTCCATCTGCTTGAGCACGGTCGGGAACAGCGCGGGCGGGATGGACAGGTAGAACGCGGCGTTTCCCTTGATGCCGTGCGAGTCCTGCAACTCGCCCAAGGTGCGGGCCAGCTGGTCGAACGCGTCGTCGTCGTCGAACGAGCCGGGGACGAACTTGATGTCGCCGGACAGCCGGGCCCAGACCTCCTCGTCCCAGGAGGTGCGCGCATACTGCTTCGCCGCCTTCTTGGCCAGCGATTCGAAGTCCCCGTCGCCCCAGTCGCGGCGGGCGAAGCCGAGCAGGACGAAGTCGGGCGGCAGCAGCCCACGGTGGGCGAGGTCGTACATCGCCGGCAGCAGCTTCTTGCGCGACAGGTCACCGGTCACGCCGAACACGACGAGCGCGCACGGCTCGGGGACGCGGGGAAGCCGCCGGTCCCGGGGATCGCGCAGCGGATTGCCTGCGGTGCCGGCAGGCGTCCCGGCCGGTGCGACGAGCGGTTCCGCCGCCGGGGTCACCGGCGCGTTCTGCTCGGTCGTTCCGGTCATCCCGCGATCATCCCGGCGGTCGGTTCGTGCGGCGACGTCATGACTTGGCGTTGTCCAGCTGTCCTTGCACGCTCTCGGTCAGCTGCGCGTAGGAGTCCTCGAACTTCTGTACGCCCTCGGCCTCGAGCAGCTCGATCACGTCGTCGTAGCCGATCCCGAGCGCCTCGAGGTCGGCGAGCACCTTGCGCGACTCGTCGTACGTGCCCGCGATCGTGTTGCCGCGCAGCACGCCGTGGTCGGCCATCGCGTCCATGGTCGCCTCCGGCATGGTGTTGACGGTGTTCGGCGCGACCAGTTCGACCACGTACATGGTGTCCTCGTACGTGGGGTCCTTGACGCCCGTCGAGGCCCACAGCGGGCGCTGGGTGTTCGCGCCGGCGGCCGCGAGTGCCTGCCAGCGTTCGGAGGCGAAGACCTTCTCGTACCGCTCGTAGGCCAGCCGGGCGTTCGCGATGCCGGCCTTGCCACGCACCGCGCGCGCCTCGTCCGACCCGATCTTGTCCAGCCGCTTGTCGACCTCGGTGTCCACCCGGGACACGAAGAACGAGGCCACCGAGTGGATCTTCGACAGGTCCAGGCCGGCCGCCTTCGCCTGCTCCAGCCCGGTCAGGTACGCGTCCATCACCGCGTCGTACCGGTCGAGCCCGAAGATCAGGGTGATGTTGACGTTGACCCCGGCGGCGGTGGCGGCCGCGATCGACGGCAGGCCCGCCTCGGTCGCCGGGATCTTCACCATCACGTTGGGCCGGTCGACCAGCCACCACAGGCCCTTGGCCTCGGCGGTGGTGCGCGCGGTGTTCGACGCCAGCCGCGGATCGACCTCGATCGAGACGCGCCCGTCCTTGCCACCGGTGCGGTCGAACACGGGACGCAGCACGTCGCACGCCCAGCGGATGTCGTAGGCCATCAGGTAGCGGATCACACCGTCGATCGCGACCTCGCGGGTCTTGAGCTCGCGCACCTGATCGTCGTACGCGGTGCCCTTCTCGATCGCCTTCTGGAAGATCGTCGGGTTGCTGGTCACCCCGACGACGTGCTTGGTGTCGATGAGTTGCTGCAGGTTCCCGGTGCGAAGCCGGTCCCTGCTGATGTCGTCGAGCCAGATCGAAACGTCCTCCGCCGAGAGGTCGGCGAGCGCGTCACCCATAGTCATTTCCCTTCAGTTGCCGGTCGTGGCGCCGCGGACCTGCCCGGCGCGTTCCAGTGCGGAGTGGGCGGCCGCGACCACGTGATCGGTCGTGAAGCCGAACTGCTCGAACAGCACCGACCCCTCGGCGCTGGCCCCGAAATGCTCGATGCTCACGATCTCGCCGGCGTCCCCGACGATCTCGCGCCACCCCTGCTTGATCCCCGCTTCGACGCTGACCCTCGCCTTGACCTCGCCAGGCAGGATCTGCTGGCGGTACGACGCCGGCTGGGCGTTGAACCACTCCTGGCACGGCATGGAGACGACCCGGGTGGAGTGGCCCTCGTCCTCGAGCACCGCCCTGGCGGCCAGCGCGAGCGCGACCTCCGAGCCGGTGGCGACGATGATCACGTCCGGCAGCCCGGCGGACGCCTCCGCCAGCACGTACGCACCCTTGCTGACGTCGGCGACCTTCGCGGCGTCGATCACCGGCAGGTTCTGCCGCGACAGGGCGAGCGCGATCGGCCGGTCGGTGTGCTCCAGGGTGGCGCGCCACGCGGCCGCGGTCTCGTTCGCGTCGGCGGGCCGCACGACGTCCAGGCCGGGGATCGCCCGCAGTGCGGCCAGATGCTCGATCGGCTGGTGGGTGGGCCCGTCCCCGCCGAGGCCGATCGAGTCGTGCGTCCAGACATAGATCGTCGGGATCTGCATCAGCGCGGCGAGCCGTACCGGCGGGCGCATGTAGTCGCTGAAGACCAGGAATGTGCCGCCGTAGACGCGGGTTCCGCCGTGCAGCGTGATCCCGTTCATGATCGAGCCCATCGCGTGCTCGCGGATGCCGAAGTGCAGCGTGCGGCCGTAGGGACCGCCGGTCCAGACCTTGGTCTGCCGGTCGGCCGGGATGAAGCTGGGCTCGCCCTCCATCGTGGTGTTGTTGCTTTCGGCCAGGTCGGCCGAGCCGCCCCACAGTTCGGGCAGCACATCGGCGAGGGCGGTGAGCACCTTGCCGGATGCCGCCCTGGTCGAGACCGAGTTCGGCTTGCCGTCCTTCTCGGCCGGGAACACCGGCAGTGACTCGGCCCAACCGTCCGGCAGACTTCGGCCGATCATGCGGTCCAGCAGGGCCTTGCGCTCCGGGTTGCCCTCGGCCCACGCGTCGAACGACTTCTGCCATTCGGCGTGCGCATCGCGGCCGCGCTGCACGACCTCGCGCGCATGGGCCAGCACGGCGGTGTCGACCGCGAAGTGCACCTCGGGGTCGAAGCCGAGGATCTCCTTGGTGCGGCGGATCTCCTCCTCGCCCAGAGCCGAGCCGTGCGCCTTGCCGGTGTTCTGCAGCGTCGGTGCCGGCCAGCCGATGATGGAGTGGACCGCGATGAGTGAGGGCCGGTCGGTGACCGACTTCGCCTTCTCGATCGCCTTCTCGAGGCCGACGACGTCCTCGCCGGACTCGACGTACTGGGTGTGCCAGCCGTAGGCCTGGTAGCGCTTGAGGACGTCCTCGCTGAAGGCGACGTTGGTGTCGTCCTCGATCGAGATGTGGTTGTCGTCCCAGAACATGATCAGGTTGCCGAGCTGCTGGTGCCCGGCGAGCGAGGACGCCTCGCCCGACACGCCCTCCTCCAGGCAGCCGTCGCCGGCGATCACGTAGATGTAGTGGTCGAACGGGGACTCGCCGGGAGCCGCGTCCGGGTCGAGCAGGCCCCGCTCGCGACGCGCGGCCATGGCCATGCCGACACCGTTGCCGACGCCTTGGCCGAGCGGCCCGGTCGTCGTCTCGATCCCTGCGGTGTGACCGTGTTCGGGGTGACCCGGCGTCAGCGACCCCCAGGTGCGCAGGGCCTGGATGTCCGAGAGCTCGAGGCCGTAGCCGGACAGGAACAGCTGGCAGTACTGGGTGAGCGAGGCGTGACCGTTGGACAGCACGAACCGGTCGCGACCGATCCAGTTCGGGTCGGTGGGGTCATGCCGCAGGATCCGCTGGTAGAGCAGGTAGGCGAGCGGGGCGAGGCTCATCGGCGTGCCCGGGTGACCGTTGCCGACCTTCTGCACCGCATCCGCCGCGAGCAGCCGCGCGGTGTCCACCGCCTTGGTGTCCAGATCGGTCCACCACGCCGGGTGCGTGGTCTCGACGCCGGTGCCGGAAGCGTTGTCGGTCACGTCGCTGTTGTCCTCTCCAGACTCGCGGGGCCGGTGTTCGGCTCCACTACGAGCCTAGCCACCCGTGAGTACGGCGCGCAGGCAGTTGGCCGGGCGCACCCGCCGCGCGCGCTCGAGACTGGCTGCGAGTACGCCCGTCCGCACGGGCTACCCTGAGCAGGTGACGCAGACGCCGGTCGCGCCCGCAGCCGCGGGCCAGAGTGCGAGCGAGTCGTCGGCCGATCAGCCGGTCCGCACCGAGCGCCGGCTGCCGCACGCCGGGCGAGCGCGGGCCGCGCACCGGACGCGGGTCGGCGCCTACATCGCGCTCACCAAGCCGCGCATCATCGAGCTGCTGCTGGTCACCACCCTCCCGTCGATGGTGCTCGCCGCGCAGGGCCTGCCGAAGTGGTGGGTCGCGCTGGTCACCATGCTCGGCGGCACGCTGGCCGCCGGCAGCGCGAACGCGCTGAACTGCTATCTCGACCGGGACATCGACGCGGTGATGCGCCGGACCGGTCGACGTCCCCTTGCCCGGCACGAGGTGTCGCCGACCGGCGCGCTCGTCTTCGGGCTGCTGCTCGGTGCCGCGTCCGTGCTGGCCATCGGACTGGCGACGAACTGGCTCGCCGGCTCGCTGACGTTCACCGCGATCGCGTTCTACGTGCTCGTGTACACCGCGCTGCTCAAGCGACGCACCTCGCAGAACATCGTGTGGGGTGGTGCGGCGGGCTGCATGCCGGTGCTGATCGGCTGGTCCGCCGTGACGGGAAGTCTGGCCTGGGCACCGTTCGCGCTGTTCGCGGTGGTGTTCTTCTGGACGCCGCCGCACACCTGGGCGCTGGCCACCCGCTACCGGGAGGACTACGCGAAGGCCGGCGTGCCGATGCTGCCGGTGGTCGCTTCGCCCAGTCGGGTCACCGCCGAGATGGTGATCTACACCTGGCTCACCGTCGCGGCGTCGCTGGCGCTGTGGCCGCTCGCGACCAGCTGGGTCTACGGCGGGCTCGCGGCCGGGGCCGGTGCGGTGCTGATCGTGGCCGCCCACCGGTTGCACGCACGCACCAAGGCCGACCGCGGTGCCAAGCCGATGGCGTTCTTCCACCTGTCCAACAGCTACCTGGCCTTCGTCTTCGTGGCCGTCGCGGTCGACACCTTCGTCCGCTGACGCCCGGGCTGTCTTCCCCCACCGTGTGCCGAGATCATGGCGCCTTCCCTCCCAGACACCAGAGCGCGGTGTCTTGCCCCACCGGGTGACGAATTCCTGCCCGCTTCCCCCACCGTGTGACGAGATTGGGGGCCGGATTCTGGTAACCGGAGGGGGGAAGTGGGGTTACTGCGGCGCCGGCTGAGCGGCCCAGCTGCCCTGTGGCAGACGCGCGATCGCTCCGCATCCCGCCCGCGCCCGCTTCCCCCACACAGAGACCAGAGCGCGGCGTCTTGCCCCACCGGGTGACGAGAACGCGGCGCCTTCCCTCCCAGACACCAGAGCGCGGCGTCTTGCCCCACCGTGTGACGAGTTCCGGCCCGCTTCCCCCACCGGGTGACGAGATTCCGGGCCGGATTCTGGTAACCGGAGGGGGGAAGTGGTGAGCAGCCGGCCGGATGGACGCGCCTGCTCAGCCGGCCGGAATCGCGATCGCGAACCCGACCGCATGGGTGATCGTCAGCGTCACCGACCCCACAGTCTCCGATCCGGCGACCTGCAGCGTGCCGGACGTGAAGTCCGCAGGCACCTCGAAGACGTTGAAGATCTTGCCGGCTGCAGCGATGTTGTGCGCCGCGACGAGCTTGCCGTCCGGCAGCCGCAGCTTGAGCAGTTGCGGGTCGAAGCCGTAGGTGTGCCCGGGGGAGTGCGGATCGGTGTAGTCCAGATCGACCGAGAGCATCGCGTTCGCCGCGCTCGCCGGGTGCCGATCGGTGTGGTTCGGTACCCAGAAGTCGAGCGAGGCAATTGCGGCGCTCGCGTGGAACGTGACGTCAGCCGAGCCGTCGGCGCCACGCAGGTGAACCGGCACGTCGACCTTCTTGCCGATCGTCGCGGTGCGGTGCTTGCGCGCCAGCACGGCGATGTTGCCGGCGCCAGGTTTGCCGTCGGGAAGCGAGAGTTCCTGGGTGAACCCGCCGTCGGCGAGCTGCAGGCTCACCGCGGCGGAGGTCGGCGCTGCGACGACCACGTAGTCGTCCGGTCCGCTGATGCGCGGTAGCGGACGTGGCGCGGAGCCTGCTACGGCCACGGACACGGTCGCGGACCCGTTCTTGTCGACATCGCCGCTCTCGGTACGGACCTTGAAGGCGATCAGCTGTTCGCCGGCCGGTGCCGAGCGTGCGTCGTCGCCGGAGCCGTAGCGGTCGATCGAGCCCGCGGCGAGCACGGTGACCCCGGAGCTCCTGCCGATCATGGTGGCGCCCTCGAGTGCGGGAGGCGGACTGGTCTCGCCCAGCTGCGCGGCGGTCAGCACGTCCTTGTCAGCGGCCGGCGGCTTCGGAACGGACAGTCCGCCGGTTCCGGACGGTGTCGACTTCCCGTCCGGACGCACCAGGGTGACCGAGTCGGGCACGGCGGCCGGCTCTACGTCCGCAAGCGAGTCCGTCGGGGTGAGCTGCGCCTTGCCGCCGGCGTTCTCGCTCCGGAACGGTACCGCGAGGTAGGCGTTGGCCGGGTCACCGTCGACGAACAGGACCGGGCCACACGTCAGGTGATCGTCGACGTCGGTCTTCCTCGCTCCGGACGGTCGCTTCGTCGGCTTGCTGAAGTAGCACCGGCTCTGCTCGTTCATCGCGCCGTGACGGTCGGCGACCAGCTTCTTCACCGTCGATTCGGCGCTCTGCAGCACGGTGCCCGGTGCGGCGATCGTGGTCCCCTGATAGGTCAGCGCGGTCGTCTGGCTCGGCCACACCAGCCAGGTGATCAAGCCCGCGGCGACCAGGACCGCCACCAGGCCGCCGGCGAACCAGAGCCGCAGTCGGCCGCGAACCGGTGGGGGAGGCGGTGCGGACCACTGCGGTTGGCCGGGTGACTGTGGTTGGCCGGGTGCCTGTGGTTGGCCGGGCGCCTGTGGTTGGCCGGGCGCCTGGGGCCGGCCGGGCGTCGTCGGCACGACGGGTGGCAGCGCCTGGGTCGGCTGCCCGCCCCACGGCTGGCGCGGTGGTTCGTGCTGCTGCCGGGCGGCGTGCGGCGCCGCGAAGGTGGCCGGCTGCCGGTTGGCCGTCCAGCGCTGGCCGTCCCAGAACTGCAGTGCGTTCGGGTCCTGCGGGTCGGGGTACCAGCCGGCCTCGGCCACGAGCTACCTCCCAGGTGGTGGGTCCGCGAACGGTGTGATCTTGACACGTCGCGAGTTGTTCGTGCTGCGCCACATGGGCGAGGACAACGCCCGGCAGAGGCGCTCCCTAGGATCGACCCATGCCCGCCGTGACCCTGGTGACCTGTGCCGCCCTGCCGGACGGAGACGAGGACGCTGCCGTGCTGGTCGAGGCGTTGGCACGCGTCGGGGTGGCCGCCCGCTGGCAGGTGTGGAACGACCCCGCCGCGGACTGGTCGGCGGACCTGGCGGTGGTGCGCTGCCCGTGGGACTACACCGACACGCCCGAACGGTTCCTGCAATGGACGCGATCGGTGCCGAGGCTGGCGAATCCCGCGAACGTGATCG
This sequence comes from Jatrophihabitans cynanchi, assembly GCF_027247405.1. NCBI lineage: Bacteria > Bacillati > Actinomycetota > Actinomycetes > Jatrophihabitantales > Jatrophihabitantaceae > Jatrophihabitans > Jatrophihabitans cynanchi. The sequence goes on along the minus strand of NZ_CP097463.1, from coordinate 53,973 downwards.
AGTGGAGCGCGGACAAGAGGTACCTGGCCGCGCTCGCCGCAGCAGGCGTGCCGATCGTGCCCAGCAGCTTCGCGCGCCCCGGCGAGAGCGCCGAGTTGCCGACTGACGCCGAGTACGTCGTCAAGCCGACCGTCGGGGCGGGCTCGCGGGGCGCCGGCCGGTTCGCCGCCGGCGACACGGAGGGCGGACGGCGCCACGTGCAACTGCTGCACCGCGAAGGTCGCACCGCACTCGTCCAGCCGTACCTGGCCGACGTCGATCACAGCGGCGAGACCGCGCTGATCTACCTCGACGGCGAGTTCAGCCACGCGATCGGCAAGGGCGCGATGCTGCCGTACGGCACGGTCCACCCGCTCGGCGGCTACGAGCTGTACGTCGAGGAGCGGATCAGCGAGCGCGTACCCACCGAGGCCGAGTTGGCGGTCGGTGGCAAGGCGATCGCGCTGCTGCGCGAGCGTTTCGGCGAGGACCTGCTGTACGTGCGGGCAGATCTGCTGCCCACGCCGGACGGGCCGTTGCTGGGCGAGCTCGAACTCGCCGAGCCGTCGCTGTTCCTGTCGTACTGCTCGGCCGCCGCGGACCGGTTCGCAGCGGCGATCGCGGCCCGGGTATGACGATTCCGCTGCCGGACGCAGCGCGCCGCCGTGCCCTGGTGCGGATGAAGGCGACCGCGGGCGGGCTGCTGGTGGTTGCCGCGATCGTCTTCGTGGTGTGCCGGGCCGTTGGCGACGGGCACGGCGGTTGGGGCTACCTGCAGGCGGCCGCCGAGGCGTCCATGGTCGGTGGGCTGGCCGACTGGTTCGCGGTCACGGCCCTGTTCCGCCATCCGCTGCGGCTGCCGATCCCGCACACCGCGATCATCCCGCGTAAGAAGGATCAGATCGGCGAGGGGTTGGCCGGGTTCGTCAGCGAACACTTCCTCACCGAGGCGATCGTCGGCGAGCGGCTGGCCGCCGCGCACGTGCCGCAGCGGGTGGGCGAGTGGCTGGCCGATCCGGACCACGCGCGGCAGGTGGCGGCGGAGCTGAGCAACGCGGTCAGCGGGCTGGCTTCGGTGCTGCGTGACGACGAGTTGCGTACCGCCGTGGCGGGGTTCGCGGACAAGCAGCTGCGCGAGCTGGACGTCTCGCCGCTTCTCGCCCGGCTGCTCGACGCGGTGTGCGACTCCGGGCAGCACCAGGCCGTGCTCACCGCGACACTGCGCGGGACGATGCGTTTCCTCGACGAGAACCGCGGGGTGTTCCGCCGCCGGCTGGCCGACGAGTCGCCGGAGTGGGTGCCGGACTGGGTCGACGACCGCGTGTTCGCCAAGGGCTTCAGCGCCGTGCAGTCGTTCCTGGCGGACGTGTCGATGCAACCGGAGCACGAGCTGCGGCACACCTACGACGCGAAGCTGCGCGATCTCGCCCGGCGGCTGCGCGAGGATCCGGAGCAGCGGGCCAAGGTCGAACAGGCGAAGCTGCAACTGCTCGAGCACCCGCAGGTGCGCGAGTGGCTGTCCACGCTGTGGGTGCGCGGCAAGGCCCTCGTTGTCGACGGGGCCGCCGATCCGGACTCGGACCTGCGCCGGACGGTGCAGTCGCTGACGGTCCGCGCGGGCCAGGTGTTGCGCGACGACCCGGGGATCGGCGCCAAGGTGGACGAGGCGTTGCAGCGGATGAGCGGGCACATCGTCACGTACTACGCCGAGGACCTGGCCAGCGTGATCTCCTCGACCGTGCAGCGCTGGGACACCGAGGAGACGAGCCGGCGGCTGGAGCTCCAGGTCGGACGGGACCTGCAGTTCATCCGGATCAACGGTACCGTGGTCGGAGCGCTCGCCGGGCTGGCGATCTACGCGATCAGCCAGCTGTTCTGACGCCGCCTCCCAGGTGGTGTCGAGCCAACGGCACATTGCGACGCTCGGCGATCGACAGCGAGGCGTGATTGCCCGGCCACCCGGCCACCTGGCCCACCAGGGTCACTCCTCGGGCACCGACGCATCTGACGGCTCGCCCGTGGCACGCGGTTCGACGAGCGCGAGCACGTGCAGCGCGGCCAGCCACAGCAGGCAGGCGCCGAACATGTGCAGCCCGACGAGTACCGGCGGGACGTGCAGGAAGTACTGCGTGTAGCCGATGACGCCCTGCGCGAGTTCGACCGCCAGCAGCAGCCAGGCTGCGCGGCGCACCGTGTCGGCGACCCGGATCGCGTAGCACAGCGCGACTAACCCGATGCTCACGCCGATCAGCACCATCACCGAGTCGGCATGCAGTTGCGCCATGGACGAGACCTTGAGCCCGATCCGGTGCACCTTGCCCGAGTCGTCCTTGTCGCCGGCATGGGGACCGGCGCCGGTGACGACCGTGCCCAGCACCAGCACCGCCACCGCCACCACCGCGGTGACCCGCGCCAGGATGCGCGCGGCGGGCGGGACGGCGAGCGCCGGCGCGGAGCCGCGCACCCGCCACCACACCCACGCGGTGACGAACAGGATCGCCATCGAGAGCATGAAGTGGGCGGCCACCAGCCACGGGTTCAGGTGGGTCAGCACGGTCAGCCCACCGAGGACGGCCTGGGCCGGAATGCTCAGCGCGGCAACGGTCGCCAGCCGCCGGTGCTCCACGCGCGCCATCGCGATCAGCCAGGTGGCGAGGGCGAAGAAGGCGACGACGAAGGTGAGCTGCCGGTTGGTGAACTCGATGACCCCGTGGATCGCGTACTGGTGCGTGGGTGTGAGCGACGCATCCGTGCAGCGCGGCCAGGTGGGGCAGCCCAGGCCGGAATCGGTCAGCCGGACCGCGCCGCCGCTGACCACGATCAGGACGTTCGTCAGCACCGACCACAGCGCGAACCGGCGGAAGGCGGTCCGGCCGCGCAACGCGGGCGGGATGACGCGGCGCAGCAGCGCGACGTGGCGGGGGAGCACCGCGGGCGGTGCCGCCCCCACAGGCGTCGTCGCTACTCCCATCGGAACCAGCTCGCCGCTGCAGGCAAGGCGATCGCCGTCCACACCACCAGCGTCAGCAGGTCGTGTACCGGCAGCCCGGCACCGTCCTGCAGCACGGCGTGCAGGCCGTGCGAGAGTGCCGCCGAGGGCAGGTACTGCAGCACGTCCGCAACGCCGGAGGGGTACTTCGACAGCGGGATCGCGATGCCGCCGGCGAACAGGAGCACCAGCCAGATCAGGTTGGCGGCGGCCAGCGTGACCTCGGCCCGCAGCGTGCCGGCGAGCAGCAGCCCGAGGCCGCCGAACGCGAGCGTGCCGAGGCCGATCAGTACGGGCAGGAGCAGCGGGTCGCCGTGCGGGTGCCAGCCGAGCGCGAAACCCACGGCGCAGATCAGCACCACCTGGACGACCTCGAGCAACAGCACGGCGAGCGTCTTGCCGCCGATCAGCACGGCACGCGGCAGCGCCGTCGCCCCGAGGCGTTTGAGCACCGCGTACTTGCGCTCGAACCCGGTGCCGATCGCCAGGCCGGTGAACGCCGCGGACATCACGGCGAGCGCGATGATGCTCGGCACCACGAAGTCGATGCGGCGCGGCACGCCGAGCGAGTACAGCAACGGCAGGTTGAAGAAGAACAGCAGCAGCAGCGGGATGACGAGCGTCAGGCCGACCTGCTCGCCGTTGCGCAGCAGGAGCCGGAACTCCATGCGGGTCTGCGCGGCGAGCATGCGCGAGCGCGGCGCGGCGGCCGGCGCCGGCACGAACGACAACGAGGCGGTCAACGGGGTGCTCATGTGCGCAGGCCGTGGCCGGTGAGCTCGAGGAACACGTCCTCGAGGCTGCGCCGCTCGACCGACAGGTTCTCGGCGAGCACGCCCTGCCCGGCGCACCATGCGGTCAGGGTGGCGAGCAGTTGCGGGTCGACATCGCCGGTCACCAGGTAGTGGCCGGGCGTCTCCTCGACCGCGTGGGTTCCCGCCGGGAGTGCCGCGATCAGCGAGACCAGCCGCAGCCCGGGCGCGGCGTGGAACCGGATCTGCCCCTCGGCGCCGGCCTTGGTCAGCTCGGCCGGGGTGCCCGACGCGACGATCCGGCCGGCGTCCATCACCACGACCGTGTCGGCGAGCTGCTCGGCCTCGTCGAGGAAATGGGTGGTGAGCACGACGCTGACGCCGTCGGTGCGCAGCTTGCGGATGAAGTCCCAGGTGGCCCGCCTGGCCTGCGGATCCATGCCGGTGGTCGGCTCGTCCAGGAACACCAGCTCGGGACGGGCGACCAGGGCCATCGCCAGCGACAGGCGTTGCTGTTGCCCACCGGAGAGCCGTTTGACCTGTGTGCCGGCCACCTCGGTCAGCCCCACGGCGTCCAGCAGCGCCTCCGGCCGGTGCGGGTGTGCGGCGTAGGCGGCGAACAGGCGCAGCAGCTCGATGGCGCTCGCGCCGGTGTACCCGCCGACACCGTCCTGCAGCATCACGCCGACCCGCGGGCGAAGCCGGGCGGCGTCGCGGACGGCGTCCAGGCCGAGTACGCGCACGCTGCCGGAGTCCGGGCGCCGGAACCCCTCGCAGATCTCGATGGTGGTCGTCTTGCCCGCGCCGTTCGGGCCGAGCAGCGCCAGCACGGCACCCTGTGGCACGGTCAGGCTGAGGCCGTCCACGGCACGCCGGGCGCCGTACGCCTTGACGAGGTCGACGACCTCGACGGCAGCGCTGGAATCGGCGGACACGAAGTCAGTGTAGGAACGTGCGCGCGCAGAACGTGCCGCGGGATCGCCGGACGTGAGCACCCCGACACGCCCGCGGATCAGAGCGCGGCGGACGACTGCGCGTAGGCGTCGACGTACTCCTGCCCGGACATCGCCTGGACGGCTTCGCGGACGGTCTCGGTGATCTCACGCAGCACCCGCGAACTGCGCTCACCGCCGGGCTGGGCGGGAAACTGCAGCGGCGCGCCGAAGTGCACCTGGACGGGGGCGCGGTGCCAGCTGCGGGTGCCGGGCGGCTGGACGGCACGGGTGCCGACGAGCGCGACCGGCACCACCGGCGCCCCGCTGCGCAGGGCCACCCGGGCGACGCCGGTGCGGAACCGGTACAGCTTCCCGTCCGGCGAGCGGGTGCCCTCGGGGAAGATGCCGAGCGCGCGGCCCTCGCCCAGCACCTCGACCCCGATGTCGATCACCGCGGCTGCTGAGCGAGTGTCCGCGCGCGCCACCGGGACATGCCCCATACCATGGAAGAATGCGGCCATCGCGCGCCCGCGAATCCCCGGGGTGGTGAAGTACTCGGCCTTGGCGAAGTAGAAGATCTGGCGCCGCGCGGCGAGGGGCGTGAAGATCTCGTCCGCGAACGAGATGTGGTTACCCGCGAGGATCACCGGACCGCTCGCCGGGACGTGCTGCAGGCCGATGACCTCGGGTCGGTACACCGCACGCAGGGCGGGAGCGACGGTGAGCTCGAGGGTCCGGTACAGCACGCGTGCAACCTACCTGCCCACCCCGCGCCTGCGAGCTCGCCCGAAATACGTCATACTGGTGTTGTGAAATTGGGGGCGCAGGTCGACAGCGGCGGTACCGACCGCACGCGAGACACCGTTGCCCGGATCATCCTGGAGCGAGGGCCGCAGAACGCCGCAACTCTCGCCGATCGGCTGGGCCTGTCCGCCGCCGCGATCCGCCGACACCTGGACGCGCTGGTCGCCGACGGGCTGCTGGTCGAATCCGAGCCGCGTCCGGCAGCACAGCGTGGCCGGGGACGTCCCGCGCGGGTGTACGCGATCACCGACGCGGGCCGGGCGGCATTCCCGCATGCGTACGACGACCTGGCGACCACGGCGCTGCGGTACCTGCGCGAGACCGGCGGCGAGCAGGCGGTGGTGGCCTTCGCCGACCACCGCGCCGAGTCGCTGGCCAGGCTGCTCACCGGCGATGTGGACCCGGCCGCCGACCCGCTGACCCGGACCGAGGCGCTCGCCGAGTCGCTCACCGCGCACGGCTACGCCGCCACCACCGAGCAGGCCAGCGCGGGCGTGCAGGTCTGCCAGCACCACTGCCCGGTCGCGCACGTCGCCGCCGAGTTCCCGGAGTTGTGCGAGGCCGAGACGCGAGCCTTCGAGCGCGTGCTCGGCACCTACGTCCAGCGCCTGGCCACCATCGCCCACGGCGACGGTGTCTGCACCACGCACGTCCCCGTTCCACCCGTAGACCGCACGAACACCACGTCGGGAAGGGCCTGATAGATGACGACCGCACCAGAACGCGTCCTCACGCAGGACGAGCAGATCGCCTCGCTCGGTAAGTACGGCTACGGCTGGGCCGACAGCGACCTGGCCGGCGCCGCGGCACAGCGCGGGCTGTCCGAGGCGGTGGTGCGTGACATCTCGGACAAGAAGAGCGAGCCGGAGTGGATGCTGCGCCGGCGGCTCAAGGCGCTGGAGATCTTCGACAAGAAGCCGATGCCGACCTGGGGTTCGGACCTGTCCGGGATCGACTTCGACAACATCAAGTACTTCGTCCGCTCGACCGAGAAGCAGGCCGCGACCTGGGACGACCTGCCGGACGACATCCGCAACACCTACGACAAGCTCGGCATCCCGGAGGCGGAGAAGCAGCGGCTGGTCTCGGGCGTGGCCGCGCAGTACGAGAGCGAAGTGGTCTACCACAAGATTCGCGAGGATCTTGAGGAGCAGGGCGTCATCTTCCTGGACACCGACTCGGGGCTGCGCGAGCACCCGGAACTGTTCGAGGAGTACTTCGGCTCGGTCATCCCGTCGGGCGACAACAAGTTCTCGGCGCTGAACTCGGCGGTGTGGTCCGGCGGCTCGTTCATCTACGTGCCGAAGGGCGTGCACGTCGACATCCCGCTGCAGGCCTACTTCCGGATCAACACCGAGAACATGGGCCAGTTCGAGCGGACCCTGATCATCGTCGACGAGGACGCCTACGTGCACTACGTCGAGGGCTGCACGGCGCCGATCTACAGCTCTGACTCGCTGCACTCGGCAGTGGTGGAGATCATCGTCAAGAAGGGCGGCCGGTGCCGCTACACGACCATCCAGAACTGGTCGAACAACGTCTACAACCTGGTCACCAAGCGGGCCAAGGCCGAGGCCGGCGCGACGATGGAGTGGGTCGACGGCAACATCGGCTCGAAGGTGACCATGAAGTACCCGGCCGTGTGGCTGATGGGCGAGTACGCCAAGGGGGAGGTGCTCTCGGTCGCGTTCGCCGGCGAGGGCCAGCACCAGGACGCGGGGGCCAAGATGCTCCACCTTGCGCCGCACACGTCCTCGACGATCATCTCCAAATCGGTGGCGCGCAGTGGCGGCCGGTCCTCCTACCGCGGGCTGGTCGAGATCCACAAGGGCGCGCACCACAGCAAGTCGACGGTGAAGTGCGACGCGCTGCTGGTCGACGAGATCAGCCGCTCGGACACCTACCCGTACGTCGACGTCCGCGAGGACGACGTCTCGATGGGGCACGAGGCCACCGTGTCGAAGGTCAGCGAGAACCAGCTGTTCTACCTGATGAGCCGCGGCCTGTCCGAGGACGAGGCGATGGCGATGATCGTGCGCGGCTTCGTCGAGCCGATCGCGCGCGAGCTTCCGATGGAGTACGCGCTGGAGCTGAACCGTTTGATCGAACTGCAGATGGAAGGCGCGGTGGGCTGACCCGATGACTCTGGTTCAGGACCGTCCTCACTCGCACGGGGTCGGCGGGACGGGGACGCCCCCCGAACGGTTCACCTCTCGTGACCCGGACGCCTTCGAGGTCCCGCGCGGCCGCGAGGAGATGTGGCGCTTCAGCCCGACCCGCCAGCTGCGCGAACTGTTCGAGCAGTTCACCCCGACCGGGCGGGTCGTGCCGCAGGTCACCGCGCCGGTGCCGGCCGAATGGTCCGTCGTGCCGATGGACCACCCCGCGGTCGGGCAGGCGCTGCGGCCGGTCGACCGGGTGAGCGCGCTCGCCTGGGCCAACGCCGAGCGGGCGCTGCTCGTGCAGATCCCGGCCGGCGCCGAACTGTCCGAGCCGGTCGTGGTCGCCCTGCGGGGCGAGCCCGGCCTGGCCTACGGGCACCTCGTGATCGAGGCCGGCGCGAACTCCGCGGCGACGGTGATCGTCGAGCACACCGGCACCACGACGGTCGCGGCGAATGTCGAGACCGTGGTCGGCGCGGGCGCGCACCTGACCGTGGTGAGCGTGCAGAACTGGGACGCCGGCGCGATCCATCTGGCCGCGCACGCCAACCGGGTCGGTCGTGACGCGACACTCAAGCACGTCGTGGTCAACCTGGGCGGCAAGATCGTCCGGCTGGCCCCCACAGTCGAGTTCGCCGGCCCGGGTGGCAGCGCCGAGCTCCTCGGCGTCAGCTTCGCCGGTGCCGACCAGCACCTGGAGTCGCGGCTGTATGTCGATCACGGCGCGCCGCAGTGCTCGTCCAACGTGCTCTACAAGAACGCGCTGCTCGGCGAGACGGCGCGCACCGTGTGGATCGGCGATGTCCGGATCCGGCCTGCCGCCACCGGCACCGACACTTACGAGATGAACCGGAACCTGCTGCTGTCCGACGGCGCCCGCGCCGACTCGGTCCCGAACTTGGAGATCGAAACCGGTGAGATCGCGGGCGCCGGTCACGCGAGCGCGACCGGACGGTTCGACGATCTGCAGCTGTTCTACCTGCAGTCGCGGGGGATTCCGCACGACGAGGCCCAGCGCCTGGTCGTCCGCGGCTTCTTCGCCGACGTCGTCGAGCGCATCGGCGTGGCGGACCTGCAGCAGCGCATCATGACCGCGATCGAGGCCCGCCTGGGCTTCACCCCGAGCCCGGAACTGGAGAACGAGTAGACACATGGCCACCCTGGAGATTCGCGACCTGCACGTCACGGTCGGGGGCGATGCGGAGAGCACCGAGATCCTCAAGGGCGTCGACCTCACCGTCGCGTCCGGGCAGACCCACGCGATCATGGGGCCGAACGGCTCGGGCAAGTCCACCCTCGCCTACTCGATCGCCGGTCACCCCAAGTACACCGTCACCGGCGGCACGGTCACCCTGGACGGTGAGGACGTGCTGGCGATGAGCGTCGACGAACGCGCGCGCGCCGGCCTGTTCCTCGCCATGCAGTACCCGGTCGAGGTGCCCGGTGTCTCGGTGTCGAACTTCCTGCGCACCGCGGCTACCGCGGTACGCGGCGAGGCGCCCAAGCTGCGGACCTGGGTCAAGGAGGTCAACGGCGCGATGCAGGCGCTGGAGATGGACAAGGCGTTCGCCGAGCGCAGCGTCAACGAGGGATTCTCCGGCGGTGAGAAGAAGCGGCACGAGATCTTGCAGCTCGAGCTGCTCAAGCCGAAGATCGCGATCCTGGACGAGACCGACTCCGGCCTGGACGTCGACGCGCTCCGCGTGGTCAGCGAGGGCGTGAACCGGGTGCGCGCGAGCGGCATCGGCACGCTGCTGATCACCCACTACACCCGCATCCTGCGCTACATCACCCCGGACTTCGTGCACGTCTTCTTCGACGGGCGCATCGTCGAGTCCGGCGGGGCCGAGCTGGCCGACCAGCTGGAGAACGAGGGCTACGCGAGGTTCGGTGTGAACGAGGCTGCCGCCCATGCCGTTTGACGTCGATGTCGTCCGCAAGGACTTCCCGATCCTGGCGCGCGAGGTGCACGGGGTTCCGTTGGTGTACCTCGACAGCGCGAACACCTCGCAGAAGCCGCAGGTCGTGCTGGACACGCTGAGCGAGTTCTACGCCAACCACAACGCGAACGTCGCGCGCGCGGTGCACACCTTGGGCTCGGAGGCGACGAACGCGTTCGAGCGGGCGCGCGACAAGGTCGCGGCGTTCATCAACGCGCCGAACCGTGACGAGGTGGTGTTCACCAAGAACTCCTCCGAGGCGCTGAACCTGGTGGCGTACTGCCTGTCCAACGCGACGACCACGCCCGGGGCGGAGCGGTTCAGGGTCGGGCCCGGCGACGAGATCGTGGTCACCGAGATGGAGCACCACAGCAACATCGTCCCGTGGCAGCTGCTCGCGCAGCGCACCGGCGCGACGTTCCGCTGGCTGCCGATCGATACGGATGGGAACTCGGCGGGCCGTCTTGTCGACACCGCGATCGACGAGGTGATCACCGAGCGCACCAAGGTGGTCGCGTTCGTGCACCAGTCCAACGCGCTGGGCACCATCAACCCGGTGGCACGGATCGTGGCCCGCGCCCGGCAGGTCGGCGCGCTGACGGTCGTCGATGCCTCGCAGTCCGCGCCGCACCTACCACTGGACGTGCAGGCGCTCGGGGCCGATTTCGTCGCGTTCACCGGGCACAAGCTGTACGGGCCGACCGGCGTCGGCGTGCTGTGGGGGCGGTACGAGTTGCTGGCCGAGCTGCCCCCGTTCCTCGGCGGCGGCGAGATGATCGAGACGGTCGACATGACCGGCACCACGTTCGCCGCGCCGCCGCACCGCTTCGAGGCGGGCACCCCGATGATCGCCCAGGCGGTCGGGCTCGGCGCCGCGATCGACTACGTGTCCGCGCTCGGCATGACCGAGATCGCCGCCCGCGAGCACCAGCTCGTCGAGCACGCTCTCGCCGGGCTGGCCACCGTCGACGGGCTGCGCATCATCGGTCCCGCCACGTCGCTCGACCGCGGCGCGACGATCTCCTTCACGATCAAGGGCGTTCACCCGCACGACGTCGCGCAGCTGTTGGACGAGGACGGCATCGCGGTCCGTGCCGGGCACCACTGCGCCCGTCCGGTGTGCGTGCGCTACGGAATACCTGCGACCACGCGCGCGTCGTTCGGGGTGTACACCACCACCGACGAGATCGACGCCCTGGTCCGCGGCGTCGACAGAGTGAAGGCGATGTTCTCGTGAGCGCGGTCGACAGCCTGTACCAGGAGATCATCCTGGATCACTACAAGAACCCGCATCACCACGCGCTGCCGGACGAGTTCGACGCCGAGGTGCACCACGTCAACCCGACCTGCGGCGACGAGGTCACGCTGCGGGTCCGGCTGGCCGCGGACACCATCGCCGACCTGGGCTGGGACGGCGAGGGCTGCTCGATCAGCCAGGCCTCCACCTCGGTCATGAGCGAGCTGGTCATCGGCCGGCCGGTCAGCGAGGCGATGGCGTTGCAGCAGCGGTTCCTGACGCTGATGCAGTCCCGCGGCACGGCGCAGCTCACCGACGACGACGAGGAGGTCCTCGAGGACGCGGTCGCGTTCGAGGGCGTCTCGAAGTACCCGGCTCGCGTCAAGTGCGCGCTGCTGGGCTGGATGGCGATGAAGAGCGCGGTGGCCGAGGCCGGCTGGCGTGATGACACTGGCGGCAACACGGGCGACACAGCGTTTGACACAGATACAGGGGAGCAGCGATGACCACCACCACCGTCCCGTCGCGGGACGAGATCGACGAGGCGATGCGCGACGTCGTCGACCCGGAGCTCGGCATCAACGTCGTCGACCTGGGCCTGGTCTACGACGCCCGCGCCGACGAGTCCGACGCCGGCATCGTGGTCACGATCGACATGACGCTGACGTCCGCCGCCTGCCCGCTGACCGACGTGATCGAGGACCAGGCCCACAGCGCGCTGACCGGCGGCCCGACCCCGCTGGCCAGCGAGGTGCGCATCAACTGGGTGTGGATGCCGCCGTGGGGCCCGGACAAGATCACCGACGACGGCCGCGAGCAGTTGCGCGCCCTCGGCTTCAACGTCTGACGCCCGCGCCGGCTGAGGGGACGGCGAGGACGGCGCCGCATCTGCGGGGACGCCGCCATAGGTTCGGTGCATGCTCACCGCGCGCGCGTTCCGCACCGTGGCCGTCGTCGAGGCGGTCTCCTGGCTGGCCCTGATCGTGGCGACCGTGGTCAAGTACTCCGCCGACGCCCCGCTCGGGGTGAAGATCCTCGGCCCGATCCACGGCGCGTTGTTCATCGGGTACGTGCTGCTGGCGCTGCAACTGCGCGCGCCGATGCGCTGGAGCGCGGGCACGTTCCTGATCGTGCTGATCGACGCGGTCGTCCCCGGCGGTGGCCTGCTCGTCGCACGCCGCCCGGACCTGCAGGCGCGGCAGGCGGCGGCCTGAGCGCGCTCAGCCCAGGTTGTCCGTGCCGAAGGTGTCGCATCGCGTGGGGTCACCGGTCCGGTAGCCGGTGGTGAACCACTTCTCCCGCTGCGCCGACGAGCCGTGCGTGAAGGCGTTCTGGTTCACCGTCCCGTTGCCCAGGTTCTTCTGGATGTAGTCGTCGCCGATCCGGGATGCGGCGTCCAGCGCGTTGCTGATGTCCTGGTCGGTGATCTCGCTGATCAGCACGTTCCCGTCGGCGTCCGGCGTCGTGGTGGCGTGGTTCGCCCACACCCCGGCGTAGCAGTCCGCCTGTAGCTCCAGGCGCACCGAATCGGACTTGGGTCCCTGCCTGGTGCGTACCTTGGCCTCGGTGCCGAGCAGGTCCTGGACGTGATGGCCGTACTCGTGGGCCAGCACGTACGCGTTGACGAACGGGCCGCCGGCAGCGCCGAACTGGGTCTTCACGTCGTCGTAGAAGGACAGGTCGATGTACACCCGCTTGTCGGCGGGGCAGTAGAACGGCCCCGAGCCGGCGTCCGCGGCTCCACAGCCGGTGGACACCTGTCCGGTGAACCACACCGTGGGCACGTCGGTGTAGCGCTTGCCCAGCTCGGGCAGCTCGGCGCTCCAGTAGGCCTGGATCGAGTCGATGTCGGCGACCACGGCGCACTCGAGGTGGCTGTTCGCGTCCGCGCCGGTCCGGCACTCCTTCTGGATCTGGCTGTTGTCGGCGGTGGCCGGGGCGCCGCCCTGGCCGAGCTGCCCGAGCACCACGTCGGCGACCGACCCGCCCTCGCCCCCGCCACCACCGCCGAGCACCGAGATCAGCACGTACACGAGCACACCGACCAGCCCTAGGCCGCCGCCGCCGACCGCGACGCCACGGCCGCCGAGGCCGCCCAGACCGCCCCCGGAGCGGGCGTCCTGGACGCCGGAGGTGTCCAGCTGGGCGTCGTCGTTGTACTTCATCGCGGGCCTCCCGGCAGGTGCCTATGGGACGAATCCTGCCGTGCCGGGCGCACGGATGTCATGCCCGGCCGTCAGTCCTGCGACAGCGCCGCCGTCAGCCCGTCGAGCATCGGGCCCAGCCGGCTCAGCTCCTCGATGTGCGATCCGGCCAGCGCTGCCAGCCGCGCCAGGCCCTCCTCGGTCAAGGTGAGCCGGACGATGCGATGGTCGGTGGTGTCCCGGGTCCGGTCGAGCAGGCCGAGGTCCTGGGTGCGGTCGACCAGCTCGACGGCGGTGTTGTGCCGCACCATCAGGTAGTCGGCCACCTGGCCGATCGTCGGGCCGGCCGGTTCGTCGTGCCCGCGGACCGCGAGCAGCAACTGGTGCTGGCTGGCGGTCAGGCCCTGGGCCGCCGCCTGCTCTGCGCTCCAGCGCTCGAACCGGCGCAGCCTGGTACGAACGCTCAGCAAGCGGGCATAGTCACGATCGGTAATGCGCCGGGCGCTCGGCACGTGGCCCCCTTGCATCGATGACGACGGCTGCAGGCTAGTATATTGCGTCGTATTACGATACAGCACGACGAGGGACACAGGTGACTACAGAGGAAGCGCTCGGGACGCCACTCGACCGGCCGCGCGACGTCGGCCATCTCGGCGATTTCACCGCCACCCGGCGGATGCTGGTGATCACCGCGCTGGCGCTGCCGATCGGCGCGGTCAGCGCGTGCGTCGCGTGGGCATTGCTGCGCCTGATCGGGATCATCACCAACGCCGTCTTCTACGAGCGGTTCAACACGCACCTGGTCGCGCCCGGCACCGGGCACCACAACCCGGTCGTGGTGCTCTTCGCCCCGATAGCCGGCGGGCTCGTCATCGGCCTGATGGCCCGGTACGGCTCGGAGAAGATCCGCGGGCACGGCATGCCCGAAGCCATCGAGGCGATCCTGCTCGGCGGCAGCAAGGTGCAGCCCCGGGTCGCGGTCCTCAAACCGATCTCCTCGGCCGTGGCGATCGGCACCGGTGGCCCGTTCGGCGCGGAGGGGCCGATCATCATGACCGGCGGCGCGCTGGGCTCGCTGTTCGCCCAGTTCCTGCGACTGACGGCCGACGAGCGCAAGACGCTGCTGGTGGCCGGCTCCGCCGCCGGCATGGCCGCGACGTTCAACACGCCGTTCGCCGCGATCATGCTCGCGGTCGAGTTGCTGCTGTTCGAGTGGCGCCCGCGCAGCTACGTCCCCGTCGCGGCCGCCGTCTGCGTGGCCACCGTGGTCCGGTATCCGCTGCTGGGCGAGGGCGTCCTGTTCAAGGTGCCCTCCGGAGCGCTGCACCTGAACGCCTGGTGCGACCTGCTCTGCGTCGCGCTGGGCGTCGCTGCCGGGCTGCTCGCGCTGCTGGCCACCGTGCTCGTGTACGCGGCCGAGGACGGCTTCCGCAAGCTGCCGGTGCACTGGATGTGGTGGCCGGCCATCGGCGGCGTGATCATCGGCGTCGGCGGCCTGATCGTGCCGCAGGCGCTCGGCGTCGGCTACGACATCATCGGATCCGAACTCGACGGCACGATCGGGCTCAAGCTGGTCGTCGGCATCCTCATCGTCAAGACCGTCATCTGGTCGCTCTCCCTCGGGTCGGGCACGTCGGGCGGCGTGCTCGCCCCGATGTTCATGATCGGCGGCGCGCTCGGCGCGCTGGCCGAGCACGTCTTCCCGCAGGTCGGCCCCGGGTTCTGGGCGCTGGTCGCGCTCGCCGGTGTCCTCGGCGGGGTGATGCGCTCGCCGTTCACCGGCGTCGTCTTCGCGCTCGAACTCACCCACCGGTTCGACGCGCTGCTGCCGCTGATCATCGGCGCGTCCACCGCGTTCGCGGTCTCCGTCCTGGTGCTCAAACGGTCCGTCCTCACCGAGAAGATCGCCCGGCGCGGCTTCCACCTGTCCCGCGAGTACGACGTCGACCCGCTGGAGATCCTGTTCGTCGGCGAGGTCATGGAGAGCAACGTGCTGACCTTCGAGGCGGACCTGTCCGCAGCCGACGCGCTGCACTCGATCTCCGATCACGATCCGGCCAACGTCGCGCAGCGCCGGCAGATGCTCTACCCGGTCCTCGGCCCGGACTACCGGCTGGTCGCGGTCGTGACCCGCACGCAACTGGAGACGGCGGCCCACGACGGCTCGAGCGACATCGAGGTGGGTGCGCTGGGTATCGCCGACCCCATCGTCACCCACGCCGACGAGACGCTGCGGCACGTGGCCACCCGGATGGCGGCCGGCGAGGTGGACCGGATGCCGGTCGTGGCACGTGATGACCCGGGCCGCGTCGTCGGCATCATCTCCTTGACCATGCTGCTCGCCGGGCGGCTGCGCGACCTGCAGGAGGCGCGTGACGTCGAGCGGGTGCTTCGGCTGCGCGTCGTGCGCCCCCGCTGGCTCCCGCCACGTGGGTAGCGAATCCCCGCGGTCCGCGCGGGTAGAATCAGCAGGGAAATGATCACCGCCACCGGGCTCGAGCTCCGCGCCGGCGCACGGATCCTGCTCGAGCCGTTGACGCTGCGCGTCCAGAACGGTGACCGGATCGGACTCGTGGGTCGCAACGGAGCCGGCAAGACGACCACGATGCGCGTGCTCGCGGGCGAGGGCCTGCCGCACGCGGGTCAGCTCGACCGCCGCGGACCCACCGGCTACCTGCCGCAGGACCCGCGCACCGGGGACCTGGACGTGACCGCCCGTGACCGGGTGCTGTCCGCCCGCGGCCTGGACACGCTCGTCAGCGACATCGCCAAGGCGCAGATCGGGCTTGCCGAGCGCCCGGACGACAGCGCGCTGATCCGCCGCTACGGCAACCTGGAGGAGCGCTTCTCCGCACTCGGCGGCTATGCGGCCGAGAGCGAGGCGGCCCGCATCTGCGCGAACCTGGGGCTGCCCGACCGCGTCCTGGCGCAGCCGCTGCGCACGCTGTCCGGCGGCCAGCGGCGCCGGGTGGAGCTGGCCCGCATCCTGTTCGCCGACGCGGGGGAGCCGACCACGCTGCTGCTCGACGAGCCGACCAACCACCTGGACGCCGACTCGATCACCTGGCTGCGCGACTTCTTGCGCCAGCACGACGGCGGCCTGGTCATGGTCAGCCACGACGTGGAGCTGCTCGAGGCCGTCGTCAACAAGGTCTGGTACCTGGACGCGAACCGGACCACCGTCGACGTCTACAACGTCGGGTGGAAGGCCTACCTGCAGCAGCGCGAGACCGACGAGCGGCGCCGGCATCGCGAACGCGCCAACGCTGAGCGCAAGATCGAGACGCTGCGCAGCCAGGCGGACAAGATGCGCGCCAAGGCGACCAAGGCGCGCGCCGCGCACCAGATGGATCGGCGCGCCGCCGCTCTGGCCGCAGGCCTGGCCGAGGTGCGCGTCAGCGACAAGGTGGCCCGGCTGCGGTTCCCGGCACCCGCGCCGTGCGGGCGGACGCCGATGACGGCCGGCGGGTTGTCCAAGAGCTACGGCTCGCTGGAGGTGTTCGCCGACGTCGACCTGGCGATCGACCGCGGCACACGCGTGGTCGTCCTCGGGCTCAACGGCGCCGGCAAGACCACCTTGCTGCGGCTGCTGGCCGGCATCGAGGCCCCGGACACCGGCGAGGTACGCCCTGGTCACGGCCTGCGTCTGGGCTACTACGCCCAGGAGCACGAGACGCTCGATCACGACCGCACGATCCTGGAGAACATGCGCACGTCGGCGAGCAGTGTCGGGCGCGCGGACCTCACCGACACCGATCTGCGCAAGATCCTCGGCGCCTTCCTGTTCACCGGCGACGACGTCGACAAGCCGGCGGGCGTGCTGTCCGGCGGCGAGAAGACCCGGCTGGCGCTGGCCATGCTCGTGACCAGTGCGGCGAACGTGCTGTTGCTGGACGAACCCACGAACAACCTGGACCCGGTGAGCCGTGAGCAGGTGCTCGACGCGCTGCGCACCTACAGCGGGGCGATCGTGCTGGTGACGCACGACGAGGGCGCGGTCGAGGCGCTCGCTCCGGACAAGGTCATCCTGCTGCCCGACGGCGTCGAGGATTCGTGGAGCAGCGAGCTCGCCGACCTCGTCGCACTGGCCTGAGCGCGCTGGTCGCACGCGGCGTCGGCCGGCGTCAGCGGAAGCCCCGGCACTGGCACGCAATAGACGGTTCGAGCGGCTCGTTCCTAGGTCATTTTGGGGTAGCGTGTCCACCCTTGACGAATCACAGGTCGCAGATTGCCCAAGTCGATCTTGCGTCCGGTCCGGTGCGCTGCTATCAATCGCGGTGTCGGCGGACCACTGGCTCTGGACAGTTCCGCATGCGTAAAAGGGGACAGGACAATGGCCGTGTTGAAGAAGGGTGCCCGGATCACGGGCGCTGAGCGCAGCAAGCTTGCGACAGATCTGAAGAAGCAGTACGACAAGGGCAAGAGCATCCGTGAACTGGCCGACTCGCACGGTCGGTCCTACGGCTTCGTGCACCGCGTGCTGTCCGAGTCCGGCGTGGCCCTGCGCGGGCGTGGCGGAGCGACTCGGGGCAAGGCCAAGGCGAAGGCCAAGTAACCTGCGGGGGTGCCCGAGGACCCCATCGCGATACCGGTTCCCCCCGAAGCAGGCCTAGCCGCCGAAGTCTCCGGTGAGGTCGCGACGCTCACCCTCGACCGGCCGGAGCGGCTGAACTGCCAGTCGCCGCACACCTGGGCGGCGCTCGCCGACGTCGCCGGGCAGCTTCCCGGAACGGTGCGGGTCGTGGTGCTGCGCGGACGCGGCCGGGCGTTCTCCGCCGGGCTCGACCGTGCGATGTTCACGTCCGAGGGGGTGCCCGGCGCGCCCGGGATCGTCTCGCTCGCCCGCGGCACTGCCGAGCAGGCGGGCGAGCTGATCGGCCGCTGGCAGCGCGCGTTCGACTTCTCCTCGCGTCCGGCCGTGGTCAGCGTGGCAGCGGTCCAGGGCCACGCCATCGGGGCCGGCTGCCAACTGGCGCTGGGCGCGGACATCCGGATCGTAGCCGACGACGCCCAGTTCGCCATGGCCGAACCGTCGCTCGGGATCGTCCCCGATCTCGGCGGCACCAAGCGGCTGGTCGACCTGGTGGGTTACTCCCGCGCCGCCGAGATCTGCCTGACCGGACGGCGGGTCGGGGCGGGCGAGGCCGTGGCGATCGGGCTCGCGTCACGCGCGGTCCTCGCCGGCGAACTGGACGCCGCCGTCGCCGAGACCGTCGCCGCGCTGCTCGCCGTGCCCCGCGACGCCGCCACCGAGACCAAGGCGCTGCTGTTGGCCGCCGGCGCGCGCACCCAGGCCGCACAGGAGGCGGCCGAGCGCGAGGCCCAGTACCGCCGGCTGCGGGCGCTGGCCGGGCTCGACGGCGAGGCGTGAGGGCAGCCGGCCCGCCCGGGGAACAGGCCGCGAGCACCCGGCGTTGCCGCTCGGGAGGTGTAGCAGTTGAGCATGTATTCGCAAAGTTCCATGCGGGCGTTCCGCTCGATGCACCGCGCTGACAGTTCGGTCGTCGACAAGCAGCTGCCGCCCGGCACGTACAAGCGCGTGTTCGCCTTCGCCAGGCCGTACCGCAAGGAACTCGCGGTCTTCCTGCTCATCATCGTCGCCGACGCCTTGATCGGGGTGGTGACACCGATCCTGGCCGGCCGCGTCGTCAACCAGATCACCGGCCACGCCGCGGTGCGCGTGGTCGTCGACATCGCGCTCGTCATCGCCGGGCTCGCGGTGGTCGACGCCGGGCTCTCCTTCGCTCAGCGCTGGTACTCGGCACGGATCGGCGAAGGGCTCATCTACGACATGCGCACCGCGGTCTTCGACCACGTGCAGCGCATGCCGCTCGCCTTCTTCACGCGTACCCAGACCGGTGCACTGGTCAGCCGGCTGAACAACGACGTGCTCGGGGCGCAGCAGGCCTTCACGTCCACGCTGTCCGGGCTGGTGTCCAACGTGGTCAGCCTGGTGCTCACCGCCGGCGTGATGTTCAGCCTGTCGTGGCAGATCACGCTGCTGTCCCTGGTCATGCTGCCGATCTTCGTCATTCCGGCCCGCCGCATCGGCACCCGCCTGCAAGCGATCACCCGCGAGTCGTACAACCTGAACGCCTCGATGAACGCGACCATGACCGAGCGGTTCAACGTCGCGGGCGCCCTGCTGGTCAAGCTCTTCGGGCGGGCCGAGGCCGAGGACGCCTCGTTCCGCGGCCGCGCCGCGCGGGTACGCGACATCGGCGTCACCTCGGCGATGTACGGCCGCGCGTTCTTCGTCGCGCTCACCCTGGTCGCCTCGCTCGCGCAGGCTCTCGTGTACGGCCTCGGCGGCTACTTCGCGATCAAGGGCGAGCTGTCGGCGGGGACGGTGGTGACCTTGGCCCTGTTGCTCACCCGGCTGTACGGTCCGCTCACCGCGCTGTCCAACGCGCGGGTGGATGTCATGAGCGCACTGGTCAGCTTCGACCGGGTCTTCGAGATCCTCGACCTGCCGCCGATGATCGACGACGCCCCGGACGCGATCGAGCTGCCCGCCGACGCGCGCAGCATCGAGTTCGCCGATGTGCGGTTCGCCTACCCGTCGGCCGGCGAGGTGTCCCTCGCCTCGTTGGAGGACGTCGCGGTACTGGACAACACCCAGCCGCAGCTCGTGTTGCGCGGGGTCTCGTTCCGGGCCGAGCCGGGCGAGCTGGTCGCGCTGGTCGGGCCGTCCGGCGCGGGCAAGACCACGATCAGCCAGCTCGTCCCGCGCATCTACGACGTGCGCGAGGGCCAGGTGCTGGTCGGCGGACACGACGTGCGCACCGTCACCCAGCAGTCGCTGCGCGACCGCATCGGCGTCGTCAGCCAGGAAGCTCACATGTTCCACGACACGATCCGCGGCAACCTGCTGTACGCCAAGCCGCACGCGAGCGACGACGAGCTCTGGGACGCGATCGGGGCGGCGCAGATCGGCGAGCTGGTTCGCTCGCTGCCGGACGGGCTGGACACGCTGGTCGGCGACCGGGGCTACCGGCTCTCCGGCGGGGAGAAGGCGCGGCTGGCGATCGCGCGACTGCTGCTCAAGGCACCGGAGATCGTGATCCTGGACGAGGCGACGGCACATTTGGACAGCGAGAGCGAGGCGGCGGTGCAGGACGCGCTGGCGCACGCGCTGGTCGGCCGTACCTCCGTGGTGATCGCGCATCGCCTGTCCACGATCCAGAAGGCCGACAAGGTTCTGGTCATCGACGACGGCCGCATCGCCGAGCAGGGCACCCACGAGGAACTGCTCGCCGCGAACGGCCTGTACGCCGAGCTGTACCGCACGCAGTTCAGCCGCACCAGCGAGCCGTCCCCGCCGGTCGAGGTGTGCTGACCGCTCGCCCCGTGCTGGTCGCTCGCCCCGTGCTGACCCGCGTCCCTGTGCCGATCCGCTTCCCCCATGCTGCCCGCTTGGCCCGTGCTGACCCGCTTCCCCCATCGGCCAACGATTTGGGAGCGCTCCCACTCGTCAGCCGGTGGGGGGAGCCGGCCCGCGTTGGTCAGTCGCTGGGGGGAGGTCGGGCCCGCGTTCGTGAGTGGCTGGGGGGAGCCGGCCCGCGTTCGTCAGTCGGTGGGGGGAGCGGGCCCGCGTTGGTCAGCTGGTGGGGGGAGCGGGCCCGCGTTCGTCAGTCGGTGGGGGGAGCCGGCCCGCGGTCGTCAGTGGCTGGGGGGAGCCGGCCTACCTTCGCCAGGGACGCGCTGCGCGGCGCGCCGGCCGCACACCGACTACCTGCTCGCCCTGCGCTGACTGCCGGCTGCTCAGACGGCGCTGGGTCAGCGGGCCAGCGGGTCGGCCAGCAGCCGCGCGAAGGCGAGTTCGGCCGAGCCGAGCAGCGTCGAATCGGCGCCCAGGCCCGGGGTGCACAGCTGCACCGCCTCGTGCGCCACGCTCATCGCGTACTCGTCCATGGCAGCGGCCACCTCGTCCGCGGCGAACTCGAAGACGCCGGCCAGCGAGCCGCCCAGGATCACCCGCTCCGGGTTCAGCACGTTGACCAGAGTGGCCACGGTGTGCCCGAGCGAGCGGGCGACGGTGCGCACCGCAGTGGCGGCCCGCTCGTCGCCGCCGCGCGCGTCCGCGAACAGCGCCGCGACGCTCTCGCTCGTCGGCAGGCGGCGTCGGCCGGCGAGCTTGAGCAGCGCCTTGTCGCCCACGTAGGTCTCCACGCAGCCACGTTTGCCGCAGTGGCAGCGCGGACCGGACGCGTCGACCACGTTGTGCCCGACCTCGCCGGCGTGCCCGTCGCGGCCGCGCAACGGGCTGCCGTTCGCGATCACCCCCGCACCCACGCCGATCCGGCCCATCAGGAACACCGCGTCGTCGCAGTCACGTGCCGCCCCGCGCAGGTGCTCGGCCATCATCGCGACGTCCGCGTCGTTGCCCACCGCGACCGCGAACCCCTCGGGCACCACGCTCGAGAGCAGCTTGCCGAACGGCTCGTCGCGCCAGCCCAGGTTCGGCGCGAACTCGACCATCGCGTCGGTCCGGCTGACCGTGCCGGGCACGCTGACGCCGATGCCGACCGGCCAGGCGCCCGGTTTCATCTGCTGCGCCAGCGCGTCGATCGACTCGGCGATCAGCGTGGCCGTCAGCCTGGCCGAGGCCGGCTCGGTGTTCGCCACCGCGTGCCTGGCGAGCACGTGCCCGCCGATGCCCACGGCGGCGCACGAGACCCGGCTGACGTCCACGTCGACGGCGACCGCGTACGGGCCGTCCTCGCGCGGCGCCACGACGTGCGAGGGGCGACCGGCCCGCTCGCCGCCGTTCGGCACCCGCTCGTCGAGCAGGCCGGACTCGGTCAGGTCGGCGACGAGCGCACCGATCGTCGAGCGGCTCAGCGCCAGGCGCTGGGTGAGCTGCGCGCGGGTCAGCTCACCGTCGCGATGCACGTGCCCGAGCAGTAGCCCGAGGTTGTGCCGCCGGATCGCGTCCGGCCGCGCGACTGTCTCTCGACGCACGCTCTCTCCTAACCGGCCGCGTCAGGCCAGGCCTGAGGCGCCGGCACGCCGGCGCGACAGCGCGTCGACCGCGGCGGCGAGCAGCAGCACGACACCGGTGACGATGTACTGGACGGCCGAGCCGTTGTTGCCCTGCACCAGGTTGGCCATGCCGTTCGCGATCACGGCGAGCACGAGACCGCCGATGATCGCGTCCAGCGTGCGGCCCTTGCCACCGAACAGGCTGGTACCGCCGATGACCGCGGCGCCGACGGCGAGCAGCAGGATGTTGCCGCCGCCCTCGTTCTGGTCGACCGAACGGGTGTTGGAGGCGAGCAGGATTCCGCCGATCGAGGCGAGGAAGGAGTTGATGACGAAGCAGGTGATGCGGATCCTGTCCACCGGGATGCCGGCCCGGCGGGCGGCCTCGGGGTTGCCGCCGACCGCGTAGATGTGCCGGCCGAAGCGCGTCCGGCTCAGCACGAAGGTAGTGACGACGAAGAAGAAGAGGATCAGCGGCACCACCCAGGGCACGCCGGTGAGTGCCGGGGGAAGCCGCTTGACCAGGTGCCCGTTGACGTTCACGATGCTCGGCGCCTTGTTGATCGCGCGGTCCTGGTTGAGCAGGTACACCGCGATCACGCAGATCACCGCCAGGCCGGCCACCTTGATCGCCGCGATGACCAGCGGCTCGGCCGCCAGGCCGGCGCGCGAGCGCGCGGCGATGCCGGTGATCTTCACCGCCGCGTACCCGACGAGCAGGATCACGACCAGCAGCCACCCGGCCCAGTTGGACATCTGGCCGTTGTCGAGCGCGCCGATGAAGTTGTCGGTGATGCTGAGGTTGCCGATCGGGCCCTTGAAGTTGTCGACGATGTAGAGCACCACGCCCTGGAAGGCGAGGAACAGCGCCAGCGTCACCACGAACGAGGGAATGCGGACCTTGGCACACACCCACCCGGTGAGCAGCCCGATCAGGACGCCGGTGAGCATCGCGGCGCCGATCGCGAGCGGCCACGGCGCGTTGTAGCCGACCGAGAGCCGGCCCATCACCGCTGCGCACACACCGGCCGCGGTGCCTGCGGCCAGGTCGATCTCACCGATGAGCAGGACGAACACCAGGCCCATCGCGATGAAGATCGTGTATGCGCCCTGCTGCAACAGGTTGGCGAAGTTGCCCAGGGACCCGAACGGATGGTGCACCGTCCAGAAGAACGCCACGAGTACGACCAGGGCGACGATCGCGGGCAGCGAACCCATGTCTCCGCCGCGCACGCGCTGCACGTACGCATGCAGATGTGCCCGGATACCCCCGGCGAGTGCGGTCGGCTGGGTGCCCGCGAATTCGTCCTGCGGGTCCTGTGGCTCGGTCTGCTTGCCGAGGTCGGTCTCGGTCACTGGGGCGTCCCTCCCTGCGCGGAAGTGGTGGCAGCGCTCGTGGTCATGCCGATGTCGCCGGAGCGCCCGGTCGTGATGAGCTCGACGAGTTGCGTCTGCGTGACGTCAGAGCGCTTCACGATAGCGGCCATCCGGCCCAGGTACAGGGTCGCGATCCAGTCGGCGACCTCCAGCACGTCGTTCATGTTGTGCGAGATGAGCACGACGCCGACACCCTGGTCGGCGAGCCGGCGCACCAGCCTGAGCACCTGCGCGGTCTGCGCCACGCCGAGCGCCGCAGTGGGCTCGTCCAGCAGCACCACCTTGGAGTTCCACAGCACGGACTTGGCGATGGCGACGGTCTGCCGCTGTCCGCCGGACAAGCTGGAGACCCGCTGCCGCACCGACTTGACGGTTCGGACGGACAGCGACTTGAGCGTGTCCTGCGCGGCCTTCTCCATGGAGATCTCGTTCAGGGTGACGCCGTTGACGCGCTCGCGCCCGAGGAACATGTTCTGGACGATGTCCAGGTTGTCGCACAGCGCGAGGTCCTGGTAGACGATCTCGATGCCGAGCTCGGAGGCATCACGCGGGCTGTGGACCGTGACCGGACGGCCCTCGAACAGGAACGTTCCGGAATCGATGGTGTACGTGCCGCCGATGCACTTGACCATCGTCGACTTGCCTGCGCCGTTGTCACCGATCAGCGCGGTGACCTGGCCGGGGTAGACCTTGAAGTCGACGCCGTGCAGGACGTCGACCGGTCCGAAGCTCTTGTTGACGCCCTGGAGTTCCAGGATCGGATCGTCGCTCACGTGACAGGTCCCTCGCTGTGCCGGATGGTTTGGGTACGCAGGTGGCTGCGCCGGGTTCACCGGCGCAGCCACCGCGTGCGACTAGCTGACTCCGTGCGCGCTGCACTTGGCGGCGTACGCGCCGGTGCAGACCTGTGCCTTCGGCGTGTAGCCGTCGTTGATCGGCTGCGCGACGTTCGCCAGCGTGATCGCGACCGGCTTGGCCAGCAGAGCGGGCACGTCCTTGCCGGTCTGGGTGTCCTTGACCGTCTGCGTGGTCGCAGGGATCTGGCCGTTCACGATCTGCGTGATGGCATCGATCGCCGGGCCGGCCTCTTCCTTGGACGGCTTGTAGATCGTGAAGCACTGGTCACCGTCGAGGATGTGCTGCAGGCCCTGCGCCGTCGCGTCCTGACCGGACACCGCGACCTTGCCGTTGAGGTGCTGGTTCTTCAGCACGCCGATCACGGAGTTCGCCATGCCGTCGTTGGCGACCATGACCGCCTTGATGTTGTGGTGCGACTGCAGCATCGCGGCGAACGTGGTGCCCGCGGTCGGGTTGTCCTAGTCCTTGATCGACTGGTCGGCGACCTTCGTCCAGCCGGCGGTCTTGGACAGCACGCTGTCGTAACCCTGCTTGAACGCGGCCGCGTTGCTGTCGGTCGGCGCACCGTTGACGTCGACGTACTGCACGGCCTTCTGGCCCTTCACCTGCGGGCACTGCGTCAGGGCCTGGCCCTGCGCCTCGCCGACCGCCACACCGTCGAACGAGACGTACAGCGCGGCGCCGCCCCCGAGGGTCAGCCGGTCGTAGTCGACGGTGGTGATGCCCTTGCTCGCGGCCTCCTTCTCGATGGTCGCGCCGGACGCGTTGTCCAGGTTCACGATCATCAGGACCTTGATGCCGTCGTTGAACATGCCCTCGGCGATGGTCTTCATGGTCTGCGCGCTGCCCTGGGCGTTCTGGATGTTGCAGTCCAGGTTGTTCGTCTTGCAGTCGGCCTTGAGGGCCTCGGGGTCCGAGGTCACCCAGCGCTGCGAGGACTTCGTGTCCGGAAGGATGATGCCGACCTTGGCGCCCTTGCCGTCGAGCTTGCCGCTGGTCGCCGCGCTCGATACAGGCGCGGCGGCGGTGGTTCCGGGCGCCGCCGCCGAGTTCGTGTTGCTGTTGCCGCCGGACTTGCTCGAGCTACACCCTGCAACTGCGAGTGTCGCGGCTACACCGATGACCGCGAGGGCCATACCGGTCTTGCGCATGGGCAGTCACGCCTTCCTAGGTTGTGGTCGTCCCCGCTCACCGAGCTACCCGACCTCGAATGTTGTGTGCGCGAACATACCCCGTCGACGGGTGGGCACGGCCACCCCGTGACCAAGTCGTGACCTGATCGGTGTTTGTTCGGTTAGTTGTTCGGGCGATCGCTGACCAGGTCACGGACCCGGGCGTAGCGCGCGCGCACCAGCGGCTGTGGGTCGGCCTCGTAGCGCGCGGGAGCGGCAGCAGCCCAGCGCGGCGGCTCGGCGGTTCCGGCGAGCGTCCAGGCTGCCTGTCGGGCGGCGCCGTCCGCGACCGACTCACCCGGCGCGGGAACGACTACCGGCATGCCCAGGATCGCCGGAGCCATGCGGCGTAAGGCTTCCGAGCGCGCTCCACCGCCGACCAACAGTGCCCGGGCGGGCTGCACGCCGGCCGCACGCAACGCATCCAGGCCGTCGGCGAGACCGCACAGCAGACCTTCGATCGCGGCGCGGGCGAGGTGCGCCCTGGTCGTGTTGCCCAACTGCAGGCCGTGCAGCGCGCCGGTGGCGTCCGGTTTGTTCGGGGTTCGTTCGCCCGCCAGGTAGGGCACCAGCACCAGGCCGTCCGCGCCGGGCGGCGCCTGCAGCGCCAGGTCGGACAGTTCGGGCAGCCCGACACCGAGCAGCCGCGCAACCACGTCGAGCACCTGCCCGGCGTTGAGGGTGGCGACCAGCGGCAGGAACGCCCCGGTGGCGTCGGCGAATCCGGCCACGGCTCCGGATGGGTCGGCAGTGGGCGCGCTGCTGAGTGCGCAGGCCACCCCGCTCGTCCCGATCGAGATGATCACGTCGCCCGGCTCCGCGCCCACGCCCAGTGCGGCGGCGGCGTTGTCGCCCGCGCCCGGGCCGATGAGAGCGGTGCCACCGGCGCGCGTGCCGGCCGCCTCGGCCGGGCCGAGCACCCGCGGCAGCAGTGGCGCCCTGCCCAGCGCCAGCTGCAGCAGCTCCGGCCGGTACGCGTTCTCGGCGGGGGACCAGTACCCGGTGCCGCTGGCGTCGCTGCGGTCGGTCGTCACCGTGTCGAGTTCGCCGCCGCCGCGCAACCGCCAGCTCAGCCAGTCGTGCGGCAGGCACACCGCCGCGGTGCGTGCGGCGTTGTCCGGCTCGTGTTCGGCGAGCCAGCGGAGTTTCGTGACGGTGAAGGATGCGACCGGAACCGAGCCCACAGCGCGCGCCCAGCCGGCCGCACCGCCCGGCAGCTCAGCGACCAGGTCTGCGGCGGCCGCGGCCGACCTGCTGTCGTTCCACAGCAGGGCGTCGCGGACCACCGCGCCCGACTCGTCCAGGCAGACCATGCCGTGCTGCTGCGCGCCGACCGAGATCGCTGCGACGTCCGCCAGCCCGCCGGCCGCGGCGACTGCTTGCTGCAGCGCGTCCCACCAGGCGTGCGGAGCCACCTCGGTGCCGCTCGGGTGAGGCGCCGACCCGTGCCGGACGAGCGCACCGCTGTCCGCGTCCCGGACCACGACCTTGCACGATTGGGTGGAGGAGTCCACCCCGGCCACGAGCGGCATGGATCGGCTCGTCCTCTCTCGGCGGGCGAGGTCGGGTCAGCGGGCGCCGAGCAGGTGATCGATGGCGAGCTGGTTCAGCCGGACGAAGCCGTAGCCGCGCGCACCGGCGATCTCCGGGTCGAACTCCTCGTAGCTGCTGGCGTCGGCGCGCAGGTCGGCCACGCTCTCGCCGGGGTTCAGGGTCGGGGTCGCCAGGGAAGTGACGCCCGAGTCCTCGAGCGCCTGCTGTACCTCCGGGTCGGCGCGGTAGGCCGCCGCCCGCTCCTTGAGCAGCAGGTACATCCGCATGTTCGCGGCCGCCGAGTCCCACACCCCGTCGATGTTCTCGGTGCGCGAAGGCTTGTAGTCGAAGTGGCGCGGCCCGGCGTACGCGGGCGAGCCGCCGGCTCCGTGCTCGAGCAGGTCGACCAGGAAGAAGGCGTTGAGCAGGTCGCCGTGCCCGAAGACGAGGTCCTGGTCGAACTTGATGCCGCGCTGGCCGTTGAGGTCGATGTGGAACAGCTTGCCCGCCCAGAGCGCCTGGGCGATTCCCGCGGCGAAGTTCAGCCCGGCCATCTGCTCGTGCCCGACCTCGGGGTTCACGCCGACGATGTCGCCGTGTTCGAGTTGGGCGATGAAGGCGAGCGCGTGCCCCACGGTCGGCAGCAGAATGTCGCCGCGCGGCTCGTTCGGCTTGGGCTCGATGGCGAACCGGATGCCGTAACCCTGCTCCTTCACGTAGGCGGCGAGCAGGTCGATGCCCTCGCGGTAGCGCTCCAGTGCCGCCTGCACGTCCTTCGCGCCGTCGTACTCGCTGCCCTCGCGGCCGCCCCAGAACACATACGTCTGTGCGCCGAGCTCGGCGGCCAGGTCGAGGTTGCGCAGCACCTTGCGCAGCGCGTACCGGCGCACCGAGCGGTCGTTGCTCGTGAACCCGCCGTCCTTGAACACCGGGTGGGTGAACAGGTTGGTGGTCATCATCGGCACGACGATGCCGGTCTCGGCCAGTGCGTCCTTGAACCGCGCGATGTGCTTGTCGCGCTCGGAGTCCGACGAGCCGAACGGGATCAGGTCGTCGTCGTGGAAGGTGACGCCGTACGCCCCGAGCTCGGCGAGCTTGTGCACCGATTCGACCGGGTCGAGCGGGGGCCGGGTCGCGTCGCCGAACGGGTCCCGCGCCTGCCAGCCGATCGTCCACAGACCGAAGCTGAACCGGTCGTCCTTCGTGGGCTGCACCATCGCTGATCACTCCTGCCGGGCATTTGTTTATCCACCGAACATATAGCGTGACTCTAACTCAGGGGCCCCGATCTGGAAAGCGGCAGCCGTCCCCGGAAACGCAGGTGTCCTCGCCTCGTCACCGTCGGCGGTGGCGAGGCGAGGACAGTTCGCGAAGGCTACCGGCTACAGCAGGCTGCGCAGGACGTACTGCATGATCCCGCCGTGCCGGTAGTAGTCGGCCTCGCCGGGCGTGTCGATCCGGACGACGGCGTCGAACTCGACGTCGCCGGCCTTCACGTGCACGGTGCGCGGCATCGAGTCGGTCAGCGCGGGGACCCCGGTGACGTCGAACGTCTCCTCGCCGGTCAGCCCGAGCGACTGCGCGCTCGCGCCCTCCGGGTACTGCAGCGGCAGCACACCCATCCCGATCAGGTTGGAGCGGTGGATCCGCTCGTACGACTCCGCGATCACCGCGCGCACGCCCAGCAGCGCGGTGCCCTTGGCGGCCCAGTCGCGCGAGGACCCGGAGCCGTACTCCTTGCCGGCCAGGATCACGAGCGGGATGCCCGCTTCGGCGTAGTTCACCGACGCGTCGTAGATCGTGGTGACCTCGCCGCCTGCGGTGAAGTCGCGCGTGAAGCCACCTTCGGTCCCGGGCGCCAGTTCGTTGCGCAGCCGGATGTTCGCGAACGTCCCGCGGATCATCACCTCGTGGTTGCCGCGCCGCGAGCCGTAGGAGTTGAAGTCACGGCGCTCGATGCCGTGCTCGGTCAGGTACTTGCCCGCGGGGGAGTCGACCTTGATCGAACCGGCCGGCGAGATGTGGTCGGTGGTGACCGAGTCGCCCAGCTTGGCGAGCGCGCGTGCGCCGGTGATGTCGGTGACCGGCTCCGGCTCGCGGCCCATCCCGTCGAAGTACGGCGGCTTGCGCACGTAGGTCGACTCGCTGTCCCACTCGAAGATGTCGCCCTCGGGCGTCGGCAGCCCGGTCCAGTTCGCATCGCCCGCGAAGACGTCGGCGTAGCGGCCGGTGTACATCTCGCTGGCGATCGCGGTGTCGATGGTCTCCTGCACCTCCTGCGAGCTGGGCCAGATGTCGCGCAGGTACACCGGCTGCCCGTCGCTGCCCTCGCCGAGCGGGTCGTTGAGCAGGTCGACGTCCATCGAGCCGGCCAGCGCGTACGCGACGACGAGTGGCGGCGAGGCGAGGTAGTTCATCTTCACGTCGGGGTTGATCCGGCCCTCGAAGTTGCGGTTGCCGGACAGCACGGCGGTGACGGCGAGGTCGTTCTCGTTCACCGCGGCCGACACCTCCTCGATGATCGGCCCCGAGTTGCCGATGCAGGTGGTGCAGCCGTAACCGACCAGGTTGAAGCCGAGCTTCTCCAGGTAGGGGGTCAGGCCGGCGCGGTCGTAGTAGTCGGTGACCACCTTGGAGCCGGGTGCCAGCGAGGTCTTGACCCAGGGCTTGCGCGAGAGCCCCTTCTCGACCGCCTTCTTCGCCAGCAACGCGGCGCCGATCATCACCGACGGGTTGGACGTGTTGGTGCACGAGGTGATCGCGGCGATCACGACCGCGCCGTGGTCGACGTCGAACGCGGTGCCGTCCGGCAGGCTGACCCGCGCCGGGTTGGACGGGCGGCCCTCGAGCACCGAGTGGTCGTGGTCGTGCGGCTTGTCGGCGTCGTCCTGTCCGTTGCGGAACACGGTCGGCGAGTCGCTCGCGGGGAACGACTCGCGCGACGCCTCATCGGCGCGGCCCTTGGAGATCACGAAGGTGCCGTCGACGTAGTCGGCCAGCGACTGACGGAAGCAGTCCTTCGCCTCCTTGAGCAGCACCCGGTCCTGCGGCCGCTTCGGGCCGGCCAGCGAGGGCTCCACGCTGGACAGGTCGAGCTCGAGCGTCTCGGAGAAGTGCGGTTCGACGGACGGGTCGTGCCAGAGCCCGTTCGTCTTCGCGTAGGCCTCGACGAGCGCGATCTGCTCGTCCTTGCGGCCGGTGAAGCGCAGGTAGCGCAGCGTCTCGTCGTCGATGGGGAAGATGGCGCAGGTCGAGCCGTACTCGGGGCTCATGTTGCCGATGGTCGCCCGGTTCGCCAGCGGCACCGCGGCCACGCCCGCCCCGTAGAACTCGACGAACTTGCCGACCACGCCGTGCTCACGCAGCATCTCGGTGATGGTCAGGACCAGGTCGGTGGCGGTCGAGCCCTCGGGCATCTGGCCGGTGAGCTTGAAGCCGACGACGCGGGGGATCAGCATGCTGACCGGCTGGCCGAGCATGGCGGCTTCGGCCTCGATGCCGCCGACGCCCCAGCCGAGCACGCCCAGGCCGTTCACCATGGTGGTGTGCGAGTCGGTGCCCACCAGCGTGTCCGGGTAGGCGACACCTCCGCGCGCGAACACGACGCGGGCCAGGTACTCGATGTTCACCTGGTGCACGATGCCGGTGCCGGGCGGCACCACCTTGAACTCGTCGAACGCGGTTTGCCCCCACCGCAGGAACTGGTAGCGCTCACGGTTGCGCTGGTACTCCAGCTCGACGTTGCGGGCGAACGCGTCGCGGGTACCGAACAGGTCGGCGATGACCGAGTGGTCGATGACGAGCTCGGCCGGTGCCAGCGGGTTGATCTTGGTCGCGTCTCCGCCGAGGTCGACAACCGCCTCGCGCATGGTCGCCAGATCGACGACGGCGGGCACGCCGGTGAAGTCCTGCATGACCACGCGGGCCGGGGTGAACTGGATCTCGGTGCTCGGTTGCGCGTCGGGCTGCCATCCGGCTAGGGCTCGGATCTGCTCAGCCGTGACGTTCTTGCCGTCCTCGGTGCGCAGCAGGTTCTCCAACAGCACCTTGAGACTGAACGGCAGCCGTTCGGACCCTTCGACCGCGTCCAGCCGGAAGTAGTCGTAGCCGGTGTCACCGACGGCGAGCTGACTACGAGATCCGAAGCTGTTCTTGCTCTGTGCGGGCACGGCCGGTCTCCTTCGCGCTGCTGTCCGAAGTTCTCTTGACGTCAAGATACCATCGGAGTTTCGGCTGTGTGCGGGCTGTCAGCTGCGCCGTTGCGTCCCCGGCTGCCGATAGGGTTTGGGCCGTGGCGGAACGACCGGACGGGACGGAGCAGCAGCGCCGGACCGTCCCTGGAGTCGCCAAGCCGCGCATCGCGCCGCTCACCAAGCCCCTCGTCGCCGGCTACGAGCTCGTGATGCGCCCCATCCACGCGGTCGGCTGGCACCGGATCCGCCTCGCCTTCGGGCTGGCCTACTTCCTCGCGATCGGCTACATCCTGGTCACCGACGGAGTTCCGACCGGGCGCAAGGCGCTGTCGTACATCGTGGTGGCCGGCCTGGCGATCACCTGCCTCGGCCGGGGCTGGCGCCGGCTGGTGCAGGTGGTGATCGACTGGCTGCCGTTCACCGTGGTGCTGATGACCTACGACCAGTCGCGGGCGCTGGCCGACACGATGGGCATGCCGCTGCACGAGAGCGACATCGCCCGGGCCGAGAGCTGGCTGTTCGGGGGCCACGTCCCCACCGTCTGGCTGCAGCAGCACTTCTACGACGCCGCTCAGGTGCACTGGTGGGACGCGCTGGCCACGCTGACGTACACCTCGCACTTCGTGGTGACGCCGCTGATCGCCGCGATCTTCTGGATCCGCGACCGCAGGGTCTGGATGCGCTACATCAGCCGGGTCATCCTGCTCTCCTTCGCCGGGCTGGCCACCTACATCCTGTTCCCCGAGGCGCCGCCGTGGCTGGCCGCCCGGGACGGCTACATCGGTTCGGTCAGCCGGCTCTCGGCCCGCGGCTGGGAGTACTTCCACGCGTCCTTCGCCAACCGGCTGCTGGAGGCGGGCCAGAACGGTGGCGCGAACCCGGTCGCCGCGATGCCGTCGCTGCACCTGGCCTTCGCCTTCCTCGCCGCGCTCACCATCTACGAGCGGCTGCAGACGCGCTGGCGCGGGCTGATCTACCTGTACCCGGTCCTCATGGGGCTCACCCTCGTATACACCGGCGAGCACTACGTCATAGATCTGGTCTTCGGGATGCTCTACGCGGTGGCTGCGCACTGGGCGCTGTGCCGGTGGGAGGCGTGGTGGCGGGCCCGCCGCCCGGCGCGGGTCGCGGTGCCGGAACTGGCCGCAGAGACCGAAATGGAGTCCGCGACGGCCACCTGATGCCCGGTTTGTGACCTATGTTGCGCATGGGTCTGGAGTGGTGTCTGGAAAAAGTGGGGCGGAAATGGCACTCTGAGGCAGTCCATCCACTCGGCGGGGGCCGATAGGAAGAGAGCCTTGTCGTGCACGTGCGCCGTCCCGGACGCCCGCGTCCGCGCCTCGTGGCCGCTCTGGCCGTCCTCGCGACCGTCGCCTCGCTGGTGACCGCACCGGCGTTCCTCGCCGAGGCCGCGCCTCCGCCGAACCCGACGGACGGGCAGATCAGCCGCGCACAGGCGCAGAAGAACGCGCTGGCCGACGAGGTGGGGCAGCTGAGCGCGCGGGCCGCCACGCTGCAGGCGCAGCTGGGCCAGATGCGGGCGAAGCAGGAGTTGGCCGAGCAGAAGCTCGCGTACGCGCTGCAGTTGCTCGAGCAGGCCAAGCAGACCGCGCAGCAGGCCAGGGCCACCGCGCAGGCGGCGCAGACGCAGGTGGAGAACGCCCAGCTGGAGTTCGTCGCCTACGCCCAGGCGTCCTACATGAGCGGGACGATCGGCGGAACCACCGGCAGCCTGCTCACCGCGGACGACCCGAACGTGCTGCTGCAGCAGGGCGCGCTGGAGCAGTACCAGTCCAGCCACCAGCTCGGCGCCATCAACGACCTGCAACGCGCCAAGGTCGGCAAGTCGAACGCGGACGCCGCGGCGCGCAAGGCGGTGCTTGCCCAGACCTCCGCGGCCGACGCCGCGGCCCAGGCCAAGCAGGCCGCCGACGACGCGGTCACCGCCACCATCGCGCAGGAACAGCAGGTGCAGCAGTCGATCGCCGCCAACCAGACCAAGCTGGACGCGGCACGCCTGCAGCTCGAGACCCTCAACGGCCAGCGAGCCAAGTACGAAGCGTGGCAGAAGGAGCAGGCCCGGCTCGCCGAGCTGCGGCGAAAGCGCGCCGAGGAGCGGCGCCGTCAGGCAGAGCTCGCCCGGCAGCGGGCCGAGCGGAACCAGGGCAGCAGCGGCGGGGGCGGCGGAAGCAGCTGGTCACCGCCGCCCACCCCCAGCGGGGGAAGCTGGTCGGCATCGCGCGGCCAGCAGGCCGTCAACCGGGCCGAGCGCTACCTCGGCTGGATGTACGCCTGGGCCGGCGGCAACGCCGGTGGCCCGACCCGCGGTGTCTGCGCGGGAGACGGCGCGTACAACGACTGCAACATCGTCGGTTTCGACTGCTCCGGGCTGGTGATGTATGCCTGGGGTCCGTACCTGGATCTGGCCCACTACGCGGCGACGCAGTACACCCAGGCGGGCTCGTACCACCCGAGCAGCGGCAACTTCCGTCCCGGCGACCTGCTGTTCTGGAGCTCGGACGGGACCATCGGTGGCATCCACCATGTGGCGATCTATGTCGGCGGGGGGAACGTGATCCAGGCTCCGCAGAGCGGATCGGTCATCCAGATCACCCCGTGGGACGAGGTGTCCTGGGGTTACTTCGGCGCGACCCGCCCGCTGACCTGAGTACGCAGTAGCGTGGGGGCCATGACCACCGCCCGCGCCACCGAACCACCCGCCGTGCTGGTGGACTCGTTCGGTCGGGTCGCCACCGACCTGCGGATCTCGCTGACCGATCGCTGCTCGCTGCGCTGCACCTATTGCATGCCGGCCGAGGGCCTGGACTGGCTCACCCGCACCGAGCGGCTCAGCGACGACGAGATCGTGCACCTGGCCGACGTGTTCGTCCGGTTGGGGATGCGCAGCATCCGGCTCACGGGCGGCGAGCCGTTGGTGCATGGCACCCTGGTGTCCGTGGTGCGGCGCCTGGCCCAGTTGCAGCCGCGCCCGGAGCTGTCGCTGACGACCAACGGCATCAGCCTGGACCGCAAGGCCGGTGCGCTCGTCGCGGCCGGACTGGACCGGATCAACGTCTCGGTCGACACGCTGGACCGCAAGCGGTTCGCCGAGCTGACCCGGCGCGACCGGCTGCCCGAGGTGCTGGCCGGCGTGGCTGCCGCGGCCGCTGCCGGGCTGAGCCCGCTCAAGATCAACTCCGTGCTCATGCGGGACGCGAACCTGGACGAGGCGCCCGCGCTGCTGGAGTGGGCACTGCGCTCGGGCTACGAACTGCGCTTCATCGAACACATGCCGCTGGACGCCGACCACATCTGGCAGCGCGGCTCGATGGTGACCGCCGATGAGATCTTGCAGGTGCTCGCGGCGAAGTACACGCTGCAGCCGCACGGGCACCGCGGCCATGCACCGGCGGAGGACTTCGACGTGCTGGACGGACCGGGCGCGGAGCACTGGGCGCAGCAGCCGGGCCGGGTCGGCGTCATCGCGTCGGTGACCCGGCCGTTCTGCCGTGACTGCGACCGGCTGCGGCTGACCGCCGACGGTCAGCTGCGCACCTGCCTGTTCGCCCAGACGGAGACCGACCTGCGCGGGCCGCTGCGCGCGGGCGCGTCCGACGCCGAACTCGGCGAGATCATCAAGACGGCCGTGGCCGGCAAGCAGGCCGGGCACGGGATCGACAACGCCGACTTCGTGCAGCCAACGCGCACCATGTCCGCGATCGGCGGCTAGCTGTCCGCAGTGCCTCGGAACGGTTCGCGGGCCAGCAGGAAGCCGCGTACCCCGAGATAGTCCGCCAGATGGTCGGCGTGCTCGTCGCACGCCAGCCAGTGCTTGACCCGTGTCTGGTCGTGCAGCTTCGGATTGCGCCAGTTCAGGTCGACGCTCGCGGGAGCCCGGCATCCCTTGGCCGAGCAGCGCGGGACGTCGTCGGTGTCATGCGTAGGCAGCACTCAGGCAACCTAGCGCGCGGTCCCGTACGGTGAATGACACCACCGCACCCGAGGAGACCCGAGTGACCGCCGACCAGCCGCAGGGCCAGCCGCCCGTGCACACTCCGGCCGCCGACGCAGGCGCGCTCGAGCGCGTCATGTTCGAGGTCAAGCGGGTGATCGTCGGCCAGGAGCGGCTCGTCGAGCGGATGATGGTCAGCCTGCTCGCCCAGGGTCACTGCCTGCTCGAGGGCGTACCCGGTGTGGCCAAGACCCTCGCTGTCGAGACCCTCGCCCGCACCGTCAGCGGCAGCTTCGCACGGCTGCAGTTCACACCCGACCTGGTGCCCTCGGACATCATCGGCACCCGCATCTACCGGCCCGGCGCCGAGCGGTTCGACACCGAACTCGGCCCGATCATGGCCAACTTCGTACTGGCCGATGAGATCAACCGCGCGCCGGCGAAGGTGCAGTCGGCGATGCTCGAGGTGATGGCCGAGAAGCACGTGACCATCGGTGGCCGGCGCTTCGAC
Source organism: Jatrophihabitans cynanchi (assembly GCF_027247405.1). Lineage (NCBI taxonomy): Bacteria > Bacillati > Actinomycetota > Actinomycetes > Jatrophihabitantales > Jatrophihabitantaceae > Jatrophihabitans > Jatrophihabitans cynanchi. The sequence continues at coordinate 18,450 of NZ_CP097463.1, read as the reverse complement.
GTGCCGAGCCCGTTCCTCGTGCTGGCCACGCAGAACCCGATCGAGTCCGAGGGCGTGTACCCGCTGCCCGAGGCGCAGCGCGACCGGTTCCTGATGAAGGTCGGCGTCGGCTACCCGAGCACCGCCGAGGAGCGCGAGATCGTCTACCGGATGGGCGTCGATGCCCCGGTCGCCAACCCGGTGATCACCACCGACGAGCTCGCCCGGCTTCAGAACACCGCCGCGCGCGTGTTCGTGCACCATGCGATCGTCGACTACGTCGTGCGGGTGGTCGTCGCCACCAGGCGCCCGGCCGAGCACGGCATGAACGACGTCGCGCAGTGGGTCTCCTACGGGGCGAGCCCGCGCGCCAGCCTCGGCCTGATCGCGGCCGGCCGCGCGCTCGCGCTGCTGCGCGGGCGCGACTACGTGCTTCCGCAGGACGTCCTGGACATCGCGAGCGATGTGCTCGCGCACCGCCTGGTGCTGAGCTACGACGCGGTGGCCGACGGTGTGCCGGCCGACGAGGCGGTGCGGCGCGTGCTGCAGACCGTCCCGCTGCCGCAGGTCGCGCCACGCCAGCGGTCCGGCGGTCCCGGCCCGGTGACCGGCGTGCCGCCGCAGCAGCCGCACGTGTTCGGTCAGTCGGCGCCACAACAGTCGCCCTGGGGCGAACGCTCAGCGTGAGCAATCCGGTGAGCGAGCACGGTCCGGCGCTCGACCTGCACGCGGCGGACCACCTGCTGCGACGCCTGGAACTGTCCGTCCGCAACCGGTTGGACGGGCTGCTGCAGGGCAACTACCTGGGGCTGGTGCCAGGTCCCGGTTCGGAGGCGGGGGAGTCGCGCCAGTACGTCCCTGGCGATGACGTCCGCCGGATGGACTGGCCGGTCACCGCGCGCACCACGGTGCCGCATGTGCGCCAAACGATCGCGGACCGCGAGCTGGAGACCTGGCTGGTGGTGGACCTGTCGCCCAGCATGGACTTCGGCACCGCGCGCACCGAGAAGCGCGAACTCGTGCTGGCGGCGGTCACGACCGTCGCCCACCTGACCGTGCGCGGTGGCAACCGGATCGGCGCGGTCGTCAGCACCGGTTCGCACACCTACCGGATCCCGGCGATGCCCGGGCGGGCGCACGCGCGGTACCTGTTGCGCCGGGTGGCGACCACGCCGCGCGCCGAGGCCGTCCGGGCGGACGCCGGTCTGGCGGGCATGCTGGAGTCGCTGCGGCGCCCGCAGCGCCGGCGCGGCCTGGTCGCCGTCGTCTCGGACTACCTCGACTCCTCCGGAGCGGACCTGGACCGTGAGCCCGCGTGGGCGCGGCCGTTGCGCGCGCTGGCCGACCGGCATCAGCTGCTGGGCATCGAGGTGCTCGACCCGCGCGAGCTGGAGTTGCCGGCCGCCGGCCTGGTCACCTTCCAGGACCCGGAGACCGGGCGGGCGCTCGAGGTGCAGACGTCCTCGGCGCAGCTGCGCCGCCGCTACGCCGAGGCCGCCAGCGGCCAGCGGGCCCGGGTTGCCACGGCGCTGCGGCACTCCGGCGCTGCCCACCTGCAGCTGCGCACCGACCGCGACTGGATCAGCGACGTGGTGCGGTTCGTCATCGCCCGGCGCCAGTTCGTGGTCGGCTCGGTCGGCGCGGGGGTGCGCTGAGCATGCACTTCATCGCCCCCGCCTGGCTCTGGCTGCTGGTACTCGTCGCCGCGCTGCTCGTGGCCTACGTGCTGCTGCAGCTGCGTCGCACGAAGTACGTCGCACGGTTCAGCAACCTCGAACTGCTCGGCAGCGTGGCCCCGCGCCGGCCGGGCTGGCGGCGGCACCTCACGTTCGCGTTGCTGCTCGCCGGCCTGACCGTGCTCACGGTCGGCGTCGCGCAGCCGACCGCGGCCGTGCGGGTGCCGCGGGACCGCGCAACGGTCATGCTCGCAGTGGACGTCTCGCTGTCGATGCAGGCCACCGACGTGCTGCCCTCGCGCATCGACGCCGCGAAGGCGGCCGGCAAGAAGTTCGTCGGGCTGCTGCCGTCGCGGATCAACCTCGGCCTCGTCGCTTTCGGCGGCAACGCCAGCGTGCTGGTGTCCCCGACGGTGGACCGGGCGCCCGTCGAGGCCGCGATCAAGGGACTCAAGCTGCAGGAGTCGACCGCGATCGGCGAAGCGATCTTCACCTCGCTGCAGGCGATCACGGTGTTCGGGCAGGCCACCACCGCCAAGGGTGACAAGCCGCCGCCGGCCCGCATCGTGCTGCTCAGCGACGGAACCAACACCGTCGGGCGCCCGGTCTCAGCCGCCGTCGACGCCGCCAAGAAGGCGGGCGTGCAGGTGTCGACCATCGCCTTCGGCACCGACAACGGCACGGTCACCTACCAGGGCGACACCATCCCGGTGCCGGCGGACAAGCAGGCGTTGCAGCAGATCGCCGACGACACCGGCGGCACGTTCCACACGGCGGCGTCGGTGCAGGAGCTCGAGCAGGTGTACCAGAACATCGGCCAGCAGATCGGCTACACCACCAAGCAGCGCGACGTCAGCTGGCGCTACATGGCGGTCGGCCTGCTGGTGCTGCTCGCCGCGGCCGGCACGTCCATGCTCTGGTCCGGCCGCCTCGTCTGACAGATGAACCCTGCATTCACCACACCGCAGCCGGGTGAATGCAGGATTCATGCGAGAGAGGGACGCGGGTCGAGCACCAGCTTGCCGACGCTGCTGCGGTCGAGCAGCGCCCGATGCGCGTCGGCGGCGCGCTCCAGCGGGTAGGTGCGCCCGATCACCGGCTGGATCGACCCCTCGGCGATGCAGGACAGCAGATCGGTGACCGCCTGCGCCAGCAACGCCGGACGCTGCGCGATGTGCACCAGCCAGAACCCGATCACCGCTGTGCTGCGCCCCATCAGCCGGCCGGGCTCGACCGGTGTCGGCGGCGTCCGCGACGCCATCCCGAACACCGCCAGCCGCCCCAGCGGCGCCAGCGCGGCCAGGCTCTGGTCGAACACCCGCCCGCCGGTCATCTCCAGCACCACGTCGACACCCTTGCCGCTGTTGGCCTCGCGCAGCGCCTCGGTGAGGTCCTCGGTGCGCGAGTCGACGGCGACGTCCGCACCGAGGTCGAGCGCGAGCTGCCGCTTCTCGATGCTGGACGCGGTGGCGATGATCCGGCCGGCGCCCCAGCGGCGGGCGAGCTGGATCGCGAGGGTGCCGACCCCGCCCGCGCCGGCGTGAACGACCACCGACTCACCCTCGGCGAGGTGCGCGCTGGTGCGCAGCAGGTGCCAGGCGGTGGCGCCCTGCACCAGCGTCGTCAGCGCCTGCGCGTCGGACACGTCGTCCGGGATCTCGAACAACCGGCGCGGATCGGCGGCGACCTTCTCGGCGTAGCCGCCGGAGCCGAGCAGTCCGAGCAGCCGATGTCCGTCGGCGTCACGCACGACGACCTCGCCGCCGGGGATCATCGGCAGCGTCTGCTTGGCGAGGTAGGAGTCCTCGGTCTGGTGCGTGTCGGCGTAGTTGACGCCCGCGGCCAGCACGTCGAGCAGCTGCTGGCCCTCGCCCGGAACCGGGTCGGGCAGCTCGCTCACGACCAGCTTCTCCGGGCCGCCGAACTCGGTGATCTCGATGCCGCGCATGGAGTGACCGTACTCGCCGGTAGCCGAGCCGGCCGGATGATCGCGGCTCGATCCGATAGCGTCGCACCCGTGGCACGGACGGTTCTGGTGACAGGCGGCAACCGCGGCATCGGCCTCGCGGTGGCTCAGGCCTTCGCGGCCAACGGCGACCGGGTGGCGATCACGCATCGCGGCAGCGAGCCCCCGGGAGGACTGTTCGGCGTTCGGTGCGACGTCACGTCCGTCGACGAGGTGGACGCCGCGTTCACCGCCGTCGAGGCCGAACTCGGCCCGGTCGAGGTGCTCGTCTCCAACGCCGGGATGACCGACGACACGCTGCTGCTGCGGATGAGCGAGGAGTCCTTCCAGCGCGTCGTCGACACCAACCTGACCGGCGCCTACCGGGTGGCCAAGCGGGCCGCCCAGGGCATGCTCAAGGCCCGCCGCGGCCGGATGATCTTCGTCTCCTCGGTGGTGGCGCTCGTCGGCTCGCCCGGCCAGGCGAACTACGCGGCCAGCAAGGCCGGGCTGATCGGCCTGGCCCGCTCGATCGCCCGCGAGCTGGGCAGCCGGTCGATCACCGCGAACGTGATCGCGCCCGGCTTCATCGACACCGACATGACCGCCGAACTCGGCGAGGCACGCAAGGCCGAGATCCTCGGCACCGTCCCGCTCAAGCGGTACGGCACGGCCGAGGAGATCGCCGGTGCGGCGCTCTACCTGGCCTCGGACGCGGCGGCGTACGTCTCCGGCGTGGTGCTACCGGTCGACGGCGGACTCGGGATGGGGATCTGACGATGGGACTTCTGGACGGCAAGCGGCTACTGATCACCGGCGTCATCACCGACGCGTCGCTCGCGTTCGGCGTGGCGCGGATGGCACAGCAGGAGGGCGCCCAGGTGGTGCTGACCGGCTTCGGCCGGATGTCGCTGGTCGAGCGGGTAGCGCGCAAGCTGCCGCAGCCCGCCCCGGTGATCGAGCTGGACGTCACCGACCAGGAGCACCTGGACTCGCTCGCCGAGCGGGTGCGCGAGCACGTCGACGGCCTCGACGCGGTGTTCCACTCGATCGGCTTCGCCCCGCCGTCCTGCCTCGGCGGTGGGTTCCTGGACGCGCCGTGGGACGACGTGGCGACCGCCGTCCAGGTCTCGGCGTACTCGCTGAAGTCACTGGCCGTCGCGGCACTTCCGCTGTTCGGCGAGGCCGGCGGCTCGGTTCTCGGGCTGACGTTCGACGCGCGCATCGCCTGGCCCGCGTACGACTGGATGGGCGTGGCCAAGGCGGGCCTGGAGTCGACGTCCCGCTACCTGGCCCGCGAACTGGGCCCGCGCAAGATCCGGGTGAACCTGATAGCGGCCGGGCCGATCCGCACGATGGCCGCCAAGAGCATCCCCGGTTTCAACACCTTCGAGGACGCCTGGAACGGGCGCGCGCCGCTCGGCTGGGACAACGCCGACAGCGAGCCGGTCGCGCGCAGCGCGGTCGCGCTGATGTCCGACTGGTTCCCGGCCACCACCGGCGAGATGGTGCACGTGGACGGTGGCTTCCACGCGATGGGAGTCTGAACACCCCGCGATGAGCGAGTTCGACGCGTTCCTGCTGCTTTCGTTCGGCGGACCGGAGGGTCCCGAGGACGTAATGCCGTTCCTGCGCAACGTGACGCGCGGTCGCGGCGTGCCCGAGGAGCGGCTGGCCGACGTCGCCGAGCACTACCGGCACTTCCACGGCGTCTCGCCGATCAACGCGCACAACCGTGCGCTGATCGACTCGCTCACCACCGAACTCGCCGGCCACGACATCGGGCTGCCGATCTACTGGGGAAACCGGAACTGGAAGCCGTACGTGGCCGACGCCGTGCGGCAGATGCGCGACGACGGGGTACGGCGGGCGCTCGTGCTCGCGACGAGCGCCACCGGCGGCTTCTCCTCCTGCCGGCAGTACCGCAACGACCTGGCGCAAGCACGGGCCGTCTCGGGAGAGGGGGCGCCGGAACTGGTCAAGCTGCGGCACTTCTTCGACCATCCCGGCTTCATCGAGGCGAACGTCGACGGTGCACGTGCCGCGCTGGCCGAACTGCCGGCGGGTGAACGTGATGACGCGCGGCTGGTGTTCACCGCGCACTCGATCCCCGTGTCGATGAACGACTCGTCGGGCCCGGACGCCGCGGGCAAGCTCTACGAGCGGCAGCAGCGGGAGACGGCGCGGCTGGTCGCCACCGCACTGCGCGGCCCGGGCGCCGAGTTCGACCTGGTGTGGCAGTCGCGTTCCGGCCCTGCTCAGGTGCCCTGGCTCGAGCCGGACGTCAACGATCACCTTCGCGCACTCGCCGAGCGGGGCGTGCAGGCCGCCGCGGTCTGCCCGACCGGCTTCGTCGCCGACCACCTCGAGGTGTTGTGGGACCTGGACATCGAGGCGCGAGCGACCGCGGCCGAGGTCGGCCTGCACTTCGCGCGCGCCGCGACCGCCGGCACGCACCCGGCGTTCGTCACCGCGATCCGCGAACTCGTGCAGGAGCAACTCGCCGGCGCCGCACCGCGCGCACTGGGCACCTTGGGACTGTGCGGCATCGACTGCCCGGCCACCTGTTGCCCCGCGCCGCAGCGACCACCGGCCCGGCCGTGACGGACTGAACGGTCGGTTCAGTCCGGCCCGGGCTCGGCGAGCGCGTTGTATCCGGCCACTCGTGCGCGGCGGACCGCCGCGGCGAGCGGGCGCAGACCCTCCGCGCGGGCCGCGATGCCGGTGCGATCGATCGCGCCGCCGGTCGGGTCGCGTTCGGCCAGGTCCAGCACCGCCTGCAGCCGCTCGGCCTGCGCGACGAGCGCGACCGCACGTGACGGGAAGCGCGGCGGCAGGCACAGGTGCTCGCCGGCGCGGCGGGCGTCATGCAGCTCGTCGGCCACGTCGTCGATCCAGCCGGCGACATCGGCCGCGCTCAGCGCGCTCGCCGATTCGCGGATGGCGTGCGTCAGCTCGTACTGTGCGTCCGCGACGCTGACGTGATCGACCGGCACCTCTTCGGTGGCGAAGGCCTGCCACAGCACGGTGGACGGCGCGCTGCTCGGGTAGTAGTCGATCACCTGCGGGACGATGCCGACACGGCCGCCGCATACCGCCTCGCCGGCCTCGAGCGCCGCACTGCGGAACTGCGCCGGGCCGGGCAGGCCGCGCACGTCGCCGGCCACCGGCAGCACGACCCGGACCGGCCCACCGGCGCGGCGCCAGGCCACGAGCACCTCGCGCAGGGACACCAGCTCGGCGTCGAAGTCGGCGAACCCGCCCACCTGGTGCGGGGCGTCGCCGCCGGTCACCGCGTCGAGCACGTCGTCCAGGGACGTGTGGCCGGACAGCCAGGTCGACGTCCACGCGGCAAGCGGACCTGACCGCAGACGGCTCACGCGGACAGGGTAGTCCGGCCGGCCGCTGACGCCGATTCGTCATGCGATCGCGGTGCCCGAACCCCACGATCGCATGACGAAGCCAGGTGACGGCGCGGCGGGGCGGGTGGCGCGGCGTTTTCGCCTAGATTCTGTCCCTGTGCGCTACACCGACGACGTCCTCACCCAGCCGGCGCGCCGCGCCCCGAAGGTGGCAGAGGTGCCTGCCGAAGCCGACCTGGTCGTGGAGACGGCGGACGGCGCGTTCTGCGGTGCCGTGGTTGCGGTGGGCCGCGCGGTGGACAGCGGGGAGAAGCGCGACACGGTCACCCTCGAGGACCGTCACGGCAGGCGCAGGGTGTTCGCGCTGCTGCCGGCCGCGTTCCTGCTCGACGGCAAACCGGTCACCCTGGTGCGTCCCGGGCCCACCCCGGCCGGCAGCCGGCCGCGTGCCAAGACCGCCTCGGGTTCGTATGCCGTCGCCGGCGCGACCGCACGGGTGGCACGGGCCAGCCGGATCTGGGTCGAGGGCGTGCACGACGCCGCGCTGCTGGAACGGATCTGGGGCGATGACCTGCGCGTAGAGGGCGTGGTCGTCGAGCCCCTCGACGGCATCGACAACCTGCTCGAGCACGTGCGGGCGTTTCAGCCCGGACCGCAGCGGCGCGTCGGCGTGCTCGTCGACCACCTGGTCGCGGGCAGCAAGGAGACGCGCATCGTGGACGGGCTGCGCCGGGCCGGGTTCGCGCGCGACGTCCTGGTCACCGGGCACCCGTACGTCGACGTCTGGCAGGCGGTCAAGCCGCGAGCCCTGGGAATCGAGAGCTGGCCGCAGGTGCCGCGCGGAATCGAGTGGAAGGCAGGGATCTGCGCGGCGCTCGGGGTCAGCGAGCCGCGGGAGATGTGGCGGCGGGTGCTCGCGAGCGTGGATTCGTACGCCGACGTCGAGGTCCCGCTGCTGCGGGCGGTCGAGGAACTCATCGACTTCGTGACGGCATAGCGGCCGCCGGCACCCGCCGTTACCACCGTTCTGTCAGGATGAGGATGTGCCTGACTGGTTGCTCTGGCTGATCGCCGCCGGCGTGCTCGCGGCCGCCGAAGCCGTGACGCTGACGCTCGTGCTGCTCATGGTTGCCGGCGGCGCGGCAGCGGGCGCGATCGTGGCCGCGTTCGGCGCGCCGGTGGCGCTGCAGATCGTGGTGGCGCTCGTGGCGACGCTGGCGCTGCTCGGAGTCGTGCGACCGATCGCCCAGCGGCACCTGGTCCAGTCCGACCCGGCCATCACCGGCGCCGACGCGCTGGTGGGCATGCAGGCCGTCGTGCTCAGCGAGGTCGACGGCAGGGACGGGCGGATCCGGCTCAACGGCGGCGAATGGTCGGCGCGCACGGTCGATCCCGAACAGCGCGTCCCGGCCGGTACGGTCGTACGCGTCGTGCAGATCGAAGGCGCCACCGCACTGGTGTTGAACGACTCGTCCGATTAGGAGGCCATCAACGTGGATGCCGGAGTGATCGCCGCGATCATCGTGATCGCAGTCGTCCTGCTCGTTCTCGCGCGCTCGGTGCGCATCGTCCCGCAGGCCCGTGCCGCGGTCATCGAGCGGCTCGGCCGGTACACGCGCACCGCCACGCCCGGGCTCACGCTGCTGGTGCCGTTCGTCGACCGGATGCGGCCACTGATCGACCTGCGTGAGCAGGTGGTCAGCTTCCCGCCGCAGCCGGTGATCACGTCGGACAACCTCACCGTCGCGATCGACTCGGTCATCTACTTCCAGGTCACCGACCCGCGCGCTGCCACCTACGAGATCCAGAACTACATCCAGGCTGTCGAGCAGCTGACGATCACGACGCTGCGCAACGTGGTCGGCTCGCTCGACCTGGAGCAGACGCTGACCAGCCGCGACTCGATCAACACCCAGCTGCGCGGCGTGCTGGACGAGGCGACCGGCCCGTGGGGCATCCGGGTGGCGCGGGTCGAGCTCAAGTCGATCGACCCGCCGCCGTCCATCCAGGAGGCGATGGAGCAGCAGATGCGCGCCGACCGGGCCAAGCGCGCCACCATCCTCACCGCCGAGGGCCAACGAGAGTCGTCCATCAAGACGGCCGAGGGCCAGAAGGCGGCGCAGATCCTCGCTGCGGAGGGGCAGAAGACGTCGGCCATCCTCGCGGCCGAGGCCGAGCGGCAGTCCAGGATCCTGCGCGCCGAGGGTGACCGGGCCGCGCGGTACCTGGCGGCACAGGGCCAAGCGAAGGCGATCGAGACGACGTTCAAGGCGATCCACGACGCCAAGCCGGACCCGGCCCTGCTCGCCTACCAGTACCTGCAGACCCTGCCGCAGATCGCGCAGGGCGACGCCAACAAGATGTGGATCATCCCGAGCGAGTTCAACAAGGCACTCGAGGGCCTGGCCAAGCTGGGTGGCGCGAGCGGCGAGGACGCACCGTCGTGGCTGGACGCCACCAGTTCGGTGCAGGCCTCGGCGACACCCGGCCTGGACACCAGCGACTGGTTCGACTCCAACCTGCCGGCCGCGGCCGACCAGCCGGAGGCGGCGATCATCCACGGTTCGGACGACGACGCGGACACCCGCGAGGCACACAGCGGGCTGCCCGAGTCGGGCCTGCCGAAGGTGCCGCCGCTGCCCAAGCCACCGTCGATCGGGTCGGTCAAGGACCAGGTCACGCACGAGCTCGACCAGGCGCCGGCCGACGAGCCGCCGGAGGGTTAGAACCCGGTCGCGTTCCACGGCGCGAGGCCGGTGCCGAACATCGCGTCGGCCCGGACGAGCGCGCCGGCACGCAGTTCCTCGACCCCGCCGCCGATGGCGAGCTGACGCAGGGTGCGGCCGCCGAGGTAACTCGCCGCGAGCGCGCGGTGCGACAAGCGCAGGTCGGCACTCGCCTCGGTGCGGGTGCAGGACGCCGCGGCGCCGTCGGCCTCGAGCAGCACCCGTCCGTCGGCGAAGCCCATGGAATCACCGACCACGTCGATCACCAGCTGCCCGGGCACGCTGTAACGGCGCGCCGACAGTGCGGCGGGCACGTCCAGCAGCCGCAGCCAGGTCTGATCGCCGGAGTAGGTGCGCTTGAGCGCGCGCCCGTCCGGCAGCAGCCAGCGCACCTGCTCGTCCACGGGTCGGTCGGGCAGCCGGATCTTGCCGATGACGTCCAGGCCGGACAGCAGCGCCCACAGGTCGCGGTAGGCGTCGTCATTCGCGGCGACCAGTTCCACGACTTCGGCAGCGCCGAGCGAGCCGTCCAGTTCGAAGTCCTGCGTCGTCCGCCAGGCGAGCACACCGTCCGGGCCGGCGGACCCCTCGCGCAGGTAGTAGTTCGGCGTCTTGCCGATCCGCTCGAAGCCGCCGAGGCCGAGCGATCGGCGCCACCACAGCTCGCTGCGGTCGACCTGGCCGACGCGTCGCGCGCGGGCCGCGGCGAAGATGCGGTGCGCGTGCTCGCCGAGTTCGGCCGGGTCGACCTGGCGCACGCTGCCGGTGCCGCTCGGGGTGATCGCCGCACCGGAGTGCCGCGAGTAGTAGGTGTACGTCGCGTCATCTGCCGCCGGCGCGTACCCGAACCGTCCGTAGATCGGCCACTCGGCGGCGATCAGGATCGACGCGGCGTCACCGCGTTCCTTCGCCGCGGTGAGCGATTCGGTGATCATCCGGGTGAGCAGCCCACGCCTGCGGTGCGTCACGCCGACGGTCACCCCGGTGAGCGCGTCGACGGCGAGTTCACCGGTGCCGCCGTCCGGCCCGGGCACGGTGATCCGGCGCGGCTCGGTGGCCAGCGTGCCCACCCAGCGTCCGGACGAGCGCGCGCCCCAGGTGCGCTCGGCGATCCAGTCGCTGGTCCAGCGCGCCAGCCGGCGGCTGAAGTCGTCGTCGTACGGGTCACCGAGCAACGCCGTCGACACCGCCGCGAGCCACGGGCGGGCTTCCTCGACCGGGACCGGGTTGACGAGTTCGATGTCGCTCATCCCGCAGACGATGCCAAAGCGGCGCAGCTCGTGTCAGTCGGATTAGGGTGCATCAGATCCAGCTCACCTTGTCGTGCAGGTAGACGTAACCGATGAAGCTGACCGCGTCGATCACGAAGTGCGCGACGACGAGCGGGACGACGCGGCGGGTGCGCTGGAACCACCAGCCGAAGATGATGCCCATCACGGCGTTGCCGATGAAGCCGCCGTAACCCTGGTACAGGTGGTACGAGCCGCGCAGCACCGCGGATGCCGCCAGCGCGCGCGGGTTCGTCCAGCCGAGTTGGCGCAGCCGGGTCAGCACGAACGCGCCGACGATGATCTCCTCCGCGACGCCGTCCTGGAACGCGTCCAGGAGCAGCACCGGGATGCGGTACCAGACGTCCGGGAAGTCGGTGACCACGATCTGCGCGTTGAGGCCCAGCTCGCGCGCCACGTACACGAGGGCGAGGCCGGGTATGCCGATGAGTGCGGCGAAACCGCAGCCCTGCAGCAGCTCTCGGCCGCGCAGCTTGTCCAGGCCGATGCCGAGCCCGCGACCGGCCGGCGAGCGCATCAACAGCACCACGGCGAGGAACGCCGGCAACAGGCCGCTGAGCACGCCGGCCAGCTGGTCCAGGATGTCCAGCCATTGGAACTCGGTCTTCCTGCCCGAGTTGATCGGACCGGTCGCCACGTTGCGGAAGCCGACGCCCCGGTTGATCGTGATCTGCGCGCGCAGGAAGCTGAGCAGCGCCGAGATGCCGGACATGCCGTACGACACGCCGAGCACGGCGAGCAGTTCCAGGCCGTAGCGCTGCTTCGGCAGGGCGACGAACCCGTCTGACGCCGCGACCTCGGGGGCGGCGGCATCGGGGGAGCCGAGTTCGGGTTCGCCGCTGCCGCGCTCGCTCACCCGCACAGTCTGCCTGACGCTCACCTGCGGTGCGGGGCCAGCACCAACGTCTGCAGTGTGAATCCGACCGGTCCGTACACGTCGGACAAGGTGGCCCGCGCGACCCCCGAGCCGTTGGGGCCGAGAGCCGTGATTGCCGACATGTGCAGCCAGTCGCCCTCGACCGGTCGAGCCAGGTGCACGTCGAGATCGACGTTCAGGAACGTCCACTCGGCCCAGTCGAGCTCCGCGGAGATGCCGCTGGCGGAGTCACCGATGAAGGCGACGCGCTGCAGGCCGGTCCACGCCTCACCGGCGACGAGTTCGGGACGCGGCCGCGCCCAGACCGATGCCGGTCCCGGCACCAGGATCGACCCCGACTCCTCGTGCCAGTCGATGCTGTCCGAGTACGGGAACGACAGCCCGAACGCCGGTTCCCGGTCGGTCGGCGGCCCTGCGGTCGGGTCCCCGAGGGGCGCCACCGACCCGGTGTCCCGGTCGGTGATCAGCCAAATGCGCGAGTGCAGGCAGTCGCGGCCGCCCCCGCCGACCGTCACCTCGACGAGAACCCCGCTGCGCGCCGCGCGCGCGACGCGGGCGGCCGTGGTCACCTCGCCCACCGGCACCGGCCCGACGAACTCCGAGGCGATCCGGCAGGCCCGCAGGTCGGCGCGGCCGGTCTCGGCCGCCGCGCACCGCTCCGCGGCCCGCACGGCGAGCGCGTTGGGCGGGCCACCGTGCTGCTGGGAGCGATCCCACGGACCGGCGGTGTGCGCCGCGGCGAGAAACCGGCCGCCGCCCGGTTGGTCCGAGATGGGGCGGAAATAAGGAGCAGCCACGAACAGTCAAACTACTTCACCGATCATGCTCGGCATGCCCTACACTCGTCGGAGAAGGGGCGAGCGGCACATCCCTCCCGTGCCGCCGCCCCTTCCTTATGCGCAAATGTCGGGTGCCACCCGAATCGCACCGATCCGTACGGTGGACAGCGTGCGTGAACCGTCTCCGACAGCACGTAGGTATCGTCGGCTCGTGCCTGCAACGAATCCGCCCACATGCGTCCACTGATCGCGCTCGCCGCTGCCGCGCTCGTCGCAGGCTCGGTGGCCGGCTGTTCCTCCTCCGGCGGCTCGCCCACTGCTGGTTCGCCGGCCGCACCGGGGCCTACCGGCAGCGCCGGCGGCCCGTCGGCAACTGCCTCGCCAAGCGGCGGTTTCGAGCGGGCGCAGGCCTGGTTCTCCGGCGTGCAGGGATACTTCGCCGCGATCCAGACCGGTACCGAACAGATCAAGTCGGCGGCCGCCCGCAACGACGTGGCGGCGCTGCCGAACCTGTGCCGCCTGCTCGGGGTGAACGTGATCAAGGTGAACGACGCGCCGGCCGCCCCGGACAAGAGGCTGGCCCAGGCCGTCGCCGCCGCGATGACCGCGTACAAGGCTGCCGCGCAGAGCTGCCTGACCGGCGATTTCGGCGCCACCGCGACCGGCATCAATCAGGGCGCGCAGTACCTGCAGCAGGCGAACGTAATCATGAACGACCTCAGCTAGCCACGATCCGACCGCGTACCTCGGCGATCCCGATCGGGCCGTGTGGTCCCGGCGCGGTCGCGGTGATGGCTACCTCGTCGCCGTCCTGCAGGAAGCCTCGTGTCGTACCGTCGGCGAGCGCGAGCGGCTCACTGCCGTTCCAGGTGAGTTCGAGCAGCGAACCACGCTGATCACGCTCCGGCCCGCTGACGGTGCCCGACGCGAACAGATCCCCGGGGCGGGCATGTGCACCGTTGACCGTCAGATGCGCCAACATCTGGGCCGGCGTCCAGTACATCGTCGCGAACGGCGGCCGCGACACCACCGTGCCGTTCAGGCTCACCTCGAGCTGCAGGTCGAGACCGGACGGTACGGCGGAGTCGTCCAGGTAGCCGAGCGGCTCCAGGTCGCGCGCCGGTGGCGCGACCCAGGCCTGCGCGAGGGCGTCCAGCGGCGTGATCCAGGCGCCGACCGAGGTCGCGAACGACTTGCCGAGGAACGGGCCGAGCGGGACGTACTCCCAGGCCTGGATGTCACGCGCGGACCAGTCGTTGAGCAGGCACAGCCCGAACACGTGGTCGGCGAAGGCGCTGACGGGCACCGGCCGCCCGGGCGCGGAACCGGCGCCGACGACGAAGCCCACCTCGGCCTCGATGTCCAGCCGTTGCGAGGGGCCGAACCGGATCGAGCCGTCCGGGTTGCGTGCCTGGCCGCTCGGCCGGCGCACGTCGGTTCCGGACACCACGACCGTGCCGGACCGGCCGTGGTAGCCGATCGGCAGGTGCTTCCAGTTGGGTGTCAGCGGCTCGCCGTCCGGCCGGAAGATCCGTCCGACGTTCGACGCGTGGTCCTCGGAGGCGTAGAAGTCGACGTAGTCGGCGACCGTGAACGCCAGGACCGGGGTCAGTTCGGACAGCGGCGTCAGCAGCGGTTGCACGCTCCGGCGGTATGAATCGTCGGTGAGCCAGTCGGTGAGCAGGGCGCGCAGGCCGCGCCAGGTCACCGGACCGGCGGCGAGAAACGCATCGAGCGAGCCGTCGGCGAACAGCGGCGCGTACTGCCCGGCGTGGGTCAGCTCCACCGCCCGGTCACCTATCCGGGCGGCGGCGAAGCGGCGCCCGGCGGCGTCGCGCACCGAGCCGAGCGGCAGGTTGTCGATGCCGTACGGATGCTCGTCGGGAACGTCCAGCCACGTGCTCACCGGTGCACCAGTCCCATCTGTTGCAGGTCGGCGATCGGTTCGTCGATGCTGCAGGTTCCGAACGAGCAGAACATGGCGCGGATCGCGGCGACATCGCGCTCGCCGAGTTCGTGCACCCGAGCCGCAACGGCGAACGGGTCGCGCTCGGCCAGCTCCGCGGCGGTCGCGGTGGCACTGCCCGTGGCGGCCGCCGTGCGGGCCGCGAGCGCGACGTTCAGGAAACCGTGGTGCTCGAACAAGGTCTGCTCGTCGCGATGGCGCACCGCGTTGTGCAGCCCTGCCGTGCACTTGAACTGCAGCCGCTCGGCCGCGCACCTCACGATCGGCACCGCCAGCTCGGCCTCGGTGCGGAATGCGTCGATCGACGTGCCGCCGGTACGCAGCTTGAGCCGCAGCCCGGCAGCGCTGAGCTCGTGCACGGCGCGGTCGTCGACCTGGGCGATCGCGATCTCCAGGTAGCAGGGCACGCCGGCCGCGCGCAACGGCTCGAGTGCGCGCAACGCGTCCGCGCGTCGCGCGTGCTTCAGCGGCACCTCGACCGCGGTCAACCGCAGCGCGTCGAACCGCGCGGCGGACGCCTGCAGGTCGGCGAGTCCGCTGATCCCCTCGGACACCACGGCCGCCACGGGCAACGGCTCGAGTCCGAGCGCGTCGACGTGACCGGCAAGTTCGGCCAGCCGCCGCGAATGGCACACGAACGGCCCGACGGTGTCCGCGTACCACGACAGGCGGTGCCGGGCGTGCTGCCGCACGGCCGCCGGCATCTTGGTGTCCGCCGGCGGGTACATCGCGGCATCGTCGAACAGCGCCGTGAACAGCCCGCCTCGCGTGTGCAGGCTCATCGGTCCGGTCCGCGGCCGGACCACGACCAGGCGTAGCTTCGGTCGTCGGCGGCCCGGCCGCCCTCGCCCAGGCGCAGCGGGCGGAACGTGTCGACCATGACGGCGAGCTCGTCGAAGAACTCGACGCCCACCGAGCGCTCGTACGCCCCGGGCTGCGGGCCGTGCGAGTGCCCGCCCGGGTGCAGGCTGACCGAGCCCTGGCCGATGCCGGATCCCTTGCGCGCCTCGTAGTCGCCGCCGCAGTAGAACATCACCTCGTCCGAGTCGACGTTCGAGTGGTAGTAGGGGACCGGGATCGACAGCGGGTGGTAGTCGACCTTGCGCGGCACGAAGTTGCAGATGACGAAGTTGGCGCCCTCGAAGACCTGGTGCGCGGGGGGCGGCTGGTGCACCTTGCCGGTGATCGGCATGAAGTCCTCGACGTTGAACGTGTACGGGTACAGGCAGCCGTCCCAGCCGATGACGTCGAACGGATGGGTCGGCACCACGTGCACCGAGCCGGCCAGGCCCGACGGCCCGCTGCTGCGGTGCTTGATGTACACCTCGACGTCGGTGCCGTCGTGCTGCGGCGGCTCGCCCGGGCCATGCAGGTCGCGCTCGCAGAACGGCGCGTGCTCGAGCAGCTGGCCGAATCTGGACAGGTACCGGTGCGCGGGTGCGATATGCGAGTTGGCCTCGATGCAGTAGGCCCGAACCGGCTCGTCACCGGTGGGCAGCCAGCGGTGCGTTGTCGCGCGAGGCAGCAGCACGTAGTCGCCCGCGCGCGCCTCCAACGTGCCGAACACGGTCTCGACCGTCGCCGTGCCCGACTCGAGGTAGATGCACTCGTCGCCGATCGCGTTGCGGTACAGCGGTGAGTCGGTGCCGGCCACCACGTAGGAGATCCGGACGTCGTCGTTGCCCAGCACCAGCCGCCGCCCGGTCACCACGTCGGCGGCACCGGCGTCGGCGCCGAAAAGCTCGTGCAGGCGCAGGTGACGGGGCAACAGCGGCTCGTTCGGTACCGTCGACTGGTCCGGCAGGGGCCAGGGCCGCGCGTCGACGAGCGCGGACGGGATGTGCCGGTGGTACAGCAATGAGGAGTCGGAGGAGAACCCCTCCTCGCCCATCAGCTCCTCGTAGTACAGCCCGCCGTCGGGGTTGCGGTGCTGGGTGTGCCGCTTCGGCGGGATGCTGCCGCGCGACTGGTAGTACGCCATCTGTGCTCTCCCTCGATCGACCACGCCGCCACTTGGCAGGTGCCGACCTCATCCGTGCTTCGCGCCTCGAATCAACAGTGCACACCCGACCGGCATGCGCGCGCGAGGGGTTTGCTCAGCGCTTGCCCACCGGGACGAACTCGCGCTCGCCGGGCCCGGTGTACAGCTGGCGCGGGCGGCCGATCTTGGTCTGCGGGTCGTTGATCATCTCGTGCCACTGCGCGATCCAGCCGGGCAGCCGCCCGATCGCGAACAGCACGGTGAACATCTTGGTGGGAAAGCCCATCGCCCGGTAGAGCAGGCCGGTGTAGAAGTCTACGTTCGGGTACAGCTTGCGCTCGATGAAGTAGTCGTCCGACAGGGCGACGCCCTCGAGCTCGAGCGCGATGTCGAGCAGGTCGTCGCGCTTGCCGAGGCCGGTGAGGATCTCGTCGGCCGTCTTCTTCACGATCGCCGCGCGCGGGTCGTAGTTCTTGTAGACGCGGTGGCCGAAGCCCATCAGCTTCACGCCGGCCTCGCGCGCCTTCACCTTCTGCACGAACGATCCGACGTCGCCGCCGGAGTGGCGGATCGACTCGAGCATCTCGAGCACCGACTGGTTGGCGCCGCCGTGCAGCGGACCGAACAACGCGTTGATGCCGGCCGACACCGACGCGAACAGGTTCGCCTGCGACGAGCCGACCAGCCGCACCGTCGAGGTGGAGCAGTTCTGCTCGTGATCGGCGTGCAGCACGAACAGCATGTCGAGGGCGCGGACGATGACCGGATCGGGCTCGTACGGTTCGGCGGGCAGGCCGAACGTCATCCGCAGGAAGTTCTCGACCAGGCCGAGCGAGTTGTCCGGGTACAGGAACGGCTGCCCGACCGACTTCTTGTACGCGTACGCGGCGATCGTCGGCAGCTTGGCCAGCAGGCGCACGGTGGACAGCTCGACCTGTTCGGCGTCGAACGGGTTGTGCGAGTCCTGGTAGAAGGTCGACAGCGCCGACACCGCCGACGAGAGCACCGGCATCGGGTGCGCGTCGCGCGGGAAGCCGTCGAAGAAGCGCTTGAGGTCCTCGTGCAGCAGGGTGTGCCTGCGGATCTTGTCCTCGAACTCGCCGAGCTGCTGGGCGGTCGGCAGCTCGCCGTAGATCAGCAGGTAGCTCGTCTCGATGAACGTCGAGCCGTTCGCGAGCTGGTCGATCGGGTAGCCGCGGTAGCGCAGTACACCGGCATCGCCGTCGATGTAGGTGATCTCCGAGGCGCAGGACGCGGTGTTCGCGAACCCGGGGTCGTACGTCACCAGGCCGGTGCTCGACAAGAGCTTGCTGATGTCGGCGCCCGCCGAGCCCTCGACTGCCGGGTGCACCGGTAGTTCGAGCGGCTCGCACCCCGGCGCGGTGAATACGGCGGCATCTGACATCGGCGCTGTTCCCCTCTCGGCGGCAAACACCCAGCCTACGTTGCGTCC
Organism: Jatrophihabitans cynanchi; assembly: GCF_027247405.1. NCBI lineage: Bacteria > Bacillati > Actinomycetota > Actinomycetes > Jatrophihabitantales > Jatrophihabitantaceae > Jatrophihabitans > Jatrophihabitans cynanchi. The sequence continues at coordinate 417 of NZ_CP097463.1, read as the reverse complement.
CCACGCGCCGAGCCGCTGGCCGCTAGGTTGGCCGCACCGGGCGATGGGAAGGGTGAGGCCATGCTGGGACTGCCGGAGCAGATCACGACCTGTCTGTTCGACCTGGACGGCGTGCTGACCGACACCGCGTCGGTGCACCGCGCCGCATGGAAGCAGACGTTCGACCCGCTGCTGGCCGCCCGCGGCCTGGAGCCGTTCACCGAGGACGACTACGCCACCTACGTGGACGGCAAGCCACGCGCCGACGGGGTGCGCGACTTCCTCGCCTCGCGCGGCATCCAGCTGCCCGCGGGTGATCGCGAGGACCGGGCCGGAGCGGACACCGTCTACGGGGTCGGGAACCGGAAGAACGAGCTGTTGCTAGCGCGCATCCACTCCGACGGCGTCGAGGTGTACGACGGCTCCCGGCGCTACCTG